>CATOSP010000005.1 GCA_951812625.1 uncultured Dehalococcoidia bacterium | reverse complement strand
GAGACAGCGCCGTTTCAACGCGTCGTGAATCTCCCTGGTGCGGTTGGACGTGATGATCACGATGGGCGGGTGGACGGCCCGGTAGGTGCCAAGCTCCGGTATGGTTATCTGGTAATCGCCCAAAAGTTCCAGCAGGAAGCCCTCAAACTCCTCGTCAGCCCGGTCCAACTCGTCGATGAGCAGCACTGGCGCTTTCTCCCGGCTCTCGTCGATGGCCTGGAGCAGCGGACGCTTGATCAAGAACCGCTCGCTGAACAGGTCGCCCGCGGCTTCCTCCCGGTTCACGCCGCCCCCTGCCTCCATCAGGCGAATCTCCAGAATCTGCCGGCTGTGGTTCCACTCGTAGACCGCGTGGTTGACGTCCAGACCCTCATAGCACTGGAGGCGGATCAACTCCGTGTCCAGGGCTGAGGCCAGGGCACGGGCAATCTCTGTCTTGCCGACGCCGGCTTCCCCCTCCAGCAGCAGGGGCCGTTGCAGCTTCAATGCCAGGAAAATTGATACGGCCAGCCCCCGGTCGCTGATGTAGGACTGCTCCCGGAGAAGCTGCTGCACCTCGTCAATAGACCCTGGAATCGTAGAAGGCGCGTTATCAGTGGTAGTCAACGGGTTCTCCATGCACCGGGGAACCGCAATGTGCAGCGGCTCCCTGCAGTATCAAGAATTGGGACGAACCCTATTGTAGCGCACGGGATCGGGGGCTACCACAAGAAGTACGTTGTCCTTGTTGCCCGCACAGGTTCGACGTACAATTCTTGCGAGTATCGGTTGGGAGATTGATTATGGCGGCTTGGATAATACGCTGCGGCGAGAGAGGACAGCCAGGCGCTCTTGAAAGGTTTCAGGACAATTCGGTTGCTGCGCTCGGATGGGGGACAGGCGACTTGTCCCAAATCAACAGTCAGGACGAATTAAGAGACAGGTTGCAATGGTTATATTCAGAGGAGAGCAATCAACGATTGGGAATTTGGGCGAGCATCATTTTTTCATTCGTTAAGAAAATCGCGGTGGGGGATCTGATACTTACACCTTCAACGACGTCTGAGGAACTGTTGATCGGACGTTGCCAGGGCAGCTACGAATACTGGCCGGAATGGGAAAATATCGACGATGGCGACTACGAATGTGTCAGAAAGGTTGATTGGTTAAAGAAGGTTACCAGGTCGGGACTCCCGGAGTCGCTCCGGTCTGAGTTGAACTCACCTCGGTCACGGGCAACTGTGACCGAAATTAAAGAGCCACAACAAATCGAAGACATAAGGGTCCTCATCGGAGAAACCGGGAAGAAATTCCTCACGGGGTTTACAGGCAATGATAGCCTGTGGGACGCTTTCATATCTTGGGCCATACTGTTTTACGAAAGGGAGGATTTCAACGAGTACGAGCGGGACTACAAGCTCCTGGTCGGGGAGAGATTGGCTGCTGTCAAGCAAGCTCTCCGGGACGGCAACGTTGATTGGGAAGACATGCTGAGACAAACCTTTGCCTCCCCTGACAGCTACTTGAGAGATTGGCGTACCAACAACATGCTCTTGAGCTTGGAGACTCCGAGGATTGAGGAAGCATTGCGTCGTATTTGGGGACTGGACGGCCCAACTTTCATAAGGCCCTCGGGCCTGGAAGAGCGAGTACGGGTTTTCCAAGAACTTGGATCGTTCGGGACACCGGGGCTTATGGCTTCGATCCTCTTGATGGGGGATGGACCTACACAGTACCCAATGTACCGGTACACAGCGCTGAAGGATGCGTATCGGCTGACAGAGTACTCCTCTCACCCGAATAATTCCCCTGATGCTTGGGAAAGGTATGAACACTCGCTCGGTTTCTACGATGAGTTCATTGGTCGGGCGTCTATGCGTGGCCTGAAGATTCGGGACCGCCTCGATGCTCAATCCTTGGTTTGGTGTGTGACCCAATATGGTAAAGAGGACATGCCGGACGATTGGCCGGAAGATCTGAGGGACAGGCTCATAGCTTACAGGGCAGGAGACTCAACCAAGATTATCCCACTACCTCCACGCGAAGACCCCTGGTCCGCTACCAAGATAGAGGCCCTGGCCAAAGAACTCCTATGGGAGCCTATCCAATTGCAGGAAATCATTGACGATCTGCAAGAAAAGCGCCAGGTGATTTGCCACGGCCCGCCGGGAACGGGCAAGACCTTCGTGGCCAAGCGCATCGCCAAACATGCCCAGGACTGCGGCGGCGGTTTTGAAATCGTCCAGTTCCATCCCTCCTACTCCTATGAGGATTTTGTTCAGGGCTTCCGGCCCAGGCTGCACGATGGGCAGCCTGGATTTGAGCTTGTGGACGGCCCTTTGCTGCGTATCGCGGATAAGGCCCGGAACAACCCCGACGCAACCTACATTCTGGTAATCGACGAACTCAACCGGGGCAACGTGGCCAAGGTCTTCGGGGAGTTGTATTTCCTGCTGGAATACCGGGATGAGGCGGTGCGGCTGCAATATGGCGGCGATTTCAGCCTGCCCTCCAACCTCTGGTTCATCTGCACGATGAACACTGCCGACCGCTCCATAGCGTTGATGGACGCGGCCTTGCGGCGTCGCTTCTACTTTGCCCCCTTCTTCCCAGACGAGCCGCCAATCGAGGGCTTGCTGCGCAAGTGGCTCGACACAAACGACCCGGACCATGTTTGGGTCGCCGGCCTGGTGGACAGGGCCAACGAAATGCTGCCCCGTGATACGCGCATCGGCCCCAGTTACTTTATGGTACACAAAGAGTATCTGCCGTTGGACGAAAGCCGCGTCCGTCGCATCTGGGAACGGGCGGTTATTCCCTACGTCGAAGAGCAGTGTTTCGGGGACGACGCCAGGCTGGCTGAGTTCAATTTCTACCGTCTAAAGGGATAGGTTGGAGGCGCGGCGCAGACGAGGTGACAGGTCTGACGGTGGGGTCACGGAACAGCAGGCTGGCGATGCGGACTCTGACACTGTGTGAATACGAACCCCACCCCGTCTACTTCCGACTGGATTCGGAGCAACTGGCCGCGCTGAAAGCCGCACATATCGACGTAACTGCGCCGACGGTTGATGGAGCAACCTGTAGCCTAAACCCATCCTCTTACATCGGTACGGTACGCTCGGGCGATTTGTCCATCGTCGTGCGGCCCAAGATTTCCATTGCCCGGGTCATGTTCCTGGTGGCCTATGCCCTCGACCCCAACGACTGGAAAAGGTACTTCGGTCTTGCTCCGAATCCCGATGTCCTTGAGAGCATCATCCCGGCATTCGTTCACCATACGCATCAGGCTATCCGGCGCGGGTTGCTGCAAGGATACCGGACCGAGGAAGACGTGCTGCACACCGTCCGGGGCCGTATCCGTTTCAGCGACCAGATAAACCGGCGCTTCGGAATCCCGCTGCCCATCGAGGTAACCTATGACGAGTTTACCGAGGACATCGAAGAAAACCGTCTCCTCAAGAGCGCACTGCACCGGCTGTCACGCCTGCCGGTCAGGTTCGAGCGCTCCCGGCGGGACGTTAACGGCCTGAGTCCGGCGTTCAACACGGTCGAGCTTGGAAGCTACCGCCGGGGAGCACCTGAGGTCCGATACACCCGGCTCAACAGCCATTACCGCCCTGCAGTGGAGTTGGCCCGGCTGATTATCGACAATTCCAGCCTGGAACTCTTCCACGGTGAGGTTACGGGAGCGTCATTCATGCTGGACATGAACTGGGTGTTCGAGAGGTTCCTGTTCGTTGCGCTGCAGGAATCGTTGGGACTCTCGCAAAGGGAATGGAAGCAAGGCGCCCGCCTTACCCTGGACGTGGACGGCAAGATTAGGTTGGCCCCCGACCTTTCATGGTGGGACGGTGGCCTCTGCCGTTTCGTGGGAGACGCCAAGTACAAGCGCATCACGCCTACAGGGTTCCAACACGCCGACATCTACCAGATGCTCGCCTACTGCACGGCAACAAATTTGCCATCGGGCTTGCTGGTTTACGCGGCCGGTGAGGCGGAATCGGGCGTTTACTGTATCAGCAACGCCGACAAAGTAATCGAGGTGGACTCTCTGGACCTGGAAGGCCAGCCTGAGGATATTCTGGCTGGAGTCAGCCGTCTGGCGGAGAAGGTTAAGGGGCACTCCCGCAAGATGGTGGCGGCTGCCTGAAATACTCCCGCACCAACTCCCGTAGCCGCGTCCAGTGGTCGTCAAGGGACTCCCGCTGCTCCGAGGTCAACTCGTTGTAATAGCGGCCGTGCTCGGGAAAGTACCACAGGGGAAATACCCAGAACCCCGGCGTGTCCGAATCGGGGCCGGGTTGGTCGGCGATGCGTCCCGTTGCCCCTCGCAGCTCCCACGACGCCAGGACGTTGCCGTTGTCGGCGATGGCCAGTGCCTCGGCCCACGACGCCTCCCGCTCCTCACCGTGGTAGGGGCGCATCAATTCCAGCAGCTGAGCCGCCCTCTCCCGGTCGTCGGCCGCCGGTCCGGCAAACCGGTGCGTGTAGCGGCTCTCCCACCTGCTGCCCAGCGACGGCACGATCAACCCTCCGTCGGAGGCGATGGCAAGCATGGACGCGGCCTTTGACCACTCAGTGGCCTTGGAACGGGCAATAGCCTCGTGGGTGTTCTCGCTCTCGTCAGGGTCGGCGGACACGCCAGCTTCTTGAGGCGTAACGGGAAGTGGAGGCAGACCCTCCAACAGCCAGCGCAGGGTCTCCTGCTTTGCACGATTGCCGGTGGCGAGGAGAATCGGAGTAGCGGCCATTGGCGAGCCTTACAGCCGCTAGAGGACTCGCGCGACTGCCCGGGTCGCCGCTCCGTCGCCGCCCAGGAGCTTAAGCGGCAAGGCCCACAGCTCGAAGTCTAGGCCGGTCAACTGGTCCAGGTTGATCAGGTTCTCAATGAGAGGGATTCCCCGCCCTAACAACAGCCGGTGTACCGGGAAGTCGTTGATCGTCGACTGGGGTGTCGGCGGGTGCTTGTCGATGGGGAAGTCCACCGCCACCGCGTTCACCCCGTTGTCGGCCAGGTATGCGGCCCCCTCCGTGCTCAGGTAGGGTCCCTCGGAGTAGTATCGGGCATTGCCCGATTCCCGTGCCGTCCATCCCGTGAACAGGATGGTTATATTTCCGGCGACAGCATCCGGTGCGCCCCCAGCCTGTTGCAGGTCGGAGACGGATATAGGAGTCTGGCTCCGGGCAAGCTGCCGCAGGTCCAGCAGCAGGGCTGGGCCCATATACCTGTCTAGCGCCATGTACTCCACGGTGGTCCCGTCGGGGTGGAAGTGGTAAGGAGCGTCCACGTGGGTTCCGATGTGCGTGGCCAGTGTCAGTTTGGTGTTGGAACGAGCGTGTGTTTCGTGGGTCTGCAACGGCGACATGCAGACTCCGATCAACCCCGGCACCGGGGAAACCCGGTCACTTCCCAGGGTTAACGTGAGATCGATGAGTCGGGCCATCTTCGACTCCTTCCGGGACGCTGCGTTCAGTCGTCCCCTGCCGCCGTTCCTGGGACCGCAGCCCCCGGAACCAATCTGTCTGGCGGTCGGGCCGTCCTTGCTTCGGGCGGCAGCGAGCTTTCCCAGTCTGGTATGAGTATGCGTGACGTGGGTTCCAGGGTCATTATCACCACCACGCCGCCCAGGCTGAAGAATATGGACAGGGCGAGTATGGCCGTGTATGAGCCGGTCAGGTAGATGACCATGCCGGCCATGGCGGTGGTTATGGCATGGCCCATGAGCGCCCCGGTCATCTGCCAGCCGTAGCAGGAACCCATCGGCCCGTTGCCGAAATACTGCCGGTTGATCACCAGGTATCCTGTCCACTCACCCCCGAAGCCGATACCGAATGTGGCGGCGAACAGGTAGAAGGCCCATAGGTCCTGTGCCCATATCAGGATGAATACGGTCACTCCCTGGATAAACAGGCAACTTGCCATCACCTTCCGGGAGCCGTAGTTCTCTGCTAGCACGGGAGTCAGGAGACGGCTGATGATGCTGACCAGGGACATGATGGTCAGAATGCCAGCCGCTGAGGCGAGGCTGAGTCCCTGCTCCACCGCTATGGGGATAGAGAAAATAAGTACGATTCCGTGACCGGCGCAGCCCAGGGCATGGATGATCGGGAGGTTCCAGAAAGCCCGTGTCCTCCGCATGTGCTGGTTGAACGCCTTGAGCCGCATCTTCTCCATCACGCTGCTGCGGACCGCCGTGGGCGGCTCGTTGGCCGACGCACCGTAGGGCGGAATGCCTATGTCAGCAGGCCGGTTTCTGAGGAACGGCGTTAATAGTAGTATGATTCCCCCGCCAGCGACCCCTATGGTCCAGAAGGTCAGGTTCCATCCGACCGACTCCAGCAGGTAACCCAGCATGGGGGCCAGGGCGGCGGTGCCCACTCCCCCAGCGGCCCAGAGTATCCCGGTTCCAAGGCCCAACCTGCGCCGGAACCACCCGCTTATGGAAGCCATAAGCGGCACCATTGAAATGGACTGGGTTATCGCCAACATGCCGCCGAACACCAGGAGGAACTGCCAGAGTTCGGTCACCGAACCCAACAGGACCATGCTGATGAGGTAGAGCGCGCCGCCCACGGCCATCATCCTTTGCGGGCCGTACCGGTCGCCAAGCCAGCCGCTTATGGGAGAGCAGACCGCACCCACCAGGTAGAAGGCCGCCATGCCCATCCCGATGATGCCGACCTTCCAACCAAAGTCGCCGTCAGGGTCGGTGAGCGGGGGGATCATTATGCCCGCAGCCATGCCGATGGAGCTTGCGATAATCTGGACCGCGGCCAGAATGGCAACGATGGCCCATGCGTAGTGAATGCCCCACGGCAACCGGGAGGGAATTATGCCGGTCAAGCGGCGTCCTGTTTCAGCCAATGCTTATACCTTGGGGGATGTGGAAGTAGGGTAAGAGTCCTCAGGATATGGCAGTAGTGCTTTGGGATGTGGATTGGTCGGGTGTTGGCCAGTCTCGCAATTCTTGGCAGTTCCCCAAAATTCCCTTACGGGATGAGACGGTTGCCGGTCTTGGCACATGAGCTACCCCTGCAAGCGCCGGATTTCAGATTCCAGTTCCCGGATACGCTCCTCAGCGGCCAGCCGGGCCATGCGCTCTGCGTCCCTTTCATTTTGGGCGGTGTCCCGCTCGCCCTCGGCGGCGATGCGGTCATTGTCGGCGTCGTAGAAGGTCCGCAGGTAGTGTCCCGCCGCCGGGTCGTAAAAACGGAGCAGTTCCTCCTCCCAGCAGAGGTCCAGTCCCAGGACATCGCTGTTACCCCGGTGGTGGGCCGCATCCACTTCGACGATTGAGATGGGCTGGTAGACGCTTCCCGCCAGGCGATCCCCGGCCAGGGGTGCGCCGTGGTACAGGCCGCCCGACGGATCGTACCGCCAGTATTCGGGTATGCCCCAGGCGGCGTAGTCGTCGCGTTTCTCGGTGATGTCCCGCTGCCCGGTGGCCTCCGACGCCACTTCCAGTACGAAGTCCGGGGGTTTGCCCAACTTCTCTATGGAGTAGCCCCTGTCCTCGACAATTATGTCCTGATCCACCCCGAAGGCAATGAGCAGGTCCGGGACCCGCAGACCCTGGCGTTGGCGCAAGTCCCGACCCACCGGGACCTCTCCCATAACGATGGCGATTCCCCGTCCGCCGAAGTGCCGGCACAGGGCTGACAAGTGGCCGGGTCCGTACAGATAGAGGGGGTTTTGCATATCGCCCCTGGTGGAAAACACAGGAAATTTGCCGTCGCAGGGATCGTATGAGGTTCGTGGCGGTGGCGTGAAGCGTCTTGCGGAAGGGTTGTATGGCGGTGGCCTGTTGATCATGGGGACTTCTAATGCTCAGTGCAGCGGGCATGCGGTCAGCAGCGTCTTGCCCCACCAGGTATCTGCTGCGGTATCACTGCCCTGGGCTTGGTCGAAGGATTGCAGGAACTTCTCCGTCTCCGTTTGCGGGGCCTGCGCCTGGGGGCCGGCGTAGCCAGAAACGCCGCCCGGCAATGCAAGGGACAGGGCACGTTCCCGGCTGCTGGAATCCGCCGACACAGCCCATGCTCCGAAGAAGATGAGCAGCGCCACCGTTGCCACGATAGCGACGATGAACGATAAGGGTGCGCTTACTTTTCTCAGTGGTTCGGTCTTCATCACGGATTACCTCCGCCTGTGATTCTCCGTTGGGCGCCGGAACTGATGTTGGTCCATACCGGCGCCCGGTTGGGTCAGCGGAAGATGTCGATGGAAGATTAGTGAGTCCCCTAACCTGCCTGCACTTCGTAGGGGAAGACCATGTTGTTGCCGTAGCCCCGTCCATCCCACTTGTTGGGGAACTCCATCGGTTGGGTCTCTCCCTTGTCGTTGGTGGCCCGGCTCATCAGGGTGTAGCTCCCCGGTCCGGGCGGCTTCCAGTAGTGTTCCCACCTGTACCAGGAATAGCCGCTGCGGGGGTGAAGCGCGTCCACTGGTGACCAGGACGCGCCGCCGTCGGTGCTTATCTCAACGCCGGTTACCTGGTCCTCGCCTGACCATGCGGCCCCGGCAAGCTGGTAGCCGCTGGCGGGCACAACCTCTCCCGGCAGCGGGTTGGTGATGATCGACTTAACCTTCATCCTGGTCAGGTATGTGTAGTAGCTGTCGGCGTCCGGGCCGTTGACCGTCATGTACCGCTCGGTCATGTAAAAGCCCTTGAACTCGTGGTCCAGGACGTGGATGCCCACCAGCCACTTGATGGAGGTCATGCCGTACCAGCCGGGTACCAGCAACCGCAACGGGTAGCCGTGGGGCGGCGGTAGCGGCTCCCCATTCATTTGATAGGCGAGCAGAGTGTCTGCGTGTGTGGCCTTGGCCAGGGGCAGGCTGCGTTCGTAGGTGACCTCAGGCGGGTCCCCAACGGTCTCGTCTGGGCCGTGGTCTGCGCCCTCGAACATCACTTCGACGGCGGAGGGCTTCACTCCGGCCCTGGCCAGCACGTCGGCCAGAGACACCCCGGCCCACTCCGCGTTGCCCATGATGCCGTGACCCTTGATCTGCTCCATCACCGAGCTGGTGCGGGTACTCCTGGCCCAGTAATCGGGCACCGGGCTGTTGCCGCAGCATTCGAAGGTGACCTGGAAGGTCTTCTTAGGCATATCCAGCAGGTCCTGGTAGCTCAGGCTCAGGGGATTCTCCACCTGGCCGTCAACGACCAGCCTGTAGGTGTCGGTATCGATCTTCGGGACCTCGCGCCAGTGGTTGCGGACGTAGAACAGGTCGTTGGGGACGATGTTCTCCTGCAACGCCTGGGGCGGTGCGGCGAAGGTGCGGTAACCCGCGTTGGTCGGGATGATCTGGGGCGTGATTTCAGTCCGGGTCTGTTGGATCGTCATGGTCTTCTCCTGAGTGGTGTCTGCGACCTGCTATTCCAGGTAACTTGTTTCCAGGTCTATGGTTGGGTAGATGACCAGCAGCCGTGCCGGGATCCAGAGCTTGTTGGCCAGCTTGTGAGGGACTCCCGGTGGGGTCACCAAAGTCACCCCGGCCCGGACGGTGGTCAACTCGTCCTCCAGTATTATCTGCACTGCACCGGACATTACCATCACGGCAGTGTCCGTGGTGTGCGTGTGGAGCTGGCCCTCCCATCCGGGGTGAAGCTCGACTTCCTTGACGGTCAGGGACAGGGCGCCCTGTTCGCTGGAGACCAGGGTCCGCTCGCGGACGTAGTCTACCATCGGCGACATGGGCACCGCACTGTTTTCGATGATTGGCATGGAGAAATCCCCCGCATTCTGTCTCCGGCTTCACCTCTCCGTTCTGCCAAAGGAAGAGGCGTCATGGCCGGTTGCTATTGGATGGTGATGTCGTAACCCACGATGGCGCTGAAGTTCTTGCGCATATTATTATAGCGCGGCTCGTGGGACTGGACCCTCCCAGCGGCATCAGTCCCCCTTGACATAACCTTGTAGTTCCCGGGCTTGTCGGCATTCCAGACGTAGGACCAGCGGACCCACATCCAGCGGTCTATGGGTTCTTCCAACCGGGCAGAGTGCCAGGTATCTCCGCCGTCCACCGAGACCTCGACCTGTGTAATGGTTCCGCCGCCGCTCCAGGCGTAGCCGCGGACAACGTGAGTCCCAGTCGACAGGGTGTCGGTGTCGTCGTTGGGATGAGTCACCATCGACTTGACCCCGATGGTGGTGATCAGTTCCTTGTTGGGGTCATCAGGCGAGTCCCCGTAATAATAGAAGTTGTAGTGGTACCAGCAGTCCGGCTCATGGTCCAGCACCTCCAGTTTCCAGAGCCACTTGACCGACCAGTTGCCAGACCATCCGGGGACGAGCAGACGCACCGGCGCACCGTGCAGGTGTTCCAGCATTTGCCCGTTTTGCGCCACGGCGAGAATCGTGTCAGGATGCAGGGCCTTCTCCAGGGGCAATCCCTTGTCGTAGTAGAAAGGCTCGGTGCCCTCTGCGGCGCTTGCGGGAACACCCTTGTCCCAGCCTTCAGCCCGGATGTGGGTAGCCTTGCCCGTCAGTCCGGTCTCATTTAGCACTGCGGCCAGGGGCACGCCCGTCCACTCGCTGGCGCTGAGGATCATGCGCTCCTGGTTCCGGGATGGTTTCGACCCTTCGCCCTTGAAGTACTCGAAGTAGGTGGCGTCGCTGCCGGAGCACTCCATGATGGTCCGGACGGTGCGTCCGGGGAACCGGCGCAACTGCTCGTAGTCCAGGGTTAAAGGTCGCTTGACCTCCCCCTCTACAGAGAGGGACCATTTGTCGGTGGGGACTACCTCGGGCACCGCGAAGTGCTGCACGACGTAATGGAGTTCTGTCGGCGTGATTAAGCCCTGGAGGTCCATGACAGGGGTGCGGACACGCTGCACGCGACCGTCGTCGTCCAGCAGGTTCACCGGGTTCACGGTGGAACTGGGCCAACCGTACCAACGGCCCTGGGAGTGGGGATTTGTGGACTGGGGCCCTCCAGGGCCGTCCATGCGCAGAAAGTCGGGGACTGCCCCTTCCTCTTGCCTGGTTGCCATCTACGAATCCTCCTTCGCGGTCAAGAAATCCCCTTTGTCCCCCTGCGAGAATGGGAGACTTCGGGAAAATCCCGATTTGAGATAGTTTCCGGGTACGGGTCACATCACTTCCCGGTCATCTCTATCATGGTTGAAATGGCCGGGAATGGTAAACACGGTTCAACTCTAGGTCTCGTATTTTTCCCCTAGCGCGGTCTCCCACCGCAGGTAGTTCATCATGTCGGCGTAGTTCCGGTCTGGGCCGGAGGCCACCAGGTCGTTGGGAGCGCTCATAACTCCGGTCAGTCCCGTCTCCACGGGCAGCCCAGCCTGCCGCCACGCGGCCAACCCGCCCTCCAGGGCCGAAACGTTGCCGTATCCCAGGTCCATCAAGGTAGCCGCGGCCAGCACAGCGTTGGCCGTATCGTTGGCGGTAACGGCCACGGATGCGGTCTTGTCTGGCGCGAAGCCCTCTATCTGGAACTCCAGCCATCCCCTCGGAGCCCAGCGCGCGCCGGGGACGTGACCTCTGGAAAAGTCCTGGCTCGTGTCCACGAAAATCGTCACCTGCGCAGGTGTCCGGTTGAGGTCGCTGGCCGACACGTGCCGTACCCTTGCCCCAGCCTCGGACAGACCCAGCGTTGGCTCCTCGGCCATGCCCTGCTCAAGCTGATTTCTGGCGGCCGTCCAGCCGGAGGTCCCGTCGGCGACGGCGTAGACTTCCTCGAAGCCCAATTGCCTGTACCAGGACGCGGCAACCGTCGACCTTACCTTGCCGTCGCAGGCGAACACAATGGCCGTGTTCTTGACCACCCCAACGTCGTCGGAACGCTGCACTGCTTGCCCTCCGGGGAACCAGCGGAAGCCGGGGATGTGCCCGGCACGGTATTCTTCTTCGCTGCGCACGTCGATCAGGTAAACGCTTTCCCGCTCCCGGCGGGCCATGACTTCCTGCAGGGCTGTGGAGTCGAGGTAGCGCACCCCATCTTCATTGGCCAGGGCGTCTGCGTAGGCCTCGGCGGCGGCCAGTCCCTCGGGCGACGGGGCGGGCAGGCCGAGGCGGTCGCCACCCGACTCAAGCTCGTACCCTGCCAGCACCCAGCCGGAGGTGCCATTGCGCAGGCCATAGACGTTGCTCAGCCCCATGCGCTGCAGTACGCGAGTTCCGATGATGCTGCGGGTCCGTCCGGCACAGTTGATGATTACTGTGGTGTCGGGGTCCAGGTCCTTCTTGATGTCCGTTATCCGGTAGGCCAACTCTCCGCCGGGGACGCTCCGTCCTCCCGGAATGCAGAAGCGCTGGTACTCCTCCGGAGTCCGGGTGTCCAGGATAACCATCTTGTCCCCGCGCTCAATCCGTTGGTGCAGGTCTTCGGCGTCTATCTCAGGAACGTGGTTTACCACTTCCACCTTCTCGCCAAAGTCCTTGCTGGGAACGTTGCTGCCCCACTCGGTGGGGTAGCCGCGGGCAGCCCAGCGGTTGGTCCCGGAATCCAGCGCAGATACCCTTTCGTACCCTGCGTTCTCCAGGGTTGCGGCTGCCAGCTTTGCCCGGCGTCCATCATCGTCGCAGACTACGATGTGGGAACCCTTGAACGGGACGGCCAGCGCAATTTGGGATTCCAGCATCCGGCGTGGGATGGAACTGGAGCCCGGAATGTGGGAACTGTTGTATTCCCCAGCTTCCCGGACGTCAATCAGCGCGAACTGGGTGTCGCCTTGCATTAGCGAGTCAAGGGCTTCTTCCGTCAGATACTCTGCCATCGCAGGCATACCTCCGCATGTGGGCTGGCCGGGGGTGCAATCCCCTCGGCATCGCTGGTGTGGATGTTATCGGGACGGCGCAGGCGCAGGGGTGCGGGCCTCCTCGGGAAGGGACTGCTCCCAGTTGGGTATTAGGACCCGTGACGTGGGCTCCAGGAACAGGATGCAGGCCGCGCCTCCCAGGCTGGTGAATATGGAAATGTACCAGGCCACGTTGTAGGAGTCGAACATGTCGTAGACTACGCCGCCAAGCAGTCCTCCCAGCGCCATGCCCAGTCCCGACCCCATACTCTGGAACCCGAATATGGTTCGCACCGGCCCCATGCCGTAATACTGCCGGTTGATCACCAGGAAGGCGGACATCTCCCCGCCAAGCCCGATTCCGAACAACACCGAGAACAGGTAGAACTCCCACGGGGCCTGGGTCCAGAACAGCATGGCCACGGTAACACCCTGGATGGCGTATGCCAGGGCCATCACCCACTTGGCTCCCATTCGGTCGGCCAGGATGGGCACGGCAGGCGGCTGGCGATGCTGGCGAAGGAGTAGAGGCTGACAATCCACGAGGCCGACGCCAGCGACACTCCCTGGCTGACGGCATAGGTCACCGCCCAGACCATTACTATGGAGTGTCCAACACACCCCAGGTGATGGATGGCAATCAGGTTCCAGAAGGCCCTGGTGCGCCGGGCGTGTTGCAGGAACACCTTGGAGCGGAGCTTGGTGATGACGGAGTCGGGGGAGGCTGTCGGCGCAGGGTCGTCTCCGGTGTCCCCGTAGGGTCTCTTGCCTTTGTCAGAGGGTTCTCCCGGGAATAGCATCACCAGGGTTGCCACGATCACCCCGCCGACTGCCGTGAGTACCCAGAAAGAGGTCTGCCAGTCGAGGTGCGACAGCAGCAAGGCCAGTCCCGGCGCCATTACCGATGCCCCCATACCGCCCGCAGCCTGCTGCACCCCCACGGCGACTCCCAGCTTCCGCCGGAACCAGGCCGCGACAGTGGTAGGGATGTTGACCCGGAACAAGGCCTGCGAGATGCCCAGGACGAAGCTGTAGTAGAGGTATAGCTGCCACACCTCGGTGATGGTGCTTAGCAGCAGCAGTCCGATGATGTAACAGCCAGTGGCGGCAACAAGGGAGCGGCGCGCTCCGTAGCGGTCCCCGATCCAGCCCGCTGCCGGGGACAGTACCGCGCCGACAACGCTGCGGAAGACGTAGGCCAGGGAGATCGCGGTGAGGCTCCATTCAAATTCCTCGAGGATTACCGGAATCAGAACGGAGAACGCCTGGCTGATGGCGTTGGTGGTGACCTGGAGTACTACGGCAATGGCCACTACGACCCAGGCATAGTGGTACATCGAGCCCAGTCGGCCCTGTTGTGGAGCTATGCCCGGTCCTGCCACACCAGCCCCCTGAGTTGTGCCGGAATCGCAGTCTGGGACCCGTTGCTGAACGGAAATGAACTCATCTGGAAGGTTCGTAAATTATGGTCACCACCTATACCAGTGTCAAGGGATAGTCAGCGGCGTTCCTCTTTGGGTGGTCTGGTTTACTGACGCGTGCCCCCTTCCGGGCTTGGGCATACTGCTTTATCATATTCCTGATGACAGGTTCGAGGTCACGGGAACTCCGGGGAAATGTGTCCCTCACTTGCCCAATGGCCAATCCCCAATATGGGTGAGAATGTCCGGAAATGTCCGGATATGACCGGAAAAATCGAATTTTCGCCGCCGTTCAGCTATGCCACCTGAAATGGAACGCTCCCCCAGCCGTCCCCTGATGTGCATCCGGCATGTGCTAAAATATTCCGGTTGCATTGGAAGGCGTGATCCCTGAACCCAACCCGGAGACGCACATCGTGGACGACAATACATTCGTTCGGCGCATCCAGGATAAGATTGAGCGGATGGCGGGTTGCGCCGTCGAGGTCCACGTGGACCATGAGGACGAGGACCAGCTCCAGGTAGAGTTGGTGCGTGAGGTACCCCTGGTAGTGCTGGGGTCGAACATATACGAATACTCCGGGTTTGCCAGGATGTGCATCGAGTACGCCGCAGCGTCCATCCGGGAACAGCGCCCCATCGACATCCTGGAGTT
>CATOSP010000004.1 GCA_951812625.1 uncultured Dehalococcoidia bacterium | reverse complement strand
TGAGGAAGCCCTGGAAGACGTCAGGTCGGCTATCTGAGCCCCATGTCGAGACGTTTGGTAGTGACGTAATTGAAGATGGGGAACCGGCTTCCGAGGTTTTTTTGACGGAGACCCACGTACCCATACAATGACGCGGTTTTTCAGGGATTTACCCACGGCCTAATGTCATCAGAGCCTTGCACATTTTGGGATTCCGTCTGGTACGGGAGTCAAACCATCTAGGGACTCAGCAGAGAGAACGCCGACGGCAGCGTAACCCCGTTGAGTCTCCCGAACCACGCCACCATCAAGTCTTCGACACTAAGGACTATACTTACCAAGGCTGACATCTCCAGGAAAGAGTTCATGAAAGCCTACGAGCAGTCTTGGTTCAGGAAGTGTGAACCCGTCAGCCCCACCAAATCGACCAGACCCACACGGTCCAACCTAACGGAGCAGCACCATTGGATATTCGTGAAGCAATAGACGAAGTTGGTCTCCGGGCGTTTCCCTCAGCATGGAAGATGCCTCATCCGTCATGCGCCAGATCATGGAAGGTGAGGCCACCCCGGCCCAGTTGGGGGTCCTTCCTGACCGGCCTGCGCATCAAGGGGGAAACAGCCCAGGAGATTGCGGGCAATGGCCGCGGTCATGCGGGAGGTTTCGCCCTGCGTGTCGAAGTGGACGGCCCGCTGATTGACACCGTTGGCACCGGAGGCGACGGACAGAACACATTCAACGTATCCACGGCCACCGCATTCGTCGCGGCGGCAGCCGGGCTGAAGGTGGCCAAGCACGGCAACCGGGCCGCCTCCGGCACCTGCGGCAAGCGCCGACGTGCTGGAGGCCCTAGGGTGAAGATAGACCTCCCTCCCGAAGGCGTCGGCCCGGTGCATCGAGGAGGTTGGCGTCGGATTCATGTTCGCCCCGGTGTTCCATCCGGCGATGCGTCACGCCGCCCCGGTGAGGCGGGAGATCGGCATCCGCACAGTCTTCAACATTCTCGGCCCGCTTACCAATCCTGCCGGGGCGCAGACCCAATTGCTGGGGGTCGCTTTCCCGGAAAACTGGGAGAGACCATGGCCGAAGTGTTGCGTATGCTCGGCTCCCACCGTGCGATGATCGTCCACGGCCACGGCGGCATGGACGAACTTTCGCTGTCCGGCGACTCGACGGTCTGGAAGTCCGCGAGGGAGCGCTAAGCCGCTGGACCATCCGCGGTCGAGGACAGCGGGTTGCCGGGAAACTCCAATCTCGGCCATACGCAGCGGCGCTAAAGAGGAGAACGCCGACACCATGCGCCGACTCTTCCGGGGTGAGACAGGCCCGGTACGGCGATGTGGTCCTGCTCAACAGCGCCGGAGTGCTGATGGCCGGAGACCTGGCCGGAACAGTGCGAGAGGGCGTAGAAGTGGCCTCCGGAATAATCGAAAGCGGCGCTGCCCTGGCCAAACTGGACGCACTGGTTGAGCTGAGCAATTCGGTAGATGAAGGCTAACGCGGACGTCACTTGGGTGGATCAGACTGTCATCGTGAAACAAGAGCTTGTCCGCGCTGCTCCTTTCTGGGGCTGACGCCAGGGAATTCCTGAAAAATTCGCTTACCAGCGTGCTGGAGAGCAAGGAGGTTGATACGCCCGGTGCCTAACATTCTGGATGAAATAGTGGCCGCAAAGCAGGAAGAACTAGCCTCCCAGCGCCGGATCGTTCCACTGGACGCCCTGAAGGGGCTTATTGCCGAACAGCCAGCGCCGCTCTCGTTGGGCGACGCGTTGGGCGGCGGCGGTGTCCGGCTCATGGCCGAGGTCAAGAAAGCCTCGCCGTCCCGGGGGTTGCTCAGTCCGGACTTCGACCCGGTGCGGCTGGCCAGCGCATACGCCGGAAACGGTGCGTCCGCGGTGTCCGTGCTAACAGACCCGCGCTTCCAGGGAGAGCCGGAGCACCTTGCCATGATCAAGCAGTCGGGAGCATCGGCGAACGCCCCGGTACTAAGGAAAGATTTCCTGTTTGACCCTTACCAGGTCTATGAGGCCAGGGCCATCGGAGCGGACGCCATCTTGCTGATTGTCTCAATCCTAGAGCCTGCCCAACTCAAAGACCTCCTGGACAGAGCGTCGGAACTCGGTATGCAAAGCCTGGTGGAAATTCACGACGAGTCCGAGTTGGAAGTGGCAGTGGACGCCGGAGCGCCCATAATCGGCATCAACAACCGGGACCTGCGGACATTCGTAACCGACCTTGCGGTCAGCCGGAGACTTGCGCCATTGGTCCCCAGGGACAAGGTCGTTGTCAGCGAGAGCGGGATCAACACTCCCCAGGACCTGCGCGAGCTTGGTGACTGCGGTGTGAACGCCGTCCTGGTCGGAGAGGCGCTGGTCACCGCCCCCGACCTTGCGGCCAAGGTACGGGAACTGGCGGGTATGACCGTGCCCTCTGCCACGGTCTGATGGGAGCCGGGATGCGGGTCAAGATTTGCGGAGTCCGGACCCTGGAGGACGCCCGCGTTGCCGCCGAGGCCGGAGCCGACTTTATCGGGCTGGTATTCGTACCTGGGAGACGCCGCCGCCTGGAAATCCCCGACGCGGCCAGTATCGTCTATGGGACGAGGCGGTACTCACCGAGCGCCCCCAAGTTCGTCGGACTGTTTGCCGACCAACCTCTTGCCGAGGTCAACGAGACCATAGCCGCCTGCGCTCTGGACGCCGCTCAGCTGTGCGGCACAGAGTCCGTGGAGTATTGCCGGCAGACCGAGGCCCAGGTCATCAAGGTCCTCCACGTTCCCGACAATGCGTCGGGAGACGCTGCGGCGGCGGAGTTCGCCGTCCGCATGGACTCCTACGCATCTACAGGGAACATGGTCACCCTGGACAGGCTGGTGGAGGGACTTCAGGGTGGGACTGGCCAGTCCTTCGACTGGAGCATAGCCGCAGGTCTGGCCGCTCAGGGATACCGGTTCCTGTTGGCTGGCGGACTCACGCCGGGAAACGTGGCCACGGCCGTGGCAGAGGTGAGGCCGTGGGGCGTTGATGTCTCCAGCGGCGTTGAGACCGGTGGCATACAAGACCCGGATAAAATCAGAGATTTCATACGCGCCGCCCGCCGGGAGTAGCGGCGACACACCAGCTTAAGAGGAAGGGACCGATGGTAGCTGAAACACCGACTGGACTCAGGCCGGGCTTTCCCGACGAGCGCGGCAGATTCGAGGAGTTTGGGGGGCAGTTCGTCCCCGAAACCCTTATGGCCGCACTTCAGGAACTGGAGTCCGCTTACCTGGAAGCCAGGGAGTCCCAGGAGTTCCAGGACGGCCTCGTCCACCTGTTACGGACCTACGCCGGCCGGCCAACCCCGCTCTACTTCGCGGAGAATCTCACGCGCCATTGCGGCGGCGCGAAGATTTACCTGAAGCGGGAAGACCTGGCCCACACCGGGGCGCACAAAATCAACAATGCCCTGGGTCAGGCCCTGCTGGCCCAGCACATGGGCAAGAAACGCATCATCGCCGAGACAGGGGCCGGTCAGCATGGGGTGGCGTCGGCAACCGTCTGCGCCATGCTCGGACTTGAGTGCATCGTATACATGGGGGCCGAAGACATCCAGAGGCAGGCGCTCAACGTGTTCCGGATGCGCCTCCTCGGCTCTGAGGTCATCCCGGTCGAGTCTGGCACGCGCACCCTGAAGGACGCGATCAACGAGGCGATCCGCGACTGGGTGACCAACGTTGAGACGACCCACTACCTGATTGGCAGCGCGGTCGGCCCGCACCCCTACCCCATGCTGGTTAGGGACTTCCAGAGGGTGATTGGAGTCGAGGCGCGCCAGCAGATACTTGAGGCGGAGTCAAGGTTGCCGGACTACGTGGTTGCCTGCGTCGGCGGCGGCAGCAACGCCATTGGCACCTTTCATCCGTTCATCGGAGACACCGGCGTATCCCTCGTAGGCGTGGAAGCCGGTGGGGAAGGACTGGACAGCGAGAGGCACTCGGCCACCCTCACCGCCGGTCGACCCGGAGTGCTCCACGGGGCAATGACCTACTTGCTCCAGGACGATCAAGGCCAGATACACGAGACCCACAGCATCTCCGCCGGGCTGGACTATCCCGGAGTGGGACCGGAGCACAGCTACCTGAAGGACGTAGGGCGGGCACAATACCTGGAAGTCACCGACTCCCAGGCTCTTGAAGGCTTCCACCTGTTGTGCCGTACCGAGGGGATCATCCCAGCCCTTGAGCCGTCCCATGCCGTGTTCCACGCGGTGCGTCTCGCATCCCAGCTATCCCCGGACAAAACCGTGTTGGTATGTCTCAGCGGGCGGGGCGACAAGGACATCGACATTGTGGCTGGAGCCGGGGGGATTGAGCTTTAGCTGACCGGTGTTCATGGCGTCTGGCACCCGCACAAAATCCAAAAGCCCCCTTTGTCCACACGTCGCCGACACTCCTCGTAACCCGGCTGGGAACGACCCTCAGAAGCCTTCCCGGTTGGCCCGGACTTGCGCCGTTGCTATAATGGGCCGCGTTCGACAGGAAAACACAGTCGCTTCCGCCAATGTACGGGCCTGAAGGTTTGAACTATTACCGAGGCTCCCAGCCCGGCGGATTCGAGCGCGAGGAGTTGGCGATATGGACATGGGACTGCAGGACAAGGTAGCGATAATCACCGGCGGGAGCTATGGCATAGGTAAAGCCGCCGCCCTCAGCATGGCCAGGGAAGGCGCACGTGTCGTCCTGGTGGCGCGGCGCTCCGATGTTCTGGAGCAGGCCGCCCAGGACATCAAAGTCGCCACCGAGGGCGTCGCTCTCCCGGTGGTGGGTGACGTTATCGATAAGGACGCCGCAGCCCGTGTGGTCAAGACTGCGGTTGACCACTTCGGCCGGGTGGACATCCTGGTCAACAACGCCGGTGCGTCCATGGCCAAGAACTTCGAGGATGTGAGCGACGAGGACTGGGAGTTCGACTTCGATCTCAAGGTCTGGGGCGCGATCCGCTTCATCCGGGAAGCGGTGCCGGAGATGCGCAAGGTCGGCGGCGGCCGGATCATCAACGTGACCAACCTGGGCGGCCGCACTCCGGGGGCCAACTCCATGCCCACGTCGATATCGCGGGCCGCTGGACAGGCCATCACCAAGGGACTCTCCAAAGACCTGGCCAAGGACAACATCCTCGTCTCCACCGTCTGCATCGGGCTGATCAAGAGCGGTCAGACCGAGCGGCGGCTGGAAGTGCAAAAGGCCAACAACCCGGACCTGACCATCGAGGACATCTGGGCCGAATCGGTGCGCGGCAGGGGCGTGCCCCTGGGCCGCATGGGCGAGGACTACGAGGCTGGAGACGTTATTACCTTCCTAGCCTCCGACCGCGCCAGTTACCTCACTGGCATCGCGGTCAACATCGACGGCGGCTCGTCGGCAGTCTTGTAGTACGGTTTAACCGAATCCCTTCCGCCGAGTCCAACCTAACAGGGAGTGGACTCGGCGTTGGCTATTCCTGGACATTCAACTTCGGACCGTTTGTTGTTTCCACCAACGCACGCCCGGGCGCCTGGGCTAACCGGTACCCATAGGACGGAGGGGCCTCTTGACTGAACCTTACATGATGGATATGCGTCCTTCGCCGAGAATCCTGTTGGGGCCCGGCCCCAGCACCGTTCATCCACGGGTGCTGCGGGCCATGACCCTGCCCGTGGTGGGCCATCTGGACCCGGACTTCTTCCAGGTCATGGACGACGTTTCGGAGATGCTGCGGCGCATCTATGGCACGTCCAACCCCATGACCTTCCCCATATCCGCTACTGGGACGGGCGGGATGGAGGCGGCCTGCGCCAACATCCTGGAGCGCGGCGATACTATGGTTGTGTGCCGCAACGGGTATTTCGGCGCCCGGCTGGCGGACATTGCGGAACGATGCGGCGCGGAGACCCACATCGTGGACAGCCCGTGGGGCCAGCCTGTGGACATGGACGGCCTGGCAGCCCTGCTCGACCGACTCCCAAGGGTCAAGGCCGTGGGAGTGATACACGGAGAGACCTCCACAGGAGTCCTGAACGACTTGACCAGCGTCATCGACCTGGCCCACCGTCACGGAGCGCTGGTGATAGTGGACGCGGTTACATCCCTGGGAGGCCACGAGATGCGCATGGACGAATGGGACATCGACGTCTGCTACAGCGGCGCGCAGAAGTGCCTTGGCGCTCCCCCCGGCCTGGCACCTATAAGTTTCGGCCCGAGGGCGATGGAAGTCGTCAACACGCGGGAGTCCAAGGTGCAGAGCTTCTACTTCAGCCTGAAGGAGCTGGAGACCTACTGGTCTGGCACTCGCGCCTACCATCACACCGCACCAATCTCCATGACCTACTCCTTGCGGGAAGCCCTGAGCATGGCGATGGAAGAGGGGATGGACGAGCGCATCCAGCGCCACGCCCGTGTTGCGGCAGTCCTGCGGGCCGGTCTGCACGCCCTGGGCATTGGCGTTCTTGCCGACCCCGGCCACCGCCTCAATCCCCTGACCGCTGCGGTCATACCCGACGGCGTGGACGACGCCACGGTGCGCCGCAGCCTGCTGGAGGAGCACAATATCGAGATTGGCGGCGGCCTCGGTGATCTGCGGGCCAAGGTGTGGCGCATCGGGCTGATGGGCGAGTCGGCCAGGGAGACCAACGTGTTCGCCCTGCTCTCGGCCCTGGAAATCGCCCTCTCCCGGCAGGGCTACGAAGTGGCCCAAGGCTCAAGTCTCGCCGCCGCCCAGCAGGAGTTGGCACAGTTCAGTTAGGGCGAAGGTTAGACTGCACCAACTCCGGTCAAACTCCTAGGTTTTGCAACAGTCCCTAGTCCTGAATCGCAGGCAGTAGTCCCAGGATCTCCCTCGCCTGGGTGGGTGTTGCAGGTTCCCTACCCAACGCCCGCGCCATCGTTACTGCCCATTCGATGTACTGAGCGTTGGATGTTGGGCACGGGTCGTTAGGCAGGAATGGACTGTCTTCCATGCCGACCCGCAGGTGCGCCCCGGTGGCGATCGCTATCGCCCCGATTACGAATGTCTGGTCGCCGTTGCTGTGGGCCAGCCACGTGGCCTCGGGGTAGAACTCGCGGATGTTGTCCGTAATCATCGTGTAGTTGCGGGGCGAACCCACCATCGACTGCCGGCCATCCCCCCAGTGCGCCCCCGGCTCCACGAGGAAATACCGGGAACTCTTGATGTTCCCTTCGCGCATCAACGTAATCGCGTTATTCAGCATCCCGGTATCATGCACCGCCGGTTCCGGGAACGTCCCCCGCTGGTAGCAGGCGTCCAACGTGGCAATGATGTCCTCGTAGCTGTTGTGCGACATCGTGGTCTGGCGTTTCCCCGTCTGAGGGTCCATCGGCCACCGCACACCATGTCCCAGGTTGAGGGACACCATCTCCACCGGGTTTGGAGTCCCCAGGAGATAACCCGTCACTTCCTCCACCGGCACACCGGCCCGCCTTGCCGTGGTGTAGTTCAAGACCAGGTCGCACTGAGCCCGGATCATGGCGCTGGTCTCCGCGTACCACTTCGGGTCGTAGCTCGCGCTGCCGTCGGGGTTGCGCGCGTGAATATGCACGATGCAAGCGCCCGCGTCGTAGCACCTGATCGCCTCCTGGGCCACCTCTTCAGGCGTCCAGGGCACGTTGGGGTTGTCCTCCCGGCCTCTCCCGCCGTTCAGGCACCCCTTAATGATGATCGTGTCCATCTTGCTCCCCTTCTCCTGTATGTTCCGGTCCCGTGCGAGGCTCCGTTGGAGTCTCATCCAGGCCGGGCTCAACCGCATTTTATGATACTATATGGGCGGACGCTATCGGGACCAGCGGAAAGCCTGCGCCGCTCCTTGAGAAGTCCATCCCCACAACAACAACGGCGGGTAGGCGGCTATGGCAGAGGTATGGATACCGACCCAGATGCAGACCCTTACCGGCGGTCAGCAGATCGTCCAGATTGAGGGCGCAACGGTACGCCAGCTAATCAACAACCTGGAGCGCGATTTTCCCGGTGTCAAAGACCGCCTGTACGATCCCGAGGAAGACACCCTCCTGCCCGGTGTCGCGGTGATAGTTGACGGCGAGACCAGCCAGTTGGGCCTGCTGGAACGCCTGAACGAGAACAGCGAGGTCCACTTCCTTCCGGCCATAGGCGGAGGCTGACCCGACCTCTCAACCCTCCCCGCCAACCACCCCCGCGCGGTAAGTCGCATGGAATATCTCCTGGTCCCAGGCGAAGGGCAGCCACTACGTGTACATTCCCGGTGCGAGGATGAACTGCTGGCCAAGGCGGAGTTGCTCCTTTTCGCCGAAGACGCCGCCAACTCATACCCTGGACACCCGGTAGTGGGCACCTACGACGTCGAACCTGCCCTCACCATCGCCAACCTCAAGCGTGCCTACCGATACGACCACGCCGGATACCGCCGCCTCATGGAATTCCGCACCCACATCCTCCGGGAGGGCTGGATCTATCCTGCATGGGAGCCGTGAGACATAGGACAGTCCACATTCGAGCATAGAGGCCATCATGTCATCACTTGCTTCATTACTCACTGACCACCAGGACGATATATGTCAAACGCTGTGCTTGATCGGGGATTACTGGAGTGATCGGATTTCGACTCTTGGCAACCGACGCCCTGACAGTTCAGGCAGGTTCAATAACGAAGCAACCTGGACGTTCCTGGCAGCTTGCGGCTATGCAATATGCGGCGGAGACGGAGTGGCCAAACTGACTGAACTGCTAACTAGCCGCTCCGACTTGGTTCAGTCGTGTTACTCCGGGATATGGCTGGAGTTTCGTCCGATGACTCCGAGAATCCGTGAATCACGAACCCACATTGATCTGGCCATCGGAACAATCGGTCCAGATGCCGGAACTAAAGGCGGGATTAGACTTGGAATCTCGGAGGATTCCAATCCGTGGATATGCTTCTGCGAGATGAAGTGGGAGTCGGACATAAGCCGGGGAGTCACCAACGATCCGGACCGTAACCAACTCATTCGCGTAATCGAGAGCGCGCTCTATTTTCAGAACAATGAGACTTTCACTGGCGAAGTATACGTCACCCTGGTCACGCCATCGGTTTTCAGAGACAGCCAACTCATTCCCAAGATTTACTCAGGAAAGTTTAGAGAGTATGAGTCCGACACCGAAAATATTCTCAAAGACCTCAGAAATTGCCGCCTAGAGCCGCGCGGTGGTTTCGATGCCGCACAACGCATAGGCGCACTAACACTACGCTGGCAGACCTTCGACGAACTGTTCACATCCATCCCGGACAGTGCGATCAGCGACGCTCTCCAAAGTTTCTGGCAGAATTACGGTACTTATTCTGAATAGAGGTTAGCGCGAGAGTAGGTACGCCCTAAACCTCCACTCGGTCCAATTTCACCGTCTGACCATTCCTGGCCGACTCGATCATGGCGAGGGTTATCTCCACCGCCCGCAGCCCGTCCACTCCCGTTGCCGCCGGTTCCCGGTCCTCCTCGATTGCCCTATGGAAGTCCTCGACTTCCGCGATGAAGTTGCCCAGGTACTGGTCCGGGCAGACCTCGGTGCGATGGACGTCCTCGCTGACAAGCTCCACCCGCCCTTGGCGGGCCTCCCACAGTGTCGCCTCTCCCCTGACCCGGCCAAGACTGCCATAAATCGTAAAGTCATTCCGCGAGTCTGGCAGGAGGCGGCTGCAGGTAACTGTGGCTATCACCCCGCCTTCAAAACGCAGGGACATCGTGGCCAGTTGTTCCAGCGGTTGTTGGTCGGTCTGCCCGTCCGTCATCGCGTTCACCTCGGTCACTTCACGACCGACGAGGAAGCGCATCAGGTCGACAGCGTGGACGCCGGTGCCCATCATGGTGGAAGCGCCGCCGATCATCTCCGGTTGGTCCCACCATACCCTGTTGCCGCTCCTTGGTGGAGGCCCTTCCTGTCCCCGGACGCCGAACCCCCATTGTCCCTGGGCCAGTACCAAACGGCCCAGCACGCCGTCTTCAATCGCCCGGCGGGCCATGAGGTGACCGGGATGAGTCCGCAGGTGGTAGCCCACCCCCAGCTTCACCCCCTGTTTCCTGCATACCCGGACCATCGACACCGCATCATCCAGTGTGGTGGACATAGGCTTTTCGCACAACACATGCTTCCCCGATCGCGCCGCCTGGAGGGTATGTTCAGCGTGCAGCGAATTGGGAGAGCAGACGAACACAGCATCAACCCTGGAATCGTCCAGCATGGCCACCAGGGAATCGTATGCTGCGCTCGCTCCGTGCTTCTCGGCGAATGCCTCCGCCCGTCCACGGTCACGGCTGTACACGGCAACCAGGTCTGAGTCTCGCGCCTCTGCGATGGCCGGGGCAACCTTGAGGTCAGGGTGAAACCCGGTGCTGACTATGGCCCAACCGAGCGGCACAATCCACCTCCATGAGACCCGTTAGATTCCGACCTAACATAGGCAACCGCCAAACCCCTGTCAATCTTGTACCCCTGGTTGTTCAACCGCGCTGAAGTGGCTTTCCGTCAAGGCTCGCCCCGTTGACCGCCAATATCGGCTGAAGTACGATGGAAACACATTGGCAGTGCCGAGCGCTCGGCCATTTTCTCATTCAGAAGGATGATATCCGGCCCGGAGGTATCTTGATGGCGGCCTACATGTTCGCGGACATCAACGTCACAGATCCTGCCAAGTTCGACGATTACCGTGGCAAGGTGGCCCCGCTGGTCGAAAAGTACGGCGGGAAATACCTTGTACGCGGCGGCAGCCACGAAACGGTCGAAGGCGACTGGTCCCCCAACCGGCTGGTTGTCATCGAGTTCGAGGACCTGGACCGAGCCAAGGCCTTCTACTTTTCCGCCGAGTATGCCCCGGTAATGGAGATACGCAAGCAGGCGTCCACCGGAAACGTCCTCATCGTCGAGGGAGCGTAAATCTCCATCATGGCTGGCGTCAGGGAGCGGGATAACCTGATTACCCTGCCGATCCAGGGGATGACCTGTGCCGCCTGCGTCTCTCACGTGGAAAAGGCCATAGGTGGCGTTGACGGTGTCGCTGGTGTCTCCGTCAATCTGGCCGTCGAGACCGCCGCCGTGGAGCTTGCCGACGAGCGGGTGTCAGTCGAGGACATCCGGCGCGCCGTGTCCGACGCCGGGTACAGCATCCCCGCTTCCAAAACGACCCTGACCATTGGCGGGATGACCTGCGCTGCCTGTGTCTCTCACGTGGAGGGCGCGCTACAGGGAGTTCCCGGCGTCATCGGCGCCAGCGTCAACCTCGCCACTGAACGGGCCATGGTCGAGTACATGCCCGGAACAGCCGGGACCGCAGTATTCCGCGAGGCGGTCTCCGCGGCCGGATACCAGCTCGTCGGTGCGGGTGATGCCCCGGAGGACACCCAGGCGGAACTGGAGAGGCTAAGCCGTACCCACGAGACAAACTCCCTCCGCAGACGCTTCATCCTTGCCGCCATAGGAGCAGTGGCGCTGTTCCTGGGAACATTCCACGTCTTGCCGTGGACCGCTTCCTTGATGGCCCTGTCCTATTACCCATTCCTGCTCTGGGGGCTGGCGACTCCGGTGCAGCTTTGGGCCGGGTGGAGCTTCTACAGATCCGGTCTGGGCGCTCTCCGCCATGGCGCCAGCAACATGCACACCCTCATCGCCCTGGGCACCACCACGGCCTACGGATACAGCGTCGCCATTGTGCTCCTTGGCTGGCTCACCCCTGGTTTTCTGGAATCGCGGGGCATGTCAACCATGCTCTACTTCGACACCGCGGCCATGATCACCGCCCTGGTGCTTCTCGGCGGGTACCTGGAATCCAGGGCCAGGGGCCGGACCTCCGACGCCATCCGCAGGCTCATCGGACTGCGGCCCAACACGGCCCATGTGGTCCAGGACGGAGAGGAAGTTGACCTGCCCGCCGGAGCCGTGGCTGTGGACGACATCCTCATAGTCCGCCCCGGCGAAAAGGTCCCCGTGGACGGCGAGTTGGTCCAGGGCCACTCCGCCATCGACGAGTCAATGCTGACCGGGGAGAGCATTCCGGTGGACAAGTCCCCTGGCTCCCGGGTTTACGCCGCCACCACCAACATGACTGGATCGTTCACCTTCCGGGCCACCGGCGTGGGGCAGGACATGGTCCTTTCCCAGATTATCCGGCAGGTTGAGGACGCCCAGGGTTCCAAGGCCCCGATCCAACGCCTCGCCGACAAGGTCGCCGCCTATTTCGTTCCCTCGGTTATTGGAGCGGCCCTCGCAGCGTTCCTCTTCTGGGCCTTGCTGGGACCTGCCCCCGGACTGACCATGCCCATAATGGTATTCGTCGCCGTGCTGATCATTGCCTGCCCCTGCGCCCTGGGGCTGGCAACCCCCACAGCAATCATCGTCAGCTCGGGCAGGGGAGCGCAGCAGGGGATTCTGGTGCGCAGCGCCCGCGCCCTGGAGGTGGCCCACCGTGTGACCACCGTGGCGCTGGACAAGACCGGCACCCTCACCACCGGCCAACTCACGGTAACCGGAGTCTTTCCAGTGGCAGTCGCGGAGAACGACTTGCTACAGGTTGCCGCCTCTGTCGAGCGTGGTTCGGAGCATCCCATTGGCCAGGCAATAGTCCGGGAGGCACAGGCGCGTGGACTTGAACTGACTTCCCCTGACGGGTTCGAGACAGAGCCAGGCCGGGGCGTCCGGGCGCAGACCGGTGGCGCAGCCGTAGCCATAGGCAACGAGTCATGGATGGAGGTTAACGCCGTCGAGCTTTTCGACCTGCCTGACCTCGCTCGGCGACTGGCCGGTGAGGGCAAGACTCCCGTGTTCGCCGCATCCGATGGCACCATCATGGGGATCATTGCCGTCGCCGACAGTCTCAAACCCAACGCCGCAGACACCGTGGCCCGTCTCCATGCCCTTGGACTGGAAGTGGTGATGCTGACCGGAGACAACTCCGAGTCAGCCCGGAGCATCGCCGCACTCACGAGAGTCGACCAGGTTGAGGCTGGACTTTTGCCACAGCACAAGGCCGAGGCAATTCGCCAACTCCAGTCCCAGGGCAAGACCGTGGCAATGGTGGGAGACGGCATCAACGACGCCCCTGCCCTGGCCCAGGCCGACGTCAGCATGGCCATGGGAAGCGGCGCTGACGTAGCAATGGAGTCGGCAGACGTCACCCTGATGCGCTCCGACCTCTCCACCGTGGTCGAGACGTTCAGCCTCAGCAGGGCCACCATCCGGACCATCAAGCAGAACCTGTTCTGGGCCTTCTTCTACAACGTGATGCTGATTCCCATAGCGGCCGGGGCGCTCTACCCGTTGTTCGTGGCCCTGGGTGGAGTCCCGGCGGGTCTCGGGTTCCTTTTCGGCGATCTGGGGTTCCTCAACCCGGTTATGGCTGCCGCGGCGATGGCCATAAGCTCCGTCACCGTGATAACCAATTCCCTGCGTCTCAAGCTCTCCAACACTTAACACTCCGCGCCAACCCCGAAGGAGGCAACAGTCATGGCAACAGCGATAGACCCCATCTGCAAGATGGACGTCGACACCGCGAACCCGCCCGGTGGCCTGTCCGAATACCAAGGGGCCACCTATTACTTCTGCGCCCCCGGCTGCAAGGTGGCCTTCGACCGTGAGCCGGAAAAGTACCTGCAATCAGCAGGACAGCCGCCCACCCAACAGAGGGTTTCCTTCATCTCCCGGATTTTCGGCCGCAAGTAACAGGCAATCCTGAGGTTGTCCCTATCCGAGCGCCAGAACAACCAAGCCTTGCGCCGCGCGCGAAGTAGGTCAGAGGCCAGCGTTCGAGCCACCCTGACCACGCTACTGGCATTCCTGATACAGCGGGACCCCGCCGCTCAAGCTTTGGAGGTCCACCGACTCCGGGATACCCGTTCTGATAGCGAGACGATGCGATAGCTCCTTACATTGCCCTGCGATTGATTGACAGCATACCCATGCGCCAGTATGCTCAATCTCGCCCCAAAACTTGGACGAAAATTCGCCCGGCACAACGTCCACCGCCATGATCGAATTCGACGTAGCAAAGGCCCTCGCCACGACCTACAGCGGTCTGGGGGCAGCTTTTGTTGTCCTCGCCTGCCTCATACTGTTCATTCTCGCGGTCCGGCAGACCATGCGCTTCCGCGACCGCAGCCCCGTGCCCGCCGTTACGCCCCAGTCCCACTCAACCATCAGCGTAGCTGACCCCGACCCGGTGCCCGCGTCCGTCGCCGCTGTGACGGAACTCCAGGAGGACGGCCTCATATTCCCGGTAGAGGAGACCACCAACGGGGAGGATACCAACGGCTCCAACGGGTCGGACGAAGCCGAACCCCTGGGCGACTGGAAGATCTACGGGAGGTTGGACGCCTTCTCCTCTCGCAGGGTGGAACGCCGCAGTGGCTGATGGCTACCGACGCGGGTCGGGTTTTCACGGGAGGCCACTGAGAACGTCTCCCCACACCCTCTGCGGGGCTGGCTTGCACAGGTAGGAGATCCGTCTCTAGTTGGAATTTCTAAGCGAGACCGGATTCGCCTCCCTGACATGGGGCAACGTCCTGTTGCTCATCCTCGGTGCAGGTTTCGCCACCGCTGCCATCATCAAGAGGACCGAGCCTTACGTCCTGCTGCCTATCGGTCTTGGCATCATCCTGGGCAACCTTCCGGGTACCGGACTGGCCGACTTCAACCCTTCCGGCGAGGTCCAGGCTTCCGGCATCTTCGGCGTCATCTTCCACTACACCCTGTCCTTCTGGAACATCCTCCCGCCCCTGATATTCCTCGGCCTGGGGGCGCTGACTGACTTCGGCCCCATCATCGCCAATCCCAAGACGATGCTCTTGGGCGCAGCGGCCCAATTGGGGATATTCGTCGCCTTCTGGTCCGCCCTGTCGCTGGGGTTCTTCACATCTCCAGACCTCTTTTCCCTGAAAGAGGCCGGGGCCATCGGCATAATCGGCGGCGCGGACGGACCCACGACGATCTTCGCCTCGGCCAAGCTCGCTCCTGACCTCCTTGGAGTAACCGCCGTCGTGGCATACTCCTACATGGCCAGCGTGGTATTCATCCAGCCGCCTCTCATGCGTCTGCTCACCACCCGGAATGAACGGCAGATTCGTATGCGTTCCCTGAGGGAGGTGTCAAAGACGGAAAAGCTCCTCTTCCCTGCCGGGGCCATGATAATCATCATCCTGTTCGTTCCCGAATCGGCCCCCCTCATCGCCATGTTCATGATCGGAAACCTCTTTGGCGAGAGCGGTGTCGTGCCTCGGCTGAGCAACGCGGCCTCCAATGAAATTCTGAATATCGCCACGATCTTCCTGATGATAACCATCGGCACCCAATTGTCAGCGGAACGAGTCTTCGACCTTCGCACCCTTGCCATCCTGCTGCTTGGCGTCGCCGCCTTCGCGTGTGGCACCATTGGGGGACTGCTCTTCGCCAAGATGATGAACCTTTTCGTGAAAGAGAAGGTCAACCCTCTCATCGGCTCGGCAGGCGTCTCCGCGGTGCCGATGGCAGCCCGCATATCCCACACTGTCGGCCAGGAGGCCAACCCAGGCAACTACCTGCTCCCCCATGCAATGGGACCAAACGTAGCAGGCGTCATAGGTTCGGCGGTGGTGGCCGGCGTCTTCATCTCCGTCCTCGGCTAGACCTCAACCGAGAGGCCGGGGAGTCCCCTTTGCCCCTGCTCCATGAGCGTGTTAACGTGACTCCACGGAGAGGACGCCTCGACTCTGGCGGTCGGGGACCATGGGCGACCAGAAGGGCCGTTGACCACAAAAGGAGAAACCCCATGATGGCAGTTGAAGACCACCGGGAGACGGCACTAGCCTTTCTCGAAGCCTCAGACCGGGAGTTTGAGGAGGGCGATGTTCTCCAAGCGTCAGAGAAGCTGTGGGGGGCTTTCTCCCACGCGGTAACCGCCGTATGCAAGCAAAGGGGCTGGGAATGCGGGACTCACCGGCAATTGATCAACTCGGCCCGGCAGTTAGTCACGGAGGATGGTTCATCGGACCGTGACTATGCTGACCTGGCGGTTGCTATTTCCGAAGCCAGGCACTTCCACAACAACTCTTACAACAGGTCCATGGAGGACTATGAGATTGAGTTCGGGCGACCCATCGTCCGCACCTTCGTCCAGTGGGCCGTCAACCTGACTCAGGAGGACTGAAGCGCCTACCAAGCCTACTCCTCAATGCGCAGTCTGGCCCGCCCTACACCACGCTTAACCGAAGAACCCCGACTCGACATGCTCCCTGATAACCCCTGCCACCAACTCCGGCCGCTGCACCGGAACGTCGTGGACACTGTCCTCCAGCCATGCCACATTGGCCATCGGCATCGCCCCAGCCGCCGCCTGCACCGACTCTGCGCGGCGCGCGTTGCGCTCGGCGGCTTGCGGGTTGTCCTGCCGGCGCGCGGGCATGACGAGAACGGGACACCCGACTTTCGAGTACAGGGCCGGGGGATGATGTTCCCAAAGGGCGTCGATGATCCGCATGTGGTTGTCCCTGGTGAGCCATGCCCGGATCGTGTTGTCCTCCAGGACCTCGAAGTTGGCGAGAATTGCTGCTTCAAACTCGGGAGTCATTACCGACTCGTCCCGTCGCGACCGGATATGAGCCACGAATTCGGACAGGGTCACGCCAGTGAAGACCGGCGGTGCCATGGCGTCCCTCGCATCCGCAAGGTTCTCGTACCGGGCCGAAGGTTCAATCATCCCCCCGTCAACCAGACAGATGCCCCTGGCAATCCCCGGATGCGCGACGGCAAATTCCAGGGCAACATCGCCGCCCCATGAATGTCCGACGACGATGGGGCGCTCCAGCTTCAGCGATTCAATCAATCCCAGCAGATCGTTCCCGACAGTCGCAAAGTCGTATCCGTGGTTCGGCTTGGCGCTCTGTCCGTGGCCGCGCTGGTCCATCGCCACCACCGAATAGTCATTGGCAAGGATGGGTGCGACCTGGTCCCATATATGGCAGGTGGATGCCAACCCGTGTAACAGCACCACCGGCTGTCCCCTACCACCCCAGTCTCTTACATGAAACTCCCTGCCGTTGATTTCAACCAATTCGTCTACTGGCGTTTGAACCATGCTAACTCCGAAACCAAGGGTTCCTCATCTGCGGCACCCTGGACGTAGGTCCAGAGACCGAAACCGTACCACCCCGGAAGTTCCCCGGCTCTGGTGAAGCAGGACAGTAGAAAATCTCGTCCTAGCTTCCGTCAACCACAGCCGGCCTCCGCCCTCTGCTTGGCGACACGTCCTCATAGGCGTGCGCCACCCGGTAAAGCAACGGCTCTTCGAATGGCCTCCCGATTAACTGAAGGCCGATGGGCAACCCGTCCTGAGAGAACCCGCAGGGGATGGACATGGCCGGAAGACCCGTGGCGTTGCTGGGACTGGTGCACCGGGACGTCATGCCCGCCCCCGGCCCTCTGACCGGATAGTCGTCGCCGTCGATACTCACCGTCTCCGAATCGATGCGCCACGCCGGAACGGGCGACGATGGCGTGACCAGGAAGTCCACGTCCTGCAAGACCCGGGCGTACTCCTCTTTGACCAGCCTCTGCACCTTCATCGCCTTGGAGTAGTCGCGGCCCAGCACAAACTGCCCCGCGAGCGTCCGGTATAGCACCGTTGGTCCGTAGTCATCCCGGCTGTCCCGCAGGAAGGATTCGTGGGTTACCACGCTGTCGGCCATACCCGGAATCCGCAGCGCCCCGGCGTACTCCATCATCGGCAATGACACCTCCACAGCCTCGGCTCCCAGCTCCTCAAGGGCGCTGATAGCCCGCCGCACCGCAGCTTCCGTGTCCGGGTGGAGAAAGTCAAAGTAGTAGTTGCTCGGGATGCCCATCTTCAACCCGGACACCCCCTGTCCCAGCAACTCCGAAAAGTCTGGCACAGGCACCGGGACAGTGCTCGGGTCCAGTGGGTCGTAACCGGCAATCGCCTGCAACACCAGTGCATTGTCCGCTACCGACCGGGTCATCGGCCCGATGTGGTCCCCGTTGAAGCTGGTTACCTGTAGTCCCCGCTGGCTGACCCGGCCAAAGGTCTGCTTCATCCCGACGATGCCGCAGAAGTTCGCCGGGCCGCGCACCGATCCGCCCAGGTCTGTCCCGAGCGATGCAAAGGTCACGCAGGCCGCCACGTTGGCGCCGCCGCCCCCGCTGGAACCGCCAGGGATGTGGTCCGGGTTCCACGGGTTATGCACCGCGCCGTAGTGCAGGTTGTTCGAGGTTGACCCAGCGGCAAATTCCTCCAGATTTTCCTTGCCCAGGATGACGGCTCCCGCCTCCTTGATCTTGGCCACGGTGAGCGCATCCTCCGCCGGGACCTGCCCGGACAGCACCCTCGAACCTACCGTCGTCCGGATGCCCCCCGTGTCGATGTTGTCCTTGATTCCTACTGGTATGCCGTGCAGCGGCCCACGGTACTCCCCGCGCATCAGGGCCGCTTCCTGTTCCTTCGCCTGTTCCCGGGCCTGATCCTGGAGAACCGTGATGAACGAGTTCAACACCGGCTGTAGTCGGTCCACCTGCTCCAGCGCCGCCTCGGTAAGCTCTACCGGCGACAACTCCCTGGCCTGGATCATCGGGGCCAGCTCGGAGATGGTCAGATTCGTGAGATTGGAGTTCGCCATTAGGATTCACCCCCATTTTTCGGATGCGACGCCGTATCCTCGCTGGCGCGCAGCAGCCTGGAGGACATCACCCCGGACAGGTCCAGGTCCCTCAGCTTCTCCACCTCGGCCAGGTAACTCTCAATGGCCGGGCGCACCAGTTCCATTTCGTCGTCAGAAATCTCAAACCCGTGGAAGTCCCTTATCATCGCCCTGAGCGTCTCGTCACTTATAGCCATAGCTTCCCTCGCCAATGCGTGCCTGCTCGCGGCTGTTTGATTGGTGGAGTTTAGACCACGCCCGCCCACATTTCCACCTGCCGTCCCGTCCGTTGACCACCCAACCAGCCCAAGGCTAGAATGCTCCCACCGCGCCAAACTACACCGGTCCGGGAGTCGCTATGTTCAAGTTCGTGCATCACGTCCGCTTCCTGGTCCATGACCGCGACGCAATGGTAGAGTACATCGAGTCCAACTTCGGCATGAAGCCAGACAGGCTCCAAGTCTACGAGAACCGAGGGATGAAAAACGCCATATACAAGGTCGGCCCCACCAGCTTCGAGATCACCGAACCCCTCGACCCCAACTCGGCAATGGGACGCTTCCTGGATCAGCAGGGCCCCGGTGTCTACCATCTGGCATGGGGTGTAGACGACATCCGCCAGGTCGCCCAGGACCTTTCCGCCAATGGCAACCAGATGCGCGGCGAGGGCGGCATCACCCAGAGCGCCGACGGCTACCTGACCGCGAACATCGACCCTGCCAGTTCCCTGGGCCTAACCTTCCAACTCGCCGAAGGCTGAGAAACCCTGGCCGGACCCGATTTCCCCATGTCCCGATAAGTTACAATAGAGTTGATGCTCTCAGCCTAAACCGACATTCCGGCGCAAGCGGGATTCCAGAAGTTTCAAGGAGCGGAACATGGCCGACCAGATTGCCGAGGATAGCCCGGTACTCTACGAACAGGAAGGCGGAGTTGCCATCCTGACGTTGAACAATCCCGACCGGCGCAACGTCCTCTCTACCCTGGTCCTGGAAACCTTGCAGGACTACCTGGCTCGTTTCCAGGCAGACCCAGACGTTCGTGCGGTGGTGCTCCGCTCCAGCGGCCCGGTCTTCAGTTCCGGGCACGACCTCAATGAGATGGTAGACCGGGACCACGATTCATACGAGGCTGTGTTCACCCTCTGCACCCAGGTCATGGAGGCCATCCGGCTGCTGCCCAAGCCGGTTATCGCCCAGGTGCAGGGCCTTGCGACCGCGGCGGGCTGCCAATTGGTCGCCACCTGCGACCTCGCGGTAGCCGGAGAGTCGGCCAGGTTCGCCACCCCAGGCGTCCAGATTGGCCTGTTCTGCACCACTCCCGGCGTAGCCCTGGCCCGCGCCGTCAATACCAAGAAGGCCATGGAGATGCTGCTGACCGGCATCCCCATATCCGCCGCTGATGCCCAGGACGCTGGATTGGTCAACCGAGTCGTACCGGACGAAGAACTGGAGGAAAACGTCCTGGAGCTAGCCCGTCACATCGCCGGTGCCAGCTCTCAGACCCTGTCCATCGGCAAGCCTGCCTTCTACCGCCAGATAGAACTCGACCGGCCCGCAGCCTACGAACTGGCCCAGGCGGTAATGGTCGACAACCTCGAGAAGGAAGACGCCCAGGAAGGCATCTCCGCCTTCCTCCAGAAGCGTCCTCCCCAGTGGAAGTATTAGGGGGAACGCGCTCCCCTCACAGAAGGCCCAGCCGGTATCCCAGCCACACGGCCCCCAGGCCCAGCACGATCTGCGATGCCACGTTGGCCAAGGCCAGCAAGAAAGCGCCTTCTCTGATCATGCTCAGCGTGTCAAATCCAAACGCGGAAAAGGTGGTGAATCCCCCCAGGAAACCCACAAACAGGAAGGACCTCGCCCCGCTGGTCGGCCCCAGGACTCCATGCGCCGACGCCAGCCCCCCCAGCAGGCCGATTATGAAGCACCCAGCAACGTTCACCACCAGGATCCCGTAGGGGAAAACCCCGGAAGTGGCAAATAGCTGTTGCACTTCGCGGTTCAGCAAGTATCTGAGTATCGAGCCGGCGAACCCTCCAGCACCCACAAGCAGCACCGTAATCATCAAAGCCTTCCTTCCCAAAGTTCCCTGCATTGTACCGAGAATCCCTGCGGCTCTGGACTGCACCGCAACCCGTCCGGTATAAGGTAGACGAATTCCGCCTCAGGTATCAGAATACACCCCACGCCAGAGCACCCAGGCAATGGGTGAAGACTCACGATCGGACGGAAGCATGAACCAGAGAATTCGCGCTCCCCACATTTTCGCGGCCAACCCCATCGACCGGGGGGAACGGGAACGCCGCGATGAGGACTGGATCAAGCGGGTAGCCACTGACCCCACGACCAGGCTGCTTCCCATGTCGGACCTCAACGTCCCCGTCGTCCCTGGAACGGGGCCCGGAGACGTCCAGGAGTTGGCCTGGTTAAGCCCTGATGACCTGATACGCCTGGACGTCGAGACCGAACCCGTCTTCCTGGGCCTGCTGGACGGCGCGGCTCACTTCGTCATCGACCTGTCCGACAGCCGCCGGGCCGTGGATGAGCTTCAGGACCGCGGAGTGCTTACCTTTGAGGACGCCAGGGCCGCCGCAGAGTACGTCAGCGGTCCCGAGTCTGGCATCATCGCCCAGGCCCGAGCCCAGCTGAACTGGCACAACCGTCATGGCTTTTGCTCCGTCTGCGGTCACCCCAGCTACATGGCCCGGGGCGGGCAGGTCCGTCGCTGCCCCGAGTGCAACACTGAACACTACCCCCGCACCGACCCCGTGGTAATCACTGTCGTACATGACGGAGAGAGGTGCCTGCTCGGCCAGTCCCGGGGCCGCCTGGTGCAGATGCGCCGGTACTCGGCCCTCGCGGGGTTCATGGACCAGGGAGAGTCCATAGAGGAGGCCGTTGCCCGGGAGATAATGGAGGAGGCGGGAATCCAGGTCGGCACCGTCACATACCACTCTTCCCAGCCCTGGCCTTTCCCATCATCCCTGATGATCGGCTGCCACGCCACCGCCGCGACTACTGACATCGCCATGGACAACGAGGAAATGGCCGACGTCCGCTGGTTCGACCGGGAAGAGGTCCTGCTGGCCTTGGATGAACGTAGCGATGCCCTTGCCATCCCCGGTCCGCTGGCTATCGCCTACCACCTGATTCGGGCCTGGGCGGTTGGAGAGATTGGCTGATGGGGGAGGGGTTCAGGAGAGGGTTCGGCTTCGGTTGCGGCTGCCTGGTCTTCATCATCGTGGTATTGGTGGTACTTTTCTTCCTGGGCATTATCTTCCCGGACGGAAACCTGCCCTGGTAGCGGAGTTTGTCCCGCTCACGTTTCTACCTCCGGGTTGCCCGCCCCTTCAGCGCAGCCAGCGAAAGTCCAATACTGACCACCCCAACTGCCAGCGTAGCCGCCAGCCCCTTCAGCAGCACATCCGGCTCCCATCCCACCGAGATCAGCGAGCGCAGAGCCGCCAACAGATAGGTAACCGGGTTGTAGTCCGCTACCCTGGACAGCCAGCCCGTCATCTGTTCCTGCGGCACGAACAGCGTGGTCATGAACAGGAATGGGAAGAACAGCAGAAAGCTGATGTTCACCGCCGCCGGGTTGCCGGTCTTGAACGCAATCGCGTAGGGAAACCCCGCATAAGTCAGCCCCCACAGCCCGGCCATGAACATGAACGCCAGCACTCCCAAAATCCCTGTCGCAAACCAGACCCCCGTTACAGCCCCCATGATGATCACCGGCACCGTTAGCGCCATCACAAGGGCAAAATCCGCCAGCATCAGTCCCAACAGCAGGGCCAACCGGTTCACCGGTGTAATCACCAGCCGGTCAAAGTATCCGCTCTGAATGTCTGTCACGACGGTTATAGCCCTTGACACGCCGGTAACGGCGAACAGTACCGCCACGGGCAATTGGAACGCCCGGTAATTCATTCCGGGAATCTGCTCCGCGAAGTCCTGGAGTGCCCCTACAATAAGGGCGTACATGAATACTGGTATCAGAATGGCGGGGATTGTTGTCTCTGTATCGCGCAGCACCGACCGCACGGCCCTCTCTCCGACCGAGAACACGTCCCGGAAGAACCCGGCCCTGCGCGCCATGACCTGTGTCCCTCGTGACACCGCCAACATCCTCATCCTCGGAAATCTCTGAATCGGTTGACCTGAATACTACGCTGGTTCTAAGGGCATCCCAACCCCGCTGCTGCACCCAGAACATCAAGCCCGCGGTGGATTTTCCTCCTCCACACTTCCGTCACCGGTGCCCGGCGCGCTTCGGAATCGCGCTCCCGTCACTTGCAGGAACACATCGTCCAGCGTTGGCGTCCGCAGAGTCAGCTCCCGCACCCCAATGCCGCACTCGTTGAGCTTCAGGGCAACCGTGCTTATCAGGGCCGCCCCGTTGCTTGTGCTGACGGTCAACTCGGTATCGTGGGCATCGATAGCTGACACGGTGGGGACAGACTCCAAGGCAAGTGCCGCCTTCTCAACATCGCCATCCGGACGGACCACGATAAGATCAACGCCCCTGGCCCGTTTCAGGTCTGCCGGGGCGCCCTGGACCGCCAGCTTGCCCCGGTCGATAATGCCCACCCGGTCGGCCAGGGCGTCTGCCTCTTCCATGTATTGGGTGGTCAGGAAAATGGTCACCCTCGACTCCCGGTTTATCCCGCGTACTTCTTCCCAAATGCGGGAGCGGCTGATGGGGTCCAGACCGGTGGTCGGCTCATCCAGGAACAGCACGTCCGGGCGGTGTACCAGGGCCGCCGCCAAGTCCAGCCGCCGCTTCATCCCACCGGAATAGGTGCCGATAAGCCTGTCCATCGCGTCTCCAATGTCCACCAGGCCGGTCAGTTCGGATATGCGCTCCTTCACCTGTCGTCCCGTCAGGCCATAGAGCCTTCCCTGCAAGCGGAGCAACTGTCTCCCTGTCTGCTTGTCGTCCAGGGCCGCCTCCTGAAGTGCCGCCCCGATGTGGCTGCGCACCTCTACCGGGTCTTCCATGACGTCAAATCCGGCAACAGTGATTTTGCCGGACGTCGGAGCGAGCAGTGTGATCAACATCCGGATAACGGTGGTCTTACCGGCGCCGTTGGGGCCGAGGAACCCGAAAATCTCGCCCTTGGGGACCCGGAGGTCCACCCCGTCCACCGCCCGCACCGACCCGAACCGGCGCACCAGTCCGTCGGTGGTTATCGCATCATCGTAGTTAGCGTGGCCGCTCAAACCAGTTGCTCCGCCCATACTCACAGGTCATCTTCAACACCCGGAAGTTCCCTTCGAACGCTGGATGCCGTTCCAGCATAGCAGCATTTTCGTCCGGGATTAAGAACCAGTCCAAATAACTACATGTCAGTCTCGGACATCTCTCAGGGACCGAAAACAGGGCGGCTCCCAAGCTTCTGGGAGCCGCCTCGTTCCAGCACCGGATTGCGGGTAGGGTCAGTGGCAGGGGGTTACGCCTGGGAAGCCTGCCTCCTGGCTCCGCCACCCCGGAACGCTGCCAGGATGCCCAGTACTATCCATGCAGGCACCGACGCCACCAGGGCATAGCCAACCACTCCGAAAGGTCCCAGGAGACCGCCGACAATGACGCCGTAAACCGCCCCCACGCCCAGCAACGCCGCGCAGATGTAGGCAACGATGCGAGACCGGTTGTGTATCAGCCGCACCGCCAGGGTCAATGGGAAAGCAGCTGGCCACGTGAATACGAACAGCATCAGTATGTCAATCGGACTGGGACCCATCCCTTCCCCATCTATCCCAAACCTGGCCAACGAGACGACAAGCACCGCTACGGGCAACCAGAGGGAGAAAACAATAGAACTGATAATATTGCCAAGCATCCCAATGTCTCCTTATGTAGAGTTGTGGTTCTCCCCTACCCGCCAAGGGTTAGTAAGGATACCACCCGCAACTTGAACTACGAATTGCGGGTAACTGCGGATTACCGCGAGTATATGGGGGAACCACACCCGTCTCGAATGGGATGCTTACGAACGATCAAGTCCCCTCTTCCGGGAAGGAGAGGGGACTTAACATAAACCCTAAAAGCTAACCGGAACTTAGTTGCCGATCCAGCCCGTCTCGGATATGTCCAGGATCACCCCGTCCGGGCCGCTAAGCTTGATCTCTGCCTGGCTGGGGCCCGGCCCGCGGTTCTCCGACCTGGGAGTGAGCCGCTTCGCGCCGCCCTTTTCCATCCGCTGGGCGTACTCTTCCACGTCATCCACCACAAAACCGATGTGATGCAGGCCGCTGAAGTCTGCTCCCTGCTCCCCAACGTCTGCATCGCCAGCAGACTTGCACTTGCGGATGGTCATGTTCAACTCGCCGTCGCTCAGGTAAACGTGGCCTCCACTGCCGCGCCCCACTTCCTGCATCCCCAGCGTCTCAACGTAGAACGCCGCAACCTTGTCCGGGTCCGAAGCCGTGTAAGCTATGTGTTTGATCTTGACCATGCTGTCTGTGCCTCCAGTTAGAGTTGATCCGGTTATCGTACGATTGCCATGCGAGAATATATCACATAGCGAAGGCTCAGGCAGTTTCAGAAATTTGGAAAATCTTCCGCGCCTTCATAGACAGGAGTCCTTACCCTGATTGCCGGACTGCCTTCCCTGCCATCGAACCGGAGAAGTCTATCGTCCGTCGTTTCAATGACTGGAATACTCCATTGGATTGCGGTTGCAAGATGAATCGCATCGGCAGGTTCTATCCTGATTTCATTCCGATACTTCCTGATCAGGTTACGGGCAAGTGTGGATACAGGATCATCCACACTAACAGGAATGACGTAGTTACGGCTGAAAAACTCCCGGATCATAGCTTCCGATTCGCTATCGGAATGACCGGACAGGTAGGCCACCTCAACTTTCGCCATCTCAGAAACGATAATTTCCAGATTGCCACGTTCCCCTTGCTGGATGATTTGAGAGCAAACCCACTCCAAAGCTGGATACCCTGCAAGGTAGCCTATAACTACACACGAATCCCAAAGTCGCCGACCTGTCCTTGGCGTCATACAATGCTATCCAGCCCGCGCACTGCCCGCAAGAAGGCCGCCGGATCCCGGGCTGCTTCCGCATCCGGTATCGAACCAAAACCGGCTTTGGGCAAATCGGGGTCAGGTGTGGCATCCTGAATATCCTGGACATCTGTCACCGAACGGGGTACGCCGTTTTGGAAGTACCGGACACGGCCCGTTACTCGTACCCGTTTCTCCAACAACTCCCTGACCTGCTCTTTCCCCGAGGGCACACCGGCCAACGAGCAGCGGACAGGGGCTCGGCTTACACGGTCCCAGACAGTGAACGTTGCTTCGCCATGAAAGTTTAATGCTTCCAAGGCGCCTTCTACCGATCCCAGATTCCAATAGCCGGCAGTTAGGATCCTATCAGTCTGCTCCCGAATATCCTCCTGTATAGTGGCAGTTACATCGCTGTTAAGGGCAACCTCAATGGAACGCACTTTGTCACGTCCTCGGAAATGCCTCCGCATCTGTCCCAGGCGTTCCAACACTGGTTCCGTAAAGTATTCTGGTGGGCGGTCCGTTAGGTTAGTAACCTCACGAATGCCGCTTGCAACAACCAGAAGGGATTCCTCGTCACCGAGAAGAGTCCTCACGGTAACTGAGGGGGCACTGGAATGAAGCCCCGCAATAACCCAACGCCTTCCTGTCCGGTCACGGTGGATGGCGTAGCTTACCTCATTCAGCAGACGGCTAATGTCATCGAAGACTTTAACGAACAAATCTACCGAGGCATCTTGATTGTCTGGGCGGATGGTGAATGTAAGACCTTCCGGCAACTCAATCTCCATCCATGAGTTAGACTGTCTGACGATGTGCTTATTCCGATGCCCTAGGCCGAAACGTCCTCCAGCAGCGCCATCTTCTCCTGAAACAGCTCGATGGAGCGCTCCTCCGGCACACCCATGAAGAACCTCAGCCCCTGCACGTACTCCAGCACTTCCCTGGGCAGCATGAGCAGGTCGTCCCGTGGCCCCGTCGCCAGGTACAGGTTATTGATCCAGTCTTCCTGCCCTACGAACAGGGAGTCCTCCAGTACCACCCTGTCCTGCCTCTCCATGTCTGTTCGGGCCATCCACCGGGAGAACACGAATGGCATTCCGGTCCACGACTGCCATTCCTCTCCGAGGTCGTATCTGTGTGGGAACCCTCTCGCTCCCCGTCGGCGACGCAGCGCTTGATTTCCCGTCAACAGGAAAGCATCGTGCTCGGATTGCTGGTCAACGAAGGCCTCCCGGCGCACGTCGTGCTTCAGCGTCAGCAGCACCTGCAGCAGGCTCACCGAGGTGGCGTCTCCGTCGCCAAGGGCTATCCTCCCGCCGCTCAACTCCTCGATAGGAATCTTGGAGAGCAGAACGCTGGCCGTGGCCCTTGTCACCGACGCTACGCAGAACCCGGAGACCGGCGCGGATTTCGGCGCAAGCCGGAAAGTGTCATTAAAGGACACTGGCCCCGCGTCCACCTCGCCCATGTCCAGGGCATCGGGCACGTCGTTGATTCCCATGTTCAGCAGCTCTATGCCCCGGCGTTCCATGTCGAAATAGAACGCCTCGCATTCCAGGTTGGGTATCCGCGCAACCTTGATGGGCATGGCGATATCTAGCTCCCCGAAAGCTCAATTGCAACGTCCGAGTATGCCGACGCGAACCCGGCAACGGCATCAACGTCAACCGCGTCCGGCCAGCGGTCCGATTCCAGGTGAAACAGTGGATTGCCGCCAACCATTGCTGTGACCCGACCGCCGAGTCCGGCGATCACCTGAGACTCCGCGCCGACAGTGGTCCCCCTTGGCACAGCCTCCACCGGGTTGGCGCTATGCTGCTCCAGAGCGGTGGAGGCCATTGTCTCCAATTCCGAGTCGGTAGCTGAGAAACGGGCGCTCGGGTCCAGTGCACCGCCGATGTTTGCGCCGAAATGGAGCCAGGCAAATGCTGCCGTCTCGATCCCCGGTCTGCGCCGCATAAAATCATGCACACCCATCAGCCCCAACTCATGGGCGCTGGTGGCCACGAAAATCACATCACGCCGCGGCCCCTCCTCGATGATGGAGCGCATCAACTCCAGCCAGCAGGCGATGCCGCCACCCCGTTCGCTGGCGCACTGCCACCAACCGGAGCGAGGCGTCATGACGATCAGCGGCGGAAGGCCGGGCTCCCTTCCCTCGATGCGTCCAACGACATTGAACGACTCTGCCTCCGTGCGTTCCACGGCCACCGTCAAGGTTGCTTCCAGCCGCTGCTCGGCAGATTCCTGAAGTTGGGCCTCTGTCTCTCTGGCAACCTGCAGGACCGGAGGACCGAAGGACTTGGGGAAAACCGTGGCGTTCATGGGCATCAGACCCGGACGGTCCCCGGCGGTAACCGCCACCAGCCCCTGGTGGCTGCCAGACTTACGCGCGTCGTCCAACCCCCGGTTTTCCGCTCCTCCCCGTGTAACCCTGCCCAGTCCGATTGCCGCTCCCGACCCCAATGTCCCAATGCGGCCCTTGATGCCTCTGGAAGAGGTGAACGTCCCGTCGAACATCGGCAGCCCCGGAATGCGCTCGCCGTTCACCTCCAGGCGGCACTCCCTGGGGTCCACCCGGCTCAGATCGAAGGATTCCAGCTCTGCGGCGAACCCAAGCTCCCGTGCCTTGTCGGCCAGCCAACGGGCCGACTCATGGTCAACAGGGGTGCCTGTCCGGTGCCACCCCTGGGCATCAAACTCGCTGATTACCCGCGTGATACGACCCTTCCGGTCCATGAGCACTCCCTGTGCGTTGCCAACAGTTCCGTCTTGATATACGGAGCTATTAGACAAGAGAAGGCCCCTGATTGCAACCGGCATAAGCCGATAATCAGGGGCTTCCCAAGAGTTCCGCTTCCGTCAGGGGCTACAGGCGTGGCCCCATGAAGGTGGGAGACTGCTTGCGGTACACCTGGATGCGGTTGCGCGGGCCTTCGCATACGAAGACGTTGCCGTCATCGTCCACCTCGACCCCGCTGGGCGCCCAGAAGTCCTTCTCCCTTTCCAGTCCCTGGGCGCGCTCGCGCTCTCCCCACATCTCGGGGTTCGCGTCCAGCTTGTCCTTCCCCCACTTGGAGACGGTCGCGTCGCCGGTCTTCAGGCCAACAAAGTTGCCCCTATCGTCGAAGACCTGGAGCCGGTTGTTCAGCCAGTCCGCGACGTAGATGATTCCGTCATTGTCCACGGCCACGTCGGTGGGGCGGTTGAACTCGCCCTCTCCGGACCCGGAGGACCCGAACTTCATCAGGAACTGCCCGTCGGAGTTGAACTTCTGAATCCGGTCGTTGCGCCAGTCGGCGATGAAGATGCTGCCGTGCTTGTCAATGGAAATGCCCCAGGGCATGTTGAACTCGCCGTCCCCGTCGCCGTGCGTCCCGAACTTGGAAATGAATTTCCCGTCGGGAGTGAACTTCTGGACCCGGTGGTTCATGCTGTCAACGACGTAAACGTTGTCGTCTGCGTCGATTGCCAGCCCCGCCGGACGGTCGAGCTCACCGTCGCCGCTTCCGACCTTCTCCTCCCACTTGCCGACGTAATCGCCGTCGCGGGTGAAGATTGAGATACGGTTGAGCCACTCGTCGGAAACATAGACGTTTCCGTTGCTGGCGATGGCCACGGTCACCGGCCAGACCAGAGAACCGTCGTCGAAGTTGTACTCGTGGGGGCCCTGCTGCGGCACGCCGCGTGCAAACGCGTTGACGTATTCTTCGTCAACGGTGCAGACGGCGATGCGGGTCCCCTCGGGCCGGTACTCCGAGGACCGGCACAGGACGTACATCAGGTCGTCCTCGCCACGGGCCATGTGGATGGGGTAGCTGAACCCCGGTCCGAACTGCTCGCCGCGCCCGATGGTGTGGCTGTACTGGAGCTGCACGTAGGGAATCCTCATTGGCTGGATCGTCGTCATATTGCTCCTCCGTCTAGGGGCGGGTCCTACATGTGCGAGCCACGCGGCACGCTTCGGTTGGACCCGTTCCCGGCTGATGGATAGTTGTTAGTGGATAGGGCCGGGGCCGCTATCCACTGTTTTCACAACGGGCTTGGGCTAAATAAAGTCCATCTGCTCGAATGCGCCGTTCACGATGGGCTTGGCATCCAGGCCCATCCACTTCTCCAACAGGGCGGAGTAGAGGCTGCGGAAGTCGTTGTTGAAGTGCAGGTCGCCCTCCAGGAGTTTGTTCTCCTCCAGCGAAGGATACTCTCCGTAGAGGCCGCCCTTCACCGCGTCTCCGATGACGAAGGCCACGCCGCCGGAGCCGTGGTCGGTCCCGGAGCCGTTATCGTGAACCCTGCGCCCGAACTCGGTGAAGACCAGCGTTATTACGTTGTCGCCTGCGTCATGTTCCTTCAGGTCATCGTGGAAATCGGCAACGGCGTTGGAGGCCTCTGTCCACAGGCGGGTGTGGTTGGCAATCTCACCGGCGTGGGTGTCGAAGCTGTTGTAGGGGGCTGTCGTGTAGAGGACCCTGGTCCCCAGCCCCGCCAGGTGTACCTGCGCTATGTTGCGCATGTACTGGGCGACGACGTCCCCGCCGTACTCCACGGTAGAGGAGTACATGCTGGGAGCGGTGCTTAGGATGTCCGCGCCTTCCAGTGCGTCCAGTCCGGTCTGCGCGAAGTAGTCCAGTACCGGACCCTGCCCGATCATCGGCGAGTAGACCCTGGAGAAAACGTCCAGCGCCTTGGAGCGCTGCTCTTCAATCTCGATTCCCGTCAGCACACCGTAGGTCTCAAGGTTGCCCACCGAGGCCACCGGCACGCCCGGAGCCACCAATGCCCTGGGAAGGCCGCGTCCGAAGTTCACGCCGGTCAGCACGTTCTCCTTCTGCGGGTCCAGGTCCTTGAGCGCTCGGCCCAGCCAGCCCTCGTCCCCGACCTTGTCCGGCTCGCAGGTGTGCCAGATGTCCATCGAGCGGAAGTGGGAGCGGCTGGGGTTGGGATAGCCGATCCCCTGGATAACGGCCACTTTGCCCTCATCATAGAGCCGCTTTATCGGGCCCATCGCCGGGTTGAAACCAATCTGGTCATTGATCTGCAGTACCCGCTCCGGCTCGATCCTCACGTTTGGCCGGTTGTCCAGGTACAGGGGGTCGCTGTAAGGGATGAGAGTGTTCAGGGCGTCGTTGCCCCCCGACAACTGGAGGACCACCAACACCGGGTCTTTCTTGGTGGATGTCATGTCCTTCCCCCTTTATTCAAGTCCCCCGGTTTTTTGATGCCCTCCCTCCCAATCGAAGCCACCGGGAGGGAGGCGCCGGGGTTTTAGGCGAACAGGTACTCGGTGGTGGCAACGATGGACTGGAGCATCTGGCCGACCCTCTGGCCGAACTCCTCGGTGCCGGTGCGCAGCTCACCCTCGTTGCGGGCAAGGTCCACCAGCTCGGTGCGGGTCACCTCGGCCAGTTCGTAGGCGCCCAGCATCTCCAGGCAGCCGTCCACCAGCCGCTCCGGGGAAATGGTCTCGCCCTCGGAGGCCAGCCGGTTGATGATGTTCTGGACACCACGGTGGCTGGTGTTGCCAACCGCATCGGCGGTGAAGTTGATCCGCTCGACCAGGGTGCCGCTGTCGATCCATTCCCTGCCCGTGTGCCAGCCTTCAACTGTCGGAGGGTTCAGCAGGTCCTGGCCCATGTACCGGATGGTCAGGGTCATGGCATTCATGCCAGGCTTCGGCATGTCGAAGTCGCCTACCAGCCGCATGGTGCTTACGACAGTCTCCGTGGGACTCTTTACCTTGGTGAACCGCGCGTTCTTGAAGAAGTCGGAGTTGAACAGGACACTCAGCATCGAGCCAATGTTGTAGTTGGAGCGGTAGTACTCGTCCTCCAGCATCTTGATCGCCTCGGGGTCCCTGGGGGGCGTGTTCTGCCAGGCTGGGACCTGCGGCTCATCGGCAACGAAGAAGTTGTACAGGTGCCTGGCGACGAACCGGGCCGTGCCGGGCTGCTTGGCGATGATGCTGACGATGTCCTCACCGTTGAAGTTTCCCGTCTCGCCCAGGAATGTCTTCTCGCCGTCGTCATGGTCCGCCGGGTCATAGATGAAGGCGGCCTCGTACTTACCGTAGGGATAGCGCGGCACCGAGTTGGTCACCGTCCAGCCGGTGAAGGCGCGGGCGCATTCCTTGACGTCGTCCTCGCTGTAGTTGGCGTGGCCATCCATACCAACGCCCATCGAGAACAGTTCCAGTAGCTCACGGCCCCAGTTCTCATTGATAGCGTCCTTGTGGCTCATGCAGTTGTCCAGGTAGAACACCATCGCCGGGTCGGTGGCCAGTCCCATGAGCAGATGCTCAAAGTTGCCCATGCCCATCGTGCGGAACATGTCGAACTCGATCTGCTGCTGCTTGGGATACTCACACTTGGCGTGGCCGGTGCAGAAGATCTGGTGCCAGAACAGAGCGATCTTCTCTTCCAGGGGGCGCTTCGTGTTGATCATGCGGAAGGTCCACTCTTCCTGTTGCCCTTCCAGACCTGCCTGCGACACCCACTGGGGCTGATAGCGCATCAGCACATCGCGCTCGATGGCTGGTTGAGACTCGGGGTTCAGAAGTTCTTCCACCGTGGCCTCGTAGCCATTGGCCACCCGTGCCTCAAGCTCTTCATACGTCGCCCCGAATCCGGCGCGTCGCATCAGGTGGGCCATTAAAGCGATATCCTTGTCTGCCATTCCTTACTCCTCCTGAAGACGTCTCGTAGGTCGTTTAACGCCGACTCTCTGGTGATTACGATTTCTGTTCGCACCTCCTTCACACCGAGGTGGATTTCGCCATGTCATCTACAGTTTGCACCCCGAAAAGGGGACAGCCACCGCCAGACGCTCTAGCGACGGCCCCATAATAATCACTACCCCCACGCACGTCAACATTGTGTATTACATCACAATCATTATTGGGAAGGCCGGATGGCGAGTTGGGAAGACTCTCCCGGGTTGACGGACATATACCATCAAGGTCGTTTCAGACCCCCTGGCCGAAGTACCGGCGAAAACGCACTTCTGTGCAGGCGGGGCCGCGCTAGACCAGATTGGGGCGGGAATACACCGACCGTTTTCAGCCGGATATGCCTCCCGAGGCCTGAACAAAAACCCTACTTACGGGGTCTGCGGTCCTTGCGTCCCCGGCAGGTAGCGGTACGGTGTGGGCGCGCCGGGCAGATCAAGCCTGTCGGTGATGGGGTCGATGATGCTCCAGGCCAGTTCAATCTCATCGCTGCGGGTGAACAGGGAGGCGTCACCGGCAAGAGCGTCCAGCAGCAGCCGCTCGTAGGCGTCCGGAATCTCCACGTCGTTGAAGCCTGCATCGTAGCTGAACTCCAGGTTGACGGGCCGCATCCTCAGGCCCGCTCCAGGCACCTTGGACTGGAATTCCAGGCCCACGCCCTCGTCTGGCTGGATGCGTATCAACAGTTGGTTGCCCGGTATGTCTCCATCGTCGGGTACAGGAAACAGCATGTGAGGCGGAGAACGGAAATTGATGATCATTTCAGTGTTCTTGGCCGGCAGGCCCTTCCCGGACCTGAGATGGAACGGCACCCCTTGCCACCGCCAGTTGTCGATGAACAACCGCAGCGCGGCGAAGGTGGGCGTCTGTGAGCCAGGCGCAACCCCCGGCTCGTAATGGTAGCCCTCGTATTGACCGATCACCAGGTGTTCTTCTATCTCGCGCAGCGAAGGGCGGCGTACTGCGCTCAGCACCTTTACTTTCTCGTTCCGCAATGCATCTGCCTCATAGGAGTGGGGTGGGTCCATCGCAACCAGCGTCATCAGTTGCAGCAGGTGGCTCTGGAACATGTCGCGCAGCACCCCGCTGCCGTCGTAGTATTCTCCCCGGTCTCCGACCATGTCCTCTTCATCAACGGTGATTTCAACACTGTCGATGTAGTTGCGGTTCCAGATAGGTTCGAAGATGCTGTTTGCGAAACGGAACACCAACAGGTTCTGCACCGTCTCTTTGCCGAGGTAGTGGTCTATTCGGTAAACCTGGTCCTCGTCCAGATGTTTGTGCAGGTGTTCATTCAGGTCCCGTGCGGTACGTCCGTCGGAGCCGAAGGGTTTTTCTATAACGATACGCCGCCAACCTGGACCGTTACCGGTCATGCCGGCTGAAGCCAAAGCAGTTACTGCCGGAGCATAGAGGTCGGGCCGCAGCGCCAGGTAATGGAGGCAGTTTACTCGGCCGGGTTCCTGTTCAGGCGTGAGTTCCGCTATGACCTGCCATGCCCGGACCATGTCCTCCGGGCTGGTGACGTCAGCCTGGACGTAATTTATGCGATCAGCGAAGTCGGCCCATTGGTTCAGTGAGGCTTCCGATTCCCGCACCAGGTCCCGGAATTCGGGCGTGGTCATCTCTCCGGGGGCAACGCCGGTGATCTTCAGGTCCGTGGACAGCTGTCCTTTGCAGTGCAGGTCATACAGCGCCGGGATGAGTTTCCGACGTGCAAGGTTACCCGTGGCCCCGAAGATATTAATGAACGTACTTGTCATGGCCCAAATCCAGGGTCCTCAAATCCGGGCTGAGAGCCAGAGAATTCCAGGAAAAACTCTCGGAGATTCGATATGGCCACCAAGTCTCGGGAGAGACCAACCGCCAGCGGCCGTCTAACCGATGACCCTCGTAACGGAATGTGTTGTACCCCCAAACGTCGGTATCCAGCAGGAGTGCTTGCCCGGCCCGCCTGTCACTATGATGGTCAGGTCATCCTTACCTCGCACCATCGGGATCGGCCCCTCAGGTATCCCTCCGAAACGTTCCAACAGTGTATCTTCGGTGTACCGTTCCAGCGGCACCAACGCCCTGCGTTGCAGCCATTCCACCACGTCCTGCTTGCCGAAGCCATCCCCTGAAATGGTTTCCGCGTGCTCTGGCCCCAGTGCGAGCAGCGTCTCTCCGCCGGTATAGGCATTATTGGCCCCGGTCACCGCCATCGCGCCCGCCACTATCGTCAATATGTCGTCTGCCGACCGGCCGGAATGATCATTGATGTTGTGAGGAGGCTCGCCCGCAATGACCGTTACCGTGCTCTGGTTCCGGTCGAATCCCCGGTCAACGTGCAACGGACTCCACGGGTTCAGTTCCTCGTTCTCGGCTACGCAATAGCCGTACTTGGAAGGCGCGCCCTGGCTGGACATATCGCCGACTCCCGGATAGCCTCCCCCGATGTTCAGCAACGCCAGCCGTATCGCCCGTCCAATCGTCGCGTTGGCCCGCCATCCCGGCCCGAAGGCCCCCGAGGAGTCGTTGAGTCCCAGGGCCTCCCGGATAGGTCCGTTGACGATGACCAGTGGAGCGCACGGGTGTGTGGTCGCCTGCACCGCGTAAAGGTTGAACGCCGGATCGCCCATCGCGTCGACCGCCGCCACAATGACCGGAAAATACTCCGGAAGGCACCCGGCCATCACCGCGTTTACCGCCAGCCTCTCCACCGTCGCTCCGCCCCAGTTGGGAGGGATCTCCGCGATTACCCTGTCCGGCGGCAGACCCGCCGCCCGCAGCATCGCCTCAACCCTCCCCGGAGTCGGCGGCGTGATCGGCAGGCCGTCGGTCCAGCCTCGCTCCAGGTACAGTTCCTGTACTGCGTCGTACTCGTCGGCGACTTCAATCCGCTGCGCGTTCAACCCGGCCATCCCAACCCTTAGGGCCCGGTCAGTCCTGATACGATCAACGGGAGCAGGTCGTCAGCCTTCCTCAAGACCGCCTCTGGCTTGAGACCGCCCAGAGGATGCTCAGTCACCGCCATTGCGAGTTCCGCCATCCCCAGCGAGCGCCGCTCCACGTTTCCCAACCGCTGGAAGAGATGTGTGCACACCGTAACGGTGGGGACTCCCCGCCGCTCCAACTCCACCGAGTCGTGGATACTCCACGACGTGCAGGACCCTCAATCTGCCAGCCCGACGATCACCCCGTCGCTGCCGGCCGCCAGTTCATCCAGCACCTGCTCCGATGCGCCGACCGACGCAGTGGGCTTGCCCCTGTGGGTGGCGCGGCTGATCTCATACTTCTCCCGCAGCAACTCCTCCAGCCTGCGAAACAGCACATCCCCGTTGGGCTTGTTGTTCCACAGGAACCCCACCGGCCTGCCCCGCAGGTCCGGCAGGCGGGGCGCCATGGTCTCACGCAGTTCCCTGGGAGGAGCTGTCGGGTCCAATACTACAAGAGTGCGCGCAGCGCTGACAGTCATAATTTATTCTCCACTGCATCGGTCCGGTAGGGGCCAGCAACCCGGAGGGGCCAGCCCGGCATATTAGCAGGCTAGGGTCTGGGGCCACCAGTGTCAAGGCCAGCAAGCAGTGGCCTATAAGAGGCCTGCAAAGTATCGAAAGGTGTTGCAACAGCCGGAGCAGTGGCATGGCCATGGGCGGATGTTCCATCCTTGCCAACCCCCATGCCCGTGGCTATGATTCGTCGTGTCCACTCTTGACCAAGTACTTCAGGCCCGCGCCACCGTTTTCACAACAATCGCCAAGGAGGGGAATCATGGCCCGAGCACCCGTACTGACCAGGGAAAACGTGCCGGAGCAGTTCCTGGAAGCCTTCGACCATGAGACCGCCAACAGCGGTGGCGTGGTCGCGTCCGGCCCCGGCTCCGCGATGATTAACAGCCCCGAGATGCGCCGCCGTTGCAACCACCTCGCGGACTACCTCCGCCAGGAATCGTCCCTTCCTGACAGAATCCAGCAGCTCGCCATGCTCATCACCGCCCGCGCCACCGACTGCCAGTTCATCTGGAACGCCCACGCCGCCAGGGGTAGGTCGGCCGGACTGAGCGACGCCCTCGTGAACGCCATCCGGGACCGGCAACCTCTCCCGGATATGCCGCCTGACGAGGCCGCAGTCGTCCGGGTGGGAACGGAGTTCTTCAACAACCGTAGGGTGAGCCAGGAGGCGTTCCAGGTCGGCATAGACCAGTTCGGAGCACAGGGATTGACTGAGTTGACCACCCTGATTGGCTACTACGCCCTGCTTGCCATCAATGCCAACACCTTCGACATAGACCTGCCCGAGGAACGCACCGAGCCTGTGCTGCCAATCTGATGCGGAACGGCTTGAATGGAAGTGACTGGTTCTGGGTCAGTAGAGGGGGAGCTATGGGGCGCCGGGGACAGACTGCTGCTAGGCTGGCCCATCTCCGGGAATGTAGTCCAGCGTCATAGCCTTGACGGGGTTGGGCTTGCCCGGTGTTTCCCCGATGGGGATGATCTCAGCGTGCAAATTTCCTGGACCCAACTCCAGCAGACCCACACCGCCAAGACGCAGTTCCTTGTGCTGGGGATAGGTTAGGCTGCCGCTGTTCACCAGCACCACCCCTTCCCGTAGCTCCAGCTGCTCCAGGTGCGTATGCCCGGACACGATTATATCCACAGGCGCAGGAAATGCCTCCTGGAGTTCATCGATAGGTCTGAATTCCCGGTCCAGAATATGTACCATCCCGATCCGCCAGCCCTCGATGTCCAGCATCTGGACTTCCTGCATCCGCGAGTCGGTCAGGGGGTCGTTGTTCCCGGTGGAGCACAGCACCGGCGCAAACTGCTCCAGCCAGTCGAGGATGATGGGAGAGGTAAGGTCCCCCCCGTGCAGAATCAGGTCTACGGAGGAGAAGAAAGTTGCAGGTTCGGGGCCCATCGCGTCGGGGGTTCGGATGAGGGCGGGCAGGTGGGTGTCGGTAACCAAGCCTATGCGCATTGACTCAATCTAGCCCCAACTGCCGGCAATGTCAAATTCGCCTCGATCCCGAAGCGGCGGCCAAGACCTTTATCCCCATTGCCATGCTCCGCTATAATCCGCCCCAGCCGGGGAGGCTTGGCATGACCTTATGCGCTGTCAGGATGCTGTCCTACAACTGGGGCGCAAATATCGACCGCACCTGTCTCGGCTTCGACCCGGATGAGGCCAGAGCCGAGAAACCTGACGCCACGACACAACCCTTCCTGGACTAAGACACGACACACTCTCAACTCATACACTCCCGAGGAGGTGGTAACAGAGGATGCCTAGAGACAGCCGTATAGCAGCCATCGTGGGTATCAACGAATATCCCTTGCGGGTCGTCGGACCCGGCACCAACGCGCTCCAAATCAAGGCGTCATGCGCTGCCAAGGCCCTGGAAGACGCCGGATTTACCTGGCAGGACGTGGACGCCGTCTACGACACCGGCACCGACCAGGGCATAGGTGGCCTGGGGATTTGCGAATACTTCGGGTTCAAGCCCAAAGTCATTGACAACACTTCCGTCGGCGGCACCTCATACGAGTTCCACGCCAACCATGCCATGCGCATGATCGCACAGGGCAAGTGCAACCTCGCCCTGATTACCTACGGCTCCACCGCCCATTCCGACCGCAGGGCCATCGGAACCGCGGGAGCGACGGGCCAGGGCGTCTCCAACATGCTGAACAACATGGAAGACCCCTGGGGCCTCACACTCATCGGCAATTACGCAATGGTCAAGCAGCGCCATAAGCATCAGTACGGCACCACAGACGAACAGTTCGCCGCCATATCCGTGGCCACCCGCCGCCACGCCATGCGCAACCCCGAGGCGGTCAAGGCCATGACCGACCTCGAGTTCGTCGGCGTCCGGGAGATCAGCGTCGAAGACGTTCTCGACTCCCGCATAATCGCCTATCCGCTCCACCTGCTGGAGTGCTGCATGGTTTCCGACGGGGGCGGCGCAGTGCTCATCGCCTCTCCTGAGATGGCCCGCAACGCCCGCAAGAAGCCCGTATGGATAATCGGCGCTGGCGAGGCCACCAAGTACCGTGAGAACGGCGGCGACATCACCGTCAGCGCCGGGGCCCAGTCTGCCCCTGTCGCCTTCGCAGAGGCCGGAGTCTCCCCCTCCGAGATTGACATCCTGATGGCCTACGATTCCTTCAGCATAACAGTCATGTGCATGATCGAAGACCTGGGCTTCTGCACCAAGGGCGAGGGCGGCGACTTCGTCAGCGACGGCAAGCTCCACTTCGACGACCCACGCAAGCCGACCATCAACACCGACGGCGGTGGCCTGTCGTCCAACCACCCCGGCGCAAGGGGAATCTTCCTCCTGATGGAAGCCACCCGCCAGTTGCGCGGCGAGTCCACCTCCCAGGTCGATGGCGCCAAGCTGGCCGTGGCCGTGGGTAACGGCGGCCAACTCGGTTCCCGCCACGCCACCGGCGTAACGGTCCTGGCTGCAGACTAGCGACCGGTCGCCAGCGACCGCAACCCAGTCCCGGACCGTCAACCCAGGATTATCAAACAGGAGTTGCAATACTATGGCACCGTTAAGGCCACAACCCAGGTTCCCTGAGAGCGACACCGAGTCCTTCTGGGAAGCCACCAAGCGCCACGAACTGACCTACCAGACCTGCAACCGCTGCAACGGCGTCATCTTCTATCCCCGCCGTCACTGTACCTACTGCGGGTCAGACGACACCGGGTGGAACGTGTCCCAGGGCTTGGGGACTGTCTATACTTTCAGCGTCATCGTCCAGAGTCGACACCCGGCCTTCAAGGACCTTGGCGCATATGCGGTAGCCTACGTCGACCTCGACGAGGGATTTCGCATCATGACCAACATCGTGGGTGTCCAGGACCCGACTACCGACATCCAGTGTGGTATGCGGGTCAAGCTGCGTTGGGAAGACCAGGGTGAGGGAGAAGTCTCCCTCCCGATGTTCGAGCCCGCCTAGCAGTCGCGGCGCAAAGCCTTCGCACAGGGTAAGCGAAACGCCCCCGGCCATGCCGGGGGCGCAAATGCTCCTCTGAACAGAATCCCACCGGCCTTGGACCGGTGGCTGACACGCAGGCGTCTACCCCGGAAGCAGACCCTCGCCCACAAACATCTCTTCGGCTTCCAGCAGGGTCAGGTCCGGTTCCGGCAGGATCAGGTCCGACTCAACCAGCTCGTCCACGGGAACCGGCGAACCGTTCTCCCGGACCATCCCCAGCATCCGCGACAGCAACTCCTGGAACTTGGCTTCGTCCTCTTCCTCCACCGCCTCCACCAGGTCATTATCCAGTTGGTTCAGGTCGTCGATGTAGGAGCCGGGAAGGTTGTACTGACCCTCGTTGGTGATTCGCACGATCATGCCCGGCCCTCCGGCAACCGACCACTATCGCTTGTGCCCTGTCCGGAGCTGGGCAGCGAGGCCTTCAGGCTGGCCAGTTCATCCTCAACGTTCTGGTCGGTCAGCATCCTGTCCAGTTCCCTGGAGATGTCATCCTTGCCGGAACCGTCATCCAGGACTCCAGCGGCGGCCAACTCGTCGATCGCCCCGGCCCGGGCTCGCATCTTGTCTGTCTTCATCTCGGCGCGTTCCACGGCGAGACCGACGTCGCTCATCTCCTCGGATATGCCGCCAAGCGCTGCCCCGATTCGGACTTGCGCCTGGGCCGCGTTGTACTGGGCCTTGATGACCTCCTTCTTGGAACGGAAGGCAGTCACTTTAGTCTGTAGCCTCTGCTCCGCCTGGGTCAGCTTCTCCTGCTCCAACTCCATGCCGGCGATCTGTTCGTCAAGCCCCTGGAGTTCAAGGACCGCGGCCTGCTTTCTCTGCAGGGCCATCCTCGCCAGGTCTTCCCGCCCGGCCTCCATCGCCTGCCTCGCCTGAGCATCCAGCTTGGTCACGTTCTGCTGCACCTTGGTCGCCTGCTGCTGGATTTGCCGTTTCGCGGCCACCATCTCCACAACGCCGCGCTTGACGTTGCGGAGCATCTCCAACTGCTTCTCATAGGAGTAATCCAGGGTCTCGTTGGGGTCCTCCGCCTGGTCAAGAATCCGGTTCATCTTGGACTTAACTATCGTGGACATCCGTGACAGCACTCCCACGGCGCACCTCCAATCAATTTCCTGGTCTCGAAAGCAAGGATGGCCGGACGAAGAGTCTAGTAGTCCTCAAACCGGTCACGTCCCCTGCCGGAAATCATGCTGACCAATGCGATGATTATAGCAATTATACCGATAATGACGAGAATCCAGCCAATAAACTCCAGGAGCCACTTGAACAACGAGGACTGGATAAGCAATCCCAGCACCAGCAGCATTATCCCCACCAGCAACCACATTCCGCCGCCTGACCTTCCCATGCGCACAACTCCCTTCGCCCTGTGGGTATCACCGGGCTAACCCTGTGTCCGGCAAATTATAACCAATAGTCCAACCAATATGTACGGCCCGGAGAACAAATGCCCGCGAAACACGCGGAGATGCTGAGAGTTGATGCCAGATTGACCTCCAATAGCCCCCTGAGTATACTCATGCACCAAGGCAGACCTTCCAGTTTGTCAGGCTAGTGGGTTGGCCATATCCCGTTCAGGCGGAATTCATGACCTCTATGGCATCTGCTCCTACACTCTTACCCTTCCGCAGGGACGCCGAAGGATAAGAGCATGTTTCGCTCACTGTTCGGCCGCGGCAAGCGCCGCCGGGACCGGAGGCCCTCCGAACTCCGTGACGACTCCGTCCGCGCAGCCATGGTTGGCGACGTCGTCACCATCGCCGGCTTGGGCTTGGAGTATGAGGACTGCTACTTCTTCATAGAGCGTCGCCACCGCTACACCACCGGGCCAGATTCTTGGTACGAGCTGGAATGTGCCGATGGAGAAACCCGCGTCTGGGTTGAATGGACCGACGGCTACGACTTGTCCGTCTCTGCCACCGGCAACCCTGACCCAATAGGGCTGGACGGCATCGGCCTGACTGAGGACGACCTGATACAACTCGACGAGCAGCATTCCATCGACAACTTCATCAACGTCGACGGACAGGGCTACCGCTACCGGAACAGTGCCGAGGTCTTTTTCTACAGGGACTGTAGCGGCCCAGGCGAGCCTTTCTACCACTGGGACTTCCTCAGTGACGACGGGCTTCGCATCCTCTCCATAACCAAGTGGGAGGGCAGGCCGTTCGAGGTGGTCTTCAGCGAAGTCCTGTCGTCGGACAGCGTCACCCTCTATCAGGGTGAGCGACTGGATCCTGGAACAGGGAGGGGCAGATGATCGAGGGATTCGTAGGGGCGCTGGAGTCATTCCCGCGGGGTCTGGCCTTCGTGGTGCTGGGTCTCGTCGTCCTCATTATCGCCAAGTTGGTCCGGGACGTGGTCACCCGTTACAGGGTCAACCAGGAAATTGCCGAAAAGGGCAACATGGCCGTCGCCCTTCAGCTCACTGGCTACTTTCTCGGCGTGATCCTCATCTTTCTCGGCGCTCTGTACCAGCCGCTTACTCTGGTCGGCCCCGGGGGCCTGGGGTTCGACCTCAATTTCGCAATCGACCTGCTGCGGGTATTCCTGTATTCACTGGCCGGAATCGTCGCGCTTAACGTGGTGATGTTCCTGATGGACCGTCTGGTCCTGTACCAGTTCAATGTCGAGAAGGAGATCATCGAAGACCAGAACGTCGGGACTGGTGCGGCCGAATTCGGGATGTACGTCGCTGTAGGATTGCTGGTGGCTGGTTCCGTGGCTGGCGAAAGCGCCGCTGATGAACTGACGTCGGCCCTGATCGCCCTGGCTTTCTTCGGGATGGGACTCGTCCTGCTTATCGTGTTCGCTCTCTTCTACGAGTGGACCACGTCCTTCGACATCCACTCCGAAATCGAAGGCGACAACGTCGCGGTCGGCGTCGCCATGGGCGGCAACCTCATCGCCATCGGCTTGGTGACCCTCAAGGCCGTCTTCGGAGAGTTCGTCGGCTGGGGTGAGAGCATCGCCGCATTCCTGGTCTTCGGCGTTCTCGGGTTCGTCCTCCTCTACGTTATGCGCCTGCTCATCGACCTCGTCATACTGCCCACGGTCAAGGTAGCAGACGCCCTCTCCTCAGGGCGCAATGTAGGTGTAGCCTTCGTGGAAAGCGCGGTGGTAATCAGCGCAGCCATGGTGCTCTTCGTCGCCATTTAGGGATACAGCCTCCCCCCTGTTCGACCAGGCGTTCTCCCCTTCCGTACCCGTCTCCTGACCACCCGCCGTGCCTCCTGTTCCCGCGCCTCTTCCCACCGCTCCTCCAGGTAGCCATATCCGTGCTCGATTACCCATCCGATCATCACATCTCCCACATCGTACCGGTTCACAACCGGCTCCAGTATCGAGTCGAAGAACCCCTCACCGCCGTCGGAGCAGGAAAAAGCAATCTCCGTCCACACCGGCAGGTGTTCGTCCAGTGAACCATCATAAAGGCGCAGGAGAAACACGGTTCGCACCGGGTCCAGACCTTCCTTCGCGAACACCTGCACCCGCAGGTCAATACCCCTCCCTGTCCCGAACTCGACCCTCTCCCCGTCCACGTCAATCATGGTGTCTTTGAAGTGGTCGTACCTGTCGATGCAAGACTCAGTCTCGGCCAGCAGCCTCCCGATAAGCCTCCGTCCTTCCTCCGAGACCACGAGGGTTCCGCCGTCCTCCGACTCCTCGATCAGCCCGTCGCACTGCAGCAATTCAAGTGTTGGTGCAAGTGCCGATTCTTCCCCTTCAGCAGGTTGAGCATCCAGATCGGCCTCGTGCTTGTCCAGGAAATACAGCACAGTCATAGATCGTAGCCACTCCAACAGCTCTTCCTTGCTGCCCCAGAAGTCCGACCGCACCCCGTAATCAACAGCGTGATACCGCTGCTCCAGGCAGACCTTCAGACACGGCAGGGCTGGTCCGCTATCCTCCTGTGGCGAGTCAATCCACTCAGAGACTTGCGATGCCAGGTCTATGCTCTGGCCATCCGTTTCCGACACCAGCAGGTGACATCTCCACTGACGCCATTCCTCAAACGCGGCTAGGAACACACCGTATATCTCGGGCAGGTCAGGGTTGGAACGGATGTCGCACCAGGATTCCACAACTCCCTGTTGCTCCTCGTCGGGAGGGAAAACCCGCTCAAGCAGTTGGAAGATCGTGCCGCAGCCAAACTCGGCAGGCAGGACTATGCACAGGCTGTCTTCATCAGCCATCCCTGCCAGCGTTGCCGAAAACCGGAACGGACCGGTCAACCGTTTCGGCCTCTCAATCGCATCGCGCCCCCGCCGCCAAACCCTCCGGACCTGCTGGACGACCCAAAGGATGACGACCTGGACGTGGAACGCGAGATGGTATTGCTGCTCTTGAACCCGCCGCTGCTCCTCTGTGTGGACTGGTAGGTGCGGCGGTTGGTGCTGGTATTGCTGCTAGCCTGCTGGTAGCGAGAGCCGGCGTACTTGGTATTGTAGTTGCTGTTGCGCTGCGCCTGCCGGGTGTAGGACGACGACTGCCGGTACGACGTCCGCTCCCGGCGCATGTTTGGAACCCGGCTGGGTGGAGTGGAATAGTAGTAACCAAACCTTGGCGTCATCGCTGAGATCAGCAGGTAGGTGAACAGGAAGTCCCCGGCCCCGAAATGACTGTTGTAGTGGCTGTTTGCGTGGTAACCGCGCATGTCGTATTCGTCGTTGGTTCCCTTGACGATCTCGAACAGCTGGTCGTCGGATCCGTCCTCGATCTCGCCGCTGCTGTTCAGGTCCTCCCATCCCTCCAGGGTCAACGCTGAACCGTCCTGCTTGGCCCGGATCAGCACCAGTCCGTCGCCCTCGTAAATCTCGTTGACCCGGCGCTCAAAGTCAGTCGCGCTCTTGGCCTCCTTGAACGCTTCCTGCACGTCGTCCAGGTTGATCCGGCCCGCCGCCCCGTCGGTGGCGGCCCAGTCCTCATAGGACTGCCCTCCGCCGCACGCGGCAATCAGCGGGGACGCCGCCACGATTCCGCCGAGGGACAGTGCCGTGCCCAACCTGACCTGTTTTCCGAACATGCTTAGTCCCTCCTGTGCGCGGGTCCGGCCAACGGAGTTGGTACTTCCACCAGGGCCGGAATCGACGCCATCAACATCTCTACCTGCTCACTCACCGGCTTTGGATGGTCTGCATCCGCGCCAGCCTCGGAGAATGGGAAATTCGCTAGCCGGGACAGGAACTCCACATCCGCATTGTCCCGGAACTCATCCCAGGCCTGGCCGCACGCCCGCACATACGCCGCCACCGCCGACTTGTGGTTGCGCGAGTTGAGAACATGGGTGGAGAGCATATCCCGCAGCCGCGCCAGGTGGCCCCGCCATGCTTCGTCGTAGGTCTGGAGATGCAACAGACGGGCCGTGTCCGAGAACACCGCTGTTCCTGCACGCTCCGCCAGCGCGTCGAACCTGTCAGCGATCAGTCCGCCCAGCTCATCGGCAAGAACATCCAGTCCGCATCCGTACAGCGAGGAACAGTCCACCCCATAGTCCCGCAGGACTTCCTCCGACATCTGCCCAAACGACTCCCGGTACTCGTCATGGGTTATCCCGTCGAAGTACCTGGATACCAGGCCCGCAACGGCGCGAGACGCCGAATCCCGTACCATACCGACCATGGACGGAAGTCCCATAACTTCACGGCGGCGGCGGTAATACCGCGACGTGTGCAGGTCCAACACCGCGAGGTAGTCCTGTATCAGACCCCTCTGGGTTTCCCCTTCCCGCTCGGCATCACGCCGCAGACTGACCACCAGCCCCGTGACAGCACCCCCGGAAAAGTACCCCCGCGCCGCCGAATCCACTTGGCGGCAGTCCGACAGTCCCAGCATCTCCCAGGCTTTGGCGCTTATCAGCCGGTCCTCCAGCGACAGGAACGACAGAGTCTCCCCGAAATCCCCCTGTCTCCCGCTCCTCCCGTTCATTTGCAGATGCACCCTGGTGGACTCGTGCATATCCGCTCCGATGACGCACAGCCCCAACGAAAACTGGATCCTGCCCTCCTCCGCGCAGGGGCGCATGTGTCCCGGATGCCTTCCACTGGAGCTGTTTTCAGAGGTAACCGCGACCCTGGCGTCCGACCAGGTGGCCCTGAGCCCTGCCGCCCGGCCAAGTTGTCTTCTCAAAACGTCGGCCTGCTCCAGGGAATGGCATGAGACGACGACTGAGGAACAGTTGTCGTCAAGCATCGCATGTACCTGTTCTACGCACCGGCCCGCTATCTCGATGTTAAGCCCCGGCCCCAGCAGGATGTCCGTTCCCCTGCCCGCCATGTTGGTCGCCACCGTCACGGCGCCGAAGCGGCCCGCGTCCTTGACGGTCTGCGCCTCAATGTCGGTGGTCACCGCGTTGAGCAGATTGTGGGTCACTCCTCGTTCCGACAGCCTACGGCTCAATTCCTCCGACTGCTCTACTGAGCCGGTCCCTACCAGTACCGGTTGCCCGGTTTGGTGTCGTGACACCACCTCATCCACCAGCGCGCCGAGTTTGTCCTCCTTCGTCAGGAACACCCTGGGACCCGTGTCCACCCTCATCATGGGGTTGCTCGGAGGCACGACCGCCACGTCCATACCGTACTTCCGCTCGAACTCGTGCGCAGACACGGCAGCGGTCCCGGTCATCCCGCTGGTATGCTCGTACAGGCCCATGAACCCCGCGACCGAAATCTGCCCCAGGGTCTCGCACTCGGGCCGGGGAGTAACCCCTTCTTTGGCCTCCAGGGCTGACTGTAGGTTGAACTGGTAGATGGACCCGTCCTTGGGACGTCCCGTGTGCTGGTCAATCAGCACAATGCTGTCGTCGTCCACCACGTAGTCCACGTCGCGCTTTAGCAGCAGAAAAGCGCGTAGCATCTGGTAAACGCAGTTGCCCAACGCGTATCGTCGGGCCGTCCGATGCGATGTGCGTTCCTCAGGCGTGTCCTGATGTCCGAAGGACTCAAGGCGTTCCTCGACGAACTCCCATCCCGAATCGGTCAACGTCGCGTATCGGCCCTCGACATCGACGGAGTACAACAGCCCGTCGGTCAAGCCGGCAAGCTCCTGCATGGCCAGCGCTCGAACCCGTCTCGCCAGCCGGGACCCGGCGGGCTGCATCAGCGGCAGCACGGGATGCCCCGGTTGCGCCAGCATCAGCCGTGCCAGAAGCGCCACGCGTTCCCTGTCCTCGATTCCGGGCCGCGAGGCGCGTACTGCCAGCTCATCGGCGATGCCCCGCTGCGCCTCCATAAGCTCGGCAACCGCTGTCCTGACCCGGCCTAGGGGAAGGCCAACACCCATCGGTTGGCCGGAGATAATCATCGGAGTGAACGCGTCGTCAATCAGCGCGTGGTCAACTTCGTCGATGATGACCACGTCCAGCGGCCCTTGGACCCTTTCTGTCGCGGTCAGCTTCAGATTGTCGCGGAGATAGTCGAACCCGAACTCCCGCATCGTCCCGTAGACTACTTGCTTCCGGTATACCAGCCGCCGCTCATCGTCTTCCATGTGCGTGAGGACAGATCCCACGCTCAACCCCAGCGACTCGTACACCGGGGCCAGCAGTGAAGCGTCCCGGTCTGCCAGGTAGTCATTGGCGGTTATCACGTGGACCGGGCGACCCGACAGTGCTTGCAGAACTGCCGGAAAGGCCGCAGCCACCGTCTTGCCCTCCCCGGCATTCATCTGGACCACCCGCCCCTGGGACAGGTGAAACCCTGTCAGAAGCTGCTCCTCGGTGACGCGGAACCTGCCCCCGTCAACGCCACTACCACGGGCGGTTTGGTAGAACTCCGCTGGGAGATGGATGTCGGCCACCCGCCGGAACTTTCGCTCCTCGCGGACGCGGGCCGCCGCGCCGCTTATGGCATCACAGCCGCGCAGCGCAGCCACGGTATCCGGTCTGCCGGTCACATCCGAAGAATCCTCGAATACCCGCCACACTCCCAGCCGCCGGTCAATGGCCTCAGCTACCACGGCGAAGACTAGCGGCGCTAACTCAGCAACTCTTGAACTTGTGTCCAGGCGATGTAGAGCATCCTTTAACTCCACGTCCGAATGTCCGGTGAAGTCATACCCTCGCACCCTGTCGAGGAAGGCACGAAAGTCCATCGTCGCTGCAGCCTTCGGGAATTCTGTCCGATGGGCTGTAGCAAACCACCCGCCAGCGACACTCGCTGGAAGTCGCACTTTTTCGCTAGGAACTTGAAGCAAGGGGCCTCGCAGTCACGTAACTATGGACCGCAGTCAGCCGTCTGGTTCCCCAGTTTCATCACCACTAGCCCGGACTGGTGTCCCGGACCGTCGCACTCGTCCAGCCGTGCCAGCAAGTGCTCCTTGGAGGCCATGATTCTGCTGCTCACTTCCGGCTCCACATCTTGAAACTCCCGGCCCAGCGGGGTGTCCAGCGTCCAGGAACGGGTAACCGAGCAGTCCAGTCCCGCCCGGTTGGCTACATCTAGGAACTGCCCCCGGTCGCGGCGGTACTGTTCTTCGTTCCGGTAGGGGACGGGCGTTACGTAGTAGTCTGCCGACAGGTACAGGCCAAGCTCGTTGTCGAACACCTGCATCAGGTCCGAGTAGGGTATCCACCCTTCCAGGGCGAAGAACAGGTTTTCGGGGATGTCCTGGGGTACCCGGTGGTAATAGAACTGCTCCGTGGACTCCACCATCTTCACAGGTACAGGCTGCTTCTCCTCGCATCCCAGGACGAGGTCACCTGCATCTCCCTCAAGGAAAAGGAAGGGGATATTTCCGTTGGTCGCGTCCACTAACACCCGCGTCCCTTCCACGTGGTAAAGCAGTGCCGTGTGTTGCCAGAACCGCATGTACCGCTTGGAAAAACGGAAATCGAAGGTCTTGAGCAGTTGCCGCAGCTTCTCCACAGGTGCCGGGCCGACCGCGTCCTGTCCCGCGATGATGTACTCCGACTTAAACCCATAATGGTCTGTCAGAAACTTGAGCGCCTGCACCTTCTCGGAGCAGATTGCTCCCGCGCCTTCCATGATGTTGTCTATGGTCTCATCGCCCGACTTGTACACCAGCTTCCTGCCAGTAAACCGTGAGTAGTTCTCAAACTGGCTGTTCCAGACAGCCCTGGCCAGAGTTCTAAGAAATTTCAGCTTCCCTTCCCTGGAGTCCAGCCCCAACAACTCTCGCGCCTCTAAAACGCCGTGGGTTTCTTCAAGGACCGACTCCACGAAACTCACGTACTTCCCGGGGTCGCGCTGCCACTTGCGGGCGTGAAACCCCGTCCAGTTGCGTGCGTAGTCCACATCGAGCCGGTCGATGGCGATGTCGATCAGGGAGATTTCCTGTCCCGCCGCCACCGCAGTCCGTGTTTCCGGGACTTCGTTCAACTCGAGGATTGGGGAATTTATCCGGCATTCATCCCTGAAGATGGTACCGGCGAACATGTCCTCTAGTCGGCCGCCATTGGAACTGCCATAGACCAGGTCTTGTATGGCATACAGGCTATCGGCAGACGGTTCGGCAATCCGCGATTCCCGGCGAAGTTGGTCCAGGGGCGCGTGTTTCAGGTACCTGTCCACCAGCGCGCCTAGGGTCATGTCGTCGTGGTTCGGGAACATGCGCAGCGCGGCCTGCCGACCCGTAACCGAGTCCGTCAATTGGAGTATGTGTGCCGCCGGTCCGCTCATCGCCCCTGCCTCGGTAGCCTCGTCACGCCGGCGCGCCGGTCACCATTCCCCACCGGGCCGCGAACTCCTCGAAGTTGGGGGCGTTCTTCAGAGCCAACTGCCCCGTGGAGTTCAGGGAGTACACTGAGGGCAGGGCCACGCCGTTGAACATGTGTGCCTTGACCAGCGAATATGACCCAACGCTCTCGAACACCACCCTGTCCCCCACGTCAATCTCTCGGTGAAAGCGGTACTCCCCGAACAGGTCTCCGGCCAGGCAGGTGCAACCGGCCAGAATATACTCGTGGGGCGCATCGTCGTCGTGGCCCTTCACATCGGGTTGGTAGCCGTACTCAAAGACCTCTGGAAGGTGGTTCACCGATGTGTCCAGCACCGCCACGGCACGCCCGCCGCTTTCGAACAGGTCCAGCACTGTCGACACAATGTAGCCCGCATCCCGCACCAGTCCCGACCCTGGCTCGAAAAATACATCAACGTTATAGCGGGACTTCAGGTACGCTACTGCGTGACACAGGGCATCCGATGTGTCGCTATCGTCAAACAGGTAGCCGCCGCCCAGGTTGACCCACGCGACTCGATCCAGAATTTCTGAGGCCTGGTCATCCAGCTTCGCTACCGTGGCTTCAAGCTCCGCGAAGTCCGTCGAGTCGCAGTTGGAGTGGAACAGAATTCCCTCCAGACCGGCAAACCGTCCCGGACTGCGCTGGAACTCTGCCGTCAGCACGTCCAAAGGAGCGCCCAGCTTGGAGTTGGGGCGGCAAGGGTCGTACCTGAGGTCGTCGGCGAAAGGCATCTGCGGGTTTACCCGCAGGCCGCAGCTTGTCGTGCCCTTCATCCGTTCCCGGTGCATGTCCCATTGGTTCAGGGAGTTGAAGGAAATGGAATCGCAGAGCAATCCGATCTCCCCCGCGTCCTGCGGGCGGAGGCCCGGCGTGGTGATGCTGACTATCCCATCCTTCCCGGCCACGGCGCGGGCAAGCCTGGCCTCGAACAGGGAACTGACCGCGAATCCGTCAACCCTCGGGGCCATGACCTCCAGCGCATCCGCGAAGCAGAAGGACTTGACGGCGAAGAGCAGCTTGAGCCCGGCCCGTTCCCGGCAGTCCGTCGCACAGTCCAGCAGTTGGTGGATGATCCCCTCGTCGTAGACAAAGGCAGGGGTGTCGATCTCGCAGGCCCACACCGGCGCAAGGGTGTCGGGCCCAGTCGCAAGCCCGTTCTTCGACTGCAAATCAACCGAGGCTTCGTACATCGAATTTTGGGGGGCTATGCTCATGAGGCCTGATGCGTGGGTACGCCTGGAATCCCACCGGAATGTCTATGCCTACAGGGTAACTTCATTCTAGCATAGGCGCCCTTGGAAATTATGGAGGGGTCAATCGGAGTCCGCGTGGCCCGTGCCACCGTAACTCGCAGCTTCTCTCCGCGGTGGGGTTACAGTCTCCACCGCCACCTGCGGCAGTGGGCGCCGCACCGAAGCGGGAGCGATCCCCGCCTTCAGCGCCGTCATCACCCCGGCTGCCTCCCAGTAATTTTCCACCCGGAAGAACTGACCGTGACGCCAGGGAAGCGCCTCCAGGTCGTTCTTCATCAGGTTGGTGTTCTCCCTCACCGCAATGACTGGGATGCCCTGGTCCAGCGCGGCCAGGGTGGGCAATCCCAAGCAGCCGTCGGGTATCACCAGGCAGGAAATATCCCCCACGGACAGCGTGTTGGGGACGTTGTGGGCCTCAAATTTCAATTCTCGGCGGGAAACTATCCGGGGGCTGCGTTGCAGGCCCTTGAGCACCGACTGGAGGAAGGAGATGGACACTGCCTCGGCTGCCATGCGCGGGTCCACGACCCCCGTGTCCATATCCAGCACTTCCTGGGACTCCAGCATGGGTGAATGGGCGGAGGGCACATCGTAGATGGTCGAGATCGCATGGGTCAGCATCGACTCAACCCCGCCCCATGGGTTGACCATCGCTCCGCCGCTGCCGAAGTAGTCTCCGTGGTAATGGAATGGCACCGAAATCACGGAGGACAGCGCCACGGCGTCGTAGTCATCTTGGTAACGGTCCAGCACATCGAACAGGCCATCCAGGTTCTCCACGTGCCCCGACGCCCTGGCCGACCCGGTATATTCGGATCGCATCACCAGCCGCGGCTCCAGCTTGACAATTCTGCGGCAATCCAGCCCGTAGGAGGAGCGGGCAGCGTTTACGGCGTTGACGGCAAGCCCGGTGAAAATATCGTCGGGGTGGGAGTCTATGATCACAAGGACCCGGTTGGCCCGCACCGGTTGCATGGCGACGGTTCCCATAAGCAACCGGCAGAGGACACTGCCCTCGACATACAGCGCGTTGGCGGGCATCTCATTGATGTCCGAGGCGTTCACCACGTTGGGATGGGTGATCAGGGTGTCGCAAATCTGGCCCAGTAGCTGGGCCACCGGCGTCGCGTCGCCCGCGTGTCCCCCGATGGCTGCACCGATTCCTGTTGGCACTACCAGCGCCGCGTTGAACTTGCCCGTGTTGTCGCCGCGCCTGGTCTCGAAATCGAATATGGACATCGGGTTGAAGCTCGTGGGACCTGGGCTGCCCCGCAGCAGGGTGACCTCGCACTTCCACCCGTCCGGGCTGGACTCGGAGACCACCACCCGCAGTGGTGTGTAACCCTCGGGCAATGCCTCCCTTGTCTGGCTGGCCAACCACGCCAGCGGACTTACCCGTTGGGGCATCCCCGGCAATTCCAGTTCAATTTCCGACAGATAGGCCAACCCACTTCCCTCCGCTCAAAAGGGAAGCACAAACCAGGCCGGTTCGCAAGCAATGTCAGGTGACAGGTGGGAAGTGCCCTGCATCCGGGAATCCATACCGTTTTCGAGAGCTATCGTTCCGGTTTTGGAGTAGAATCTGGCAAGCGGCAACCAGCTAATTCCCAATTACTCTCGCGCAAGGAGGCGCTCATGCCTATCGAGCAAGTGTCACCCGGCCTGGCGTCCATCGTTTCCTCAGACAGGCCCATCAACGAGCTGGCCACCGGCTTCGGCAACGACAACGGCCCCGCCGAAGGACCACTGTGGTGGCATGAAGGCGGCTATCTGCTCTTCAGCGACATTGGCAACAACCGACGAATGAAGTGGGCTCCCGGCGAGGGGGCGACCGTGTTTCAGGAGCCGACCAACTTCGCCAACGGCCTGACCCGTGACATCCAGGGGCGGCTCATAGCCTGCGACCGGACCCCAAGAGTAGTCCGTCACGAGCCCGACGGCAGCCTCACCGTCGTGGCCAACAGCTACCAGGGCAGGAGCCTCAACCGCCCCAACGACGTGGTGGTCAAGTCCGACGGCAGCATCTACTTCACAGACCCGGGCGCTCCGGCCCCCGAATACCAGCTGGACTTCGCCGGCGTCTACAGGGTCAGCGCCGACCTTGGGACCATCACCCTGCTGGTGCGCGACTTCATCACTCCCAACGGCCTGGCCTTCTCTCCAGACGAAAGCGTCCTCTACATCAACGATTCCCGTCGCGGCCACATCCGGGCCTTTGACATGCAGCCCAACGGGACCTTGGCTCTGGCCACCGACCGGGTCCTCTGCGACCTGCGTGGCGACCGTCCCGGAGTCCCCGATGGTATGAAGGTGGACGTGGAGGGCAATATCTATTGCGGCGGTTCCGGCGGGATCTGGGTCATAGACCCCTCAGGGCAGCACCTCGGCGCCATCGTCCATGGGGCCTCGGCCTCGACCAACGTGGCCTTCGGCGGCGACGACTGGAAGACCCTCTTCTTCACCACCCGGAACGAACTGGGCAGCATTGACCTCAACATCCCCGGCATCCCTGTCCCGGTGGCCGCAGCCTAGCGTTTAGCAGGATAGTGGTTGGTCAAGAGTCGCCGACCACTATCCCCGCGAACCAGTCCTGTCGAGCAGGGTTATCCCAGAAGCTCCCGGCGCACGGCTTCCAGGCGGGCGCGCTGCTCTTCGTCGATGTCGGGATAGCCCTCCCCCTTCTCGCGGATGCCGCCGGTGAAGTTCGGTTCGCGCTTCTCCAGGAAAGCCTTGCGGCCCTCGTCGCCGTCCGTGGTCATCTGGGTCAGCAGGTAGTTGATCAAAGTCTGGACTCGCCACGCCTCCGAGACAGGAATCTCCCGGAACCGCACCACGAACTCCTTCATCATGCGCACGGCCAGCGGGGGCATCCTGACCACCTCGGCGGCCACCTCCTCGGCCCGTTCCATCAGCCGGCCGTGGGGCACAACCTCGTTGATCAGGTTGATCCGCAGCGCCTCCTTGGCGTCGAAGGGCCGGTCCGTCAGCAGAATCCGCATCGCGTCTGCATATGAGACCTGCCGGGTCAGGTAGGTGGCTCCCGGCCCGTGGCCCACCCATCCCTGGCTCAGCAGGGCGAACTTGAAACGGGCGTGTTCCTCGCTGGCGATCCTGATGTCGGTAGAGGTCAACATCAGGTAGAACCCGGCTCCCGCGGCCCACCCGTTGATGGCCGCGATAACAGGCTTCCATATCTGCGGGTAATGGTCTCCCAGGCTGCCGTCAACGCCGAACTTGGACCCGTTGACCGTGCCCGACGGCGGCCAGAAAATGTTTTCCATCCGGACCCGCTCCCGTTCCTCGGGCGTGATCCCGGGGGGAGTGTCCAGGTTATGCCCGGCGCAGAAGTAGCGGTCGCCTGCTCCGGTCAGGATCGCGGCGCGTACATCGGTATCGTCCCACACCTCCTTCCACGCCTCGGCGATTTCATGGGACGTTTCCCGGTCCAGGATGTTGGCCTTCTCCACGTTGTTGATGGTCACGTAGGCAACGTGGCCCCGCTTCTCATACAAGACTTTCATCTGCATACCTCCGTGTCGATGCTCTCGGCTGGCGCCGGTTGCCGGTCAGGACCCGCTTGCCATTGGCAACCGGCCACTTGCCGCCATTGTGATATTGAATAGTATACTGCCTGATACCGCGATTGCCGCTGATGCGCCCGTGTACAAGCAGCGAGGAGGCCCAAAATGCCCTACTCCGCAGACGTTAGCCTCGATAACCCCGGGTGTTTCCTGTTTCTGGTAGACCAGTGTGCGAATATATTGCCGGAGCATCCCATTCAAGAGGCGGCAGTGGACGTGGTCAACCGCTTTGTGGACTTGCTGGTGCGGCGCTGCTTGCATGGTGGAGAGGTCCAGGACTATTTTGACATCGGCATTGTGGGTTTTACCGACTTGGGTTTCCTTAACCAGGATGGGGACTGGGTCCCCGCAAATGACGATGATCTGGCGATCACCTACACCCTTCCCGGCACCAATCTGGAGCAGCCATTTCTGCCCATGAGCCAAGTGGTGGATGCGGCGGTAATGGAGGAAAGAAAGGTAAGTCAGAATCAGGGTGGGGACACGGTCGAAGTCACCCAGCAGATGCCCGTCTGGCTACGGTTCCACGAAGGGACTGGTACTCCGCTATGGGCCATGTTGAAGGCAGTGGAACGCCCCTTGGCGGAATGGGTTGGCCGATACCCCAATTCCCACCCGCCTATAGTGATAATCGTCTGGGAACGCGGGATTTCCGACGTACACCAGGACTTATCGACGCAAGCCGAGCGCATCAAGAGTCTCCGGACCATGGACGGCAACGTACTCCTGTTCGCCGTTGACCTCATCGGCGACCTCTCCAACTCGCCCGACGCGACCAGGCACATATCCCCCACCATGTTCCCCGAAAATGAAAGAGACCTGAAATCGTTAGAGCCGAGGCATGAAGACGACGCATTGATGTTCGGTATGGTCTCGGCCTTGCCCGAGACCATTCGCCAACGGGCGACCAGGCTGGAGATACCGGTGGACGATAACTCGCGAGGGATGGTCCTGAACGCTCAGTCGGTGGAGGTCGCCCGGTTCCTCAGCATGTGTATCCCGGGACTCTCAAACCCCAATCTCCACTGACCAGGGACTGGCTGCCCTTGCCGACAGTCCATTTGACTACCGGTACGGCAACCAATAGACTCCCCCATTGAGAACCCTCCAGCCCGACAAGTTGCCGTGTAGATGGGCTGGAGGGTTCAGAAACATCCCGCAGGAGGCCGGTCGGTGAGCATCATAAGGCTGTACACAGGTGATGACGGGCAGTCCCACATCGAGGAACTGGACCTGGCTTCGCACCCGGAATTGGAGGAACTGCACAACGCCGAGGGCATCGTGTTCCGCCAGTCGGAGGCGGGCCGCTTCAGCGATTGGCACAACGCGCCCCGCCGCCAGTATGTAATCACCCTGTCCGGCGAGGTGGAAATTGGTCTGGGGGACGGCTCGGTACACCGCTTCGGCCCCGGCCACGTCACCCTCGCTGAGGACCTCACGGGTCAGGGCCACACTACCCGGTCGGTCGGCGACGCTCCACGCGTCTCAGCGACCGTGCCCATCATTGACTAGGGTGTCGCTCGAGCCAGGGACAGCCTGGCCCGGAAAGCGGACGCGCTAGGATGGGGTTAACACCCCTCCTGCTCAGGTCAAGAGCGGTCTTTTCGCCGGAATTACGTCGGGGCCAGGTCAACGGTTGAGGCGGTGGTGAGATGTCGGGCCTTTTGAGCGGCCGGCGGGTCCGGGTGCTGGTAGTCCTCGCCGCCGCAGCCATTGTTGTGGCTGCGGCCCTTTTTGGTTACCGGCTGTGGTACAACTCGCTCCACTTCGTTTCGACCAATAACGCCCAGGTGACCGCTGCGCTGGTGCAGGCCGGGTCAATCAATGCCGGCCGCATCATCAGCATGAACGTGGACGTGGGGACCCCGGTGTCCGAGGGCCAGGTCATCGCGGTGGTCGACATTCCCACGGTGCTGTCCAGGTCCGATACCACTGACACTTCCAAGCTGGGATTCCGGGACGTGCAGGACCAGATGGCCGAGGTGGTGGCGCCTGTCTCCGGGGTGGTGGCTGCACGGTGGGCCAGGCAGGGCGACACGGTGCCCGCTGGCCAGCCCATCGTAACCCTGATGGACCCCAAGCAGGCATGGGTAACGGCCAACATTGACGAGCGCGATGTGGGCCGCGTCCGTTCCGGCCAGTTCGTGGAAGTATACTTGGATTCGATTGGGCAGACTTTGCCTGGAAGGGTGGAATCGGTCTCGCCCGTCACCGCCGGGACCTTCAGCCTGCTCCCTTCCCGCAACACCTCCGGCAATTTCAACAAGGTCTCCCAGCTTGTGCCGGTCAAGATAGTCCTGGAGGAGAGCTACTTGTCCCTCATCCCCGGTTCCTCGGTCGAGGTCAAGATTTACGTGTCCCAATCGGGACCCGGCTGACGGCAACGGGGCAGGGGTTGGACATCGATGCCGCGTATTTCCTACGAATGGCGGGTGTTGGTCCTGGTGGTGCTGGGCATCATCACTGTGGTCCTGGACACCACGATCATCAACGTGGCCCTGCCCCGGATAATGACCGCCCTCAGCGCCAGCCTGGACCGGGCGCAGCTCATCATCTCCATGTACATGCTGGCTCTGGCCCTGATAGTCCCCACGACCGGCTACCTCAGCGACCGTCTGGGTACCAAGCGGCTCTTCATACTCTCCGTTACCGGGTTCACCCTGGGGTCAGTCCTTTGTGGGCTCGCGTGGGATATCAACTCCCTCATCGCTTTCCGGTTCATCAAGGGGCTGGCCGGGGGTGTCACCATGCCCCTGGGGATGGCCATGATGTTCCGCACGGTACCCCCGGAACGGCAGGGCTCCATGATGGGTATCATCGGCGTCCCCATATTATTTGCGCCGATATTCGGCCCGGTCATAGGGGGATACCTGGTGGAGACCTCAAGCTGGCGGATGGCGTTCTTCATCAATGTTCCCGTCGGGGTGGCAGCCGTGGCCCTTGCAACCCTGTGGCTCCGGGAGACGGACAGGACAGAGGCTCGCAGGTTCGACCTGAAGGGCTTCATCTTGGCGGGAATTGGGTTCTGCTCCGTCCTGATGGCCCTTACCCGTGCCCCCCAGGACGGCTGGGGCGCGCCCAGCGTGGTGGTCCTGTTCGCGGTTTCTGTCGTGTCCCTGATCGCGTGGGTCTACGTGGAACTGACTGAGGAATCACCTCTGCTGGACCTGAGAATCTTCCGCAACCCCCCGTTCACCATGGCGGCAAGCGTCCACTTCATCGCCACCATGGTGCTGATTTCCGTGGTATTCCTGGTGCCCCTGTTCCTGCAGGACCTGCGGGGACTGAGTCCACTGGAGGCCGGGATGCTGCTGATGCCGCAGGGGATAGCCCTGGCCGTGGCCGCTCCCATCACCGGGCGACTCTACGATCGGGTGGGGCCGTTGCCCTTGATTATTCCGGGTATACTTGGTGCGGGGTTTGCGACGCTGCAACTGGCCAATCTGGACATGACCACCACCGACCGGGAGCTGATTGTCATCCTCATGATTCGGGGCGTGAGCAGCGGGTTGATGTTCATTCCGGCAGTTGCCCTTACGATGAGCCTGGTCCCCAGGGAGGAACTGCCCCGTGCATCGGCCTTGGTCAATAGCCTGCGTCAGTTGTTCCCGGCCTTCGGTACGGCGGCCTTCGCCACCATCCTGACGGCCCGGCAGGCGTTCCACTCCAGCAGCCTGTCCCAGACCGTCACCCCCGATTCTCTCGGCGCGATACAGGTGATGTCGCAACTGGAACGGACGGCTGGAGACCTGCCGGGGATAAATGGCCGGGCGGACGAGGCCGCCGTGCAGATGCTGGACCAGATGGTCCAGCAGGAGGCATTCATAGGCGCGTTCAACGATGTGTTCCTGATTGCGGCGATCATAGTGTTCCTGGCGTTGATACCGGCGGTATTCCTGCGCAAGCGGCAACCCGAGCCGGTTTCCCGGACTGTGGAAGAAAGGGACGCCGCGCCTGAACCTGCGGACTAGGCAGGCGTATACTCCAAGGCTAACCAAATAACTCGTAAGAAGGACTGATGGTCTGAATATGGCAAAGCTCCTGCGACCCCCACACGTTAAACTCCTGGTATCGACTCTGCTGCTTGCCGCACTGGCCCTGACGGCATGTGCTACACCCGCCGCCGAGGTCAACGTCCCGGTGGATCGGTCGGTGTTTGTCGTCACCGTGCCGGCAATGACGGGCTCAATTGCCACCAACCGGGCCTACGCCGCAAGGGTGGATGCCAGCGACCAGGTGGGCATCGTACCCCGGGCATCCGGTCAGGTTGCCCGCCTCGACATGGGCGTGGGTGCGAGGGTAAGCAAGGGCGATGTGCTCGGCGAGCTTGAGCACGGCGCCCTCGACGCCAGGTTGAAGGAAGCCCAGTCGAAGGTCACCGTCGCGGAGGCCAGGCTTGCCCAGGTAAAAGCTGCGGTGGGACCGAACCTCGCCGCCGCCCAGGCACGGCTGGACGCAGCCCGGGCCAAGCTCGCCCAACTCCAGAACCCGACCAGAGCGGATGTTCAGATGGCGGAGAGCGTGCTGGCCGACGCCCGGAGCAGGATGAGGGGTGCCCAGGTCGCCCTGGACCGACTGCTTGACCCAACCCCGGCAGACTTGGAAACGGTCACCAGTGCGGTCGTAACGGCACGCAACAACCTGAACGGCGCCCGGATACATCTGGCTCAACTGAAAGACCCCACCAGTTCCGACCTGCTGGTGGCCCAGAGTGCGGCCGAAGCCGCCCGCAAGGCGTTGTCCACGGCACAGGCTGACCTGGCACAGCTCAATGACCCGTCGTCCACAACCCTGCGCGCCGCAGAAAGCGCGGTCAACGCGGCGGAACGCGACGTAGCAAGTGCGGAGACCCGGCTGGCCCAGCTTCTCGACCCGCCAATCGACGTTCTTGCCAGGGCCCAGAGCGACGTGGCTGTGGCCCAGCAGGCCCTGACCGCAGTCCTGGCCCGTCAGGACGACCCAACGTTGAGCCAGACCATAGCCAGCGAACTGACCAGGGGTTCCATCGGAGAACCCTGGCCGGAGTTGACCGAGGTCAGAACGTCGCTTATGCAGAATGCAGACCGTCTTCGCGACCCCAGCCTGAACGTAAACCTTACCCCGGAGCAGATTGCTGGACTCAAAGCAACGGTCGCCATCCAGGAGAAACGGCTGGCCGCATTGCTGGGGCAGGTCATCTCATCGTCGTCAGTGCCGGACCGCCTCATGGCCCTTATCCGGGACGAGTCCCAGGCGCGGCTGGACCTGGAGTCGGCGCGGGCACGGCTGGCCGAACTCCATAACCCGACACCCGAGGACGTGGCGGCAGCCCGTGGCAATGTGGAGGCGGCACAGGCAAGGTTGGACTCTGCCAGGGCCAGGTACGACGGGTTGACCAACCCCGGCGGCAGGTCTATGGAGCGGGAAGAGGGTAATGTCACCAAGGCCAGCGCGGCCCTGGAAGCTGCGGAAGCGCGGTTGGCCGAACTGCAAGACCCCACCGGAGACGTGATAACGTTGGCCGAGGGCCGGGTCGAAACCGCCGAGGCCGTCCTGGAGGCCGCCGAGGCCAGGTTGATGGAACTCAAGGAGCCGGACGCCAATACCGTCGCTCAAGCCCAGGAACGGCTCGCCGGGGCAAAGGCCTTGGCAGAGTCCGCAGCCGCCAGGCTGGAAATGCTCCAGCAGCCCGACGACGTTGCTCTGGCCAACGCCAGCCTGGAGATAGCCGTAGCCGTGCGCGAACTTGCCACCAACAGCGAGACCTACGCCGCCCACGGCGTGCGGGCGGCAGTGGGGAGTCTGGTGCAGGCCCAGGCGCAGGTAGCCCTGGTGGAGAAACAACTGGAGGACATGAAACTGGTCGCCCCATTCGACGGAATCGTCATTGAGAACCAGCTATCCGTGGGGGCAATCGCCTCCACTCAAACTCCTGTCTTCACCGTCGCCACCACCGACGTTGTCGTCTCTTTCCTGATCGAGGAGACCATGATCGGTGGTGTCGAGGAGGGCCGGGTGCTGGAATTCACCAGCCCGGCCGTGCCGGACCAGGCCCTTGACCTGATGGTGGACCGGATCGCCCCCACCGCGGGAGCGACCGGCCATACCTTCCTGGTGAAGATGGAGCCGGTGGCCGGTACCCCGGCGCTGCGCCCGGGCGTTTCGGGACAGGTATCAGTGTCAATCCAGCGGACCGACACGCTGCTGGTGCCAAGGGAGGCGGTGTTCAGTTCCGCCAGCCAGTCCAGCGCCTACGTGGTGCGCGACGGGGTGGCCCATCTCCAGCCGGTGGCGGTCGGGTTGGCGGATGACCGGTACCGGGAAATCCTGGACGGCCTCCAGTTGGGCGACGAGGTTGTGGTCTCCGGCCAGCACCTGCTCACCGACGCCACTCCGGTAACCGTCGCAGGCCCTGCGGACACTGGGATGCCGACCAGCTAGACCCTCCCGACGGTTTCACGGGAAGGCCGCGACTCTGCTATGGTCGCGGCCTTTCGTATCTCCCGTTCGGTCCGAGGGAACGTATTCGGATGCGGGCCTCGCCCATTTCGGGAAACATCAACCAACCCCCGTCGGACTTTGACTGGGTCGTTGGTGACGGCTGGATTCATCCCGGAGAGGCTGGTATACGGTTACAGGCGGTCAATCTGCTGGAGTTCTCTGATTTTCTCCTTGAGGCGGGACTCGCCCCCGGGAGCGTCCGTGGGCATGGAGAACCCCATCTGGGTGGCATATCTCCCATACCTCCCACTCACCTTGTCCACTATCTGGTCGTAGGTGCCGATGGTGGCGAAGGTCTCCACCATCTCGTCGGTTATGAGTTTGGGCATCTCGTCCCAGGTGCCGGAGGAAGCAAGGCGGTTCAGCTCCAGGCAGACGTCTCCCCAACCGTGGATGTCCATGACGCCCTTGTAGGTGCGGGTGGAGGCGTAGAAAGCGATGCGGCGCCGGGCTGCGTTGAACGCCTCGCCCAGTTCGTCCTCGTCCTCGCCCATTACCAGGAAGCCGCCGGTGCTGATTTCGATGTCCTTCAGGGTCCGGCCCGACCGCTTCAGCCCCTTTTCCAGGTTGGGCAGGGCCACCTCGTCCATGTACTTCGGGGTCATGAACCCGTGTGGCAGCACCCCGTCGCAGTGCTCCCCGGCCAGCCGGAACATGTAGGGGCCGACTGCTGCGATGAATATCTTCGGCGGCGGGTATTCGATGGGACCGGGATTGAAGTGGGGAGTAATCAGGCTGAACTTGTAGTGTTCCCCATCGAAGCGAAGGGGGCCGCCGTTCTGGAAGCTGTCCCAGATGGCCTTGAGGGACAATACGTAGTCGCGCATCCGGGGGCCGGGGGCGTTCCACGGAGTGCTGAAGCGCCGCTCAATATGTCCTTTTACCTGGCTGCCCATGCCTAGGCGGAATCGGCCCTGGGAATACTTCTGGAGTTCCCAGGCCATGTATGCAGTCGTCATGGGACTGACGGGAAACACAACTGCTATGGAGGTCCCCAGCAGGACCCGCTCTGTATGCTCCGCCGCCAGTGTCAGGGCCATGAAGGGGCTGGAGAAGTCCTCGTTGGTGTTGATGCCGTCGTAGCCCATATCCTCAACCCACTGCGCCCTGTCGGGCACCTTGCCAATGTCGTCCCTTGGGATGCTTGCGAATACCTTCATGTAAATCTCCTTGGCTCGTTGCTCCGGGAAGTTGCGCCTGCTCCGGGAAGTTGCGCCTGAAATGAAGAGTCCACGCTTATGGTCATCGCGGCTAGGATACCACTTGCGGGAGTATCGGGGCTGCCGCTGGCCTTTTAGAATCAGCGACTGCATCCTGCGTTCAAATGCGTGACAACCTTCCTGGCTGGGGATGGATAGCGAACGGCGGTTTTGCAATCTTGCTGGCCTCATCCCCGGACCCAAGCCCTGTCACTGCTATACCTTTCCCTCGACCTGACCGGGGGGTGAATCAACCGGACCATCTTTGAATTTCCGCATCTCCCGGAAACGAACCTCTCCCCTGACAGACACCCCTTGCCAACGACATAGAACTTATGTACCATACTGCCTGTCCGACCCGTAAGACCCTCCACTGTAAACCCCTCGCAGGAGGGCAGGGCCACTCCAGGACAGCCACTGAGGCACACGATGTTTAGTGTCTGAAACAGCTGACAAGGCAACCCGCAAGCACCAGCCTGGCCCCTCCCCAGAATCCACCTTTGGCTCGTCCAGCCACCCAAAATGTCCGGTTTTGTCCGCATCTGACCGGAAAATCGGGATTTTTCCTTCCACTGTCCTGTCCGGCCACTGCTCCAGGGATTACAACGCAGGCCAACTTCCGGTAGTCCTGCTGCTCCCCGGATTCCGTCACCAGCCACCCCGAATGTTCGGTTTTGTCCGGTCAGTCGGCCACGGACTACCATACTTGACCGGAAAATCAAGAAATCTCCCCCTTTCGCAAAAGGGGGATTAAGGGGGATTTACCCCCTCACTCCACACTCATTAACTCCCTATAAAACTCCCTATAAAGAGGTACAACATGACTCTCTCCCAGATCAGGTCCCAGATTGAAGCCCTCCTCCGCAAGTACGCAACCGAAGTCGAGGTTTACCGACTCGACAAAGTCACCGCTGAATTCTGCGATGAGGTTGCCGACGCCCTGACTAACCCCAAGTCCGGCCCCGTGAAAGACCCCTTCGATTGGGCCTCCGTACTGTTCAAGCGCATGGCAAAACGCGGGCACCACGCCCGGAACCTCACGGCTCTCCAGAACTACCTGAGCCGTTGCCTCCAGGAGCGCCGCGTCCTCCCCCAGGCCCGCGAGGTTCTGCGTGCCCTCCTGCCCAGGGCAGCCGAACGCGGCCTCATCCCCCGTACAGTAGAAGACCCGGTTCCCATCTGCGCCATGAAACGCGGGCTGGAGAACGCTGGCAAGAGTGGCGATTCAGGCCAGTCAGGCCTGGGTCTGTCGGACCTGGTCCAACACTGGCAGAACATGGACTACTGGCGGCAGTTGGCCAAGGGTTCCCTGCCGGGACCGGGCCTGGCAGAAGGGGCACCAGCGTAGCGCCTGCCCCGCCTCGACCGCGCATGGCCTCATCCCCGCTCAAACCTCCCTTGACTTGGTCCGGCCGGGAGTCCACCGGCAGCAGATAAATGACTGCGCCATCTGGCCCGGAGCGCTGCCTCGGGCAGGGCATGGCCTTTACTTGGATGCGGCAACAATGTAGGATAGTGTAGCTTCGGGCTCCCGCGCTCGGAACGTCCTCCAAATACTGCGGAAGGCCCCTTAAGAGACGACACAATGACTCTGCACCACCAGCCGGGCCAGTCATCCCCCCTTGAGGCCCCGGACATCAACCCCGACTTCGTCGCCGCATTGGAACAACTGACCGACCTGGCTAGACGTGGGCACTCGCCATCGAGCGAATTCTTCAACCCTCCCAACGATTGGCTCCTCGACCACGTATCCATACTCCAGGATCTCCCCCAGGAGGAACAGGACCGGATCCTGGAAGAAGCCCGACAGGTGGAGAAGGAAGGGGCCGAAGCCAACGCCGATGGCAGGGCAGCCCGCCGGGCTTGGCCGGAGGTGGTTGTCCGCCTCGACAGTGGAGGATTGGCCTTCTTCAGCCAGCTCGGAGTGGTGCGTCGCCCGGACTTGACCCAGTATTTGGTGGACGGTTTCTCCAGGAACCGGGATGCAGAAGCATTCAGCTCCGAGAATCAGGCCTTGTTCGCCGAGATTATTCCCTACATCACCGATTACATGAAGCGCAGCTTCGATGCCGGGCAGACCATTGTCCAGTCGGACCGGCAGATATGCGATGCTCCGGGCCGCTCATTCCACGCGCGGCAGTTGCTTTTCGGGACCCGTTACATGCAGATCCCCATCATGTGGCGGCAACTGACCTTCGACCTCCCAAACGAGCAGTTTACGGATTCGCCAGACATCTTGGAGGTGTCCATTCCCCATTGGCTGGAAGACCTGGGCCTGCCCGATGACTTGGTTGCCCGGGTCCTTGAGGCCGGTCTGCCGCAACTGGTGTTCAAGGCTCCTACCAAGGGTCTGTCGTTGCACTTGGGCTTTGACTATGTCGGCGAGCACAAGATGGGGCCACTGTCCATAGCCATGTTCCTGGTGAAGCAGAAGAGGGGGCTGGCTATTCAGGCCGCCCTCAGCCTGGCAAGGGCCAAGACCTTGGCCGGTAATATGAAGAACACGGCCATGTTGACTATTGGTCCGTCGTTGCACGGCAAGAGCACCCTCACCATTATGATCGAGTTGGCCCACAGCGAGCTCGCCCGGCACCTGAACTTGGCGGAGGACCCTGACGAGGGGGTCTTCCCCATGAACGACGACATCATCCTGTTGCAACCACTCGACGAAACCGTTGAGGTGCCGCGGGGCGGAAAGACTATTCGCATCACCCACGGAATCGACGGCACCGAGAACAACTTCTACGCCATGCCCTTCGGGCTCAACCAGGCCGAAGACCCCATAACCTATGAGGCCGTGCGGGGGACGAAGGAAGCGCCTAACGAGCAGGAGACCCTGGAAAACGTGCCGGTGGACCTGGAACACGCCACGCCGGACTACCTGCAAAACCCGGTGCGGAACATGCGGGTGACACTGTCCCGTCCCAGGCTGATTGCCCGGAAGGGCACCCGCCACCTGATCGAGGAGATCACCGGTGGTGAACTGGACGACAGTGTTCACGTTCCGATGGAGAAAACGGACCGCATCTTTTGGCAGGCAGTTATGCGGCAGAACACCGTGATACCGCCCTTGCGCCGGGTGAGCTTGGAACGGTACATCCGCGTCCTTATGTATGGGGAGGCAGTGCAGATGGGTGCGGCGGTGGGAGCCATCGGTCGCCCCTACGTCGAGTATTTCTCAGACCCTTTCATCATCGGGTTGGAGGATGAAAACGCCAACCTGATGTACGAGATACTGAAGAAGATACACGAAGGGGGAATGCCCCAGGAATACTACGTGTTCAACACCGGTGGCGTGGGCGCGGATTCCAACGACGAGGCGAGCGGCGCTCTGTACCGCAAGATTCCCCGGGAACTGACCCTGATGCTCCAGGAGGCTTTGCTCCGGGAGGCAGTGGAGTTCGAGAATGACCCGGCCCTCGGCTCAGACATTGCCGTGGCCATCGTGAACCGCCAGGGTGAAAGGGTGGTCGACCTCCGCTCGGAGTGGATTCCCCGCGAGATTTACGGGGTGCCTGAGTACAACCGGCGCATCGTGGAACTCAGCCACCGCCGTTACTACGGGCGGGACTCCCGGGACAAGGCTGGGATTCTGCGCTACACCAAGGTCCACAACGCCATTATCGACCTCACCGACATTCCCCCGCCGAGCGACGAACGCGAGTTGGCTTGGGTGCTGGGGTTTTACTGGAGCGTGGACCGGGCATACGACTCCCTGCCGGTGCTGGCTGCTAATCGCGGCCAGGGGCAGCGGCCGGCAGCCGATGACTTGGCCTCGATCTACCGGATGTTCGAGTCTGCATTGATGCAGGGCCTGACCCTCCCCAGGGAAAGCCAGGTAGCCCTGCGAGAACTGGGGATCGGCAGCGGCAGCTAGCGCAGATATTTCATCCACCCGCCTCCGGGCGCGCTATCCTGCTACCGGGGGACAACCCTTGGGCGGAGAACCTGCCGGAAACCGCGAGCCCGAAGAAGTCTCCTTCCCGAGGATCGAGCGTTGGGGTGGGAGTCTGGCCCATGGCAGCGCGTTGATTGTCGGTGTTCCCCTTGCATTTCTGATAGGCTTCCCTTGGTCCCTGGCCGTCTGCCCGGTGGCGGCATACATGATCTCCCGGTCATTCCGCCGTCGAAGGATGGCATGGGGCGCATTCCAGGCCATGCAGGCCTCGGTGGTCCAACTGCTGATCTTCCTCTTCGCAGCCATTTCCGCTCTGGGCGGCTTTTACCCTCAGTTCGCCTTCCTCATCGCCGGGCTTCTGTTCCTCTACTCTCTTGCCGGAGCGCTGGACTCCTTCCTGGGGTTTCACTTCCGATACCTTGTCATAGGGCGGGTGCTGGAGCGGGTCTCGGCCGTTAACCTCGAACGCCCCGAACCGCGCCGCAGGTGGTTCGGTTGGGGGAGCCGTGACGACAGCTAGGGGCGAGTCCGGCATTTCCTTGATGATTTCCTCAAGATTTGTGCGTATATTGGCGCTTGGCGTCCGGTACCCGTCTGGAGCCATTAGCCCGGTGTGGCCGTGGCGACCCCTCGACATCCCAGGGCCATGACCAAGGAGAAACGATGATAGCTGGACTCATTACCGGTGTCATAGCCGGGTCCATCGCGGCCATTGTTGCGTCGCTGGTGTCTCTGCCGCTACGGTCCCCGGTGGACAGCGTATTCAACACTGCCACCATCACCCTCGCCTCCTTGGTCGTGGGCATTCTGTCTGGGCTGATCTGGGCAGCCCTGAGCGCCAATCGAAGGAGGATGTTGGTATTCGACGCCATTCTAGCTGTGGCGTTTATCGTCGTCGTGGTGATCGCCGCTATCGGCAATTCCGTTTTGGACCGGCTTGCTTCCTTCACCATTCCCTTGGCGGCAATCGTGTTCGTCCTGGCGGGTGTGTTGACCCCTTCCATGCGGGGCCTCTCCCCGGGCGCCTCACGGGCGCTGGCGGTCATACTGCTCATCGCAGCGGTCATCCTGGGGGTGGTGTTGATGGGCCAGGGCGATACCGAGAGCGGAGAGCTATCACTGCCAGAAAGGGTTGAATCTCCAACTCCGGTTGCCACTCAAGCCCCAGTCTCTACGATGACGACGGAGTCGGCTGCTGAAATGCCAACCGAGGTTGCGGCCGTGAGCCCGACCGCCACACAACCACCCGCCCCAGCAGCGACGGAGACAACAGAGGCAGTAGCCCCTGCGGACATCGCCGACACTCCGCAGGTTGAGCAGGCGGACAACACCCCTATCCGGCAGACTGATACCCCCGGTGCGACGCAGGCGGCTCCCGAGGTAGGGACCGGCACATACGTGGTCGGCGAGGGTTCGGAGATTACCTTCACTGTCGGGGAGGTGTTGGCCAGGTCACCAGCCCGCATCGAGGCGGTATTGCGCAGCACAGACCTCTCCGGTCAGATCAACATCGATGGGGAGCCATCCACGATCGAGGTCGATCTACACAGTCTGAGCAGCGATCAGCAGTACCGGGACCGGTATGTCCGTAGCCGCATGTTCCCGAACGACCCCATAGCGTCGTTCAGAGTTGACAGCGTGGAGGACTTGCCCCCCGAGTTCCACAACGGAGACACTTTCCAACGACCGGTCAGCGGTACCCTCAGGCTGAAGGGCAATGACTTTCCCCTGACCTTCGACCTGGAGGTGCGTAACGACGGGAACGTTCTGAATGTCCTGGGCCGTACCATCTTCACATGGGAAGAGTTGGAGATCCCCGTACCCACGGCCCGATCAGTCGTGTCCATTGAGGACGACATCCACGTGCAGATTCTGTTGATCGCCGAGCAGCAATAGGGGTAAACCAGGCTTACTACAATCACCGAGGAGGGATGCGCGAATGCGCCGGGCGTGGGCCTGAAGTTGCATACCCACTGACGAGGTCGGGATGCGAGACACCGGGATTTTCTTCTGGGCGCTGCCTATCGCAAGGACACTTGCGGGGTTCATCCTCGCCACGATGCTGGGCGTCGCGGGGGGATGGATAGTCCTGATCTTCAACGCCATGATCGGTTATCCCTGGCCGGTTGAGTTTCACCAGAACCTTTACTTCATCGGCGTTGGTGTTGGAGCAGGGGTGGGGGCGTACATTGGGTGGGCCAACTTCGCGGTGCGTCCTCGTTACGTGGCGGCGACGGTGCTGCTGGTAGTGGTGGGCGGGGTGGTGGGCGCGTACCTTGGTCTCGCTATGGTGAACAGGTGGAGCCGCACCTGCTGGGCCGTCGTTACACCCTGGAGAACAGCTTGCACTTGGGCGCGCCAATAGGGGCCATCGTTGTGTCCACAGCAATCGGGCTGATCAACGAGATACGGACGGGCGGGCGGTAGCAGGGGCGAGTACACTGCGGCGTGAGTCGTAGACACCCCAACTCAGCCGTAGGCTGGTCCTGCATACGATCTGAAATCCAGTCCAAATCACCCGCTTCGCCTGAGCCACAAGAGTTCAGCAGAGGTAGCTAGCCGCCATTTCCGCCGATGCTGGATATGATTTGCCACGGACGGGTTACTCTGACGGTGGAGGGGCGGGGTTTACCATGCCGGCGGCCAGGGACACGGGGACTATGTCAGCAAGTTCGTCCACCGTCCAGCGTCCGTCCTTGTGGATGCTGCGGGTGACGTGGCGGGGGGAGTAGAGGGACATTTGCCAGCCGCTGGTGCCGATCACCTGGCCGGTGATGTCTCCGCCAGCCTCGGTGCAAAGGTAGACCACCTTCGGTGCGTTGTTCCCTGCGTCGCGGGAACCTTCGGCAGCTTCCTGGGCACGGCCCGCCATCTGACCACCACCGATTACTCCCCGTGCGGCCCGGAGTTCGCGGGCAGCGTCGGGCACCGAGCCAGTCATGCGAGTTGCGCCGCCTGGGTAGATGGCGTTCACGGAGACTCCGAAGGGGCCGAGCTCGCGGGCCAGTGACCTGACAAATCCTACCATGCCCTCCTTGGCCGCGGAGTAGTTGGCCTGACCCGTGTTGCCCAACCCAGAGCCGGAGGAGAAGAGGCATATGCGCCCGTAACGTTGTTGAATCATGTGGGGGACCACACTGCGGACGGTGTTAAACGCTCCCTTGAGGTGGACCGCCAGCACCGCGTCCCATTCGTCTTCGGTCATGTTGAACACCATACGGTCGCGGAGAATACCGGCGACATGGCACAGGATGTCTACCCGGCCAAAGTTGTCCAAGGCGGTCTGGACCATGCCCTGAGCACCCTGGATTGCAGCCACAGTGTCGCGGTTTGCGACGGCGGTGCCCCCAGCGGCGCGTATTTCTTCAACTACGTCGTCGGCTGGGCCGGTGCCAGTAGGCTCTCCAGTGCCGTCGAGATTGACTCCCAGGTCGTTGACCACCACCGATGCGCCTTCTTCCGCCATGAGCAGGGCGACGCCCCGGCCTATGCCCCGGCCCGCGCCGGTTATAATCGCTACTCGTCCTGCAAGCCGATCACCCATGATTCACCCTTCTCCCTTTCGAGGGACATCTCCCGCCGGTCTCCTTACAAGAATGGGGAGATCCCTTTTTCGCATGATGTTGAGACGAGCCCTTTGATCCCCCCTACCGCACGCTGGGAACGATCATCTTGGGAACGAGGAAGTCCATCTCATCCATGGAGTAGTTGCCTTCCTTGTGGATGCTTCTCTCGATCTGGGGGTTGGAGTAGAGATAGATGCTGCCGCCCCGAACCCCGAAGACGTAGCCGTTCATGTTATCGACTTCGTCGGTGCATAACAGCACGGTCAGTGGAGCAACGTTCTCCGGGTCGTCGGCGGAGCCAGTGCCTTCCCAAGTGGTGACAGGCGGTGAAACGCCTATTCCGGCCACGTCCTCTGCGGTTACTCCCGCCTGGGCCTCCCGGTACTCCTCGACCAGACCGGGGAAGAGGCGGGTGCGCGCCAGGGGTGAGATGGCGTTGCACGTTACACCGTATCGTCCCATGTCCCTGGCGACGGTCCGGGTCAATCCGACAATGCCCTCACAGGCGGCGGCGTAGTTGGAACTGCCCAGCGCTCCGAGACCTGCGTCGCTGGTCAGGTTCACTATCCTTCCGCCCCGCTGCTGCCGAAACAGGATGCAGGCAAACTTGGTGGGGCAGAAAGTGCCCTTGAGATTGTTGGTGATGACCTCATCCCAGTCCTGTTCGGTCATCTGGTAGATCATCGCCTGTTTGAGGATTCCGACGCTGTTGACCAGAATGTCAATTTTGCCGAAGGTGTCGACGGCGCTCTGTACCACGCTCTCGCCCCCATCAATAGTGGCGACGTCGGCATAGTTGGCGGCGGCCTGACCGCCCGCGTTCCTGATTTCCTCCACGACGTTATCGGCAGGAACTGCAGAGGACCCCGACCCGTCAACATCGCATCCCAAGTCGTTGACAATTACCGAAGCACCCTCATCGGCCAATTGCAGGGCGATTCCGCGACCGATGCCGCGCCCCGCGCCGGTTACCACAGCTACCTTGCCTTCCAGGCGGTCCGCCATAATTCCACCTCCGAAGTGCAATTTACGACAAGTTAATCGAGAGACTAATACGACCGGCAGGGCACATGTCCTACCAGCGCGCCAATATTACTATAGAAGTCATTGGGTGTCACGAGAGCGGGGCCCGGGCTGTTTCCGGGGAAGGGCCAGTCGGAGAAATTTCGGATTTCCGGTCAAATCCGGACATATCCGGACATTTTGGCCAATTCCCGCGTGCCGGCAGGGTATTGTTGACGGAGGGCCGGTACGGAAAAATTCTGGTTTTCCACCCGTTTCCTTTCACTCTTGTGAATCCCGGTGCCTTGGCCAAGTTGATCGCAGGAGACCTCTTCCCCCAGAGGCCTCATCGCCTCAAGCTCCTGCTGCAAAGATATGATAGGGTAGTCCGCCCGGACCGGAAAGGGGGTGTGTGTCAGCAAATAGGACCACCCAAACGGATCGCTGCCTGAACAACCAACGGAATTGCCTGGCCCTCGGGCGCGCTACGGCGGTGACCTCGCATCCATTGCGGTGCTAAACTCTCTGGCAGCAATACCCACGACTCTCAGGGAGTACACGGCGAACGATGAACAGGAGGCACAGGATATGAGCATGGAAGGACTGGTGTCGGTGGTTACCGGCAGCAGCCGGGGAATCGGCAAAGGCATCGCCAAGGTGTTCGGCGCTGAAGGCGCGAAGGTGGTGGTGGTAGCACGCAGCGAGCAGGAGGGCGGACGGTTGCCGGGCAACATTCACATGACGGTGCAGGAGATCGAGGAGGCCGGTGGTCAGGCGATGGCGGTCCGCTGCGACGTTACCGACGAGGAGCAGGTGCAGGAACTGGTAAAGACGGTGATGGACGCCCACGGCCGGATTGACGTCCTGGTGAACAACGCCGGGGTGCAGGTGAACGTGGGCCTGAAGGACCTCCAGACCCGGCACTGGGACCTGACCATGCGAGTGAACCTGCGCGGGCCCTTCCTCTGCTGCAAGCACGTGATCCCGGTGATGATCGAGCAGCAGAGCGGCAGCATCATCAACATCACCTCTGGAGCGGCCCACACGGTGCGGCCCAACGGCATCAGCTACTCGGTCACCAAGGCGGGGCTGGACATCATGAGCCGCGGGCTGGCACAGGAGCTGGCGGAGTACAACATCGCGGTCAACTCACTCAACCCCGGCGGCATCAAGACGGAGGGGGCGGTTTTCGTGCGTCCAGAGGATTTCGACTGGACGGGCTGGGTGGAGCCGGAGGTGGTAGGGCCTCCATCGGCATGGCTGGCGCAACAGACCGCCCAAAGTTTCAGCGGCCACGTGGTGGACCGCGCGGACTTCCGCACGACCTGGGGGGTCAGTTAGCAGCCAGTGAGCGGTTGGTAGCTGGCTACCTGTTCAAGTCTCACCACCAGCGCTCAGTGCGAATGTTTGACGGAGGGGTACCCAAATCTTTCAGGCTAGACGACAGGTCGTCCTGGAGGGGAGGCGGGCCACACAGGAAGTAAAGGCTCTCTCCTTGGAGGTGCTGTTCCAGGAGCAGGTCGCGGTCAATCCTGCCAGTCCGTCCATTCCAGGACCCGTAGTAGGGGCGGGTGACGGTGAATACGGCCCGTGATCGGGGGTTACGCGCAGTCATATCTTCGATTTCACGGCGGAAGGCCAGTTCCGCTGGGGAGGCAGCACTGTACAGGAGCAGCGTCTCGCGCCCGTCGTTGGTCTGATCCAGGTAGCGCAGCATACTGATGATGGGCGTGATGCCAATGCCGCCTGCAATGAACACGATGGGGCCGGGCCACTCCGGGTCAAGGACGAAATTTCCGGAGCCGCCCCGGACGATGAACAATTCCCCTTCCCTGGCGTGCTCATGCAAATATATTGCAGGCGCTCCCCAAGGCAACTTCTTGATTGCCAGTTCAAATGCGCCCCGCTGAAGCGGCGTCGAGGTTATGGAGTAGCCCCCGACCTCGACCGATGGTCCAATGTCCACATACAGGTCCACCCACTGGCCGGGCTTGAAGTCCATCTCCTCCCCTTGCAGGTCGAAGAGGAAGGACTTTACCGTTGGCGTCTCCTGCCGTATGCGGACAAGCTTGGCTTCAAGTCCCAATATGCGTCTCCATCTTCAGGCGCAGGCAAGTTTGTGGCCAGTGTTCGACCACGATTATACGACAGGTCGCGAGTGTTCGACTTCCAAAGCAATGGACTCTGAGTGGACATCCAATACATGACCATTCTGCCGACAACCTCCGGTCCCGGGCTTGTGCCTGATCGGGTTGAACTGCTGCAACGTCTGATAAGGTTCGACACGACCAACCCGCCGGGAAACGAGGGCGACTGCCTGCGGTACATCCATGACTTGCTGGTGGGTTCCGGTCTCCCCGCCCAGATGCTTGGACGCACTGCCGACCGGCCCAATCTGGTGGTGCGGCTGGAGGGCCGCGGGGATGCGCTGCCGCTGCTGATGTACGGTCACGTTGACGTGGTGACGACCGAAGACCAGAAATGGATGCATCCACCCTTTGACGGCAAGCTGGCAGATGGATGCGTGTGGGGCCGCGGCGCGCTGGACATGAAGGGCGGGATTGTAATGATGCTGTGGGCGCTGCTGCGTGCGATGTCCGAGGGCGAGAAGCTGCCCGGGGATGTAGTTCTGGCCCTGGTCAGCGATGAGGAGGCGGGCGGTAAACACGGGGCCAAATTCCTGGTGGACAACCACGCAGATCTGTTCGAGGGCGTCCGCAATGCCATAGGGGAGTTCGGCGGGTTCAGCTTCGACATCGGGCGGCGACGTTTCTACGCCATCATGGCTGCGGAGAAGCAGGCCTGCTGGCTCCGGCTGAGGGTGCGTGGGAACTCCGGTCACGGGTCCCTGACGTCTGAAGTAGGAGCGATGGCACGGCTCTCACGGGTACTGGAACGGCTGGAAAAGCGGCGGCCGCCCGTCCACGTTACGCGTGTCGCTCGCAGGATGGCGGAAACCATCGCAATGAACATGCCGTTACCAGCATCTCTGGTATTCCGGCTCATGTACCGCCGTGCGTTGACTGGGACAGTGTTGAAACTGATGGGTGAACGGGGCAGCACCTTCGCGCCGTTGTTCCGCAACACGGTGACGCCGACGATGGTGCGGGGCGGGCGGCAGATCAATGTAACCCCGGGAGAGATTGTGCTGGACGTGGACGGACGTGCACTACCGGGTTACGGCCCTGATGATCTGGTGTCGGAAGTCCGGGATGCCCTCGGGCCGTCCTTAGCGGAAGGTGTGGGGATTGAGGTAGTGCGCTGGGAACCAGGACCCTCGGAGGCGGACTTGGCGTATTTCCCGGTCCTTGAGAGGGTCATACGGAAGATGGACCCGGAGGGTATACCCGTCCCCATAGTGTTGCCAGGGGCTACGGACGCTCGCCACTTCGCACGGCTGGGGATTCAGACCTACGGTTTTCTGCCCATGAAGCTCCCCCGGGGGCTCAACTTCTCCGGGTTAGTACACGGGCCGGACGAACGAATCCCGGTGGAGACCCTGCACTTTGGGGCGGAGGCCATCTACCGGCTGATACAAGGCGGGCAGTAGCCAGAAGCTTGGGCAGACAGGCACTAGGCGACAGTTGAATGACAGATGGAAACTATCATGGATTGACGGCCAATTGTGCGTGTGGTAGAGTGATTTTCTTAGACTGAGGCCAATTCCCCAAGGATTCTCACGGAGGTAGGATAGTATAGCTAGGCAATATCGGGTCAACGAGCGGATCACATCTCCACAGGTACGTGTCATAGGCGAGGACGGATCACAACTGGGTGTGATGTCGGTAGGGCAGGCGCTTCAGAAGGCACGCGAATGGGACCTGGACCTGGTTGAGGTGGCCCCCAACTCCGACCCCCCGGTTTGCCGGGTGCTAGACTACGGAAAACTGCGCTACCTTTCCGCGAAAAAGGACCGAGAGTCCCGGAAAGGGCAGAAGGGCACTGAGCTACGGGAGGTACGATTCCGCCCGAACATCGGGAGCCACGACCTGCAAGCAAAGACCCGCAAAGTCCGGGAACTGATAAACGAGGGCTCCAAGGTCAAGCTGACGGTCCGCTTCCGGGGCCGTGAGGCAGCACACAACGAACTCGGGTTGTCGGTGCTCAAGAGGGTGGCCGACGAACTGAAGGACGAAGTGAGGCTGGAGAAAGCGCCTTCGATGGAAGGAAGAGCACTGTCAATGATCCTGCTCCCTTCGGCGCAGAAGGGCGAACGGGCCGAGAAGAAGGTAGAAGCAACAGCAAATGCCGAAGCTCAAAACTCATAAGGGCGCCAGCGCCCGGTTCCACATAACGGGCTCGGGGAAGATGATGCGCCGCAAGCGGATGAGCAGTCACCTGCGACGCAAGAAACCGACGAAGGTCACGCGCAAGTACTCTGACAAGTTGCCAGTGTCACCGAGTGATGTTCCCCGCCTGAAGCACCTCATCCCGTACCGGTAGACGTACCAATCCACTAATTGGAGACCCACAGTGTCCAGAGTCAAGAGAGGCGTCACCAAACACCGACGCCACAAGAAAGTCATGTTGCAAGCGAGGGGCTTCCACGGCTCCTCTCACCGCAACTACAAGTGGGCCAAGGAGGCCCTTCTACACGCCTGGTCCTACCAATACCGGCACCGCCGGGAACGCAAAGGGGATTTCCGCCGCCTGTGGATCGTCCGTATCGGTGCGGCTTGCCGCCAGTCCGGGACTACCTATAGCCAGTTTATGCACGGGTTGAAGCAGGCCGGGATTGAGTTGGACCGCAAGGTGCTGGCAGACCTAGCGGTCAGGGATCAGCCCGCTTTCGAGAAGCTGGTGGGAATCGCCAGCCAGCAGAACGCCGGGTAGCTGTACCCGGCAACGCGAGACGACAATACGTAAGGGTGCGGACTCCCCGCACCCTTATTTTCTGGTCATCTTCGGGCATGGGTCCAAGTTAGCCGCACAGGGCGGGCCACCGATGCGGTGCCAGTCGGACGTTCGGGCCAGGCCTGTTACGTCATGGGCGGGCCAGTTGCCCCGCCTCGAGCTTTACCCCTTACTGATAGCCACGTCCTGGAACCAATCCCAATGTCAGTTGTCCTGGTTTGCTCGGGAGAAGCCGTAGTAGTCGTCGGCGTCCAGCACCCCCTCCAACCCTTCCTCGGTCAGGCTGATGGGGCGGATCGGGGTGGACCAACGCTCGGTCAGTTCGTAGTGGAGCGCCTCGAGGGTCATCGGCTTGTTAGCATTAGCTAACAGAGTGCGGAACACTATCTCCTGGATAGCCATGTTGCCGTGGATGAAATCTTCGTAGCCGCCGCAATACTCGGCTATTTCTTCAATGAGCGTCTGCGGATCATCCAATTCATGGAGTGGAGTCAGCATCGACGGGCATGACTCAACACGGCGTTCAGCGATCAGAGCCACGGAGGAACGCCGTAGCTCCACCAGTCGTTCGAAGCTGACATGGTAAAGGACGTCGGCTTCGTCTCCCGTAGAGTCCGATCCGGTATTGACGATAACTTCCCCTCCTGTGGAGTCTCTTCCCGCACTGATCACTTCGGGTTCGGGGGTGGTCATAGGTCAACCTCTTCGTTCCAGTCCAGCATGATGATCCTCACCGTTTCGCCAGCAGCCTTTGAGCGAAGGTCCTCGGGGCAGATGGCTAGGCCATTGGCCCGAGACATGGAGGTGAGAATGTTCGACCCCTGAGGGCCAGTCGGATTGGCGTAATAAGTTCCGTTGTCACGGGTGACTTCCACACGGGCGTACACCCTGCGCCCATCAGTGTTATATATCGGGCCGGTCAGCACTCCCTCCACTGACGGGCGGGGCAATGGCTGTTTGCCAAGCATAATGGCGATAGCGGGGCGAGCGAACATCTCGAAGGCCACCATTGCACTTACGGGGTTCCCCGGCAGGCCCATCAGGGGCACGGGTCCACGCCCTTCCTGCTTGATGTGTCCGAAAGCCAGCGGTTTCGCAGGGCGCATCCGAACCGACCAGAAATTCATCTCTCCGCGCTGGGTCAGCACGTCCTTGACGATATCGTAGTCGCCTTTAGACACTCCGGCGGAGGTTATGATCATGTCGGAGCCTTCGGCCTCGGACAGCTTCCGGTGCAGATCGTCCAGGTTGTCCCGCGCTATACCCAGGATCTTGGGAACGCCGCCAGAGGCAACCACCGACGCCGCCACGCTGAAGCTGTTGCTGTCGAAAATTTTGCCCCGCTCCAAGGGCAAACCGTTGGCCACCAACTCGTCACCGGTAGCCAGAATTGCCACCACAGGACGGCGGGCCACCTTTACAGTGCCCAAGCCCAGAGAGGCCATTACTCCGATTTCGGAGGGCCGAATGAGCGTCCCGGCGGTCAGCACATGCTCTCCGCTACGGACGTCTTCTCCCGCGGGACGCACGTTACTGCCCCTGGGCAGGCCGGAGAGGATATTTACCTGGTCGAGCGGAGCACCGGACCTGCGGCGTTGCACCTCGTCGGTCTCCTCGAAGGGGACCACCGTGTCTGCCCCATCGGGAATGGGTGCCCCGGTCATTATGCGGATGGACGTTCCGGGCCGGACGATGTCATCAGAAACGCTACCGGCGGCCACGAGACCTATGACTTCCAGTGTGCGCGGAGAGTCGGCTCCTGCCCCCTGAATGTCCTCTCCGCGGACGGCGTAACCATCCATTGCCGAGTTGGTCAGCGGAGGGAGGTCCAGGGGCGAGTAAACGTCGGAAGCCAGCACCTGCCCGAGGGATTCAAGGAGAGGCACTTCCACGGGGTCGAGCCGCGAGAAGGATGCCGCAATCCTCTCGTAGGCTTCCTCCACACTCAACATGTCCTCGTCGGCGTGGCTGTGGCCATGCTCGTGGGATTCACTTGAATCGACCGTGTGGTGACGGCCGTGGTGACCGTGGCGGTCATGGCGGTCGCCATGATGAGCGTCATTGGTCATGATAGACCTACCCCCTCTCTGTTCCGACGCGACGCCGTATCCCCAATATGGGAAGCGATACTTGCCTAACTGCGGAGAGAAGCGCCCACCTGTCTCTCAAGGTTACGCAGGATGCCGTCAAGGGCGCGGTTAACCAGCTCGGCGGTCAACGTCTGGTCGCGGGACTGGAAATTGACGTGAAATGCCAGAGACTTGGAACCTTCAGGGACATTCTCCCCGGTGTACACGTCGAACAGTTCCACGCTTGTCACAATCCGGCTTTGGGACATGATCTGTTCGATACGAGCCTCCGGCACGTCTGACGGGGCGAGGAGGGCGAGGTCCCTGGTAGCAACCGGATAGCGGGACAGGGACTGGAACTCCCGCGTCGTGTCATGGACCGCACCGGATAGGGCGTCTATATCCAACTCCCATAGAGACACCTGGGGCGCATTCAGGTCGAAGGCCGAGATCACGCCTGGATGCAGTTCGCCAAGCACTCCCAATGTTGTCCCGTCTGCAAGTACGCGGGCGCAACGTCCAGGAGCGAAGGATGGGTCCTCCGCAGGTTCATAGGTGGCGGAGACGCCCAGCCGGCCTAGCACCGAGTCTACCACTCCCTTTGCGTCGTAGAAGTCCAGCAGTCCGTCTGCTGTGAGCCAGGAAGTCTCGGCTCGTCGTCCAGCCAGCACCCCGGCAGCGGTCTCACGTTCCTCCGGAAGCTCTCCGTTCCTGGGGTTGAAGACACGGCCAACCTCGAACAACCGGAAGGGTCCCTCTCCGTGCCCCTGGTTGACCGCCAGAGTGGAGAGGAGGCTGGCCCGCAGGGTGGGCCGGAGGTATGCTTGTTCCGCGTTCATGGGATTTGACAACCGTAGCGGAAGGGTGACCTCGTCGTCTCGGACCACGCGCTGGAGGTCTTCCAGGCTAATCACAGGGTAGTTGATGACTTCCTGCATACCCGCGCTGGCCAGCAGGTCCTTTACCTGCGCCACCAACCTGGTCATCGGCCGGGCCTGATGATAAGGAATGGGAGTGGACAGCATGGTAGTGGGAACTGAATCGTAGCCGACAATCCGCACCACCTCCTCCACCAGGTCTTCCTCGATGCTGATGTCGTTGCGCCAGTAGGGAACCGTGGCTAACAGCGAGGACTCGCCCGTTAGCTGGCAGTCGAACCCGAGGGACTCAAGGACCCGCTGAGCCTCCCCTATTTCCAGATCCATGCCCAAGACGCGCTTCAACTTCCCCGCGCTGAGTAGCACCGGCTTTATGGAGTCCTCTTGACCCGGGAATACATCGACGATGCCCTGGTCAACAATCCCGCCTGCCAGCTGCTGGATAAGCTGGGTGGCCCGGCGCAAAGCGATGGGGGCCAACTCGGGGCGGAGACCTTTCTCAAATCGCAGTGTAGCCTCGGTGCGCAGGCGGAGACTCTGGGCGGTCTCACGGTTGTTGGGTCCGTCGAAGGTGGCAGACTCCAGGAGTACATCGGTGGTGTCCGGACCGATCTCGCTGTTGGCCCCTCCGATCACCCCGCCAAGGCCGATAGGATCGTTGGCGTCGGCGATAACCAATATATTCGAGGTGAGGCGACGTTCCACGCCGTCCAGTGTGGTCAGAGACTCACCGGGCCTGGCGCGGCGGACGATAACGGTGCGCTCCTTAACTCGCTGATAGTCGAATGCGTGAAGGGGCTGGTTGAACTCCAGCATCACGTAGTTTGTCACATCGACCACGTTGTTGATGGGTCTGACACCGGCGCGGGTGAGGCGTTCCTGCATCCAGGCCGGCGAAGGCCCGATGCTGATGCCTCGGATTACGGTAGCAGTGTAGCGACGGCACAGGTCGGGGTCGGCAATGGAGATTGACACACCATCCCCAACGGCTGGGCCGCCCTCGGGGTATGCGACTTCGGGATGGGCGACTGCCTTGCCCGTAAGCGCGGCCACCTCGTGGGCCGTACCGAGAATGGAGAGGCAGTCCAACCGGTTGGGGGTGAGCTCCAGTTCAAGGATCGTATCTCCCATGTAATCGTCAAGGGGAACGCCCAGGGGCGCGTCTTCCGGAAGCACCACGATTCCTTCATGGCCTTCGCCCAGACCCAACTCCAGCTCGGAACAAATCATCCCCTCGGAGACGACGCCGCGGATCCGTGCGGCCTTGAGTTCCTCATGCCTGCCGGTATGGGTGTTGTAGAGCACCGCACCGACCCTGGCGAAGCATATTTTTTGACCGGGGGCCACGTTGGGTGCGCCACAGACCACTTCAAGTTGGTCAACGCCGGTGGCCACTTGGCAAAGTGAGAGCCTGTCAGCTTGGAGATGGGGGCGGACAGACAGCACCTGTCCCACTACACAACCATCCCAGGAGCCAATTTCAATGACGTCGCCCACCTCCACCCCGGCCATTGTCAACCGATGGGCCAACTCGTCGGGGGGCAGGGACATGTCAACATATTCGCGCAGCCAAGAAAGCGGGACTCTCATCTGCTCAGAACGCTATCACCTGAATGTGGGCAAATTTCCGCGATAAGGAACGTCCAAGATAATCATGCAGGCTGGCGGCTAGTTCACCCAAGGGGGTGCGCCCGACCCGCGGAGGTCACGTGCTAAAACTGCCGCAAGAACCTCAAGTCATTGGAGTAAAACAGGCGGATGTCGTCGATGCCGTATTTCAGCATGGCGATCCGCTCCGGCCCCAGCCCAAAGGCGAAGCCGGTGTACTTTTCGGTGTCGTAACCCACGCCGGCCAGCACCCTTGGGTGAACCATGCCTGCCCCCATGATTTCGATCCAGCCGCTGTCGCGGCAGATGCGGCACCCTGACGTCCCCTCGCCATCACAGGCGAAGCAGTCGATGGACATATCTACTCCCGGTTCAACGAAAGGGAAGTAGTCGCAGCGGAAGCGGACGCGGCGTTCCTCTCCGAACAGACGTCGGGCGAACTCGTAGAGGGTGCCCTTGAGGTCGGCGAAGGTTATTCCTTCGTCCACCGCCAAGCCCTCGACCTGGTAGAAATGCCATTCATGGGTAGCATCGGTGGCTTCGTAGCGATAGCACTTGCCGGGCACTATGACCCGTACCGGAGGTTTGGTGGCCTCCATGACCCGCGCCTGCATAGGAGAGGTGTGGGTCCGGAGCAGCATGGGACGCTCGCCGGACTCGTTCTGGTAATCAACCCACACGGTGTTCCACATGTCCCGTGCCGGGTGGCCCTGGGGGATGTTCAGCATCTCGAAATTGTACTTGTCCCATTCCACCTCGGGCCCCTCGACGATGCTGAAGCCCATAGCGGTGAAGGCACTGGTGATCTCCCGGATCACCTGGGTGGTGGGGTGCAGCCGTCCCATCGACAATGGACGGCCCGGTAGGGTCACGTCGAGGCGGTCAAGCTCGGCGGAGCGGTCCAACTGGACCTGGCGAATCTCGGACTCACGGCGGTCGAGATGTTCCTCCAAGCTGCGCTTGGCCTTGTTACCCAGTGCGCCCGCAGCGCGGCGTTCCTCAAGGTCAAGCTGGGACAGACCGCGGAGAATGGTTGTCAGGCGACCACGTCGGCCTAGATAGGCCACGCGCCACTGGTCGAGGGTCTGAGAGTCGTGAGCCTCCCCCAATTCGGCCAGTGCGTTATGGACCAGTGTTTCGATTGATTGGGTGATCGATTCGGGCAAGCGCAGCCAGCCTCAAACCCATAATATGGAAATAATCCGTCGGGGCAGGTTAGCCCATTATAGGATTAGCGATGAAGAGGGTCAAGGATTATCGGAAGCGGCAGTGGAGTCAGCACTGTCTGCCGTTCCATCCAGTTTCACTTGGCTGCGGCACCGACATCACCAGCTAACCCGACGACCCGAACCACCAGCTTGGCCACACAGTTATGCTGCGTGTGTGGCTAGTCGACTATCCCAAGGGCACCCGTGAATGGGAAGCTTTAGCAGTGGTCAGCCATCATCTTGAACCTGTCCCCAAGCCCGTGCGGCCAAGCGTGCGCAGCAGTGTATAATGGGGGACGCGTTCACCAGCCGACTAGCGGGAGTTATGAACAGACGCGAACGCGCCTGTGCAATGTCCCGCGATGGGAGTTACTATGCCGATAGTCCAGCGTCCTTACGTTCCCCCGGAAGACCAGGTCCCCCAGGAAGACACCTACGTGAACCCTGGCGATACTCAGGCGACCGACGGGTTCTCGGGAGAACCGATCACCTTCTATTGCGATTCGATGCACATCTTCAGCAGCCTTTACTCGGCCGTCTTGTTCTTTGGGGAACAGATGGAAGAGCGGGAGCCGATACTGCGGGCGCGGATCAAGGTAAGCCCCCAGATGTTGAAGGCCATTGCTCTGCTTTCCAGCAAGCACGTGCGGGAGTACGAGGAGGCGGTGGGCCCTATCACACTGCCAGAGCAGGTCTATGCTGCTTGGGAAATCGAGCCGGAGGCCTAGTAATGCTGCCAGGCAATGGTGACTCCACTGAGAACGTTGCCCCATACAACCGTGCCGACGGGGGGGCGGCGGATAGGGTCCGTCCCCAGGAGGACCGTCCCCTTGCCGAGGACCTGGCCTGCCCCGTGGTGGTGCAGCCGGGGGTTGACCACGCCACACCCACAGACTGGGATTGGCGGTTGATAGGCACAAGCTTGCCCAACAAGGCCACGTATCACCTCAACCACAGCGACGTCAACCAGGTTATAGTCGATGCCCTGCATCCTTCCGATTCGCCAGAAGACGCCCAGATGGTAATTTCCAGGGACGTACCCATAATTATCATGGACAGCCTGGACAAGTACTGGGCGGGGGAGTCACGGACCCAATTGCCCCTGAACGGCATCCGGGTGCCGGTGGAGGGCGAGACTATGGACGAGGCGAAGCGGGCCCTGGCAGGGGATCTGGTCGCCCAGTTCCGGTTGCTGTCCCTACTGGCCTCCAGCCACCAGGACCAACTTGCTCCGGAGCTACGGGAGAATCTGCGCTACCTGTTTTCCATCCTAGAGCAACGTCCCGGCTCCTGAGGGTAACCGGCAGACATCGAGACGTGAGGTCCAGTCATGTTGGGCTGTTCAGCGTTTCCTTGGACCAAGGATGCGAAGAACCGGTCCGTCGAGCCCAAATGCTCTGGTGCCGGGCCTACAGGACTGACGCGCTCAACGACTCCTGCACCTTGGTGGCAACTTCATCCAGTGGCACCATGACGGCCTCGCTGTCCTTGCGCTCCTTCATCTCAACTGCGCCGTTTCTCAGGTTCCTAGGGCTGACCACCAAACGTATCGGCAAGCCCAGCAGGTCGGCGTCGTTGAGCTTGACCCCGGCCGTCCGGTCCGGGCGGTCGTCGTATAGGACGTCCACGCCTTCAAGCTCCAGGCGTTGGTAGAGCCTTTCCGCTTCCCCGGCCACGCTTTCATCGGTGAGGTTCAGACCCACCAGGTGCACCTGATAGGGTGCGATGGGCGCGGGGAACACTATGCCGTCGTCATCGTGGTTTTGCTCGATGGCCGCGGCCAGGAGTCTGCCCACGCCGATGCCATAGCACCCCATCGTGATAGTCTGCTGCTGTCCCTCGCTATCCAGGTAGGTGGCCCCGAAGGACTCAGCGTATCCGGTGCCCAATTTGAAGATGTGGCCTACCTCAATCCCGCGTACCGCATCCAGTGGGGTCCGACAATTTGGGCAGAGATGGCCAGGCTGAATCAGGGTGATGTCGGTTTGAATGTCCACGTTGAAGTCTCGGGGGTAGTTGGCCCCCCGCAGATGAAAATCGGGCCTGTTTGCCCCCACCACGAAGTTGTTGCCACTGGAGATGGAGAGATCCCCGACGCTGGTTATCCCCTCCAGTCCTATGGCCGACGCCGACCCGGCGACCAGACCCGCCTCCGCTACCTCCGCATCGGAGGCCATTCGCAGGTCGTTGGCGTGGAGGGCGTTCTTCAACTTGACCTCATTGACCTCCAGGTCACCGCGGATGGTCACGAACACTGGTGCGCCGTCAGCCATGTAGAATACGGCCTTCAGGGTCTTCTCCGCGGGGATGTCCAGGAAGTCGGCGAGGCCAGCGATGGTTTTCAGCCCCGGTGTGGAAATCTCTTCCAGCGGCTGCTCAGGCTCAGGGGAAAGCTCTCGGTAGACTGCCTCGGCCTTCTCGGCATTGGCCGCGTACTGACATGAGGCACAATGGATTACCGTGTCCTCGCCGGTTGGAGTGATGAGCAGGAACTCGTGGGAGTCCTTGCCGCCAATGGCGCCACTGTCGGCCTCGGCCATCAGCACGGGCAGGCCACACCGCCGGTAGATGTTGCGGTATGCCTGTGCCATTGCCTGGTAACTGTCGTCAAGACTATCGTCGTCCGCGTTGAAGCTGTAGGCGTCCTTCATAGCGAACTCGCGCACCCGGATCAGGCCCGCGCGGGGACGAGGCTCGTCGCGGAACTTGGTCTGTATCTGGTACAGGATTACGGGAAGGTCCCGGTAGCTCTGGACGTTAGCCCGCACAATACTGGTCACGACCTCTTCGTGGGTCGGTGCGAGGGCCATCTCCCGGCCGCGGCGGTCCTGTAGAGAGAAGAGGTTCTCGCCGAAGGCCGACCTGCGCCCGCTCTGCTCCCACAACTCCATTGGCTGGAGGGCGGGCATCAGCAATTCCTGACCGCCCGCAGCATCCATCTCCTCGCGGATTATGTTCTCGATCTTGCGCAGAGACCGCCACGCCAGAGGCAGGGCGGAGTAGACTCCCGCCGCTACCTGGTATATCAGGCCTGCCTTCAACATCAGCCGATGGCTGGCCGACTCCGCCTCCGGTGGGTCGTCGCGCAGGCTCTTGGTCACTAGCCGGGAAACTCTCATGGTCCGCCCCTCACTACGTCAAGGGATTCAGTTCTTGGTTGATATACGTCCGACGCCTGGACGTTAGACAAGGCTACGCCCAACAAACCGAGCACTACAGAGAGCAGTGCGATCATCAGAGTGACTGTGACCACGAAATCAACCGCATCTCGGTTTTATCGGCCTTCTTGTCGAGCATCCTGATGATTTCCGTGGTCAGGTCTTGCAGCCTGCCCTGCTGCTGGTTTATCTGCTCGATAACACCTTAAATCCGGGAGATACGTTCCCCTGGGGAACCCATCGTCAGCTTTTAAACTCCTAGCTGACCGGGGTCTTCTCGACCTCCTCCATCAAGGCAGACAGCATATCCTCTGCAGGCACCACCCGGACCTTCTCGCCCTTGCGGAAGATGACGGCCCGGCCGGCACCGGCAGCTATGCCCACGTCGGCGTCCTTAGCCTCACCCGGACCGTTGACCTCGCATCCCATAACGGCGACCTTGACCTCCTTGTCGCTGGACCTCAGCAGGCCGTCAACCTCGTTGGCCAGCTTGATGACGTCCACGTCGGCGCGACCGCAGCTTGGACAGGCGACGAGGACTGCGCCCTTCCTGCGCAGGTTCAGGGACTTGAGAATCTCGAAACCTGCTACGACCTCGTCCCGGGAATCGCCGCTCAGGGACACCCGGATGGTGTCCCCAATACCCTCGTAAAGCAGGAGGCCCAGGCCCACGGCTGTGCGTATCGAACCGGACTGCACCGTACCAGCCTCGGTAATGCCCAAGTGCAGCGGGTAGGGGACCATCTCGCTGAGCCGACGGTATGCCTCTACCGTGGTCGGAACGTCGAAGGCTTTCATTGAGATCTTGATCTTGTCGAAGTCCTGTGCTTCCAGCAGGCTAATCTCCCAGAGGGCGGTGGCCACCATGTGGTCGACCACGCTGTACTCTCCCTCCTGCTCCTCGCCGACCTTGGGAAGCTTGTTGACCAGGTCCATGTGCCTGGAGAAGCCCCGTGTTCGGCCAATACCGCCCACCGGAGGCAGGCTGCCGAAGTTGACTCCAATGCGTATCGGGATATCCCGATCCTTGGCGGCCTCCACCACCTGCTTGACCTGACCCTCGTCGCGCAGATTGCCGGGGTTGAGCCTCAGGCAGTCGACACCGCCATTAGCGCATTCAAGGGCCAACTGATAGTGGAAGTGAATGTCCGCGATGAGGGGGATGCGTATTTGCTTCTTGATCTCGGCCATTGCCAGGGCCGCCTGCATGTCAGGTACAGCGCAGCGGATGATCTCGCAGCCCACCTCTTCGAGGCCGTGAATCTGGCGGACTGTGGCGTCGATGTCCCGAGTGTCGGTCTTGGTCATCGACTGGACGGTGATGTCTGCGCCTCCGCCGACCTGCACTCCGCCGACGGAAACCGGCTTAGTCACTCTGCGTTTCTTCATTAACAACAGCCCCTACAGACCCGAGATTAGAGGTGCATCCTCAATGTGAGGCAGAACTATCGGGCAATGGTAATCAACATCGCTAACTCACGAACCCTACCCACCCAGGAAACTGTGGCCCTGAACCAAGCGCATGATGTCGTTGGCGCTTATCAGGACTATCAGGCCGATCAGCACCACGAATCCTATAAGGTGGACCACCCCTTCCTTCTCCGGGGGGACGCGCTTACCACGCCGCACCCACTCGATCACGACGAACACCAGACGGCCGCCGTCCAGCATTGGTATAGGAAGTATGTTCAGGATGGCCAGGTTGATGCTGAGGAGGATGGTGATGGCCATCCACCCCTGGAACCCGCCCTCACGCGTCACCTCTCCCGTCATCTGGGCGATGCCAACCGGCCCGGAGAGCTGGGGCGCCCCGCCCTGGGAGAAGGCCCCGGTGATGGCCTGTTTCAGCAGGACCAGTACCTCCCAGGTGTTGATAAAGCTGTTACCCAAGGCCACCCATGGAGGGCTGGACCGTTTCTCAATGCGGCCGTCGACGACGTCAGTGGAAATCCCGGTGAGCCACATCTCGCCTTCAGGCTGCCGGTACTCCGGGATGACCGCAAACCCCCGGTCTATCCCGTCCCGCACCACCACCCAGTCTGAACCAACCCCTCCACCGACCTGGATTGCTGTAGTTAACTGATCAATTGAGCCTATGGCCTGCCCACCTACGCTGACCACCGAGTCACCTGCCTTGATTCCGGCAAGCTCGGCAGGAGAACCACTCCGGACATCGGTGACCACTACCCGTCCCTCAACGTTGCGGATCCCTACACCGGCAACCCACCTTCCCTCGGGCCTGGAGAACGCGGGCTGGACCTGTACTACCTGCTCCCGACCACCGCGATCAATGCGCCATTGCATTGTCGAGCCGCCGTTCAGGTTGACCGCCCGGTCTAGGTCCCTGATGTTCTCCACTTTCTGGCCACCGGCGTGGGTTACGATGTCTCCCTGGCGTAGCCCGGCAGCCTGCGCCGGGGAACCATCGGCAACACCGGTCACCGCCACCCGGCCCACTTGGACATCTTGTGGGAGCATGAGCAGGATTGTGAACAGGGCAATAGGAAGAATGGCATTCATCAGGGGACCTGCAACCAAAACCAGGAACCGGGAGCCGACGCCCTTGGACGCCATGCTCCGCGGCACGTCAGGGTTATTCTCCCCGGCCAGACGGACGAATCCGCCCAAGGGGGTCCAGTTGACCGAGTACAGCATGTCCGCGACGACAAAGGAACCGTCGCCCACGGAGCGCACCTTACCCTCATGACGCAGCCAACTGTCAGGACCGTAGCCATCGCTGATAGTGGCTTTCCCCAGCATCCGGTCCTTGAGTCCAACGTCGGTCCTAGGAGCCTCGACAATGCGGGCTACCAGATTACCGTTGGAATCTTCGCTGGAGGCAATTTTTACTAGCTGACCCCGGTGCAAGGACCCGGGGCCGTCCAGGTTTAGGAAGACGGCTTCCGGGTGAATGAGGAGTTGAGTTCGTCCTGTGTAAATCCCAAAAGCCCGAGGCGGGAACCCGACCCCGAACTCCAGCACCTTGACCCCGAGTTTTCTTGCCGTCACGAAGTGTCCTAGCTCGTGGACAACCACCAAGATGAGCAACATGGGGACCAACGCACCGACAGCTATCAGAAAAGATTCCATACAACCCTACCCAATCACAGTTGCTTCTGCACCAAGTCTGCTTCTCAACCCCGCTTGCCGGTGATGCCATTGGCATACTCGGTGGCCCAGCGGTCGGCCCTGACCACGTCATCCGCATCGGGCGACGGGGATGATTCGTGGGCAGACAGAGCCTTTTCTACCACGTCGTAGATCCCGGTGAAGCCGATGCGACCGTCCAGGAAAGCATTGACCGCGACTTCATCGGCTGCACTGAGCACTGCGGGGAATGTGCCCCCGCTCCGGGCCGCGTCCACCGCCAGGCTGAAACAGGGGAAGCGCTCCGGCTCCAGGGGCTGGAATGTCAGCGAGTGGGGAATCCCTGTATCTAGGCGGGGGATCATGCCATTGGGAAGCCGACGTGGGTAGAACAGAGCGTACTGGATCGGCAACCGCATATCCGGCGGCCCCAACTGCGCCTTGACGGACCCATCTGCGAACTCCACCATCGAATGGACCATGCTCTGGGGGTGTACGACAACCTCGATGTTTTCCCAAGGGACTCCGAACAGCCAGTGGGACTCGATGACCTCGAAAGCCTTGTTCATCAGGGTCGCCGAGTCGATGGTAATCTTCCGACCCATTCGCCATGTGGGATGCTGGAGTGCCCGTTCAGGAGTCACGGCGGGAAGTTCCTCAAGGGGAGTTTCCCGGAACGGCCCTCCCGAGGCGGTAATCATCAGGCGGCGGATATTCCCGTTCTCCCCCTGGATGCATTGCCAGATGGCGCTGGGCTCGCTGTCCACCGGCAGCACCGCGCCGCCGTAGCGGCTTTCGTAGTCCTTGATAATCTCCCCTGCCATGACGATGGGTTCCTTGTTGCACAGGGCCACCGTCTTCCCCTGTTCCAGGGCGCGAAGGGTGGGAATTAACCCCACGCTGCCGATAGTAGCCATCATCACCAAGTCCGCCTCTTCCAGGCAGACCATTTCGGCCATGTCCAAGAGGGAGACATCGGCGGTCAGACCCGCCGGAGGGTTGATAGACCAAGCATAGTGAGGATGGAACTCCCGCACCTGCTCGGACAGAAGCGCCGAGTTGTTCCCTGCCGCCAGACCCAATACCCGGAACTCATCGGGGAAGGCGCGCACGACATCCAAGGTCTGCCTTCCGATGGACCCGGTGGAGCCAAGAATCACAATATTCTTCATGGTCCAAAAACCGCAGCGACCAGATAGTACACCGCGGGTAAGGAAATCACGACGCTGTCGAGCCGGTCAAGAATGCCGCCATGCCCAGGAATTATACTACCGGCATCCTTCACATTCGACATTCGCTTCAGAGCGGATTCAAGCAGGTCTCCGCATTGGGCGACCACGCCCACTGTAGCACCGATCACTGCCGTCTGCCACCAGAGGGCGTCCAGTCCGAACGACAATCCCAAGGCGATCGCCACCGCCACGGCCGCAGCAAACCCGCCGAGGGCGCCTTCCCAAGTCTTTGCCGGGCTTATCCTTGGCGCCATCTGCCGGCGGCCCACGGTTCGCCCCACCAAGAAGGCACCGGTGTCGGTGGCAAAGGTGACGAGCACCGCCATCATGATCCACAGTCGTCCAGTTTCAGATGCCCCACCGATTTCTCTGAGTAGCAGGGCGTGGGACAGAAGGAACCCGACGTAGACGGGTCCCACGAGGAACATGACACCAGCAACAATATAGCGCTCCCCAGAGTACAGGGCGATCAGCCACAAAAGGGCAACAAACGCCCCGGCAGCCCAGACAATAGTCGAAATGAGCAGGAAACTGGCTGTGCTGTCGGCTGCCTGCGCCCCGAGCACCATCGCGGCGACCCACAGGACACCGAGACCTGTTGAAAGGGGGCCGACTCCCGGTGGGGTAAGACGGTAGAACTCACGTACCCCCAGAGCAGCGGTTACCAGCACCACTAGGGTGAGCCAAGGGCTTCCGGCCCAGATTGAGGCGACCAGGACCGGGAGGCCGACCAGGGCAGTCAGGACCCGCGGGCGCAAGGATCAGCCCTCGGGGTCGACTCTGCCGAAACGCCGCTGGCGGCGGGTGAACTCCTCCAGTACCCGCTCTACTTCATCCGAGCCCAGGTCTGGCCAGAGGGTGGGAGTGTGGTAATACTCGCTATAGGCTGACTGCCACAGAAGAAAGTTGCTGATGCGCAACTCGCCGCCGGTGCGGATTATCAGGTCCGGGTCGGGGGAATCATGGGTGAACAGGTAGGTGCGGAACAACCTCTCATCCACAGCTTCCTCCGGCACGCCGTCGCGGATTATCCGCCTCACGGCCTCCAGTATCTCCTCCCGGCCCCCGTAGTCAAAAGCCACGTTGAGGGTGATTCCCGTATTGTCGCAGGTCAGACGTTGCGCCGAGGCAACCTGTTCTTGGAGGCGCGGGTCAAGGCGATCAACCTTGCCGACATGAACGACCCGGACGTTGCTTTCGTGAAGAGATTGGACCTGCTCCCGCAGCGCCTGGTGCAGGATCTCCAGTATTCCTTCTACCTCCTCCGGAGGACGGTACCAGTTCTCGGTGGAGAAGGCGTATAGGGTAACGTATCGAACACCGCGTTGGGTCAGCGTCTCTAGGATGTTTCGGATGCGCTCCACACCTACACGGTGCCCCTCGAGGCGGGGAAGGCCACGTTGCTTCGCCCAGCGGCCGTTGCCGTCCATGATGATGGCCACGTGTCCGGGAACGGTCGCGCGAGCCGATTGGCACGTCTGACCCCGTTCCTGATCGACGGGAGGTCTAGCGGCACCGGTCATTTAGCAACAGCCCTCGGCAGACATTTCGAGCAGCCCTCGGCGGTTGCGCCAGGTTTCGGGGGCTGCATCCGGCTAGACCTGCATGATTTCCGCTTCTTTGTCGCTCCCTACTTGGTCGATCAGCTTGGTGTGGTTGTCGGTTGCCTTCTGCAACTGGTCTTGCGCACGGCGGTTCTGATCCTGGGAAATAGCTTTGTCCCGCTCCATCTTACGCAGGGTATCTTGGCCATCCCGACGTACGTTGCGCACGGAAACCTTTCCGTCTTCAAGCTTACGCTTCAGCAACCGGACTAATTCCTGCCGCCTTTCCTGGGTAAGCGGAGGAATAGGTACTGTGATGTTGTTCCCGTCGTTGGATGGGTTGAACCCCATCTCAGACCTGAGCAGGGCGCGCTCAATGTCCCGTAGAGACTGCTTGTCCCACGGCTGGACCATGATTGCCCGGGCATCTGGCGCCGATATCGAGGCGATCTGCTTCAATGGGGTGGGTGTCCCGTAGTACTCGACGGATACGTTCTCAATCAAAGATGGGGTGGCCCTGCCAGTGCGGAGTGTGTTGAGGTCACGCTGCAGAGCTTCGATGGCCCGATCCATCTTCCGCCCAGTTTCCGCCAGCACGTCCTCGGGGGTCTGCATGTCATCATTCTTTGTTGCCACGATCAATCCCTCCCGGTGATTGTGGTGCCCAATGATTCACCACACAGGATTCGGCCCATGCTTCCCGGACGGAATATGTCGAATACAATAATGGGCAACTCGTTATCCATGCACAAGGAAACGGCGGTGGCGTCCATGATACCGAGTCGCCGGTTAAGTGCATCCATGTAGTCCAAGTTGCCGAAGCGGCGGGCGTCCGGGTTTTCGTTTGGGTCCGAGTCGTAGACGCCGTCCACATTGTGCTTGGCCATCAGCAGGACTTCGGCATTTATCTCCAGGGCACGTAGGGCCGAAGCGGTATCGGTGGTTACAAATGGATTACCAGTTCCGGCGGCGAAGAGTACCACCCTGCCCTTTTCCAGGTGCCGAATGGCCCGTCGGCGGATGTAGGGTTCGGCCACTGCCTGCATTTGAAGAGCACTCTGGGTGCGGGTGGTGATGCCGCGTTGTTCCAGGCTATCCTGAAGCGCCAAGGCATTGATGATGGTGGCCAGCATACCCGAGTAGTCAGCAGTCGCGCGATCCATGCCCTGGGACTCGGCGGATGCACCCCGCATGATGTTACCACCGCCTACCACTACAGCCACCTCGACGCCCAGGTCGTGGGCTTCGATTATCTGCTGGGAGAGATAATTTACCGCTGAAGGCTCAATCCCATACTCTTGGGAGCCTTTCAGGGACTCGCCACTTACCTTGAGAACGACCCGCCGGTATCGAGTCTTAAGCCCGTTGATTGACATCTGAATCGTGGATCCTTCACGGTAGAGCCGGGCCCATTCCGCGCCGGGGATCCGCGTTTCCGATATTGGCCCGCCCCAATCACCGCTTTATTGGTTGGGCGGCTACTCCCCCAAAGCCAGCCTGGAGAACCGGAGCACCCTGACGTTCTCGCCCATTTTGGCGGCCAGTTCCTGGACAACCTCGCCCACGGAACTGGAGTTGTCCTTGATGAAGGGCTGGCGGAGCAGGCTGACCTGGGCTGGGGAACGGTCGTCCCCCTCCTCTATGTCCCCTTCGTCCAGATAGGCCGGGGACATTGCGGCAACCTGCATGGCAATGTCATGGGCAAGGGCCCTGAACTCGGGAGTCCGCGCCACGAAGTCGCTTTCGCAGCCCAATTCGACCAAGGCACCCACCCGTCCGCCAGTATGGACGTAGGACTCGATCAGCCCCTGGTTAGTATCCCGATCGGCACGCCGGGCAGCCTGGGCAAGTCCCTTTTCCCGGAGTGCTTCCGCAGCCTTCTCCGGGTCGCCACCACTGGCTTCCAAGGCCTGCTTGCAGTCCATCACACCGGCGCCGGTCTGGTTCCGGAGATCTCGAATTTGCTGGGCGGTGACGGCCAAGTGTGTTCCTCCTGTTATTTTGAGGCGAAGGGAAGGATTGTTGCGTCCGGCAGACAGACTCTCATCGGCGAGGACAGACTACCGCCGGACATCAGGTACCGGGAAGCCTTTACCCGCCGGAAGGAGGTGGGTCGGAGGTAGGAGCTGGTTCTTCAGTCGCGGGAGCGGCGGCGAGGAAGTCTGCTTCGGTGACGGGAGCGTCCTGGACCAGGAATTCCATGTCGCGCTGGATCTGCTCGTCGAGGGTCAACTCACGGTCTTCCTCGTCCTGTTCCTCCAATGCCAACGCTTCTCGCTCGGCCTCGGCTTCCGCCTCCTGCTGGGCCAGCAGCATTGCCTCCCGCTGGGCTTGTCCTTCGAGGATGGCGTTCGCCATCCTGCCCGCTATCAGCCGGATGGAGCGCACAGCGTCGTCATTGCCGGGGATGGCGTGAGTCACCTTGCCCGGGTCGCAGTCGGTGTCGACGATGGCAAAGACCTGAACCCCAGCCCTGATCGCTTCAGCAATGCAGATATCCTCTTTGCCGATGTCGACGACGAAGAGAGCTTGGGGAAGGCCGGTCATGTCCTTCATTCCGATGAAGTATTTCTCCAACCTGGCGAGGGTGTCCCGCAGCTTGACCCCCTCCTTCTTCGGCAGCAGCCGGAAGTAGCCCTGGTCGCGCTTCTGCTGCAACTCCAACATGTAGTTGATGCGGCCCCGGATCGTCTGGAAGTTGGTCAGCGTCCCGCCAAGCCAGCGTTGGTTGACGTACCACATTCCGGAACGTTCGGCCTCGCCTTGCATAACCTCCTGCGCCTGCCGCTTGGTCCCGACGAACAGCACCTTGCCGCCGTCGGCGACAAGCTGCACCATCGCCCGGTAAGCCTCGTTAATCAGGCCCAGGGTCTGCTGGAGATCGATGATGTGGATGCCGTTGCGCTGGGTGAAGATGTACCGCTTCATCTGCGGATTCCACCGCCGGGTCTGGTGTCCGAAGTGGACTCCAGCCTCCAGCAGTGATTTCATCGTCAGCGGCTCTCGCGGCGGGGGTGCCGGACGATCCGCCGGGGGGGCTTCTATAGCCTGTACCATATACCTCGCCTTTCTATCCGTCCTCTCGCTTTTGCCCGTACTTCCAATCAAAAGGTTGGGCTAATGTCCAAAAATGCACTTGGCGGCGAGTATACCACACGCCTAATTTGCGGGCAATCTGAATTTCAAACCCGCATTGAACCGCTCCTGCCCTCAATACCCACCAGTCTTGAAGACCTCGGCCGGCAGGGACCTGTGGAGCCACAAGAATCCGTAGCACAACGCTACCCCGTAGATCCCCGCGAGCAGGTCGTCCGCCATAATCCCTAGTCCGCCGTGGAGACGTTCCAACCGGCGTATGGGAAAGGGCTTGACCACGTCAAGAGTTCGAAATACCAGGAATGCAGTTGCCAACCACAAGAGATCCTTGGGCAAGAACAGGCATGTAGTCCACATGCCCACGAACTCGTCCCATACTATGTAGCCGGGGTCAGGCTCTTCCTGCGACGATATTGTATTAGCTGCCCATATTCCGACGAAAAAGGTGGCGAGAACTACCAAACCCAAGATAATCGAGAACGGACTGTACAGGGACGTAGGCCGACCACCATAGAATGGGGACAAGTAGAACATCACCACCGCCGCCAGGCTGCCGACCGTCCCCGGTGCGACGGGTGACAGTCCCGTCCCGAACCCGGTAGCGATGACCCATGCCAGTGCTCGTATTGGATCCCGCTTCAAACGTCTAATCAACGGGGACAACCACGAAAACGCTGACAGGCGGTCGCCGAATCCGCGGCCTGACTACCCATACCCAGCGCGGTGCAGGTCTTCCTCGGTCATTCCCAGGTAGTGGCCGACCTCGTGCCACAGGGTGATGCGTATCTCCCGCTGGGCCTCGGCGCGTGTCTTGCAACTACGCATAATCGGCTGGCGGAAGATGGCGATACGGTCTGGAAGTGCGGGCCAGCCTCCCTCACGTTCCGGCAGAGGGACTCCAGTATAGAGCCCAAACAGGGTTCCTTCCCCGTCCGTCAGTTCCAGGTCGTCGGGAGTGGGCCACTCCTCCACGACAACGGCCACGTTTTCCAGCGCATCCCTCATCGCCGGAGGCAGCTGTCGGTAGGCCGCTCGGACAAGGCGGTTGAACTCCCGGCGGGAGATGTGCATCAGGCTTCCAGGCCCACCCGGCTTCGGATTGCCTTCAGTATCTCCACGTTCTGGTGGTCAGGGCCGTTGCCCTCAAACCCAGGCACTTCCAAGAAAAAGGGCACGTTGGCAAAAGCGGGATGCCCCATGATGGTGGCGAATCCGTCCTCTCCTATGAACCCCTCGCCGATGTTGTCGTGGCGGTCCACTCCGGAGCCGCAGGGACGCTTGGAGTCGTTGGCGTGTACCGCCGCCAACCTCGAAAGTCCGATGGCGTCGTCGAACTCGGCGATCATGTTCTCAATACCCTGCCCAGTGGTCAGATCGTAGCCCGCGGCGAAGGTATGCTGCGTGTCCAGGCACACCCTCAGCCGGGGGTTGTCCACGCCTTGTATTATCTGGCCCAGTTCATCCAGCCTGGCCCCGATGTGCTGGCCCATGCCGGCCATGTTCTCGACCGCAAGGTATGGTCCTTCCGGGGAGTTCTCCAGCACCTTGGAGACAGAGTCCACAACCTGAGGCAGAATGGCCTCGAACCCGGCCCCCTTGTGGCTGCCGGGGTGGAATATAACTCCTTCCGCGCCTATGGCTGCGGCAAGCGTCATGTAGTTGGTTAAGGACTGGATACCTTTCTCCAGCCGGGCCGCATCAGGCGCGCCCAGGTTAATTAGGTAGATGGCATGGAGATAGACTCGCTCCATACCTGCCTCAGCCGCCTCCCGACGAAACGCCTCAATCTCCGAGTCTGGAACGGGCTTGAAGGCCCAGGCCTGGGGCGCGGAGCCGAATATCTGAACCGTCTCGCACCCGATTTCTACCCCCCGGCCCACCGCCTTGCTTATTCCCCCGGACGTGGACACATGCGCGCCGATTCTCACTTCAATTCTCCCTGTACCTACAGAATGACGCCGGAGGATACCGAGGTTTCTGGGAACGATGATCAGGTAGCAATTCTTCTCCGGCTATCGCCCTTCATTATAGTTGGTGGCATTGCCTTCCACCGCTATAATCCCAACCAATCATGCGTGCTTTGATGGTGGAACAATCGGGACGCCCGCCGAGGTTGGCGGTTCGAGACGTGCCCATCCCAAGCCCTGGCCCCAGAGAGGTATTGGTCAAGGTCGCGGCCTGCGGCTTCTGCCACCACGACCTGCTGGTGATGACCGGCGTCCTCCGCCGCGGCATTGTTCCCGGCGTGATTCTGGGCCATGAAATATCCGGGACAGTGGTCGACGTGGGGCCGGGAGTGGAGTCCGTCATTTCCGGAGTTAAAGTAGTCTCTCTACTAACCAATGCCTGTGGGGAATGCCAACGCTGCCGCAAGGGAAGGGAGCACCGCTGTCTGCGAGGGGAAGGCATCGGCCACGGCCGCAACGGAGGACTCGCCGAGTATGTGGTCGTCAATGAGACCAGTGTGGTGCCCATCCCCGCAGAGGCGGACCTGACGGATGCTGCCCTATACGCCTGCCCGATGGGAGTTGCTTGGGAAGCCGTGCAGAACGTTGCCGCCGTCCAGCCGGGCGAGACCGTGGTAGTAACAGGAGCGGGAGGCGGTTTGGGTATCCATGCCATTCAGTCCGCAGTTAGCCTGGGAGGCCGAGTCCTGGCAGTGACTACCTCCCCCGACAAGCTGGGGGAGTTCGCCGCCTTGGGAGCGGAAGAAATTCTCCACACGGAGGAACTGGACTTCAGCGAACTGGTAATGGCGTTGTCCGAAGACGAGGGGGCGGACGTTATCATTGATAACGTGGGGTCGGCCCTGTTCCCGTCCACCCTGCGCAGCCTGTCCCAGTACGGCAGGCTGGTCCTGCTGGGCGAGGTGGCGGGCGATCCCGTGCAGCTTAACCTGGCGGAGATCATCTTCCGCGCCGCCCGGTTGATGGGTTCGTCAGGGGTCAACCGCGCTGCCGTCCAGCAGGTTGCGGATATGGTGGCCGCGGGCCACATGCAACCGGTGGTCAGCCGCGTCCTGCGCTTGGAAGAGGTGGCCGAAGCAATGGAATTGCTGGCCACCCGGAGTGTCTTGGGAAGGTTGACGTTTACCCCCGGCCAATAATCGACAACAGCGACGAGGCCGCGGCGGCAGCGGTTCGCCGCCTGAGCCGCAGTGCCCGGCCAATCTCACCACGCTCCCAGATGACCAGGAACTGGCTGGCCACGAAGATGGAGCTGTAGGTCCCGATGATGGCACCCACCGCGACCACCAGAAGCAACTCCCGGATGCTAGGCCCGCCCATTAACAGCAGGGCCAGCAGCACGAACAGGGTGGTGAAGCTGGTGTTCAAGGACCGGCCCACCGTGTCCATTATGCTCTGGTTCACCGTGGCGGTAAGTGGGCGGTCCGGGAACCGCAGCAGGTTCTCCCGAATCCTGTCGAAGACGACTATGGTGTCGTTGACGCTGTAGCCGGCGACGATGAGCACCCCTACGATGAACATGGAGTTGACTTCCATGTTGAGGAACCGGCCGAGTATGGAGAATACCCCCAGAACGAACAGCACGTCATGAACCAGGGCAAAAATCGCGCTCACGCCATACCGGTAAGCCTTGGGAACGCGCCGGAAAGCGTACCAGATGTACAGCAGGATGCCCACCGATGCTACCAGCACCGCGTAGAAGGCGGTGCGGACTGTCTCCCCGGCGATGATTGGTGAGACCGAGTCGAACTGCACCTTGGCCCGCTCCAGACCAAGGTGTTCCTCCAGGTCCTTGACGATACGCTCCCGCTCAGACTCTTCGTCGCCGGCAGCTTCCTCCAGCACCCTGGTGCGGATCAAGAAGTTGCGAGTCCCGATTCTCTGGATCAATGCCTCGTCGTGTCCCAACCGGTCCAGCCGGTCCTGCACTTGGGCTTCGGTCACCGGCTGGTCGAATGACACCTGCAACGCCGAGCCGCTGGTAAAGTCGATCCCTGGCCTCAACCCTGAACCGCCATTGGACCAACCACCGGGAGGCGCAATCATCGACACCAGACCCGGCAGAATGAGCAAAGCCGAAACCAAGAAGTACCAACCCCGTTTTCCAACAATATCCAACATCGCTTATGCGCCACCCCCCACGTTTTGCTGGAGTGAACGGGGAGCTGGTCCGGGAGTGAACAGGTTGACCCGGCGGCTGAACCCGGCCCATGCCAGCAGTTGCAGCAAGTTCCGGCTGACGACCAGCGCCGTGAACATGCTGATGAGAACCCCGATACCAAGGCTGATGGCGAACCCGGTGATGAGTCCGCCGCCCAGCCGGTCTCCGAACCAGATGAGCACCCCGCAGGTTATGAGAGTAGAGAAGTTTCCGTCGCGAATGGCGGGCCATGCCCGGTTGAAGCCCACCTCCATCGAAGACGCCAGGGTCCGCCCGATGCGGACCTCTTCCTTCATACGCTCAAAGATAAGGATATTCGCGTCCACCGCCATACCGATTGATAGGATGAACCCGCCGATGTGGGACAGAGTCAGGGTGATGGGCACCAGCTTGAACACGGCCAGCAGAATCAGGGAGTAAAAGACCAGCGCCGCCGCCGCCACCAGTCCGGCCATCCGGTAATAGACCAGCATGAACACAATGACCAACCCCAGGCCAACGAACCCGGCCTGCAGGCTCGCTTCCAGCGATTCCTTCCCTAGCAGGGCGTCAACATCCCTCTCCTGGATGAGCTTCAACGGCACCTGTAGCCGGCCCGACTCCAACTGGATGGCCAGCGTCTGCGCTTCCTCACGGGTGAATGGGTCGAAGGAACTGCCGCTAATCTCGCTGCGTCCGTCCCGTATCCACGCCCGCGCCACTGGGGCGAGGAGTTCCTCGCTGTCCATGAAAACGGCTATGCGTTCCGACTCCACCCCCACGATGGCCCTCGTCAGGTCGGAAAACAGCTCACTGCCCTCGTCGTCGAACTGGATGTTGATTACCCATCCGGTGCCCACCTGATCCTGGGTGGCGAAGGCACTCTCCAGCTGGTCGCCAGTCAACCCGATGTCCGAGTCTTCGAAGACATTGCAGAATTGGTCTGCGCAGGTGCGCCGCTTGAACTCCAGCCGCGCCGTCCTGCCTATTAGGTCCTTGGCCCGGTCAATGCCGCTGACAAAGCTGTAGGACGCAAGCGCTCCGATCTTCGACTCAAGAGTGTTGATGAGTTCGGTCCGACGATCCGCACCGAGAGTGTCCGATGTTACCTTGAAAGACCGGTCGTCCAGCTGCTCGTAGGACAGGTCTCGAAACTCCATCAGACCGAGGACAGCTCGGAGGTCGGAGCCTTCCACCGGCTCTGTGAAGGCAAGCTCGGTTATGGTGCCACTGGCCCCGGGAAGCTGGACAATTAGCCGGTCGTCCCCGAACCGCTGCACGATGGGCTCCTCGATGCCGAAGCGGTTGACCCGCCGGTTGATGGTGTCCAGCACCCCTTCCATCTGGTCGGAGGTCGGGTCGCTGATGTCGGTGACCTGGAAGCTGTCCAGCGTACCGACATTCTCCTCAATGGCTTGACGTGCCTGTTCCCGCTGCTCGACGGTCAGCAGTGGTGCGCGGACGCGGAAGTTCGTGGAGTCTGTGGACTCGATGGAGAAACCCTGCCCCTGCTCCGGGGTGGAAATGCCCGACCCGTCCAGGGCTGAGTCTATGTTATCCGCCCGCGTGGGTTGGTCGAAAACCAGGTCCAAGCGAGTCCCTGTGTCCGCCTGGTAGACCAAGTGCCCGCCGCCTTGAAGGTCCAGACCCAGCTTCAGGCCCAGCGGACCAGGGCCGCCCCTTTCAAACCCCGGAATACCGGGAATGTTGATATTGACGTCGCGGAATGCCAATGACGCCAGAGCCAGCCCCAGTATGACCAGGACTATCAGTGTTAGCCGGATACTACGCGCCCGCATCTGCCACCCCGAAAATGTGATTTCTCTGCCTGAATCGTGAATTCTCTACACTGGATGCTGTCGATCACCCTGTAGAGGCTCCACGTTTTCAGAGCGGATATCCTCCAGCAGGCAAGCTGCCAAAGCCAACCCTTCATCTCTGGAGGAAATTTCACCCGTTCCCTGCGCTTCGTCGATCCGGTCGAGGATTTCCCCGAAGATGGGACCAGGCTCAAGTTGAAGTTTTTCTATCAAGTCACGTCCGGTAACCAGCCGATTCTTGCGGTCGGACACGCGGGGCTTGCTACTAGCATCGAGCAAATATGCAACCATTCTAGCATGGAGGCCCCAGTCTTCGAGCGAATACTCCGGCCCCTTGGCCGCAAGATAGTCAGCCAGGGACAGGTACAGTGTGTCAATGGCCGCGTCTCCCAAGTCTCGGAAGTAACGGTAAACAGCCCTTGGAGTGGGATGGTCCAAGCCCTGCCACATAGTATCTGGCCGCAGGTGATAGTTCACCATCGTGGCAACGGTGTCTATGATCTTGTTGGGCAACCTGAGTTGTGTCAGCCTCTCCCTCACCATGTCGGCTCCCAACTCCGAGTGGCCCAGGAACCGTGTCCGACCCGTCTCATCGACACTTTTAGTCTGTGGCTTGGCGATGTCATGGAGTAGTCCCGCCAGCTTGAGATACGTCCGGCGGGTGTGTGCGCCAGCCAGCACCTGATCGAAATGGGCCCTGGTCTGGGGGTCCCAAGGGGTTAGGGAATAAACCGGCGAGTGCTGGTGTCCGTTGGTAACTCCCTCGGCATATTCGACGGTGTGAATCAGATGCCCCCAAACGTCCCAGTAGTGCATTCGGGGTTGGTCGACGCCCTTGGTCACCTCCAGTTCGGGGATGACCCGGCAGAGAATGTCCAGTCGGTCCAGCACCTCCAGGAAGGGACGGGCCCCATCCAGGGCCAGAATTGCGAGGAACTCGTCCCGCAGCCTCTCCCCCGGGACCTGGCCTACCAGGTGTGCGTTCCCCCCCACCATGCGTGCGGTCTCCGGGGTCAGCCGGAACCTCAGTTGGCCAGCTAAACGTACCGCCCGCAACAGGCGACCAGGGTCTTCGCGGAACACTCCGGGGCCTACTGCTCTTACTAACTTGCCTAGCAGGTCCTGCCGTCCGTTTAGCGGGTCTATAACCACTTCGTCAAGAGAGTCAGAGTCCCACAGGGTCAGCGGGACTGCCATAGCGTCGATGGTAAAATCCCGCCTCGCCAGATCGTCCTCGATCGTACCGGTGAAGGAGGCCAGGTCAATGGTCCAGCCAGAACCGGGAACCAATACCCTGGCTACGCCATGCTCCCGCCCGATCACCCCGTACCCGCCCCCTAGCGAGTCCGCCAATGCTCTGCCCAATTGCAGTGCGTTCCCCTGCACTGCCAAGTCCAAGTCACGGCCGGGAGGCCGTCCCATCAATGCGTCGCGGATGCAGCCGCCCACCAGGTAGGCGTTGACCTGGCGAGACGAGAAAAACCCGGCAAGCCGGGCCAGGAGCGTATCAGTATCGGCGTAAACGTCTTGGTGGTAAGTCATGGCAGTTTCGAGGAACACCAGGAACTGATTGAAAGAGGACTCATCCCAGGGACTAAGGACCATCCAGAGTCGATCACGCGCTTAGTCAAGTACCGACCGCTGACACCCTGAGCGTGCAAACAAGGCAGTGCCAGGATAGGGCGACACTGTGATCACTCCTGCATTCGCTGGAGTATACGTGCCCAGTCCGCTTCTCTGACTATCTGCGGAGTGACTTATTGCCCTACCTCTAGTCCCCAAGCTATTCCGGCATTTCCTCCTCCACGTCTTCCCCGGTATCCTCGCCTGTCTCCGCCGTGTCCTCGCCAGATGCATCTTCCGCAGCGGGCGCACCAATTTTGTAGAAGCTATCCGGTGATACCAGATGGTCTATGTAGAGGCTGCCGTTCAGGTGGCCGGTCTCATGCTCCAGGGCTTGGGCCAGCAGTCCATCAGCCTTAATGCGGATTACCTTGCCATCCAGACCGATGGCACGTGCCCTCACGCTGACTGACCGTTTCACCACACCCCGGTAGCCCGGAATGCTGAGGCAACCTTCCTCAACTTCCCGCTCGCCTTCCCTGCGGATGATTTCGGGATTTATCAGCACCAGAGCTTCTTCCCAGTCGGGAAGCTGAATTACCGCCACACGTTGCAGCGATCCTACCTGGTTGGCCGCTAGTCCGACGCCCAATTCGGCGTGCATCGTTTCAATCATGTCGTCGGTGAACTGCTTTATCCTAGGCGGAATCTTGCCAATTTTGCGCGTTCGCCGCCTCAGTATCGGGTCCGGTAGGTGCCGCATCCCAAGTCTCGCCACGATGTCTGCCTCCCCGTCGTTGTGAGGACCCTCGCCCACAGCTGCAACGCCCAGCCGTTACTCATGCCCGCAAAATTATATCCAAGCAGTTTCTCCCGTGCAAAGAGCGGATCCCGGGCATGGTGTGCCGTGGAGGCCATCCAGGGTCAGGGTGCCCATCGTTCTTTGTTATGGCAGGGAGGGGATTTCCGCGAGCCTAGAGGACGTGGGCGGGATCAACGTCGACGATGCTGCCGGGAGGGAACGTAACTCCTTCCAGGAACCTGCGCAAGTTTCGTCCCCGCAACACCACATGCCAGCGGTAGCGCCCGCGCAGCCGTGACGGCAGGCCCGGAGCTGGACCGATCAACTCTACCTCGGTCAGCCCTTCCGAGTGCGCCTTCTCACGCAGCAACCGCGCCATCCCTGTAGCTTTCCGTTGGCAGGCCGTAGAGTTGGAGTCCAGGAATACCACATGGACCAACTCGTTGAAGGGTGGGTTGCCTAGCTCTCGCCTGAAACCTATCTCCCGCTCGTAAAGTGCCGCGTAGTCTTGTCGGGCAGCTGCCGCAATTGCGTAATGCTCCGGCGTATAGGTCTGGATGTAGACTTCTCCCGGCAGGCCACCCCGTCCGGCCCGGCCAGCCAACTGGCATAACAGCCCAAACGTGCGCTCCGATGAGCGGAAGTCGGGCACGTGCAGCCCGATGTCCGCCAACACTACCCCAGCGAGCCCAACGTTGGGAATGTCCAGCCCCTTTGCCACCATCTGGGTGCCCACCAGCACCTGGGTCTCTCCCGAGGAGAAGCGGGCCATAGTCTCCTCGTGATTGGCTCCCGATCGAGTAGCGTCCGAGTCCCACCGCTCGACGCGAACACCTGGTATCAACATTTCCACGTCTGCTGCTACGCGCTGCGTGCCTACGCCAAGCCGTCGGATCTGTCTGCCGTTGCACTCCCGGCAAGCATCTGGAGGACGCCTGCTGCGGTTACAGTGATGACAGCGCAACTTCCCGTCAACCGAATGGTAGGCTACCGGCGCGGAGCAGCGGCGGCATGAGACCACGTAGCCACAGCCCCGGCACTGGACGATGGATGCGCTGCCCCGCCGGTTAAGGAACAATACCGCCTGCCGTCCTTGGTTCACACAGTCCTGTAGGGCTTCGGACAGCCCGCGGCTGAATATCCCCCGGTTGCCCTCCCGCAACTCCAGACGCATGTCGCAAACTTCGACCCGTGCCAGGGGGGCCGCTGAGACCTTACCGTTCCCTTGCTTGTGCAGGCTCCGTCCGATGCGGTTCGGGAGTTCCAGCAGACGGTGCTGCCCGCGACGCGCCCGGTGGTAGGTCTCCACGTCTGGCGTCGCACTGCCCATAATCACCACCGCTCCGGTGCGCCGAGCATACTCGATGGCGACTGTCCGGGCGTGGTACAGTGGCTCGGTCTCTTCCTGCTTGTACGTCCACTCATGCTCCTCGTCGACCACGATCAGACCCAGACGGTGCAGGGGGGCGAACAATGCGCTGCGCGGTCCCACCACCACATCGTATACGCCGTCCCGCACCTTCCACCACTCATCAAACTGCTGCCGGGGAGTCAACTGGCTGTGCAGCACCGCGACCCGGTCCGGGAACCTGCCGCTGACCCGCTCGACAGTTTGAGGGGTCAACGAGATCTCCGGCACCAGATACACTGCCTGCCGCCCGTTGGAAATGGCCTTCTCGATGGCTCGCAGGTAGACTTCGGTCTTCCCGCTTCCCGTAACCCCGTGCAGCAGGAAACTTCGCGGCGTCACGGTCTTGTCGTCAAGTGCCTCACTGATACGGCCCAGAGCATCCGATTGGTCTGCGGTCAACTGAGGCGGGGCACCGACCCCTGCGTCCCGTCCTTGAGTAGCCGGGGTAGGCTCCGACCGCACCCACTCCTGGCCCAACAACCCTTTTTGTATGAGAGAGTTGGCTGTACCGTGGCCGAACTCCTTGTTGGCCAGTGCTGACGGGTACGGTTCGCGCGCCTCACGCACCACCGCCAGGAGCCGTGATTGTCTTTCCGGCACGGCTGGCTGCTGGCCGTCCTGACCCATTGGGTCAGACCCCCCCGGCACCAGGAAACGGGTGTATTGGGGCTTGAGTCTTGGGTACGGCAGGTCTACCTTCCTTTGCACCTCACCCTTTCGAAGGAGCCTCCGGAGGGTCCTGTCCCCACCACGTCCAAGCAGTTTGACAAACTCGGCCTGCATCATGCCCGGCGATTCGGCTAGCTTGTCCAAGCAGGCAGCAACCTCGGATTGATGCGTATCGTCCTGATCAGACCCTGCTGGAGTGTTTGTTGGCAACCTGTAGAGTCTTGACCGTACCTGGCCCTCGAATCCCGGCGGCAGGAAGAGAGCAATGGCGCTGAAGAGAGAGCAGAGGTAGTGGTGGCTGATCCACCGTGCGAGAGCAATCTGCGTCTCACCGACCACCGGCGCGGGTTCGATGGGCTGAAGGATGTCTTTCGTCAGATCCGCGGCCACACGCGAGGCCCGAGTCAATTCCATGACCACGCCCTGCCCGATGCGCCGGCCAAAGGGGACCCATACAAGCTGTCCAGGTACCGGGGAAAGATGGGGCGGAATGCTGTAGGAGAAGGTCCGGGAGTGACCGACGGGGGCATCGACTGCTATTTCAGCGTACCTCATGCCCTCGGCACTGCCAGTGGAACTGGTAAGGGGTACCAAAAGCGGGGATCGGACCGGGCGGTCATATCCGAATGAGGTGCACCCAAACGGGCTGTCAATCACACCAAAAAGGAGTCCGTGACCTGCGATAGCTTAGGATGTAGGAATGCCGTCTTAGGAACCGCCTGCCGCCTGCCCGCGAGGTCGCCTCGGGACGGTCTTCTCCTTGATCCTGGCCGCCCTGCCCTGCAAGCCACGTAGGTAGTAGAGCTTGGCCCGTCGCACCGAGCCTCTCCGGGTGACTTCCAGAGAATCGATCAGAGGGGAGTGCAGCGGAAAGATACGCTCGATGCCGATCCCTGCAGAAATCCTGCGCACGGTGAAATTGGCCCCGGGGCCGTTGCCATTCTGCAAACGAATTACGACCCCCTGGAACGCTTGGACGCGCTCCCGGTCGCCCTCCCGGATGCGGAAATTGACTCTTACCGTATCACCCGGGCCGAAGCTGGGTATTTTCGGGTTTGGGTCGGTCTTAACGAGCTGCGCTGCTTCCATAGGTCAATCGCCCAAAGTCCTGTCAAGAATTACAGGCCAAAAGGATAGCATATGGCCAGAGATATTGGTAGCGCCTGGACATTGCCGTTATTTCCACAGTGTGTTGGGGTAGGAGTGAGGATGGGGGCTGGTAGTTGACGAGATGTTGTAGCAGGGTATGGACATCAGTCAAGTGCTGGAGGTGAGGACGGCACCGTTTGTTTTTGGGTCAAGAAAGGCCGGACCGACCAGTGGCTGCTTGGGAGATTGGAACTGCAACGTCTATAACCGAGAGGTCTGGATTCGCATTGACAGGGGAATCGTGCTGACCTAAAGTCGTAAATCATCACCGATTGACCGGAGGTGCTTCATGGTCACGGCCATTAACGACGACCTGTTTGCCCCTGAAGTGATTGCTAATCCCTATCCGTATTTCGAGATGTTGAGGGGGGAGGATCCCGTGCACTGGAACGAGAAGTACGGGGTCTGGGTGCTTACCCGTTATGACGACGTGGTATGGGTTACCCGCCACCACGAGCAATTCTCTTCGGAGACGTTTAAGCGGGACCCGCGCCCTCCATACCCGGCCATCGACGAAGAAGACCAACCCATTTACGAGTTCATAAAGGCTTTCCAGATCGATCGCTTCATCCAGCACGACCGGCCCGCCCACTTCGATATGCGCATGGTGCTCAGCCGGTACTTCACCCCCAAGGCGATGGAGTCGTGGCGGCCCATGGTTAGAAACGCCATCAAGTACCTCATCGACGGCGTCGAAGACTACGGCCGCATGGACGTGATGCGGGACTTCGCAATTCCTCTCCCGCTGCTGGTCATCGCCCAGATGATGGGCGTGCCCAATGAGGACCGGCCGTACATCCGCCAGCTAGCCGAGAAGTTGCTGTTCCTCAATCGGGGGGAACCGGACCGGATGCGCACGTATTCTGAAGGCGCGGCCGGCATCAAGGAGTATATTGACCCGCTGGTCGAGCAGCGGCTTGCCGAACCCAACGATGATCTGCTTTCGGTACTGGCTGAAGGTGAACGGGACGGCATCTTCAACCGCGACCAGGTGTTGGCCAACGCCGCACTGCTTCTGGTGGCGGGCCATGAGACGACCATCAACCTCATATGCAACGGAACCCTGGCCTTCATCCGGAACCCGGAGCAGTGGGAGATGTTGCGCGAGGACCCCGAGGACATGACCCAGCGGGCTACCGAGGAGTGCCTCCGCTACGACTCGTCGGTGAAGTCCATCCAGCGGATTGCCGCCGAGGACGTTGAGATGGGAGGTAAGGTGATCAACAAGGATGACCGGGTGCGCTGGTTCATCACGTCGGCGAACCGGGACCCCCGGAAGTTCGAGGATGCAGACACCTTCGATATCACCCGCTGGCCCAACCCTCACGTGGCTTTCGGTGGTGGCATCCACCACTGCCTGGGCGTGAACCTCGCCCGCATGGAGGGACAGGAGGCGTTCATGGGTCTGGCGCAGCGTTTCGCTGGATTCGAACTTGAGACCGCAGACCTAGAGTACCAGCCCACGATCAACCTCCGGTCGCTCAAGACCCTGCCGGTGAGCTTCAAGTAACTGCACCCACACCGTCCCTGGAAACATTGATGGCCGCGACCAACAGTCGGTTGCGGCCTTATTTTTGCTGATGGCGAGGTTGACTGACAAATCGTTTCATTGGAGAGTGGCGAGGGCCAGGCACATGAGGAAAGTTCAATGTCATGTGAACACCAGCAACTGGGTGCCAGTGGTATAATGCCGCGACATTCACATTCCCAACAGGAGGAGTTCAATGGGGCACACGCCGAGTCATCTTGGTCACGTAAACATGTACGTGCGCAACGCGGAGGAAGCGCACAAGTGGTATGAGGACATCCTTGGCCTTCATACCTATGATCTGGTTCCAGGACGCGCCGCCTTCATGTCAGCCAACCTGGACGAATCCCACGAGATCGCCCTGATGGAAGTGGGCGCCGAGGCCGCCGGGCCGGAGGCGGGCCGCGTTGGGCTGAACCACATGGCATGGCGGATGGAAAGCCTGGAGGACTTGGGGGAGTTCTTCCACCGGCTGGAGGATCGGGACATCCCCATGCACATCGGAGACCATGGAATCTCCCTGGGCATCTACTTCCAGGACCCCGACGGCAACGGCATCGAGGTCTACTATGAACTGCCCCGGGACCAGTGGTACCGCCATGAGAACCTGTTCCTGCACGGGGACGGTCCCAAGGGCCAGTTCCCCGGACCGTGGGATGCGCTGCTGGAGAAGCAAAAGGCTGCATCAGCCGCCCGGTAGCTCCGACGTGGTCCGGAGATACAATGTAGGGGCAGGTTCCAACCTGCCCCTTGCGGTTTAATGGGGATCATGTTCACGGTGTGGAATGACGAAAGTGAGATACACAGCGAGGACACCCAATCCTACATGAGCTACATGAGGTAGATCCCGCGACATCGTACAACGAGAGATATGACGCGGACCCGGAATATGCCGCAGCTTTTGATGGAGAGTGTGAGAAACTACGGACGGTCACGAACGGAATCCAAGGGGATATCAGCTAGCGGCAGGCCAGGATGCCTGCGACAGCAGTCGATTCCAGGACTGCTGAGGAAGTGCAACGGGTTATGGATAGCCTGCAAGATAGCCTTTTGGCTGCTCTCGACCAGCCGTATTTTGGCCGGGTTGATTACTTTATTCTGGAACCTGGATGGGATCAAACCGATGAGCAGGTTCTCTTCCCTGATGAAGTCCTCTCACCGTATGCGAAGCTACGGGAACCCTTGGAAGACCGTATCAAGCGGCTCTCCAAGGTTATGTACCTGGGCGTATCCCACATTGGCAAGCACAATGTCTATAGTTGGACAGTTCCGGCTGCGAGGTTGTGGTATACCAACGAACAGGGCTACCCTGTCATCGATAAGAGATCGACAAATACATCGAGGTTAGGACAGACCTCAAGCGTCATCTGCGGATACGTGACCAGCAGTTAATTGACCTGAATGACCTGTTCCGGAGGCAATTGCTCGAAGGGAACCAGACCCGTCGGGGAATGTTGACGGAGGCGTTGAGCGGAACTTCTGACAGGCACCTCAGTGTTATCGTCGAGACCATCGAACCGCACCAGTACGCGGCAATCGCGAACACCGGAGACATAGTGCTGGTCGTCCAGGGGTCGGCCGGCAGCGGTAAGAGCGAAATTGGCCTGCACCGCATTGCCTATCTGCTCTCGCCCTTCAATGACCTTTCTGAAAAACCCATACCGGACACTACACTGTTCATTGCGCCCTCACGTTCTTTCCTGGACTACGCAGCAGAACTGCTTCCTGCGCTTGATGTGTGCGATAGCGTCCGCCAAGTCACACTGCGCGAATGGTTGCAAGGTGTCATGTCCTTTAGCTTGCCGGTCAAAGCGGATGTGTGGAACGATTTGCTCAACACGGGGAAAGTGACCCGGTTTAACGAAAATAATGAGGGGTTCAAATCGTCGATAGCGGTGGTGGATGCAGTAGACCGCCATTACAGAGACCTTGTTGCCCAAACCCGAAAGTCCATAGAGGCTTCGCCACCTATCAATGGTCCCAGCTACAGTTCAATACCTTCCACCGCGCTGATAATTGAGCCGCGGCAAATAAGGCAGACTTGCCGGGACCTGATACCAGCGTCCGCTGCTGAAAGCCATCTGAACCCGCTGCGTAATGAGTTTATTGACCGGATTACATCTCTGGTTTGGGACACGAGCGGATATGGGCGGCGAATCAGTGGTCTCGAGCGGCTGCGGTTCCGTCAGCAAATCCGCAATGAATATATTCTCCCTTGGTGCAATTCCGTTTGGCCTGAGTGCAATGCTCGTGACGTGTACGCATCCATATTCGCGGACTGGCGGCACGCACGAATCCTCATCAAAGATGCTCTGTCCGAGGAAGATACCAGGGAATTAAGCGATTCGGTCAGACAACGGCGCGCCAGTGGCTTCCAAGACTCAGATGTCGGTGCTATTACCTATGTCGACCACCTGCTTAACGGTACGATAGTCGGAAGTTACCGGCACATTGTGGTAGACGAAGCACAGGACGTATCACCCATTGAGTTCAAGTTGCTGAGTTTGAATTCCACCAGCAACTGGTTCATGATTCTAGGTGACACGGTACAGCGCCTAACACCGTGCCGTGGCTTGCGCTGATGGAATGACCTCAGTCGTGTGCTGGGCCGCAACAACATAACGGTCCAAGAAGCGCGGACTTCCTACCGCTCCGACAAGCACATCACCAGGTTCAATAACCGAATTTTGCGGCTGTTCGACAGGAACATCAACGCTCCTGTACCTTACGACCGGGAAGGACACCGCCCAGAGTATCATGTTCATCGCACACGTGAAGACATGTCTTTTACTGTAGTGCATGAGGTACAACGTATCCGCCCACTGGTATTCCTGGGGTGTGTTGGTATTAGATTAGGCCCAGGCGTAAGCAGACCAGGGCGATGGAGTCCCGCAGCAGGGTGACGCTCTTGCTGTATCCCTTGGTTCTCCGATGCAGACGGTTCAGTTTGTCCCGCAACACCGGGTGCAATCCCTCATTCCTGTTGGCTTCCAGGCCTTTGCCCGCCACGTGCCGGTTCTGGGGCAACCACTCATATACCCGGCAGCCATCACTGACATATCGCTGGGCCTCGGGCAGCCGGTCATACAACTTCAGGAAGGTCGCTTCGCTGCGGTCTCCCACCTGAAATCCACCCACCGCCGGCCGTCCCCTTCCTCCGCTACCGCCGTCCAGACCCAGACCTCTCGCCGCTGCCCTCCCCGCCGGACCCCCACGCAGGTCCACATCTCATCCAGGGGTATGACCCGGGCTGGTCCCAGCGGACGGCCATCCGGCCGCTGCTCCACCAGGAGCCGCAACAACTCCCAGGCCCACTGGGCTTTTTTTGACCCAGGAATAGAGGGTTCCCGACTTCACCCCCAGCACCCGCCCCGGATGGCTTCCAGACTGCTTCTCGCGGTGTACGGGTCCACCGCCAGCTTCCTGACCCCCTCCGGCTGATGGGGATGCTCCGCCCCTGGGGTGAAATGGTAGAGACATTGACCGCAACGGCAGGTCTGCTTGCCCCGGGAGCGCCCGCACTTGGGCAGCCAGTTGGACCCACAGCGGGGACACTGCTGGTCTTTTCGATATATCCGTGGTCGCGCCATCACCTCACCTCCCTACCTCCTCCTTTTCCTTTCCAACCCTAATTTATCCCATTACCAACACACGTCGGGAATACCAATTTGAACCACTTCCAGAGGTTCTGCGCCGGGCATGGTATAACGGATGTTGTGACATTCGAATCCGGCGGCTCTGTGGACTCTCAGACCATCCTAGCACACATTCCTGATGTTAAAGGGTTGGAATACGATGCCGTCATCGTAATGGGTGTCAACGAATCTTTCGCCAACGCGACATTCAACCAAAAGTTGCTATACGTGGCTACGACACGTGCCAAACATTATCTGGCATTGCACTGGGCAGGTAGACAATCCTCTATACTGCTTCAGATTTATGGTGGCGGTGTCCGGGTGACCGACCACCAGAGCCGAAGTTGACGCCGGAAAGGAGAAGATCGAAACTATACCGAAAGCCCCGGTTCTATGGTGGGTTTGCAAGAAGACCAATGAGTTACAACAGCCGCAGAGTCGTTTCCGGTGATGCGGACGGTTCTATACATTCGGGGCCGGAGTTCTTCACCGAGTTGACCGTGCCGGACACCACGTAGCAGTCCATCTCTTCCGGGGGCGATGGAGCCAGCAACGGCTCCAATATCTCGGCCTCTTCCGTGAGCGGGTCCAGCCACAGCGGTTCGGTCTCCGGGGAGAGGATGACGGGCATCCGGTGGTGGACCGGCGCAATCAGGCTGTTGGCCTGGGTGGTGACAATGCTGCAGGAGCGGACCGTCTTGTCCTCCGGAGATTTCCAGGTTTCCCACAAGCCGGCGAAGGCGAATGGTTGGCCTGATTTTAGTTGAAAGTAGGTGGGAACCTTGTCCTTGCCTTCTTTGCGCCACTCGAAGAAGCCGTCTGCCAGCACGAGGCAGCGCCGCCGCCGAAACGCGGCGCGAAAAGCTGGCTTGGTCGCTGCGGTCTCACCGACGGCATTGATCATCCGGTAGCCGATCTTCGGATCCCTGGCCCAAGAGGGGATGAGTCCCCACCGCATAAGCCCGGCCGTTCGCTGTCCATGGTTTACCACCGTAAGCACTCGCTGACTGGGAGCGACGTTGTAGCTGGGGCGGTAGTCCACCCCCTGCGACTCCAACGCGAACCCGAACCGCGCCTGTAGCTCGTCCATGTTGGTGGTGAGGGTGAAGCGTCCACACATGGCGCAGTCTCCTTTCAGGAACCGTTAGCCTTCGCCAGCAAGTCAGTGAGGGGTATGTCCGAAAGGGCATTGAGGCGTACGTCGGCGCGATCCAGGGGCAGGTCATTGGTCATGGGGTTGGGGACGGCGACGCAGAACGCCCCGGCGTCCTTGGCTGCGGTAACGCCGTTGGCCGAGTCCTCCAGCACCAGGGTGTTACCTGGCACGGTGCCCAGGGTGGAAGCCGTGAGAAGGTACAATTCGGGGTCGGGCTTCACCATAGCCACGTCGTCGGAGCATTTGACCGAATCGAAGTGGTGCCGCAGACCCCGGCTCTCCAGGTGGCCATCCACCCATGCGTGGTTGGAACTGGAGGCGACTGCTAGTTTCAACCCCAGTCGCTTGGCCTCGTGGATGTACTCGACCACCCCCGGCAGAACCGGATTGGACTCGATCACTTCTATGTACCGCTGTCTTCTCTCCCGCATCAGGGAGTCACGGTCGAACTTCCGACCGGTCAGTTCTTCCAGCAGGGCGCAGACATCCATGCGCCGACTACTGCCACCGATGAACCGGGTCCACCAATCGCGTTCCAACTCGACCCCGTGGCTATGGAAGACCTCCTGCCAAGTGTCGAAGTCCGGGGTCTCCGTGTCGATAATGATCCCGTCGAAGTCGAATATCAGCGTGTCTATCACAGGTGCTGTCACCGAATTGGGTGGCGGGATGGCGGGGGAAATTTTAATTTCCCGGACATATGCGGACAAATAAGGACATTCCCGCTACTGACTCGATTGGGGAGGAGGGAGAAATTTGGGTTTTCCTCTCATTTTCTCTCACTTTTACGAATTCCCGCGCATTGGCCGAGCCTAGCGCGCAGTAGATGTTCCCCCGGAGTTTCCATCACCCCAACGCTTCCCAGCAAAGAAATGATAGCGCAGTGTGTCCAGGCCTGGAAAGAGGCAAATGTCAGGGAGCCGTGCTAACCAAAAGGGAACACACCCCGGCAAGGCGGGGTGTCGGCGCCGTTAGTATATAATCAGGGTTGGTATTTCGGATCTCTGAATCGAGGTGTGTAGCCCATGCTTTACATGGTCTCCCTCAGCCACAGCCCCCAGCAGTGCCCCGGCGTCGCAGTTGAGATACGCGACCGGGTGCTCCTAATGGCGTCCACCATGACTGAAGTGCTGCAAAGCCACGGGTGCAGCTACAGGGGAGGCTGGGTCGGCAAGTCGTCCCACCAGACTTTCCTGGTTCTGGACGCCCCCGATGCCCACGCCGCGGACAGCGCCCTGGTAGACCTGGGGCTGGCGGTGTGGAACACAGCGGACATCTTCCCGGTCGTGACCCTGGAAGACGCCTTCGGCGGGCTGCCGGAGTGAAGGCCGGGATGTCTGACCATTCGCACTCAATGAAACCTAGAACGGAGACCTAGAACGTTATCCGCAACAGGAAGGTGAGGAAATGAGTAGTCTGGAATGGGTTGGCGAAAGCGTGGCAGAGGGCCAGGTCGCGGAGCGAGAGTTCGTGGTCCGCGCCGGGAACGGTCCGGTGCCGGGGGTGGTCTGGATGCCCGAAGAGGCGGAGAAACCCCTGCCCTTGGTGCTGTTCGGGCACGGGGGCAGCGGCCACAAGCGGGTCTCCCGAGCCGTGATGCTGGGACGCAGGCTGGCGGGAGTCTCCCAGTTTGCGATGGTGGCCATCGACGGCCCGGCCCACGGTGGTCGGGAGGGGCCGGAGTTGCAAGACCTGTACGCAGAAAAGGGGTTCGACAACGTAATTGACGGCATGGTCGATGACTGGATGGCTACCCTTTCCTGCTTCTTGGAGATGGACTTCATCGACGGGGACCGGGTAGGGTACGCCGGTTTCTCTATGGGGTGCCGATTCGGCCTGCCCTTCGTGGCCGAGGCGGGGGACAAGCTGCGCTGCGCCGCCCTGGGCAAGAACGCGCTGGAGCGGAGGGAACAGACCGACGGTAACGACGCCCTGGGGGAACGGTTCCGCAGGGATGCGCCCAACGTCCATGTCCCGGTGCTGTTCCACCTGCAATGGGACGATGAGCTGTTCTCCCGCGAGTCCCAGTGCGACCTGTTCGACCTGATAGGGTCCGAGGACAAGCGGATGGTATGCTACATGGGTCCGCATGGCAGGTCATCGCCCGAGGCGGTGGACGACTGGTGCCGGTTCCTGGAGAAACACCTGCGCTAGCATTTGCTGGTGACCGATTCACCCAGATTCAAGATTAGAGGTATGGAAAGGCATGGCTGACAAGGAAATCCGAGGAGTAATCGTCCCGATTCTTACCCCGATGAACAATGACGAGACAGTCGATGTGTCCTCCCTGCGGCGGCTGGTCAACTATCTGATCGGGAGCGGGGTGCATGGCATCTGGGTCTCCGGAACCACCGGGGAGTTCGCGGCGCTGTCCGATGAGCAGCGACTGGTGAGTATCGAGACGGTGGTAGATGAGGTGGCGGGACGCGTTCCAATCATCGGGAATGTCTCAGGGGCCAGCACCCAACTATCCCTGAACATGGCTCTGGCAGTGCAGGAAATGGGCCTGGACGGCGTGGCCGTCACTCCTCCTTACTACTATCCCAACGCCCAGGACGAGTTGCTGGACCACTACCGGCACATCAGCGACCGCACCGGCGCACCCCTGTGGGTCTATAACATCCCGCAGACGGTCAAGACCGCGGTGGCCCCCGGCACCATCGCCACGCTCGCCGGGGAGGGGGCAGTGGTCGGAGTCAAGGACAGTTCCGGGGCAGGAGAACTGCTGGCCGAACTCAACATCCTTTGCGAGCAGGGAGACATTCCGCTGCTGCGGTTCCTGGGCACGGTGTTCCGCATCACCAACGCTGGCGGCGTTGGCGTGGACGGCGTGATTCCCGGCATCGCCAACCTGGTCCCCGAAGCCTCAGCCCACGGCTGGGAGGCCGGAGAGGCGGGGGACGCCGCCACCGTCCGGGAGTGCAACGCCAAGCTGCTGATTGCGGGGAAGATCGCCACGCTCTCCAAGGGAGGCAGCGCCAACGCCGCCAGCTTCGCGGGGATGAAGTCGGCCCTGAAGATTATGGGAGTCCTGGACAACGACACCGTTTCCCGCCCACTACGCCCGTTGACTGAGGAAGAGAAGCAAGGGATCCCCGCCATCCTGGAGGAACTGGGTCTTTCCAACGGAAGCTAACTGTCATCGCAGGCTTTATCGAGGGACGGATCCTTGGCGGTCATGCCGGCCCCGCACCGGGTTTGGGATGATGTTCCCAGCCGGTTAGTCTTGCATTTGGATGAGGATGGGGCCTGTAGCGGCCCCGTCTTCATGTTATATGGGGAGGATAAGGTGCAAGACGGACGGGAAGTAACGGGAATTTCTCACACTAGCGGGGATAAATGCGCGTAGACCGATCCGAAACACCGGCGGGCCAGCCGTCGGCGCAGACCACGCCGCCGCGTCCCGCATCCCGAGGGCGGGTCCGGACTTTCACATCGCTCCAGAGCAAGGACTTCCGGCTGCTGTGGGCGGGGAACATCTTCGACCACATGGCCCTGTGGCTGCAGATGATTACCCTCAGCTGGCTGGTGTGGGACCTCACCGGCTCCGCGCTGCTCTCCGGGACCGCCGCCGGGCTGCGGGGGTTCCCCACCCTGATCATCGGGCCGTGGGCCGGGGTGGTGGCCGACCGGATGGACCGGCGCAAGGTGGTCATCGTAGTCCAGTTCTTCCTGAGCGTGGTGGCCTTCGGGTTCGCGTTTATGGTGGCCACGGCCACGGTGGAGGTGTGGCACGCCTTCGCCTATGCCGGGGTTTCCGCGGTGTGCTTTGCGTTCATCATGCCCGCCCGCTCTGCCCTGGTCGTGAACACTGTGCCGCCCGGCGATCTGGGCAACGCCTTTGCCCTGAATGCCATGACCGTTACGGTGAACCGGCTCATCGGAGGGATGCTGGGCGGCCTCTTGATAACCCAGGTCGGGATCACCTGGAACTTCCTGGTTGAAGGGACGGCCTACCTGGCCGCAGCGCTGCTGCTCATCCCCATGCGAACCCCCTACCGGGGCGAGGCGACCGCACGCCGCGACTCGGTGCTGAACAACCTGAAGGGCGGATTCCTGTACATCTGGCGGGAGAACCGGATCATTCTCCACCTCATTATAATGAGTTTCATACTGACCTTCTGCTTCATTCCGCTGCCGGCGCTGCTCCCCGCCTACGCCGGGGAGGTCCTTGGAGCCGAGGCTAACGTTGGCGGCTACCTGATGGCGGCCCAGGGTGTGGGCGGCGTGACTACCACATTCGTCATAGCGTCGCTGGGCTTCGGACTCAAGAAGGGGAAGCTGGCCCTGATTGCGCTGGTGGTCGGTTCTGCGGCAATCCTTACTTTGTCCCTGTCCAACTGGCTACTGCTGTCGCTGGCGATGATGGTGTGCCTGGGGCTGTGCCAGACCAGCTTTATAGTCGGCAACCAGACCCTGGTGCAGATGATGACTCCCGACAACCTGCGGGGCCGGGTGACCAGCATCTACATGCTGGAGCACGGGTTGGGTCCGGTGGGTATCTTCCTCATCGGGCTATTGATGGACCTGTACACGGTCTCGGGGGCATTGACGCTGATTTCGTCGGTGAGCCTGGCAACGGCCATATTCTTCCTGCTGGTGTTCCGCAGGGTAAGAAATTTGGAGTAGGCGGAGGTTAGGGTCAGTAGAGGTATCCGCTATTTATTGACCATCAGCCAGTGGAGGCGAGATGCAATATGACGTGATCATCGTCGGGGCGGGGTCGGCAGGGTGTGTGCTGGCGTCGCGGCTGTCGGAGGACCCAGGGCGGTCGGTGCTGTTACTGGAGGCGGGGCCGGACTACCCGGATTTCGATCTGCTGCCAAGTGAGTTGAAGCACGATGCCAATCAGGCCGCCTCGGAGGCCGGGGCGGCGCATAACTGGTCCTTCACCGGCAGGTCCAGCGAGTTGGGACCAGACGGCCTGGCCGTGGCGCGGGGCAAGGTGATCGGGGGCACCAGCGCGATCAACCACCAGATTTTTCTGCGGGGCGTGCCGGAGGACTACGACGCCTGGGCCGCCTTGGGCAACGACCGGTGGAACTTCCGGGAGACGCTGCCGTACTTCCGCAGGTTGGAGACGGACGAGGACTTCCGTGACGATTTCCACGGCGGTGACGGTCCAATACCCGTCCGCCGCCACATGCGGCGTGAATCGTGGCTCCCGCTGCACTCGGCTTTCCATCAAGCCTGCACGTCTGCCGGTTTTCCCGACGACCCGGACATGAACCACCCGGACGCTGGCGGAGTCGGACCGGTGCCACTGAACAACCCCGGCGGCGTCCGCTGGAGCACGGCCCTGGGCTACATAGATCCCTGCCGACACCGGGTGAACCTCACCATCAAGGCCGGGGTTACGGTCCGGCGCGTGTTGCTGGAGGGTAAGCGAGCCGTGGGCATAGAGGCCGAGAGCGGCGGGGAGACTTTCACCCTGGAGGGACGGGAGATCATCCTGGCTGCGGGCGCAATTGCTTCCCCCCAATTGCTGATGTTGTCGGGGATAGGCCCGGCGGCGGGGCTGTCAGTGTTGGGAATAGACTCTCTGGTGGACCTGCCGGGAGTTGGGCAGAACATGAAGAACCATCCGTCGGTGAACCTCCGTTTCCGGCCGGTGGAGAGCTACTCGCTGGACTCCGATGCCCCCCGGAACCAGGTGGCCCTGCGCTTCGCTGCCCCCGGCTCCAACGACCGGAACGACATCCAGGTGCAACCCTTGACCTCCGGGCCACTGGGGCGGGAGGCTGAGGAGATTCGCGTCGGCTGCCGCCTGGAGCTTCCCTTGAGCGTCGGGGAACTGTGGCTGGCCTCATCGGATGTAGCGGTGCAGCCCTTGTTGGAGTACCGTTCCCTGTCCAATCCCTGGGACCTGCAACGGCTGCGGGAGTCGGTAAGGCTTTGTGTCCGCTTGTTTGAGGACGGGGCCTTTGAAGACATCATCGCGAGCCGCATCGCGCCATCCGACTCTGACCTGGCCAGCGACGATGCCCTGGACGGATGGCTGCACCGGAGCGTTGGCATCGCCGGTCACACCTGCGGCACCTGCAGGATGGGGCCGGAGTCGGACCCGGCGGCGGTGGTAGACCAGTTCTGCCGGGTCCGTGGGGTGGAGAACCTGCGGGTGATAGACGCCTCGGTGATGCCCGATATACCCAGGGCCAACACCAACACCACGGTGATAATGATCGCAGAGCGAGCCGCAGAGTTGGTCCTGGGCCGGGAGTAGGACACGGAGATGCTTTGGCAGTGGAATCACGGCAGTGTAATATGGAAACGGAAGATAAAGACCAGGCAGAAATGGTGATCAATCTCGTAAAACTGCCGCTGGGGTTAGATGTCGCCGACGCCCACGTCTGTGGTCTTGGGCATGGGGTTTGGAGCAAGCTGAGGTGACAAAATAGATGGCCAGTGAAGGGCAGTCCTGTCTCTGCGGGTGTGGCGACTATCTGCAAGGGGCTGGCAGCAAGTTCCTCCCGGGCCACGATGGGAAGTTGACCGCCATCCTGCGCGAGGTCGAGAATGGAGCATTTCCGGGCACGGTCGTTCCCCAAGTCCTGTTGCAGGATGCCCGGACCAACCTGGACGGCAGTACGGCTGGATATTCCGACCGGAAAATCCTTGACCTGTCCGGAAGTTCCCCGCACGTAGAGAAACGGCTGGACTCGATGGACGAAAAGCTGGACCAGATACTTACAGCAATAAACGCAATGGTCGTTATCCTTCAGCGCATAGAGGGCAACACTAGGCCGCCGGGACGGAACGGCGGCGGTGACGGAGACCCTTCATGTTAACAAGCGTACCGGACTCACGCATTCAACATTGCATTGAGGGACAATCGGCATTACCATTCCCGAAACTGTTAAGGCAGGTGAGTGGTATGGCTACGGCAACAAGCATATTGGTGGGTACCGTGGGCCAGGGGATCATGCGCAGCCCCGACGGGGGCGAGACCTGGCAGCGAGCGGGCGTCAACCAGGGCATCTACCAGAACGCCATGGTCCGGGCATTGAAGCGTCACCCGTCGAATCCGGAGATCGTGTTTGCGGGCGCGGACCGTGGCCTCTTCCGCAGCGACGACGGGGGGCAGCACTGGACACCCGTGGACTGCGCACTTAACGGGAAGGCCGTTTTCGCGCTGTCCATTGACCCGTCCCAGCCGGACCTGATGTACGCTGGCACCGGCACTCCGGACCCGGTGGAGGTCTACCGTTCCTCGGATGGGGGTTCCACATGGGAGCAGCGTCCGATGGAGGTGGCCAAGGAGTGCCCCATCGGGCTGCCGCTGACCACGGCCATCGCCATCGACCCGACCAACCCCAAGAGCATCTGGTTCGGCATCGAGGTTGACGGACTGCGCCACAGCATCGACGGCGGCGATACCTGGGAGAAGGCCGGTACGGACATCCCGAACCTGGACGTCCACAACGTGGCTGTAACCGCCGGGCCACCGAAGACGGTTATCGTGGTGGTCAACAACGACGTGTGGACCACCACGGACGAAGGCGCTTCGTGGCGGCAGGTCGGCATCCGGGACGTGTTCCCCTACACCTACCCCAGAGGGATAATCGTCCATCCCGATGACCCCAGGACAGTCTTCATCACAATCGGCGACACCACGCCGGGCCAGACGGGCACGGTGATGAAGTCCACCGACGCCGGCCAGACCTGGGAGGCGATGTCCCTGTCTACGCCGCCCAACAGCGCCATGTGGGTGGTGGACATCCTGCCGTCGGTGCCGGATTCGGCCTTCGCCGGAAGCCGGTACGGTCACCTGTACCGGAGCGATGACCGCGGGGGCTCGTGGAGGAAGCTGTCCCGGGAGTTCAGCGAGATAGCTGCGGTATTGTCAGTGCCGGCCTAGGGCGGACTCCGGATTGTCCTGACCGGTGGGTGACACTCCATACCCGTGCCGGGCGGTCCGTACCTAATCTGGAGTCAACACAATTGCGCCGCCGGGGTGTAATCCCGGCGGCGCAATGCTTGTCCTGATACTCCGAAGGCCCGACGAGCCTACACTGGCGCGACAGGCTTCTCCACGTTGAAGTGGGGCATGACGCCCTCGGCGAAACGCTCCAACTGCTCCAGCATTACGCTTAGGGGCGCGCCCATGCGGTTGCACCCTACGTGCATGTATTCCAGTCCCGGGTACTTCTCCTGGATTTCCATTATCCGCTCGGTGACCATTTCGGCGGTTCCGCAGAGCCACGCGCCGGCGGCCACGAAGTCCTCCATAGTCGGCAGCCCGGCGTAGCGGGCGCGCTTAGGGTCGCCCAGGGCGATAATCTGGTCGGGGGTCAGCTCCCGGAAGAAGCCCAGGGGCGCGAACATCTTCATGTCCTCTTCCAGGTATTTGCGTGCCTGCTTGATGGCTTCCTCCTGGCTGTCGGCTATGAAAGTGGAAAGGCCGATGACCAACCTGCCGCCCATCTCGACCTCCCGGCCATGAAGGGCCAGGGTGTCGGTCCAGCGTCGTATCACTTCCTCCGACGCGCCTCCGGTGACTGCTCCGCCTCCGATGATGGCCTGGATATCATGGCTGGCCATGAAGTCCATTGCCCGCTGGCTGGCGCTGACCATAGGTTGCCAGATTTCCACGGGCAGGTTCCTGGGACGCGGTACGAGGGTGATCTCCTCCAGGTTGTAGCCCCGGTAGGGTACGTCCGGAGGGATTTTGTAGAACCGGCCCTCATGGGAGAAAGACTTCTCGTTGAACGCCTTGAGCATTACCTCGACCTGCTCTTCAAACAGCTCCCGGTTGGCGTCGCTGTCGGTATTGGTGCTGGGAGCGCCGAAGGTATCAACCTCACGGGAGTGGTAACCCCGGCCCACGCCGAAGATGACACGCCCGTTGGTCAGTATGTCCGCGGTAGCATAATCTTCTGCCAAACGCAGTGGGTGCCACATGGGGTTGATGTTGAACCCGCAGCCGAACTTCAGGTTCTTGGTGAGGTGGGCCAGATGGACGTAGAGCATCAACAGATTTGGGATGACCTCGTTCCCTTCGTGCTGGAAATGGTGCTCCGCGGCCCAGAAGCTGTGGTAGCCCAAGCGGTCCATAGTCGTGACGAGTTGCTCGGTACGGTCGAAGATGGTCGCCAGGTGTTCGTCGTCGAAGCGACGGTCGTTGACCGGAGTAGCTTCCAGGCCAATGTCCCCGAGGTCGACGTGACCGGCGTAGAGGCTGCCGAAGTGTTTGATCATGTCGTTAGCCCTGCGCTCCTTTTGTTCTTGATTCGGAATTGTTGTCTCTTTGAAATGTACGACTAAATGGGAGGCCTACGGGTATGCCAGTCGGTGGCCTGTTCGTAGGCGTATGCCACGTTGAAGACGCCCTGCTCGTCGAAGGGCTTGGCCCCGATTTGGAAGCCGATGGGCAGTCCCTCAGATGTGAAACCGCAGTTGATACTCAGTGCCGGGGAACTGGCCAGGCTGAAGGAGGTGGTCATCCCGGTGCGATTCCGGTTGCTGTTCTCCTTGCTGTCGATGGCCGGGTCCGGCTCGACCTTCGGAGCGGCAGTCCCCATAGTCGGCATAACCAGCACATCGTAATCGGCGAGAGTATCGAGGATGTTCTGGCGCAGGAGCGCGCGAAGTTTGAGGGCCTTGTAGTAGGCCAGGGCCGGGGTGAGGCTCCAGGTGAGGTAGGAGATGCGGTTGTCGTGGTTGATCTCCTTGATCCTGTTTCGGATGAGGTCCCGGTAGTTGGTAGGGGCCTCGACCCTGAGTACGCTGGAGATGGTATTGGCGTGGCTGGTCAGGGGGATGGAAACTTCCTCAACCGTCGCGCCCAACTCGGCCAGCACACCGGCGGCCTGCACCACCGCGTCGCGTACCTCCGGTTCCACCAGGTCGGTGTGGACCATTTCCCGTACCAGTCCAATTCGCTTGCCCGCCAGATTGGGGTCAAGGGCGTCGCGGTAGTTGGGAACGGGCATGTTCCAAGTATAGCCGTCGTTGGGGTCGTGTCCTGCAACGGCCTGAAGTGTGAGAGCACAGTCCTCGACGGTCCGGGAGAGTGGGCCGAGGGTGTCCATCGACCACATGCCGGGGCGAAGGCCGAAACGGCTGACCCTACCCCAGGAAGGACGAATTCCGACGAGCCCACACCAGGCGGCGGGGCCACGAATGGAGCCTCCGGTGTCCTCTCCAATTGAGGTAGCGCACATGAAGGCGGCGGTTGCGCCCCCGGAGCCGCTGCTGGAGCCGCCAGTGAAACGGCCCGCGTCCCAGGGGTTGCGGGCCGTCTCGAAGGCGTGGGACAGGCTGGTGGTGCCGAACTCGGTCATGTTCAGCTTGCCCAGCAGGATGGCCCCGGCCTCCTTGAGCTTGGTGATGACAGTAGCGTCATGGTCGGGGACGAAGTCGTTGAAAATCGGTGTGCCGGAGGTAGTCCGGATGCCCCGCGTGTTGAGCTGGTCCTTGACCGCGAAAGGAACGCCGTGCAGCGGACCAAGGTACTGACCTTGAGAGAGCTTCTGCTCAGAGTCGCTGGCATCCCGCAACGCCTCTTCCCGGCAGACGGTCAGGTAGGCATGGAGAGTGTCGTTCAGCAGATCGATGCGGTCGAGGTAGGATTCCACGACCTCCACGGGCGACACGGTGCGGTCCTTGATAAGTTCGGCGAGCCGGGTAACCGGCAGGAAGGGAATCTCAGCCTTGTCCATACTGCTACCGCCTTTCTGTCGATGGCGTTTCCTTAAGGGGGCTGTGTCTCTGTATGGACAAGTATGCCCCCGGAGGCTCCGGCGCGCAAGTTGACCCCTTGGGAGTTGGCGGCGCTGGAAGCGTGCGGTGCGATGTTGGGATATGATTGGATCGACTGGAAATCATGGAATGGAGGGGCTTGCTTGAACCGCAGATTGCCGGAAGAGCCGGTGGATGCCGAAGGGTTCCGGGAACGGGGGAACCGGTATGGCAGATATGGCAATTACGACATGGCCATACGGGACTTGAGCCGTGCGATCGAGCTGGAGCCGGGGTTTGCTGACACTTATTACGACCGGGGGTGCTCGTTCTACGAGGCAGGGATGTACGAGGAGGCGGTAGCTGATTTGAGCCGGGCGATAGAGCTGAATCCAGAGGGGGCAAAGTACTACTCGCAGCGTTCCATTGTGTACCTTTTCATGGACCAAATGGTACTTGCGGAGTCCGACCAGGAGATGTCGGACTCGCTCCGGGAGCAGGGGTTCGAGTAGGTCCGGTGCTGATCAACCCCGGTCAGGTCAGGTGGGGGAGGACTTCTTCGGTGAAGCGGGTTAGCTGGTGCATCTGGTTGGGGGAGGCGAAGCGGACTATGAAGTAGCTGGCCCCGGCCTCCTTGTAGGCTTCGATGGCGTCGATGCACTTTTGGGGCGGGCCGAAGACGCAGAGCAGCTGCTTGCTGATGATGTCGTAGGGGACGCTGTAGTAGGCCTGCATGAATTGGTCGCCCTCGGCCAAGGCTGCGTTGGTGTCGTCGTTGAGGTTGACGGAGATGTAGAGGCAGCGTCCGATGCCCGACGGGTCGCGGCCCATTTCCCCGGCCTGCTGCTCGATCCGATCCCAGCACCGGGTGAACAGGTCGGTCGATGGGACATTGGTGATCCAGGCGTCGCCGAGACCGGCGACACGGGACAGGCCGCGGCGTACCCAGTTGCTCGAAATCCAGAGGGGAATGGACGGCTGGACGGGGGTGGGTTCCAGGGCGACATTCTCAAGAGGGTAGAACTCGCCGTCGTGGTTGACCGGTTCTCCGGTCCAGAGAGCGCGCATAACGTGGATGCTTTCCTCCATGCGGGAAGCCCTTTCCATTATAGGAACGCCGACGGCGGCGTGCTCGTCGACGAACATCGGGTTGTTGCTGCGGCCCGCGCCCAGGCCCAGGACGGTGCGCCCGCCGGAGATGTTGTCGATGGTGGCAGCGGCGTGGGCCAAGTGGACGGGGTGGCGCAGGGCGTTGAGCAGAACGGCGGTGCCCACCCTGACCCGGCTGGTGCGGGCGGCGACAGCGGCCATGGCGGTCAGGGGCTCCATGCGGGGCTTGGAGGTGATGCTGTCGCCCACCCAGACGGAGTCGTAACCGGCGCGCTCGGCGGTCTCGGCCATCTGCCAGGTCTGCTCGACCCTGGGGCCGTTGCTTCCGGCGTAGACCAGCACGCCCCTTGTGGGCAGCAGGACTCCGAAGTTGTTGAACAACGCCATTGCATCCACCTTTCCTTAGTATGGGTTCCGCCGGTATACGTTCCGGGCTTTGTTGCACGTGGTTGCTTCATTATATATGGTAGGGCACAGGTATATCCGGGTATGACTATCCGGGTGGGACGGGCGGCGGCGGCGCGGGTCCTGGTTAAGACGAGACGGGGCAGGAGGCCGGGGTTATGTTCGAGGGGTTTGAGCAGCTGCAGGTGGAGACCAGCGGGGCGACGATCAACCTGGTGAAGGGCGGGTCGGGGCCGCCGCTGCTGATGGTCCACGGGTATCCGCAGACCCACGTGATGTGGCACAAGATCGCGCCGAGGCTGGCGGAGGAGTTCACGGTGGTCGCGCCGGACCTGCGGGGGTACGGGGACAGCAGCAAGCCCCACGGGGACCCGGAGCACCTGACCTACTCGAAGCGGGAGATGGCGCGGGACCAGGCGGAGGTGATGGCGCACCTGGGGTTCGACACGTTCCTGCTGGTGGGGCATGATCGGGGGGCGCGGGTGTCGCACCGGCTGACCAAGGACAACCCGGACCGGGTGCTGAAGCTGGCGACGCTGGACATCATCCCGACGCACAAGATGTTCCAGATCGTGAACAAGGAGATGGCGACCAACACCTACCACTGGTTCTTCCTGATTCAGCCCTACGACTTCCCGGAGCGGATGATCGGGGCGTCGGCAGACTACTACGTCCGGGGGCGGTTCACCCGGGGGGCGAACGCGGCGGAGACCTTCCCGGCGGAGGCGGTGGAGGAGTACGTGAGGTGCGGGTGCGACCCGGCGTCGATCCACGCGATGTGCGAGGACTACCGGGCGGGGGCGAGCATCGACCTGGTCCACGACGAGGCGGACTTCGACAACAAGGTGAGGTGCCCGATGCTGGCGCTGTGGAGCGAGACGGGGTACGTGGGGCGGACGCAGGACGTGCTGGCGGTGTGGCGGGAGTACGCGACCAATGTGCGGGGGCACTCGCTGCCGGCGGGGCACTTCCTGGCGGAGGAGCTGCCGGACGCGACCTACGAGTCGATCAGGGGGTTCCTGACGGAGGGGTAGGGGCGGTCCCGGCTACCCTGGGTTTTTTTGGATTTTGCGGACATATCCGGACATATCCGGACATTTCCCACCACTTCGGGAATTGACTGGAGGGTGTCGTGGCAGCGGCCAGAGTCCCAAGGGCCGTGGGTTGACCTGAGAGGCAACAGGGAGAAATCCTCCTCAATTCCCCTTCCCCAAAGGGGGAGGCCGGAGGAACCCGGCGACGCGGCTGCACTCTCCAAAAGACGGGCTGGATTTTTCCTGTTTTTCCGGACAAAAGCGGACATTTCCGGACATTTGCACCGTCCCGGCGGGCTGGGAGTCCGGGCCGGGGTTGAGAAAACCTGACAGGGAACATGATAGGGGGGCGCATCCGGGGCTGGCAAGGGGCAAGTGTCAGTGATTCAGTCCGCCGGAAGAGGGACAGGGAGCAGGAGGCCATTTCCGGGGACGGATTCACGCCGTCACGGGCGTGGCGGGTTGGGGCGGGTGGTTATCCACGGGGGGCATAGAGTTTTCCACACACTATCAAAGAAGGCGGTGGGTGGCGAATGGGTCAGGACGCCCATTTACCGGGGAAACAAGGTCTAATACGTGGGGAAAATACATTGACATTATCTCTACCTGATGCTAAGTTTTCGGATGTTGCGTGACTGCGCAACTACGCACACGTAGATTTGTGCCACCTAAAGTTCGGCGAAGTGAGGAGTTTCATGTTGAACCGGCCTTCTAAAGCAGTAGTCACTCGGGTAGTTGGGATCGTCGGCGCCCTGGTGGCGCTTTCGGCGTTCTTACTGCTATCCGCTGTTTTACCCGATTCGGCCTCTGCGCAAGAGCCAGGGGTAATCATGTTCAAGGAGAACGGCACGGGGCCGGTACGGACGTTCATCTCCGAGGACCCGGAAGGGGCCGGCATTGACTGGGATGTGACGGGTATTGACGCCGATGACTTCATGATCAGCGGCGGTGTGCTGACGTTCAGGGAGTCGCCCAACTACGAAGACGCGACGGACAGGGCGCACACCGCTGAGGACCTTAATGGCGACAATGACGAGAATGATCCAGGCGAGGCAGGGGTGGCCGGAGACAATTACTACCGGGTAACCATCCGGGCCACCGAGATCAGGGGCAGCGGCCAGACGGGCCGGGCCCTTTCGAGCGAGACGAATGTAGTCGTTCAAGTTGAGAACGTTGACGAGCCGGGCGTGATAACCCTCAATCTGCTGGAGCCCGAGGCCGATTCCCAGATTATGGCTACGCTGACAGACCCAGACATGGGGATTGAGCTTGCGGCCAACCCAGACACTACCGAGGACGAAGGGATCACGTGGCAGCTCTCCACTGTTTCCAACCCTGACGAGGCCGTTGACGGCCACTGGGGGGCGATCACGGGGACTGCGCCTACCCCCATCTCCAACCCCAGCCCTTACACGCCTGGTGATGACGACGCCTCAACGGCCACGGTGGACAGGTACCTGCGGGTGGTAGCGGTGTACACCGACAACGAGGGCATGGAGAAGAGAGCGGTCAAGAAGTCGTATATGCCGGTGAGGGCCGAAGTGACCACGCTTCTCGATGAAGATGAAAACCCGGAGAACGGGTCCCCGGACTTCGACACGGAAACCCGAACGAATAGCGCATACACCAGGACCATTTCGGAGTCCGCGGCCGTAGACGCCAACTTGGGCGCTCCGGTTACGGCGACGGACCCTGATTCGGAAGACACGCTGACCTACCATCTCGACAACGACACCACTCCAAATTTCGCCGTGGTTACCGACACCAGTCCCAACGCGCTGCCCACCCAAGACGGCGCCGATGTGAGTTTCTTTAAGATAGACCAGAAGAGCGGGCAGATTACGGTGGCGAAGAAACTGGACGCGGACAGCGTAGCCGGACGGACGGGGACCACAGGAACCCAGACAGAGGCCGACCTGACAGCAGGCGAGTACGAGGTCTACGTCACGGCGACCGACCCGAGCGGGGAACGGTCATTCGTCAAGGTTGACATCACCGTCACGCAGGCTAATGACGCGCCGAAGATATGGAAGTTCGATGACCAGGCTACCGGCAATGTGCCCGCACCGGGCGAGCTGTCGGTCATGGAGCAGAACAGCGACGACCTGGACGATACTCCGGGTATTGACGACCCCTACGATCCCGCTGACCTCATGGACAACGAATACAGGGCGGCAGACGAAGACGCCATCGACCAGATCACCTGGAGCCTGAGAGGGGAAGACATGGGCCGGTTCAAGCCGACCCAGTCGAACGGCTCGGTTAAGGTGGAGTTCAAAGAGCCTCCGGACTTCGAAGCACCGGGGGACCGGAACGGGGACAATGTCTACAAGGTCGTGCTTAGGGCCACAGACAACGCCGGTGCGTACGATGAGAGGCCTATAAGCATCACGGTCACCAACGTGATGGAGACGGGCGAGCTGGGCTTCACGGAGACCCAGCCGCTAGTCGGCGAGATGATAACCGCAGAAGTGTCTGACCCGGACGGGGGCGTGGCGCCAATAACCTGGCAGTGGTTCAGGATTGCCGATCCCAACGCCTCCCCCCTAGTCAGCGTGGCCATCGAGGGGGCCACTTCGGGAACATACACTCCAACCGACGACGACAAGACGATGTGGCTCATGGCTGAGGCTACGTACCTCGACACCCTGAGTCGCTCAGATGATGGGTCGACCCCCGGCTATGACGAGCGGGTGCAAACCAGTTCGACTGTGGCCAGAACCCCTCATAATCTCAGTGCTGACCCGGCGGAGGAGGATACCGATAACCACCGGGTCTACAGGGTAAGCGCGGTCACGGCGAACGCGGTGAAGGTGGCAGGCGAAACCACCACAGACCCAGAGTCAGAGTCCCCCGCATTCTCAGACGATGCTTATACGAGAGAAGTGGCAGAAAACGCCAGGGTTGGGACCTACGTAGGAGCGCCCATCACAGCGGTCAGGGCCGACGCCACTCCTAATCCCTACACCTTGACTTCCAGCACCGGCGACGACGCCTTCTTCGAGATCGACATGCACGGCCAGATCACGGTGAAGGATATCGACGCGGCGCCCGACGTCAACCAACGCCCGGACTTCAACTACGAAGACAAGAGCGTCTACCACGTGTCGGTGACGGCAACTGATTCCGACAGCCAAACGGACGTGGCGGCCGTGACGATCCGGCTGATCAACCTGAACGAGAGGCCGTATTTCACGGAGCTGTCGCGAGGGAAGAGCGCGGTGGACTTCGAGGAGAACCGGACTGCGGCAGTTGAGACCTACCAGGTGATGGAACCGGACGGAGACAGCGTCCGCTGGTCCGTAAAAGGTGCGGACGCTCCCCGGTTCAGCATGTCGAGCAACGGGGCACTGATGTTCAAGGCCCCGCCCAATTACGAGAACCCCAATTCCAGCGTAGCAAGCACAGAGACGACCGAGGCGAGGAACGTGTACTCGGTGACGGTGGTGGCGACGGAGACAACTGCTGTGGGGAATGGCCCCAAGAAGTCAGCGGAGCTGCCGGTGACCGTTACAGTGACGAACAAAGACGAAGCCGGGACGATCGACTTCAACCTGTTGCAACCTGAGGCCCTCACCCCGCTCATAGGCACATTGACAGACCCAGACGGGGAAGCAACCGGTACGGATTACCAGTGGTTCAAGTCCAAGAGCGGCAGCATCAACCGTAATCCTTCTGACCTCACAGATCTCAGCGCTCAGTGGGAAGAGATTTCGGGCGGGACAACCATGAGCTTCACGCCACGTGAAGATGATGCTGACACCCCAGGCGTCGAACCGTCGGATGTCGGCAGATTCCTGCTGTTGAGGGCGATGTACAACGACCCGGAGAGTGGTACAGAGGACAAATACGCAATCGGCATATCCCGCTACGTGACACGGGCGAATGTTACAGACGCGGACAACGGCTCTCCCGAGTTTGCCCATGCGACAGTGTCCATAAGCGTTCCAGAGAACACGGCTGTGGACGCCAACGTTGGCAGTGCGGTCGTTGTGGACCGGTCATCGCAGGAGAGTGGAGAGTACCTGACGTACACCCTGGAGGCTGCAGCCGCCTCCAACGCGGGAGACTTGGCGTTCTTCAAGATCGACAAGGCAACAGGGCAGATCTCTCTCAGAGAGATGTTAAGCGCAGAACAGGACACCCGCGACTTCACACAAACACCTCCTCCCGTAGCCGGGGAGTACAAGGTAGTAGTCAGGGCCACGGATCCATCCAACGAGACCACGAACAACAACAATACCGACACGATCCTGGCGACCATCACGGCCACCGACGTCAATGATGCCCCGAAGGTGACGATGGGCGCCCGGGAGATGACGTTGGCGGAGAAAGACAGCAGCAAGGAGCCGACGGACGACGATTACTACACGGCTCTTACGGAAGATGCAACCAACGCGTTCGACGCGTCGGACGAGGACGGCGACCTGATCAACTGGAGACTGGAGGGTGTCGACAGGAACCTGTTCCAGATCGGCACGATTGCGGCCGGAGAGACCAATGCTGGCCTGAGGCAGATCGTCTTCAGGGATGCTCCGGACTTCGAAGACCCGAAAGACCAGCACGGGGACAACGTGTACCACGTAACTATCGTGGCGTACGATACCTCGGGCGCGACGGGCAGCAGGGCGGTAAGAATACAGGTGACCAACGTGGACGAGGCGGGGAAGCTGGAGCTGCTGCCGGAACAGCCGGTCCTGGAAGATGAACAAGGGATGGTAGGCCAAATCATGGCCAACCTGACGGACTATGACGGCATCATGACGGACCCGGATGGGGTGCAGACGATAACGTCCTGGCGCTGGTACCGGACGGACAATGACGTGGCGGTGACGGTGACGGTCCAGGCCGATGGTACCCTCGAAGTCACGCCCACGGATGCGGGACCGCTGGCCGGGGAAAACACCGGGGTCTACACGATCAAAGAGGGAGACGTGGGTAAATTCCTCCATGCCAGGGTGACATACCGGGACGGTGCGAGCATAGAGGACGACCCTGTCACCGACGTGGACGAAAGAGACACCACTATAGACAATACAGACACCCTCGCCACCGAGCCAAACGACAATGCACTGATCGGCAAGACCAAGAACGCGGTGGCTCCCATGGCAGGCGACGATGATGAGGAGGAAGACCCGAACATGGCGCCGACGTTCACTCCTGCGGCGGTCGAGATAATGGTGCCGGAGAACACACCGTCGACCGGGTACGTTGGCAGTCCCGTGGTGGCCATGGACGACAGCGAGGACGTGCTGACCTACGAGCTGATCGGACCGAATGTGAACCGGTTCGCCCTTGCGCCGGCGGATGATCCAGATACCGCCGGGATCAACGAAGCTGCTGCGTACTACCACGAGAGCGTGGAACGGGATACCGGGCCGGGTCAGATCGTAGTGAAGCCGGTGACGCACCTGGACGCGGACGGTACGAGGAACAGCTTTGACCTGGAGCTGGCGGCCACGGACTCTGAGGGGCTGAGAGGCATTGCGGCTGTGACCATTACGGTGACCAACGTCAACGAAGCGCCTTCGGAGCCGATGGGCTTCGCAGGCGGGCTGACGGTGACCGGGCCCTCGAGCAACCACATCAACGAGAACGAGACGGACCTGATGGTGGCCACCTATGAGGCCGTGGGGCAGGCGGCCAGCAGCGCGGCGTTCACCCTGGGCGGAGTCGACGCATCGGCCTTCACCCTGGGTAGCAGCGACGGAGTGTTGAGCTTCATCGCCTCGCCGGACTACGAGATGGCGACGGATATGGGCAGTGACAACCAGTACGACCTGGTGATAACCGCCGCAGCCGGGGGCGAGACCTCCCCGCCACGGGCGATCACGGTTAACGTGGCCAACGTTGACGAGGATGGGACGGTGATGCTGTTGTCGCAGACGCCGAGCGTTGGCACGGAGATAATGGCCACCCTGACCGATCCCGACGGCAGCATAACCGGTGTCAACTGGATGTGGCAGGTCTCGGCCGACAAGACGACCTGGACCGAGGGCAACGGGACCGAGATGACCGACGCCGCAGACATGACGATGTCAACCTACACCCCGGCCGCGCTTGACGATATGATGTACCTGCGGGCGATGGCCGAATACACCGACGGCGCGGGGTCCGACGACGCAACGTCGGATGCGACCACCGGCATGGTGACCATGGAGGCGGTGCCGACCACGGGGAATGCCGTAGGCGATAGGTATGACCTCTCAGCGAACGGCGGTAATGATAACGAGGAGATCGACATTGACGAGGTCAGGACCGCTATCAGAGATTTCCTCTTCGGCGGCAATCCAGGAGGATTCACCCTGGAAGAGGTGACGGAGTACGTGAGGCTATTCCTCTTCCCACCAACCAGCTAGGCCAAGCAGCTGGTTTAGGAAAGGCGCAGAGATAAGGAGGCGGGACTTGGTTAGAAAGGCATTGGCGCTGCTGGTGGCTGTGGCGGTCGTAGGATTGGTGGTCGGGGTAGTGGAACTGGTCCACTCAGGGCTCGTGGAGGCAGACCAGCACAGCGCCACCAGGTCCTTCTCCGATGGTGGCTCGGTGGCTCGCGGCGGCACACTGACCGTTTATCTGGATGTTGACGTGAGGGCACCGGAAGGGGAAATCATCTGTGTCTGCGGTGTCCAGGAGACATTGCCGACGGGGTTCAGCTTCGAGTCCGGCTCCGATGGAGCCAGGGAGGAGTCTGATGGGAAGGTCACGTTCATCTTCCTGGCGACGACGCAGAAGAGGGTCAGCTATGTAGTTAATGTTGCGGATGATGCACCTCTAGGTATGCCGGACCCCTCATTCGTTGGAACGGTCAACCAGAACGGCGACATCAGGGATGTAGTAACAACCAGTGGTCAGGATGTGACGGTGGTGGCCGCAACCACCGAGCAGCCTCCGGATACCACAGACCCAATGGTCCCGCCGGAGGGTACAGGCCCAGGTGGCGGCAGCGCCACCAGATCCTTCTCCGATGGCGGCGCGGTGGTTCGTGGTGGGCAACTGACCGTTTATCTGGATGTTGATGTGAGGGCGCCGGAAGGGGAGACCATCTGTATCTGCGGTATCGAAGAGACGTTGCCGACGGGGTTCAGCTTCGAGTCCAGCCCCGATGCAGCCACGGAGAATGCCGATGGGAAGGTGACGTTCATCTTCCTGGCGACGACACAGAAGAGAGTCAGCTATGTCGTCAACGTGGCGGACGATGCGCCTCTGGGTCCGGCCCCATTCTTGGGGAAGGTGAACCAGAATGGCAACGAGGAGGATGTGGTGACCAGCGGTTCAGGCGTGACAGTTGGGCTACCTCCGGTCCCAGGCGGTACTGCCACCAGGTCCTTCTCGGAAGACTTGGTGAGTCGCGGCGGCACACTGACCGTTTATCTAGATGTTGACGTGAGGGCGCCGGAAGGGGAGACCATCTGTATCTGCGGCGTCCAGGAAACATTGCCGGCGGGGTTCAGCTTCGAGTCCGCTTCTGATGGTGGCACTGAAACCCCCGATGGGAAGGTCGAGTTCATTTTCCTGGGGACGACGCAGAAGAGAGTCAGTTATGTCGTTGACGTGGCGGATGATGCGCCTCTGGGTCCGGCCCCATTCTTGGGGAAGGTGAACCAGAATAACAACGAGCGGGATATTGCCGTTACCAGCATAAGGGTCGGGAGTCCTGTTCCAGTGGGGCCACCCGAGGTACCTGGCGCCAGGGCGTCCGGAGGCGGCGGGGGTGCTTTCTTCAGCGGCGGCGGTGGGGGTGGAGTAGTGTCCCCGCGTAGGACTCCTACGCCTACACCCACGCCTGATGCGATGGAGGAACCGGACCCGACGCCAACTCCAGAACCGACGGCTACGCCTGAGCCTACGCCCACACCGGAGCCTACTCCGACGCCAGAGCCCACGGCTACGCCGATGCCAGAGCCGACTCCCACGCCGGAACCTACGGCTACGCCAGCGCCGACCGCGACGCCTGCTCCTACGGCTACGGCGGTACCCACACCGAGGCGGCCGCTGCCGACGCCTGCGCCGACAGACACACCGGTTCCTCCTCCGACGGCTACGCCCGCACCGACTAACACGCCGGTGCCGGAGCCCACGGCGATGCCGGAACCCACTCCGACTGCGATGCCCGAACCTACGGCGACCCCTCCGGTGGTCGTGCCTCCGGTCGTGGAGCCCGCAGCAGGGTTCCCGGTATGGGCGATCGTGCTGATAGTGGCCGTGGTTGGAGCTGCGCTGGTTGCAGCAGGATTCTTCCTCCTGAGGAGGCGGACGGCCTAGGGAACTGAACCCCCGGCGATTGCCGGAATAGAACTGTGGTGACAATAGCGGCCCTGGCAAGGACTCCCCAATCGGGGACCCTGCCGGGGTCGTTCCACTTTTCGGGGAAGTGTCGAGCGTTGGCCGGGTTTCGGGTCTGGGCCTGTTGGAGGAGTGCTTGCGTTTACGGGCGGTCCGGTATCGACTTCGTGATGATGTTGGGGGTTGCGGGTTAAGGCGGGAACCTGAGCCACCGGACTGCCAACCCGAACGCCAGTATCTTTGCAGAGCGGCGCGGCGTTGTGCGACGGTTCATGCGTCGCCTGGGACGGTGGGATGAAAGAGATGTTGAAAGGACGTATGTGGGTGGTGTCGCTGGCGCTCGTAATCTTGCCGCTGGCGGTGGCCTGCGGGAACCAGAACGGGGAAGAATTAGGCGCGTTGCGGAGCGCCGTGGCGTCGCTGGAAGAGGAGCTTGATGCCCTCAGGAAGGATTTGGCGGAGATGGCCGCCAACAGTGGCGATAACGGGGTGGCACCGGTCGATGGAGTGGACCGGGCGGAGGCGCTGGCCAGGGGCGTGGATGCCCTGGAGCAGACGACGGGCCAACTTGCGTGGAGGATGGAGGCGTTGGAGGGGAGAATGGGTGCGCTGGAAGAGAGCGCGAAGTCGCGGCACTCAGCCGTGATGGATCGGCTGCACCGTGCGGCTGAAGAGACCCCGATACCGGAGGGGGATGGATTTACGCTGCAACTGCTTCACGCCTCTGACATGGACGGTTCCACGGGCGCGCTGGACAACGTGGAGAACTTCTCGGCGTTACTGGACGGATTCCGGGAACAGTTTCCAGACAACACGTTGGTCGTCAGCTCGGGGGATAACTACATACCGGGGCCACGCTACTATGCCGCCGGGGACGATACGAATGATCCGGTGCTGGGAGTGTCGGGAAACGGACGCGGGGACATCGCGCTGCTCAATGCCATGGGCTTCCAGGCTTCGGCATTGGGCAACCACGAGCTGGACCGGGGGACAGGAGCGTACAGGGACACGATAAGGTTTGAGTCCGATGACGGCGGGTTCTACCCCGGAGCCGCGTTTCCGTACCTGTCCAGCAACCTGGTGTTCGCCACGGACCAACACCTGGCGGGGCTGGTCACCCACGACGGGCAGGACGCGATGGTTGCGAGGACGAGGCTTGCCAAGAGCGTGGTCGTCACCATAGAGGGGGAAAGTGTGGGAATCGTCGGAGCGACCACCCCGTCGTTGAGGAGCATCACCGCAGCCGGGGGAATCACAGTCCTTCCACCCGCCGGTTCCGGGCTGGACGCACTGGCCGGGGTCATCCAGCAGGAAGTGGACGCCCTGGTCGGACAAGGGACAGACAAGGTTGTGCTGCTGGCCCACATGCAACTGCTGGAGATCGAGAAGGCACTGGCAACGAGACTTTCGGACGTGGACATCATTGTCGCGGGGGGGTCGAACACACTGCTGGCGGACGACACCGACCGGCTGCGCCCCGGAGACGAGGCCGAGGGCGATTATCCGCTCCTGTTCGAGTCTTCGAAGGGCGATCCGGTTCTGGTGGTGAATACCGACGCCGATTATCGCTACCTGGGGAGGTTGGTGGTTGAGTTTGATGGACGGGGGACAGTGCTCCCGGAGTCCATTGACCCGCACGTAAGCGGGGCCTACTCGACACACTGGAAGGAAGGACAAGGATTCGCCGGGGAACCCATTGCAGCGGTCTCCCGCATCGTGGAGTCGCTGCGCAGCGTACTGCGGGACAGGGATGGGAAGATCCTCGGGAAGACAGAGGTCTACCTGTCCGGCGAACGGCGGGACGTGCGGACACAGGAGACCAACCTGGGGAACCTGACAGCGGACGCCAACCTGTGGGTCGCGCGGCAGATTGACCCGGAAGTGGCGGTCTCGTTCAAGAACGCGGGAGGCATTCGCAGCTCCATTGGTATGGTGGTCCAGCCACCGGGGACCATCGATCCGTTGGACGTGATGTATCTGCCGCCACAGGCCAACCGGGATACGGGCAAGGAAGCGGGAGACATTTCACAGTTCGACATAGAGGGTACGGCGCGGTTCAACAACGGGCTGGCGATAGTGACGCTGACAGCACGGGAGCTTTTCCGGATCGTCGAGCATTCGATTAGTTTCGATGGACCGGGGGAGACAGCGGCCGGCCGGTTTCCACAGGTCGGCGGGATGCGCCTCAGCTTTGAACCGGCGGCACGAGCGGGAGAACGGGTACGGTCGCTGGCGATTGTCGATATGGACGGGAGGGTAACGGACCGGGTGGTGGAGGACGGCACGCTGGCGGGCGATCCGGGCCGGATGATCAAGGTGGTCACGCTGGACTTTCTGGCCAACGGCGGAGACGACTTTCCGTTCCCGGCGCCCAGCGTGGGCCGGGTGGACCTGCGTGGGGAGGCTGGACAGTTCAATGCGCCCGACCCGGACTTTCCCGATACAAATGGAAACGGCGTCGTGGACGGGCCCGTGGCGATGGATTCCGGACTTGCCGACTTCAGCGTACCGGGCGCCGAGCAGGACGCGCTGGCCGAGTACCTGGCGCACTTCCACGCGGAGGTCCCATTTGCGCGGGCGGAAACACCGCCGCTGGAGGACCGGCGGATACAGAACCTGGGCATTACCGGCAAGCTGGATACGGTGTTCGAGACGGCCAGCGGGTCTGGAAGGTGAGGACAGTGCCGGGGTTTATGTTGGAGGTGTAATGTGGGTCTGGCTCGACTGTGGAACACAGGGGGAAGTAGTCCCAGCGAAGGGATAGACGGCGGCGCATGTCGCGTTCGCAGACGGGTCAGGAGAAGGATACGCAGGCTGGGGACATGACCTGAAGCACGGACTCCTGGTCGAAACGGCGCTTGTACTCTTGCGATATTTCGTCTATGCGTTGCCCAAGGTCGTCACCCGGAGGGGCCAGGATGACCAACAGCTTGGAGCGTTCCTTCTGGACCTGCCCATCCGAGCCTCGCCACTGGCCCCGGCCATCGAGCACTGACAGACCGTCGGGAAACCTCGGGGTTACGGTGTCTGCGAGGAATGTGTCCCATGCCTCGTCGCTCACGACCTCGCCCTGTGGGCCGCTGCGCCCCATGAACAGCTCGTACCTGACGAACTGGTCCTGGCCTTCGGGACAGGGAGGGTTGCTGTCCTGGGCACATGCGGCCACCGCTAGTACGGCCAAGACCACGATGCAGCAAATGAGGGTTTTCTGCAAGGCCCGTCCTCCAGGGAGATTACGTGTGTTACCACAGGGTATCGCGGATGGGGGGCCGGAACCGGGATCGACTGAATGCAACCCTACCTGAGTTTACCGGGCCAAAGCCGTCGTCGTACAGGGTCTGGCGGTCAGGCCGGGTGTGGTTCTGCTGGTGAGGTCAGGAAGAACGGCGGCGGCGGGTCTCGCGGACGAAGAGCATGACGCCGATGCCAGCCGCGGCGAACACGATGGCGTCGACCCACAGGGCCCACGGGAATCCGGCCACATCGGCGATTGCGCCAAAGACCATTGCGCCTGAGACCGTGCCGACGCCAGCGAAGCTGCGGAAGAGTCCCAGGGTTACACCCTCCAGGCCGGGGGGTGCGATGTCGGCGAAGAAAACCGTGCCCGCCGGGCTGCCAAGGCCCTCGCCCATTCCCATCAGGATACCGGACAGGAGAAGCTGCCACAGGGTGTCGGCCCACACAAATGCCGCGATGCCGGCCAGCATCAGGACAACGCAGGGGATGATGGGAGACTTCCGTCCGAACCGGTCGGACAGGTAACCCGAGGTCATAGTCGAAAAGAGCTGCGGCAGGTGGGTCAAGCTGAGCCACAACCCCAGATGTTCCGGCCCGAATCCCTTAGCCTTGCCGAACAGGGGCATCACGCTGAAGCGCGCGCCCTGGCGGTTGGCGACTATGATAATGGCGAACAGGCCGACGAAGATGAACGCGGGACTGGAGATGAGCCTCCACAGGTATCCACTCTGCCGTTCGACAGGACGGCCAGCCCGCCCAGGGGGTGACGCGGGAGACGCTGGACGGGCGGACTGTGACTCGCGCCAGCGGGACTCAGGCAACACCGTCAGGACGAGGAGCAGGCTGAGCGCCATCAGGACTGCCTGGGCGAAGAGAGGGATGCGCAGTCCAAAGGCTGAGGCGAGGTAGCCACCCAGCAATGGCCCCAGGACCTGCCCGGAAAGGATGCTCATCTCCTGGGTGCTCAGGATGCGGCCCATGCTCTCGGGCGTTGACTCGTCGCGCAGGTATAGGGTGGTGACGGTGGCGAAGACGTTTCCTCCCAGGCCGGAGACGAACCGCCACCCGGTGAGCCACCAGAAGCTGAAGGACATTGACACCAGGGCCGACCCCAGGAGGGTCACCGCAGATCCCAGCGCCAGGACTGGGCGGCGTCCGTAGTGCTGGGCCAGGTATCCGGCCGGGACGCCCGTAAATAGACGTCCTGCTCCGAAGAGGCCGACGGCGATTCCGACCTGGGTCGCGTTGACGTGATACTCCTGCTGGGTGAAAAGGGGGAGCACGGGACCTATGGTGCCCATGCCGAGGCTGTTGAGCGCTCCGCAGATGCTCAGCAGTGCGATGCTGCGGTACCGGCCCGTGAGTGTTGCGAAGGCTTTAGGTATGACGTCGGGCATGGTTTGGGGTAGTAGGAATCTTCAAGTGGCCGGTCATGTGGGCGAATTGGAGAAAGCTGGTCACGGCGTCGAAGAGGTCAGCGGACGTGTCCGAGCGAGGCCGAGCGGGACTGCGAACTCGACCGGCAAAATATGGCGGCGTGGCCTGGATGTCGATACTGTTACTTATAGAGCGACTCAGGGACCGGATGGTGTCCAAGACTCAGGAGATTAGGCCCGGCAAGTTTAACACTCTCACGCATGATCCTCATCCGGCGAACAGGATTGACTACCGGCGGGATAGCAGGTTGAGACAGGGTGATCATGGCTGACTCTAGGGCTGGTGGTTGAGAGTGTGGGGTCTACTTCGTTGAGTTAGGGTAGAATGTCGGGCACGGAACTTGGCCCATGCTTCCCGCCACCAGGCCGGGCAATACACACGAGGATATGGGAGGACGCCCGTCGTGTTGCCTCCGAGGTGTGGATTGCGGTAACGTCGGGATGCACACTATCCTCAGATTTGGGCAGTCCAAGACGCCCCGAAGGAGCGTAGACAATGTCCCAGACCCCCCTGTACCACCACAATGTCACCTACGCCCAGGGCGAGGACGACGAGCCCTGTTCCGACCAGACCTGTTCGGAACCGGCAGAGTACGAGTGCGCGGACTGCGGGGAACTTGCCTGTGACCGGCACCTGAAGGAGCTCACGGAGGGGTTCTGCCCGCCGGGGGGTCCGGGCGGAAGGTAGGAGTGAGTGGAGGAGGTAGAGACCAGTCAGCGGACACCTGGTGGGGGAATGAGCCATGCGGATTCTTGATAATTGTTGCAGCGGCCGGTGATGTGGGACGCGTAATTCCTGGCCACGTCGGCCCCCTGTGGCGATGAAACTACCATGGTCTCCTGAGGACGGGGATTGGCGGGTGTGCCACAAAATGGGTTAGAATACGAGGGTCTAATCCAAGGTCCGACGGGCCGGTGTGGCTCAGTGGCAGAGCAGCGGTTTCGTAAACCGCAGGAATGAGTCAAATTCAGTCCAAATGAGTGTAATTGGGTTGTTATTTGATGTTCATCGGCAACCGAACCAAGTGGAATCAAATGAAAAGGATTTACAAGTTTCGGCGGTGTACAGGTCAAGACTGACCCTTCGTGGGAAGCTTATCCTAGCCGTTAACCACCCTCGATTCTCGGAGGGATACCGCTGAGTTGGACCGCTGGCCGCTCCTCAAGAGCCGGTTCGGTGAAACTCTTCTGAATTGACTCTGGCCGGAGACTCCCAGCCCGATATGTTTTGTTGTACTCTCCGTTGACGTTCTCAGTTCTGAGGCTTGGCTGACGTGATTTCGACCGAGATGCCGAGGAGCTTGCAAGCGTAATCGAGAGTTCTTTTGGGTCATAATGTTCCCGCCCCCAACCGCTGTTGATACCACCGTGGGTGTGGTTGGGTTTTGACTTAAGAGCCGGACTGCGGCCCCAATGGGCTTGGCTGAGGTTGGCTCCGATGCGAACGCGCTGATGAGCCCGGGGCGTTGGAGGTTCCGGTGGCACCGTAACAGTTCACCAGGTCTCGGACCCCGGATGGGAGTCCGATGGCTCTCTATTGTTCCGGTGCCGGAGTCGCACCAACCTGAAGCTCCCGAACGTCTAGCCTCTCCGCCTCCCGCTCCCTGATCTTCTCCAATACCCTGGCCCCGATCTCACCCCACTGCTCGGCCAGGTCGTCGACCAGTTCCACCTGCTGCCTGTGCCTCCTGGTGTGTACCGCCTCCCTGGGACCGGCTGGTCGTGTGAGCATGATCTCTCCCAGGTCCTGGTGGAGTTCGGGGAAGCTACCATACATAATGGTCCGGCAGTCAGGAAAGGTCAGGCTCCAGCCCTCGGTTTCGAGGGAAGCCCACAGCCGGAATCCCTTGGGGATATCCTCCCCCTCCTCGACGTAGCCGAAGTTGCACAGGTCCTTCTCTTGAACGATGTAGATGATCATGGCGGTGCTACCTGGGGCGGTGGTCCCGGCCGCACTGCAAGGTGTTCTGTGATTCCAGTGCGTCCGCGACTGCTTTGCTCATTCTCTGTTCGCCGGGTAGCGGGTCCACCGTGGTCGGCCGATGCGAAACAGACCCGCGAGCTCCCGCTTGCTCCTACCCTACCGGCACAACTCCCACATCGCGTCCGCCTGCTCCTCGGTGAGAACGCGGGGAGCCCCCAGCTTCTTATAGAAGGCCCAGGCCCGGTCTAGGCCAGCGACGGTCCTCTCCCGGATGCGCCGGAGTTACTGCCCCGCGTTCTAGGAACAGAACTGGCTAGCACGTCGGCCAACAGCGCCTCGGGCTGCTGTGGCCCGCGTCCAGGTACACCGCCCAGGAAGACTAAGAAACTATCTCAAAAAAGGGGAGAGGTTGAAAGGGAGAGGGAGAATCCGGTTCGGTTAAGATGAAGGAAAATCTGGTGAGGTGGAGGATGATGACGGGAAAAAGCGAGACCAAGCCGACTATATGGGAGGTTCCGGACGATCTGTGGGAGCAGATTCACCCGGTCATTCTGGAGATGGACCCTCCCAAGTCCACGGGACGGAAGCGGGCTCATCCCAGGCGAATCCTGGACGGCATCATATTCCGCATGCGCACAGGCTGCCACTGGAACCAGATGCCCCGGGAGCTGGGAGACGACAGCACCATCCACCGGACTTTCCAGCGCTGGGGGGAGTTGGGCGCGGAGTGCGAGGAACTGGGTGGTGTGGATTGGGAGTGGCAGGCTGCAGATTGTGCCGTGGGCAAAGCCCGTTTGGGGGGATTCAACAGGCCGCAACCCCACGGACCGGGGCAAGGCGGGCAGCAAGCGCAGCCTTTTGGTCGACCGGGGCGGCGGGCCTCTGAGTGTGGTGGTAGCCGGAGCCAATGTTCACGACACCAAGCTGCTGGCCCTGACCCTGGATAGCATAGTGGTGGAGCGTCCTGACGCCGGAATTGAGCATCTGTGCCTGGACAAGGGATACGACAACCCCACCGGCCACGGGGCGGTGGCGGCTCACGGGTACCAGGTACACATCCGACGCATCGGAGAGGAGAAACTGGACTCCCGTGGGGTGAAACGCTATCCCGCCCGGCGGTGGGTGGTGGAGCGAACTTTGGCCTGGCTATCGAAGTGCCGGGCTATCCTGGTGCGCTACGACAAGAAAGCATCCAACTACATTGGCCTGATCCAACTGGCCTGCGCACTAATCTGGCACCGGCGGCAACGGCAACTCAGGGTTTAGAGATAGTTTCTTAGCTTTGACGCGGTGAAGCACCTGGTGCTGTGCCGACTGGAGGGCAGACCGCCCCGGCTGGACCTGGAGCTGCATCCCTACCTGCCACGAGTGAAGGTCGGCGCTACCTCCGCCGGGGACTACATGACCCTGCTGTCCGGGAGGGCGGCATGAGTGACCGGCCCACGCTGCTGCTGGAACATCACCTGAAAGAGCTGAAGCTGCCCAGTTTCCTGAGGGAGTACAGAAAGATGGCGGCCCGGTGCGCCGCCGAGGGTGTGGACCACCCCGAATACCTGTTCCGTCTCGCCGAACTTGAGCTGATCGACCGCCATCAGCGCATGGTGGAGCGCCGGGTCCGGGCGGCACGGTTCCCGTCCGTGAAAAGCCTGGACACATTCGACTTTCCCGCCATCCCCTCGGTGAACAAACAACTGGTGATGGAACTGGCCCGCTGCGAATACATCGAGCGGAAGGAGAACGTCATCGCCGTCGGCAACAGCGGCACCGGCAAGACCCACGTGGCCCTGGGGTTGGGCCTGGCCGCGTGCCAGCGGGGAATGCCGGTGGCCTTCACCACCGCCGCCGGCCTGGTGCACGAGATGATGGAGGCGAGGGATGAGAGACGTCTGCTGAACCTGCAAAGACAACTGTCCCGCCTCAAGCTGCTGATCGTCGACGAACTGGGATTCGTGCCCCTCTCCTTCACCGGCGCGGAGTTGCTCTTCGAGGTCTTCAGCCACCGCTACGAACGTGGATCGGTCCTGGTCACCACCAATCTGCCCTTTGACGAGTGGACCGAGGTCTTCGGATCGGAGCGCCTGACCGGCGCGTTGCCGGACCGCCTCACCCACCACGTCCACATCCTCCAAATGAACGGTGAGAGCTACCGCCTCAGGCACAACAGGGAGAACGTGGCGTCTCAAGCTCCAGACGGTCCGGAAGAGTAGGCTGCACCGGGAACCTCCGGCCTGCTTCTGTCTACCCACCCCTCAGTAGAACATTTCCCTGAACGAGTGGCATAGACTCTTGCGTCGGTCTTCGGCACAAGGTGGTACAGTTTTTCGCCGCCCCAATGGTACATTTTGGCAGGGCCTTTTCATTTTCCGGGGTAACATGCAATACCCAGCAGGGCCAAGGCTTCGGAGAGGTGAGCGGCGTGACGGCGCAGGGCAGCGGCTACGTTGCTGTGACCCGCCCAACGCACCAGAGTGGTTGTCAGGTTGCGTAACGCTGCCATCATCTGGGGGCGGAGGCAGTTCTTATCCGAGAGCAGTTCTTATCTGAGAACGGTCTTCGTCAAAGGTAACATCCCGTACCCAATGAACCCGGTTTTCGATGTGCCAGTGCTCCCGGAGTATTCGCAACAGACGGTCCGCTCCGGCAACGGTTGGGGATAGACTGGTTACCGCGTAGCTCACCTCCACCTGGACCCGGCCTTTCACTGTCCGCCTCCGCTCCACCCGGCACACCTGTTTCAGGTGCGGCCAAGCTTCCCCCACCGTTCCGGTGCTGCCCGCGCAGCCGTTTAACTCCGGGTCGGACAAGGCCCAAAGTTCCCGCCGCTCCCGCCATTCCTGCGCTTGCCACGGGGGCACCCTTGGACCGTTGCCCACCTCAGCTTCCATTGGGGGAAAAGGCTTCTGCCAAATCCTGATATAAAGCGGGCTGATTCCCTTTCACCGGCAACAGGCAGTCCCCGCCGCCAGCCACAATCTGCCGGCACACTTCATGTTGCGTCAACAGGGCGTCCGCCACCACTACCCGGCCCTGAAGCGGGACCAGACCCGGCACTTCTTTGGCTGCCTCCAATTCCTGACCCTTCCCCGGCGTGGCTGCTTGGGCCAGCACCGCCCCACATCGGACAGCATAGGCTGACACCAGATGCACTCCCGGTATCTCTTCCCCGTGAATCCCCCGCAGAGTCTTGCCGTCCAGGGACAGCGCCTCCCCAAGCTCTACCCCGCTATTGACCAGCCATTCCCTCAACACGGCCTCAAAGGCCGCCACATCCAGGTCTTTGAACACCCGGTGGAAGGTCGCTACACAGGGCGTCTGTCCCCGGCTGAACCCCAGCAGTTGCTCCGTCGTGACTCCTTGGTCCCTTCCCCACTGGGAGATGGCATACAAACTGCGGGCGCCGCACAGCATGGCGCAAACGGCCAAGCTCAAAACCGCCCCCAAAGGGTGACGCCGGCCCTGGCTCTTCCGGTGATCGGGCACCTGGTCTAAAGCTTCTCTCAACCCCATCATCCCCACCCTCTCTATTCTCTTGTCCAAACTCTAAAACCTATCTCAGAAAATGAAAAGGCCCTGTACATTTTGTCCCCGCCCTTGACATATCGCCAACCCCACCGGCAAACTCTGGTCCAAGAACGGCGTCCACATCATCCTGAGAAACGAGACCTACACCGGCACGTTGGTCTGGGGCACCAAAGCCAAGGACAAGGCCGAGCCGGTGCGGGTGGAGAAGGCTTTCCCCGCTATCGTCTCCAAGACCCAGTTCCGCAAGGTCAACCGCCAGATGCGCTCCCGCGCCCCCGGGAAGGCCCATCCCCGCCGGGTCGGCAGTTCCCACCTGCTCAGCGGGCTGGTCAAGTGCCACAGGTGCAACCGTGGCCTCTCCGGCCAGGACTCCAAGAGCGGCCAGTTCTCCTACTACGTCTGCCAGTCCCTGATGAAACGGGGTAGCGGGGCCTGCGACACTCCCCGGCTGAACGCCCGAAATTTCGAAGAGATGGTGGTCGAGAAGATTCGATCCAACATTCTCACCGATGGCAACATTCGGGAGCTGGTCAAGCTGGTGGACGAGGAGATGGACGGGGTGGCCAAGGAGCAGCGGGTCAAGCTGGAGACGGTGGAAGCGGAGTTGGCCGACGTGCGGCGGCGGCTGGAGCGGCTCTACAACCTGGTGGAGACCACCGATATGGACATCGATGATTTCAAGCCTCGAATCAGGGACCACCGGGAGCGGCAGGAGCAGTTGACGCCACGGCGGAGGAAGCGCGGGCGCTCCTGTCGCAGCGCCGGGTGGCGCTGGACGACGTGCAGACCATCATAGCCTACGCCGAGGACATGAGCGAGTTTCTGAACGAGAGCGAGCTTACCGAGAGCAGAGCCTTCATCGAATCCTTCGTCAAGGAGATCGTGGTGAGGCCCGGCAACGCCGTGGTGCGGTACTCAATCCCCATGCCAGAGGACAGCCGAATTCCTGGAGGGGTCGCCGAGGAGGTGGCCCTTCACGGGCCGGTACTGTCTACCGTCAAGTATGGTGGAGCTTAGAGAAGGGTGTTTTGATTTTCCGGGATTCACTCCATAATTCACCCCACGGTTCTAGTAGAAGTGGGACATGGTCCCTCGCCATATCCGGATGCTGCACTTGCCTGGATGCCAATTGTGACCGTCAATTTGGGTATGCCAATGGGCACTGCTCGGAAGGTTGAGTCTCGGACATAGCCATGCTCAGACTACTCAGCATCACCAATTTCGCTACCATAGAACGGCTTGAAATTGAGTTGGCGCCCGGCTTTAGCGTGCTTACCGGGGAGACAGGGGCGGGAAAGTCTATCGTCGTGGACGCGCTGGGCTTGCTGCTCGGCGGACGGTCCGATGTTGGCATGGTACGTTCCGGTGCAAGCCAGTCCAGGGTAGAGGGGGTCTTTCTGGTCGGCGGGGATATCGCCCAGAGTATCAACCTCGTTCTGGATGAGTATGGAATTGACTTCGGCGAAGAGGAGATAATCCTCGCTCGAGAGGTCAACCTGGAAGGGCGCAACACCTGCCGTGTGAACGGTCGGATCGTACCTCTCAGGCTGTTGAGCACGCTGGCCGAACACCTGGTCGACATCCATGGCCAAAATCAGCACCTTTCCCTGCTCCGGGTACCTGAGCACATGGATATCCTGGACCACTATGGCGGGTTATGGCAGCTCCGCAACGAGGTGGCGCACGAGGTCCGACATCTGACGGAGGTGCAGCAAGAGTTGGACCGGCTGCGGAAGGATGAAGCAGACCTTGCTCTACGAGCTGATTTTCTGAGGCGCCAGGTGGGGGAGATCAGCGCTGCAAATCTACGCCCGACTGAAGATGAAAACCTGACCCTGGAGAGGGACAGGGTCGCCAACGCGGAGCGGATTGTCACACTGTCCGACCGTGTCTGCCAGGCACTGTACGACGGCTTCGACCGTCAGGAATCGGTCATGGACCTTCTCGGACAGGTATCCAAGGACCTGTTGCAATTGGAGCAATTGGACCCCTCATTCGGCCAGAACATTGAGCTGGTAGACACATTGACGCACCAGGTGGACGATTTCGCGCGTGGCCTTCGAAGCTACCGTGACGGCATCGAATACAGTACTGAACGTCTCTATGAACTTGAGGACCGTTTGGAATTGATCAACGGTCTGAAAAGGAAGTATGGCCGCACTATCGGAGAAATACTGGTCTTCGGCGAGAGGGCCTCGCAGGAGCTGGAAAGGGTACATCACAGCGAAGCCCTGGTGGAGGAGTTGAAGTCCCGGGAGATGGACCTGCGGAGGCAGGTCGGCGGGCTGGCGGGACAGCTTTCCAACGCCCGGCAACAGGCGGCCGGTCGCCTGGCTGATGCGATAAAGGAAGAGGTTGCCGGGCTTGCCTTGGGACATGCCGAGGTACTTGTGGATATCCGTCAATCAGACTCGGAGGACGGTGTACCGGTTGGGACTGCGGACCTGGGCCTGTCCACAACACCTTCTTCCAGCGGCGAGTCTTTCAGCCGCGTCGCGTTTAACGGCACTGGTATAGACTCAGTGGAACTCTTGATCTCCCTGAACCCGGGTGAACCACCTCGGCCATTGGCCAGAGTCGCCTCTGGTGGAGAAGCCTCCAGGCTGATGCTTGCCATTAGAGCTATCCTGTCCACTGCTGACCAGATCCCGATACTCGTCTTCGACGAAGTGGATGCGGGCATAGGAGGTCGAGTCGGAGGTGTGGTGGGTAGGAAACTATGGGATCTGTCCAAGAGCCACCAGGTGCTATGCGTAACTCACCTCCCGCAAATAGCATGCTACGCGGACTACCACGTCAAGGTTGCGAAACTTGCCTCCGGCGGCAGGACCGTGACATCTGTGGAGGTCCTGGACGGCGATGCGAGGGTGACGGAACTCAGTCAGATGCTTGGCTCGGAAAGCGGCGCAACCCGCGCCAGCGTCGTGGAGATGTTGCGCCAGACTGGAATCTGGAAGGAGAGCACAATGGAACGCCCTCCGATCAACGACACTTAAACCTGCGACTACTTCGCGGCGTGGTTGCCAGACAGCGCTTCAAGCTCGGCCACGGCCACGAACAGGCCCTGGGCCGGAGGTACACTATTCCTCCGCCGCAATGGTCAACTTTCTCGTCACCCTTGACGCCCCAGCGCGCGTATGCACGGATCACTCACCGTGACTCTCACGGAACCCCTCGAATACGGTCCGTATCTTCTCTTCGGGCGCATATCTGAGTCTCGTTGCCGCCTTCACCTGCGGATGAATGACCTGGTCTCCTTGCTCATCTCCCGGGTGGCCTCTGCTTTACTCACCTGTGATAGGGTCGCGCTCCGCTCCTTTCACCACGTGCTCTACCCTCGTCCAGGAACTCGCTCTAACCGCTCAATCGTCCGGGTTTCCTGACTCCTGATAGGTCCCATTGTCGCTGATGGTCTATAGTGGATTCTCAATCTCTCCTCGGGCTGTCGTCGAGTATCTCGACCCGTACCTCCATTGTTCTGGGAAATAGCGCCGGGCCAAACTGGTTGAATATCGCCACGTCGGCCGCATCGCGCCCATAAGCGACGGCCACTCGCCCTCCACGTGGAACGGCCTGCGTTGCATCGAATGTGTACCAACGGCCACCTACGTACGCCTCGAACCAAGCATGAAAATCCATCGGCTCGAGTTCGTGCAGATAGCCTACGACGATACGCGCTGGGATGCAGAGACTTCGGGATAACGCGATGCCCAAATGAGTGAGCTCGCGGCATACGCCCTCGCGCTGCTGGTTGACCTCGACTGCCGACATCTGAAAATTGCTGGAATTTGGATTGAAGCGCACGTAGGTGCGGATCCACCTTACAATTCTGGCCACTTGATCGTAGCCGGGCTTGAAGCCGTCTACGAGTTCCCTAGCGAGGTCTGTAAACCGATCGGACTCGCAATAACGGCTGGGAAGAAGATAGGTTAGAACCTCGTCCGGTAGGTTGTGAACCTCGTCAAATGGCGCGCCGGGCGACACGTCAATGCCGTCTGCGGTTGAAACGTCCGCACATCTACGGATAGAAAACTCACCTGAGGGTGCTATCAATCGCTCGCACAGGTTACCGTAATTGTCCGCATACTCTGTGACCGGTACGCTTGGTGTCAACGTGCAGTCTTCATGTGCCACCCATTGAAGCGCTCCGCTTCGAGGGCGAAGCATCAGGATAAGAGGCGTAGGAACGCTCACATCAAAAGTAATATCACAGCTTGTACGAAGCCACATTTCGATCCCCTTCCTTGTCAAAACCACGTTATCAACCGGCTATGGTCCGGGGTTGCAGGGGGCTGGGGCGCAAGATACGAAGGTGATGCATCCATCCTGGGCTCCGGGATTCGAAGAAGTCGTGGAGCACCTTGCTGTTGAGAAAGTGGACTGGTCCTGGTTCAACTCTACTGCTGCAACAAACGTCGATATTTAGTTCGACCCCTTTGTTGGACAGCACCGGAGTGGAATTAAGCGAGAGTCCCGTTGCTCATTGCAACGATGCCAACACCCGTTCCGGTGGACCTCCCATCACTATTGATCTATGCCCCGGAGATACTCCGGGCCTCGTGGTACATCTCGGACGGGATCCGGTAGCCCAAAACCCGGTGGGGCCTATGGTCGTTGTAGAACCTGAAATAGGCGTTCAAGTTCTCGGCGTGGCCTTGTGGCGTTGCCGTAGGCTCTCAGGCACACCTCCTCGTACTTCACGGTGCGCCATAGCCGCTCCACGAAGATGTAGTCGTTGTACCAGTCCTTACCCATTTATGCTGATTTTCACACTGTGTTCCTTGTTCCTTTAGAACTTGGGTGCTTGAGTGAACTCCCCGCTGGTGAAGGCTCCTCTGGACGGTGTTAAAGATCTCCCGCTGACCTTGCCCTGGCTCATCCTTCAAGGCGTCCACGCGGAAATCGGCCTCCAAGGTGTGGACTACGCAACCCGCCACGTACCGGCTGTGCCACTCCATAATGGCCACCACGTAGAGGAACCCCTGGCCGTCGGCAAGTAGGTAATGTCAGCGGCCCACGCCTGGTTGGGGCGGGTAACTCTGATCTTTTCCAACAGGTGGGGATAAATCCGATGCTCTGGAGACCTTCGGCAGGTGCTGGGCCGCCGGCAGATGGCCTGCAGCCCCTAAGATGCGCATCAGCCGCTGCGCCCGCTTCCGGCTCACACACCAGCCCTCACAGGCCAGCCAGACCTTCAAGGGCCTCGACCCGTAGAAGGGTGCCAAGTAGTACTGCCGGTCCATGGCTCGCATCAAGAGCAGATCCTCGCTGGAGGCTTCCTTGGGCCCAAAGTACGGGCTGGAACGTGCCGCTCGCGTAGCCACTTGCACAGTTCCCTGGGTCGACCTCGGCTGCTATTGAAGCGGACTGGAATTGCGAACCCGCTGCCAGGGTTTGCGGACGAACCGTCGACCTAGGCCCCGCTCTATCTCGCGCCACTTTCGTTCTTCGTCCACCGTAATGAACGTCACCGCTTCGCCGGAGCGGCCCATGCGGCCGGTCCTCCCGACGCGGTGCGTGAACAATTGCTCCGAGTCTGGTAGGTCATAGTTGATAACTTGGCCGATACCTTCGAAGTCCAGACCTCTGGCAGCCACGTTGGTTGCCACCAGGATCGGCGCAGCTCCCGAACGGAAACCCTTCATCACCTGTTCGCGCGCCTTCTGGCTCAGATTGCCTTGGAGCGCCCCTACCGGGTAGCCCAGGGAATCGAGTTGCTGGGCCAGCTTTTTGACCCCGCGCTTGGTTTTCCCAAAGACGATCACCGGGGCATCCTCCCGGTCGTCCAGCAGACTCCTTAAAGCTTCCATCTTGTCGCTTTTCTGGATGGTGTAGACCAGGTGCTCCACGGTGGGCGGCGCCTGCAGGCCCGCGTCTACCTTGACCGTTACCGGATTGCGAAGGTGCTTCGAGGCGGTCCGGGACACCCACTCAGGCATCGTTGCGGACAGGAGCGCTGTCTGCCGTTCTTTGGGCATGTGGGCTATGATCGATTCCACGTCCGGGGCGAACCCTCTGTCCAGCATTTCGTCCGCTTCGTCCAGCACCAGGAATCGCACGTTGCCTAAGACGAGGGTCCCCTGGCGCAGATGGTCCAGCGTGCGCCCCGGGGTGCCGATCACAACCTGGGAGCCATTCCTCAACGCTGCGTATTCCGGTTTCTGGGCCCGCCCCCCATATAGCATGGTAACGCGGATTTTCCGCGGGGAAGCCAGGGCTTCGATGACTCCGGCCACTTGGATAGCCAGTTCGCGGGTGGGAACCAGCACGACGGCTTGTATCTGTCGGACCGACGGGTCGCACATCTCCGCCATGGGCACGGCGAACGCCAGCGTCTTTCCGGAGCCGGTACGCGCCTGGCCGATCAGGTCGCGTCCCTCAAGCAGGTGAGGAATGGCATTCTCCTGGATGGGTGTGAGCGTGGATATGTTCATCCTGGAAATCGCCGCCTTGGTAGTGGTGCCCAGGGACATTTCGGAAAATGTAGCGTTGCTTACGCCCGGGACGATTTCAACGGCTTCCTTACTTTCAGAACGTGGCAGGGTGGACTGGACTGCCTGGATGGAGTGCGGGCTGGTTGCGGGGGAAGCTCCCTGCCGCCGTGCCTTGAAGCATGAGCGACAATACACCGGCTTCCCTTGGGTTGGCTGAAAGGGAAGGGTGGTTGAGAGATTGCAGTCATCGCAAACGGTATGGTGCGTGGTACGGTAGGGGGAGCGATTGGACCAACGCGCACGGGCGGACGGATATGCAAGAGCCATACGAAAAACGGACTCCCTGATTTAGAGTAATTACACAGGTGAATCAGCGGGGAGGGATAACTAGAAGAGAAGGAAAGGGGGCGGAAGGGTCGGTCCGTTCTCGTGTTAAACCTTGGTGCGCCAATCAAGCGTGTGTGTCCATTATAGCCCAGGATGACGGAAACCGATACGATGGGATCTGTCGATGCCAGGACGATTGCAAAGTCAGGGATGGGAGTTTATAAAGGCAGAGAAGTGAGATATGGGAGTGTGGGGATATGGATGCGGCGGAATCTCTGTTCGGATGTTTGGAGCAGGTGCCGGACCCCAGAAGAGCCAGAGGGATCAGGCATCCCTTTCAGGCCATTCTCCGGCTGACCCTGCTGGGCTTGGTCTGCGGTCAGACCACCATGGCCCACATCTCCCTCTTCGCCAGGATGCACTGGCCGGTGCTGAAGGAACCTCTCGGGTTTGTACGGGACCATCCGCCTCATGCCACCACCATTTCCCGCACCCTGGCCGGGGTTCAGTATAAGCAGTTGCAGGGCGCCCTGACGGGATGGGTGTCCGGGGGTGGTGGCGGACCAAGAGGTGAATGCTGCGGTAGACGGCAAGTGGGCCAAGCAGTCCGAGGACGCAAGCGGCAATCCCCTGGTGATGGTGAACGTGCTGGCCCACGACCTGAAACTGTGTCTGGCCCAGTGGCCGGCATCGGAGAAACGGTACGAACCCGGGGTGTTGCGGGAACAACTGGGGCAACTGTTCGAGCGCTATCCCGGCCTGGCGCTCCTGACCATGGACGCACTGTACGCGGAGCGGGACCTGTGCCAGGCCATAGTGAGCCACGGACGGGACTATCTGGTGCGAGTCAAAGGGAACCGGCCCGGGTTGCTGGCCGCGTTGGCAGAGGGATTTCCCGGGGAGGAACCGGGGGAGCCTGAGGCGCAGAGCGTGGAAAAAAAGCGGGTGTGATTGAGAGGCGGCGTATCTGGACCTACGGGGCACTGGCAGACTACATCCGGGATGAGTCGGGTTTTCCCGGAGCGAGGCAGGGGGCGATGCTGGAGAAGGAGAGGGTGGAGATAGCCACCGGGGAGGTGAGCCGGGAGCGCTGGTATCTGTTGACCAGCCTGAGTTCCCGGCGGTGCGGCCTGGGAGAACTGCTTCGGGTGATCCGCAACCACTGGAGCGTGGAAAACAGCCTGCATCACGTGAAGGACCGCAGTTGGGACGAGGACGTCCACACGCTGCGGCGTCCAGGTCTGGGTGAAGTATACGCCAGCCTGGTCAACACGGCCCTGAACGCCCTGCGCCTGGAAGGATGGTTTCCCTCCCGGATGTCCATGCCCCTGCGAGCCAAAACCTGCGCCTTCCGCCCTGCGCTGGTCATCGCACGCCTATGCGGCCAAACCTCCTGACTTTGCAATCGTCCTGGGGTTGGGAAGGGGGGAGAAGGAAAAAAGAGGCACCGGGGGGCGCCGGGAAAAGGCTCCTAGGGCGATTTACGAACCGACGGGCCAGCGGCAGTGTGTAGAGGATGAGATGGCATCTGGGAAAGAGGACGACCCCATGGACCGCCGGACGGGCGCTGGAGCAGAACGCCCTAGTGCTGGACGTCGCCACCACCGGCCTGGGCCGGTACCCGAAGATAGTCGAGCTGGTCTGCGCGGACCGGGACGGAAACGTCCTGATCAACACCCTGGTGGACCCGGGGGAGCCGATACCCCGGGACGCCACCCTGGTCCACGGGATAACGGACGCCTGCGTGCGGGGCCAGCCCGGCATCGGAACGGTCATGGAACACTGGAGCCGCTGCTGGCGGACCACGGGCTGATTGCATCCTACAACGTGAGCTTCACCCGGACCGCCCTGAACAGCTCGCTCGGCCGAGAGCGCATCGGCTTCCACCGGCCGATGACGTTCTGCGCCATGAAGGCCTACGCGGCCTTCCGGGGCGAGCTGAACCCCGCCGCCGGGGAGCACACCCGGCACAGCCTGGCGGCGGCGATGGCCGCCAGCGGCGGGTGAGGGAAGGCGGAAGAGACTCGTACACTTACGCCACATCTGGACGCCGGAGCCATACGGGCGCCGGCTGATGGAACAGCCCGTGCGGGCCACAGGGCTAGAGACGAACGGGCGGCAAGAAGACCGGCAGGCACGAGGGCGCACAGGGGCGTCCCCGGGGAGAACCCCGCCTCAGGCGGTCCCCGGACTCCGGCCCGGGCCCGGGGCATTGACACGGTCAATCACGGCCAGGGAGCGCCCCACCCCGTGCAGGTGCCGCACTATCTCCCGGTGCGACCTCACAATCCCCGTCTCGTGATACTCCACCGCCAGAGCCATGCAGTAGGGACGCACGATCTCCCTCGCCTTCCGCAAGTTGTTGCGCGGCATCGACGGAAACAGGTGGTGCTCAATCTGGTAGTTGAGCCCCCCGTACAGGTAGTCGTTGACCACGCCGGGCCTCACGTTCCTGGAAGCCGCCACCTGCCGGCGCAGAAAGCCAGGGCCCAGCCCCCCCGAGTGCATCTCCATCCCCTTGTGGTTGGGCGCGAAGGTCGCACCGATGTACAGCCCCATCAGCGCCTGGCTCACCAGGATGAACAGGACCGCGTCCAGGGGCGGCATCAGCAGGAACGGCGCCCCGCCGTGGACCGCCAGGTGGACCGCCATGGCCGCCGGCTCGCCGGCCGGAAACCGCAGGCGGGGGCCCCGTCCCAGGCAGCCCGCGATCAGACGCCCCATCCCCGACACCTTCAGCGACGCCCCCTCCAGACAGAGCATCGGATAGAACAGGTACGCCTGCCGGCGCACCACCGCCCTGGCCAGCAGGCCCTTCCGCCTGGCGCAGTCCTCGCTGAACGCCAGGAACGGGAAGTTCACGTCGGGGTCCAGGTCCACGTGGTTCGGCGCGGCGTGATGCCGGTTGTGCTTGTCAACCCACCAGCTGCGGTTGATGCCGACCAGCGCGCTGACCACCAGCCCGCCCACGTCGTTGTGCAGGGGCTTCCCGCATACCTGCTGGTGCCCGAAGTCGTGCCCGAGAAAGCACAGCTGCACCAGCGTGAACGCCATGAAGGCGGCGTTCGCCAGGTGGACCGCCAGGGAGTCGGCCAACGCCATGACGGCGAAACTGGCAGCCAGCATCGCCGCCAGCGCCAGGCCGCGCAGTCCGTAGTGCCTCAGGGGCCGCTTCTCCAGCAGCCCGGCAGCCGTCACCCGCCGCTTCAGGCCGGCGTAGTCAGCGTTGCTCTGCAACCGCCCTCCGCAATAAGCCTCCACAATAAGCCTCCACAATAAGCCTGCAGTCTCCCGCCCGGGACGGCGGGAACAAGAACAGGAACACCACAAGAAACAACGGGGGAACAACCCCGGGCGGCACATGCCTGAACGTCCGGACGCCCCCGCGGTCTTCCCTCACGGCCTCCCACAAGGGACGCCTGCGGACTGTGCCGCCGCGAGGCCGCACCTCCGGCAGGGCCAGCATGGCCCCGCGTCCAACAGTCTAGCACCCGGGGCGCCCTCCACGTTTTGACGGGAATACGGAGGACAGCTTTGCACGATGAATCGGAATTAACACGAACAACAGATTCTGCACAACGAATCCGAACCAAAAAGGATTCATTGGGCAACGCTATTCTCCGGCAAAAGTGCCTCCCCCGCGGACTCAAAGCAGCTCGTCCCAAACCGTCCGAGCGAGAACACCCAGAACAGCTCCAAGGTTGACCAAGCATGCAGACGAGCATAACATTCAGGAACACTGAACAGTCTCGACTTTGTACAATTAGGCGGCGTAAGCGAGGGTCTCGATCATCCTGCGGTATGTCCCGCGTGGGAGTTTTATCAGTTCAGGGCAGGGCTCGGACGTGGCAAAAGTCTCCTGCTGTGCCCAGATGTCCCGTCTGACCAGGGCGATGGCGTCGGCGAAAGTGGGGTTGGTTTTGGCATACCATGCCGTGGTCCGCGGCAATATGCCGCCCTGTTGTTCAATCAAGACATCCGCTGCCATGGTCACCAGGCTGAACAAACCAAAGAGTGCGGGGGTGGTTCTGACGATGGCACGCTCGGACCACTGGCGCTGGGTTTCCATACCCAGGTGGGCCCGCAGTTCCTCAAAGGTCACCTCGACCTGCCAACGCAGCAGATACCACTGCACGATCTGCAGCGGACCGGCGTCGATGTCGGTGCACAGCAAAGCATGGGGCCCCAGGGGTTCCTCAAGGCGCCTGACCACGCCCCAGCGCATGGACCGACGGGTAGCCGCCGCGGTACCACAGCGCCATGCCTGAAGCCAGCTCGATCATGAGATCGGCACCGTCGGATGTGGTGGCACGGCAGGGGGTCCATTGGGTGGCGGGACCGTCCAGCACCGCCGTGGGACTGGGCAGTCGCGCTCCCACCACGCGGGGCCGGCCGGTCTGACCAGGCCGTCGCGGCGGCGCTGGCTGGTACAGGGACGCGTCTTTGCGCAGTTTGGTGACGACGACAATGGGCTTGGACATGCTCTGGCAGTGGAGCAGGAAATCACGCTTGGCGTAGCCGCCGTCGCAGACTACCGCCAGGTCCCGGTCCGGCAGCCACCGACGCAGACAGTCCAGCATCTGCTGAGCGTAGTCGGTGAACCGCTTATGGCGACGACCCTTGAGCCAGTCATAGCGGTTCGACGGCGCCAGCGCGGTCAGGAAGGGCAACGCCCAGTGGCGACTGGCCCACCCGATGCGGGTCAGCAACATCAGGCTGACCCATTGCAGTCCGGGGGTCATCACCACCTGGTCGTCGGTGGAGCGCACCGGGTCCCGGTACTTCCCCTTGGCCGCAATCTTCCGGCCCCAGCGTCGCTCCACCGTCTCGTCAATGCCGAACACCAGGGGCTCGGTGGACGAACCCAGGCGGCCAACCAGCAGCAGCAACAGCGCCCGGCTCAGTTGCAGCGGCTCCCACCGGGCCCGGTTGAGCACCTGGTGAAAGACGGCGAAGTCTCCGCTCTGGCCAATCCCCGGGATGCTCAGCGCGGAGGACACCGTGCGCTTGCCGGAGGACAGAATCGCACCCACCACCAGGAGCTGGGCTTTGCGCCAGGTCCTGCGGTCGAACAAGTGCTCAAAGGGGAACAGCACGGTTACAATGACGGCGGGCAGGGTAGGCATTCTTGGCCTCTTGTGGTGATTTGGTCAAGCTTACCCTGCCCTTATATCTTTTCTGGTTTTGTACAAAGTCGAGAGAGCACGATGACGGTCATTTCCCTGGGAACCGCCGGGGCGAGCTCCTTGAGCAGTTCCACCGTGGGGTCCATCCAGGAGCCGCGCTGGGTGGCTTTGCGGATGCGCCAAGCCACCGGAATGGCGCAACTGCGCTGGAGCACGCTGATGACGATGGCGGTGGTCTGGTCGCCCTTGAGGGTTGGATCAACGGCCAGGGCGAGACGTTCGGAATGCCACCAGCAGAGAACCCACCGCAGCAACGGCGCGAAGCAGAGGCTTACGTCCAGTTCGGTCTGGCAGGGACGGGCCCGGTCGCTGCCGTCGTAGAGCCATTCCCGGAGATACTGTCGAAATTCGTTCCATCCACCCCAGGGCGAGAGGGCCGAGGCCACAGCGTTCTGGCAGGCGCTGCCGGCCAGAACGGCCCCACAGACCCACAGGACCAGGCCGTCCAACTGTGGCCGGGAGAGGTGAGGTAGATGCGTTCTAATGACCTGCCGCATCTTATGGCATTCTCCGGGAAGGCGCATGGGACACCTCCGGCGCCTGGTTTCGTGACTGCTGCCAAGATGCCGGAACCCCGTGCGCTTTCCAAGTTTTCAGACCATTTCAGCCGTTACATACCCCTGCCAGGGGGTCAGGGGGGATCACAAGGAGAGCGAACTGGGGATGGCCACCGGCCTGCTGGCCCGGTTGGAGCTCGAGGGGAGGGTGGTCACCGGAGATGCCCTGTACTGCCAGCAGGAGTTGAGCCTGGGAGTACTGGAACAGGGCGGGGACTATTTCCGGGTCCTCAAAGACAACCAGCCTGGGGTGAAAGAGGCGGTGAGCCTGCTCTTCTCTGAGCCTCCTTGGGGGGAGAGCTTTGCCGAGGCCACCCGGGAGGGATGGCATGGAGACCGGTGGGAAAGGCGCAGGCTGTGGGCATCGCCAGCCTTGAACGGCTACCTCCACTGGCCGAGACTGGGACAGGTCTGCTGTGTGGAGCGGAGCAGGAGGCGCAAGGGCAGGGAGACTGTGGAGCGAGTGTATGCCATAACCAGTCTGTCGCCGGAGCGGGCGGACGCAGCCCGTCTGCTGGCCATATGGCGGGGCTCTGGGGGATTGAGAACAGCCTCCATTGGGTGAGGGACGTGGTATTTGGTGAGGACCAAAGCCAGGTGAGAACCGGGTCGGCGCCGCAACTGCTGGCGGCCCTGCGGAACCTGGTGATAGGAATGCTGCGCCTTCGCGGAGTGAAAAACATAGCGGCGGCACTTCGCCACTACAGCTCGAAACCTTGGGAGACCCTCACTCTCATCGGCATCCCCCCAACAATTAAAAGACCATGGTCATGGAAAGGTGGCGGCTGGAACCTGTCAAAATGCTCTGTTACAATAACGCCGTACCAAGCAGATAGTTTGTACCTATTCGTAGACACTCCCGCTAAGGTATCCGCAAAAATCAAATAGCCAGCCGGAGGAATCATGGTTACTGCCATCCACGACAATCTCTTTGCTCCAGAGGTTATGGCGGACCCTTATACCTATTTCGGAATGCTCAGGGAAGAGGACCCAGTACACTGGAACGAAAATCTTCGCCAGTGGATAATCACCCGCTATGATGACCTGGTCTGGGTCGCCCGCAACCATCAGCTATTCTCCTCGGAGAATTTCACAAGAGACACCAGGCCACCCCTGCCGCCGATAGCCGAGGAGGACCTGGAGCTGAATGACCACATACGGGCCCTGGGATCCAATAGTTTCATCCAGCATGACCGGCCGAAGCACATCGATATGCGGATGGTGCTCCACGGGTACTTCAATCCCAAGAAGATCGACCTCTGGCGCTCTATGGTGCAGTCCGCGATTAAGTTCCTCCTTGACCAGGCGGATGAGAAGGGTGAGTTGGACGTCATGGCAGACTTTGCCGCCCCTCTTCCCCTTCTGGTCATCGCCCAGATGATGGGTGTTCCAACTGAAGACCGGCCCTACATCAAGGACTTGGCGACCAAGCTTCTTGCCAACGGCGGAGAGGGAGCTGACCGCACCAAGGCGGCAGCCGAGGGCCAAATAAAGATGCGGGAGTATTTGGTCCCAATGGTGGAGGACAGGCTGGTCAACCCCACGGATGATCTCCTATCTCTGGTGGTCAGTGGTGAAAAGACCGGAGTCTACAATCGGGAGGAGACGCTAGCCGCTGCAGTGCTGCTGCTGATAGCCGGGCATGTCACCACACTGAACCTGATCTGCAACGGTACCCTCGCCTTCATCCGCAATCCTGAGCAGTGGGAGATATTACGGGAGGACCCCGCGGGCATGACGCAGCGGGCTACGGAAGAGTGTCTGCGCTACGATCCACCGGTCAAGGGCATCCAGCGGATAGCCACGCAGGACGTGGAAGTTGGCGGGACTCCTATTCGCGAGGGGGAATCCGTCAGGTGGATGATCTCCTCTGCCAACCGTGATCCCAGGACGTTCGATGAGCCCGACAAGTTTGACATCAACCGCTGGCCCAACCGCCATGTGGGCTTTGGCTCCGGTGTCCACCACTGCTTGGGCGTGAATCTGGCACGAATGGAGGGACAGGAGGCTTTCAGGGCGCTGGCGAAACGGTTCGATTCCCTCCATCTGAAAACCGAGGACCTGGAATACGCTCCAACTATCGCTTTTCGTTCCCTGGTCTCCCTTCCGGTTTCATGGGATTAGACGCAGGGGCAGCGACGGACATAAATTGAGAGGTAGGAGATTCGAGTAGTGGTCATCAAGCCCTTTGATCGTTGCGTAAAAGATTCTGCCTTTATCGTCGGTCACTGAGGTGAACACAGCGCCCATGCTTCGCCTATCTGCGGACCGCGATGTGCGTCGGGAACACAATGTGTGGAACCTTGGTCCCCAAGGTGTTGTTCTCAACGAAAATCGGCAGGCAGATACTGTGGCGAATATCTTGGGCATGGCCGAAACTGGGACCCTGTCCTCATAGGGAATTGCCGACCTGGGCCTCCGCAGCAAGGACACGAGTCATCCAGGAGTTAGGTAAAGACGGGGAAAGTCGCTTAGGACAATAGGCCCACGGGAAGACCCCTCCGGGTGGATTGGTATCGTGACAATACCAATCCACCCGGAGGGGTCTTCCGTTGTGTTGGCACATCGAGCAGAGGTAAGACAGGAGATCGCTAACCTGCTGCAACCGCTCATACGGCCATTGAGCCAGGGGACACGCCGCAGGTCCAGTGGCGGGGCGAAGACAATCCGAAATCAAAGCGTCTTGGTCGATCTGCTTGCAAGCCCGATCAGTTGGGGGCAAGCCATTGCGGCTAGAATCGGGGCGCTTCGTCACTATAGAGGTGAGCGTGGATCGGGATCCTGATAACGCTATTCCGTCATCGCATCACCGGGTCTGGCTTCTCGGCGTTGGCCTTACTCCAAGGACTGGGGATTGATCGAAGTGGGCATCGCCTTCACCTCCGGCAGAACTTTTTCGGCGAAGAGCTTGAGGCTCTTTTCGGCCTTATCCCGTGGCATTCCACCGTAAAACATGTGGATCACGAGCTTTTCGAGGCTGATGGTCCACTGCAGCGCTCGGATCTTCTCGATGATCTCCTCCGGCGTGCCGATGGGTTGGGTTGCGCGCCGGGCGGCGAAGCCAGCATCCGCGGAACCGACGTCGGCATTCTGGCGTATGAGGTATTCCTCGTAGCCATGTATGCCTTCATAACCTGGATTGTTCCATTCGAAATAGTGGCGCTGGGCCGCGGTGAGCTGGTTGTGGAAATAGGTCCACCCCTCCTCTGCTTCCTCGCCGGTTTCGGCACAGTACATCCACAAGAGAGTCGTGGGCTGGTCAGGCGGGAGACCCAGTTCCTTTCGAATCTTGTTGAACCTTCGCACCTTATCGGTCATCTCTTCTACATCGTCGCCTGCAACAAACATCTGCCCAAGGCCGTTTTCGGCAGCCATTCTTGCTGAAGCCTCTGTGGTAAATGCCACCTTGATGTCCTTGGTTAGCTCACCCTTATGGCGGGCCTGGGGTCTGATGCTGGTGGGTGGGATGTCGTAGACTTCCCCCTTGAACTCGAAGCGCTCCGCACCGTCCGCGGCCTTGATGGCGTTGATCACGTCGTAGAAATACTTGTGCGACTGTTCGATCGGGTAGCCGAGCGAAGCATACTCGTGAGGTGCGATCCCACGTCCGATCCCAAGATGGAGGCGCCTGCCTCTCAGCAGGATGTCGAGCATGGAGATCTCGGAAGCCAGCCGCACCGGATTCCACCACGGGGCGACGATGACCGCTGTACCAACGTCGACTCGACTCGTTCGGCCCGCCCAGTACGCCAGGTATTGCAATGGGTTCGGCTGCATTGAATAGGCAGAACCGTAGTGTTCGGTTGCCCAGATTGAATCGAACCCCAGCGGCTCAACCAGCTCCCCCATATAGAGGGTGTCGTCCATGTTCCGGGCGTCCGGTATCGTCGGCGGGCGGTCATAGCCTCCTTCCATGAGACGGGCCCAGTCACCTTGGTTGTAGCCGGTGACCATCACTCCGCAATGCATTGATGTGTTCCTCCTTCAGGTTCCCATAATGACCCAGAGAGTCGTTTGTCATCCAACTGGGCAACTCTCCCTGTCAGTATAACTATTCCGTTCGGTAGACATAGGGAATCGATGTCTTCCGTACGAACATCAATCTTCGTACGGACTCTCCACGGGATCGGTTTGCGCCTCGCCGCCGCGCCTCCTTTATGGTCAGTCAGCGCGACGTGGGGCCGAACGCTGGTCCCATCCACGTATTGGACTCACCGCTCTATCGTTCCATCGACAGGTGGCTGCTGCACATCATCAGGAACTCTTCCCACAGTTGCCGTTTACGAGAACGGTGGAATCGGGTTGGTTATGGTATAGATCCATGGATCAACCCTCTCCGGTTTGTCCCGGCATGAGGCGCTGTACGCAGCACCCGTTGTACGCTGTTGATGGTGGTGCGGGGCTCTTGCTAAGCCGTGCCGTTGAAGGTTTCTGTGACGGCAACAACGACCGCAGGCACAGTTCCTAGGTCAAATCTCCCGATCCTGCTCTTTCCAACCCCTGGGAGGTTTGCCCGCTCACTCTAACCTAACTGATTGGGTTTGCAAATACGCTGTAGCGGCATTGGTGCCATGAGCCAGGTGATAGTACACCCTATGAAAGGAGCGAAGGCTCTGCTCACCAAAGCAATAGACCAGCCAGGTGGGCGACTTACCTCCGGCACGCTAATGCGCGATTACCGTCCTTCGAGTCGGGGCAAGTGTGCGTCTCCAGGTCGGCGCGCGGGAGCGGTCTCTGCCGCATCTCCCTTTCTTCTCACCCGCAAGAGACTGGTCTGTGGTCCGGCCAGTTGATGTAGCTAGACTGATACGGAGGAGTACGAGGAGGCCGTCCTTGATGACTGAGGTTGACGGGCATCTCCAGTGGGCTGCATACTCAGTTTCGCAGATTGGCTCGAGTTGCCAACTGTATAATCGAGAGCTAGGTATTTCATGCAGACTGGACGGGGAGCCAGTTACGCACTGAAGGGACAGGCTAGATGCCTGGCCAAGCTCGTGCCCATATGCCTCAAAGGGGAGATGAACCGTGGCAGGACCATGTACAGGCCTGACCGTCCTGGATTTCTCACTGGGGATGCCTGGGGCCATCTGCACGCTGGTAATGGCCGACTACGGGGCAGAGGTGATTAAGGTTGAACCTCCCGGCGGTGATCCCTTCCGCTTTCAACCCGCCTGGATTTCGTGGAACCGTGGTAAGAAAGGTATCGTGCTGGATCTCGAAACCGCAGAAGGCCGCGAGCAGGCCATCCAGCTCGCCGGAGAGGCCGATGTGCTGGTAGAGTCCTTCCGCCCCGGAGACATGGCTGAATGGGGTCTAGGGTATGACACCCTCTCGCAGCTCCACCCACGGCTGGTCTACTGCTCCATCACCGGCTTCGGGCAAGAGGGACCGCTTCGCCGGGTGAAAGGGTACGAGGGTGTCGTAGCGGCCAAGGCTGGCCGGATGCTCAACCTCCAGGGACAGCCCAACCGGGAAGGCCCGGTTTACTCGGCAGTGCCCACGGGTAGCTGGCACGCCAGTCAGGCTGCGGTGCGCGGAATCATTGGAGCACTCCGGGTTCGGGACCTGTGCGGACGTGGGCAATGGGTCCAGACCAGCATCGTCCAGTCCCTGGCTTCTCCACACGACAACAATGTCGGTGACGGCGGACTGGTGAACATGCAGCTCCGGCGTAGGGACCCGGAACGGTTTCCCGGGAGGCCCGGCGGCAGCCGTGGCCTCTCCTCCATAGGATACGTTCCCGTACGGACCAAGGAAGGCACGTGGCTCCAGCACGCCAATCAGAGGGTCCCGCACATCCAGGGACACATCAAAGCCATTGGACTTGGCCACCTGCTCGAGGATGAACGGTTCAAGAGAGTCCCGGCAATCAACCTGGAGAACCGGGAACTCCTGCGCCGGGAGATACTGGACAAACAGTTGGAGAAGACCGCTGACGAGTGGATGGAGATCTACCTCCAGGACGGCAACATCGCTGCTGAACCCTATCGCAGCAGCGTCCAGTCCATGGACCATCCCGCAGTGGTTTCCAACGGCACGGTCGTAACGATCGACGATCCTCGCGTAGGTCCCATGCGGACCCTGGCACCGCTGGTTGATTTCCAGGACACACCGGGGGAACCAAGCGGCCCAGCCCCTGATGTGGGACAGCACGACGCCGAGGTGCTGGGACGCCTGGGGCAGCAGTCCCCAACCCCAGGCGGTGGCGTGCCTGGGGCCAATGGCTCTAATGTGCCGGCCCACCCCCTGTCCGGGATCATCATCCTGGATCTGGCGACAATTCAGGCCGGGCCCTACGGCGCTGCCCTTTTGGCAGACCTTGGGGCGCGGGTCATAAAGATCGACGCCACCGACCGGAGATTAGATGAGGGGCGGCGCTCCACTGCACAGGCAGTGGCCGACCCGCGGACCTACGCCGGCAAGGAAGGCATTCAGGTTGATCTTCAGACTCCTGAGGGCAAAGAGATCATCCACAAGCTCATCGCCAGGGCCGATGTTCTCACGCACAACTTCCGGCTCGGCGTTCCGGAACGTCTCAACATCGATTGGGAGACTTGCCGGAAGATAAATCCCCGCATGGTCCATGTCTGGATGGGGACCTATGGGGAACACGGCCCCCATGCGCGCAGGCCGGGCGCCCATCCCATTCCCGGCGCGATCATGGGCGGCGCGATGCGGCAGATGGGCCGGGGTATGCCCCCGCCACCGGAACAGGTCATGGATGTGGAGGAGACCGTTGAGGCCACCCGCTGGATCATGAAATCCAACTGGGGGCCAGACCAGAACACCTCGCCGGCCCTGGCCACGGGAATCATGCTGGGCCTTCGGGCGCGGGACGCTACCGGCAAGGGCCAGCCCGTCCACATCACCATGCTGAACGCTAATGCCTGGACCAATGCCGACGAGTATTACGACCACGCGGACCGCCCTCCCATCGCCATCCCCGACAAAGAGATTCACGGCCTCCACGCCCTGTACCGTCTCTACAGATGCCGGGAAGGGTGGGTGTTCCTCGGTTGCCTGTTCCAGGACGAGTGGGAAACATTCTGCCGCACTGTGGAGCGGGCAGACCTCCTGGCTGACGGACGCTTCTCGACCCCGGAGGCGCGGCAGGCCAATGACGAGGCCTTGACTGCTGAGATTTCGGCAATACTCGTCGGGCGCACCGCTGACCAATGGGAAGAGCTGCTGATCAAGGCGGACATCGCCTGTGTCCAGGCCGACGAAGCTCTGGAAGGAGAGTTTTATGCGGACCATCCCCACGCCCAGGCTAATGCCCTGAGCGTTGAGGTGGAGCACCCGCATGTCGGCAAGTACCTCCGTTACGGCGGGTTGGTCGAATTCTCCCTGACTCCGGGACTCTACCGGACCTCCATCCAGATCGGCCAGCACACCAGGCCCCTACTCCGGGAAATCGGGTACGACGACCAGCAGATCGAGGACTTTGGAACGCGGGGGATCGTCCAGTGGGCCGACCCATCGGTGGGTGGGGAACCGTAGGCAAGTACACTCGACTTGGGTCATGCCTCTCGACCACCGGTGGTCCCATCTAAGTCCAATTTGAGAAGGAAGGTTATACTTGGCGGTACTGGTCAGTTTCGACATAGATGGAACGCTGGAAGCAGGAGACCCGCCCGGGCCTGTCACCATGAGCATGGTCAGGAAGGCCCAGGCTCATGGGTGCATTATCGGCAGCTCTTCCGATCGCCCGCTTCCGGTGCAGCAGGCCATTTGGGACAGGCACCGCATCGAGGTGAGTTTTATCTCACATAAGCAGGGTCTCCCGGACCTGAAGTCTCGCTTTCCAGCTGAGGAGTACTACCATATCGGCGATACGGAGTTGGACCAGCAATTCGCCCTGGAAGCTGGGTTCCATTTCCTCTGGATGGATGCCGGATATACCGAGCCGTGGATAAACGGGAGGACGGACGGCGCGTAGGGGAACTTGACTGCGGGTGAAACACATCTTTGACCAGCAAGAGCGCTCTACTTATAATCCGAATTAGATTGTGCGCGTAACGGCAACGCACAGCGTGCAAGATTCCAATCGAGTGACGGATCCTGCCCGGTCTTTCCGGCAACCCGCTACGTAGAGGATCCGCGTTTCCTGAAGGAGAGGAGAGCCATGTCAACGATTCCAGGCCTGGAGAGACCTGCACCGGTCTCCAATGAACTGACCAAGCCATTCTGGGACGCCTGCAACGAGCGGCGGCTGGTCTTGCAGAACTGCACCGCATGCGAGAGGTTGTTCTATCCGCCCGCCCAGCGGTGCAACCAATGCGGCTCCGCCGAAAATTTCGAGTGGAAAGAGGTGCAGGGTAGGGGACATATCGAAGTGTACATGGTGATACGCGACTCCCGAATCAGGGGGTTCCGGTCGGCGCAGCCCATCAACTTTGCGGTAATAACCCTGGATGAAGACCCGGGCATCAATTTCCTGTCCAACCTTCCGGGCACCCCGCCAGGGGAGGTCCCAGTTGGAGCCCCTGTGGAACTGATATTTGAAGAAACGACCACCGGCCAGTTGGTCCACGAGTGGCAGGTGGTGGCCTAGCCTGCTCGGGTCCAATCGAGGGGCAAATCCTCCACGGGACCGGAGGTCCGGAGCGACTGCGGAGCATCCGCATTGCAGACAGAAACGGTCAATAACCCAGAGGACATGAGGTAGCTGAGATGGTTAGTGACAACAATTGGATGAGAAACCGGGAAGGTCTGGGAGTCTGGGAGCACCGGGGCAAGGTCGCCGTTGTAGGTTGGGGCCAGTCCTATATGGACCGGCGCTGGGACGGTGTGGCCCTGGACAGGAGCTGTGGCGGCTTGACCAAGGAGGCTTGCCTGAAGGCCATCGCAGACGCGGGCCTGTCGCTGGACGACATTGACGGGCTTATCACCAGCCCGGAGACCCGCGCAGAGCAGACTTGGGCGCCTCGCCCCTACTTTGACCCGCCGTACGACACTGAAGACGGCCTGACCTTCGCTTCAGCGGATTGGATTCAGCGGGAATTGGGGTTGAAGAATGTAAAGTATCTCAAGTCCGATGCACCCTACATCGGCCCTATGATGGGATTGGCCGCTCAGGCGGTCGGTGACGGCTTGTGTGAGACCGCCCTGGTATGGTACCCGATGGTCAATCTCGCAGGCCGGTACGGGCATAACAATCCACAGAATACCAACCAGGAGGCCCCCGGAAACAGCGCCTTCACCCTTCCTTGGGGTTATCAGAGCGGCGCGATGTTCAACAATCTTACCGTCTTCCTGCAGTACTGCCAGAAATACGGTAAGTCCCACGACGGTCTGGCCGACCTCTGTTTGAACCTGCGCCGGAACGGACTGATGACTCCCTGGGGTTACTACGCCATGCACGAGCCGTATCAGCTCACCCGCGAGGACTACCTTACCGGGCGCGTGGTCGAGGAGCCATTGGTGATATATGACTGCGACAGGCCGGTCAACACCTGCGCGGCCTTCATCTTCACCACCGCCGAGCGCGCCAGGGACATGAGGCAACAGCCGGTCTACGTTCTCAACCACAACCAGATCAATCGCAGGGGCAGGAGCAGCATGGCGACCCTGGACGAGCATCAGGAGTCCGTCGCCAGCATGGCTCGGATGATGTGGGAGGGTTCCGGGCTCGGTCCTAATGATGTTGATGTATTCAACCCCTACGACGGCTACCTCACATTCACGCAGCAATTCCTGGAGGGCTTCCAGTGGCACGGCGTCAAGTGGGGAGAGGCCCACGACTTTTATGCCGAGGACATCAGGGTAGAGGGCCCCCACCCCTTCCTCTCCAGCGGTGGAAATAACGGAACGGGTCGTAACCGTGCCGTCCTCTTCGCTGACAGCATCCAGCAACTCCGGGGCACGGCGGGGCCGCGGCAGGTCACGGTGAAGGCCGAAACCGCCCTTGCAGGCTGCAATACGCCCGACAGCAACGGCTTCATCATGTTCAGCAAATATCCGAGCTAGAATTCGCCCCAGTGGAACGGATTCATTGCCCTTGGCTGTGTCGCTATCAGATTAGAGGACGGAGCCGAGGGCATTTCTCTGCCCCCTTCCTTTTCCGGGGCAGTGAGGACGTAACGCATCTGTGGCGGGGAAATGTGTTATGCCCGTTATGGTTCCTGGTCCTGAAATCCTAGGAGGTCTGTTTCCAGCCCGTTCCCTTTAACTTGGGCGAGCACTTTGAAGTCGCCATACTCGTCCGGGTTTACCAGCGTCATCATGGCGATGCGGCTCAACTCCATCCGGGCGGCGGACATGTCCTGCTCCTGGAGGGCATCGAGGAACGAGGAGAAGCCGAGGTTCGTCAGGAATTGGCTCTGCAGTGTGTACCCTACAGTGACCAAACCGTGCCGCTCACCCGCTCGCATGAGGGACGTGAAGTCCACCTGGCAGGTGATGTCCTGATGCCCGATGTGCTCGTACGGGTCGCTGCTGATTGTGTGCCGATTGAAGCAGACCAGTGTACCCTGTGTATTCTGGAGAGAATAGAGATCGGTGGCTAGTTGGCCGTAGTCGATAGTGATAACAAACCCACGGTCTAACGCACTGGAAAGCTGGCTAGTCCAGTCCTCAATGCCCAGGTTCACCTCACCGCGATACCCTTCGGGCAATGCCAAGCCCAGGCTGGTCAGCCTCTCTTCGATGCGATGCGAGGATGGCTCGTCTAGGACTTCGGTGAGTTTCCCCCCTTCGGTAGTGACAAATACTTCCTTGACCCTTCCACCCTTGATGGCGAACCGGTGCACGGGGAAGTTATCGATCAACTCGTTACACAGGATGCAGCCAACGATCTTTCGGAACGCCTGAAGTCCCTCGGTCTTGACTCGTTGGATTCCCGAGGCCGGGTCCTGCCTCCCTGGGGATATCCTATCTCCGGTCTCACCAGCCCACCCAAGGGCATGGTCAGGTGACTGGGGCCATCCAGGCTCATAGTCGGCAGCGACATAGCAGATCGCCTGGGCGAATCGGGGGGGCAATCGCCGGCAGGCATCCACGATGGATTGGGCTAAGGCGCCGTCGCCCGCACCCACCTCGATCACATGGAAAACGGGAGGTTCTCCGAGGAGACGCCACATCTGCTTCAGTTGCTGTGCTATCAGGGCGCCAAAAACTGGGTGAGTCATGGAAGAGGTCCCGAAATGGGTGTTGATCCCGTTGTCCCGAGCAGAATAAAACCCTCCACTCGGCGAGTACAGGCAGGTCTGCATGAACTGGGCGAATGTAATTCGCCCATCCTTCCGAATTAAGTCTCTGATCTCTTGTTCAACCGCTGAGCGCAACATCATCCCTCCGAAACCGCTAGGATTCCCTGGCTTCTCAAGCAAGCTCATCGACGTCCGTTACGCCCGCGCAGCCCTCGAATGACAGGGGCCCCGGCTCAGAAGCTTAGGGCTTGTGGGCGCCGGCAACGGTCCGGGCTGAGTCGAAACATATGCGGCCATCGTAGCTGTTCTCGGGTCAGCCACAAGCCGGTCGACTTCGGTCTGCCGCACCTGAAACTAACGGGTAAAGGAATTGTCCCATATCTTTGTTGAGATACAAGTTGACACCAGCAACAAGCCCGGTTGTCGTTCATCAATGAGGGTTAGCGTCCCGATCCTGGCCCCGCCAAGAGACCTGCGATAGAATCCTGGATCATGGAAGGGAAGACTTGCCTGATAACTGGTGGCAGTGACGGTATCGGATATGCGGCCGCGTCGGAACTGGCTCGTTTGGGTGCAACTGTGGTGATCGTAGGCCGGAACGACGCGAAAACTTCCGTGGCGGTAGATCGAATCATAGGAGACACGGGCAACGGTGAAGTACGTTACCTGCTCGCTGACATGTCTTCCCAAGGAGATGTGCGCAGGCTCGCAGACCAGGTGAAGCAGCAAATGCAGAGGATGGATGTTCTGGTGAATAACGCCGGTGCCATATTTCTTTCCAATCGCCGCAGTGTTGACGGCATTGAAATGACTTTCGCCCTGAATCACCTGGGCTATTTCCTGTTGACAACATTGCTTCTGGACCTGCTGAAAGATTCTGCACCGGCCCGAATCGTCAACGTCTCATCCAGTTCCCACTTTTCGGCTGGCAACCTGCGTCTGGAGGACTTGGCCAGACCCGGAAGCAATCGCGGCTACCGGGCATACGGACGCTCCAAGCTCTGCAACATCCTGTTCACCTACGAACTGGCGCGACGACTCGAAGGTTCGAGTGTGACGGTCAACGCCCTTCATCCCGGCCTGGTTCGCACCAACATAGCACGGGACAACGGCCTTCTGGGCCGTGTGGTCAACTTCTTTATCGGCGTCCGGGGCGTCGATGCCACTAGGGGATCGGAGACGTTGATTTACCTGGCGGCCTCGCCCGAAGTCGAGGGCATTACTGGCAAGTTTTTTGTGGACTCCCGTGCCGTGTCGTCCTCCTCTCTAAGTTACGATGCTGGTCTGGCCTCAGGCCTTTGGGAATTGAGCGAACGACTGACAGAGCCCGGAGCAACGGAAAAAGGAAACTAGGGAGGTTCCATCCGGCCTCTTGTCAGAGGGTGAAGTATCTGTCTTTGGGGAATAAGTCCAAGAATCGAGAGCCATTTCAGCAGGCGAATTCCCCCTATTGGTCGTTCATTTGCGCATCCGGAGACGGGCACCCAGTAGGCAACCTCCACTGGCGGGTGCTCGAGACTAAGGCACGGTCGTTACCGACAGGCCTGCCCTGCTGACGCGGTTAGTTGTCTTCGACGTTGCTCCCCTGATCTCAGGGGTTCGCCTGTGTCCAGTCCTGCGGCAACGGCGCAGCACTCCTACCTGCAGGGCCAACGTTGTTCTAGCGCGTGCACCGGCGGCCACTCCAACTCCAACGTCAGACCCTAATGTTGCAGTGAGGCCCGTTCTTGTAGTCATGAGGCTTGTGCCTCCTTCCCATGGTCTCCGCTCTGAAACCGCCCGGGCCTGGGGGACGTAAATCAGTTTGTAACCTCCAACAGGATAGCGAAATGGCGTATCCGTGGGCCAACGTTTTCATCCTGATCATGGGTGGCCTCTCCCTGTTGACCGGCTTCCTGGGCCTCATGGGAAGCTCTCCGGACTGGGCGATTGCCTTCCACCTGCACCGCGTTTCCGGGTTTGCCCTCGTGGCTCTGCTCTTTTGGAAGGGCCGCAATGTCCTCATACCTCTGACCAGCAAGGTCCGGTGGAAACGCAGGCCAGCCCTGCTCCTTGGTTCCATCGCCATATTCCTGTTGCTCCTTGCTGCTCTTGCCCTGGGAATAGGTTGGAGTCACGGCGGATACTTCGCATACCTGCGGATCAGTGGGGTCAGTTGGCACATATACCTGTCCCTGTTCCTTTCCCCCTTCGTCGTATGGCATACGGTAGCCCACTCGTGGACGCTGCGCCCTCGTTTCTGGGTCGAGCGGCGGTCATTTCTGAGACTCGCTGGCCTCAGTGTCGCCGGCCTTGCTCTTTGGCGCGCGGGTGAGCTTGCAGCCGATGCCTTGGAGCTTCCCGGAGAGAACAGGCGGTTTACTGGCTCATACGAGCGAGGGAGCTTCGGCGGGAACGGCTTCCCGACCACGTCTTGGTTGAACGATGACCCGGCCCCGGTCGACAGGGACACCTGGCGCTTGAATGTTTCGGGAATGGTCCGACATGACATGGTCTTTGAGTTGACACACCTGGCCCGCAGCCGTGAAAGGGTCACCGCCGTTCTGGACTGCACCGGAGGCTGGCACTCCACCCAGGAATGGGAGGGAATACCCCTCAAGAAAATCTTGGAATCTGCAGGAGTGGAGTCCGGCGCAGGTAGTGTCACCGTGCGCTCCGTGACGGGCTACCAGCGGAGGTTCTCGCTCACAGAGGCCGATCAGTACCTGTTGGCCACCCACGTCGGCGGTGAGCCAATCTCGCACGGACACGGCTTCCCGGTGCGACTGGTAGCCCCCGGCAAACGCGGCTTTGAGTGGGTTAAGTGGGTGGACTCCGTTAACGTCAACGACACCGGGAAATGGTGGCAGCCGCCTGTTCCTCTGACGTGAGTCGACGCCATAACTCCGTACTGGACCGTTGGTGATTTGTTCAAGCCTTTCCCGGCGTGCATGGTGACCGCGCATGGCACGGGGTTTGGCCTCGGGGGGCCTGTACGGACATAGAGGGGCTATTGTTGGTGTGTACGCCATTGCGCGCCCCCGCACTTCATGGCTAGCCTACTCGGACAGTACGGAGTTAGCCACGGCGTGCCCACTTCCCTCCATCGAGTGGGACGGACCAGTTAGGGGCTGGTTCAGATGGCGAAGCAGTAGACCCAGCCTGAACAGGACAGCAATCCACAGCCTCCGTCTCCGATGGTCACTGGTAGGGTTGCAGCTCGATTTCCTTGAGGGCGGGCAATACTTCCCGGCCCAGGAGTTGGACCGACCGCATCACGTCCTCGTGTCTTATGTTCCCGTCGCTTCCTATCAGGATCAGGTACCCCGGATTGAGGCTCTTGATGGTCTGGGTCAACTTCTTGGTCACGGTCTCCGGACTGCCCACTACAATCGCGCCCACTTCCTGGAGTTGCTCGTAGGTCATTCGCGCCCCGGGGCCACCGGCGCGCCTCCTGCTTAGCTGGGTTGCTACCGCCGATTGGTAACCCGGGGGATCGTTGTGCTCCCTGGGCCCGCGCATCCGGTGATCGCCATTCCACAGGAAGCCCTTTCCGATTTCCTGGGCCTTTTCGTCGGTGTCTGCTACAACCGCCCGCAATTGATAGCCGAAGTGCTCCGGACCCGGCTTGAACCCGACCTCGTTGGCGGTATCGATGTATACCTGCTTCAATTCCAGGGTCAGGTCCATCAACGCCCCGAGGTTGACATAGGTATAGCCGCGGCTTGCCGCCCAGATAACGCTCTCAGGGCTGCTCCCGCCGGGAAACCAGACAGGGGGATGGGGTTGTTGTACCGGCAGCACCCACGGGTTGACCACTCGGTGGTGGTAGTACTTGCCCTCCCATCGGAAGGGTCCAGGTTCCGTCCAGCACTTGATGATGAGGTCGTGGGCCTCCTCGAACCGTTCCCGGTTCTCGGTGGGGTCCAGGCCGGCCATCAGGGTCTCCACCGCTCCTCCCCTTACAAACCCGGAGACCAGCCGTCCTCCGGAATAGCAGTCCAGCATGGCCAGTTCCTCAGCCATTCGCACCGGGTCGTTTACCGGGATGATGTTGCCTAAAATGGCTATCTTGGTGTTCTTCGTCACCTTGCTGATGACCGCTGCGTCTAGGTTGGCCGAGGGCTTCATGTTCCAGTAGGAGGCGTGATGCTCGTTGGTCATTATCCCGTCTATGCCTTCTTCGTCGGCCAGGGAATACTGCTCGTGGTACTGGTTGTACAGTACGTGCGCCTTTTCCGGGTCGAAGTACGTGTTGGGAAAGTCGATCCTGCCCGACCTGTACTGGGAGATGTCCTCCTCCTTGATGTAGGTATAGGGTTGTTGCGAGTGAAAGTACATCTCGATGGCATCTTTCGTTTCAACCATGAATTCCTCCTGGGACTCTGGTTCTAACCCTGTTCTCGAAGCGCCTGGATGACCTGTAAACCTTGTCATGACTCTCGTGCATCAGTCTACGTGCCAGGGATACCATCATCAAGCCGCTATTCTGGCGAGCAACCGGACAAAGAGTGAGGCTGACCCCACCGCACATTCCCTCTTTGGTATGCCCCACGCAAATCCATGGACTACCGCGACCTCAGAGCCATGGGCAAACTCGATAGCCACCGATACACCGAGGACGCCCTTCACCAGGTGCTGGAAATGTCCCTGAATCAGGCTCTCGAGCTAGTAGGAATCGACGATAGATTCATCCGCGCGTTGGAGAGCAGGGCATGGGAGCAGTGCAGAGAGTAGGGCGTTGCGCTAAGGCAGATGTGTGGTGCAAGGAGGACGATCGAACGGTACGAAACAAGCAGGTCCCGGTGGCGGCGGGTGTACCCCGGCGATACCCTCACTAGATAGCGTAGAGGCTGGCTGAGTGGCAACCGACAAAGGATACGAAGGCAACAATGCTGGTGATTGTCCGGCGAAGGCTGTCACTGTGATCGTACCGCCAAAGACCGAACAAAGGGGCCCGTGGCAGTCGGATCCGGAGCTGTATCTGCTGCGAGACCCGATCGGACCAGCATCTAGCGGCCTGAAATAGTGGCGCAGACTCGCAGCACAATACCACGGAAAGGCCGCAGGAAACTGCGGCCCTCTGCCCGGTTTCTCCAGGTGTCTGGTGTTAAGGACTGTAGGTTCGACCTAGATATCGGGCCGCCGGGTATGCCAGTCCGTTGCCTGCTCGTAGGTGTGGGCGACCTGGAACAGCCGCGTCTCGTTGAATGGACGTCCCGCGATCTGCAACCCCACCGGCAGACCTTCCGACGTAAACCCACAGTTTATGGACAATGCCGGGGTGTTGGCCAGGTTGAACGGCGACGTATAGCTCCGCCTCCCCTTGTAACCATCAAGCACCTCCTGCTTGCTGTTGATACCCGCTCGGTCCGGAATCGGCGGAGCAGGTATCGACGATGTTGGCATAACCAGCACATCCACGCTCTCCAGCGCCTCCAGGATCTGCTGCCGCAGTAATTGTCGCAGCTTCAACGCCGTCTGAAGGGCTTGCGCCGGGAGAATCGTACCCATCAGCAGCCGCACCTGGTTGTTGTGGTCGAACTGGTCCAGGTTTTCCTCCAGGTCCCGGCGGTTCAGTGACGCGGCGTCAGCCCCAATGATGCAGGACGAGATCGCAGAAGAGTGTGGCATCAGCGGAATTTCCACGTCCTGTACCGTCGCACCCAGTTCACCCAACACGGCTATCGCGTTGACGACTGCGTCCCTCACGTCAGGTTCCACTACGTCCGCGTGGACCCGTTCCTGCACCACCCCGACCTTTAACCCGCTGATGTCCCCGGTCAAGGCGCCAACATAGTCGGGCACTGGCACGTCCCAGGTATACGGGTCTTTGGGGTCGTGTCCGGCGATCGCTGCCAGCGTCATGGCGCAGTCCTGCGTCGTCCGCGAAATGGGCCCCACGGTATCCATGGACCACGATGCGCCGAAGACTCCATATCGGCTCACCCGTCCCCAGCTCGGGCGTATCCCCACCAACCCGCAGAATGATGCCGGGCCGCGAATGGACCCGCCGGTGTCCTCGCCCAGCGACGTAGAGCACAGGAACGCCGCCGTGGCCGCACCGCTGCCGCTGCTGGACGTTCCAGGGTTGCGCGACAGGTCCCACGGGTTCCGCGGGCGGCCATACGGATGATGGAAAGCATCCCCGCTGGCGAATTCGCTCATGTTCAGTTTCCCCAGGATCACCGCCCCGGCCTTCTTGAGATTGACGATGACCGTCGCATCCTCGTCCGGGACGAAGTTGCCGTGAATGGTCGAGCCGTTGGTCGTGAGGATTCCCTGGGTATTGAACTGGTCCTTTACCGCCACTGGGATACCGTGCATCGGACCGGCGTACCGCCCGGCGGCGATATCGTCCTCCGCCTGCCGGGCCTGGGCCAGCGCCTCGTCCCCGCTGACGGTAATGTATGAGTTCAACTGACCGTCCACCGCCGCGACCCGGTCCAGGTACGCCTGGGTCGCTTCCACCGGAGAGACCTCCCCGGCGCGGATCAGTCCGGATAGCTCCGTAGCCGACAGGAACGGAATCTGTGACTTCTCCATGATTACCCTCCCGTGGCCGTCTGGTTCGATGGGATGACGATAGGCAGGGGTTCCACCGTATTCAACTCCTCCGGCGGGACCGTACCCGACGCCTCCTCAAGCGCCTCCAGCAGCGCGTTCAGGCTGTAGCCGACCTCCGTCACAAGTTCCGTCGGAATTTCGATGCGTGCGACCCTCGCCAGGGCCAGGATATCCGAATCCGTCAGATCGGGCATTGCAGACGCCTTTCCCCGGTCACCCCGAAAGTGGGGATTCTACCGGCGGTCGAGAATGGCCAAATTCTGCCCGGCTGCCTCAACCTTGTCAATGCAAACTGAGAGTAGAGAGAATTGCGAAACTCAGCGGCCTCCAGAATAGGTGACGATTACCGCCAGGAATGAGACGATAATCGCTTTGGGACGGCTGCTAGAAAAGAGGCGGAAATGATACGTTATCGTAGCTAAAGAGCCTGAAATGTAGTACAATGGTTCCCATAGAGAAGAAGCCGCCTGAGACTCCTTTTGGTTGAGGTTTCTTTTGGCGGCTCCGGTCCACAGATGAGTTTGCAGCTCTCTGTGGCACCCCACAAGGAAGTGGTCTTTCCTAGTGGAGCAGTTCCATTGTACACAGGCTTTCACGCCTGTTCAACGCCCATCGCAACCTCCGCCTAAAAGCGGCATAGGGTTCCTTGCCGCCGTCCTCGACAGCCTCGACGATCAGCCTGTTATTGACGCCCTCCAACGTCAGAACCAGACTGGCCGCCCAGGTTATCCTCTTCGGACCATGTGGCGGCTCTACCTCGTTAAGTTTCTCCTCAACATTCGCTATAACAACGCTCTCCTCGAATACCTCCACGGAAACCAAGAGGTCCGCGAGCTCTGCGGCCTCGGGGACCATATCCCCAGCGAAAGCGCCCTCAGCCGGTTCGTCTCTCGCCTTGCCAACCATACCGACATCGTCGAAGACTGCTTGCTCAAGGTCACTGACCAACTCCGAAACCTTGTCCCGACACTCAAGCACCACAAGGACAAGCAGGACCAGCAACCAACACCGCTTCCGCCACTCGGCGCAGTCGTGGCCATAGACTCAACCCTTTTCGAGACCTACGCCAATCCCAACCGGAACCCGGTCAGTGACCCCGATGCCCGCTGGGGCGTTAAGCACAGTTCCAGAACCAAGGAAGGCAAGACCGAGTGGGCCTTTGGCTACAAGATGCATATGCTCTCCGACGCCACCCACGGAATTCCTCTGGGATTCACGATAACGCCCGCAAACGAGAACGACTCTACTCAGCTACCCAAAGTCCTGAAGGAAGTCCAGAACAGGCTCCCCTGGCTTAAGCCAGGGGCATTGCTGGCCGACCGGGGCTACGATTCCCTGGCCAACCATAAATTCGTCTATGGGTTGGGCATCATCCCGGTAATTCACATGAGGAAGCCGACAGCAGCAGACGGCCTCCACGACGGACTCTACGCCGAACTCGGGCATCCGGTGTGTATGGGCATGGAGCCAATGGAATATGTCCGTACCAATCCCAACTCCGGCACTCATCTGTTCAGATGCAAGGTTGGAGGCTGTCCACTCAAGGGCCAGGGAACCAAGGCCATCACCCACTGCGACAGCGAGACCTGGGAAAGCCCAGACACCAACCTGCGGGTCCTCGGACCACTTCCCCGGTTCAGTACGGCTTGGAAGAGGCTCTACGCACAGCGGATGAGCATTGAGCGGATATTCCGGTCTTTCAAGCATTCCCGCGGCCTCCAGGGACATTGCGCCCGAGGCTTGAGGAAGATCACTCTTCAAGGAACGATGTCCGTGCTTACCTACCAGGCGACGGCGCTGACGCGGCTCAAAGCCAAGGACTCGGACCGGCTGCGCCGGATGTCAATAAAGATGCACTAGGGGCCTTGATGCAAAAGTCAAGGAAGCCGCAACCCATGTGCGGCTATCCTGCTGTTCAGCTCAACATACTTGGCTAGTCTCATGCCTTTGCGGACTTCCGTGTACCATTTATCGAGTCCAGCAAGCTTGGACACCGTGTTGATGCTGACGTGAGGTGCCGATAATTCGGCCACGTAGCGGATGCCAAACAGGTGAACGGCTGTTGACCGTTCTCCATACGGCGCATTGTGGTGCATACGCCGCAGTATTTCGGCGAGTTCAGACTCGTCCATTATCAAGAGCCTCCGGCTCGACTATTAAGAAACTATCTCTGACAGGGTTTAGTTGTCAATCAGTTGGCCGTGTGGTGTAATGGCCGTGCTACTGCTGCCTCATAGTGAGGCGTATCCGGTCAGTTTAACCGGAGGGCTTTCATGCCCCCTGTGGATGCTGAACGGATACGGCAGCAGTAGCGAGCGCCCATCCTGTGTTCCCAGGGGGTGCCAGCTACGTTCAGTCGCTTTGGCAATAGGACTGAAGTTCTGAGGTTGCAAAGTCGGCGAGTCCCTCGCGTCCGGCTTTTGAGAGAGGATTTTGGGCTGGTCCCGGCAAAGTTGAGCCGGGTTGAAATAGCGACTTAATGTGGATAGGCCCAGCCGGTCGTAACGGCTGGGCCTATTGCGTTAGGTGCCACCCGCTGGGACTGGGACACCCACGGGCCTAGACAGGCCGCTTTTATTCTAACGTAGAAGTGGTTTCCTGTGGATGTTATCAGGGCCTATAACCTCCCGTCCCGGCGAGTCTTCGCCGTTAGACGGGAGGTTTTTGTGTGAGTATCCAAGATCATGGTTTTCAGCATTGGGCGGTAAGAACGGCCCTGGCTGTTGGAGTATCACTCGCGGTGGTGGTGTCGCAGGTCCAGTGCTTAGTAACTATCTCAAATTAGCGAGGCTCCATTGACGGCGGTACCAGATGAGGGCACATGCCAGTTGGAGCAAGCCAAGGTAATTGGATGCCTTCTTGTCGTAGCGCACCAATATCGCCCGGCACTTGGACAGCCAGGCCAGGGTGCGTTCCACCACCCACCGCCGGGCCGGGTGGGTCCTCTCACCCGATTGGTCCAATTTCTCTTCGCCAATACGCCGGATATGCGGCTGGTATCCGGCGTCGGCGACGGTCCGGTGGCCTGTGGGGTTGTCATACCCCTTGTCCAGGCACAGGTTCTGGGTACCTTCCGGCCGGTCCACCACTATGCTCTCCAGCGTCGGCCTGAGGAGTTTCGTGTCGTGGACATTAGCTCCGGCCACCACCACGCTCAGTGGCCCGCCGTCCCCGTCGACCAGGATGCTTTTCTTGCTCCCAGCCTTGCCCCGGTCTGTGGGATTGCGTCCAACAGCGCCCCCCCAAAACGCGCTTTCCCCATCGAGCAGTCGGCTGATTGCCATTCCCAGTTTACGCCGTCCAACTCCCGGCATTCCTCGACCAGGGCGGCCCAGATAGCCTCCAGCACCCCACGCTCTACCCAACGCTGGAAAGTCCGGTGGATGGTGCTGTCATCCCCCAGATCCTTGGGCAAGCGGTTCCATTGGCAGGAACTGCGCATCCGGAAGATGATCCCTTCCAGCATCCTGCGCTGGTCCACCCGTTTGCGCCCCTTCGGCTTGGGTGGGTCCAACCGCAAAATTACCGGCTCGATTCGCTCCCAAAGATCATCCGGTATTTCCCATATCGTTGGCAGAGTCTCTCTCTTCCCCATAATTCACCACCACACAACTTTCCCCTATCTTAACCAGACCCCCGATCTGTTCCCCCTTTCACACCAATCCTATTTTGAGATAGTTTCTTATTCCTTGGAGACGGTTTGGCTTCTCCGAAGGAGAGCGAAGGCCGTTCGGTTCCACCTCAGGGGGAGTCCTCCGACTGGCTGGAGGGTGAACGGCAGCATGTTTTCCGGCTGGTACGGAGTGTGATTGACCGGAACGTGCAGGACCTTGATTACAACATTCCCTCGGATCGTCTGTATAGGGGAGCTTGCAGAGCGTTACGAGAAAATGGCTGGAAGGCTGATTACAGCCTTCCTATGATCAGGTCAGAGGAAGTGAGCATGAAGGAGTTGGGTGTGACCATCGTGGATGTTTTCTTCCAAGTGGAGCGTGTGATTGAGGAAAGGGGAATTCAGTCCTATTCCATCCCGGACTTCTGTCACGACGTGGGACGCGCTGAGTGGTGGGCGGAGAGATCCGAGAGAAAGGATGTCGGGGTTGGAATTCCTTCGGCTTATCCGCTGAGTACCACAGAGTATAAGGTGGGCGTGCGTCCTGAAGGGAAAACTCGTATCGAAGTTGTGGGACCGACTGTTCCTATGAACGTTGAGACGTTCGGGGGAGATTCACGCGAGTTCAAGCCCGGAGAGAGAGAAGAAATATACCTTTTGGCTGATGAAGTGATTGGCGACGAATTGAGGAAGTCAGGTTTGGCGGCTGCTTCTGGAGAGGAGTATAGAGCGATATGCGAGATTCTGGAGAAGAGGAATTGGCGGAGTGAGAACGTAGTTTTTGATCTCCGGAGACACGAGAAGTTTTCCAGACTGACTCCCGTTTTCATGGCGGTACGGGCTGTGATGAAAGGTGTTGCCAGGTTGCGGGAAGAGAGGAAGTTTCCGGAGTACAGCTATAAGGAATTTTGCGAAGATACCTGGAGGTTATCGTGATGACAGCGAGAGGAGTCCGGAGCCGCTGTCCAATCTGCAAGCGTCCGAAGCAGGCGAAGTTTCCGTACTGTCTCAACTGCCACAAGAAGTTGGCGGCAAGGGGCAGAAAGGCAGCGCCGAAGCAATATGCTGAGTGCCGGTATGGGCGCTGTCACAAACATGCAGCCAAAGACTTTTTTGGCTTCCCGAGGGAATACTGCTCGTTACACCAGAAGCAGAAGGATCACGGCCTGATCCGGTAGTCGGAGGATACAGTGAGCTTGGAATGTTGATTGGTGTCGGACTGAGCACCGTGGCGATCCTGGTGATGCCCCAATTGGAAGCTATCTGAAGGGGTGATGCTTCCTATTCGGATGACGTTTCGTGATATGATTAGCCATACCATCCCATATATGGTTAGGAGGAACACGGATGCTAGGCACATTGTCCCGTTAAGGGTCCGTCCAACGTGCCCGACCGTCCGCCCGACCGTTTTGCCGTTTTCATCTTCTTCAACTCGTCGAGTCTGCTGGTTGTCCGAAAAGTGCTATCCGTTAGGGCCAACCCCCGGCGGTAGGAGATGAACAGCCACCGCGGAGGATACCGCTCGGCCTGGGACAGCACGGCACTTCCCTTGAACGCATTCATGCACGTTGCCATCCGCCCAACTGAAACAGCAAGAAGGCTGTTGGATGGCCAAGGCATAGATCTTAATGATGCGATGCACGTGGTCCGGAATTTCCTGGATTCGTGGAACGGTAAGTACTCGGGCGAGTGGTGGGTGCAGGGGAAGACGCCCCAAGGATTGACGCTGCAAGTCCTCGTTTTTCGTGTCCACGGGGATTCGGTGGAAATGAGGCGCATCCACCTAATCGATCAAGGAGTGGAGTGTGGAAATCAAATTTATCCCGGAAGATGATACTGTCTTCATAAAGCTGAAGGCTGGGCATTCCTCAACCACCAAAGTGTTGGACGAGAGATGCTCGTTGGGAGTGGACGACAGTGGGGATATCGTGTGGGCGACACTGTTCGATGTCTCCGACGGAGTGAACCTGGATATATTGCCCAGCGGCCTAATGGAGGAAGTTCGGAACTGCCTGTTACAGCACAACATTTGGGAACTGCCCCAATGCCCGCAGAATCTGGACTGGGAGTTCCCTGAGAACCGAAACCGAAAGAAAGTCGGGTACAACAATCAAGGTGCTGCTCACTTCACAGGGGCCAGTTTCAGAAACGTCATCCGCGAGACGACCCAGAACTCGCTGGATGCCGTGGCAAACAAAGGTGCCCCGGTGACCATCCAGATTCGCAAGGAAGACCTAGATGTTGATCTTGTAGGTGGCAGCGACCTGCTGGCCCATATTAAGGCCTGCGTCCAGACTTCCAAGGTTAGCAACGACAAACAACCCCTCCTTGCCCTGGAGTCCTATATGAAGGATGCGATCCAGAAGCATTCACTCCCCACACTTAAAATTTCGGAGGCTAATACGACTGGGGCGTCCGACGTCCCGCATGAGGACGGGACCAGTATGTGGGAGGCCCTAACTAACGCTGAGGGAGTGGACGTGAAGGCGACGGCCGATAGTGCAGGTCGTCACGGCATTGGCAAGAACGCCCCCTATACGGTAAGTATCCCTAGGATGGTTCTTTACTCCACAACCTATGAAGACAACAACGGAGAAACCAAGAGTCTGTTCATAGGTCGCTGCATGCTGGTTTCTCACGAATATGGGGGTATTGGCTATAGCCATGAGGGGTATCTGGGTGCACCAGACTTCATGCCTCTGGGAGACGAGGCGATTCATGCCAAATTCCGTCGGCGGAACCCTGGTCTTGACCTCTATATCGTGGGGTTCGATGTCCACGACGACACCGACTGGCGACCTTTAGCTGCGGCGGCGGCAATCACGAACTTCTTCCACAGCATCAACAACGGCAAGGTCGTGTTCGACATAGACGGTCTAACAATTGATCAAAACACCATTATGGACATCGCGGAAGAACAGGGGGAGGAAGATTTGTTGACCGGGGAAACCTTGCGCTTCCTGTCCGTGTCATCCCAAGAACCTGACGCCACCACCATTTTAGAGGGCATCGGACAGGTTAACCTGTACCTCAGGGTATACGAGGACCGAGAGAGGACCGAGAGGGATATCGCCATCGTCAGGGACTCGGGTATGCTCATCACCTCCGAACTGAGCCGCATGAATCTGCCCCGCATGAGGCGGGAGCGGAGTTTTTCCCGAAACCTCAAGGGGTTCACTGCCATCATCGAGTGCCTTTCCCAGGGCAAACCATCCCTTCTCCGGGATGCGGAATCCACCAGCCACGACGAGATCAGTACAGGCCATATCCTTGACCCGGGCAGACGCCGCCAAGCCGATCGACAAATAAGGCGGCTGGCGGATTGGGTGAAGGACCAAATTTCCACCAAGACATACCGAGAATTAACCCATGCATCTGACGAAGCGAACGAGTTGAATAAGTACGTCTCACTGGTGGGGCAGCGTAATCAAACCGAAGGGAAGGGTACCCAACGCACGGATATCACGATTACGACGCCACGGGAGATAGTCAGCGGCCTAGCTCCCCCATCCAGGGTGCGGTCACGCGGAAATGCCAGTGTCATTGTCCCCTCTGATTCGCCCGGTGGGCAGCCGAGAGGAGGTCCAGGTAAGAGCAGACGTCGCTCTGGCCGGAGGCGCAACTACAGCAGTCAACGCCGGGAACACTCGTTTGCGAGGCTCAGAATGATGCCGAATGGGATAGGCAACACTCATTCCCTGATTGCTGTCTTCGACGCTCCCCGTGGAGAGCTAAAGAACGTCAAGCTAGTCACGGTGGGGGAGGACGGATCGGAGAAGGTGATGGGGCTAAGGCCTCAGGTCAAGATAAACGGCAAGCAGGTAACGACCAAGAACGACGCTGTACGTTCGATAAAGCCGACGAGTGGAGCTGAGCGGGTCGTGATGGAGATTCACACCAGAGAGCCGATACTAGACGACGGGCAATTACTCAAGGGCTTCTACCTAAGAGCCGAGGGCACGGCTGAATGAAGTACGATGCTAAGAGACACCTCCTCTACCCTGTCCTGACGCCCAGCAACGACGACTATCCAAAAGGAGAATTCACGGCCAGTGTCGAAGTCCCGCCAGGACTGGACCCCGATGGCGATGTTCCCATCACCATCAAGTTCGACCTGAATGAACCCTACATCTCCCAGGCAGTCCAGCAGGGTCTTGCTAGGTGCAAGGCCATGATTTACTGCACCAACACGCTGTACCGGGCCGATCCCGAGGCGGCTGAGGGAGACTTCTCGATATCGGTCACCGTTCCCGGCACCATGCTAGATGGTCCAGTGGAAGTCTACCCCTTCGTTACCAGCGTGACTGACATCCCTCTGGACAGCCCTGGGATCCATCCAGAGTACCAAGGATTGAACTATCCCCTACGGGCAAATCCTTACCAGCCATTGGCCGCGGCAGAAATGCAACAGTTCAGCATCATCAGGGAAGTGAGTACTGAGGATCCTCTTGTCGTATTCGAGGAAGACACTGATGGCAAGGTTCCGCCAGGTGAGCTTGACATTTTCACCGAAATCACTGACCGTCAGATCCGAATCGTTACACACCCGGAAACATTCGAGCAGATCAGTAGGTTCCGGCAGGATGAGGACCAAGCACTGGCGAGCTTCTACATGAGCGCGCTGGTACAAGCTCTTTGGGTTGTGGAAACAACCCCGCAAGATGAGGCGGAGGGCGCTGCCCCGCAAGGATGGTTCCAGAGATTGAACGGCTTGAGGAGAGAGAGCATACAGCCGTTTAGGATGGCGCAAATCATCTTCGATAAACCCTTTGGGAAGCTGCTAGCTAGGGAGCAACCCTAGGAGATACTGGATGGTCGAACTGCGAATCGTGAGCAATGTCGGGTACCAAGCCCTGACGGCACTCGGCAGCCGTCATCCGGAGTTCTTCACCCAACCGGATATTGACAGGCTCAGGGAGGAGATGCCCAGGGTGGTCAGGGAGGACAGCCAAGATAGGATGTGGGCCGAAACCATCAGCTTGGAAACCTCCTTAGAACCAATGAATGAAAATCCCTCGGCCGGCCCGGTGGATGATGCCCGGCATGCCGTGCTACTCGCCCAGGCGCTGCCGAACCTAGGTCCCAAGGATTGGCACAACGAGCGTCTTTGGGCGTCCATCAACTGCTTCGCTCTGGACCGTTACATCCCCGTCAGGTGGAGCAATGCCAGAACTCGCAGGACAGTGGAACGGGAATTCGTGGCGAACCACTGGCTCAGGGCCAACACAGCCAATCGAGAATCCAACACCGGCATGAGACTGTTCACACTGCACACTCTGGCCCAGCGGATTGCCCAATTCTCGCAACACACGATAGAAGAACTGCTCCAAGGTATGGCTGGTGCGGGCAATACCAACGTGGGGCTTTTCCATCAATCCCTACGCCGCCCCTATCTGCTGGCGAATTCTCGCCTAATGGCAATACTCTGGGACTTGGTACTGGAGGACAGCAACCAGGACTTCCTGACCCGAGTATCGTCGTCCACTGAGTGGTTGTCCGGCATCAACGAACGAGGAGGTGCGGTAGACCTAGGCGTAGTGGACGATGATGGCCTGCGAGCCATCGTCGAGGAGACAAGACCCCGCCCAAAAGCGGGTTCCTGATCCAGCCCGACCGGACACCCCCACCAGCTCTTCGGGTTCTCAGCTTAGGTGGTGGCGTCCAGAGTACGGTCATGGCCTTGCTGGCCGAATCAGGTGCCTTCGGTGAGAAACCCGACTGCGCAATATTCGCTGATACCGGATGGGAGCCGTCGTCGGTCTACCGAACATTGCGGTGGCTACGCCGTCAGGTATCCTACACCATCTACCGAGTCCACTCTGGTCGCAATTTACGGGACGATGTCAAAGCGGGAGTTAACGTTAGGGGCCGTCCTTGGCTCACTATCCCGGTCTACCTAGCAGAAAGGGACCACAAGCCAGCCGGAATAAACTGGCGTCAATGCACCAGCGACTACAAAATCGCTCCCATCCGGCGTAAAATCCAGAAGCTCCTTGGTCTCAACCCCCGCCAGCCTATGTCCTCGGGGACCGCAGTGGAAATGTGGCTGGGCATCACGACCGACGAGGCAATGAGGGTCAAACCCAGCAGAGAATGGTGGATAACCAACCGCTACCCTCTGATATACGACCTGCCCATGAGTCGAAATGAGTGCTTGGAATGGTTCGCCACCACCTTCCCTCGGAGAACCTTGACCCGCAGTGCCTGTGTAGGTTGTCCCTTCCGCAGCTCGTCCAGTTGGCTTGAAATCAGAGAAAGCGAACCCGAGTTGTACCAGGAAGCCGTGGAAATTGACGCCATGCTCCGATCAGGCGACCACAACGCTGGACGGATGTTCCGTAAGCTAGCGTACCTACACCACAGACGAGTTCCACTGGACGAAGCCATTGAGGACGACAGCCAGGAGCGGGAACTTAACGGCTTCATCAACGAGTGTGAGGGGCACTGTGGCCTGTAGGTATTGGCAGGGTTGGTGCCCGATCCTCTAGACTAGCCGAGAATCAATTGATTGCGAGCGAGACCCCCACGTAATCTGCCATTACGAAACCCGATCCCGGATTTCCGTTCAGGTCGGATATCGTAGCGTCAATATGCCGATGTCTGTTGGCGTCTCAATTTTGCACGGGGCTAACTATAAGGGTAGAAAACAATCCCCTATTGTTTTATGTGGAATGGAAGAGTTTGGAGAGGTAGGCGAGGGAGTGTGCTAGAATTGGCTTATTGAGACTTCTGGGTTGGGGAGAGACAATGTTGGAGTGCGCAGGTGTTTGGGTGATAGCTGCTGGAGCGGTTACTGGGACGGTGATCATGGGAAGTTATATGGTCAGTCTCCGCAAAAGGCTGCGTAAATCAGAGCTAGGAGAACTGCGGCAACGAAAGACGCCGAGCCCTGTTTAGGGTATCCCATGGCCCATAGGGACACCCAGATGACAAAGGATGCTCCGGAAATAATGGCGACTATTCCGCAAATCATTATTGGTTGGCTTGCTCAACTTGTTGGGATGGGGTGTAAGAGAGGCCCCGGCGTGCAATGCCGGGGCCTCTTAATTATCCCCGCGAGTGCGGGGGGCCAGCTTATCCGCCACGGCGTCTGACACCGCGCCGGGTCTACCCCTCTCCCAATACCACTTCCGCAGTATCGCTACTATGTGCTTGCCGGTGGCTCACCAGCCAAGAACACTATTTCCGGTGCCGGAATGCCTGCTGTCTCACTCTGATGCCATAGTGCTAGGGCTTCTTGCTCTCCCATAGTATGCGGGACCCGCATAACAACTGGGAGTTTCACAAAGACATCGTGGGTGAATTGTCCGGTGGCAGGGTCTCTCATGGCAGGTATACGGATTAGCAGATACCTGGTGCCTATGTCTTGGTCATCCGTCGCTGCCACGTAACCGTCTGGATAAACAAGCAGTGGTCTTAGGTTGGCCATCATTAACCTCTTCTTTGGCATATCAGTTTTCTGGACGGCCAAGGGTGGTCCGCGCCGCTCTGAGCTAGGACCACCCTTGGCCGTTAACGCCGCCTCCGGCGCTTAGGTGGAGACACTCGGGACCGAATGTGCCGGACCGTTGTGCTAAACAGCTTCTCGGCCAAAGACTGACGCCGTCCCTTGCCGTATGACCCCCGCCCGACCTGCGTACACTGCCGTTTGCCATAACCTTCTGCCTCCTTTCCGGCGTCAAGGAGGTTGACGCCGCAGACGTTCCAGTGGCGCCGACTTACCATCGGCTTCGTTGGCCTGCGGCGTCTCCCTCCTTCGGGCGGGGATTCCATAAGAAAACGGCTGGGTTTGGCAAAATGCCCGGACCCAGCCGTTGACTTTGACTACTTTACTATTGGCAAGGTGGATTGAACCTGCCGAGTAAATCTTGTTCTTCTTCCCTTCGGGCGGCTTGTCCGCCGTTGTTCACATGGGCATGGATGTGAGTCAAACCGTGTTGCTCGGCACATGGACGCTTCTCGTGATTTGACAACCTGTCTTGCAGACTACTCGTTTCGCCTATGTATAGAGGTGTCCATGTCCGGTTTTGAGAGTTGTGTCTGGCGAAGATGTAATTGCCGGGAACATCGTTGAATTTGGCGTCTTTGTCATAGACGCTGTAAGTGTACTCTTTACCTGACTGGCCGGTCCAAGTTTGTGTACTTTGATTTGTCACAAGAAACCTCCGCCCGAAATCTGAAGCGGAGGTTCTATTGATGATGTCAGATGCACGCTGATAAACTGGTAGCGTGATCACATCCGAACCCTGCCGGTACAGGTGTTTCGGGCGCTCGGCCCTGTCATGCGACTGGCGGGGTCGAGTTGTTTTAAGATGCGGGAATCCTACGCCGGGAAAGCTGCTTAGTCAATGTCTCGTCGGGTCGTTTACCAGGGCGTTCTGACACCTCGAAATCAGCCCCAAATCCGGGTAAAATCGGGAGTGAGGGCGATTCCGCATTTCGTAACCGTTTTGGCTCATTCTGGCCTCCGGTCTCTCTCCAGCTTGAGTTTCGCAATTTTCTCGAGAGTAGTGGCGTTCAAGTATGATGACGCGACTTGCCATGTACCCCTTGTCCCACTGTTTGCCCTGTGTCGGGCGGTCCTGGGAACGTGTACACTGTCGTCAAGTGAGTCCGGTAGTTTCTCGGCTTGATCGGCCGCTGGGATTCTGCCGGGACCAGACTCCGAGCCTGGAAATGCTGCGTCACCTGTATCTGCCCGTGCGTCGCCGTCGCCCTATGATTCGTACCGTTTCTGGGGAAGCATGGTCGTGTTTCCCATGCTCTGGCCGCACTATGAAACTTGCAGATGGGGGTCTTGCGGTTGGGTGCAATCGAATGCGAGTCCGCAGTCCTGAACGCTTGATGCCCGAAGCTGGACAGCCTCGGTTCTTATCGGCCTCCCTCTCAACCATCGAGCGGTCTTGGTTGAATGATCTACCGGGGCTGACTGCGGGGTGTTGGTGACTACCGTATGAACGATGGGTCTGCGTTCAGTAGTGCTGCAATTCTGACGCTGTCCACCGGCTGATCAAGGTAGTCTCATCTCTAGGCCACTTACCGTCCTCATGCTACTGACACTTGCCTCTTCCCAACTCCGGTTGCAGTTCTCTATCCTGTCTTGTATTGGTTCGACCTGCACCGCTGGCGTGCCCGGGAGCAGAATCCAACCCGCCACTGAGGCCCAAGGATATCCTATGCCAACAAAGCCGCGCGTACCCCGCACCCAATCACCGCCGTGGTGCCAAGTGGGTGAACGTGAGAGGGAAAGCAGTATTCCCTCAGCAGTCTCCAATTCTCGGCTAGGAAGCGGCAAGGGGTCCAACACCAGAATCAGGTCTAGCCCCACCCTCACCTGAGGTCCCGTCCAATGCGACGGAATTCGTAAAAGTGAGCGGAAATGAGCGGAAATGGAGGGGAAACTGAAATTTTTCCCCTTCAGTCCCTCCCCGCTCCAGGAACTATTCTCCAAGGAGCTGACACCGGAAAATGAGAAGCGAAATCAGGTCCCTCCAGGCCCGCGTCCGTGCCCTCCAGCGCAAGTACGCTCCCCAACTCGCCTTCATCAAACTCCGCCAACTGGCTGAGGACTACACCCTCGAATGCGAGAAAGCCCGCGACGAGCACAAACCCCAGCCCGAGACCTACCGATTCACTAAGAAGATAGTCAAGGCCGGGTTCCGCCTCCGCACATTCATGGCCCTCCACAAATGCGTGGACCGGTTCCGCGCAAAGGACTCCATCCCTGAGCCCCGGGATATCCTGCTCGCCCTCATTCCTTATGACTGGGAGCGGATCAACCGGCACATGCCCCGGAAGTCGGACCTTCTTGCCGAGCAATAGGATGGGGAAGAAGGAGAGGGAAGGGGGACCCCCTCAGCCGGGCTGGGAACATGGGAAGTGGACCCTGGTCCCTTGATAATCAAGATGTTGAGGGGCGTCCCTGGAAGGAATGGGCCACCGCCGGAACCTGGGATATGCCCCGTGAAAACGGGGCCGGATCACCTGAAATGGAGCAACGAAAATGACGCACGACAACATTGCTTGGGGCTATTCCGGGTCAATCGGCCCAGAACATTGGGCTGGTCTTTGTCATGAGTATCGGACTTGTGGTGAAGGGACCGAACAGTCACCTGTCAATATCACTGGTTACGCTCCATCTCATGCCCGTCCAATTGCCTTCTCCTACGGCGGCGCGGCGACCGCTTCACGGAACAACGGCCGCACAGTCTATCTGGACTACGGGCCGGGGAATACCATCGACGTCGGTGGCCGGAGTTACCAACTGCAGGGGATTCATTACCACTCGCCTGCGGAGCATATGCTGGACGGCGAGAGCTTCGTCGCCGAACTCCACCTCGTACATCAGGACGCCGGCGGCAACCTGGCAGTGGTCGGACTGCTATTTCGTTCCGGCGGACCTTCGCCCATCATCCAGGGACTGATAGACGCTGCTCCCGATATCGGTGCAACAATTGACTTGGGTCATGGCCTGGCTGTCTCTGCCTGCGTTCCGGGCGTCTTGGACTACTATAGTTACGACGGTTCTTTGACCACTCCACCCTGCACTGAGGGCATCCGCTGGATTGTGATGCAGTCGGTCGGCACTGTGTCTCAGGCGCAAGTAGACAGGTTGCAGGAACTGGTGGGCGGACCCAACAACCGGCCCGTGCAGCCCATCGGTGGCCGTCAGATCTACGCCGTGTCTCGGTAGACTGGAAAGACCCTGGGTCCAACCACTGGAGCCGGTGGAAGCGGATGTGTCGGTCAACAGTGGCTGTACGGTGTCGAGTCATGCCTCTATGTGGGAGCGCCCCCCCAAGCCGCGATTGCACCTGGAGGCATGATGGACCACCCGAACTTCCCTCGCTGGCCGGTGGGAGCAGGTCAGTTGGTCCAGCCCACTGACCTGCATCCCGACGTCTGGACCCTCATGAATAGCCGTCCCCACTTTTAGGAATCCCCGGCCATAAGGTGGGGCTTGACCTGCGTTCAGGGCTTCAGAATTCCACTACTACTTGTAATTCGTTGGTCGGGTGGCAAAGTGCCTCGAACGCTCCCTGGATTCCCTCCAACTGGACGAAGTTGGTGGCGTTCAGCATGTGATCGACCGACACTCGCCCGGTCCGCATCAGTTCCAGGGCGATGCGCCAGTCCTCCGGCTGAGTGCCGAATGAAGACTGCATCCGCACTTCCCGCGCCATCCAGTTTGGCGGAATTATCGGCGTGGGCTCCCAGGCAATGGCGATCATCACCACCTGGCCGCCGCGTGCCGACAGGTCTAGTGCCTGCTCCAGTGTGGAAGGTGCTGCGGCGCACTCGAACACCACCTGAGGCCCGGTACCTCCGGTCAGTTCCACCACCTGGGCATCCAGGTCACCATCCAGTGGGTTGAGTACAGCGTCAGCGCCCAACCGGCGTGCGGCGTCGGCGCGCCCCGGTGCGGGTTCGGACACAATTACGGACGTCGCTCCCCCTGCTCGGGCGGTCTGCATGCACAGTAGTCCGATGGGGCCAGCGCCCAGCACTACTGCGGCATCTCCAAGTTTCAGGTCAGACAACCGCACGGCATGGACGGTCACGGCGCATGGTTCGCAGAGTGCCGCTTGCTCGTCGGTGACGTCGTCGGGCACCGGGGTTGGCTCCCACTCTTCCAACAGCACGTACTCCGCGTATCCGCGTGGCCGGGCATTCTGCTGGAACCCCATAGTCCGGTAGTTGAACCTGGGGTTGGTCCTCGTTGCCGAACCCGTGCCGGGAGGAGGGTGCCCCCCGCCGCCCACCACGCGGTCCCCGGTCTTCCAGCGGGTAATATCAGCGCCCACGTCCACGATGGTCCCCGTGTACTCGTGACCCATCACAGCGCCTGGTTGTGCCAGGTCGTACATGAAGGCATGAACGTCAGTGCCGCATATCGCGGAGTACTTCACTCGCATTACGACCTGGCTCGGTCCGGGTACCGGGTCCGGGATATCCTCGACCTGCAACACCTGCTCGCCTTTGTACACCGCAGCTCTCATGATTCACCTCAATCTCCGCCTGTGGCTGGGTTCCAGCGGATTGCGTCACCGGGACATGTCAGGAGAATACCGCTAAGGTGCCATCCGGGGCAACGCGCATGAGCGCAATCGCCCGGAACTGGACCAAATGCCACCATCGGTCCCTATTCGCACCCAGCCATACTGCGAGGCCATCTCATAGTCCAACCGCGTCCCACCTTCAAATTGATTCCCCAACCTCGTTCAGCTAATATTTGGCTCCAGGTCTCTTGTCCTGGATTACCGGGGCGACTCGGCTGATCAAACCCACACGGCGTTCAAGGAGTAGGTTCCATAGTGATAAATGAAACTCTGTCGACACTGCTATCGGTATCCGGTTGCGACACTCACCGCACTTCGGACGTGGAGATCGTTGGTGAACTGGACCCGATATTGCCGACACCCTTCCGAATCGCGGAAGCAGCCGCAGCTAGCCTGTCCGCAGTTGGACTTGCTGTGTCTGACCTGTGGGAGTTGAAAACTGGCCGACGCCAGGACATCAAGCTCGAAACCCGCCGGGCCACTGCCTCGCTTCGTAGCGGGCAGTACATGAAGATTGAGGGCGCGCCAGCCTCAGAAGGCCGAAACCGGATCGGAGGGGTTTATCCGGCCAAAGGAGGACGTTGGAGCTATCTGCATTGCAATTTCCCCAACCACCGCGATGCGGCCCTCAAAGTCCTTGGAGTCGAGGAGAACCCTGAAGCAGTCCGTAGAGCAATATTGGGTTGGGATGCGCTGGAATTGGAGGAAGCCATCATCGCTGCTAACGGTGCTGGGGGGATGGCCCGCTCTATGGATGAGTGGGCTCAACACCCTCATGCGGCCGCCGTAGCCTCCTTGCCATTGCTGGAAATCGAAAAGATAGGAGAGAGTCCTAAGGAACCCCTCCCCACGGGTTCCAGGCCGTTGTCACGGGTGCGAGTGCTTGATCTCACTCGAGTACTGGCAGGGCCAACCTGTGCCCGGACCCTGGCTGAGCACGGGGCCGACGTGCTTAGAATCACCGCACGCCACCTGTCTAGCATCTCGCCCCGGGAAGACGACACCGGCCACGGCAAACTCTCCGCCTACATCGATCTGAGAGAGCAGAAGGAATTGGATACTATGCTGAGGCTGGTGCAGAAAGCAGACGTGTTCTCCCAGGGATACCGTCCGGGCACCCTTGCCCGTCGTGGCCTGTCACCTGAAGACATTGCGATTCTACGGCCCGGCATAGTGTACGTGTCTCTCTCCGCGTTTGGGCGGGTCGGGCCGTGGGCTTCCCGGCGAGGCTTCGACACCGTGGTGCAAACTGTGAGCGGAATCACCACGCGCCAGGGGAAATTGTTCCCTGGCTCAGAGCCCGGCCCTCAGTTCTACCCGGTGTCTGCCATTGACTATCTGACAGGTTACCTTATGGCGTTTGGAACTCTGGTTGCCCTGGCTCGACGCGCAAAGGAGGGCGGGAGTTGGTTGGTCCGCATCTCCCTTGCACAGGTGGGGCGTTGGCTGGTTGAACTGGGTGAGGTGCCTGAGGCGGACCTCCGGGATGTGCCGAAGGAGTTTTCTCCCGAGGAATTGCAGCGCTGGTCGACCATTAGCGCGGCTCCGAGCGGCCGGTTGCACCATCTGGCCCCAGTCCTGCAACTTTCAGAAACCCAACCATACTGGTCTAGGCCGTCGGTTCCACTCGGATACCACGACCCGGCGTGGCCCGAGCCCACGGCATAGGTCGCACAAGGATAAATCACGTTCTCGCATGTCTCTGAGTCGGTGACCATGCCGTCCATTGGTCAGCCCGGCAGCGTATTTCGGCGGTGCTGCGATGATGGTTAACATCGCTGAAGCGCTTCCCATTCACGCTGCTGCCATTGCCAGGGTCCACGATGCGGCTTTCGGCCAGCCTAACGAAGGTAGGTTGGTGGAGATGCTGCACGATACCGGACGGGTGGTCCTCTCCTTGATTGCGGCAAACCAGGGGGAGGTTGTAGCACATGCACTGTTTTCCCGCGTGACCTTGGAACCCGTTGTGGAGGGTGTTCAGTGGGTCGCGTTGGGTCCCATTGGAGTGCTGCCACAACTTCAGAGGCAGGGCATCGGCACTCGGCTCGTCACTGAGGGACTGGATCGATGCCGCTTCCAGGGTTACGACGGTGTGGTCCTGTTGGGTGACCCCGCTTACTATTCCCGATTCGGGTTCGTCCCAGCCCGCGACTTCAACCTTACCAGCGACTATGGCGACGGGCCTGCGTTCCAGGCACTCGGCCTCCATCCTACTAGCGCAGCCCTACAAAGCCTGCGCAAAGTCATCTACTCTCCCGAGTTCGCCGCCGCAGGTCCGGGCTGAACAATTCCTTTTCGCCCAACCTTTGCCTGCTGTGGGGTACCCTGATGTGCTCGATCGCACGTTGTGTACCATGCATCTAACGTTTCTCGTACACAACAAGAATCCTGTCGTTGGTATTGACATTGTTCGCTATGGAGAGTAAACCTATCCCGACTACATACCTGTCTGTTGGACTCCGCATATCCTCTGGACCACTGGACTAGCCCCCCCCCCCCGCAAAAACAGCTTATGAGGTGAGCAATGATCAAGTTATTGAGGACTAGCCGGGGATTTCTCTTCACCGCACTGGCCGCGGGACTCTTGTTGGCCACGGTGGCCTGCGGCGGTACTGCCGCCGAACCCGTTATCGTGAGGGAAGAGGTAATCAAGGAAGTCCCCAAAGAAGTCGTCATTGAGAAGGAAGTGGTGAAGGAAGTGGTCCGGGACGTTCCGGTTGAGAAGGAAGTCGTGAAAGAGGTGGTCAAGGAAGTCGCGGTCCCGCAAGAGGTCGTGAAAGAAGTTGTCAGGGAAGTGACCCCCACCGTCATCCGGCAGCCCGTATACGGCGGGACCCTGGCACTGGCGCAGCGGTCCGACCCACCCACCTTCGATCCCCATGCTACCAGCTTCTCCCTTCTGACTAACCACGTACACCTGACGCATAACCGGGTCATAAGGTACAAGTCCTTGGCTTGGCCCGAGGAAGCTCGCTACGGCGATCTAATATTCTTCCCCGACTTGGCAGAAAGCTGGGACATCGACGAGACCGGAACGGTATTCACCTTCCATCTGCGTCGGGGCGTGAAGTGGCACGACAAGGAACCGCTGAACGGCCGGGAGATGAACTCCGAGGACATCAAGCTGGCCTGGAAGCGGATGCACGAGGACTCGTCGCGGTTCGCCGGCTTCTACGACGGCCTTGTGAGCGTGGAGACACCTGACCAGTACACTGTGGTACAGACCATCGACAGGCCGCTTGCGTCTTGGCTCTACCGGGTTGCCGACGGTGAAGCAGCATGGATTACCAATCAGGAGTTTGTGGACCACAAAGGCGCCGACTTCGGAGTGGCCCAGGACAGTCTGGTGGGTACGGGGCCGTTCCTGTACGACCGGGAAGACCCTGGCAGCCGCTACACCTACGTTAGAAATCCAGACTACTTCGAGCAACCCTATCCATACCTGGACGAAGTTCACTGGTTCATAATTCCCGACCGGTCAGCCCAGGAAGCGGCGTTCGTGTCCCGGCAGATACACTTTTACGAACCCAGGCGTGCCCAGGACTTGGAACGGATCCAGCAGGCGCTTCCCGACGTGAAGGTGCGTGAGACCACCGGGCTGGCGAACACCACTAGCGGCCTGATGTTCAACCTGGAACTACCCAAGTGGCAGGACATGAAGGTACGCCAGGCAGTGAGGTACGCCGTCAACAACGACCGGGTTATACAGGACCTTTATAACGGTCGCGGCAAATACAACGCCTGCATCCCCAGTGCCCTCCGGGGTTATTCGCTTGAACAGGACGAGCTAAGGAGTCTGTACACCTATGACCCGGAGAGGGCCAAGGCGCTCCTGGCCGAGGCGGGCTACGGTCCGGGTGAGTTCAAGTTCGAGATCATGACCTTCACCGGCTACAGCCAGGACAACCAGGACATCGCGGTTATGCGCCAGGCCGACCTCCAGGCCGTGGGGTTCGACGTGAGCATCAATCCCGTTCCCGTGGGCGAGGGCCGGGCCACGGTTATCGAGGGTAACTTCGACACTGTGCAGCAGCCTCACAGCACTGGCGTCGAGCCGGACGAGATGCTAGGCGGATATGTCCCTGGCGGTCCCAGGAACTTCATGCGAGTAGATGACCCCAAGGTGACGGCTTGGATGAAGGAGCAGGAGGTCGAATTCGACCGGGACAAACGGGGCGCGATTCTACAGGAGTTCTCCCGATATTGCGCCGAACAGGCTCTGGGCATAATCCCCAACCCCTCCCGCGTGGTGCAGCAGCTAGTCCAGAGCTGGGTGCAAAATGCGGCCATAGCGGACGTGGCATCCGACGAGCCGGACGAGAAGTACATCTGGTTCGCCCGGTAAGCGGTCCCAGATGGGACCGCCTACCCATACCGGTGTGAACCTGCTGGGAACCGGCGGATAGGATCCGTCCCCAGCAGGAACCTCCCAAGCCTACTCCAGACACTGGGCAGCGCGCCCTGCCATTTCGGCAATCGGGCTGGGCGCGCCATTTGTGACTGAGGTGCCGCCAGGATGACGGGTTACATCGTCCAGCGTGTTCTGCTGATGTTCCCCACCATCTTCCTGGTGGTGACTCTTACCTTCGCCCTGATGCACATCGTGCCGGGAGACGCCGTCCTCGCCCAAATTGAGGAGGGTACCAACCTCCGTCCGGAACAGATGGAACTCATGCGGGAGAGGCTCGGGCTGGACAAGCCTCTTTACGTCCAGTATGCAGAGTGGCTGTGGGGGCTCCTGAAATTCGACGCCGGGGTATCCCTGTTCACGGGCCGCCCGGTCATCGACCAACTACTGCGGGCCATCCCCATCAGCATCGAACTCATTATCTTCAGCCAGATACTGTCCATCAGTATCGCTATCCCCGTAGGTGTCTTCTCGGCCATAAAGCAGGATACGTGGCTAGACTACCTGCTTCGTACCACCAGCATCGCTATGCTCGCCGCGCCATCTTTCTGGATAGCTACGTTGGTGATCATATTTGGGGCGTACTGGTTCTTATGGGCGCCGCCCATCGGCTATGTCCCCTTCTGGGAAGACCCGATCACCAATCTGAAGCAGCTATTTCTGCCGTCGGCTATTATCGGGCTGAACGGTTCAGCCACCAAGATGAGGATGACGAGGTCAACGGTGCTGGAGGTGTTGCGGCAGGACTACGTGCGCACCGCCAGGGCCAAGGGACTGTCGGAGACCATGGTGCTGGTGCGCCACGTCATGAAGAACGCCCTGATCCCCGTAATCACCATTTGGGGAGCCAGCATCGCTGGTCTGGTCAACGGAAGCATCATCATAGAGAACATCTTCGGGCTGCCTGGCGTCGGGCGGTCCATGATAACCGCAATCAACAACTCGGACATGACCCAGTTGCAGATTAACGTGCTCTTCTACGGGTTTGGCATCATGGTGATTAACCTGATAGTGGATATCAGCTACACTTGGTTCGACCCTCGAGTACGCTACAGCTAGGCTGCCAGGCGGAGTATGCGAGAAGAACAGGCAGGACAATCTAGGCTGAGTACGGCTACATCTGTGCCAAACCCGGTCATCCGGGCGCTCATAGCCAGCCGTGACTTCGTCAGGCGCCGCCCATTGGGAGGAGTTTCCGCGGTGGTCATTCTGATCATGTTCGCCGCCGCCCTGTTCGCGCCACTGGTTGCCAGGTACGACCCTCTGTACCAGCACGCCGGCCGTATTCTGGAAAAGCCCAGCCTAGATTTCTGGATGGGAACCGACCACCTGGGAAGGGATATCTACAGCCGCATAGTCCACGGTGCCAAGGTCTCGATCACCGTGGGGTTCGTCTCCGTGGCGATTGGCACGGCCGGAGGAGCGTTGATCGGGCTCGTGTCCGGGTTCCAGGGTGGCAAGTTCGACCTGTACGTCCAACGATTCGTCGACGCATGGATCGCGTTCCCGGGTCTTGTGCTTATCCTGGTGCTGGTATCCATGCTTGGGCCGAGCCTACTGAACGTGTCCATTGCCATCGGCATCGGCTCCATGCCTGGCACGTCGCGCCTCGTCCGCAGTGCAGTCCTGTCCACTAAGGAGAACGAGTACATAGTGGCGGCGACCGCCATCGGGGCGAGCAGGGTGCGCGTCGGCGCACGTCATATCCTGCCCAACGTCATGGCCCCGATAATCATCGTTGCCACGGTCTCGCTGGGTGCGGCCATCCTTGCCGAGTCCTCCCTCAGCTTCCTCGGCCTTGGCGTGCCGCCACCTGCGCCAACCTGGGGAGGGATGTTGTCGCGGGAAGGCCGCGAGTTCATGATCATCCAGCCCCTGCTGGGCCTGTGGCCCGGCTTTGCGATTACCGCAGTCGTGATGGCCTTCAACCTATTCGGGGACGCCCTCCGAGACGTCTGGGACCCGCGCCTGCGCGGTGCCCAATAACGCGAGGTCGATCTGCCGACCCCCGGCCTGAACGTAATCGTTTGTGTAGACCACCGGAAATGCTTCCACGCCACGTCCGGGGGAAGGAACGGCCCTGAGTTGCTGGAGGCGTTGAGGACCTCGGTACAGGACTCCGCCCTTGAAGGGAGGGGCCGGGTCACTTTTTGCCGTTGCATCTTGGGCTGTACCTACGGCCCAAGGACCGCCGTGGCCAAGAGATGGTCGGGGGAGAAACGGCTCTACGGGACTGTTGAGAGCGAGGTGGTCATATCCATCAGGGGCAAGGTCACAATGACCCAACCGCCGTACGATCTGGATACACTGCTGACGAACAATCTCTCCCCCGGTTAGTAAGGCAAGGGGATACGGTTAACCCATCACCGCTATGGCTTGTAGCCGATGCACTCGCCGAATGCCAGTCCCCCGAATGCCCCGGCTTCGTTCTTCCATTTGTCAAGGGCATCGCGCCACTCGTCGAATTGCTGTTGGGTAGCAATCCCATATCCCGTTACAGCGGCGACAATATCGGGCGCGAAGAACCAGTCGCTGATGAATCTATGAAGAAACCCGATGGCCTGGGGTGAACCGAAGGAGTCGAAAGACGCGGTCGTCTCAACGTCGGTGAAACCGGCGTCCAGGAATGCGCTCTTCAACTCCCTGCCCATCTGGGGATGCCCTCCATTGGCGGCAAGAAGCCCGGCGAATACGTCCCATGCAGGCTGGATTTCCCCTACTCCAGGCACCAGGAAGCAAGAGTCCACGATCAATTCGCGGCTGGCCATGATTCCTCCCGGCTTCAGCACCCGCTTCACCTCGTCCAGCGCCGCTTGGGTATCGGGGATGTGGGTCAAAACCGTATGGCAGTGGGCGACGTCAAAGTAGCCGTCCTCGAAGGGTAGACTGGTCGCGTTGCCGACGTGGAACGTGGCGTTGAAGTGCCCACCGGCCTCAGCCGCGGCGCGGGCCATGTCAATCTGCGATGCTTCCATGTCGACACCGTGGAATCCTCCAGGTTCTACCGCACGAGCCAACCCCACCGAGATGTGCCCCGGCCCGCAGCCGAAGTCCAGGACCCGAAGGCCAGACTTAAGGTGCGGAAGGAGGTGCCTGGCATGGGTCTCAGCGCTGCGCAGGTTCAAAAGCTGCTGAAAATCCTCGCTATAACCCATTGTGTAATTGGGCGTTGCAGACTGTTGCTCAACCATGGATACACCTCCCTTTCTGTGTCACACACCCGTTGCAACTAAACGTAATATTCCTTCCGAGCGGTAGTTACTACCCAAATCTCAGACGCCACCAGCCGGTTTCTGGATTCGGGGCCCGCGGTGGCGTATGTCCCTTGCTGTCGCAGGGCGCCCGACTTGGCCCGAAACTGGAATACTCAACACCCCAGGTTTCCGTAGGTCTAGAAGCAAGCGACCGTCCAGCCCGGGTAGGAGCAAGCGGCAATGGCTGGTACGCTTGGTTGTCCCTCTGGTACATGCGCTGCCAGTCTGCGATGTGATTATGCTTCGTATACCGTTTTGCCGCCGACTATCGTCCGCTCCACAGTTATGTCCTTGATAGTCATCGGGTCCACCTGGGTCGGGTCAGCTCCCAGCATCACCAAGTCCGCAAGTTTCCCCACCTCGATAGACCCCTTCACGTCTTCCTCAAAGGAGGCATAGGCGCTGTGCAGAGTGTAAATGCGCAGTGCCTCTTCCACCGTCACCCTCTGGTTGGGACCCCACACATTGCCTTGGCTGTCCGTGCGGGTCACGCAGCTCTGGATACCTAGCAACGGCTCGAAGGGACCGGGAGGATAGTCCGTGGCCCCAGTGCCCACCACCCCGTAGTCAAGGAAGGAACGCTGGGCGAACATCCATTGCAGCCGCTCTTCTCCTATAGAAGGGCATCTTCTCGCCGTGGTGGTAGACATAGGTGCAGAAGGGAGTGGCAACCGTGCCCAGCCGATGCATCCTGGTAAGCAGGTCCGGGTTCACCAGGGTGCAGTGTTCCACCCGGTGCCGGGGGTTGGGACGGGGATCAGCGGCCTGAGCCTTCTCGTAGGCGTTCAACACCATATCGATTGCAAGGTCGCCGTTGGCGTGGATGCACACCTGGAACCCGGCCCGATGCATCTCCATCACGTTCTCTTCGATTTCCTCCGCGCTCATCGCTAGGATGCCGTGGTCGCAGTCGCTGCCGACGTATGGCTCTGACAGGTAGGCGGTTCGCGCGGCGATGGCCCCGTCGGCGACCATCTTGATGCCTCCCAGCCGCAGCATGTCGTCGCCGAACCCGGTCTTCAGCCCCGCTTCCTGCAGTGACTGGAAATGGGGATGGTACATCAGGGCATACACTCGAAGAGACAGGTCGCCCGCGTCCCTTCCTTCTTGGTAGGTGACGAACTCGTCCCTGACGACCCTGGCGTCGTGGACGCTGGTGAGACCGGCCTGCGTCAGCATCCGGCAGATGGTGCGCAGCCCTTCCCGGCGAATCTCCGGCGTGTCCGAGGGGATGAGTCCGAACCGCACCGGCTCAATGGCCCGTTCGTAGACCACCCCGTTCAGTTCCCCGGTATCCGGGTCCCGGCCCAGGCGCCCGCCAAACGGGTCCGGGGTATCCCTGGTGAATCCTGCGAGTTCCAGGGCCATGCTGTTGAGGTAATAGATATGCCCCGCCCGGTGGGACACCATGATGGGGTGGAAGGTGCTAACCGCGTCCAGGTCTTCCCGGAACAGGAAGCGGTTCTCCACCATCTTGGTGTCGTCGAACTTGAAGCCCTGTACCCACTGGCCCGGCGCGGTAGTCTCCACCCGCTCCCGCAGGGCAGTCTGGATGGCCGAAACGGAGGGCAGGTCGCAGTCGGCGGCCATCACGTGGCGTATCCCGCTGTTCAGTACGTGGATGTGGGCGTCGATGAACCCGGGGAGCACCGTCTTGCCCCGGAGGTCCATAATCTTCACGCCCGGGCCGATGAACGTCTCCACGTCCTCGTTGCTGCCCAGGCCGATGAAACGGCCGTTGCTCATGGCCACGGCCTGGACCCGGGGCCGGTCGGTGTCCATAGTGATGACGTTGGCGTTCCTGATTACCGTATCGGCCTTGGTGGCGGAATCTGGCATGTTGTCGTCCACCCGCTGCTCGAATTTTGGCGGCGTCCGAGGCTATATGTTCAATTCCAGGATGTAAAGGCCGCCCTGCAAACGGTCTACCACGTACACGATGCCGTTTTCGTCCACATGAACGTCATTGATGCCGTTGGCCTCGGCCCCGTCGGGTATCCGGGGCACGAAGTAAGCGACCTCCTGAGGCCGGAAGGGATTGGACGTGTCGAACACCCGGATGCCCCCGTTGAAGAAGGTGGCGTACACCAGCGTGTCCGATTGCAGGGACAGGGGACCGGGACGGTTTTCATGGATATTGTGCGCCCCGTAACGACCGGGACGGTTGAAGAAGTCGTTTGTGTCCTGCATGGGCAGCGTGCTGATGATCACCGGGTTGCTCTCCAGCCGGTTGTCCATCAGCCACACGAGCTTGGGGTAGTCCGCTCCTCCCAAGGCCGTAGCCTCCTGCGTCACCACCAGCAGGTCGCGGCTGAACAAGGGCAGCACCGTATGGGTGAACCCCGGGAACGGCGGCGCATAGTTCAATTGCGCGACCACCGACGGACGGGATACGTCGGAGATGTCCAGCGTGATGACGCCTGAGTCCTTCCACCCACAGTAGGCCCTGTCCGACCGGTTGGGATAAACGTTAGTGTTGTGGACGCTGTGCCCCACGTCGAACTGGGGGTGGCGCGCGGGCGGCGGGGCTTCGTCCCCTTCCTGGGTGCCGGGCAGCCACCAGCGGCCTGCTTCCCGCGGGTCGGCCGGGTCCTTCACGTCCATGATCACGTAGAACTGGTCGTCCTTGGGGTCGGTGGGACGCGAATTGGGCGTACCCGTGGCCAGGTGGGCATAGTCGCCATCGACCCACCACAGGCAATGACAGCCCCGTGAGCCCGGCCCCTGGGCGTCATAGGAGGCGATCCGCCTGGGGGATTCCGGGTCGCTGATGTCGTAGACCCCCATGCCGGTGCCCGGTTGACCGTGCTCCCGCGACTGGTAGGCCACGAGCATCGTATCGCCGAGGATGGACAGGGAGTTGGAGCGCAGATGCTTGTAGTCCAGGTCAGTCTGGGCTACAACCTTGGGATTGGCCAGGTCGGTGACATCAACGCTGGTGAAATCCTTGGGCGCGCTTTCGTGGGCCATGTAGAAGATGCGCCGCCCGCTGGCCGTCTGATGCAGGTCAACCCCCTCACCAAGATTGTTGTGCCCGTTCAAATCCACGTGAGAAATGAGCTTCATGTTCTTGATTTCCTGGGTTTGAGTCGCCATGAAGCCTCCTTTCGCGTTTCCGCAAAGCAACCTGTGAAATTCGCCGGGTCGTTCTTCAGGGGGTCATTTTACCACCCTGAATCACTTCGGTTGACCGCTGGATTTGTGGATTCTAGATTCGCTAACTGCTCAACCGGGTCGGATGAAGACCGGTCCCGGCTTGGGAGCGGTCTCAATATCACGCCGCCCTTGCCGCCGCCAACCTCCGCTTTCGTGCGGCGCGGGATTCGTAGATAACCCCCCCATCCGCCAAGGCGTCCACCTCGGCGGGCGTTAGCCCCAGGTTCACGGTCAGAACCTCGTGGTTGTGCTCGCCTAGCTGAGGTGCTGGACCTCTGACCATGGCCGGCGTCTCCGAGAATTTGTAGGGCGGTGAGACCACTCCGATGGGGCCCAGCTCGGGGTATGAAATCTCCTGGAACGCGCCCCGGTCTCGGTAATGAGGGTGCTCCCATATCTGGGCCTGGGACAGCACCGGCCCTGATGAGATACGTGCCTCGGCCAGCACCGCCAGGGCCGCCTCGTCGTCGCTCATGCCCTGGAGCCAGCCCTCTATGATGCCCACGACCTCGTCGCGGCGCAGCAGCCTGTCGTCGTCGGTCAGGTAGCGCGGATCGTCGATCATGTCCTCCCGGCCCATGCAGACGCACAACCTTCCCCACGCACTATTGGGCCCCTGTCCGGGAGCCTGCAACGAGATATATCCCTCCTTAGCCTTGAGGATTCCCATTGGGAAGGTATAGGTATTCTGCTTGCCGTTTCGGTGGTGCAGGGGAATGCCGTGGTTAGCCGCGGTATGTGGCATACCTAGGGAATCCAGGAACAACAGGCTTTCGATCATGGACAGGTCGATGTATTGACCCACGCCAGTCCTCTCCCGGTGAAACAGTGCATAGCCCACGGCCAGCCCCCCCGTCATGCCGGTTATGGTGTCGCCGATGCCGCCGCCGATGGTATAGGGCGCGCCGTCCGGTTCGCCGGTTATCCAGTTCAACCCGCTCACCGCCTGGGCCACCGGGTCGGTGCAGACATGCTCCGGGTTGTGGGCGAACCCCTCCTGGCCGTATCCGGTCATGGAGCACATGATGATGCGGGGGTTCAGGGCGTGCAGGTTGGGATAGTCCAGCCCGTAGCTGCGCACCACGTGGGGAGTGTAATTCTCCACGAACACATCGACCTGCTTCACCAGTGAGCGGACGATTTCCAGCCCCCTGGGATGTTTCAGGTCGATGCACAGGCTCTTCTTGCCGCCGTTGAGGTGCAGGAAGGGAACGCCGTTCCGGGTGGGCAGCGACTCGGGCGTGAAGCGGTCTTCCTGGTTGTGTACGGGCCGTTCTATCTTGATGACCTCTGCGCCCATATCGGCCATGATGCGGCTGCAAAAGGGGCCCACGAAAGCGGTGGTAAAGTCCAACACCTTGATTCCGGAGAGCAGTCCCGACATTGTGTCCATAGCCATTGCAGGCCGCCTTCCCGCCGTCCTCGGCGTATGGGCCGTGGGTCACGCCGCGGGCAGCGTATTGGTGATATTCAGTGGGGATTGTACACTGACAGTGGGTGGTGGACATAATCGATCCCGGCAACGTACCATACGAGGATAGGACGCTGGAGAGCGCCCGCCCACACCGAACAACGGGTGGCGTACCGTGAAGTACGCCGGACATGCAACGGAAACGGAGCATCCCGGTGGTTCCCCAGTACGAAGACATAGCGTAAACAGGCGGCAAATCAGGAGCGACAGGAGGCCCCGATGCAAACACGGCAAATGACGGCCAACGCCTCGAAACTCATGGTCGAGCAACTGGCGGCATTGGGCGTAAAGTATGTATTCAACAACTCAGGCTCGCGGGAGGCGCTCTTCTTCAACGAGCTTCACTCCCGGCCTGACATCCACGGCATCCTTGGCCTACACGAGGGGGCGGTCACTGCTATGGCAGGGGGGTATACCCAGGCCAACCTTGCCCCGGGTGTGATGGTGGTGCATCTGGGCGCGGGCCTAGCCCAGTGCATGGGACAGCTTATCAACGTCTGGACCGGGAGCCTGCCGGTGGTGGTCATCACTTTCGCGGGCGACACTGGCAGTTTCGCCGACATGATCAGCTTGGACGTGAGCCACAACGCCGGTCCCACGGCCATCAGCGCGCCCCTGACCAAGGCCAACTGGACGGTCATTGAACCCGAGGGCCTGCCCGCTGCCGTGGAGCGCGCCATTCGAGTTGCGATGACCCCGCCGGTGGGTCCGGTCCATCTGGCGGTCTATGACCGGCTGCTGGGACCGGCGGAGTTCACCGCCAACATCATCGAGGGCGACCTTCCGGAAAGGCGTTCCGGCTATCCGTCGGACGGTGACGTTGAGGCCGTTGCCAGGGCGTTGCGGGACGCCAAGCGTCCCCTACTGTACGCCGGGGACGGCATCTGGAAGAGTGGGGCCGACGCAGAAGTCACGGCTCTGGTGGAGCGGTTCGGCATTCCCGTGGTGGGAGACCTGCGGGGCGTTCCCATCAAGCATCCCCTACACTGCGGTGGCAGACGGCTGGAACAGGCGGGGGACATCGACCCCGACCTGATTATCTGCTTCGGCGTCCGCCACAACGGCAGCGGCACCGCCGACGATTACACCGCTTTCTTCAACGCCGAGCGGACCATCGCCATCGGCTCTAATGTCGAGAACCTGGAGAACATTCCTGGCCTGGACCTGGCGGTCCTAGCCGACGAGAAACGCACCGCCCAGAGGCTTCTGGAACTGACCGAGGGTGCGCAGGACGAACTATCCGGCCGCCGAGCCTGGGCCAGGGAGGAGGCTGCTTCCCTCCGCGCCCAGAGGCGGGACGCCGCCCAGAGGATCCCGGCCCAGCAGGGCCGGGTTCGCTCCTACGTGCTGGCCGATGCGCTGGACAACGCCCTGGAGCGTGCCGGGGGCGGGCTGGTAACCATCGAGCAGTTCGCGGTGCCCCAGGACATCCTGGAAAACTCGGGAGAGATCGGCAGCAATGAATACATCCGGCCCGCGGGCGGATCGGAAGGCTACGGCGTCGGTGCGGCCATCGGCGCCAAACTGGGCGCGCCCGGCAAGCCAGTGGTCGGACTGGTGGGCGATGGCTCCCTCTACTATTCCGACTCAGCCCTTTGGACCGCGGCCAGCCACAAGGTCCCGGTGCTGTACGTCATCTCCAACAATGGGGCCTACGGCATCGTGGCATCCTCCTTCGCCAACGCCAATGCCAACATGAAGGAGACTGGTGAGTACCGGGGCGTGGTATTGGACAACATCGACCCGGTGAAGCTGGCCGAGGGCTTCGGCGTAGAGGCGATGGACGTCACCGACGAGTCAACCGTCTCCGACGCCATCGAGCAGGGCTTGAAGACGGTGGAGTATGAGGGACGCCCCTTCCTGCTGAACGTCCACATGCCCCTGGGCCTGCCCGAGGGCGGACGCCCCGGACCCATCTACAGCCTGAAGGACGACGCTGCCTAGTCTGGTGGCGCAGCTCCAGGCGGCGAATCCCCACTGCGCTTTTCTGAGAGCCGAGGGGTTGGTATTATTAGGCACGGTGTTTTCGACTGATTCCGAATTTGGGAGGAGATGATGAGCTATACGCCGAGACAGTTGGGCCACATCAACATCTTCGTGCGGAACGCGGAGCGAGCCAGGGACTGGTATGAGGATCTGCTGGGCCTTCATACTTATGGGTTTACTCCTGGCCGTGCGGCGTTTATGAGTGCGGACCTGGGCAACTCCCACGAAATCGCCCTGGTGGAAGTGGGAGAGAACGCGGCAGGCCCCCAGGCGGGACAGGTGGGCCTGAACCACATGGCCTGGTACATGCACAGCCTGGACGACCTGAAGGAGCTTTATCACCGGGTCAAGGAGAAAGGCATCAAGATCGACCGAGTCTCCGATCACGGTCACGCCATCGGCGTCTACATCCGCGATCCGGACGGCAACGGCATTGAACTGTCCTACGAGATGCCACGCGAGGAGTGGGGCCATGACGAGAGCGGATACATGATCGGCGGCACCGAGAAAGGCCGTATGCCTGGCCCTTGGGACGAGGAACTTGCCAGTCAAGCAGCCCACGCCTAGCAGGTAACCCCGAGAAGCGCTATTTGGAATGGGGGCGCTGGCCAGCGTCCCCATTCCCAGTCAATGACTCGGGACAATAGGCAATCTCGACTGGGCGAAATACCCGTCTGTCACCGGAAAGGAATGTTATTCATGGCTACTCTGGACGTGCTTACCTACGGGTTTGCCCTGAACACTGATCAGGGTTCCTTCGGGTATTCCACCAACTCCCTGTTGCGGGTGGGTAACCACAACATCCTGATTGATACCGGGCCGTCGTCGCGCCGGGCATTTCTGTACAAGGCGTTGCAGGCGCGGGACCTGACGCCCGACGACATCGACATCATAATCCTGACCCACATGCACTGGGACCATTGCCAGAATACCGACCTGTTCAAGAACGCCCGCGTGGTGGTGAACCCGACGGAGATCGACTACGCGCGCAACCCGAACCCGTGGGACCTGGCGGTGGCCGCGGGTATGGCCGACTTGATGCGCACCATGAAGATCGACGTGGTATCTGAGGGAGACACTATCGTCGATGGCGTTAGCGTGCTGGAAACCCCAGGGCACACCAAGGGGCACATGAGCGTGCTAGCTGAGGTTGACGGGGAGAAGGTGCTGCTGGCGGGGGACGCCATGCCGGAAAGCGGCACGGTGGCCCGCGGGATGCCTTACAACATTTTCTGGGACCTAGAGGACGCCAAGGAGAGCGTCGAGAAGATGGTGGCCTCGTCCAGGGTCTTCTATCCCGGCCACGACCGCCCATTCCGGGTGGATGATGAGCGGATCGTCTACCTGCACGGCCCGGAGAACATCCAGGTGATGGACAGCACCGAGGGAGGGGGAAGCGCGTCCCTGACTTTCACGGTCCACGCCGAGCGGAGCGTGAACATAGATATCGTGCAAAAGTAGGGCGGTTCCTGGTGTCAATACCGTAAAGTGCGTGACCTGAAGGGTAGCATTACTGACGTGGGTCCTCTTTTCGGGCCTGTGCAGATTTTCGTATCATACCCATCCGTAGGAGATTGGACTGATGGGAACTCTCGGGAATGTGACCCTTAAGTGCCACTCGCCAATGCTCTGAATCAGTGAATATGTCCGGAAATGTCCGGTTCTGACCGGAATAACAAGAAATTCCTTCGCTAAAGGGAGGTTGAGCGAGATTTCCATCCTGGCAAGCCTGGGCCTGCCCTGCCTTGGTCGGCGAGCACATCCGTCGACTTGTACGGCACTGGCGCACATATAGAGCCATACGTGTAGCGATCGGAGGGAGCGTGTTCGAAAAGATTCAGCACATCGGATACTTGACGCCAGACCTGGTGGCAACCGTTGACTGGTTCGAGAAGTCCTTCGGCGCGGTGAACGCTGGGGGCGGGCCGCTGGCCCAGACTGCTGCGATTCCCAGCGGCGGAGTCAATGCCTACATGCGGTTCGGCCGGGTCGAGGCCGAGATCATCGAGCCGCAGGACAAGACAGGGCTGACTGCGGGACAGTTGACGATGCACCACGTGGGCTACGTGGTCGAGGACATCAACCGTGAGATGGCAGACCTCCAGGGTAAGGGGTTCAAGTTCGCGGCTCCGGCCCCCTTTACCAACGTGATGGGGCAGCAGGTACTTTACTTTGACACTGTCACCACCAACGGCGTGTATGTCCACCTGACCCAGCTACCCGCAGACGCCCCATCAGCCAGCGCCCAAGGCCTGGAGGTTGATTCCATCGTCCACGCCGGTTACCGGGTCAAAGACCTGGACAAGGCCATCACGTGGTACGTGGACAACTTCCAAGGGGAGCACATCGGTGGAGGCGCTTCCCGCAACGGGGGACGCAACGCCTTCGTGAACTTCGGGCGGGTGCAGGTGGAGCTAATCGAGCCGGCGGACACCTCGCATATGGCCGACGACGTCCACGACATGGACCATGTGGGCTATGTCGTCGGGGATATGGTGTCGTGCATGAGAGGATGCCAGCATCGGGGTCTGAGTTTCGTTGCCGATACGCCTCTTACCAACCCGGTAAGGCAGCAGGTCCTCTATTTCGACACCGAGACGACGCAGGGTTCACGGATGCACCTGACCATGCTGCCAGACTGACCACCAGAATAACGAACAAGCACTGCGAGCAAACCGGGCCGGACATGCCTGTCCGGCCCGGTTTGCTATAGTCTCACCAATTAGTCTCCGGCCTGAGATACGGTCGCCCGCTGGAGGCCGACTTCCTCAACTCGCTTGATCAGGGCTGCGTGCTGGTCGGTGGTCAACGGCTGGCCGGGCGCCCTTGGGACGCCGCAGTCGATGCCCAGCCTGTAGCTGAGGACGGCTTTGGTGGTGGTATGGAGGCCGAACTGGCGCACGAGGCCGGTTACCTCGCTGGCGCGGTCCTGGGCCGCTTCGGCGCGGGCAATGTCGCCGTCGTTGTAGGCATTCCAGATTTCGACCCAAAGCTCGGGGGCGATGTTAGGCGGGCCGTCTACGCATCCCGTCGCGCCGATGGTCAGGGCGGGGAGCATGAGCATACTATTGCCGATGAGGCAGTTGAGGCCCATCTTGTAAAAGGCTCGGACATTCTGAAACGTGACTGCAGAGTGCTTCAGCCCCCTGAGTTGCGGGACTCCATTCTGGATTTTCTGCATCAGCTCCGGGGTTATCTCTACTCCGGTGGACTGGGGGAGGTTGTAGACGAAAAGCGGCAAGTCCGCTGCTGCGCCAACAGCCCGATAATGCTCCACGATGGCCTCATCGCTTTGCCGGTAGAAGAAAGGTGGGACGCAACAGATGGACTCGACGCCGACCCTGGCCGCGTGTTCGGCGAGCTTGACGGCGCGGGCCGTGGTGGCTGCGCCCACGTGCATAATGTTCTCGATCCTGCCACGGGATTGGTCGGCCGCAATTTCGGCGATTCGCATGTTCTCCTCGTCGTCGAGCAAGACGCTCTCGCCGGTCCCGCCAGCAACCCAGAATCCATGGACGCCGGCTTGGATGTTGAACTCCATAACCTCACGGAAAGCAGCCTCGTTCAGGTCTCCTTCCGGGGTCATGGGAGTGATGATTGCGGGGTAAACGCCTCGGAATCCAGACATTACTGTCCTCCTAATAAGTGGTGGTATTGAGTGTACCACGCCGGTACTGTCCTTGGCCGAGGACGGACATCAGACGCCGTAGAGGCGGTTGAGGTTAGCGTGCCGGGCAGGGTCAAGGTCCTTGCCCTGCAGGGCGGGGTGTTCCGGGCCGTAGCGATGGGCGCGGAACATGGAGTTGGAGCGGGTGCCCCCCGTGCCGCGTGTGCTGGGGCCGAAGATAGGGTTGATGTATTCCCAAACGATTTCCTTGCCGGGAGTGACCTCGAAGACCCGCCCCGGCGCGCCCTCGCAGATGAGGGTGTTGCCGTTGGGGAGGCGTTCCGCGCCGCTGATGTGGTAGCTGTAGAAGGAGATGGCTGGGTCGCCCTGGTATTCCCAGACTATTTCGCTGGTCTCCGGGTTGACTTCAAGGACGCGCGAGTGGCTGAACCCCGGACGGTGGGGACCATTGTCGAAGAGCAGCACGTTGCCGTTGTCCAGGTATGTGGGATTGTGCTGGTGGGAGATAACGCCCCGGCCCCACTTCCAACCGAAGTCTCCGGTGGCCCGGTCAACAATACCCACAGTGTCGGTCTGGCGGAAACTTATCACGAGGTCGCCGCTGGGGGTGGCGCTCAGGGCATTCTGGTGAGTCCACTCGGCGCGGCCCTCCAGGAAGCAGATCGCATCTTCTTCCGGGTCCAGATGCTTCCAGGACGGCCAGGAGTAGACGGTCTCTCCCGTTGGCGTCACTTCCCTTACCAGGTCTCCCAGCATTTGCTCGGACTCGCCCTCGCCCCGGAAGCCGCCTTTCACCCTTGAGGCCAGTCCTTCCGGCAGAGGCTCAAAGAGGAGTACCAGGGTGTTGCCGTTTGGGAGCCGCTCGAAGTCATGGTGGAGCATGGGGTCCCGGTACTCCCAGACCAGGTTGCTGTCCCAGTCCAATTCGACGACTGCGCCCGCGCCCGCTCCGGGCATCACAGGCTGGCCACCCGCTCTCGCGCCGCCGGTGCGGAGCAGAAGGTTCCCGGCGGGGAGCAGGTATGAGTATCCGATGCCGTCGGGGAACGTCCAGCGGTGGCAGATGCGGCCATTCATGTCAATCAGGTAGGTATGACTGCCGCCGTTGGGGGTGAACAGGGTGTAGCCGCGGTAGCTGTGCTGTGGAGCGCTATAGATCAGACCGACAGGGTGATGAGACGACCAGCCCATGTTGTCCTCCGTGGAGTTTGGTCTTTGGAAGTGCCTAGGCCCGGATGGGATAGTCTCCCATCCGGGCCGATGAAGTTGCCGCACTGTGCCTGGATTGTGGCAAGCGGTCAGGACTACCCGGAAGCGAGGTCGGTCAACACTTGCCCCCAGACGTCGATGTTGCCCTGGCCGAAGCTGTCCCGGTAGGTGATGACTCCATTGCCGTCCAGGGCGATCTTGGTGGATTGCTTGATGATCTTCAGGTCACGGAGTCCAGTATCCGCAATCTCGGCTACGGCCCCGGGATAGCCCTCGTCTTGCCGATTTGCTTCGAGCTTGTCCAGCGTTTGGCTGGGGTCTGAACCGACGATGTAAAAGTTGACGTTCTCAACTGCACCGGAGCCAAGGTCCCTTATGCTCCGCAACTCGGAGCGGCAGACTGGTCAATAGGTGGCGTGGAAGAACAGGAAGGCGGGTTGCCCACTCTGCCGCAACTGTGCAGAGGTGACGGTTTCACCACCCAGCAGGTGCAGGGTGAAATCCGGCGACAGGTCTCCGGCCTTCGTTCCCACCGGGGGAAGCTGGACCGGCGCAGCCGTGGGTTCCACCGCCATTGTTGGCGCAGGTGGCTCCGCTGTAGGTGTTGCCGTAGGAGACGCCGTTGGTGGCGGGGCTTCGGTGGGCGCAGCGGTCGCTTGTGGGGGCGGCGCTGTCGGACTACCAGGAGGCTTCGCCGGTTGCGCCCCGGTTGCCACAGCAGTTGTGACGGCGACCGCGGGCTGTGCAGGCACGCCGGTGGGCGCTGCCTGCCCGGTCATGGCGGTGGCCTTCGGCTGGACCGCGGCTCCGGCGGCTGGCGCCTTTTCCGGCATGGCGGTAGTGGCCGGTTGTTCCTTCATGGCCGTAGGAGCAACCGGGCCTCCTGACGGGGGTTGTTGCCGGGCTGTTTCGGCTGCCGGAGCGGACTTCGCTGGCTCGGACATGGTGGTTTCCGGGGCCGCAGCTTTCGCAACCTCGGTGGGGACGGGCGCGCTCGAATTGCCGCAGGCGGCGAGCAGCACCCCGAACACGGCAAGAGCCCCAAGCAGGGCAGTCCAATTACGGGTCAAACGGTGCATTCTATCCTCCTGAGGGATTCCGGTATCAGCCTAGTCATCCTCGAAGAACCTTCTGGGGTTCTCAACCATTACCTGGTTTATGTCATCGTCTGAAGCTCCCAACTCTCTCAGCCTGGGCAGGACGTTGCGGGTGATGAACAGGTAGCCGTCGGGGTTGGCGCGGCGTCGCTCGTCCTGAACCTCGGCTCCGTAGCGGGCCTTGGGTACGGAGTAGTCGTGGGAGAGCATGATGCGGTTGGAGTGGCCTGCGTCGATCAGGTTCTTCACGACCTCGGTGCGTTGCTCCCAGTTGGGTGTTTCGTTGTTTCTGCCTCCGGGGTAACGGTCCAGGCCCAGCCATACCCCTTCATCCAGCAGTCCCTGCAGATAGTCCATGTCGGTATCGTCGTTGCTATGTCCTACGTAGACCTTGTTCAGGTCAACCCCCTCTTCTTTCAATACGCGCACCTGCTGTTCTCCGATTCGTTCCGGGGACCAGGTGTGGGTGGAGATTCTCGTTCCGGTCTGGTTGCAGGTGCGGGCGGCGGCGCGGAGGACGACCTCCTGGGGAGGAGTGATGCCACCCCTGTCGCTGGCGACCTTGATGATGCCGGCCTTAATGCCGGTGCCCTCGATGCCTTCCTCGATTTCCCGCACGTAGAGACTGGCGATTACGTCCGGGGACACGTCGCCGAAGGGCCGGGGGACTGCCAGATGGTTGCCGGTGGCTGCAATGATCTGTACGCCGGTGGCGCGGGACACTTCATCCATCAGCAGAACGTCGCGCCCGAGGTCGATGGTGCTGACGTCGATGATGGTGCGCAGGCCCTCGTTGTAGGCTTCAGTAAGGGCGGCGATGGCCTGCTCCTTTACACCCTCGCGGTCGAAGAACTCCGGGTAGGTCTGGCGAATGCCCGCTGCGTTGGTGCCAAGATGCTCGTGACTCAGGGTAAAGCCCAGGTCTGCCGAATCGATGGGACCCAGGACGGAATTGACGGTTGCCATGATGCGGCCTCCTAGCGTAGTTTTGGCAGGAGTATTCTACATTGGATTGGCCGGGGATTGTATGGGCTGGACAATTGGGGCAGTTGCGATCAATTCCTTCGACGGCTTGCTCATCTTCGGCTGGACAACCACACTGAGCGGGTTTAATATGCCCGTTGGCCTGCGCCCGCAGGCAGGCGACACAACTCCAGGGGAGGGCGGACCGACATGACGACACCCGCAGAGCGACCACGGGACTGGGTGCAACAACACTTGGAACGCTACCTGGAGACCAATGGCGAGGAAGGCCACATCTGGAACGGACTTCCCACCGCGCTGCTGACGACCAGGGGCCGGGTCACCGGGAATCCCACGACCACGCCGCTGATTTACGGGTGGGACGGGGACCGGTATCTGCTGGTAGCGTCCCGGGGCGGCGCACCAATGCACCCGGGCTGGTACAGGAACCTGGTCAAGGACTCAAACGTGGAGCTACAGGTCAAGGGCGACAAGTTCGCGGCGACAGCGCGGACGGCCACCCCGGAGGAGAAGCCTATGCTCTGGGCGATAATGTTGGGGATTTTTCCAACTTATGACGAGTACCAGGCCCGGACGGACCGGGACATTCCCGTGGTGGTGGTAGAGCAGAAGCCGTAGCAGGTCCGGGGGTGGGGACCAGAGCGGTGGAGGACGGGTTGGGCGAGCCATTCCCATATCGTGGTTTCCCCTTGCTGGGAGGCTGCCAGTCCGGTTGATTCACAGGAGCGGAGCGCCATCAAGTCTCTTCGATTGCCCCGGTTGCACACCTTCGACTCCCTGACTGCCTACCGGAATTACCGTCTCCTGTGGACCGGAAATTTCTGCTGCAACAGTGGCCAATGGTTGCAGCTTCTCACAGTGGGATGGCTGGTCCGTGACCTGACCGAGGGGTCCGCCACGTCGGCCTTGCAAGTGGTCACCGTGGGCGGCCTCAGCACCCTGCCGGTGCTGCTGGTTGGTCCCTGGGGTGGGGTACTGGGAGACCGGGTTGACCGTCGCAAACTGCTGATGCGCATCCAGGCCTTCATGGCCTGCATCGCAGTCGTGTTCGCGCTGCTCGTAGTGTCGGACTACGGTGTGGAACTTTCCAACACCGCCACGGTCTGGGCTGCATATGCTTATGTGATAGTCGCCGGCAGTTGCCTGTCCATCGCCCAGCCGATGCGGCAGGCGTTGATCGCCAATACGGTGCCGCCGGAAGCCTTCGGCAACGCCTTTGCCACCAACTCCCTGACCATCACCAGCACACGGATATTCGGGCCGTTCATCGGGGGCATACTAATAGCCAACCTGGGGTTCACGGCCAATTTTCTGATGGAGGCCGCCTTTTATGCGGCGATGGTGCTGGTTTTCTTGCCATTGCGGACGCCCTACCAGCTTGCCCCGGCAAGACGGCGTATTTCGCCCGTTTCAGCATTCGGTGAAGGTATCCGTTTCATCCGTCGGGAGCAGCCGGTGATATTGTCTATGATACTGGTGGGGCTGATTCCCAACATGGTGCTCCACCAAGTTTGGTTCCTGCTACCCGTGTTCACGGCGGACACGCTGGAGCAGGCGGCGGACGTGGGCGGGTTTCTACTGTCAGCTACCGGGATAGGCGGCTTCGCCTCAGCGGCGTTGATAGCATCCATCGGTTTCGTGTTCAAGAAGGGGATATTGGCACTGTGCTCCGTGCTGGCAAGTTCAGTATTCGTGGTGCTCTTCGCTTACTCGCCGCTAATCGTACCACCATTTCCACTCGTGGCAGCGCTGGTGTTGATTGGGCTCATGTCCTTTGCCCAGGCACACTTCCGGACCACTAGTGGGACTCTGGTGCAACTGATAACACCAGACCGATACCGTGGGCGGGTTACGAGTCTGGCGAGTTACGGGCAGGGGTTCGTCTTCCCATTCAGCATCGTGGTGGGGGTCATGACCGACTTCACTGGAGTGGTAGCGGCGATAACGGTTCTGGGGGTGGCGGGGTTGGTGCTATCTCTGTATTCGTTGGTTGCGCTACGTGTCGTGCGGGAACACATTTAGGTCATCCGGATCGGCACGGGTTGGGGCGAGAACCCTGTAGGGATATAATCTGGCCTGCGGGAGCCACTACAAACTTTACCGCGGGATAGATGCGACGGTTTAGAGTTCGACATGGCGTGCCGGAGGCACTTGAATGACAGGATACGAGACTTTCCCTCTGGGAGACGTTGACCTCCAGTGCGGGTTAAGGCTGCGCAACGCCTGGCTGGCTTACAAGACCTATGGGGAACTGAACAGCCGACGGGACAACGCCATTGTGTTCCCGACCTACTTCAGCTCTAACCATATGGCCAATGAGCCAATGATCGGAGAAGGCATGGCTCTGGACCCGACCCGGTATTTCATCATCGTCCCCAATCTCTTCGGGAACGGACTGTCGCCTTCGCCCAGCAATACTCCGCCTCCCTACGGCCGGGCGCGGTTCCCCCTTGTCACATACTACGACAACGCCATGTGCCAGCGCCGTCTGGTGACTGAAGGGTTCGGAATCGAGCGAGTCGCGCTCGTGTGCGGGTTCTCTATGGGCGCGCAGCAGACCTTCCACTGGGGTGCGATGTTCCCGGACATGGTGGAGCGCATCGCGCCCTGGTGCGGCTCCGCTCGGACTTCGCGGCACAACTTCGTGTTTCTGGAAGGAGTCAAAGCAGCTTTACGCGCCGACGACGTCTGGAACAACGGTTGGTACGACCAGCCGCCGGAGAAGGGGCTGCGGGCGATGGCCAGGGTATACGCGGGTTGGGCACCGTCCCAGGACTTTTACCGGGAGAAGGTGTACTTGGATTTGGGGCATTCATCACTCGAGGACTACCTGATTGCGTCTTGGGAGGGACGTTACCTGCAACTGGACGCCAATGACATTCTGGCGATGACTGCGACATGGCAAGCCGGTGATATTAGCGATAATCCGATATACGGGGGCGACTTCGAGAAGGCGCTGGGGTCGATTGCTGCCCGGGCCTTCGTCATGCCGTCGCAAACTGACCAGTATTTTCCGCCTGCGGACAACGAGATCGAGGTGGGGTTGATGCCCAATGCAGAGCTGCGGACCATACCAACTATCTGGGGCCACACCGGCGGCGGGCCGGGGCGCAACCCAGTGGACACCGGTTTTGTCGACGCTCAGCTCAGGGAACTGTTGGGGAGTTGATGGCAATTACCGGATGGATGTGGAGGACTAGGCAGCATGGCTGGCTGGTGGCAGGAGTTCTTCTCCGGCGGAGCGTTGGAGTTCGTGGCGTCCGCACGGAACGAAGAGCAGACTCGCGAGGAGGCTGGGTTCGTCCAGGAAGCGATGGGATTACCAGTGGGGTCGAGAGTGCTGGATGTGCCGTGCGGAGGAGGGCGAGTCGCTTTAGAGTTGGCGGCGTCGGGCTATGACGTCACTGGCGTTGATGTCAGCCAATCGCTATTGGATGTCGCCAAGGCGAAGACCGATGCTCGTGGGCTAGCGATACGTTGGCAGCGCGGAGACATGAGGGACTTGCCCTGGGTTGAAGAGTTTGACGGGGCGGTCTGCTTCTGGAGCAGCTTCGGATACTTCGACGAGCAGGGTAACGCCGATTTCCTCAAGGCCGTTGCCCGCGCCCTTAAACCGGGCGCTCCCTTTGTGATGGACACACCACTGCTTGAGACTCGAGTCCCGGAGATAGCGACGGAGCCGAGGGTATGGTGGAGAGTCGGAAGTCTCCTGGCTCTGGAGGAGCGTCGATTCGACTATGAAACCAGCAGGGTCGAATCCGACTGGACATTCATTCGAGAAGGGCGAAGAGAGACCAAGCGTCTCTCAGTGCGGCTTTACACTTACCGGGAACTAACATTGTTGCTCGAAGAGGCCGGGTTTGGTGATTGCCAGGCGTATGGAGACATAGACCTGGAGCCATTCGGGTCGAGTTCAGGCTGGCTTTATATGGTCACGAGGAAAGTAAACCGGGCAGGATAATGCCTGCCCGCGGTCTCTTAGCGCTTCATACGGAATGGTCGGACGGCCATCAGTAGTAGACAGCGTTTCCGGTGCCGCCACCGGCGGCGATAACCTCTCCCGTAATAGCCCACGCTTTGTCGGAACACAGGTAGGCGGTCAGGAATCCAACCTCCGAAGCGTCCACCATCCGGCAAATTGCATTGCCCCTGGACGATCCGGGGGCGAAGTCGTTCTGCTCGACCTCTTCGACAGTGACGCCCAACTGGGCGGCTCGCGCCTCCAGCATTCCTGGAGTGCGCTCGGTGCGGGTGGTGCCTGGGTGGATGCAGTTGACCGTGATCCCGTAGCGGCCTAGGTGGTTAGAGAGAGTCTTGGTCATGTGAACCATCGAGACGTTGCGTGCCCCGCCGCTGAGGTTCCCCGCGTTGCGGGCGTTGCCGCCGCTGATGTTAATGATCCTGCCCCATCCCTGATCCTTGAGGAGAGGTATTGCCGCCCTCGCGCACCTGAGGGCACCAACGTACTTCACGTCGAAATCGGCCAACAGGTCCTCATCCACCAGTTCCTCAATGGGACCGGTAGCGCCAGGGGAGCCACCGGGGTAGGAGCCGCTGTTGACCAGGATGTGGAGGCCACCAAGCTGCTGGCCCGCGGCAGCGGTGACCCGGTCGACCTGAGCCTTATCGGTGACATCGAGTTGCATGGGGATGATGCGGCGACCGGTCTCGTCCTCTATCTCCCTGGCCGACCTTTCCAAGTCAGCCATTGTCCGCGAAGCGATGACGACGTCGACACCCTCGCGCGCCAGTTCGCGGGCAATGGCTTTGCCGATGCCCCGGCTGCCCCCGGTCACCAGAGCATACTTGTCCTGCAATCCAAAGTCCATGTTGGCTGCCTCCTGATAGTCTGTTGTTTTCCAATTGGCAGGCATGTGCCGTGTGCAATTCTACACAACCCGCTACGCAGGGGCCAGTTTTCCTTTGGAGCGTCCCGTACCTGGTAGGACAGTCGACTGACGACGGCTGATGCATTCCCTACATCGGTCAAGGGAGCCAGGCCCAACCCGGATGCGATGGAAATCCCGGTCGACCCCCTCCTGGAAGGGGGAATTTTCAATTTCCCGGACAGATCCGGACAATTCCGGTCATCCCTGTCCGGGGTAAGGAACAGGCACTCACTCATTGGAGCGCATAGGCAGCGTTGCATACGAGAACACGTTTCCCAGAGGTTGCCATTGTCCCGACCATCTCCCGCAAATACATGATAGGTCAGTGAGTTCATGGTTAGAAAGGAGTAAATGTCAGTAATTTGGGGTCCCGCGAGCGGTCAAGGGGTGAGACTTCCTCAGACCGAAACGTCACATGCTTCTGATTGCAATGCCAGCAAGATCATCCGCACGGGGCTGGACGCTGATAAAATGTACCAGGATGGAGCGAGCGGCCTGTAGAATTGAGGAAGTGGAATATGAGTGCTACCAAAGATTTGGCCCGGTTTGTCTCTGAAGCGAGCTACGACAGCCTGCCCAACGACGTTGTTGATGCCGCCAAGATCGCGATCCTAGACGGTGTGGCCAACATGCTGGCGGGTTCGACGCAGGAACTGGCCTTGACCTTTGGCCGGCACGTGGAAGCAATGGGCGGTGCGCCCCGGTCTACGGTGGTTGGGTGGGGGTTCAAAACCAACCCGCCATACGCAGCCTTTGCCAACGGCGTTTTCGGCCACTGCCTGGACTTCGAGATCCAGGGTTTTCCGCCTACACATGGGACGTCATCATGTCTACCTACGGCCCTGGCCCTGGCCGAGGAGCGTGGGTCGTCTGGTAAGGACATCATCACGGCCTATACGCTGGGCTGGGAGGTGCAGGGACGGCTGAGAGCCGCATCCGCCGGAGCGGCCAATTCCGCCTATCATCCCCCCGGACTGGTAGGGCCATTGGGCGGCGCAATGGCGGGCGCGAAGGTGTTAGGGTTAGGCACGGAGCAGACGGAGATGGCCTTGGGCATCGCCGCCTCACGTACCGGAGGACTTACCGCGAACACGGGCACGATGGTGAAATCCACACACCCTGGCAATGCAGCGCGCATGGGGGCGGAAGCGGCCCTGCTGGCCGAGGCCGGTTTCATCAGCAGCGAGGGCATTCTTGAAACGACCAACGGCTACGCTGACGCCCTGTTCCAGGGCAGGATGGACTGGGATGTGGTAGCGCGAGGGCTTGGGGAGTCCTACCGGCTGGTAGACCCGGGCTTCGATATCAAGCGTTTCCCGGCACAGATACACATGCAAAATCCAATCGAGTCGGTGTTGAACCTAAGGGAGAAGTTTGACCTACTACCGGCGATGGTCGAGTCACTGGTAGTGCGTACCGAGGGTCGCGGGCACTCCGGGCCGATCCCCCGGAGCGGTCTGGACGGGAAGTTCAGCATCGAGTACTGCGCAGCCGCCGCGCTCCTGGACGGCCACGTAGGCATCGAGACTTTTCTGGACGAACGCAGATTTGCGCAGGACATGGAGGCGTTGTTGGGGAAGGTCAGCGTGGAGCCTGAAGCAGGTCTCGGCAACGGGGCCATTGCGGTGGCACGGTTGACCGATGGCCGGATCATCAGCGCGGAGTGTTCCGCATTCACTGGATCTGCCCGCAACCCGATGGGACGGGAGCAGCACCGTCGCAAGGTGTGGGACTGCGCCCGGGTGCTCATGCCGGAACAGGAGGCGGAGCGGGTAATTGGGATGGTGGAGGAGTTGGAAAACGTTCCCAACGTATCGGGGTTGATGTCGCTTATGGGGCATCGTTCACAGGCGCAGTAGCGGGTTCGGTAGACACTGCATAGGGTCTCCCCGCTTGCACCGGGGAGATTTTTCGTTAGTCGGCTGCCCCTGCCCCAGCGGCGGCCTGGGTAGCGGGTTCAGCCGCCTGCTTGGGGCGGTCGCCCTTCAGGAATGAGATAATCACTCCTATGGAACACATGAATCCAGCCGCCAGGAAGGACCGCTTGACGCCTTCCACGAATGCGCTCGGCTCGTCCGATACTGATCCCAAATCCGAAGCAGCTCCCATCGCCGCCATTGTGGCGACAACGATGGCGGTCACCACCGCGTTGCTGACGATGTTGGCCGAGTTGCGTGTCAGTGAGGTCAGCGCCGACGCAATTCCGTAGCGAGAGCGTTCCACCGCGCTGACGATGGAGCTGTTGTTGGGGGAGCCGAACAGCCCGGTGCCAAGGCTTTGCAGAACCAGCAGGGGAACCAATACCTGCAGCGAGGTGTTAACCCCGACCACTCCAGACAGCATAAACAGGGCGGCCGAGGCAAGTCCCAAACCGCCGACGTTAAGCTTCAGCCACCCGTAGCGGTCCGACAGGCGTCCGGCGATCGGCCCCATGATGGTCATGGTGATGGCCATCGGCAGGGTTATCAACCCGGCGTCCTGCGGGCTGTACCGTAGAGCGCTCTGGAGGTACAGGGCCATCAGGTACCGCACACCCGAGCTGCCCAGGAAGGACAGCCAACCGGCGGCTATGCCGAGCGCAACCAGCTTGCGCTTGAACAACCGCAGGTCCAGCATCGGAGAGGCGGTGCGCAGTTCCCACCAGATGAACGCGGTCAGAGAAACCACAAAGGCGAACACGCAGGACAGGACTCCCGGCGAAGCCCAGCCGATGCGGTTCCCCAAGGTCATCGCCAGCAGGATGGTCAGCAGCGCGGTGGCGCTCAGGGTGGAACCCAGCCAATCGAAGGGGGGACGGCGGCCGCCATCCCTTTCCTGGGTGAAACGGCTCTGGTCCAGCACGATCAGAGCTACCGCCAGAACTATTATGCCCACGGGCACGTTTACCAGGAAAACGGAACGCCAGCCCAGGGTACTCACCAACACTCCGCCCAAAGCCATGCCGCTCATGGAACCAACGCCGACGACGCTGAACTGGGACCCCAGCGCCTTTCCCCTCTCTGAGCCGGGGAACACCGACAGCACCATCGCCTGCCCGTTGGCCTGGACCATGGCCGAACTGATGCCCTGTATGACCCTGGCAACCATCAGGAAGGGAAGGCTCCCTGCCAGCCCCGCAGCGGCAGAGGCCAGCACGAAGATGGTGAACCCGGTGACATATACTTGCTTCCGGCCCAGGATATCGGAGAGTCTTCCCATCGGAAGCAGAAGGGAAGAGATTGCCAGCGCTTCGCTGATGGCGATCCAAAGTACGGTTTCCAGACTTGCCCCGAAGTGTCCCGCGATGGAGGGGAGGGCGATCAGAATGCTGCCGTGGCCACACACGGACATGAACACGCCGGTGGCAATGGTGCAGAAGACCCACCATTTGTAGTTATCCGAGTCGGTCAGCTTGGCCCCGGACGTGCGGTAGTTCCAGAAGAGGCGGGCCGCCACCGGAACGCAGACCAGGGTTATCAGCAGGAACCCGCAGGCCGCTATCAGCATCCCCAGCAGGCCGGTCAGGGTCATCTATGGTGTCCTTATCGTGATGTCGGCGGTTGACCCGGGTATGAGGGACGGGTCGAAAACGTCGAAGAGTATCTCCACGGGGACAATCTGTTCCGTTCGCCGCAGGTTGTTCGTCGTGGACCGGTCCGAGGTCAGGGACGCCGCGGTCACCGGCGAAACGGAGCCCACCCTCCCTGACAGGGGCCGCTCGACGCTCTTGACTTCTATGAAGACCTGCTGGCCGGGGCGGACCCGCTCAATCTTTCCCTCTTCCACGTTAGCAATAACCCAGAGGGTGCGTGGGTCCATCAGGGTAACGATGGTCTGGCCAGCGGATACGGTGTCGCCCTCACTGGCAAGCAGCGCGGCAACCACTCCGGACCGGGGAGCCACCACCTCGACACGCTGGTCCTGCACCCCTCGGAAGCCTAGCTTGGCCGTGTCGGTGATGTCGGACCGGGAGATCAGGCTTGGTATGTCCAATACGGCCAGCACCTGCCCTCTCAGGACGGGGTCTCCCACTGCTACTTCTATCGAACTGATGCGCCCCGGGTTGAGGGAGCCCACCTTTACCAAGTCCGCAACAACTTCCGCGTGATCGGCGGTGACGTAGCGCCCCGAAATATCCGAGTTTGTCCACTGGTCGAATCCGACGATTCCTCCACCGATGAGTACCGCGATGACGCCGATGACAACGCCCGCGATCAGTAATTTCTTGAGATTGTCTGGGATGTTCGTAGGGTTACCTCCTAAACTGCGGTATCCTCAACCGCCCTTGCCTTCGGCCTGTGCAGTCCAGTCCAAACCAGCGTCAGGCCAACGGTATTATAAGAGCCTAGTCCAGCCTACGTATTTGGGAGAATGCCATCAAGAAGTAGATCGAAAGTCCGAGGGCAAGCACTCCCACCGAGGTCACTGCTACAGTCGGCGAGTAGAACTCGGCGACTGCGCCGATGATGAAGCTGGCCAGCGGAGTCAAACCATGGTCAAGGTGGTATATGCTCTGGATGCGCCCACGCAAATCGTCCGGTGCGAGCAACTGGACCAGAGTCATGTTGGTGGTCCTGAATGAACTCATCCCGTACCCCATGAGAGAGACGGCCACGATGGTCAGCGCCAGCCATTGGGACTGGCCGAGCATAATGCCCGCGACGGAGGACAACACCAGCGCGACCAGGCTGGTCTTGCCCTTGCCGAGAATGTGACCGAAAGTGGCTATGACCACGGTAGCAGCGAAGCCGAACCCGCCGTTGACGGACAGCAGGGTTCCCAGGATCTCGGGCCCCCGTCCCAGGACGGCACCGACAAATGCTGGCAACAGATATATACACGGTTGGAGGAGAAAATTCGGGACAAAGCTCATCACGATGAGCTGCAGGATCGGCTTATCTCGCGCAACGTACTTGACCCCCTCCAATAGGTCCGAGAATGCCGAAGAGTGGCGGCGAGAAGATTCCTCACGGTACGGAGTGCGCATGGGGATGACCATCACCGCCAGCGTGATGTAGAGCACGCTCTCGACGAAGAAGTTGACAGTGAATCCAAAGATACCTACAAGGAATCCCCCAATTGCGGGCCATACCAGCCGGGAGGAGGTGATAGTCATGGCATGTAGGGCGAAGGCGTTAGTAAGGTCCTCCCTGGGCACGGTGTTGGCCACGAGCGCGCTCCGGACGGGTTGCAGGATGGAATGGGCGATTCCGGAGATTGCGATGTAGAGGAATGTGTGCCATATTTCCACACGGCCTGACCACACAACAAGAGCGAAGACGAGTGCGGCCGACGCCAGCATTATCTGGCTTACCATCACAAGTTTGCGGCGGTCGAGCCGGTCTGCCAGTACTCCGGCTATGGGTCCGATGACAAGGAAGGGCAGAGCCCGGAATCCGCCAACCGCACCCACCAGGAACGGCGAAGCAGACAGGTCCCAGACGAGCCAGCCCACGGTCAGTTGCTGGAGCCAGTTTGCCCCGTTGTTGAAGAGGTTGCCCGTCCAGAGGAACCGGTAATCCCGGTTGCGCAGGGAGGAAAAAGTCTGGATGCGTCCTCTTGTGGGCCGGGGCCGGACAGGAGATGGAGAAGTCTGGATGGTGTCTCGGGACATGTGCCTAAGGACACCTGCGCGAATTGAAATAATCCACTATACCGTATAGTATGCTAAACCTATGTTTGACTGTCAAGGACTTGACAATCACTGAGAACGTTCTCCATCCTGCTCTGTCGCCCGGGAAGCGGCGCATGGGCCCGTCCCCTGACGGGATGGTCGCGGTCCAAGCCTGGAGATGGTTATGAATCAGCTATCAAATTCTACCCCATGCGGCGGTAGAGGAAGGCCACGGGACCCCGGGATCGACTGGGCCGTCATTCAGGCCACCCAGAATCAACTGGCGGCCAGTGGTTACCACCGGATGTCCGTAGATACGATCGCCGCGGCCGCGGGCACCACCAAGGCGACCATATACAAACGGTGGGCCAGCAAGGCAGACCTGGCCACCGCCGCAGTTTCGGCCCTCATCGAGGAAGAGGCCCCTCCCGATACCGGAAGCACGCTGGGCGACCTGCTCGCCTATCTGGAGGTCTTCCGCAACCGTATTGAGCATAACCGGGGCATGGGCATCATAGGTGCGCTTCTCGCTGAACGGACGCATACGCCGGAACTGCTGGACCTGTTCCGGGAGAGAGTCCTGCTGCCCCGTCGCACGCTTATCCGGCGGGTGCTGGAAACGGCTGCCGACCGAGGCGAAATCAGGGACGACGTGGACCTGGACACAACCGTCAGCATGTTGATCGGCTCATACTACGCGGAATACATCACTGGCGGGAGCATCTCCGACACCTGGGCAGAGCAGACCGTGGACATCATCTGGTCCGGCATCAAGAAGTAGAAAGACGCGGCGTGCTCTTCAAGCCTTGATAGCCTACAGTGGAATGGTTATCATTCCAGCGTCCGAACCACGGCTGGTCAATGTTCCACATGGCCGTGCTACGACTCATTTAATTGCCGTGGTTCCAGCCCGGTACCACACGATGCTGCAAGAATGGAGGAGCCATGAAGCTGGTTTTCTACGATGATTTCAAGCTCGGAGCAGTAAGCGGAAACAACGTGGTGGACCTGTCGGAAGCAGTCAGCGGTATCTCCCACACCTCCCCGCAGGACCTGATGAACCGCCTGATTGAGGATTTTCCCAACCAACGCGCCGGTCTCCAGAGCGTGATTGACCGGGGCGCCGGAGTCTCGGTTGACCAGGTTAGAATCCGGTCGCCGCTGCCCAAGCCAAATAACATCGTTGCAATGGCGGTCAACTACATGGAGGACGGTACCCGGGACGCCCCCGCTCCTATCAACGCCTTCCACAAGTCGGCCAACGCAGTGATTGGCAGCGGGGACACTATGATTCTGCCGGACGTACCCGCCAGCATCTTCGAGGGCGAGGCAGAACTAGCTTTCGTCATTGGCAAGCGGGCTTCCCACGTCAGCGCGGACGAAGCATTTGATTATATCTTCGGATATCTGAACTTCATCGACGGCTCTGCTCGAGGCCTGCCGCCGGCGGGCAACACGTTCTACCAGATGAAGTCTCGGGAGACCTTCGCTCCGATGGGGCCGTGGCTGGTCACCGCTGACGAGATTGCCGACCCCCAAAACCTGCAGGTACGGCTTTGGGTTAACGAGGAGCTTAAGCAGAACTTCAACACCAACGATATGGCCCACCAGATTCCCAGGGTGGTGGAATGGGTCAGCTCCATCCACCCGCTGGAACCCGGGGACGTGGTGGCCACCGGCACCAACCACCGAGGCCTGAGCGCCTTCCAGGATGGGGATCTGGTAGATCTGGAATGCGAAGGGCTGGGCACCCTGCGCATCAACGTAAAGGACAACCTGAAGCGCACCTGGCTCCGCGAGACGCGGTTGGAGCGCGATCGGAAAGGCCTGGAAGGCACCACTCCACAGATCTCCGGCAAATACTCCTAGACCCAGACTTTCGATTCGCAGGAGAGGTGGCCAATATGCCAGAAAACCCGTACCTCAGCTTTGAACAGGTCCGGGCGGCGATGAACGCCATGATCCAGAAGGCTGTGGAGCTTCCCGAAGAGCCGGTGGCGATGGCCATCGTCGACGACACGGGAAACCTGGTGGCGTACGCCAAGATGGACAATCTCAGGATGTTCAGCCGCCGCCACGCCATCCGCAAGGCCTATACCTCGGCCATGATGGGGCAGGACTCCGGTGCTCACGGCGACAACGTCCGTGCCGGTGGAAGGATAGTCGCCGACATGGGCGATCCCATGCTGACTCCCAACCAAGGGGGCCTCGTCATCAGGAAAGACGGCGTCATCCTGGGCGGAATCGGCGTCGGCGGATACCCCAGCGGTCAGAGGGACGAAGACCTAGCACGGGTGGGCCTGGAGGCCATGAACCTCTGACGGGTCCCGGATATCCAAAAGTCTCCTAATTCGCCTGAGGGATGGGGGATGTTCGGCCCGGATTGCCGTTGATCTATGGAGAGGTACTGAACAGCGATCCGGGTCAGCCGGATGACCATTCAGCCCCATGGCGGAATTTCAAGGTGTAGAGGGCTACAGCCACTGAAGTGGCTAGGTTAAGGCTGGACACCTCCTGCGCCATTGGTATGGATACGCAGAGGTCTGCTCTCTCCCTAGTTTCCCGGCTCAGTCCGGCCCGTTCCGAACCGAATGTCAGGATTGAGCGTGGCGGAACCACCGCGAGATGCAGAGGTTCTCCGTTCGGGTCGAAGGCCACAAGAGGGCGGTCTGATTCGGGCAAGGTAGCGACCTGCACCACTGGCAGAGCGTATTGAAGGCCGGCCCCTCCGGACATTGCTCCAGGGCTCCAAGGGTCGTGTTCCCCAGTGGATACAACACCAGCAGCTCCTGCGGCGGCTGCTGCCCTCACCGACGCTCCTATGTTGCCTAGGTTCCGGGGCCGCTCCAGCAGTACTACCGGCGCGGATGCTGGATTCTCAAGTATGGCGCTCAGCGATACTTCGGGTCGTTTGGCGAGGCCAATCGCGTCAGTCGGGATGGACCCAGGCGAGAGGCGAGTGAAGACACCGGGAGGGACTTCGGTAGCCGCATCGAGGACCGGGACGTAAACATCTGCGGCCAGTTCCCGGGAGAGACGGGCCAGGTCGCCGGTGTCCGTGCACCGCACGTCGAGCAACTCTGCACCGAAACGTACCGCGTGCTTTAGAGCATGAAATCCCTCCAGCACCACGAGCGACCGGTCGGTCCGCGCCGCCATGTATTTCTCGACCAGCAGTTCGTCGTCCATCACACTCCAGGCGAGGTTATCAGGGGCATCATGCGACCGATCACTCGCTCAGTTCTATGACGCACTCGACGATAACTGCGGTGCCCCCAGGCAGTGCGCCCATGCCGGGGGCAGAGCGGGCGTGGCGGCCGTTGTCTCCAAAGAGAGCGACGAACAGGTCAGAAGCCCCGTCCACGACCCGGGCCTGCTCACCGAACTCAGGGGCGCTGTTCACCATCCCTACCACCTTGAGCACCCGCGATACCCTGTCCAAGTCTCCCAGCTCCGCCTTCATGCGGGAGAGAAGGTTCAGGGCGCAACGCCGGGCCGCCTCGTACCCCTGCTCCACGGTCAGGTCGCTGCCCAGCTTGCCGGTGATTCCACTGCCATCGGCGCCCCGTGAACCGACACCGGCCAACCACATTACATTGCCGCTGCGAGCCGTGGGCAGATAGTTGCCCGCTGATGGCGGAGGGGGCGGCAACTCATACCCCAATTCAGCGAGTTTCGCTTCTACGACAGGCATGTCAACCCCTCCAGTCCGAACCCGCCCGGCCCCGCTCCACTGCGGGCTATGCCGATTCCTTTACGCACTGTTCCAACAAGTCCAGCGCGGCGCGGGCGAAGGACCACATGTTGATCTCCCGGTCGCCGTGGCGAGTTTCCACGGTGATTGCCTTTTCCACGGGGCCAGACACTGCGATGCAGGCGTGCCCTGCCGAGTCACCGTAACGGTTGCCCGTGGGGCCGCTTGCACCTGTTTCGCTTAACGCCCAGGTCGTTCCCAGCGACTCTCGGACGGTCCGGGCGTTGAGCAGGGCGTAGGGTTCGCTGCTGGCGCGAATGCCGGTCATAGCCTCATCAGGCACCTGGAGCAACCCCTTCTGGCCCACCCGGGTATACACCACCGCTCCGCCCACGTAGTAGGCAGACGCGCCGGGCACCGCAACGAGGGACGCCGATATGAGACCGCCGCAGGATGATTCGGACACCGCTACGGAATGGTCACGTTCCTTGAGCAGCGCGCCCACCGACCCCGCCATCGAACTAAGGTCTGACATGATCGCCTCCTGGAGAGTTTGAGGGAGTTTGACCTGATATGGCACCCCTGATAGTCCCACTGCTAATGCGGGAGTCTAGCTGCGCTCGAAGCGCTCGAATTGGTCCACGATGTCCATACCCACCGATTCGCTCCACGCTGCAAGCAACTGTTGGACTATGGGACCGGGCCGTCCATCGCCGACCTCGCGCTTGTCCACCACCGTAACTGGGAGTACGCAGGGACTGGTGCTGGAGAAGAAGGCTTCGTCGGCAGTGTACATGTCGTAGGGTTGCAGGTCTTCCTCTACCAGAGGAATCTCAAGCTGGTTGGCCAGGTCGAAGACCATACCCCGGGAGATGCCCTGGAGGATATTACGGTCTCCGGGAGTGCGGATCACGCCGTCGGTCACCAGGAACACGTTGTAGCCCGTACCCTCGGTCAGGTTACCGTAGGTGTCGGTGAGGATGGGCCAGCCTTCGGGGTCTACGTCCGCTGCTTCCATGTCAGCGAGGTTGAAGTTCATGCGGCTGTAGTGCTTCACCTTGGGGTCCAGAGCGTCCACGGGGTAGCTGCGGGTGCGGGTGATGACGCCGTGGGCGCCGTCCTTGAATAGGCTGGCGTAACGCCCGAAGGCCACCGGAGCAGCCTTGACGCAGACTGCAGGCGGACCGGCGCTGCGGGACCACTGGCCCGGGCCACGAGTAATGAACTGGGTGATGGTGAAGTCTCCGGCCTCGCCGAGGTGCTCTTGGTTGCGGGTAATTACCTCCTCGCTGATGTCGTGCATCTCGCGTGGAGACAGTCCCGGATCGAGGCGCACGTACTTCAGGGAACGGTAGAGGCGGTCGATGTGCTGTCCCATCCGGAAGCTCTTACCGTTGAAGGTCCGGGCCACGTCGAAAATCACGTCTCCCACCAAGAACCCCCGGTCCATGGGGTCTATCTTGACTTGGCTGAAGGGCATCCACTCGCCGTTGAAGTACGCGGTGTATTCTGCCATCTTCGGCTCCTTACGTGTCCAGTCTCGTTTTCAGCGTGGGGATTGGATTCCGGAGTAGTAGAGGGGTTTATCCGGCATCAAGGGCTTCTCCGCCGACAGTATACCAAAACTCCGCCGGACTCCCTGCTAGAAGCAGGACTTACCCTGGAATGCCAGTTCCCGGTGCCCGTCTTCGGAGTCATGGAAACTGCCCGGCCCGGTGGATTTGAGCAGCGGAGAGGCCGAATCTCCGGACGAAGCGGGGCTTGCAGGGATGGCTTCGCCGGACGTAAGGGTTTCCACGTCCAGGTAATAGGCGTCGGTCCCAGTGGTTACCGCGAAGCCCAGTACCATGACGTACCAGGTACCCGGCTCCGGGGCGCGAACGGTCAGATTCTCCGGAGAGTCGATTGTTGCGCCGCTGAAGTCGAAGTATGGGAGGAACCCCGGTCGGCAAAGGTACATGTCCAAGTCATTGGTCGGGAACCGTGACCAGTCGTGGTCCCAGCCGAGACGAAACCGGACCGCCTCGGTGCCCGGAGCAACGTGGACAGGGACCAGGACAGTATCGCCCTGCCCCAGCCTAGGCCCGGTTTCCGGGGTGTCCTTGCCACCGATGCGCCGGATTGTTACGGTAGCCCCAACGTTTCCGCTGTTCGTCCAATCGCCCTGAACAGTCAGCTTGATCAGACCCGGTTCCAGCGGCACCCGGCCTGCCGTGAAGGGATATATCGGACCTTGCAGTCTGAGAGAGCCGTCGCCAAGTACGATTCTCGAACTCCCGAACACGTTTGCACTGTACAAGATGTAGGAGGTGCCGCCGCGCTTGGAACCCTTCAGGTAAAGCTCTATGGAGTTGGGGAATGATGTGGGCACGGGGTCGGGATCAATGCCAACATCGCTCAGGTCAATGACCACGTACTCAGTGGTCGGGTCGATCTCGAAAACGAAGTCGGCCGTCCTGGCAGGACCCAGACCGTCCACGACGGTGGTGAAAGTGCCGTTCTCAAAGCGGACGTTGGGCACGGTCCCATCCAGAGAGTAGGATCTGAGAGAATTGTCTATGTGGTCCACCCTCAACATACCCAGGGAACGGGCCACGTTGATGTAACCCCCGCCCTGGGACCTGCGCCTCCATTCAGGTCCCATCGAGACCGCGCCGTCTATGACGGCGTTGCGGATGGCAATAGGGCCGGCTTCGGGTTCATTCGCCTTGGCCCACGCGGTGAGTAGTGCCGCGCCTCCGGCGACAGCCGGAGCGGAAAAGGACGTACCGGATGACCAGGCTATGCCTCCGCCAGGTGTCAGCGAGACATTGAAGACCCCGGTGGCCACAACGTCGGGACCGGGACGCCAGTCCGCCAGGGGGCCGCGGGCGCTGAAGTCGGCGGCGCGGAGATCATCGCCGGAATACAGGGTGACCCCCTGGCCTGGTCCGAATAGGGTGTCCCAGAAGATACGGGTGTGAGCCGGATCACTGGCTGCCCCTACCGTCAGGGCGGTAAAGGCCGTGCCGGGAGAAGAGACCGACACAGGCGCGGGTCCCTCGTTGCCTGCAGAGACCACAACCAGCATTCCTGCCCTCGTGGCCGCATCCACCAACTGCTCACCCAGAGTCAGGCCGTCCGCGAGGGATGCTCCGCCAAGGCTCATGTTGATAATGTCCACGTCTACGCCGTCGGCGAGTCCGGCGTTCGACCGTTCCTTCATGGTGATAATGTGGTCCACCGCAGCGTTGATGATTGAGGTCGCAACTCCTGAACCGGTATGGGGAAAGACCTTGACCGCGTAGATGCTGGCTTCCGGGGCCAGGCCGACCAAGGGGACCATCAGGTTGTTTCCGCTGGTGAACACCGTACCTGGGGGGAAATGGTCCTGCAACACCGCCGCCAACTCCGCGTCTTCGGGGACTCGTTTGTCCAGTGCCATGAAACAGTGGGATGCGACCATACCCGCGGCGAATGTGCCGTGATAGTTGTTGTCTGGGGACGTTGACCCCTCGAACTCGGTGCCTGCATCGGGCGACAGGTCAGGTCCCGCAATTACCCGCATCTCTGGAAGGCCCGCCCCGCCGGTACCAGAGAGGCAAGGGTGGCTGGCGTCGGTCCCGGTATCTATAACGGCGACCATTGTCCCTGCGCCAAATGAGGTCTCTTCCCAGACTTCGCTGGCCCCGGTCAATTCGGCCAGATAGTTGCGGTAGCTCTCGGGAAGTTCGCCTATCTGCGCCGCCAGCGTTTCCGGGGTCAACAACCTTGCCTCACCCAATGGCAGGGGCCTCATGCCCATCAATTCTTCCGGCGGCGTCGGCAGGTTAACCATCGGGTCTTTTTCGACCCTGATGACGCCGGTTGATGCCAGTAGACGGCCCATGCGGTGGGCTGGAATGGAGGCGGCTACGGCATCAACGTTCCGGTATTCCACCGTCACTACGCCGCCCATATCCTCTATCCTACCGCTCAGGTCGTCGTATGGCTTCGGGGTGTGAATGATGATGCCGACGAGTCCGTCGGCGTTCTCAGACACGTAGGAGAAGGCCCGCAGAGTAGCGCCCTGGGTTGAGGTAAATAGCAGGGAGAGTACGAAGATAGCGAGGGAGCAGGTGAGAGACGAGCGCATCATGATTAGCGGCTAGACTGGTTGGTTAGACCGAACCGTCAATCATGATATCGAGGAGCGCCGGTTTGCCGGAGGCAAGGGCCTGCTCGATGGCGGGGGCGATTTCCGTTGGGTCTTCAATGACGCGGCCAAAGACGCCGCAGGCGTTGGCCATGCCCGCCAGATTCAGGGGATTGGGGAAGTCCATCCCCACGTAGGCTCCGGGTGGCGACTCGCCCAGCACCTGGGCCTTGTAGATGTTCATGTTGACTTTGAGTATCCGGTACGAGCGGTTGTTGCACACCAGGTATACCACCGGCATGTCGGCGTTGGCGGCGGTCCAGAGGGCCTGGACGGTCATCATGGCGCTGCCGTCGCCAACCACGGCCGCCACCGGGCGGTCAGGATGGGCCAGCTTGACCCCCATCGCCGCACCCATACCCCATCCGATTGCGCCGATGCGCTCGCCATAGATGGAGTCGGGCCGGTCGAAATCGATAGCGCCGTGAAGGGCGTCCTTGGAACTGATGGAGTCATCTACCACGATGGCGTCCGCAGGCAAGGCGCGGGCCACCTCGGCCATCATTCGCTCCGGCGACATCGGGCGCGAGTCCCAGGTGTCCTTGAGTCGGAGTTCCCATTGGGCTTTCATCTGCTTCTTACGGGCAGATACGTTACCGGCCCTGCCGCGGGCGGCCTCCCGTTGGGAGCCGGACATCCTCTGTTGGACGGCGTCGTGGATGTCTGCCAGCGCCGCGCGTGGGTCGGCAACGATGCCAACCTGGGTGGGTTCGCTGCGGCCAATCGCCCTTGAAGCCGAGTCTACGTGAATCAGGCTGGTGCGTTTGGTAAGCACGCTGCCGGAGAAGTAGAAGAACCCGGAGAACACGTCCATACCCACGGCCAGCACGACGTCACCGTTGGCAAGCTCCTCGCGCCACGCCGGGAGGGAAGGGTTGATGCGTCCCAGAAATTGGGGATGGCTCTGGGGAAAGTTCATCCGGGCGTATGACGTGGTGTACACGGTCGCGCCAATCAACTCGGCAAGGCGTACTGCCGCGTCGGTCCCACCGGACTGGGCCAGCCTGTCTCCGGCGAAGATGACCGGGTTGGCCGCCTTGGCCAGCAATTCGGCGGCTGCTTCCACGCCCGCCGGATCCGGCGACGCCCGATGATAACCGTCAATCGATGGGCTGATTTCTACATCCGCGGAGTCTTCCAGGGCATTGGCGGCGAGGGCGACGAAGACCGGGCCGGTTGGGGGAGTCTTCGCTTCGGTGAAGGCGCGGCGCATGACGCTTGGGACCTGCTCAGGATGGGTTACCTCCGCACTCCACTTGGTGAACTGGCGCGCCATCTCCACCAGGTCGGAGCGGCCCTCGGCCAGCTTCCGCGCGTCCTTGTTGCCGGCTGTCAGGACCAGGGGAGTACCGCCGTCCCAGGCATGGTGGAGCAGGCTGACGCCGTTGGCCAGACCTGTCTCGATGTGGAGGTTAACGAAGGCAGGTGCGCCGCTGGCGGTGGCGTAACCGTCAGCCATTCCCATGCCCACCCCTTCCTGAATTACCAGCATGTACTGGATGTCTGCGTAATCTGGCAGGGATGCCATGATGGCGCTTTCGCTGGTGCCGGGGTTGCCGAAGATGTATTTCACGTCTTCGGCGCGCAGCATCTCCATGAAAGCCTGTTTTCCGGTCATCATGGGCATTGGTGCAACTCCCCGGTGCAGTGCTCCATTACAGGTACAGGGCGTGGTTTCTGTACTGAAACCGTCTCTCAACTTCACATCCGAGACCACCGGCATTGTAAGCTTGGGCAAGGTGCGTGACAAGCTCACAAAGTGGGGGACGTCCGCTGGCCCTTGACTACTCGGTTCCGGCAACTACAATCGTTTCCATGAACAGGCCGGGATTCCGTTGGACCAGAATAGTAAGCCGGAGGCATGGCGATGCGGCTGGAGAATAAAGTGGCCCTCATTAGCGGAGGCGCGCGGGGCATGGGCGCTGAGGAGGCCATGCTGTTTGCCAGGGAAGGGGCGAAGGTGGTGATCGGGGACGTGCTGACCGAAGAGGGGCGTCAGACGGAAGCCCGAATCAATGAGACCGGCGCCGAGTGCTTGTTCGTGAAACTGGATGTCACCAGCGAGTCGGACTGGCACGATGCCGTTGCTGCGGCGGTATCCCGGTTCAGCAAGCTGGATGTCCTGGTCAACAACGCGGGAATCTCGGTCCCCGGCGGGCTTGAGGAGTTCACCGAGGAGATGTGGGATCGCACGATGGACATCAACTCCAAGGGAGTGTTCCTGGGTACGCGGGAGGCAATCCCGGCGATGAAGCAGGCAGGTGGAGGCTCGATAATCAACATATCCTCCGGCGCGGGGATTGCCCCGGCCCCCGGAACGTCCGCGGCCTATGCCGCCAGCAAGGGCGCGGTGCGCATCTTCACCAAGGCAACGGCAGTCCAGTACGCCGCGGATGGCATCCGCTGCAACTCGGTCCATCCCGGCCCCGTCCAGACGCCCATGCTGCGGGCGGCCCGGAGCGGAGAACAGGAACGTGCAGAGCAGTTGGCTCGGGTACCGATGGGGCGGGTAGGCAAGCCGATTGAAATAGCCTATGGAGTCCTGTACTTGGCCAGCGATGAGTCATCCTTCGTCACCGGCTCGGAACTGGTGATCGACGGCGGCAGGACGGCACAGTAGGACTCCCTCAACACCAATCTCTCAGCTATAGCCGATATGACGGACGATATACCTGTACTTGGAGACATACGAATCCTTGACTTGACCGAGGATGTGTCCGGGCCGTTCTGCACCAAGCTGCTGGCCGGGCTGGGGGCAGAAGTGGTCAAGGTAGAGCAGCCCGGATACGGGGACGTTTCCCGGCGGCTGCCCCCGTTTCTTGGAGGGCAGAGTGGTCCCGATGTCAGCGGGATGTTCCTCTATCTGAACACGGCCAAGAAGGGCATCACGCTAGACTATGAGACCGAAGAGGGCGCATCCGTCCTCCGGCAACTGGCCCAGGGATTCGACATATTGGTGGAGTCCTGCCCGCCAGGGCACATGGACAGCCTGGGGATCGGGTATGAGTCGCTGTCGGAGTCGAATCCGGGCCTTATCTATACTGCCATTACCCCATTCGGGCAGTGGGGGCCTTACCGGGACTACAAGGGGTCGGACATCATCGCCCAGGCCATAGGGGCGTTGATGTGCGTCATCGGCCTGCCCGGCCGTGAGCCATTGAAGGTCGGCGGTAACCCGCTCCTCTGCACTACCGGCATGGCGGCCTTCTCCGCGACTATGATCGCTCTCCACGTGCGCGATCTGGAGGGTTACGGACAGTTCGTGGACATATCAGAGATGGAGACCACCGCCGTAGCCCAGATACATACATCAATCCACTACCAGTTTGGCCGGGCGCCGGAACGCCGTCCCAGCAACCTGACCCGTGCCAAGGACGGATGGGTAAGTCCGGGCCTGGAGACGGGGGTACATGAGGCGACATGGCCCAGGGTGTGCGAACTCCTGGGCGTGCCCGAACTGGTGGACGACCCGCGATTCAACACCGCTCCGGCACGGCGTGAGAACCAGCAGGAACTCCTGAAGGTGGTGGGTGAGTGGGCAGCCGCCCGTCCCAAGGAGGAGATTTACCATACCCTCCAGGGATTGCGCAGCATAGCGGGCTACGTGGCCACCGTGGAAGACCTGCTCAAGTCCGGGCAGTTGGCTAACCGTGAGTTCTTCCAGGCCATAGACCATCCTGATGTTGGCAAGTTGCTGTACCCCGGTCCCCTTTTCCGGCTGGAGGGAGATTCCTGGCATAGTGGACGCGCCCCTCATATCGGCGAGCATAACGCGGACGTTTACGGTGGTGCGCTAGGTTACACTGGGGAGCAACTGGAAACCCTGCAACAGAAGGGCATTATCTAGGCCGTATCATCTGTGGAATGACGGGTGGGTGTTTTCTCCGTCATTAAGGAGCGGACATACTTGGCTAGACTTGCGCTTGAAGGACTGCGCATCCTTGACCTGACTCAGGTCGCGGTGGGTCCCTATGCCACGTTCATGCTCGGCTACATGGGCGCGGAGGTCATCAAGGTCGAGTCCTGTTCCCGGATGGACATCAGCCGGGGCCAGGCTCGGCCAACTCCCGGCGCGCACCGCGTCTATCCAGGCGGAGAGCCTGGGGAGGAGCCCTGGAACCGGGCCGGGCACCACGTTCACCGCAACGTGAACAAGATGAGCGTGACTCTTGATCTTGCAACGCCCCAGGGAAAGGGGATTTTCCTGGCCCTCGCCAGTATCTGTGATGTACTGGCCGAGAACTACCGGGCGTCAGTGATGGACCGTCTCGGCCTCGGCTATGACGTTATCTCCAGGGTCAACCCGCAGCTCATATATCTCAAGATAAGTAGCCAGGGAGCCACCGGGCCTGAGCGGGACTACGGCTCTCTCGGCTCCACCCTTGAGCAGACTGCTGGCTTGGCCGCGGTGACGGGTTACGAGGATGGGACCCCGTTGATGACCAACGAGACCTTTCCAGACCCGGTGGTGGGCATCCTGAGCGTCGGCGCGTTGATGGCCGCGTTGCGCCGTCGGAGGCACACCGGGCGCGGTGGGCTGGTGGACGTTGCCCAGCGGGAAGTCACCGTCGGGATGCAGGGCGACGCGTTCCTCGATTTCCAGGTCACTGGAAGAGTAGCAGGATTGACCGGAAATACTCATCCTGCGCGCCATCCCCAGGGAGTCTATCCATGCGTTGGCGACGACAACTGGGTTGCCATCTCCATCGGTTCCGATGATGAGTGGCGGGGTCTCTGCCGGGCCATAGGCAATCCTCAAATGGCCGACGATACCCGGTTCGTTTCCAGTAAGCTTAGAGGGCAGGAACACGGGGCTATTGACGCCATCATCGGTCACTGGACCTCCGAGCGGGACCACTACCAGGCCATGCATATACTACAGGCCCACGGCGTCCCCGCCGGAGCGGTGCTCAAGGGTGGGGAGATCATCACCGACCCGCACCTGAAATCTAGGGGATTCTGGGACTGGGTGGACCACCCGGAGGCCGGGGGATACAAGCAGGTCACCATTCCCTGGAAGCTCTCGAAAAGCCCGCGCAAGCAGGCCACACCCGCTCCCGGACTGGGGGATCACAACAACTTCGTGCTGGGAGAACTACTGGGGATGACCGGGTCTGAGACCGAGGAGCTGGTTGAGCAAGGGGTCATAGGAACCCGGCCCGTCGGGGCAAATTAGACTATCTACCCTAGACGGCACACCTCCCGCACGAATCAAGACACTGGATATAGTAAGGAGAGAGTCATGCTACCGAATCTGGTCCCACACCTGCTCTACGAACCCGAGGAATCGGGAATCTTGTGGATAAGGTTCAACCGGCCCGAACGTATGAACGCGCTCATCGGCTCATCGGAGGAAAACGGCACTGTGGCCAAGGTTGGCGAGTATATGCGCGCCGGAGATGACGACCCGAACATTCGCGTGATTGTGCTTACCGGCGTGGGACGGGGTTTCTGCTCCGGCGCGGACATGCGCCGGGACACGCCCGAAGAGGTCAAGGGGGAGAACTTCGTAGGGAACCGGGGCACTATCGAAGGTCCTGATGCCTCGCGGGAGCACTTCTTCCACGGGTTCACCAAGCTGCACCGGGACATATCCCAGGTCAGGAAGCCAACCATTGCCATGATCAACGGCCCGGCGGTGGGTTCCGGGATGGACATGGCGCTGCACTGCGACATCCGCCTGGGCTGCGAGAACACCCGGTTTATCGGCTACCAGCAGTTAGGCCAGATCATCGAGAACGGCGGCAGCTATTACTTGCCCAAGATGGTCGGCCTGGGCCGCGCCCTGGAGTTCGCCTACACTGGTCACCTGGACGCCCAGCGTGCTTACGACTGGGGGATGCTGAACTACCTGGTCTCGTCCGAGGAGTTGGAGGAGACAACCCGCGCCCTGTGCGACCGCATCATGCGCACTCCCCCGATGGTGCAGTGGATCAGCAAGCGGATCATGCGCTCCGCCCTGGACAACTCCCTGGAGACGACGATGGTGTTGACCTCCAATGCTGGCGGCATCCTTAATGGCTCCGAGGACGCTAGGGAGGCGAGGCAGGCGTTCCTGGAGAAGCGTGCGCCGTTGTTCCAGGGGCGATAGACTCGACTACTGACATTTGCCCGTTGATTGTGCTGATTCGCTTCCGCTACCATCCAACCATCATTTTCAAACCGAGGAGGAGGAGTCATGCCCCAGCCGGTAATTCACTTCGAAATCAGTGCCCGGGACTCGGAGGCAATCACCAACTTCTACACCAGTCTGTTCGGCTGGTCCGTGGACGCCAACAATCCCATGAACTACGGGTTGACCATGACCAAAGACGGGGACCTGGGCATCGACGGAGGCATTTACCAGCAGGGGGATGCGGAGGATGCTCCCGGGGTCCGCATCTATGCCCAAGTGGACGACGCGCAAGCCTACCTGGACAGGGCCGTGGAACTGGGCGGCAAGGCCGTGGGCGCAGCGATGGAGGTCCCAGGGGCCGGGATAATGGTGGGCATGTTCCTGGACCCGGAGGGGAACCTGTTCGGAGTGGTCCAGCACGTGGATGGTAAGGCGTAGGACTTGCTCCGCTCAACTCATTGCCGGGGAATGGCGTTGCCTTCTGGCCGACTCCCCGTCGTCAGCAACGCCAACCCTGTGATTCTGTATGTGAGACCCTGCTCGCACCCACCTATTCCAACGCCAAGCTCTGGCCGTAGCGCTCGTGGTGGGTGATCTCGGACATTGGCTTGCGGGGTGTGCCGCGGCCCCTCGCTCCCTCGGACCGGTAACCGAAAGGGAGGACGGTTATGAGGGCCATATCCTCGGGGATTCCCAAAAGCTCCTTGACCGCTACCTGCTGCTCCTCGGCCCTCATGCCGACAAAGCAAGTGCCCAAGCCCTCGGACCATCCCACCAACTCCATCTGCTGCAACGCGCGGCCCGCGTCGAGGTCAGGTCGCCTAGCGTCGGCCATGACGACCGCGATGGCCAAGGGGGCCTGGCTAATGAACGTGCCCTGGGTGCAGATGGTCCCCAACTGCTTGATGGTGTCCGGGTTCTTGATGACTATGAAGTGCCAGGGCTGGGTGTTGCTGGAACTGGGTGCCCACCGGGCGGCTTGAAGGATCCTGTAAAGAACGTCGTCAGGCACCGGGTCGGGCCTGAAGTCCCTGACCGTGCGGCGGGTCCTGATGCACTCGAATACATCCATGTCAATTCCTCCTGGGGTTATGTTACGGGGGTACTATGAGATAGGGAACGTCTCGCCTCGATGATTAGTGGATACGGAATATATGCCAGTCTGCGCGGGCTGTCCTGTACATGAGATATTACCACGGCGGGTGGGCCTTACCCCAACGGTCAACCACCCAGCCCGGCGAGCGGATGGCGCTCGCCACCAGTAATGGAGGGACATATGGCCAGAATACCGCCGCCTACCAGAGACCAAATCAAGGAAGATTTGCGGGAGATATTCGACGAGGTCTCGGCCCCGCCCGGTGGGGTGGGCACGGGGCCGTTGTCGGTGATAAAGCACAGCCCAGAGATGTCGCGGCGGGCTGCGCCGCTGTTCAGTTATGTGCGCAACGAGAGTACACTGCCCGCCAAGATCCGGGAATTGGCGATGATCGTGACCGCCCGCGTCACCAACTGCCAGTACATCTGGAACGTCCACGCCCCGACCGGCAGGCGTGAGGGATTGAGTGATGGGATGGTAGACGCGTTGAAGAACCGGGAGCCTCTGCCTCCCATGCCTGCCGACGAGAAGGCGGTCATAGACTTGGGGACGGAGTTATTGCAGAATCACCGCGTCAGCCAGGAGAATTTCCAGGCGGCCTGGGAGCAGTTCGGGACCCAGGGGTTGGTGGAGTTGACCACTTTGATAGGCTTCTTCGCCATGCTGGCTATGAACGCGAACACAGTGGAACTGGACCCGCCTGTAGAGCCAACGGAACCGTTGATGCCGGTTTAGACCGGCCCGGCCGGTCTAAATGCCCAGCAACTGCTCCAGGTTGCGGTAGGCTATCTTTTCCTTCTCGTCCTGGGACAGGCTCTGCAAGCCTTCAAGCCAGCCGCCGGGGGACGGGTTCCATTCCACGAAGGGCCAGTCGCTGCCTATTACCACCCGGTCCGCGCCCACTGAGTCGATCAGGAAGCGGAGGGCCGGTTCGCTGTTGGTCAGGAAGTCGTAATATAGCTGCTTCTGGTAGGAGCTTGGCGGCCTCTGGATGTTTACCCTCGCCTCGGAGCGCACCATCCAGCCGTGGTCAAGCCGCCCCATGCCGAAGCAGGCGGGGCCACCGCCGTGGGCGACGCACGCCTTCAGGTTGGGACATTCCTCGAGGATGCCGCCAAATATCAGGGTGGCCACGATCATGGCGTCTTCCAGCGGGACGCCGATGCTGTTGGGCATGGAGTATTTCCGGGTCCGCGCTGTGGCGACGATGTTGTCCTGCGGCTGCGGGTGGAAGAAGAGGAATGCGTCCAGGGACTCGGCGGCCTTGAAGAGGGGGAGGAAACGGGGTTCGTCCCAGTTCTCATCGTTGATTGCGGCGTCAAGCTCCGCGCCCTTCAGCCCCAGGGTGTTGACCGCTCGCTCCAGTTCCTCGATAGCGGCGTCCACATCCTGCACGGGGAGGGCTGCCATTCCGGCGAACTTGTCGGGATGCTGGCGGACCAGTGCCGAGATTTCGTCGTTGACCTCACGGGCCATCTGGGTGGTCTGGGCAGGGTCCCAGCTATACCCGAAGTAAGGGGTATGGATTGAGACCAGCTGGATGTCGGTGCCGCTGGCGTCCATGTCGGCGATGCGCTCTTCGGGCGTGAAACGCAACTTGGGGCTGTTGATGGCAACCCGCCGACCACTTGGGTCATCGAAACCCGGACTGGGCGCGGCCGAATAGGTGAGGCCGTACCAGTCTTGCTCCTGGTCCTGGGCCTGAATCACGCTCCGGGGAATGTAGTGTGAGTGTACGTCGATCTTCCTCAACGAGGTCCTCCGATGGACTTGTCCGGCAGCTTGAGAAGGAAACTTCAAGTGTCGTATAGCTTCCCGCTTTCGCGGCAATGACGAACCTTGATCTGCCGGGTTGCGACGTATTTCAAACGTGAAAGTGGGCTAGAGGTCCAGCAAACGCTCCATGTTCTTCCAGAGAATTGCTTCCTTCTCGTCCTGGGTCAAGCTTTCGAGGCTCAACACCCAGGACACTGGCCAGTCCTGGGCCATGTCGTAGGGCCAGTCGGTACCGAAGAACACCCGGTCGATGCCCGCGGTATCGATCAAGAAGCGTAGCGCGGCCTCGGTGTATACGATGCTGTCGTAGTAGAACCGCTTGAGGTAGGCGCTGGGCGCTTCGGGGTTGCGGCGTTCCTCAGCCGACATGCTCCGCCAGTTCCGATCCATCCGCCCCACACCGTAGCAGGCGTACCCGCCGCCGTGGGAGAAGCAGACTTTGAGGTCTGGGCAAGCATCCATGACGCCGCCGAACACGAGGGAAGCGAAGGTCAGGGTACGGTCGGCGAGATTCCCTATGGAGTTGGGCAGGTGGTAGCGGCGGATTCGGGGGCTGACCACCGTATCGCCGCCCTGGTGGAAAAGAATCAGTGCGCCCAACTGCTCAGCGGCCTTCCAGAATGGGAGGAACTCCGGCTCGTCCAGCAGCTTGCCGTTGACCTTGTCATCGATCATTGCGCCCTTGAAACCGAGGTTGACCATGACCCGCTCAAGCTCGGCCACTGTAGCGTCAACGTCCTGCATCGGCAGGGTGGCCAGCCCGGCGAAACGGTCGGGCCACGACTGGATCATCCCGGCTATCTCGTCATTTGATTCCCGGGAAGTGACCACAGCAACGGCAGCGTCAAGGTGGTAATTGTAGAAACCTGCGTAGGGCGAGACCACGTGGATGTCCACGCCCAGGGAGTCCATATCCGCCAGACGTTGCTCCGGAGTCCAACTGGCGCGGGGAGGAAGCTGGCCGCGTTCATCGCCAGATACTAGGACCTCGCGGCCCCGTGCGTCTTGTTCCCGGCGGAGGCCGTGCCAGGAACCGCCGTCCCGCGTAGCCTGCCAAAAGCATTGGGGTGTTAGGTGGGCGTGAACGTCGATCGCGCGCATATGGGGACTCCGGTCCAGATTCATTGAAGGGTTGTCTTCGGCCAACGGAACGGTAGCACCGGCATACCGGATGTGTCAATTTCGGGGCTTCTCGATACAGCATTCCATTTCGTAGACCCGGATGCCCTGCACCCGGGGTTTGACACAGGAAACTGGTTGACACTAGAGTTGAAAGGACGCGTAGTAGTCCCGCTTTGGCCTACGGTATCTGCAGGCGGGTCTTTCGATTCATCCTAGTACTCAATCAAACTTGGTCTTGAAGTTGTAGCCGGGGACCGGGTGGCAGTGCTAATCTGCTGGCAATAGGTGCTGTTGCGAGGTGGTGGTGTGGTCAGGGAGAAGTTTGCGGTCCAGTTGACGCCGGAGGAGCGCAACCAACTGGAGCATATGATCCGGGCGGGAAAGGGTTCCGCCAGAGTTATCAACCGGGCCCGCATCCTGCTGAAGACCGACGAGGGCTGGTCGGCACCCAAGGTGGCCCAAGCCTTGGACGTGGCCCAGGGAACGGTGTTCAACGTCAAGCGGCGCTTTGCCGAGGGCGGGCTGGACGGTGTGCTCAAGGACCGGCCCCAGGCCCACCGGTACCGCAAGATGGATGACCGGGCCGAGGGCCGCCTGATTGCCTTGGCCTGCAGTCCGGCCCCGGAGGGCCACGACCACTGGAACCTGCGCCTGCTGGCAGACCGGATGGTTGAGCTGGGGGTGGTTGAGTCCCTGTCGTACGAGACGGTGCGGCTGCACTTGAAAAAAACACAATCAAGCCGTGGCGGAAGAAACAGTGGTGCATTCCCGAGGTGAGCGCCGACTTCGTGGCGGCCATGGAGGATGTCCTGGACCTCTACGCCGAACCCTACGACCCCCAGAGGCCGGTGGTCTGTTTCGACGAGACCTCCACCCAGTTGCTGTCCGACGCCCGGCCGCCCATCCCGGTAGAACCGGGACGTCCCAAGCGTGAGGACTACGAGTACCGGCGCGAGGGCACCCGCAACCTGTTCCTTTGCATCGAGCCCCTGGCGGGCTGGCGGCATGTGGCGGTTACGGAGCGGCGCACGGCCGGGGACTTCGCCCACCAGATGCGCTGGCTGGTGGACGAGGCCTACCCCGATGTGCCGGTGGTCCGGGTGGTATTGGACAATCTCAATACCCATCGCAAGGCGTCTTTGTACCAGGCCTTTCCGGCGGAGGAGGCCCGGCGCATGGCGCGGCGACTGGAGTTCCACTACACCCCCAAGCATGGCAGCTGGCTCAATATGGCGGAGATCGAATTCAGTGTCTTCTCCCGTGGCTGCCTCAAAAAGCGCATCCCCGATCAGGAGTCCCTCTGCAGGGAGATTCACGCCCTGGAACAAGAGAGAAACCGGGCTCAAGTCCGAGTCAACTGGCACTTCGGCATCCAGGACGCCAGAACTAAACTCAATCGCCTCTATCCCATTAATTCCTGACTTGATCCAGTACTAGGGAGCTTATTCATGCCCTTGCAGTTTGGAGTTTTCGACCACATTGAGCCGATTCCCGACGTACCTCTCAACCAGGTTTACCGGGAACGGCTGGACCAGATAGAGCGGTTGGAAGACGCCGGGTTCTACTCCTACCACCTAGCGGAGCACCACACCCCGGCGGTCCACAGCCTTGCGCCGTCGCAGAACGTGTTTCTCGCTGCGGCCGCCGAGAGGACCACCACCATGCGGCTAGGCCCCTGCGTCTACGTCCTGCCACTGCACCATCCGGTGCGACTCATCGAGGAAATCTGCATGTTGGACAACCTCAGCGGCGGGAGGATGGATATCGGCGTTGGCCGCGGCGGTGTGATCGAAGCATACTTCTGGGGCCAGGACTCGGACGTGGAGATAAACCACGCGCGCTACCTGGAGACCCTAGACATAGTCCGGGAGGGCCTCGGCCACGATTCCCTAACCTACAGGGGTGAGTTCTACAGCTTTGATGACCTTCCCATGCGCCTGCGGCCCCTGCAGGCCCCGTACCCGCCCCTGTGGTACATGCGCAACGTAGAGACCGCTGCCATGAACGGGATGCACACCATCATAGTGGGCAACCTGGATTCCTTCCAGGCCAACGTCGACCGTTACTTCCAACTGTGGGAGCAGCACCAGGGGCCGGACGGGTTGAACCCTCAAGGGGAAGCTCCCAAGATAGGGCTGGTGAACCACCTGTACGTGGCCGAGACGGACGAGGAGGCGGCGAAGATAGCCCAACCGGCTTGGGAGCAGTACAAGTGGAACCTGGGCACGCCGCGCCGCCTGGAAGTGGAGAGGCGTGGCCTAACACAGTTCTTTGGGGGCAACGCCAACGCCAGGCCGTCCAACCTGCCGGAACGAGAAGCGCAGGCCAGCCAGGCGGCAGCTTCGGCGGCCCGCAGGTCCCGCTCCAGCGGGCTTGAGGAGCACGCAGCGCCCGGAGGGGGAGGCTTCAACGTCGTCGCCGGTTCCCCGGACTCCATCAGAGACTACATGGACGAGTACGTGGAGACCGGGGCCAACTACTTCGTGGCCGCTTTCCAGTGGGGACACCTGAGCCACGAGGAGACCATGCGCTCCCTGGAGTTATTCGTGACCGAGGTCATGCCACACTATACATAGGACCCACAACAATAGACTGTGGATGGCTGTATTTCAAAAGGAGTACAGACAGAGGTTTGACTTAGTCTATGATGAATTGATATTATTTATCCTATTGTAATAGGGCGCAGGAATTCAGATAGTGTCTCGGAGGTGTGACGTGGAGATAAGACTGGACCATACCATCGTTCCATCCCACGACAAGGATAACTCTGCCCGATGGTTCGCGGATATTTTCGGCCTAACACTACAGTTGCAGATCAAAAAGGGATAGAATTTCAGGGAACCAAAGGAGTGTTGAGGTGTCGTAGTGGTTGTTGGGAGAGACGAGGTGACGGAGGTCGCCCGGTGGGCCGATGGCATTGAGCGGGTACACCAGTGCATCGCAGGCAGGTTCCGGCGGCCGGAGCCGCGCAGGCGAGCCCTGGAATATCTGAAGGGGTTGCTCAGCCCGGTGGAACGCAAGAACGGCTGGCAACTGGCGGAGCAAGCGGGCGACTCCACTCCCTACGGGGTGCAGCGCCTGCTGTCCGGTTACGTCTGGGACGCGGACCTGGTCCGGGACGATCTGAGGCAGTACGTGATCGAACATCTGGGCGACGGAGATGCGGTTCTGGTGGTGGACGAGACCGGATTCATCAAGAAAGGGGAGAAATCGGCCGGGGTGCAGCGCCAGTACAGCGGCACGGCGGGGCGGATCGAAAACTCTCAGATCGGGGTATTCCCGGCCTATGCGTCGGCCAAGGGGAGAACGCTGCTGGACCGGGAGTTGTACCTGCCCCGGGTGTGGGCTGATGACCGGGAAAGACGGCGTGAGGCCGGGGTGCCGGAGAGCATCCGCTTTCGGACCAAACCGCAGCAGGCTCAGGTGATGCTGGAACGGGCGCTGGAATCGGGTGTTCCCTTCGCCTGGTTCACCGGGGACGAGGTCTACGGGAGCGACCGCAACCTGCGGTTGTGGCTGGAGCGTGAGGAGATTCCGCATGTGATGGCCATAAAGAGCAACGAGAAGCTGTGGGCTTTGACGGACAGGGGACCGCTGCAGGTGAGGGCGGACCGGCTGGCGTCCGGGGTCGCGGAATCGGAATGGGTCAGGTGCAGTGCCGGCGACGGGGCCAAGGGGCCCCGGGTGTACGACTGGGCCGCGGTGGAAATACGGCCCCTGAGAGAACCTGGCAAGGGCTGCTGGCTCGCCGTAGCGTGTCCAACCCGGAGGAACTGGCCTATTACGTCTGTTATGGCCCGTCGGGAACGGCCTTGGAGGAACTGGTCAGAGTCGCCGGGAGGCGCTGGACCATAGAGGAATGTTTTGAGGAGGCCAAGGGTCAGGTGGGCCTGGACCAGTACGAGGTGCGGCGGTGGGATGGCTGGTACCGGCACATCACGCTGGCGATGCTGGCCCACGCCTATCTGGCGGTAATCAGAAATCAGGCGGCGGAACAGGGAGAAAAGGGGGCCGCTACGGCCCCGATGAGGAGCTGATTCCCGTGACTGTTCCCGAGGTGCGACGGCTGCTGACACGCCTGGTATGGACAGAAAACCAACCGCCCGATTTCATCCTGTACTGGTCGTGGCGGAGACGGCGCCACCAAGCCCAAGCCAAACAATGCCACTACAAAACGCGCCTATCACATCTGCAACTGTAGTACTAGGGCGTCATGCCAGTGGTATAGGTCAGTGTCGTCCGAAGTGCGGGACTCACCAGGTTCGCAACAAAAGGCTTCGGCTACAGGACACTCTCGGGAGAGAGTCGACCGCAATTCAGATTTTATCGATCCAAAGTGAGCAGGACATGCCCGAACCTCCTGAGATTGGTACCCAAGTGCTTACGGTCTGTCGCTAGCCCTTGAGCGGGTCCCCATCCTGTTGTGTGAACGGCGGTCGTCTCAGTGACAATATTGGCCTGACGTATGGCACCTGTTTAGCAAACGACAGCGGCAATTCGGGCAGACGGCTACTTTCCCTAAGTGCGAGGATTAGAATGGCTAGGGGTCATATACGCCAGCGCTGAGAAAAGAACAAGGACTCCTATACCGTATACACCTAACTCGGCGTGGATCCCGTGACAGGTAGGAAGAAGTACAAGACCGAAGTCGTGCATACCGGCAAACGCGACGCCGAGAAGCGTCTTACCGAACTGTTGGGTCAACATGATACGGGTGAATACGTAGAGCCGCTCAAGTGGACAACGGCACAGTTTCTGGAACAATGGGTCAAGGACTACGCTGAGACCCGCGTCGGTCGCCGTACTCTGGAAGGGTACAGGGGGAATTTGGGCCGGTATATCATACCGGCCCTCGGCAGCGTCAGACTCGACAAGCTCACCGCCAAGCACATTGAGTCGTTCGAGTCCGATTGCCTGCGTAGCGGGTTGTCTCCCCGGACTGTGTTGCACTGCCATCGATTGATCTTCCAGACCCTCCTGTGGGGAGTTCGCATGGGAGTCCTGGCCCGCAACGTGACCGAGGGTGTGACGCCTCCTAAGGCTGACCGTTTCCCGGCGCAGAGTTTGGACTGGGAAGGTGTCCGGAAGTTCCTGAAGGCCGCCCAGTCTAATAGCTTTTATCCCCTGTTCGTGACAGCCATGCTTACCGGGCTCAGACGCTCAGAATTGCTGGCGTTGCGATGGCGAGATATCAACTTGGAGGCAGGTGTACTATCGGTCAGTCGAGGCTCGGTTAAGCTTCGGACCGGCGAATTATTGACGGGGTCCCCCAAGTCCGGGAAGTCTAGAACCGTGGACTTGCCCGATCAGGCTGTCAGTTGCTTCAGAACGCTCTCGGATTCGCGAGAAGAGATACGCCCCGACGCCTTGGTGTTTTGCCACCCTGATGGAAGCCCGTTGCCCCGGATACGGTGACCAGGCACTTTGGCAGGTTAATGGCCAAGGTCGGACTCAAGGGCGTCAGGCTCCACGACCTTCGGCACACCCACGCCAGCTTGCTGTTGGGCGAGGGGGTGCATCTCAAAGTCGTCTCGGAGCGACTGGGACATGCTGACATCCGCATCACGGGAGACTTATACTCCCACGTCTTGCCAAACCTTCAGGGAGAGGCGACAATGAAACTGAGCGAAAAGGTTGATGCTGAGGCTGGCATAGATTTACAAAAAGGCGTGAAGATCGACTCACGGCCTAGATTCGTGCCTAGAGTTTAGTCCAAGCCGGTGTAGCTCAGTGGCAGAGCAGCGGTTTCGTAAACCGCAGGTCAAGGGTTCGAATCCCCTCACCGGCTCCATCGCTTGTATAGTTTGGTGTAGCATTTCCCGGGCGTGGGCGGTCAACACGGCACGGGAGTTGCCGACATTCGCCAATTCCTGCCTTCGTGCAATTCGTGGGAGACAGTCATGACGGAGCGTTCCCCAAAGCAGGATGCGACAATCCCTGAGGAAAAACTGGAGACGCTCAAGGAAATTCTCCGGGACATGGGGACCGTGATGGTGGCCTACTCCGGTGGGGTGGACAGTGCGTTCCTGGCGGCAATGGCCCACCAGGTGCTGGGGAGCAGAGCACTGGCGCTGACTGCGGAGTCTCCCAGCCTCGCGCCTTCCGAGTTGCGAGACGCCGTGCGGCTGGCCTCCGACCTGGGGCTGAACCACCGGGTCATCCAGACTCGGGAGGTCGAGCGGGCTGACTACCTGGCCAACAACCCCAACCGCTGCTTCTTCTGCAAGGATGAGCTTTACACCCACATGACCCGGATGGCCGGGGAAGAAGGGTATGCGTGGGTGGCCAACGGGACCAACATGGACGACCTGGGAGACTTCCGCCCCGGTCAGAATGCCGCCAAGCAGTACGGGGTACGCAGTCCAATGGTCGAGGCGGGACTTACCAAGGCGGATATCCGCGGTTGTTCCAGGGATATGGGGCTTCCCACCTGGGACAAACCAGCCCAGGCCTGCCTCTCTTCCCGCATTCCATACGGCACCCCGGTTTCAGTGGAAGCGTTGACGCAAATCGCCGCAGCCGAGGAGTACCTGCGGGGCTTGGGATTGGGACAGTTGAGGGTCCGGCATCACGGCACGGTGGCCCGGATTGAGGTGCCGCCTAGAGACTTTGCGGCCCTGCTGGACGATGACGTACGGTCGGGAATTACCCGTCATTTCCGGTCGTTGGGCTATTCGTACGTGACGCTGGACCTGGACGGGTTCCGGTCGGGCAGCATGAACGAGGTGCTCGGCCGGGGGGAGGCAGCCAGCCGCCGGTAGACCACGAGACCGTCCCCATTTGCCGGACTTCCGATCTCAGGTACGTTGCTCCCCGAATGTTTGGTTGCTCTAATTCCTGCCCGATTTCCCATGGCTATATTTGCACCGTGCATCGCTCTGTTGTGTGTCTGCCAGATGGGATAACATTGCTGTATATCCCCAGTCTTGAGGAGGATTCCCATCGACGAGACCCGGCTCAGGGAGATTCTGCAAGGGTTCCGGGACGACAGCGTCGACCTGGACGACACGGTGCGACTGCTGCGGGACCTTCCATACCAGGACCTGGATTTCGCCAAGGTTGACCACCACAGGACACTGCGCAAGGGGTTCCCTGAGGTAGTGTTCGGCCAGGGTAAGACCCCGGAGCAGGTGGCGGTAATCGTCGAGGCTGTCCTTGGCAAGTCGGACGTTGTTCTGGTGACCCGCGCAAGCCCGGAGGCTTTTTCCGCGGTGAAGGCCAGGGTCACGGACGCCTGGTACAACGAGACCTGCCGGGCAGTGGTCGTCAACCGCAGCGTCCGGCTGGAGACTATTCCAGGGGTGTTGGTGCTATGCGCCGGGACTGCTGATATGCCGGTGGCCATGGAGGCGGCCCTGACAGCCGAACTCATGGGCTGCGAGGTCGAGACGGTCTTTGACGTGGGCGTGGCTGGCATCCACCGTCTCCTGGACCAGCGGGAGGCGCTGGAACAGGCTAGGGTTGTCATCGCCGTGGCCGGGATGGAGGGCGCGCTGCCTTCGGTGGTGGGGGGTCTGGTGGACGCTCCGGTCATTGCGGTACCCACCAGTGTCGGGTATGGGGCCAGCTTCCAAGGCCTGGCTGCACTGCTGGCGATGCTCAACGGGTGCGCGCCGGGTGTGGGAGTGGTCAACATCGACAACGGCTTCGGGGCGGGATACCTGGCGGCCACGATTCTCTGGTCTGCCGACGGAGGCCGACAGTAACCGGAGATGACCACCGGCCCTGCGGGGATACTGCCCATTCAGTACAGTCCGTACCGGTATGCCATCGGTATGCTGGCGGTGGCTGCCCACTTCTCCATCGGCGTCAGTTTGTTCTCGGTCTCCCCCATCCTTCTCGAAATTATCTCCGACTACGGTATTGGGCGGGGAACTGCGGGCTTTCTTGTATCCTTGCCCCTGCTGGTCGCGGCCTTGATCGGTCTTCCGGGGGGTGTGATTACCGTCAAACTGGGAGTGCGGGCCAGCTACGCCATCGGCTGGTGGATGGTAGGAGTTGCCGCCTTGTCGGTGGTTGCCCCGAATTTCCCCGCTCTGCTGGGTGTGCGCCTGCTGTACGGATTGGGTACGGCCCTGCTGCTGGTTGCCACCGGTCCGCTCCTGATGAGGTGGTTCAAGCCGAGGGAAATTCTCGTTATGAACGGGTTGAACACGGCGGTCCTGAGCCTGGGCATCGCCGTTTCCGTCGGGTCGGGCGCGTACCTGTCATCCCTGGCCGGTTGGCAGGCAACCCTGGGCCTCTACGGGTTGGTGGGTGTATTGGGCGCCGGGTTATGGAGCGTGCTGGGCAGAGAGGGGAGGGGAGAGACCGAGGTCGTGACCGGGATTTCCTTCAGCGAGATACGGGATGCTCTCAAGAGCCGGGCGGTCCTGCTGCTGCTGGCCGCCGACGCCGGAGTCCTGGTCCAGTACACTGCGCTAAGCGGGTGGCTACCTACCTACTACACGGAGGTCCGGGGAATGGTCCCCGAGGTGGCGGGGTTCATCACCGGGCTGCTGCCATTCGTGGGGGTGTTCGCGGTGCTCCTGGGCGCGTTCCTGCCCCTGCGCTTCGGTCCCCCCCGCGCCTACCTCATAATACCAGGGTTGATGGTGGTCCCCGGCGGGTTGGGCGCGTTCCTTCTCGGCTACGACTCTGTGGTGTACCTATCTCTGATTGTCCTCGGCATTGGTTCATGGTTATACGTCCCCACGCTGCTATCGACGACTATGACTCTGGCCGAAGGAGATTCCCGGAAGGTGGCGGTGGTCTGGGGTTCGCTGTTGACCTGTTCCGGGGCGTGCATGTTCATCTCCCCGATCATGGTCGGAGTGCTCCAGGCCCAAGCTGGCAGCTTCCTGCCGGGGTTCCTGGTCTGCGTGGCCGCGTCGTCGGCGCTGCTTGCTGCGGGCGTGTTTCTGCCTCAGCACACCCAGCGTTGACAACGTTTGAGGTGGCGGGTAACGTTGGTGGCATCCCATCAATGCAAGACTTGGCTGGCGTTCCATACCGGTTGGGCACCCTGAAATGCTATCCATACAAGAAGGAGGCAGCTATGGCACGAGCACCTATTCCGACAAGGGAAAGTGTTCCGGAACAGTACCGTGCGGTGTTCGATGAGGTGGTCCAAGAGAGGGGTGGCCCACCAGTTGGCGGACCGGGCTCGGTGACTCTGAACAGCCCAGAGCTGGCCAAGAGGGCAAACCATTTTTCGGCGTACCTGCGCCAGGGATCGGGTCTGCCTGCCAAGGTCCAGGAACTGGCCATGCTTGTCACTGCCCGCGAACTTGATTGTCAGTACATCTGGAACGCTCATGCAGCCTCGGGGCGCGGAGAAGGTCTGAGCGATGCCCTGGTCGATGCGATGCGCGACAAGGGTGATCTGCCCAGTCTTGCCCCGGACGAAGCCGCTGTAGTCAACCTGGGAAGGGACTTCTACCGAACCCACCGGGTTAGCGATGCCAGCTACCAGGCGGCGGTGGACCAGTTCGGCGTTCATGGCCTCACCAATCTCGTCAACCTCATGGGGTACTATGCGCTTCTGGCCTTCAACGCCAACACCTTTATGATCGATCTTCCTGCGGACCGTACTGAGCCAGAACTCCCCGTATAAATCCTATAATGCCCCGGCTGGAAACTATCAGAAGGTCTTTCCTATGACTGAGACTTCCATCCGGTGGCAGCAGTGGGGCGAGGAGGCGTTCAATGCCTCCGAGGACAGCCAGAAGCCGGTGCTGCTGGCACTGACCGCTACCTGGTGCCACTGGTGCCACGTTATGGACCAGACCACATACTCGGACCCTCGTGTGATGAACGTGGTGAACACGCGGTTCATTCCGGTCCGGGTGGACGTGGACCAGAGGCCGGACATTTCACGCCGTTACAACCAGGGTGGGTATCCGTCCCTGGCGATTCTCGACCACCAGGGTTCGTTGATCGCCGGGCGCATATACACGCCGGCCGATGTGCTGTTGCCGGTCCTCGAGCAGGTTAGCGAGGAGTATCCCCTGACCGACGCCGCATCTCCTGGTTTCGACATCTCATCCATATCCCGGTCAGACTCGCCGCCCGCAGGCGCTGGCGAATCTGAAGTTGCGCGGGTGCTGGAGAGAATTGACGAGCTGTACGATTCCGGGTACGGAGGGCTTGGAGACGAGCCGAAGCAGCCTCCCTGGGAGGCGTTGGGCCTGCTGATGGCGCGGTACGGTCACACCGGCGACCGCGACCGGCTGCGGATGGTCACCACGACGCTGGACGGGACAATTGCAGGCCTCTACGACCGGCGCGACGGCGGGTTCTTCCGGTACTCGGTCTCACGCGACTGGACAGTTCCCCACTACGAGAAGATGTCGCTGACCAACGCCGGGCTGGCCGTGGCCTGCCTGGAAGCGTTCCAGGTTACGCGCAGGACAGCTTACCGAGACGCTGCCACCGGGGCCATAGACTACCTGCTGGGCACGTTGTATGACCCGGCGGAAGGTCTTTTCTACGCCAGCCAGGATGCGGGGGAAGAGTATTACCGGCTGCCCTGGAAGGACAGGACGCCAGACCTGGCCCCGGCCATTGACCGGACCTTCTACACCGACTGGAACGCCGCCGCCGCCAGCGCGTTGATCAAGGCGTATGATGTTCTTGGCAGTGCGCGTTACCTGGAGTCGGCGGTGCAAGTCCTGGACCGGCTCTGGGCTGCGCGCCGGGACGACGGACCGGGGCTGCGGCACGTGGTCGGCGCAGGGGACCAGCAACAACGCTACCTGGTAGACCAGGCTCAGGCGGCACGGGCGCACCTGGACCTTCACCAGGCCACTGGACAGCCTGTGTACCTGGACCGGGCTGTGCAATTGGTCCGGGAAGCGGGAGAGCTTTTCGGGTCTGATGATGGCGGCTATTGCGATGTGCACCTGGGGGCGGACGCTCCCGGCCCCGCGCCTCGGCGGGAATTGCCCCTGCTGGAGAACTCATGGCTGGCCGAGACGCTGGTCCGGCTTTGGCAGCTTACCGGCGACGGCGAGTATCTCGATGAGGCCCGCCGCACCCTGGAGATGTTCCAAGGGGTCGCGCCGGGCACCAGTTACCTTGGGCCTCCCGGCTCCCGGAGGATGGAGGAGGACGAGGAGGCGCTGTTTCTTCCGGCGGGTTCGGCCTGGGGACGAGCGTGGGACATGGTGGAAAGCGGCCCGGTGCACATGGTCCTGGTGGGTGGGGACTCCCGGCGAGCTACCCAGCAGTTGCTCCGGGCAGCGCTGCGAGCCTACGCACCTTACAAGGTGGTGCAGCAACTTGATCCCGGACGGGACGGGGACCGCATCGCGGACCTGGGCTTCCCCGTCGGCGGCAACCCGGCATTGTACGTTTGCATGAACGGGGTATGTCTTGCCCCGTTGACCTCGCCCGCAGAGGTGAGGCGATTAGGGACCGCCCGCCCCTGGGCCGGGTCTGCCAGTTTCGTCAATTTCCAGGAACTGTAAAGGAGGCCACCCCATGGCAGTGCAACCATACAAGGTCCACGTACCAGACTCGGTGCTGGAGGACCTGAAGGCCCGGTTGGCCCGCACCCGGTGGCCCGACGAGATTCCGGGTTCGGGGTGGGACTACGGCTCCAACCTGGACTACATCAAGGAACTGGTCGAATACTGGCGCACAGACTTTGACTGGCGGAAACAGGAAGAAGCAATCAATCAATGGTCCCACTTCACCACGGATGTCGAGGGATTGAACATCCACTTCGTCCACGAGCGGGGCAAGGGACCCAACCCGATACCTCTGATCATCACCCACGGCTGGCCCAGCACGTTCTTCGAGATTCTCAAGGTAATTGCGCCGTTGACCGACCCGGCAAGCCATGGTGGGAATGCCGAAGACTCGTTTGACGTGGTGGTTCCGTCAATGCCCGGCTACGGTTTCTCGTCATTGACCACGGAGCGGGGGATGAACCCGGCCAAGGTGGGCGACCTGTGGGCGAAGCTGATGCGGGACAACCTGGGGTACTCCCGGTTCGCCGCCCAGGGCGGCGACTGGGGCGCCAGCGTGACGGCCCGCCTGGGCTTTGCCTACCCCGACGAGGTGATGGGCATCCACGTGACCTCGGCGTCTGGAGTGGTTGCCGCTTCCCACACCGGAGAGGGAATGGCCCCGCTGACGGAGCGTGAGCAGCAGCACATGGAGAACCGGGAACAGTGGCAGCAGGCGGAGGGAGGATATTCCCATATCCAGGGCACCAAGCCTCAGACCCTGTCCTACGGCCTGAACGACTCTCCGGCGGGCCTGGCCGCGTGGATAGTCGAGAAGTTCCGCACCTGGAGCGACTGCAACGGGGATGTGGAGAGCAAGTACACCAAGGACGAACTGCTGACCACTGTGACCATCTACTGGGTTACGGGCACGATCAATTCCTCGACCCGGCTGTACTACGAGTCGCGGCGCAACCCGTTGTCGCCGGGACGTGGGGAGAAGATGAAGGTGCCCAGCGCCATTGCAGTGTTCCCTCACGAGATCAGCCGTCCCCCGAGAGAATGGGCAGAGCGGGCCTATGACCTGAAGCGGTGGACGGAAATGCCCCGGGGCGGGCATTTCGCCGCGATGGAGGAGCCCGGTCTGCTGGTGGAGGACATCCGGGCATTCTTCCGGGACCTGCGCAACTAGGGGTCCCGCCTTCCCCAACCCGTTGCCCATGCGCCCGTTTTTTCAGGCAAGAAGAGTCTCAAGTATCGCCCCGGAATGGGTGTTCACCCAGGCCGGGGCGGTGTTGTTTATCGGCATCCTGGTCAACCTGGGGACCAGCTTCGCCAACTACACCCACAGTATCACCCTGCCGTCGATGGAGGCGTCGCTGCGCCTGTCCCACACCGAGGCGGGTCTGCTGATAACCTTTGCATCTGTGGCCCGGCTGGCCAGCACCTTTGCGTCTGGCACCCTTGCGCCCCGATACGGAAGCCGGGCGATCATCGGCTGGGGTGTAATCGGCGGCGGTGCGGCAATGGTGATGCTGGGCCTGTCGCACAGCTACGCCTTGGCCGCAGCGGCGATGGTGCTGATGGGGTTCACCACCGGCGGGGCGCTGGTGCCCATGATGGGGTTGCTTGCCAGTTGGTTCGCCGTGCGGACCCGGGGGCTGGCTGCGGGTTTCGCCTCGGCAGGCGGCAGCGCGGCCTTCATCATCGCGGGCGCGATAGTTCCCGTGCTGGTCGCCAGAAGCCCGGCGGACGGCTGGCGTCACTCCTGGGAGGGGCTTGGGGTGGTGGTGATTGCCATCGGGCTGGTGTCGCTGCTGGCGCTCAGGGACCCTTCGAGTGACGGCGGTCAGGGTATGCGGGCGTCGCGGCGATCAGTCCGGTCCTGGCCCATGGAGGCCTACAAGACGCCCCTGGTCTGGCTGGTGACGCTGCTTGCCTTCACCTCGGGATGGTCGAACAGCATCTTCAGCACCTTCTTCGGGGTGTACCTGGCCGAGGAGAACGCCGTCTCCCTGAACACGGTGGGGCAACTGCTGATCGTGATCGGCATCCTCAGCGTGGGCAGCGGCGTGGTATGGGGCCGGTTGTCGGACAGGCTGGGGAGAGCGCAGGCGTTCCTGCTGTCGTTCGCAATGCAGGGAGCATCCTTCGCAATGTTCGCCTTTCTGCCCGGGATGGCGTCCTTCGTGGTGTCGTCGGTGATCATGGGTTTGACGCTGCGGGCCACCTACACTATCTGCGCGGCGTCGGCCGGGGACTACGTGCCGGTGCAATACTCGGCGGCGTCGTTTGCCCTGATGGCCCTGGGCGCAGGGCTGGGCAACACGGTATCCCCGGCGCTGGGCGGAGCGGTGGCGGACTCGGCGGGGATGACCTGGTCCTTCGCGTCGGCCCTGGGCGGCTCCGTGGTGGGCATGGCCGGGTCGGTGTGGCTTTTGAGCGTGAGGAAGGGGTTTCAGGAAGGGGAGTAGGACGATGTCACCCGGACCTGTGTTCGGTCTGAGGACCCGCCCTTGTTAACGTGGGAGGATCTTACCCCAGGATGCTCCCAGTTACCGCAACCTCGGCCCGGTACAACCGGTCCCGCCATGGCTGGATTGCAGCCGAAGCTCACAGCACCCGTGAGACAGGACCACGCAAGCCCGGCGGCCCTGTTTCCCAGCCCTGCCGGTCCGGCGGCAATCAATCTTGACTGGGCTTCCACGGCGGCTTACAATATTCGGGAGTTGATATATCGTATCAATCAGCTCCCAAAGTGAGCGATCGCACTGAGCAAGCAGGGACCATCCAAGGCGGCCCAGGCCATTGACACTCACATTGACACTCAGAACAGGCGCGGCCAGCGACTCTTCCGGAGTCTGCTGTCCTGTGCCCTGTCCTGTGCCATTGAGGGCAGGCCGGTGACCCCGGCCCCCCGGCGCCGAGTGGCGCCGGACCCAGGCTGGCCGGAAGTCGGTGGCGGTTGCCGCCACCGCATCCAAACCGGGCAACCCGCGGTATAGCCTCATTTAACCAACCTTCCTGATACTCATTCTCACCTGCCCATTAACATTGAGACTTGCTATCAACAACTTGCCCATAATGAGACAATGTATCATGAATTAGCCTTCTTGCTTCCAGGGCCCGGCAACCCGCCGGGCCCTGGAAGGGGACTCCCCTGGAGAAGCGCAGTGGCCAGGAGCCAGCAGGCAGCCCAGTGGGGAAACAGGGGACCGGCAGCAGCCGGGATGGCGCGCAGGGGACAACAATCCAGAGCACAAGGAGAAAGAGGGAATCCCGTATGTACAACCTTTCCAAGCCCCCCGCGAGATTGAAAAGAGCCTGCGCGACGCTGGCAATGGCCGCCCTACTGTGCGTCGCCGCCCTGGCGGCGGCCTTTGCCTTTTCCTCCCCGGCCCAGGCCCAGGACGAGACCTACGTGGACCTGGCCATCGAAGTCAGGGTGGGCACTGGCTTTACTTTTACCGCCAGCAACCAAGGGACCGCTACCGCCTATGGCGTTACGGTGGACATAGAAATCGCCGACCAGATTATTCATGCCATCAGCGACGGATTCGAACAGAAGAGCGGTACAACCTGCTCCGGCAATATTCCCGGCACAACCTGCATCAACGGCGTCTGGACCGTGGGCACCCTGGAGCATGGCGCGGAGAAAGAGTTTGCCATTGGTCCTAGACTGGTGTCGGGGCTGCCGTGTTGCACGAATATCTCCACGAATTGGAGTGTCCCCGCCCGGGCGGTTATCAAGAACTCGGTCCCTGAGGAAGAGGAACGTCTCAGACACGACAATATTGCCGTTGGCTGGATATTCGTCAGCCAGGACGGGACCAGCAGCAAACACGCGAGCGGGGTGTACTGGCTGGAGGCCAGCGTAGACGACCTGCTCCCCGAGGCCGGGGATACCGTCAAGTTCGCCTTCAGGGCAAACACGAGTTCAAGTAGTCGCGAGTTAATTGGCGACGCAAAAGTGCGATTGAAGCTGGGCAATGGCATGGGCACCCCGACCGCCACAGCGCCCTCCGGGACCACCTTCGCCGCGGCCACGGGCCTGACACGGACCTGGGACTGGAATATCGGCACGTTGACGACCTTTCCCCTGGACCTGGTGGTATCGACCACCCTGGACAACCCGCTGCCCACCGGCGTGGCCCGCTCGGACCTGTGCCTCACCGCCGAGATGACGGCGCGCCCGGAGGAGAACCTTGCTACCAGCCCCACCAGCGTCAAGATCTGCCTCGAGGAGGACCCGGTAACCCTGTTCCAGACAGGGGAGACGGACCTGCTCAGCCTGTATCACTGTGTGGGAGAAACGGACTACCCCTGCAGCAGTTCGGATACCCTGGAATTGCTGGTCAATGGTGACGATGCCGCGCTTGCCGCAGGAATCAGGCGCCATAACTCGATAATGAGGCCGGAAAAGGTCGTCATCCAAGTGCCGGACCCGGGTGGACGTGTCGGTGCCGGTAGCGATCTCTCGTGGCAAACGATCAGTGATGATGGAGGGAGCTACAGGAATCCATTTTGCAGCGATGTAGAAGAAGGTGTTCTTCTGGGTGAGAATTGGGATTCCATACTCGCCCTCGGCGTGGATAACGATGGTGCATCAACCGTCTGGAGTAATGCAAAGGACCAGGTGACGGCTACAGGGATTGATGGAGGCACGAAACCCGGCACCCTAAAAATTGAGAGTCTCACGTGCGGTTTTGAATTCGCAAATGCCGACACCGGCCAGTTTTCCGACCTATATGGCATCGGTGATGAGGCCGTAACGGTGAACGTCGTATACATATTCGGCGACCTGGGTACCTACCTCACCGAGAGGACCTACATAGCAACCCACAGAAACGGCACGCCCGCCGACACCACGGACGATGTGGACTATACGGCTACGGGTAGTTACATCTTTCACGTAGGCCCGATAGCGGAACTGGAGGTGCGGGATGGCGATGGGAACCCGGCGGTACCCGCCGGCCAACGCGCCTTCACCATCGTGGCGGTCAACAACGGCCCCGACGACGCCCCCGCCGCCCAGGTGACGGTGACGGGCTTGAACGCCAGCGACTACGTGGACCACAGCGCCAGCCACGGCACGTTCGATTCAACCACCGACGTCTGGACCATCGGCGAGTTGAGGGAAGATTCGGGCTACTACCGGGCCACTGGGCATCCCTTGGGGTGGCCGACCCTGACCATCATCACCAGCGCCGCAGAGGACACCGAGATAACCGCCGCCATCAGCAACACCCAGGACTACCAGGTGTGCATCGACAGCAGCGGCGACGACGTGGACCTCTCTTCCCCTTCCGAGTCGGCCTGCACCACCGAGGACTCCACCAACACTTGGCACACGGCCAAATACTACGACTACATCAGCGAGAACAGCACAGCCACCATCAAGGCCAGGAACGGCACGGGAGAGTCCCTGCCGGGGTCCCCCAGCGCCAGCCAGGTCCCGGCCAGCATACTGGTGGAGTGGACCGGCGTGGACGAACTGAACGGGTCGCCGGTGACGCACTACGAGATCGAGTGGTCGGCCGACGGCGAGACCGTCTGGACGCCGCTCTCGGACAACGTGCCGGAGGGCAGGTATGTTGACGCCGGCGTGGCCCCCGGAGATACGCGCTACTACAGGATGCGGGCGGTGAACTTGCAGAATCACCTGGGGCCGTGGTCCCAGCCAATCAGGGCCAGGGCGGAGACGTTGGGATTCCCCGGTGTCTCGGTGTCGGAGACGACCTTTACCATTGCGGAGGGGGAGTCCGCCGAATACACGGTGGGCCTCAGGGCCCGCCCCATATCCAACGTGTCGGTGCGGGTCAACAGGAGCGGCGACGTTTCGCCCAACCCGAGCCGCCTCACGTTCACCCCATCCAACTGGTCCACGCCCCAGACCGTGACGCTGACCGCCGGGCAGGACAACGACGCGGTGGATGACGCCGTTGAGGTAACCCACTCGGTCTCATCGTCCGACTCCGCCTACGCCAGCCTGACGGTGGACCCGGTGGCGGTCACCGTCATCGACGACGACTCGGGGGTCAGCATCGCAGCGGAGCAGGAGTCGGTCAACGAGGGCGACGACATCGTCCTTACGCTGACCCGCACCGGCAATACCGGCAGCGCCATCACGGTAACGGTGAGCGTGACCCAGAGCGGCGACTACCTGGCGTCGGGCCAAACCGGCAACCGGACCATAGACCTCGCGGCCAACACAGCCTCAACCACCATAACGGTGGAGACGGAAAACGATACCATCGTAGAGAGTCCCGGCACGGTGTTCGCAACCGTGTTGGGCGGCGCGAGCTACTTCGCCTCCTCTCCGAGCTCCGTCACGGTGCGGGTCCAGGACGACGATGGGCCGCCGGGTCTGCCGGGCGATCTGGCCGCCGAGGAACGGGACGAAAGCGTGAGTTTGACCTGGAGCGCCGCGCCCACGGGCGACGCGCCCGTCCTGGACTATTCCTACCGGGTGAGACGCTCCGGCAGCTCCACCTGGGACCCGGACTGGACGGTCCTCTTCGGCGGGTCCGGCCGGAACAGTCACACCGAGTCCGGCCTGACCAACGGGCAGGAGTACATCATCCAGGTGCGGGCGCGCAACGCCACCGGCGACGGCGCGGCGGCGGAGGTCACGGCCAGCCCCAAGGATGAGCCGGGCGCTCCGGACGTTACGGTTGAATCACGCAACGAGTCCCTGCTGGTGACCTGGAGCCTCCCGGACGACGGGGGCAGGTCCGCCACCGAGTACCGGGTGCAGTGGAAGTCGGGCGCCGAGTCGTTCGATTCCTCCCGCCAGGCGACGGCAACCACTATGCAATACACCATTCCGAGTCTGACCAACGACAGGGGGTACCGGGTGCGGGTGCAGGCCATGAACGAGGTTGGCTGGGGGCCCTGGTCTGGCGACCGGCCTGGAACTCCCACGCCCAGGCCGGCCACCAGCCTCAGCATAACCACCGCTGCCGAGGATGAAGTGGGGGAACCCTTCCGGGTGACCTTCACCTTCACGGACGAAGACCACGAGGGCACCCAGTATGGAGTGACGGGCTTCGGCGTGGACGACATTGACGCAACGTACACCAGCCCCACCTTCCACGAGTTCACCCTGAAGGATTTCAGGGAGGAGAAGACCGGACTGGTGTACAGCGCCCTGGTGGACCAGTTGCTGGACGGGAGGTTGACAATCCGAGTCCCCGAGGGTGCGGCGCAGTCCACCCACGACCAGCAGGAAAGCACGCCGGCGTCTCTGGCCATCGAGGTCAAGCCTCCTCAAGCAGACAAACCCGTGGGACGGGAGATCATCTGGTCGGCCAAGATGACAGTGGGGGACTACACGCGCAATGCTATGGGTTACATCAACCCCGACCTGAGCCTATGGGACCCGGACGATACAATCGGCAGCCTGTCCGATGACGATGACGCAACGGACGATGATGATACGTTCACCTACCCCGACCCCTTGGGCAAGAATTACCGGGTGGGGGAAATATCCATCGTCCGGGACTGGAACATGATCCTGTTCGTTTCGTGTCCGGGGATTGAGGGCGTGGACGCGTCGTTCGACCTGTACCTGGACGACCTGTACGTGGACGACCAGGGCAAACAGGTGAACCGGGATCACAGCCTGAGCTTCGACCCCGAAGAGGTAGGGACCTCCCGGTTAAGCGGAACCATAGACGGCGCCACGCAGTCCTGCGTCGAATACCGTTGGACGCCCCAAAGCGCGGACTGGAAGGAGGGCGGCGAGGTTGACGTGAGCCTCGTCAAGTAGGGCTTGAATCCTCCACGTGAATCCTCCGATGGGTGTCCCGAGTTGCGGCTCCCCATCCTGTGGCACTGGTTGTCCAAACCCTCACCGGGGCCAGCGTGATGGTAACGGTGAGGGACAACGACTGGCGGCATCGCGAGGCAATCTCGCCCCGCCGCCAGATCCACGGAAATGGTTTGAGACGCCAGACTCTGCCGGAGACGCGGTGGAGAGGGTGTCCCAGGAACTACCTGCACAGGTTGCCAGCAGCGAATCAGGTTTCCAAGGTTTCCACCCCGCGACCTGTGCAAAATTGGGCCAGGAACCTGGGCGGACGAGGCCCTATTTTGCACAGACCCGAGCTTGTGGGTAAGACGCCAGGACAACCCCTCCCATTATCCCTTCAGGAAGGGGAGTGAACAGGTTGGGTCACGACCCAAGGCCGCCGTTGTCGTTGACACCGGCCAACTGCCGGAATATCATCAAAGGCGTGATGCGGGCGTAGCTCAGTGGTAGAGCGCAGCCCTCCCAAGGCTGATACGTGGGTCCGATTCCCATCGCCCGCTCCAACCCCCAAGTCCTTGCCCCTGGTGGCTTCAACGCTCCTTGTCAGGCAGTTGAAACCCCGCGTTGCTCCCGGCCATATTCGGCTGGCAACGCGGGGCTGATGCACCCGATGGCTTCAGTATCTTCGGCTATTCCGGGAAGTTGCGGAGGATGTCCTCCAGCGTGCCTTCCAGGGCCGGATCTAGGTCCACCGGCTCGACGAACGGGGTGTAGTTGTAGTCGGTGCGGACCGTGTCAATCAGTTGCTTGGCTTCCTGGTTGGTGGACCCGATTCTCTCGAGCGTATCCGACAGTCTTTGGGACTCCGTTTGTCCCAGTTGCTCCAACTCCGAGAGGTCGACGTCCAGCTTGAACATTGACTTGAGCCTGCGCATGATGTCGTAGTAGGAGCGGTGGTCCCTGATGATGCCCACCTGGTCGTTGTTGTTGGTGGCGAAGGGGTACATGGGCGCCATTGCGCCGAAACGGAACATTTCCACATCCGGGTACTCGAAGTGGGCCATTGAGACCAAGGCCATCGCTATGGTGGGGCCGCGGCGGCCATCGCTGCCGTAGCTGGAGAACTGGACGCCATACCGGTCAAGGATGTCCCGCATCTCCGCCTTGCTGTAGACGCAGGTGATCCGGCGCTCGAGATCAGGAGGAACGGGACCGTTTACTCCCTCAACGGCCGCGGTCTGGCTGACGCCCAACTCCTTGATGCCCTGGAAAAACGCGTCGCCGTACTTGTCGATCCGGAACCAGGGTTCCTCGCCTCGGAAAATAATAAGACCGTTGCCTGCGTCGTAGAAGTAGTTCTCCCGGTACATGGACCGGTTGGGCAGACCCTCCTCGTAGGACACCAGGGGGCGGAAGGTGTCGTGGGTGCCTGCCACCTGGAAGGGGTAGCAGTCCAACGACACGTCATTGGTCATTTCACCAATCTTTCGCGCGCCCAGCTTCTCGATGAGGTAGCGGGTCAGGCCGCCGGACACGCGGCCTCCGTCGGACCATTGCCTGCGCCAACCGGCGATCAGGTACTCGGCCCGGGGTTTTTCCGTGAACGTGACCAATTGCTCTGCCATTGGCTCAACTCCTAAGCATCAGGACGGGACGCCGGCGGCGAGTGTGACCGTATCTCCGATGGCCACACGGCCGGGATGTTCGACTATCCCGTAGACCCCGAAGTACGCCGTGCCCCCGGTTGGGCGGTATCCGGCGATAATCTCCGGGGTGTTCAAATCAGTCTCGCCAGTGTCGGGATCGTGGGCGGTGATGGCGCACCTGGGGTCCCGGGCCACCACCCGGACCTGAAGCCCGTCGCCGATGCGAATCGCCTCTCCGATCCAGTCGTCTTCCTCGTGGGGTCCGCAGCCCCGGAGCAGGAAGTTCGGGCGGAACCTCCGGCTGTCCAGGGATAATTCGCTCCCTGACGGCTGCTCCAAATTCTCTCCCAGCTTCTCCAGAGAGGCGGTAGACAGCAGGGATATGGGAAACTCGTCGTAACACTGGCCGGGCTGCTGCGCCTGGACCAATTTCACGGTTGCGCCGCAGAAGTCGGACAGGGCGGTGTCCCACTCACCTGGTACGGCATTGCCCATTACCCGCCGACCGAAGATGCGGGTAGCGGTCGGTTCGCCGGGGACTATGGGACCTTCAACGGTGTCCCCACCGGGCATCCTCAGGGTCAGCCGCTCCGGGTCCAGATGGTACTCGGCCTGTACCTGGACCAACTGCCCGAAATGTCTCTGAGTCAAAAGCCTGCCACGATCGTCGACCAGGAACAGCCTGCGGTCTTCGGTGACACCCTGCCAGGACACATCGACCGTATCGGGGTGGGTCAGCGCCAGCGACTTGACCGGCGAGATGTGGATTTTTTCGACGGTAATCATGGAATCGTGACTCCCACCAAGGTCAGTAGAAGCCGTCTCACCCTACCAATCATAACAGAATGGGCAAGCCTGGTGCTCAGTTGGGAACCGCTCCGTATTGGGCGGGTACAGCCTGTCCTCGGTGTCAGGGCTCAGAATAGAACTGGCGACCTGGCCCGCAGACGGGTAGTGGGAAGAAAAACTTCGAATGTCCGGTCATTTCCGGACAGATCCGGACAACTCTGGTGCATCAGGGAGGCAGACCCACGGGCGGGCGGACCCCAGGGAAGTACTGGACCGCAGGGAGCGGCTTGCCTTGTGAGGGCTTATGGACATTGAGCATCATTGACCCAGGGGCTGTCCTATGCTGGCTTGGCCCTTCCGCGGGTGACTTACCGGCCGCACACATAATATGGCACAGGTGTTCTATAGATGCGGCAAGAGGCGGATGTCAGAGTGGTGGTGTTCCGTTCCGGGCGGCGGGGCCTATCACTGGCGGTCTGGTTCTCGACGTGCAGTTGGCCGGTGGATTGACGCCATGGTATCGGGTATGCTGGCCACCAATTGTTGATCACAAGGAGATGGGCTGTGAAGATTACGGGCGTCAAGACGTTCCTGACTCATCCGGGCGCTGGCAAAAACCTCTGCTTCGTCAAGGTCGATACCGACGAGGGGATACACGGCTGGGGGGAATGCTACACGCAGTCGGACCGCGATCTGCAGGTGGTGGCCCATGTGGACCAACTGGAGCGTTATCTGATCGGGCGGGACCCGAGGAACATCAAGCACTTCACCCAGGTCGCCTACGACGACTTCGCGGGCCGCCGGGGAGCAATGGACTTCTGGTGCGCCATCAGCGGTCTCGAGCAGGCCATGTGGGACATCACCGGGAAGGCGCTGGGAACGCCGGTGTACGGGCTGCTGGGGGGCGCCTGCCGGGACAAAATCCGGGTCTACGCCAACGGCTGGTCGGAGGGGGCCAAGACCCCGGAGGCGTTGGCGGAGCGGGCTTCACAGGTCATTGAGATGGGTTTCGACGCGATGAAGTTCGACCCTATTCCCGGCCCGTGGCGCACATTCGTCAGCCGGGATGTGGAGGACCAGACCATCGAGAACGTGGCGGCGGTGCGGCAGGCGGTCGGCCCCGACGTGGACATACTGGTGGAGATGCACCGGCGGTTGGCCCCCATGCACGCGGTGCGCATCGCACGGGAGATAGAACAGTACCGGCCCTTCTGGTACGAGGAGCCGGTGCTGGCGGAGAACGTGGACGCGCTGGCCACAGCGAAGCGGGACATCAGGATTCCGGTGGTCACCGGCGAGGAGTTGTACACCAAGTTCGAGTTCCGGGAAATCTTCGAGAAGCAGGCCGCTGACATTATCAACCCGGACGTTTGCAATGTGGGGGGCATCCTGGAGTTGAAGGAAATCGCGGCGATGGCCGAGCCTTACTTCGTTATCGTCTCACCCCACAACTTCAACAGCACCACGGTGGGGCTGGCGGCAACGCTGCACGTCTCGACCTGCATCCCCAATTTCCTCATCACCGAGTACTTCGTGAACCTGGAGTCCTTCGGCGAGGAAATCGCGGTGGAGCCCTTCAAGGTAGAGGACGGTTACATCCGGATTCCCACCGGCCCGGGTCTGGGTCTGGAACTGGACGAGGATGCGCTGGCCCGCCACCCCTACGAGCCTTTCCCAGCCAGGTCTCCCCGTCAGTTCTTCCAGGAGGGGCCGTAAGTTACCCGCAGTCGGTCTGTGGTCTTTCTCTACCACATCTCACATAGCGGCCGGCGGCGAATGGTCTGTTATCTATTGGTTGAAAGCGTCTCTGAATGGGATTCTCCAGTTGTACCCGTAACACATGACTATCGTCACATCGGGAATCGCTTCTTCCTTCAGTTCGGACCACTTCATGAGGTTCTTGAGGACTTCTTCAGCTTTGGGCATCTGAGGAGTATCTATGGCTGTGAGGTTGAAGAACACAACGTTAGCTGTTGAGCGTACTTGTGACTCTTGACAGTCGAATTTTCTCTTCGCATCTAGTAGTGTTTCAGCATTGGATTGATGGATACAAGGACTTCAACTTGATTCTGGCGTCCTGGGTGGTGAAGCGCCAGTTGATGATCGCCTGGGCCTCATTGAGTTCCAGCTCCAGAGCATGTACCTCCCGGCAGAGACTATCCTCTTCCGGGTGCCTCTGCCCGAGGCAGCGGCGGGATATGACGCTGAACTCGATCTCTGCCATATTCAGCCAACTGCCATGCTTGGGCGTGTGGTGAAATTCCAGCTTCCCCGCGATGCGCCGGGCCCCGGCGGGTTCAAACGCCTCATACAATGAGGCTGGGTGGCGGGTGTTCAAGTTGTCCATCACCAGGACGATACGGTCCTTGTCCGGGTAGTCCTCATCCACCAGTTTCCGCACCACCCGGGCCCAATCGGCTTTGGTACGCCGGTCCGTCACTGCCACCCTTCCAGGGGCGCAAACACCATCAACAGGTTGCTCACCCCGTTGCGCTGGTATTCGTAATCGTAACTCCTGGCCGCCCCAGGCCGCGATGGACGGGCCTGACGGGTCTCTTTCACCTGCTGCTTGCTGGTCTCGTCCAAGCACACCAGCACATCCTTGTCTCCATACTGGCAATGATAGACCTCCAGCACGTCTTCCATGGCGCAGACAAACTCGGCGCTGCCCTGGGGCGGAATGCACCAGCACTCCTTCAGCCAGGGCTTGAGTTGGTTTTTTTCAGCGTCTGGCGCACCGTTTCAGTGCTGATGCTCTCTATTATCTCGCACTCAACCAGCCGGTCCGCCAACAGCTTCAGCGTACAACCTGCCCGGCCTTCCGGCAGTTCTCCGCAGGCCAGCGCAATCAGGTGAGCTTCCCCCTGACCGTCCAGCTTCTTCCGACGGCCATTGAGTTGCTCCCGGCGTCCCAAAGCCCGCTCCAGACCCTCCTCCACACAGCGGCGGCGCACCCGCTCCACCGTCGCCCGCCCCACCTTCAGAGACCGGGCTATCTCCCCGTCCTTCATCGGCCCTTCCGCCTGGTTCTCATCGCTTAACATGAGAATCCGGGCATGGGTCTGCCGGTAAGCCGATGCCTGCCCTTTGGACACCAACCCCTTTGGTTCCTGTTGCTCCTCCTGCGTCAGTTGCACCCGGTACTTCTTTTCCATCTCCCCCTCCCCGCACTTCCTTCTTTGGCCCTTCCCATTTACCTCATTATCCATCACTTCAACCCTGTCTAACTGCTATGGGGTGTTTGCAAACCCAATTGTGGGGCCTAAACTGGAAGGGACAGGTTGAAATGAGAGGTGAGGTGTGTGGGGCGAGGAGATTTAACGGATGATCAATGGCGACGACTGAGGCCGCTATTGCCGGCCCGGAAGCCGAGGACCGGAAGACCCGGGAAGGACCATCGCACGGTCATCAACGGGATTTTGTGGATTTTGCGTACCGGTGCCCCATGGCGGGACCTGCCCGGGCGCTTTGGTCCCTGGGCTACCATAACCAGCCGTTTCTACCGGTGGCGGAAGCAGGGATTGTGGGACCGGCTTCTGGCTGAGGTGCAGAGGAAAGCTGATGACATCGGTCAGGTTGAGTGGGAAGTCCATTACGTGGACGGCACCAACGTGCGGGCACATCAGCACGCTGCCGGGGCAAAAAGGGGGAGGGCGATCAGGCGCTGGGCCGGTCCCGGGGAAGGTTCGGTACCAAAGTCCATCTGAGAGTCGAGGGTCAGGGCAAGCCGGTGGCATTCGTGCTGACCCCAGGTCAGCGGCACGAGTCCAGCGTGTTCGAAGTGTTGATGACCCAAGGGTCGGATGGGGCACTGGCTGGTTGAAAAGATAGCCCTTCTCATTGAAGGGCACCTGATCGGGTTGGGTATTGCCCGCAACGTCGGTGGCGCGCGTCATGATGGCGTGATTGCCCTGCTACGCATCCCAAAGGAACTCGAACCGGGCCCAAGAATAGTCAGACTGCCGACCCGGCAGATCAGCGTCGGTCCAAGTGCGGCCGGAATCAGTGCTCCATTCTACGCGTGAGATTGGGCCCGCCGGGGACTGGGCGTATCCTCGGATACGCTGGCGACCGGCGGGACTTTCCGCCGGCCAAGGCAACACAAGCGCACTCTTTATTACCTGCATTGTCACAGGCTTGCTCTGCGACTCGTCCTGCGGCGGGTACTGGTCACCCATGAGAACGTAGAAGGTAGTGTTGTTCCGCGTCCACACCTGCTCGGAAACAGCTACGATGCGCCCAAGCCACTTGATGTTGGCGCTGCCCACCCAGCCTGGCACGATCACCCGCAAGGGGAAGCCGTGGTCTCTGGGCAACGTCTCGCCGTTGAGCCCGTAGGCCAGCAGAGTATCCGGGTGCATAGCCTTTTCCGCCGGCAGAGCGTACCAAAAGCCCTCCTCCGGCGATTCGGCGTCCAGCTCCACTAGCAGTACACTGACCGCGCCGGCATGAATGCCTGCCAGAGTCAGCACGTCCTTCAGGCCTGCCCCGACCCATTCGCCGTTGCTCACTCCTCCCATCATCCACTGTGTGCCGGACACCTTCTGTCACTTCACGAGATCGAACATGGCACGGTGGTTGCCAGCGCACTCCAGGTAAGATGTCAACGTGCGGCTAGGGAGACTCCTGATGTCATCGTAGGTCAACTCCGTCGTCTCTGCCACTGCATTTCCCTCCACGGAGAGCCGCCAGCCCGAAGCACTGAGGTCCAAGCTGCTGGAGTTGTTTCGAACAAAGAAAAGGCAGGTGGGTGTGAGCAGGCCCTGCATACCCTCTAGTCGCGCTTCCAGGTTCTTGTTATCGTGCCGAATGAAGGGCTCGGGATCCTTGAACCAGGGGGAAGTCGAGGCTGAACTGCGACTAGCGTGTGTGGCGGCCGGCTGAGGCGATTCCGCGAGTGGAGGTGTGCCAACGCAGGCCGCGATGACTGCCAAGGTGCCTCCCCCCATCATTAGCCGCAGGAACTGGCGACGGCTCATCCCGCGTGCGCTGGCGAACTCCCAAAGCCATTCCCTGTGCCGCCGTCCCGCCGCGGGTTCCGGCTCGCTGTGCTTCATACCTGCCTCGTTGAATTGGATTCTTGCGTGTATACGGCTTCAAGGCTGCCCCTGACACCAAGGATGGGATTCATTCCACCCGTGTCTAATCCACTCTTCTATCTGTCTTCAATTGGTATTCCAAGATTTCCACCTCAATTGGTGCCAGGTGCTTGTACTTTTCTACGTAATACTCCGCTACAGTGACTCCCTTCTTCTCATTGAACGCCCATAGCCCGAAGAAGACCTTGTGGCATTTGCTTGGAGCCCGTTAGAAGAAGAACATCGCCTCGTTCCAGGCGTGTATCTTGCCTCCGGGATAATGACCGCTACGGTTCATGATACAGCCTTACAGTCGACAAGTGGTCAACAAGTGTAGGAAGGTCGGCGTAGCCTAGGTCAAACTTCCGGATCTTCTTGCTCCCGATTCCAACTTGAACCTCCCACCCTTTGGTGGGCTCAATCTTGCGGTGGTTGCCAAAGTATATCTGTGCGGCACGTTCAGATGCCGCTCCTTTCGCAGTGCTTGATGCAGAATCGGTTGGCGCGTGGTTGTCGACCATTCCATCTCCTTGGTCCGTGAGGGCCCATTTTATTGCACCGGGTCCGGGGCTGTGGCGACGATGGATATTCGGTCTACGAACACCGCAATCAGCTCGTCCTGAGTTGGTGGTTCAGCTCACGGTCACCTGGGAGAGTGAAGGACGACAACGTCCTCTTCATATAAGAAAAGCGAGGACGGCCAGTGTTTCAGGAAATCTCACAGTCCGTAACAAGTTTGATGCAGGGATGACGGCGAAGGGGTTTGCTCCTGGATTGGAGATCTATTTCATCCCACTCGGCGGCTGCTCGTGGCCGCTGTTCATAACTCCCGAGTCGATGCAGACGCTGGCAAAGTTGACGCCGTACGGCTGGGCTAACTTGGCCTTCAACAAGCTGATGCTCTTCGGCGTGGGCTTCCTGGCCATCGCTTTCGTGCGGTTCCGCCTGTCCCCCAGCGTTTCCTGAGCGAGACTGGCCGATGCGCGACCGGAAGAAGGATACAGCATGATGGCGAAAGGGATCGCCCAACAGTCCACGGAGTTCCCGGCCGGTTGTCACTACATCCCCATCTCGGTCACGGTTAATTCCCAATACCAAGTCCATGCGGGCTTTCGGGTGACTACTCGCACCCACCCAACTCGAACAAAATCAAGAAGCTTCACTCTTAGAATTGTTCTGGATCTGTAGCCGGATCCAATCCCCGGACGCTCAACAGTATGCGACGAGTGGTCGATGAAGTCGGCACGAACCCCATACCTGGCCTACAGTTTCCAGGTCCGAAATGCCTCGTGCCAGCCGCCTCTAGTTCCCAAGCTATCCGGTACAACGTCAGAGATGGTGCGACCACTATTGGGAATCAGTTTGACATTACCCTACACAGCAGCAAGAATCGGTTAGGCCGCTTAAGGGATCAGACCCGGGAGTACTCACGATGACGGACCAACCGATAAAGAGCGTCCTATTCGACTTGGACAACACCCTGATTGACCGATCAGAGGCATTCGCGCGCCTCTTTGAGCATTGGTGTCGGACCTTGCCCTCGACCGGTAGGCCAACTGACTTAGAAGAGTTTGTTTCCCGCATGGGGCGTCGTGGCAAAGGCTACGAGCCGATTCCGGATATCTACCGGGACATGCTGGACGAATGGCCGGGCAGCTTCTCGAGTCTGGACGTGGCAGTCAAGTCTCACTTCGACATGATGCCCGATGTAGTGGGCCTGGATCCCAAAACCGAGGCAATGCTGGAACGCTTCCGGTCACATAGAGTTGCAGTTGGTGTGGTCACCAACGGCGGCTCCAAGACACAGTGGGGCAAGCTCAGGACCACCGGCGTAGCGACACTGGTTCAAGCTTGTGTCGTTTCCGAGGACTTCGGCGTTTGGAAACCCGCCCCCGCTATCTTCCGTCACGCTCTTAAATTGATAGGTGGCCAAGCGGAGTCTACGCTATTCGTAGGCGATAATGTTGAACACGACATCATTGGAGCAGCTCGTATGAATATGCGGACTGCCTGGATGTCCTTGGACAGGGAGTGGGAGGTCAAGTTTCCATATCCAGATTACATCGTCAACAAAGTCTGGGAAGTTGAGGAGTTGGTGTTCCGGTCCAACCGGAGTCAGTGGGGTCTCACAGCCCCGTGATGTTCGAGTTCTCTGCTGGCGCCCGGTTTCTTCGAGGGCCAAGTGGGCATGTCATCCGACTTAGCGCAGGTGAGAGGAATCGGCTCCCAGGTGCAAAACCAGTGGGTACCACAGGGACACCCATGCACCAGAGTTGATTCGTCGTCGGGGCGAACCGGTTAGAATTCCATAGAAGGAGCATCCATTTCCTGCTGGCCCTCTATCTCGTCTCCTCAATCACTTGGTGTTACCAATTGTCGATTCGTCCTGGTCCGCGCCTAAAGGCAGGTTGCTATCTACAGCCCCGCCCGCCTGCGCTGCTCCTCCTGCAACTCGTCTATGCTCTCCCTTGACCTACCGTAGATGTGTGGCACATCCCATCCCTCCAGTCCCGCGTAGGTGTCTATCTGGCTACGGTGATGTGTTTCATGCTCGAACAACATCATCATGATGCGCCATCCGCTGAGCATCCCGTCGGTGTCTATCATCCTTACACGGCGTTGCAGCCACTCCGGCGGGCTGTCGTCCAGCCGCCGGTGGAACTCGTCGAAGGACCCCCCGATGGCCGGAATCCAGTCCGACTGCCGCTCGGTGCTGGGCACGGGCCAGTCGTACAGCCAGCCCCGCCCGCAGTAGGCGCTGGCGAAGTAGAGCCGGGATTCCGCGATGTGATGCACAATCTCATTGATGTTCCAAGCCTTCTCGCCTTCTCCCCGGGGAGGCCGCCAACCGTCGGCCTCCGGTGGCAGCGCCAGAATGTCCCGCACCGTACGCTGGTGGAAGCGGTCGAAGTAGCGAAGCAGCGTTGGCAGGTCGGTAATCATCTTTAATCCTCGTGGGGAATTCCCGTTTCCAAACTCCCAATACGTTTGCGGGAATGATAGATAGCTGCATTCGCAGCGTCAACGTCGCTGTTGGCCAGCGGGTTTGGCCTCGCCGGGCGGCAGGGTGTAGAATCGGCGCGACAATGCGATGTCAGTGAGGAACGGTTATGAAATATGACGTTATTGTAGTAGGCGGCGGGTCCTCCGGTTCCGTGGTGGCCTGCCGGCTGTCGGAAGATCCCAATTGCTCGGTGCTGCTCCTGGAAGCGGGACAGGACTACGCTGATCCGGAGCAGCTCCCGGAGCCGGTCCGCAACGGCCACTCGTCGGAGGGCGAAGCCATCGGCTCGGCGGTTTCCTGGAACCTGCGCGGCGTCATCAACGACCAGCAGGGCGAGATAAACATCGCCCAGGGTAAGGTCATCGGTGGCTCCGGCTCCATCAACGGCCAAGTTTACCTACGCGGCCTGCCTGAGGATTTCGAGCGTTGGGAGTCCCACTTCGGCAACCAGGAATGGGGCTACCTCAAGGTCCTGCCCTACTATCGCCGGGCTGAAACCGACCTGGACATCCAGGACGACTTCCACGGCTCAGAAGGTCCAATCCCCATCGTCCGCCGCGAGGACGAGGAGTGGCCAGCGGTACAGAAGGCGTTCTACGACGCCTGCATAGAGCTGGGCTACCCATCCAACCACGACCTCAACGGGCCCGACTCCGGCGGCATCGGCGCCATCCCCATGAACAACCGCAACGGCTGGCGCATGAGCACGAACGTCACCCACCTCACGCCCGCCCGACACCGCCTCAATCTCACCATACGCGGCAACGTGTTCGTCCGCCGCGTGGTTATCGAGGACGGCAAGGTCACCGGCGTCGAGGCGGAGAGCGGCGGCGAGATTTTCACCGTCCAGGGTGATCGCGTGGTGCTGTGCGCCGGGGCGCTCAAGTCACCCCACATCCTGATGCTGTCCGGCGTCGGACCCCGCGACCAGTTGGAGGAGAACAGCGTCCCGGTCCTGGTGGAATCCCCCGGCGTTGGACAGAACCTGTTCAACCACCCCATGGGGTCAGTTACCTTCCGGGTCAATGAGAACGTCAAGCTGACGGCCAACGCTGAAGCCCTGCGCTTCGGCCTCCGGGTAACGTCCGAGCCACCGTCCCACCCCAACGACGTCATGCTGCACACCCTCGCTATTTGGAATGTGATGACCGGCGAGATGGTGCCCTCGGGCACCGCCCGCATCGCCTGCGCCCTGGAGCTTCCCGACGGCTCCGGCTGGGTGCGCTTGCAGTCGGGCGACCCCACGGTGCAGCCTTCCATCAACTACCGCTACCTGCACAACGAGAACGATATGCGCCGGATGCGCGACGCCGTGCGGTTGGCATGCAGCATTCTGGAGTCCAACGCTTACCTTGGCATCTCCGAGGGACGCGTTGCCCCCGACGACGACACCCTCACCAGCGACGACGGTCTGGACGCCTGGATTCGCCAGACCCTCGGCAGCTCCCGCCATGTCTCCGGCACTTGCCGCATCGGCCCCGACGGCGACGCCATGGCAGTGACCGACCAGCAGTGCCGTGTGCGTGGAGTCAACGGCCTGTGGGTCGCCGACTCATCCATCATGCCCCAGGTAACCCGCGCCAACACGAACGCAACCGCCATCATGATCGGCGAGCGCGTCGCCGACTGGGTGGCCGGGAGTTAGCCGATCGAAACTTTCAACGCTAAGGTGTCCATCAGCGACAATGAACACCGAAAATGGATGGAATTGTCGGCTAAGTTTGACACCAGAGCATTTATGATTTCTGTGCTGGTTCAATGCTGGGGAGCCTGGTGACAATCCCTGGCTTCACCCAGGACTTCCGAACTGCCGACGGCGCAATAAGGAGTATTAACGTCGCCTACACTTGGATACAGGCCAGTCGCTGCGACACGGTGATGTTCATTGCCTGTAACTGCGAACACAACGAACCTGTCATGGGGCGTTTGGCTGTCAATTCCCTGCTATTGACCGTTGAACCTGTGGAGTAGAGGCTGGTTCCGATGGAGAGCGTACCCTTGTAGCCTTGGCATGAACGTGACCGGACACCAATACAAGACCCAGGAACAACCACAGATTACTGGACGGATAATGAAGTTCGGCCTCTTCCACTCGGTTCAGCTACCCGACCCCTCGCAGCAGGAGCGGTACTATCGCGAGGCTCTGGAGCAGGTCCTCCACGCCGAGCGGTTGGGCTACAACTCGGTCTGGATCACCGAGCACCGCTTCACCCACCACGGCATCGTATCGGATACCTATCAGTGCTGGCCTACCTCGTCGGCCTCACCGACTCTATCCGCTTGGGCACGGCGGTCACCGTGCTGCCCTTCCACAACCCTGTTCAGCTCGCCGAGCAGACCGCGACAGTGGACGTGCTGAGCAATGGTCGGCTTGATTTTGGCGTGGGCCGAGGCTACCAGTGGGGCGAGTTCAACCGCATGGGGGTGCCGATGGACGAGGCCACTCGCCGCTTCGAGGAAGGCATGGAAGTGCTCACCCACGCTTGGACCGACACCGAACCCTTCGACCACCGCGGCGAGTTCTAGAACTTCGACGACCTGACCGTCCATCCCAGGCCGGTGCAGCAGCCCCATCCGCCGGTGTATGTGGCCGCCTCGGGAGTCGTGAGCATGGAGCGAGTGGTGCAAAACGACTGGAACCTGCTGATTGGCCAGGCCGAAAGCCAACGACAGGTCGCGGACCAGATAGACTTCTACCGGAACACCCTCGCGGATTCCGAAGCCGACTACACGTCGCAGCGGGTGGTGGTAGCGCGGGCCATGTACGCCGCCCCCACCACCGAGCAGGCCCGGGGCGAGGCGAAAATCCCCTTCTTGTGGTTCAAGGATACCGGGCAGGAGGTCAGCGCGCCGCCTGACCATAGGGTAGAACTGCTGCCCGAGGAGTTCGCCACCTACCACAGCCGCTATACGCCCGACGCCCGCTTCGACTACGCCGCGTCATGCGACAACGTGATGCTCTTCGGCAGTCCGGACCACATCGCTGAGCGCGTCGGCCAACTGCTCGATTCAGGCGCCGAGAACCTGATATTCTTTGTCAACTTCGGCGGCATCGAACATCAAAATGTGCTGGACTCACTGGAATTGTTCGCCTCCGAAGTCATGCCGCGGTTCACCGATTCGCAAGCGTCATAGCCGCGAGGCCCCTTTTTCTTTGCCCATAGGCGTCCATAGGCCGCCGTACCTTGGAGGAGGGTTCCGGTTCTGTGACCGCTGCTTGCCTGATGGACAATTCTCTGGGTCGAGGCAAAACGTAAGATTGTTCGGAGAAGAAGCAAGCGGAGTCGGAGTGTGAAGTTGCACTGGCTTGACTCCCTCTGTCGAGGGCTGCGTGATGTTGGGCCATCGGGGCGTTAATGTGCGGCGAAAAAGTCCGGAATAACTGGCCAGAGCAAGTGTCCATGCAGTCGTTGGTGGACCCGACATCGGCGGGTATGGGGCAAACAAGTCAAGAGGACTGTTTCAGGTGTGACCTACCTGTCATCCCGATCGCCTGGAGCTTGGGACGGGGAGGTTTCCCTGTTGTGCTTGAGGCAGTAGCGCTCACCGTTCATTTCGAGGATGTGTACGTGGTGGGTCAGCTGGTCCATCAACGCGCCGGTGAGGCACTCCGAACCGAATCCCCCGGTCTACTGGTTGAAAAGGAAGGTGATGGTTCCAAGGATGGAACCCCGTTCGCAACGCTGGCTGAAGGCGTCGAAGAGCAAATCGGCCCCGGTGCGTGACAATGGCACGAAGCCCAGTTCGTTGACGGTCAGCAGCTTGAGCCGGGAAAGCTGCCTGTTCAGGTCCAACGACTGTCTATCATCCCTTGCCTCCATCATCTCATGCGCCAAGTCGACCACCTGGATGGGGACCGCGGACGTGTCGTGCTGGCAGGCAATCAAGTCCAACCCTGGGGCCACGTGGGTCTTGCCAGCACCGCTGTTGCCGACATCGATGACGTTCTGCCGGCGTTCGACGAGTTCACAGTGGGACAACTCAACCACCAGTGGCTTGTTCACCGAGCGGATGGCCGGGAAGTCGAAGCTGTTCAGGGTCTCTGCTGACGGGAAACGGGCCGCCAACCGGCGGCCCGTTCTAATTCCCTCCAATCAGACTCCCCGCCTATTTGAAGTGGGGAATGACGTCCTCGCTCAGGCACTTCAAGGTGTCCATGACTACCTCGCGGGGGACGGATGATGTCCAGTTGCACTCGAACATAATCTCGTCGGTAGTGAAGGCCTCCCTGAACATGTGGATTTTCTCGACCACCTCTTCTGGGGTGCCGAAGAGGTTGACTTCCTCGGTGGCATCGGGGCCGGCGCTGCCGGCGTCAGTGCTGCCGATGGCGACCCGGCCAGCGTAATAGATGCGGGCGAGGTCCATCAGGTTTTCAACGCGACGGTCGGCCTTTTCCTGGGTGTCGGCAACGAGAGTGGGCACCCGGACCACGGTATTGGGATCACCCTCGTGCCCAGCATCCACCCACGCCTTGCGGTAGGCTTTGACGTCCTCACGCAGCACGGCCGATCCCCGCAGGTTGTGGGGGGAACTGCCAGCGCCGATGGCTATGCGGTATCCCTTCTCCCCCATCGGCACGAAGCTCTCCTGGCTGTCGACAGGGAGCAGCATGGGCAAGGGCTTTTGCACCGGCTTGGGGATGCTCATGTATCCCTCGTAGAAGGCGGGATAGTTGAAATACTTGCCCTCGAAACCGGAGAATCGTTCCTCTTCCCAGAGCTGCTTGAGGAGCTCCAGGTACTCGAAGAAGTACTCCCGGCGCTCATCGGAGCCGCGGGTGCGGGCGCCTGCGCCGTATATGAAACGCCCCTCGCTGATCTGGTCAACAATCGAAACCTGCTCCGCGACCTGGAAGGGGTCCTCGGCCTGCAGATTGTCGAAGGCGTACCTTTCGTGAGGCAATGCTCGCGGCGATACGGTCTCACCGGGTAGCCGTAGGGTCGGGCGGTGGATAGAGGTGCCAATCCTGATGTGTTCGGTGTGGTTGGCGATGGCGGCGGACAGCATGAGGGACTGGGGGTCCATGCTGCCCTGGGTGGAGAAGTGACCACCGCCGAACCAGACATAGTCCCAGCCTGCGTCCTCGATGTGCTCGATCTCCTTGAAGTTCTGCTTGTAGGCCTCGGCTTCGAGGAGCTTGCCACCCTGATAGTCGGGGTCCCAGGGGACCTTGCCGCCCTCATAAACGGCATTCCAAGTGGTAAACAATCCGAAGTCCATGCTCGCCCCTCCTGAAAAAACTCGGGCATACGGTCCGTCGTTGCTCCTGATGTTATTCCCGACGGCTGGCAGAGTCAACATTGGGTTACATATATCGGGGCGATAGATCGGGGAACGGCCTCTATTGTTTTCTGATCATCCATAGATAGCCGCAGGGCCCTGCACTATACGACGATGGTTCGACAGGTTCACCGTGACCTGATGAAAGAGAAACCAGTGACGGCCCTGAACGGCACACGCAGGGTGTTTCAGTTATCTTCACAACCCTAGCAGTGATTCAGGCCGAAGGGAGGAATCCAGGGTTCTTGCCGATGAGAGAGTCGCCCGCCGTCAACGTATGCTTGACCCATCTGTACACTACACCATCCGAATGTGGTGCTCTGATATACTTGGGCCAGTCCTCATCGCCGAGAATTCATACCAGAGGCGAGGAAATTGCAATGACTACAGAGCACCGAAGAGGGACCGTTTCCCTTCGCCAGGTCAGCGGGTCTGCCAGGTCCAAGAAGGTTAGAGTGGACTTGGGAGAGGAATCCTCCTTTTCCTCCTTACCTACACCAGTGAAAGTGGGCGACGCCTCGTATTTTCTCGTGCGGGGACGTGATGGATACAAGCTGTTATCGACGATTTGCCCTCATCAAGGGGGAGAAATCATGGACGAAGGGGATGATTTGTTCGTCTGCGATGGGCACGGTTGGCAGTACGAAAAGGGCGAGGGTATCTGCACTAACCGTGCTGACTTCCGAATGAAGGCGTTCCTGGTTACGCTCCAGAACGACCGCCTAGTCGCGCTCGTTCCCGACCAGTAGCCCGTCAATCCGCCACCATGCAACTTTGAGCTCGTCCGCGACCAGGCCTGAGACCTGCAATCAATCTAGAATAGAAGGCCCCGTCCCGGAGCCCCAGGTCCCGAGACGGGGCGGATAGCCGGAATCACACCCTGGCCGAACTAGCCCACCATGTCATAGCTGCGCAGCAGTTTGCCGGGCAGGGCGCCGGTGCATTCGTTTTCCACGAAGGTAACGGTGCCGTTGACCAGGATATAGCGAATCCCGGTCGGCTTCTGCACCAACCGCTTTTCACCACCAGGGAAATCAGTCTCGAACCGCGGCTTGTCGTACAGGAGTCCCAACTCGTCCATGTTGTAGACCATGACGTCAGCCCAGTCGCCGACGCGCAGAGTGCCACGGCCCTTCATGTCGGAGAACCATGCCGGCAGCGCGCTCATCTTGTGGTGGGCCTGCTCCAGGGTCATAAGGCCGTTGTCGCGGATCCAGTGTCCCAGGAAATAGACCGGCCACACGCTGTTGACCAGGAACCTGGTGTGGGCCCCGCCGTCGGATACTGAAATGTGAACGTATGGGTCCAACAGCCTTTCGGCCCGGGCGTCGTCCCCCTGTCCCCCCGCAGGGTGCGCGAATTCGGTTTCCAGGTCCTCGTCCAGGGCGATGTCTAGGAATGCGTCCAGCGGGTGCTTTCCTTCGGCTTCAGCGATGTCGGCGATGGACAGCCCCTCGTACTTGAGGTTTCTCTCCAAGGCAACCTCGACCACCTGAACCTGAGTCCAGTCGGTCCTGGCGTGTGGGCGCTCTATCACGTCGCGCTTCATACCTTCGCGAACACCGTCCTCGGACAACTTGGCGATCCGCTCCTCCCTGGTGCCAACGAGCGGCTGCACCCAGTTGGGCATATAGTCGAACAGGTTGTACTCGGAGAGCTTGAACTCGGCGATGGTCGGCACCGACCCCTGCTGCGCCAGGACGGGGAGTCCCTCATCCCGGACCTCTTTCAGCCACTCGTAGCCCTCATCGTCCCCGAGGGCGACGTGCAGTGGGCGCCCGCTCATCCGGACCATTTCAGCCAGCATTTCCCTCTGTCCGGCGCGGTCGTCAGAGATGCCTATGGTCCATCCCAGGTGCCCTACTCCGAATTGCCCCAAAACCTGTGATAAGGCGTAGAATTCTTCCGGGGACGCCACATGGCTAGGCAACCAGCTACCGTCCTCCGGCCGGTCCTCAAGGTTCTTGTCAGCGGACAACCCGAAAGCTCCAGCCTTCATGGAGTCGTACAGTATCTGCTTCATCTGGTTCAATTCGGCCTCGGTTACGGAGGGCCTCTCTCGGGCCGGGATCATGCCCAAGACATAGCCGCGCAGGGGTGAGAAGGGCACCAGTGCACCCACGTTTACCCCCAGCCCCTGGCGGTCAAGGCTGTCCATGTACTCTGGGAATGTCTCCCAGTCCCACCGCATCCCTTGGCGCATGGACTCCAGGGGTATCGCCTCGATGCGGTTCATCATCCGCATGTTCAATTCTCGGTCCTCGGGCCGCGTTGGAGCAAACCCGAAGCCGCACTGCCCGACTGTCAGGGAGGTTACCCCGAACCAACCGGACAGGGACGCATAGGGGTCCCAGTTGAGCTGCGCATCGTAGTGAGTGTGCAGGTCTACCGCCCCCGGCGCCACGATGCAGCCGTTCGCATCCAACTCCCTGGCGCCGCCAGCAGGTATCCGGCCGCTGATCATGGCCACGCGCCCGTCCTTGATGCCAACGTCGGCGCGGATGCGGGGAATGCCTGTGCCGTCGATTACGGTCCCGCCACGGATAACCAAATCAAACTCGGGCATACAGTTGCCTCCAACGACGAATTACGACGACTCCATCTTGTCCAATACAACGACTTGAGCAATCTGATCTTTATGAAGTGTAAGTCCCTCGACCATCCATGTCAATTTACTGACGTACATCGGATTCTACATTCCATTCCATGCAGGTGTTCCTCATTAGCCTTGGAACTGCAACTCCACATGAGACATCCCAAACCCGCAACAAGATCAGACCGACCAGTAGTTCTGGGTAGTAGACTTACCCGAAGCCACGGGGCAGGAGCGGGCATCTTTGAGGACGACGCCGGATAGATCGTGTCCTGGTAATGATGCGGTTGTCAGTGAAATCGGTTGCCAATGAAGAGGACGACAACCCTGTCCGAGGCTCTGTGGTACCCCAAGCCAAGGGTTGCCCGTCCCATGCCTATGGGGTTGAGGCGCAGGAAAAATCGAGACGTACCCGTCTGCCCCGTAATGGAGGAGGCTCGTCCTTGGTAACGTCCCGGTCGAACACGCGGAGGAGGGAGTTCCCGGCAACGTCTTCCAGCCTGGGTTCTACGAGCAGCCGGTAACGTCCCTCTCCCCATGGTGAGTCCGGGGTGAACAGCCAACTCTCCTCTGATGCGCCGGGAGCTCCCAGACCCGGCACAGGAACGCCGTCGGCATCGCAGACAGTGAGGCCGCGTTGCAGTAACGCGTGGTCCATGGGACGGTCGAATTGGATCTTCAGCTGGCCCAGAGAGCCGATTTTTGGAGCCTTCAGCCGCCAATGTTCCGGACAGACCCGCGACCTCAAAGCTGGGCCGATGCGGTAGCTGCGCTTCACTGCGGACTTCAGGGGTTGGTCCGAGGCGTCCCGGAACTCTGTATCGACGATTACTTTGACAGTCGCCCCCTCTACCAACGGGTAGCCGACTTCCCGATTGGGTGCAAGGCCGCGCTTAATCCGCCCGGGATCCAGGAGCATGGTCAAGCGCCGCCGCTCCGGGTCCCATAACTCCGGGTCGGGGGGCAAAAAGGCCTCTTCCAACACCTCCCTCGTGTCCTCACAGCAGGCCCTTACGGCCCGGCCTGCCCAGCCCTCGCTCATTGGCCCGGAGAAGTGCACGTATATCCTCAGCAGGTTGACCGGGAGCGCCGCGGCGGTCGGGTAGATCGCCAGGGCTTCCGTGTGAGGAGCCGATGGCGGCAACGGACGTCGGATTGCCCAAGCCTCGGGGCCTTCGCTCCTACCGTCGGGATAAACCAACAGCGTGTAGCTGGTGCCATCCATGAATGGGAACCGGGGAACGAAACACACCGAGGCATGCTCCATGATTAATTCCCCGGCCAAGGTAGGAACCGTCCTGAAGTCGACGCCGGATTCCAGCACATCGCTCGGCAGGATGGACAAACGACGGTCTAGGGCACTGGCCATCACTCCAAAGCCGTGCCACTCGGACTCGGCCCAACCTCGGACTCTCAGGCAGGTACGTCCCCTATGCTCCAGCCACTCAAGATGTAGTTGACGGCACCGGGTCACAGCGACTCCACAGAATAGGAGTGCAGGTGGATGTTGCCATCCTCGTCCTGTTGCATCATCAGCACACCGCTGCCGTTGAGGCTGGCCATGCGCTTGACCCCGGCATGGGGCAGCAGCTGCCGGGGTACGCCCACGCCGGGGGTTACCGGGTCGGCCGGACTTTCGTCCAGTGAATCATCCGGTACCGTCAGCGGTCCCTGAACGTCGATGTCCTTGCAGGCAATCTTGAAAAGGGGATGCCGGTCGTTGCACACCAGCAGGTATTCCCAGCCTCCGTGTTCGTAGGAAACCAGGTCCAGGGGCCGGTTGTGGGCGCCCAGCTCGGCGACGGTCTTCCCCATTACCTTCTTACCCGGCTCGAACTCGGCTATGGAGAACTGAACCACCGGCGTGCAAGTGTAGCTGGCCAGGATGCTGGCGTTCCCTTGGTAAGGGACGAAGGCGCGGATGGGAGCCTCCGACTCGTACTTCCCATGGGAAACGTGGAAGATCTCCAGCGAGTTGGAGTCCACATCTCCGTTGAAGGGGAAAGGAATCCGCCGCAGGGTGGAGGAGAACTCCTCGTTGGACGTCCCAGCCACCAGCAGCAGCCCGTCTACGTAGGACATATCGGTCACAGTCACCGTCCGCAATTTTTCCCGCGTGACCAGGCGCGGGTCGTCCTTGTCCGCCGCGTCGGTGATCACTGTCTGGGAAAAGGCCACGTTCTCCAGGGGGACATCGCTGATCGCTCCGCCGCCGGAGACTCTGATGATCACTGGGAGTGCAGCGTCGCCGCTGCCTCGAATGACGGAAAAGTACACGTTGCCCGATCTGGGGTGGACAGCCATGTCCCGGATGGCCAAGTCATCCCGTGAGCAGCCCAGGTAGGACGCCAGGGAGGTATCGAAGTTTGTCATGTCCACGGACTGAGGTCTGCCATTGTTAGAGTCGCCAACGTCGATGGCGAAGATGACTGCCCCTACATTGTCCGCAACAAACAGTATCCCCTCCGGCCCGAAGGTCAGCGGACCCACTGATCTTACCGTCGGTGTACCGACTTCTAGGCCAAAATCCTCTACGTGTATCGCGGTCCCGTACTCAACCATGCCAACCTCCTGCGATTCAGGGAGTATAATGCCCACCAGTGTAGCATTCTGTCCATGACGCTTCCAGGGTTTGTCTGAGGAGTCGTTAACTGGAATCTGTAGACTCAGTAGTGTAGCCAGAGGACATGTCGGACCGCGTCGAAAATGGAGTGACTCGTAGAACGTTACCAGCTCTTAAGTTTGATGGTCCCACAGGCCTACAGCCGGTCTTCACTGGACCTGAATATGAGGATTCTGTCCTCTCGGTCGTAGGCGATCAGATACCCCTGGGACGTGCGGAACTTCTTGAGGCTGGATTGAATCTCAAAGTAAAGTTTCTCCTGTTCAGAGATGTCCCGAAACTCTGAGCAGTCGTGTCGCTCGTATGGGGGCAGGCCCGGTGTGGCGGTCTGACCGTCCGTGCTGACCATGGTCTCCCACGGGTTCACGTAGTCGTAAGGTCCGCAGAAAGTCTCGCCGCTTATGCCCGCCGGCCTGAAGTTGGCCGTGACCTCCGTCCCGGAGATCACAGGCGACATGTCCATGGCTAGAATCGCACCGTGAAGTTGATTGACCTCAAGCTCGCCGAACGCCCACAGGGTCCATTTTCCATCAAAAATGCCTGGCGTGTCCCGGCGCACGGGTTCGAACGCCGCGAACTTGCCGAGATAGGTCTGCATCATGAGTCTCGGCGATTCGCCATCCCTCTGGACGGCGAACTCCCGAAGGCTGCCAAGGGTCCGCAGGGATGGGTCCTGAGCATAGGCACGGTCGGTTGGACAGTCAGACCTGTACTCCACCAGCGGCCCGCTCTGAAACATGGTCCTGCTCCCATCGTCTGTGCCGTGACGTTTGATGTAGTCGCCACAGGACGTCTCCGCCAGGGCAAGGTCCGGGTCCAAGAATGAAAGGACGAAGGGGTTCCCTCCTTCGCAACAATCCTCTGTCGCAGCCCTTTCCAGGACACACGACCCATACAGTTCCGACTTGCTGATTGTCCAACGACGGCTTGGGCTGTACCGTAAGCTCGAAGTTAATTCATGTACAGTCGCGTTTGTATCAGGCCTCTCGTGTAGGTGGGGAAGACCGGGGCGTTGGGGAAAAACCGTGTACAATGGCGCAAATTTACCGAGGGAGCTTTCCCAATGAAATACGATCAGATAGTTGTCGGCGGCGGCACGGCTGGCTGCATAGTGGCGGCGCGCCTCTCCGAGGACCCGGGACTCTCAGTGCTGCTGCTGGAGGCCGGCCCTGACTTTCCCGACTTCGCTCAGTTGCCCGACATGCTCAAGCTCGGCTGGGGGACGGTTAACTTAGAGGCCCGCGCCGCCGGTTCTCCCTACAACTGGTCCTTCACCGGGACGGCCACGCCGGATCAGGGGCCGATGCCCGTGCCCCGAGGCAAGGTGCTGGGCGGCTCCAGCGCAATTAACGGACAGACATTCATCCGCGGCGCACCCGACGACTATGACACCTGGGAGTCCTGGGGCAACGACGGATGGGGCTATTTGGACTGCCTGCCGTACTTCCGCAAGCTGGAGAACGACGCCGACTTCCACGACGATTTCCACGGCACCGATGGCCCTGTGCCCGTGCGCCATCATCAACGGGAGACCTGGCCGGCGTCTCAGGAGGCCTTTTTTCAGGCTGCCACCTCCGCCGGATACCCCTTCCATCCTGACGTTAACCACCCTGAGTCAACCGGTGTCAGCTTACGGGCGGAGAACAACATTGACGGTGTGCGTATGAGCATGGCCCTGACCTACATCGCCCCGGTGCGCCACCGGTTGAACCTGACCATCCGACCCAACGTCCGGGTCAACCGCCTGGTGCTGGTAGACGGGCCAGGAGGCAATCGGGCCGTCGGCGTCGAGGTGGAGAGCGGCAGCGAGACCTTCGTCGTTGAGGGCAGCGAGATCATCCTCTGCGCCGGCGCCGTGGTTTCCCCGCAACTGTTGATGCTGTCGGGGATCGGCCCGGCGGACCAGTTGAACGCTCAGGGGATTCCAGTGGCGGTGGAGTTGCCGGGCATTGGCCAGAATATGCGCGACCACCCCAACGTGTCAGTGCGTTTCCTGGTCAAGGAAGATGTTCCCCAGGACCCCAATGGCATGAGGGCCCTGAGGCTCCGTTACACCGCCACCGGTTCAACCACCCCGAACGACATGATACTGTCGCCGGCATCGCTGAATACGGTGGTTCGGGACGACAACCCAGCCCATGCGGTCAACTGTGGCCTATACCTGGCGACGGGCAAGGGCGAGTTGCGGCTGGAGTCCGCAGACCCGCACGCTCCGCCCAGCATGGACTACCGCTATCTGGAAGAGGACTGGGACCGCGAGCGTCTGCGGGAGAGTGTCCGGCTCTGCGTGTCCCTGCTGCAGCACAACGCCTACGAGCCCATCATCGAAGAGATAATCGCACCCACGCCCGGTGACCTGGAGACCGACGATGCGTTGGACGGCTGGCTGCGCCGCAACATCAGCACCTCATACCATATCTCCGGCACCTGCAAGATGGGGACGGACAGCGACCCCATGGCCGTCGTCGATCAGCAACTGCGGGTTCGGGGCGTCTCCAACCTTCGCGTAGCGGATGCCTCCATAATGCCCGATGTCGTCCGCGCCAACACCAACGTAACCGCAATGATGATTGCCGAGCGCGTCGCCGACTTCATCAAGCAGGGGAAGTGAACTCAGATGGATTTGACTAGCCCGTGTACCAAGGGAAGCCTAAGGTGAAGGGCCTCTCTTCAAAAGAATTACTGATGCCTGCAAGGTTGTTGGAATAGAGCCGTTTGCACGCGCCGCGACAAGCATGGTAACCACAACGGCCATTGGACGGATGTCCGGCGAGTCGACTCGTGGGTCAATCGGGTATCGGTTGGAAGCATCGCGGTCCGAACGGGACTCATAACTGGTATTGCCTGGCTCCTGATAATCCCCCTTGATTCCCTCTCAGGCAATGTAACCGCTGGGTGTCTATGGAGTTTGCAGGGTTTTATCGCCTATTCGAATCTGGAACCTCATACATTGCCCTTAGATCGGCCCATGGGGCCGCGCCCACAAATCGGACACCTGTTCTAGGCCGGTCCTGGTGTGCTGAGTCAACTGTCGAGGCGAATCCACGACCCATGGACACCGAGTTTCTGGCGCCGGTTGGGCAAATGGTATAGCTGTACCGGCCAGGTGATGATGCTGAGGTGTTTGGAGGCGATGTTACCGGGCACTTTGTGCGGGGTCTGGCTGATAGCCTCGACTAATGAGCTAGCCCTAGCTTATCTGAGGAGGAGAGGATCAGGCCATGAGTTTCAGAGCGGCCTAACCACGTCGATCAGTGGATTGGCTGCGGATGCGATCTAAGGCGACTACCCAGGGTCGTTCCTTCCTTGCTTGAAGGATGGGAATCAGTCGAGGTTGCACGAAACTTCAGGTGTTAGGGGACATCTGCATTTGGTGGGGGAGAATTGACCGAGACCTGGATATCCATTGGAAGAACCACCGTTTGCAAATAACTGCCCTGAATTGATGTCTCGTGAATGTGAGATGCTTTGGCGCTAGCCCAACCGAAACCAACAAGTTAAACCCGTCGCCAACCACCTCATGGACCGGGACCCACGGACAGGATATGTCGACCAGGCACAAAGGTGACACAATCCCAATCTTTACCTAATCTGCGTCAGCGTACCACCCAAATCCCGTGGACCGACATCCCCTGCAATTTGAACTCGATTCTCATTGCACCGTCTCTCCCAGAGTATGTGGCGAGTCTCGATTCAGATCCCTTTCGATAGAGGCGCCTACACGAAACGCCAGTTGCAATTGGTGTAATCTGTCAGGCTGGTGTACCGGTAAACCTGGCATATCAGTGTCGTTAAGTGAAAGTCCTGCTTGGGAGAATCTATTACGGATGGTGGGTCGTTGTCTCCGCTTCGTCATCGAGTTTGCCAGGGCCCCACGGCTATTGGCATTCCAACCGTATTCGTGATCCCCATGAGCCAGGAATTCTGCTGGAACCGTACTGAAGTAGCCGGGCCGCTAGTAGTACGAAATCTTTGTAATGATGGCTGGTAAGATGTAAAGGGCAAGCAGCCAAGGGAAGAAGGTCAGGAAGTGGAGGTGGATGTGATGGCGAAGAAATATCGTGTGGGACTGACGGAGGAGGAACAGGAAGAGCTGAAGGCGATGGTGTCCAAGGGGCGGGCGGCGGCCTATAAGCAGACTCACGCCCGCATTCTGCTGCTTTGCGATGAGAACCAGGCTGACGGCCCAATGATGGACCAGGAGATAGCCCGGGCCCTGAAGGTAGGAACGGCCACGGTGGAACGGGTGCGCCGCCGTTGCGTGGAGGAAGGTGTGGAGGCCGCCTTGGGCCGCAAACAGCAACTCAACCGCCGCCGGAAAAAGCTGGACGGTCAGGGTGAAGCGCATCTGGTGGCCATGGCCTGCTCCCAGCCCCCGGAGGGACGGGTCAGTTGGACCCTGCGAATGCTGGCGGACGGATTGATGGAGCGGGAGATAGTGGACACCATCAGCACGGAGACAGTGCGCCGGACGCTGAAAAAAACGAACTGAAGCCTTGGCTGAAAGAGTGCTGGTGCCTGCCGCCCCAAGGCAGCGCCGACTTCGTGTGCGCCATGGAGGACGTGCTGGAAGTTTATCACCGCTCTTACGGAGAGAATGAGGTGCTGGTGTGTCTGGACGAGACCAGCAAGCAACTGGTGCAGGAGACCCGCCAGCCCCGCCCGGCGCGACCGGGAGCGGTCATGGCATACGATTACGAATACCAGCGCAACGGGGTGCGCAACCTGTTCATGCTGTTCGCGCCCTTGGAGGGATGGCGCCGGGTGGAAGTCACGGAGCGGCGCACCAAGGTTGACTGGGCGCGGGTGGTACGGAAACTGGTGGACGAGGACTACGCCGACCGTGAGCGGATAGTGCTGGTGATGGACAACTTGAACACCCATCATCCCGCATCTTTGTACGAGGCACTCGAGCCTGCGGAGGCCCGGCGCATTGCCGGGCGGCTGGAGATACACTACACGCCGAAGCACGGGAGTTGGCTCAATATAGCCGAGATAGAGTTGGGGGTGCTGGCGCGGCAGTGTCTGGACCGCCGGATTCCCAGTCAGGAAATCCTCGAGCAGGAAACAAGCGCATGGCAGGAGAAACGGAACGGGGAGGGGGTCCGGGTGGACTGGCGTTTCACTACCGAGGACGCACGGGTCAAGCTCAAGTGCCTCTACCCATCAATACAACAGTGATCGACGACTAGTATTCAGTCCAACTTGTTTTGGCAGATGTCACGCGGAGTGAGCCGGGATGCTACTGTTGGGGGAGTTGGGTTGTGGGGGTGTGTCATCCATGGTTCAGGAGAAGTCCGGGGTCCATCTGAGCGCTGCAGAAAAGGGACGGCTCAGGAAGATGATGAGAGCGGGGAAGAACTCGGCTCAGGCCATCACGCGGGCGCGCATCCTGCTGAAGACCGACGAGGGTTGGAGCGCTTCTCAGGTGGCAGCAGCCCTGGACGTGTCGGAGCGCACAGTGCGCCGCGCCAGGCGCCGGTACGTGGAGGAGGGACTGGAGGAGGTGCTGCGGCGCCACAACTCGCCCAACCCGTACCGGAAGGTGGACGAGAAGGTCGAAGCCCACCTGATAGCCTTGGCCTGCAGCCCGGCGCCAGAGGGTCACGATCACTGGACGCTGCGGGCGTTGGCAGGCAAGGTGGTTGAGTTGGGGCTGGTGGAATCCCTGTCCCACGAGACGGTGCGGCTGCACCTGAAAAAAACACCCTCAAGGCGTGGCGGAAGCAGCAGTGGTGTATCCCCAGGGCAGGCGGGGAGTTCGTGGCGGCCATGGAGGATATTCTGGACCTCTACGCTGAGCCTTGCGATCCCCGGAGGCCGGTGGTCTGCTTCGACGAGAGCTCCACCCAACTGCTCGCGGAAACCAGGGCTCCCCTGCCGGCCGGGCCCGGACGTCCCAGGCGCGAGGACTGCGAATACGTGCGGTCCGGCACCCGCAACCTGTTCCTGACCTGCGAGCCCAAGGCTGGCTGGCGCCATGTGGAGATAACCCAGTGGCGCACCATGCAGGAATTCGCTCATCAGATGCGCTGGCTGGTGGACGAGGCCTACCCGGACGTTCCGGTGGTCCGCCTGGTATTGGACAATCTGAACACTCACCGGATGGCGTCGCTGTACGAGACCTTCCCGGCCCCGGAGGCGCGGCGCATCGCCAGGCGGCTGGAGTTCCATCACACGCCCAGGCACGGGAGTTGGCTGAACATGGCGGAGATCGAGTTCAGCGTGCTGGCCCGGGCCTGCCTGCGCGGACGCAACGCCGACGGGGAGAGCCTGGAAACTGCCGTGGACGCCTGCGTGTCAGAGCGCAACACTACGGCATCCGCCATTAACTGGCGTTTCACCGCCAAGGACGCCCGACGCAAACTCCACCGTCTCTACCCGTGCCATTCTTGATTCGACTGAATACTAGTACTCAGTCAAGCTGGGAATAGGGGGATAGAGGCGATGGAGTTTGGTCCTGGCGTCCTGGGTGGTGAAGCGCCAGTTGATGATCGCCTGGGCCTCGTTGCGTTCCAGCTCCAGGGCATGTACCTCCCGGCAGAGACTGTCCTCTTCCGGGCGCCTCTGCCCGAGGCAGCGGCGGGATATGACGCTGAACTCGATCTCTGCCATATTCAGCCAACTGCCATGCTTGGGCGTGTGGTGAAATTCCAGCTTCCGGGCGATGCGCCGGGCCTCCTCCGCCGGGAGCGCCTCGTACAACGACGCCTTGCGGTGGGTGTTCAGATTGTCCAAGACCACCCGGACCACTTCGGCCTCGGGGTAGGCCTCCTCCGCCAGCCAGCGCATCTGATGGGTGAAGTCCACCTTGGTGCGCCGCTCCGTTATCTCCACATGGCGCCAGCCAGGGGCTCGCAGGTCAGGAACAGGTTGCGGGTGCCCTCCCGCCGGTACTCGTAGTCCTCCCGCCTCGGACGCCCCGGGGCCGCCGGAATGGGCGGACGGGCATCGACCAGCAACTGGGTGGAGGTCTCGTCGAAGCAGACCACCGGTCTCATGGGATCATAGGGTTCGGCGTAGAGGTCCAGCACATCCTCCATGTGGGCCACGAAGTCGGCGCTCACCTCGGGAATGCACCACTGCGTCCTCTGCCACGGCTTGAGGGTGCTTTTTTGAGATGCCGGCGCACGCTCTCATGGGACAAAGACGTAACCAGTCCCAACTCCACCGCCCTGCCAGCCAGGGCCCGCAGCGTCCAATGGTCATACCCCTCGGGAGCCGGGGTGCAGGCCAGGGCGGTGAGATGGGCCCCGGCCCGGTCATCCAGCTTGCGGTACCGGTTGGCTTGGGGCCGGTCCTTAAGCACCCCGTCCAGCCCGTCCTCGGCGAAACGCCGCTTGATGCGGTATACGCTGGACTCGGCCACATCCAGGGCCAAGGCCACCTTGGGAGCAGACCAGCCCTCGCTGGTCTTGAGCAGGATGCGTGCCCGTGTCGCAACTCGCGCGGGGCTCCTCCCCGCCCGCACCAGACGCTCCAAACGTTCCCGCTCCTCCGGGTTGAGTCTGACCGCAAACCTCTCTCGGACCATACCGCCACCTCACAACTACACAATCCGGCACCAGCATACCATCTGAAGGGGTAACCCTGATTCACCGCCTAAATCAACTTTGACTGGGTACTAATTCAGAGCGTGACAGATTCCCCGTGCTGGTCGGCAGCTAGGAGTCTAAACGTTCACTTGCGTTCCAAATATGTGATTGCGCTCATATCATCATCTCATCATCGCCTGCGGCGTGAGAATACGAATCGCTGGACTTGAAGCCTCTCCAATAATCGTTATAATCTTAGTTGGTATCTAACGCTGGGAGAGTGGGTCTCCTGGCCTCCAGTACATCTATGCCACCCCGGAGGACTTGGAGCATGAAGTCAGACCGCATTGAAGTAGCGCACCTGATGCGGCGCGCGGGTTTCGGCGCGACGGCATCGGAACTGGACATCCTGACCGCAGAGAAGACCTACGACGAGATTGTGGATGACCTAGTCGATATCGAGCGGTTCCCCGAAGTGGACCAGAGCTTTGTGGAAAGGTACTACGGGGGGGAGCCGGTGGCTGTTTACGTGGCCAAGTGGCTCTATCGGATGATCAATACCCCGCGCCCCCTGGAGGAGAAGATGGCCCTCTTCCTCCACCACATCTACCCGGTGGCCTGGGGCAAGAGTGAGCATGGGCCCTCCATCTTCACGCAGATAAATACCTTCCGCCGGGTGGGCCTCACCGACTTCAAGACCATCCTGCTGGAGCTTTCCAAAGACCCGGCCATGATCTTTTGGCTGGACAACAACGAGAACCATAAGGACGAAATCAACGAGAACTACGGCCGGGAACTTTTGGAACTCTTCTCGATGGGCATTGGCAGTTACTCTGAGGACGACATCAAGAGCGCGTCCCGCGCCTTCACCGGCTGGACCTTCCGACAGCCCTTATCTCTATACCCGATGGGCCACCATCAAGCCGAGTTCGAGTTCCTCTCCGAGGATCACGATTACGGGGAAAAGACCTTCCTGGGCTACACCGGCAACTTCGACGGCGACGACATCATCGACATCATCGTCCAGCAACCCGCCACAGCCAGGTTCATCTCTCGTCATCTCTACAACTTCTTCGTGGAGGACGAACCACAGGTCCCGTCATGGTCCATCGAGCCGCCGCGCGACGAGGATGCCGTCGAGCAGCTGGCGACCGTGTTCCTGGAGTCCAACGGGGACATGAGGGCAGTTTTAGCGGCGCTGTTCAAGTCCGACTTCTTCAAGAACGCCATCGGCAAGAAGAAGGTCAAGAGTCCTGCCGAACTGGTCGCAGGCGTGCTGAAACAGACCGGCGAGTTCCGCTACCCCAAACCGGGGATGCACAATTTTGCGGGCGCATCCACCGTCATGGGCCAGAACCTGCTCAACCCACCAACCGTGGAGGGGTGGCACACCGGCCACGAGTGGATTGACTCTGGCACCCTGAGCGAGCGCGTCAACTTTGCCGAGAAGCAGTTCGGCGACCCGGAGAAGCCGGGCATCAAGGAAATACTGGACCGTGCCGGTGGACTAGGAGATAGCCCCGAGACGCTGGTCAATACCTGCCTGGACCTGATGGGCGGACTCCGTGTCAGCGAGGCAACCCATCGCCTCCTGGTGGGATATGCCCAGGAACTCGAGACATTGAATCAGGGCAACGGCGAGGAAGAGCGGGTGGACGTTCTCAACCTCTTGCAGATGATCGTTTCCACCGTGGACTACCAGTTCGCATAGACCGTTCGGGGTTTCTCAAGACTCAACGAGCCAACCTGGTGAGAGGGTTACAATCTTATGAGCACACAGCACGATGACAAGGTACTAGTGGTGGTGCAGATGACCGGGGGAAACGACTTCCTAAACACGATCGTGCCATTCAACAACGGGCACTACTTTGACGCCCGGAAGAAGATTCGCATCAACCCGGATGAAGTGATGCCCATCAATGACGAACTGGGCATTAACGAGAATGCCGCGCCATTCAAGCGCCTCTATGATGAGGGCTTGGTGGCCATCGTCCAAGGCATCGGCTATCCCAACTCAAATCGCTCCCACTTCCGCGGCATGGACATCTGGCACACCTGCGAACCGGAAAAAGTAGGGCTGGAAGGTTGGCTGGGACAAGCCGTCCGGGAGCTTGACCCCCATGCCGAGAACGTGTTGACCGGGATAAATATCGGTCGAGGCCTGCCACGTGCAATGGCAGTTTCCGGTGTGCCCATCACGTCAATAGGGGACCTAGAAGGCTACGGCGTGATGACTGAGGTGGAACAGGAAGACCTGCGCGACAAGGCCGTGTCCATGTTCCGCAACATCTACGGCGGCGCAATCGGTACTGGGCCAACGGCGGAGTACATCGGCAAGACTGGAATAGACGTGCTCAAGGGCGCGGACATGTTGGGCGATGTGGCATCCCAGTACGAATCGACTATTGAATACGCCGATAACCCCATAGCCAAAAGCCTCCGTGACGTGGCCCGCATACATCTGGCTGGTCTAGGGACGCGCATTTTCTACACCAACCATATCGGCTATGACACCCATGCAAACGAGATGGCTGCCCATCCTAAGCTGATGAACGAGGTTTCGGGAGCCATCGCCGACTTCTTGGACGATCTGGATCGGCACGAAGCCGGGGACAACGTTGCTGTCCTCGTATTCACGGAGTTCGGACGCCGAATGAGGGACAACGGCAGCGGCACCGACCACGGCTCGGGCGGCGGCGCGTTCCTCTTCGGCAAGCCTATTGAGGGTGGCCTATACTCCGAGTACCCGCCCCTAGACCCAGGAGAGTGGGAACACGGTGAAGACCTCCGCCATATGATCGACTTCCGGGGGGTGTATGGAACGGTCCTTGAGCAGTGGCTGACCGTCGAGGCTGCGCCCATAGTCAAGGGCCACTTCGAGCAGATCACTCCCTTCAAGGACTAGAGCAAGGCCCACAAACCAAAGATCCATTCAAAGGGAAGGATCCTCGACGGCGGCCCCGGGCCACCGTCGAGGATCCGCATTGCAGAGGGAGAAGTGCAAATGGCACGACCATACGGGCTGCTCCGAGCGGGTTTTCCCTACCTTCGCACCCTGGGGATGCGCCGGATCACTAATTTCCCCATTGACGTGGCTTTCGGCAAGGATGATACGGTGTATATCCTCCTTCGCTCCGAGGGCGCATCGCTGATTCGCGTCTGGTCTCTCAACGACGCCGAACAGTTGTCTGGCGACCTGGTGCAGATTGGCGGCTACGGTAGGGCCGACGGCCAGTTTGAATGGCCGGTGCAGGTCATAACCGATGGCGCGGGCGACTTGTTCGTCAGCGACGAGGCAGTTCATCGGATAACCCGGTTCCATCCCGACGGGGAGTTCGTATCCAAGTTTGGGGACGAGGGTGAGGGGCCTGGTGAGTTGAGCGGGCCTGCAGGAATCGCCTTCGACCCTGAGGGCAACCTGGTGGTGGTAGATTCCCGCAATCACAGGGTGCAGCGATTCACTGTGGACGGAGAGTTCCTGGGGAGCTTCGGCTCACAGGGAAACGAGCCGGGCCAGTTCGAGTTGCCAATGGGGGTCCATGTTGATGAGTTCGGCGATGTGTACGTTGCAGACTGGGGCAACCAACGGGTACAGAAGCTCAGCTCATCCGGGGAACCACTCATGATCATCGGGCAGGAAGGCTCGGATGACGGCGAGTTCAGCCGGCCAACCGGCGTGGCGGTCGACCCGCACGGAGACATCTATGTATGCGACTGGGGTAACAATCGGGTGCAACTATTCAACCAGGAAGGACGCTATATCTGGAAGTTCCTCGGCGACGCATCCCTGTCCAGGGTATCCCGCACCTACATGATGACCAACGCCATGCCAAATCGCCTGCGGGAGATGGGGAAGCTGGAGGAAGAGAAGTACCTGCGGCATCCTCGCTCGGTGCGTGTCGACAGCGAGTTCAGGCTTTATATCCCCGACTATGAGTCATACCGCGTCCAGATATATGTCAAGGACGCCATACCCCTGGATGAAGATACGATGGCCGCACCCATACGAAACCCAACCCTGGCCACCACCTAGCCGAGTACCTCCGGCACGCCCGGAATCCCGGGCCAGACCCGCTCTCAATGAAAGCGCCGCCGTCCTTCAAAGGATCAAGCGGCGTTTTCTGACTCACTCTTCCATCGAGCAACAGTCTTCTCTGGGGGTCACAGACATGGACCAACTCGTTCTACAACCGATCAAGCGTGTGGACGGGAGTGTTCAACTCCCCGGTTCAAAGAGCCTCTCCAACCGAATCCTGCTGTTGGCTTCGATGGCCGAAGGGACCACCGACGTTTACAACCTGCTGGACAGCGATGACACCCGCCACATGCTCGACTCACTCCAGCGGCTGGGGGTCAGGCTGGAGTTGTCCCCAGACAGGACGCGCTGCCGGGTATACGGCTTGGGAAGTCCCTTCCCTCCGCAGGAGACCGAACTCTTCCTCGGAAACGCCGGCACCGCCATCCGGCCATTGTGTGCTGCGCTCTGCCTGGGCAGGGGAGTGTTCGACCTGACCGGCGAACCCAGAATGTACGAGCGGCCCATCAAAGACCTAGTGGACGCCATGGCTCAACTGGGAGTGCGCATCGAGTATCTCCTAAGAGACGGCTATCCGCCGCTTCGGATAATCTCCAATGGAATCCCCGGGGGAGAAGTATCGATACGCGGGAACATTTCCAGCCAGTACCTGACCGCCCTGCTGATGGCCGCGCCGCTGGCCCAGAGCGACATGGTCATCAACGTAGTGGGTGAACTGGTATCCAAACCGTACATAGACATGACCGTGGACGTTGTCCGCAGCTTCGGCGCGACGGTTGAGACCCGGGGGTACCAGACCTTCCATGTGCCCGGCCACCAGACCTACCGCTCGCCCGGGATGGCACTGGTGGAGGGAGACGCTTCGTCCGCGACCTACTTCCTGGCCGCCGCTGCCATTCGAGGTGGCACGGTCCGGGTCAACGGGGTCGGGGCTAACAGCGTTCAGGGCGACATTCGGCTGGCCAACGTCCTTGAGCAGATGGGCGCAACGGTGTCTCGTGGCACCGACTGGATCGAGGTCTCCCGGGGTGACCTGCGCGGAGTGGACCTGGACTTAAACCACATCCCCGACGCGGCGATGACGGTCGCCACCACTGCACTCTTCGCGCAAGGAAAGACTGCCATCCGGAACGTAGCGAACTGGAGGGTCAAGGAAACCGACCGCTTGGCCGCGATGGCAACGGAGCTGCGCAAGGTTGGAGCCGAGGTCTACGAAGGCGACGACTGCCTCGAAATCACTCCACCGGCCAGCATAAGACCCGCTGCCATAGACACCTATAACGACCACCGCATGGCCATGAGTTTCTCCTTGGCAGCTTTGGGTAGTGCGTCCATCACCATCAACAATCCCGACTGCGTCTCCAAGACGTTCCCAGACTACTTTGAGCAACTGGCGTCAATCACGCAATAGGCGGTAACTGCGCGGGTCGTCGGGCGGGACTATAACGACCAAGGAGGCCGAGTAATGGACCTGACTGGCAAGACGGCCATAGTTACGGGAGGGGCCAGTGGTATCGGACGTGGCATCAGCCTGGTGCTGGCCGGGCAAGGCGCTGGCATCGTGGTTGCAGACTTGAACCCGCAGGGAGCAGAGGCTGTGGCCGCCGAGGTTGCCGAATTCGGCCGGGAATCCATGTCCATCGCGCTGGACGTCACGGACCCATCCTCCATTGACGCAGTGACCGAAGCTGTCGTGGGCCGCTTTGGCAAGATTGACATTCTGGTCAACAATGCGGGGGTAGCCGGCGCGGCGGGTTGGGATGAAAGGCAGCAGGCGAACATCGACGACTGGGACTACACCTACCAGGTGAACCTCCGTGGTGTCGTCTTGATGGCAGAAGCCGTAGCCCCGTCCATGATGGAACAGCGCGGCGGCAAAATCATCAACATCGCCTCAATAGCGGGAAGGCAGGGAAGCCCGACCATCACCCACTACAACGCTTCCAAAGCCGGTGTCATCAGTCTGACCCAAGGACTGGCGGCCCGGCTCGCGCCCCACAATATAAATGTAAACGCCATCTGCCCAGGGCTGCTCTGGACCCCTCTCTGGGAACGGTTGGCGGCCCGCAACCGAAGCGCGGATGACCAGCTGGCCGGGTTGACGGAGCGCCAAGTGTTCGAGAAACGGGTAGCCGATTCCATCCCATTGGGCCGGGAGCAGACCCCTGAGGACATCGGGAAACTGGCGGCTTTCCTAGCCTCCGAAGATGCCCACAACATTACGGGCCAGGCCATAAACGTGGATGGCGGCCTGCGAATGAACTAAGGGGCGCGTACGACAGGTATGATTAGTCGGAAAGAGGCGAGGGAGTCCGAATAGCCGGACTCCCTCGTTCAATTCAACGGCGCTTTCCCGTCAGAGCCTAGTCTTCCGGGTCTATGGGGTAGGCACGGAGGGCGTTGTCCCACAGCAGTTTGCGCTTGCTCTCCAACGAGACGCCCGGAAGGTCCATCAGGTCCTGCTTAGCTTTGAAATATTTCCGTCCCTCGGGGTGGCCGAAGTCGGTTGCCCCCACGATCACGTGGTCGCCGATTGCCCCGATCAGAGGCTCGATTCCGGGGTCGTCCTGATCTGCGGCCACGAAGCACTGTCGCTGGAAGTATTCGACCGGCGTGCGGTTAAGGCCCTGTATCGCCAGCCGCCGGGTCCCTCCCTGGATGCCTGCCTCCAGCCGGTCCAGCCAGAACGACGCCCAACCGCAACCAGACTCCAAAAAAACCAGCTTCAGGTTTGGGTGCCGCTCCAACACTCCTCCCATGATGAAGGCGGTACAAACCAACATACTGCCCAGCACAAATGAGACGGTGGTCCGACAGTTCCGCAAACCGGGGAGGTAGTCGAGCAACCCCTGGTCAAAGGGATGGTTGGCGCTCGGATGCAGCCCGACTGGAACGCCTAGTTCAGCGCAGGTTTCCCAGAGCACGTCGCACTCTTCGTCGAAGACACGCAGGTTGGGTACCGGAGCCGGGTTCATGTGGACAGCCTTGAAATCGTACTCCTTGACGCACCGCCGCACCTCCTCGGCAGCCAGAACCGGGTCGCGGAGGTCGATGGACGCCGCGCCGCACGCCCCGCGTCCAATCTCCTTGCAGAAATCGCCCAGCCAGCGGTTGTAGGCGCGGCGGATGGCCATCGCAGTCTCGCCGTCCATCTCGGTGACGCCGGTAGTCCAGAAACCCGCAGTGGGGTAGAGGATCATGTGGTCAACACCGTGAACGTCCATGACCTCGCGGTATGCGCTGGCCGGGAAGTCCTGGTCGGCCCACTTGCCGTACGCGGTGTCCAGTTCGTCCAAGTCTCGGTCCTGGAAATTTCGGGTGGCGGCGTTGGGGTCCCTTTCGCCCAGGGGTCGCCGCCCCATGACCTCAAGTTCCAGCTCGAAGGCCAGGGCGTTGGTACGGTCACCATTGGCAGCGGCACCGTTGTGTCCGTTGCCGCCGTTCTCGGACGGCACCCGCACCCACCGGACATGGCCGTTGATCAGGTCGCGGTACTTCTTCTCCAGGTAATTCTCCCAGATGGACTCGGGCTCCAGGACGTGGGAATCCCCGTCGATAAACCGTAGCCTCTCCGCAGTCATCTTGGTTCTCCTCTTACTCGCTAGATTCCATGCTCAGTTCGCAAGAACAGCTATAGCGGGTTGAGTCCAGTCTCATACAGTACCGAAACGCTACCATTGCGCCCGCAGGCTGTCAAACAAGGTCGTCTTCATACTGAACATGCCAGCCCGGGGGCACCGAGGGCCCTACCGGGAATATAGCAGTTGTCCATCAACGTATGTCTGTTCTACGTTGATGTCCCGGATAAAGTCAGGATTGACCGTTGTAGGGTCGTGGCTCAGTACTACCATATCCGCCCGCTTGCCAAGCTCCAATGAGCCGGCCTCCGCGTCCCGGGACATGGCATGGGCGGCGTTCATGGTATACATGCGGAGGGCTTCCGTAACGGTGACGGCCTCTTCCGGCGTCACCGCTCCCGACTCCTGCCGGGTGCGGCGGGTCACTGCCGCGTAGATGCCGACCAACGGGTCCAGGGGGCCGCAGGGATAGTCAGAGCTTCCCGCGACCGTCAGCCCCTCATCAAGCATGGTCCGAATGGCGATGGGCCTGGCGTCGCCTTCCAGTTCGTCCGCGCGGCTCTTGTATCTCTCAGCCCCGGTGAAGTGAAACCCCGGCTGGACCACCGCCACCACCCCCAAAGATTTTGCCCTTCTGATCTGCTCCGGCGAAGCAATGGTAAAGTGTTCAACGCGGAATGGCGCTGTAGGCGCACCGTGCTTCTTGACCGCCTTCTCAAATGCTTCCAACGCCCGGTCCAGAGACCGGTTGCCCAGGCAGTGGATGGCCACCTGCATCCCTCTGCCGTGGGCGTCTGACACCAAGCTATCAGCCTCTTCCTGCGAGTAGTATATCTCCCCCACCTCTTCGGTCTCCCCATGTGCAAGGCAACGGGTATAGGCCGAAGCCGGGAACACCGGGTCCATGAACAGCTTCATGGTCCCGCCCCGCAGCCGGTCAGAAACGTTGCCATGCCCAGACACGCCGGAGGCGACGCGCCGGGGAGGAGCGAAGAAACCCTCCGCCCCCAGCATCTGGTGCAGGGTCATGGGAATCCGGCCCAGCCTGTCTGCGAGGGCGTACAACTCGGCTGCATCAGGGACCACCAGGGCGTCGCCCACGCTGGTGATGCCAAGGGAAACGTGGCGGAGAGCATTTTGGCGCACCAGACCGGCAGAATCATCACCGTAATAGTCCATGTAAGCTCGAAGGGACAAGTTATAGACCAGGTCCATCGCGCCTTCCCACAAGGTGCCGTTGGGTTCGCCAAAGTCATCCCTGAGAATGCGACCGTGGGACGGGTCGGGAGTATTTCGGTCGACGCCAGCCAGGGTCAGCGCCGCGGAATTGGCGTAGCAGGCGTGGACTGAACCGTCCATGATGCACACCGGGTTATCGGGCACGGCCTCATCCAGTTCCCACCGGGTAATCCCCCTGCCGTCCCGGATCGCGGCAGTCCTCAGTCCCCATCCTCGCAGCCACCTACCGGAAGGAATATCCTTGGCCGCAGCCGCAATGCAGTCCTTGATCCCGTTTACCGTATCGTGGGGAGGGACACTGCAATCAACTGCCGCTGGCTCCAAGGTGTTGATACTGAAGTGATTGTGAGAGTCGATGAAACCAGGGATCAGAGTCCTGCCGTACAAATGCACCACCCGAGTTTCCTCACCAACAAGCCTTGCAATTTCCGGATTTGAGCCAACCGCGACGATCTTGCCATCCCTCACCGCCAGAGCCTCAGCGCGGCTGTTTCGAGAGTCCATCGTGAGGACGTTGCCTCCCATGAGCGTCAGGTCCATGTACCCTCCTCAAAAAGTCCATTCATTGCGAGTGCGCTGTTATTTTCGTACTGAGTTTAGCCACCGCTGCACGGTTTTCCAAGTTCGCCGTCTTCCCCTTAACGCTTGCCTGGACCGGAATCCAGCCAGTACCTGCCAGCAAACTATCAATGCGCGGCGGTATGTTCTAAAATTACCGGCATCGGAGAATAGAGGTGATCAAGTTGGTCAATCAGGAACAGGACAAAGAGCAGGACTGGGAATTCGGGATACGGACCGAGGGTCACGGTGCTGACGGCTCGACTTCCGAGCCAGCGGTGATCGGCGAAAACGGTTTCAATTACCGCTTAACTGGCGAAAACTGGGGCGACCTCCCCGAGGGCTGTGTTTACAAAGAAGGCACCTCGGTAGATGTGGACTCAAAGGACCAGGTGTACGTTTTCAACCGCGGCACCATCCCGATGATCGTGTTCGACTCCGAGGGTAACGTGGTGCGGACCTGGGGCGAAGGGGTGTTTACCAACCCTCATGGAGTGACCGTGGCTCCCGACGGCACCATTTTCTGCGTCGACAACGGCGACAGCACGGTTCGGCAGTTCACCCCGGAAGGCAAGCTGCTTATGACCCTGGGCACTCCGCACCAGCCCAGCCCCAAGATGAGCGGCGAACCGTTCTGCGTACCGGCCCATGTGGGTTTCGACAAGCGTACCGGGGAATTCTACGTGGCGGACGGCTACTCTAACGCCAGGGTCCACAAGTATTCTCCGGACGGGAAACTCCTGCTCTCCTGGGGAGAATCCGGCACGGGGGACGGGCAGTTCAACATCGTTCACAACGTCGTGGTGGACAAGGACGGCTGGGTATACATTGCCGACCGTGAGAATCACCGGGTCCAGGTGTTCAGTTCCGAAGGCAAATTCGAGACCCAGTGGGGCAACCTCTCCCGTGCCGCCGCCATCTGTATCGACGATCGGTCGGGTGAGGAGTTGATTTATATCGGCGAGTATTTCTGCGGGATCGGCACCAACGACATCGGCACCGACCTTGGCCCCCGGGTCACAGTGATGAATACTAAGGGAAAGGTGTTGGCCAGGGTGGGCCGTGAGAGCTATGGGGAGCAGTCAGGACGGTTCTTTTCCCCTCACGGGATAGCCGTGGACTCCAAGGGGGACATCTATGTCGCCGAGGTCTCCTGGACTGATTATGGGCGTCACATGGACCCTCCCCGGGAGCTACGTTCAATGCAGAAGCTGGTCAGGGTCGCGGGCTAACGACTCTGGTCTGGAAAAACTTTGACCACACAGCAGATGAGTTAGTAGGAGGCTGAACATGCCGGGTGCGCTTGATGGAATTCGCGTTATTGATTTCGGGCAGTACGTGGCCGGGCCATTGGCCGGGATGCTGCTGGCGGACCAGGGGGCCGATGTCATCAGGGTAGATCCTCCCGGCGGTCCGCGACTCAAGACTCCCGCCAATTCAACCTGGAACCGGGGCAAGCGCAGCATCGTCCTTGACCTGAAAGACTCCGCAGACCTGGAGACCGCCCGCAGCCTGATCGCTGGGGCAGACGTCCTGCTGGAGAACTTCCGGCCCGGCGTGATGCAGCGGCTAGGGCTGGGATCGGACGAGATGCGCAAGGCCAACCCTCAATTAGTCTACTGCTCCATTCCCGGATTCGCCACCGACGACCCAAGGGTCAACCTCAGGGCCTTCGAGGGCGTCGTGGGCGCGGCAGCGGCGACCTACGTTCCCAGGGGTGAAGGTCCCGACCCCACCCAGCCCATTTACACCGCCATTCCCATTGCCTCCAGCTACGCGGCCTTCCAGTCCGTGGTCAGCGTCACAATGGCCCTCAACGCCCGCGAGCGCGACGGGTTAGGCCAGCACATCGAGGTGCCCCTGTTCGACGCCATGTTTCCCTCCATAGGCGGGCGCGGCATGAAGGTCCACGACCCGTCAAAGGACCCGCCCTCGGCCAGGGGTCTGTGGAGCGGGCACTATGAATGCAAGGATGGCCGTTGGGTGCGCTTCGGCGGTTCCGGCAACCAGAACTTCCGTGAGTTCTGCGAGGTCGCCGGTATAGCGTCGTGGGGAGAAGAGGGACTGACCGACTTCGACCGGCTTCTCCAGGACCCGGCCCTGGCCGCCGAGGCCGACCGCCGCTCCCGTGAGCTTTTCAAGACCCGTACTGCCCAGGAATGGGAGGACCTTGTCGCTGAGGCTGGAAGCGAATGCACCATGTGCCGCACCGCCACGGAGTGGTTCGAGCACCCCCACGCCCGCGAATCCCACATGGTGCTGGAGGTGGAAGACCCCACCTACGGCAAGATGCTCCAGCCCGGCATTGCGGCCCGGCTGTCGGCCTCCCCCGGCTCGGTGGGCAGTCCCGCCCCTGCTCTGGACCAGCACCGGAGGGAGATTCTCGCCGAGTTGCAGACTCCGCGTTCTCCCCGTAGGCCCCGCGCACCCGAGGCATTCCTGCGGTCGGCCCTCCAGGGCGTGAAGGTGCTGGACCTGTGCATCATCCTCGCCGGGCCGACCCTGGGACGCACGATGGCTGAGTTCGGCGCAGACGTAATCAAGATCGACAACCCGGCCCGTGGACGCACCGTGGCCCGCCACAACGACATTAACCGGGGCAAGCGAAGCATCCTCCTCGACCTGAAATCCGAGGAAGGCCGGGACGTTTTCTGGCGGCTGCTGGAAGACGCCGACGTGGTGGCCCAGAATTACCGGGCGGGCAAACTGGAAAAGCTGGGCCTCGACTATGAAAGCGTCCGGGCCCGGAAGCCGGACATCGTCTACGCTTCACTCAACGCCTTCGGACACCTCGGCCCCTGGGCCATGAGGCCCGGCCACGAGCAGTTCGCCCAGGCGGCCACCGGCATGGACCGGCGTTTCGGGGGCGACGGCGCGCCGACAACCCAGCCCAACGCGGTCAACGACTACGGCACCGGGTTCATGGGCGCATACGCCGTCGCCCTTGCCCTGCTGCATCGCCAGCGTACTGGCGAAGGTCAGCACGTGGACGCCGCCCTGGCCTATACCGCCATGACTCTACAGTCGGCCTACAACAACCTCTACGACGGCAAGACCTGGGACGAGACACGCGGCCAGGACGCCGTGGGGGACAGCCCGCTCCACCGGGCCTACAGGGCCAGCGACGGCTGGTTCTTCCTCGGCGCGGATGAAGCAGACCTGGTGCGTCTCGAGAGCATTGATGGTCTCTCCGGCATAGCCTCCCTGAGCAGGGAGGCTATGGCCCACTCTCTGGAGGAACGGTTCCAGGGACAGACCGTTGCCGCATGGGTCGACCGGCTTGTCGCCGCTGACATTGGCGCACACCGCGTCGTCTCGGACGTTGAGGAACTGATGCAGGACCCTTGGGTAATCGACCACGAGTTGAGCCTGGTCCGCCCCCATGACGAGATCGGACTGGTGACCACCTGCGGTCCCGCGCCGCGCCTGTCCCGGACTCCGGTAAACTCGGGTTACGCCGCTCCCAAACCCGGCAAGCACGCTCCGGAAATCCTAGAGGAAGCCGGCTTGGGCGACCGCCTCGACGGGTTGCTCGAGAAAGAGGTAATCCTGATGGACGGGGTAGGCCCTGGCTGATGAACAACCGGGGATGCTCTCCGTCCCCGCAATTGCCACCTTAACGGAGGGGAATGCCCCTAACCGCTGATTCAACGCGCCTCCTGGCAGCTTCCGTCTGGAAGACTGCCCTCTATGCCGTCGTCCTGGCCCTTGCCGTGGCTCTCATGAGTTGCGGTGGCGCTGCTGAAGAGGCAGCTTCCGAAGGAGTGATGAGAGAGTCCCTGGGGCTGGACACACCAAGATCAAGACTAGCTCAGCTCATGCCCGGCGGTGCCAGCCCCGATAGCGCTGCCGGAGCACCTGGCCCCCGTGAAGTCGTGGTGGAGAAGGAGGTAGTGAAAGAGGTCGAGGTTGTCAAGGAAGTCCCGGCCCAGCAATCCGCCATTGCTGAGTCGGCTCAGCGGGACTCTGCAGCCTTGTCCGACCCTGGCGGCCCCGGCGTAGCATCTAGAATCCGGCCGTCAATGGTCGCCCAGAACCGCATCATCGTTCATACGGGCCACGTTACCCTGGTTGTCAGCGACGTGGCCCAGGCCGTGGAACAGGTGTCAGACCTGGCCGTATCCTACGGCGGATGGGTCGTAGGCTCCGACCGCAGCTCCCGGCATAGTGGGTCCATCTCCATCCGTGTGCCCGCCGAATCCCTCCAGAAAGTGCTGGACGAACTGCAGTCCCTCGCTATCGAGGTCGAATCCCTGGCACTCACCAGCCAGGACGTGACCGACGAATTTGTGGACACCAGGTCCAGGCTCGCCAGCCTCCGGGTCACGGAGCAGGTGCATCTGCAAATGTTGTCCAAGGCTCAGGACGTCGAGGAAGCCCTGATGGTGCAGGACCGGATATCCGACATCCAGATACGGATAGAACAGATGCAGGGGCGCATCAACTACCTGTCCCAGGTTGCGGCCTTCTCTCTGGTCAACGTGAATCTGAAGCTGTCCACCACCGCCATGCCGGTTGACATCGGGGATAACACAGCCTTCCGCATCGGGCAACCCGCCAGGTTCCAGGCCAACTTCACGCCTCCGCCGGGGATAGACGATTTCACATTCACTTGGGACTTCGGGGACGGAAGTACTGCCAGCAGGACACAGACCGCCCCCGTGGTGGGCAGCGAGGGCGAGAGGGTCACCGCATCAGTAAGCCATGTTTACGGGTTGGAGGGCGACTACATAGCCGAGGTCAAGATCGCGGGGAAGGGGGATGCCGGGCTGGCCGAAGGTTCGGACACGGTCATCGTGAACATCACCGAAGTTCCCACCATCGAGGTATTCGCCGGGGAAAACCTGGTGGCCGAGGAGGGGGAAGAGTTGGCCTTCAGGGCCACATTCACCCGCCCCCCAGAGCTATGGGACTACGAGTACCGCTGGGATTTCGGGGACGGCACGCCCACCGAAATCGGTGTACCCGATGAAGGCGAAACGCGGGTGGGAACGGTCCACAGATATGCCGACTACCGCCGCGACCCCTACGAAGTCACCTTCACTATGAGCGCCATGAGCGAGGCCGGCAAGGTATCGACAACGGCCAATTTCTTCGTAGTCGTCACCGAGTCCCGTGGCCTAATCATCGGTGGCTGGAGCGCGGGGGAGACCGGGAAGACGGCGATACGATCCCTGTCAGTCGTGCTGCAAGTGCTGGCCACACTAGCCATCTGGCTGGCCGTGTTCAGCCCGGTATGGCTGCTGATTGCAGCCGTGGCGTTCGGAATAATCTATCTCCGGCGCAGGCTCCGCAGCCAGAACGCGCGGTCAGGGCACCTTTCGGGATTCGGCGACCAGCCGGATGCGCCCCCGGACTCACCAGAGGCATCACAGGAAGGGTTTGACGAGGATCTCCAACCCGGAGACCGGGACGCATCATGGGAGCAGCCGCAGGATACCTCCGCTGACGAGACCACGGAGGCGGATGCTTCCAACGGCGGCCCGCCGGAGACCAGACCCCGGTAGTCGCCGTCGGGACGCTGACCCGTAAAGCTCAGGGTTGGGTCAGCAACTCCAGCACATGCTGGTCCGGGTCGAGGAAGTAAACACCCCTGCCGCCGCGCCTGTGATTGATGTCCATGTCGTCTAGGGAGCGGGGGCCGCTGCCGTAGGCAATGCCCCTGGCCTTGACCCGGCCGAAAATCTCGTCGAAGTCTTCCTCGCTGACGTGGAAGGCATAGTGGTGGGGCTGGAACCCCTCCCGGTCGTCGAAGTCCGGGGTCAGCGTACAGTGGACCTTGACAGGAGCGAAGTGGCCCACCGGCCCATCATAGCCTAGTACTACAGTTGCAGATGTGACAGGCGCGTTTTGTAGTGGCATTGTTTGGCTTGGGCTTGGTGGCGGCGTCTCCACCACGACCAGTACAGGATGAAATCGGGCGGTTGGCTTTCTGTCCATACCAGGCGTGTCAGCAGCCGTCGCACCTCGGGGACAGTCACGGGGATCAGCTCCTCACCGGGGCCGTAGCGGCCCCCTTTTCTCCCTGTTCCGCCGCCTGATTTCTGATTACCGCCAGATAGGCGTGGGCCAGCATCGCCAGCGTGATGTGCCGGTACCAGCCATCCCACCGCCGCACCTCGTACTGGTCCAGGCCTACCTGACCCTTGGCCTCCTCAAAACATTCCTCTATGGTCCAGCGCCTCCCGGCGACTCTGACCAGTTCCTCCAAGGCCGTTCCCGACGGGCCATAACAGACGTAACAGGCCAGTTCCTCCGGGTTGGCCACGCTACGGCGAGCCAGCAGCCAGTAGCCCTTGCCGGGTTCTCCCAGGGGCCGTATTTCCACCGCGGCCCAGTCGTAGACCCGAGGCCCCTTGGCCCCGTCGCCGGCGCTGCACCTGACCCGTTCCGATTCCGCGACCCCGGACGCCAGCCGGTCCGCCCTCACCTGCAGCGGTCCCCTGTCCGTCAAAGCCCACAGCTTCTCGTTGCTCTTTATGGCCATCACATGCGGAATCTCCTCACGCTCCAGCCACAACCGCAGGTTACGGTCGCTCCCGTAGACCTCGTCCCCGGTGAACCAGGCGAAGGGAACACCCGATTCCAGCGCCCGTTCCAGCATCACCTGAGCCTGCTGCGGTTTGGTCCGAAAGCGGATGCTCTCCGGCACCCCGGCCTCGCGTCTGCGTGCCCAGTCATCAGCCCACACCTGGGGCAGGTACAACTCCCGGTCCAGCAGCGTTCTGCCCCTGGCCGGCGCATAGGCCAGGAATACCCCGATCTGAGAGTTTTCGATCCGCCCCGCCGTGCCGCTGTACTGGCGCTGCACCCCAACCGATTTCTCCCCTTTCTTGATGAATCCGGTCTCGTCCACCACCAGAACCGCATCGCCGTCGCCCAGATGTTCGATCACGTACTGCCTCAGATCGTCCCGTACCAGGTCCGCGTCCCAGACGTAACCGGACAGCAGGCGCTGCACCCCGCAGGGAGTGGAGTCGCCCGCATGCTCCGCCAATTGCCAGCCGTTCTTGCGTTCCACCGGGCTGAGCAACCCCTTCAGATATTCCAGGGCCCGCCTGCGCGGCTCCGGCCGCCGGAACCTGCCTGCGATGCACTGGTGTACCCGCTCAATGCCATCGGCCCACCGGGCGACCTCCGTCACCTCGTCTCTCCCAACAACCACTGCCTCACCTCAACACTCCTTTGGTTCCCCGAAATTCTATCCCTTTTTGATCTGCAACTGTAGTACTAAGTTGCTCATCTCAGTAGTGAATGAGCTACACGCCCTGCGGCGACCGGCTCCGGGCGGCTTCAACGGCCTGGGCCACGTCTTCGACGGCGCGGGTGATTTCATCGCGGGTGGTGTAGCGGCCCGTGGAGAAGCGGAGCGTACCCATCGCCTCATCCAAGGGAAGACGCATCGCCTGGAGGACGCTGGAGATTTCTACCTGGTCGCTGTGGCAGGCTGCACCGGCGGAAGCGGCCACATATTCCAGGTTGGATAGGATGGTGTCGGCCTCCAGTGACGGAAAGCTGATGCTGGAGGTGTTGGGCAGCCGGTGCTCCGGGTGGCCGTTGATTTTCATGTCGGGGAGCCTTTCTCCCAGTTGGGCCTCCAGCATGTCCCGGGTCTCTGTCATCCTTTCGCAGTAACCGGCCAGGTTCTCGGCAATGAGCTGACATGCCATGCCCAGGCCCGCGGCCTCGATTACGTTCTCGGTCCCGGCGCGCCAGCCCATCTCATGGCCCGCGCCATGCATCAGCTTCTCCAGCCGAACGCCGCTCCGAATATACAATGCTCCGATACCCTTGGGAGCGTACAGTTTGTGCCCGGCGATGGAAAGCAGGTCCACTCCCAACTCATCCACGCTGACCGGAATCTTGCCGACGGACTGGGCGCAGTCCGCATGGGCCAGGACTCCGTTGCGGTGGGCGATTTCCGATATTTCGGAAATAGGCTGGATGGTGCCAATCTCATTGTTGGCGTGCATTACGGAGACCAGAATGGTCTGAGGGGTGATGGCCCATTCCAGTTGCCTCGGGTTGACCATGCCGTAGCTGTCCACCGGCAGGTAGGTCACATCGAACCCATGCCCTTCCAGGAAGGCGCAAACGTCCAGGACCGCAGGGTGCTCTACCGAGGAGGTGATGATGTGGTTGCCCTTTTCCCGGTATGCGCCGGACACTCCTTTGATGGCGTGGTTGTTGGACTCCGTGCCGCCGGAGGTGAGTATGACTTCGTCGGGGAGGCAGCCGAGCAGGTCCGCCACCTGGCAGCGGGCCTTGTCCACCGCCGTCTTCGCCCGCTGGCCGAAGGCATGGCTGCTGGACGGGTTGCCGAAGTGCTCGTAGATGTAGGGGATCATGGCTGCCGCTACGGCGGGGTCGATAGGGGTAGTCGCGTTGTAGTCCAGGTAGATGGGTTCCATGATGCGGCTCCTGCTCTCTGCGGCTTTGAGGGTTGGGTGTGCTTGTGGGATGGTGAAGGCACCAGCCACATATATACCAAATACAGTAGCCGGTGGCCAGATTCGGGTGCCACCGACAGATGGGCATTCCCGATGTTGGTGCCGGTGGGCATTTGTGCAAGTTGCACTTATAATCGGGGCGAAACCGGAGTTTAGCAGGAGCCTCCCGGCCTTGGCCGGGGTCGAAGGGAGATTGCCATGAGACTGGAAGGGAAGGTCGCGCTGATTACCGGCGCGGCGGCAGGAGTTGAAGGCGAACTGATGGGGTTCGGCGGCGCAAGCGCCAGGCTTTTCACCCAGGAGGGGGCCAAGGTGGTCCTCACCGACATTAAGGTCGAGGAGGGGGAGAAGACCGCGGCCCAGATTCGGGAGACGGGCGGCGACGCAGTGTTCGTCCGACTTAACGTGACACAGGAGCAGGACTGGGTGAATGCCATCCAGACCGCCGTCTCTACCTACGGCAAGCTGGACATCCTGGTCAACAACGCCGGGACGGGAGCAAGGTTCAACGTCGAGGATACTACTGAAGAGCTGTGGGACTCCCAAATGGACGTCCACGCGAAGGGCACGTTCCTTGGCACCAAGCTGGCAATCCCGGAGATGCGCCAACAGGGGGGCGGCTCCATCGTCAACATCTCATCCATCTATGGCATCATCGGCAGCCCCACGTCCACGGCCTACCACGCGGCCAAGGGTGCGATTCGCCTGTTCACCAAGTCAGCGGCCATCCAGTACGCGCGGGAGAATATCCGGGTCAACTCGGTGCATCCTGGATACGCCCACACGCCCCTGACCGACCGGGGCTATGAGGACCCCGAGAGACTACAATGGTCCATCGACCGGACGCCTATTGGCCGGGTCGGCAACGCTTACGACATCGCCTACGGCATCCTGTACCTGGCTTCGGACGAGTCATCTTTCGTCACCGGCTCGGAACTGGTCATCGACGGGGGAATGACAGCGCAGTAGAGCATCCAAGGTTCGGAAGTATCATCGGACGACAGGCGAAGACGTATCGGGATTTTCGGGGTTGAAATAGGTCTCGGCTACCTGTACGCGACCGCTGGATAACAACCGATGCCTTGGTGGGTACTGGCTCAACGTTGGCTTCCGCCTTGCGCGCGCTGGGCATAGAGCCTATTAGGAGCGCCAGCCTCGGGTTCGGGCAGGACGACGTGAGGAAATTGGAAGTAGGGCAGCCATGGGTCCGGTTGGATGGCCTCGAAATAGTCACGCCAGTGATGTTCAACTCGGAAGGCTCGGAACCCCTGCTCGGCCCGGTAACATTGGAACAGTTTCTGCCCGGTGTTGACGCGGTGGAGCAGAGGCTCATAAACCTCCAAGGACGCGGGTAGATAGATCTAAATTCAAGGGGTGATACTATGCAGACCAACACTGCCAAGGCCAAGCTGAACGCCGGAGAGGTGGTCTTCGGAGCAATAATCAACCGTTACGCGCCGGACCAGGTGGAGTTGTTCGGGGCATTGGGCTACGACTTCGTGATGATAGACTGCGAGCACGGCCCCATCGACTTGGATCACCTGGAGCACATGGTACGGGCGGCGGAGGTCTTCGGCATCACCCCCATCGCCCGCGTCCCGAATCACGACGACTCAACCCTGCTGCGGCACCTGGACCGGGGAGTACAGGGCGTAATCGTGCCCCACGTCAACACCCGCGAAGATGCAGACGCCGTGGCCCGCGCGTCACGGTACTACCCGGAGGGACACCGGGGCGTTGGCGGAGGCAGGTCACAGGACTATGGAGTGGGCGTATCTCGGGACGAGGGCACCCGCTGGGTCAACTCCCAGGTGCTGGTCATTCCCATGATCGAGGAGACCGAGGCGGTGGAGAACCTGGACGAAATTCTCCAGGTGCCGGGAATTGACGTTTGCCACGTGGCCTCGGGAGACCTGGGTCAGAGCATGGGGAACCCGGGACCGGCTGAGGTCCGACGGTTGATGAGCCAGGTGATTCCCCGGGTCAAGGCCGGGGGAAAGTTCGTGGGCGTCGGGGGCAACTCCCCCGCCGATGCCGATGGCGTGGCCGAGTTCATCAGGCTGGGCGCAAGCTTCGTGACCATCTCGGCCACGGGCCTGCTGCGACTGGGCGCGGAGGACTTCCGAAAGCGGGTCGACGCGGCACTGGACGCCGGTTAGGGGCCGGGACCGCCAGGCCCCCCGGACTGGTCGGAGTCCGGCGCTTCCGCCTTCCACATCCCTTCTTCGTGGGCACGTTGCTGTTCTGACGCCCATCTCTGGACCCAGCGGTGGAAGTCGTCCAGGGCGGGTGGAGCGATGTAGAAGACCTCGATGTCCGGCGGGAACTGGACCTGGTGCCGCTCGCTGATCATCAGGAGTCCCAGTTCGTCCGCCTGAAGGGTAGCGTCAATCCGTTCGCCGATGCGGGCGTAGCGCCTGCGAGTGGCATCCGAGAGCCACTCCTGCAACCTCGCGGCGACGGTTGGACTGGCCAGCGGGAGCATCATGCAACGTTGCAGGTCCAGCGATTCGAGGAAGGCTTCGGTGTCTTCGGTGGCCTCCAGTACAGCGCCGGACTCCACCCTGGCGGCGGCGAAACCGTGGCTGCGCTGGTCGGCGAGGCCCAACTGTTGCAGCCCCTCTTCTCCGCCCAGGGCCAGGCTTTCATGGTAGATGCGCCGCAGGGGCCCCAACGACCTCTCCAGCGAAGAGATTTGGGACTGCACCTGTTCCCAGTACCTTCGCAGTATCTCCACCCCCTCCGTTGCCTCGGCGGGTACGCCGAATATCAGAGGTGCGAGCAACAGCTTACGCTTGCCCTGGTACTGGGCAGCGGAAGGACGCTCAATTCGTGACAACTCTTGAGACATGTTCGAATCTCCCGCGGCAGTTAGCAGTCTCCGGTGGCCCGTTCTGGGTTTTCCTGACAGCCAGGGTTGAGAAGCCTTGGCCAGTTGCGATAGACGCTGTGGACGCCCCGCCGCAACGGTTGTCAAGGTTGCCCGCAGATACGGGCTGTGTTAAATTTAGGTTAACACATACTCAGTTGAGGTGAGTTGAATGGCATATGTTACCCCACGTGAGGGAGAGAACCCCGAGAGCCTGGTGAACCGTTTCCGGGCCTCGGTGCAACACTCGGGCATCTTGCGGGAGTTGAAGGACCGGCGGTTCTTCCGCTCCAAGGCGCAGAAGGAGCGGCTGGCAGCCCAGCGGGCCGCGCGCCGCCGTCGCCGCCAGCACCGGCGATAAGCCTTCCGGTCTCCTGCCTCCATGTTTGACGGGTTAATGCACGGCCCCAGGTAGACCGGTAGCGGGAGAGCGACCACGCGTCTTGAACAAGCCCCATCCTCTTATCGGGTGGGGCTTCGGCTATTACAGGGCGATACGCATCAACTCCTCCGAGAAGACTAGCTGACCGTCGTAGATGCGGCGGATATCGCCGATGCCCTTCTCCATTGGCCCATGCCCAGACAGGTGGGGGCCGATATGCACCAGCACCAACTTGCCGACGCCCGCCTCCTGGGCCATGCGTGCCGCTCCGAGGGTGCCGCACTGCCCACCAGCCTCGCCGTTCTCGTCCATGACTTCCTGGTCGTCCCAGCACATGCACAGCATCATGTCTGCGCCCCGAGCGAGTTCCGTCACGGTATCGCAGGGTTGGGTGTCCCCGGTGAAGACGATGCTGCCCTCGGCAGTGTCGACCCGGTAGGCCAGGGAGTCCAACCAGGGTTGGACGTGCTCGGCTTCTGCGGACGTGACGCGCCACTCGGCCCCGCTGTGTACCGGGCCGGGGGCAACGTCCCTGGCACTGACCGAGGGAGGTTTTCTGGGCAGCGTCCCGCCCCGGTTGACGTGGACCCGCTGGCTGAGGGGGTGATTCACGCGAGCCATCCAGTCATGGGTGAAGACACCGTTTTCACCGATTATCCCGTCGGTGATCTTTTCAGTCAGGGTGGGGCCAAATACATGCAGATGGTTCTCCCTGCCGATGCTCTGGTCCCAGCGGCAGAGGAGGAAACACGGGTAATCGATGTCGTGGTCGAAGTGGTGGTGGGTGAAGAAGAGGTAATCGACCTGGGTGGGGAACAGTCCAGCTTTGACCAGCTTGTGGGTAGCTGCCGGGCCGCAGTCGAACATGAGCAGGTCGTCGCCCACCTTCAGGACGTGAGAGCTGCCGAACCGGGCGGCGGTGGGAGTTGGAGTGCCCCCGCCGAGGACATAGATTTCTGGCATGTCGTCTCCTGTGGGAATGGTTTCTTGCTGTAGGAGTGGGTCAGCGGGATATGCGCGTGCTATTGTACAGGGAATCCTCCCGCCACACCCGGTACCCAAGCCGTGGGGTCGGTGAATGGCAGTCAACCATCACAGACCACGGCCTCCAGTCCTGTTCGGGAGGATGGGCCGGATTGACAGTGTTGACCTCTGCTGGTAAATTTAAGACGATGTTAATTGGGGGCTGCCATCAGGCATCTTCAACAGCAGCCTTATCCCCAGGAGTGTTTCAGTGCCACGATACGACTATCGCTGTACGGTATGCGGCAACACTTTTGAGTTGGTCCAGAGCTTCAAGGAGGCCGGCAAGGGGGCCTGCCCGGAGTGCCAGGGGGCCGGTCAGCGGCTTTACCACGCGGTTCCGGTGATCTACAAAGGTTCCGGCTTCTACACCACCGATTACGGGCGGCCCAAGCCTCCCGTCGAGAACGGCAACAAGCAAGACTCGGACAGCAAGTCTAAGACGACGGAGTCGAGCGACACCCCTACCAAGACCGAGTCCAAGGAACCGGCAAAGGAGACAGCTCCCAGTTCTTCTTCGACCTCGGATTCCACCACTGCGGCAAGCACTACCTAGTCCAAAGCCAGAGCAGGCCTATCCGGTCAGCAACGCAGCGCGCCGTACATGAGGGCCCTGGTACAAAGGGTGTCAGAGTCTTCAGTGCTGGTGGGGCAGGAAGCGACCGGCACAACGGGTAGAGGTCTGGTTATCTTCCTCGGTGTTGGGCGGGATGATGTCGAGGCCGATGCGGCCTACTTGGTGGAAAAGATCAGCAACCTCCGCATCTTTCCCGACGCACAGGACCGATTCGACCGCTCCGCCCTTGATGTGGGGGCGGAGCTCCTCTTGGTGAGCCAATTCACGCTATACGCGGACACCCGGCGTGGGCGACGTCCAGATTTCACGCGGGCGGCCCCGCCAGCGGAGGCGCAGCGGCTTTACGACCACGCGGTGGACCTGTTCCGGCAAACGGGCCTCAAGGTGGGAGCCGGGGTGTTCCAGGAACACATGCGCGTCCGGTTGGAGAACGACGGGCCGGTGACCGTGATGCTGGACAGTGCTGACCGGCATTTGCCGCGGCGGGTATAATCGCTCCGCCTGGTCCCTTGCTACCGGTGCCAACCCATCCCCAGGTACAGACCCCGGAGAAACGCGATCTGCCCGCCGTGGGCGATGTTGTCCCAGGTCATTTGTCCAAGGCCCTGCTCCACGGAGCGCGGTTCCGGTACTGGCGGGATGACCTGGGTCCGAGCCATGTCGACGGGAGAGAGTGAGGACATGTACTCACGCGCCGCGTTCTTGATCGCTTCGTAGTAGCCCAGTTGTACGTCCCTGGGCGGTGGAGTCCAGCTTGCGACCTGCCCGGCGGTCCAGCCCACGCCCCGGTCCTCAGGGTCAGCAGGCATACCGTGCTTTTCGTGCCAGCCGCCTGTTATCCATAGTTGGGGGGACGACCTGAGCCGGGTGTGGATGAAGGTGTCGACCACCCGGTCCATGTGCCACAGTATCCATGCGGCGGAGTTGCACTGGTCCGCCGGGATGCGGGCCAATGCAGCCGCGTCCAGGTCTGCCAGGGCAGCATCAACCATATCCCAGTTGCGTTCCAGGGCGTATAGCAGTCCTTCAGCAGCGGCCAATTTGCTCACCTCTCTGGATGGGAACTAGAACGGCAGCTTGGCCGCTTCTTCGGGGTCGACGTCGACTTCAAAGGCTGTGAGGAACTGGCCTACGAGCAGGTAATGGCCGATCAGCCCTGTCACGTCCACAGTGCCCTGCACTCCCCAGCGGTCCAGCACGGCCTCATATGTGGCGTCGCTGATTTTGTGATTCCGGAGAAGCTCGTGGACGTACTTGACCAGAATCTCCTCGTCGCCGGACAGCCCCGCAGGTGCAGTGCCGTTGGCGATGGCGTCGAGGGTGGCTTCGGAGACGTTTTCGGCGCGGGCCAGCCGGGCATGAGCGACGAACTCGTACTGGGACCTGATCTCCCTGGCAGTGGCGCAAATTACAACCTCTTTGAGGGAATTGGGCATGTCGGACTCAAACCTGACGTAGGTACCGGTATGGGCCACCCTTGCGGCTAGATTGGGACTATGGAGGAGCACACCATAGGGTCCCCTGACGCTGCCGCGGCTGTCCGCGATCTGGTCGTAATACTGCTGGTCTTCGGGTTTGAGTTGGTCGCGTTCGAGGTTAGACAATCGCGCCATTTCCTTTCATCCTCCTGTAAACGTCGTGTCCTAGTATCGGTTTAGGCTGTTGGTCGCCGACCTAAATGAACTCGAGGTCGAGGCTGATGTCCAAGGCTGTGACCGAGTGGGTCAGCCCGCCGATGGAAATCAGATCCACCCCGGTGTCGGCCACCTCCCGCACTGTGTCGAGAGTGATGCCTCCGGACGCCTCGACCACGGCGCGGCCCGCGATGACATCCATCGCCTGTTTCATAATGCCCGGCGCCATATTGTCCAGCATGATGATGTGTGCGCCTGCCTCGGCAGCCACCTGCGCGGCCTCCACGGACTCCACTTCCACCTCAACCTTGATGGTGTGGGAGGCGCGGGAAAGGGCAAGCTCGATCACCTCGCGCAAGCCCATTTCCCTGGAACGCAGGGCCTCGATGTGGTTGTCCTTGATGAGGATGCCGTCAGCAAGGTTGTAGCGGTGGTTGTAGCCGCCGCCCATGCGCACGGCGTGCTTATCCAGGTATCGGTGTCCCGGCGCGGTCTTGCGGGTATCGACGATCCGGGACCGGCTGCCTTCGATGGCCCGGACATACCGGTTGGTGTCGCTGGCAATGCCACTCATGCGCTGGAGGAAGTTCAGAGCGGTGCGCTCGGCCCGCAGGATGCTCCCCGCAAAGCCGTGGACCCGGGCAATGTCGTTCCCCGGCGACAGCACAGCACCGTCGGCCAGCAGTCCCTGTATCTCCAGGGAAGGGTCAACGCGCTGGAAGACGGCAAGGGATACGTCGATACCTGCCAGGACTCCCTGGGCCTTGGCGCGAATGATGCCATCGGCCTGTACCTCAGGCGGTACCAGGGCCTCTGTGGTGGGGTCGCTGAAGGCCTGGTCCTCGGTCAGGGCTGCGTCTATCAGGTTGTACACGCTGGGAGGTAGTGGACTCAGCAATTGGGCCTCCTTCCCATTTCGTGGGGCAACTTCACCCAGGACTGGTTCAATCTACCATCGTCCAGGGCATGGGATATGGCCTTGGGAGGTTGTTAGAGTCTTTATTCTGCAGGACAGGATGGCTCCAGCAGGCGGCCGGGGGATGAGTAGTTAACGGGATCATACCACGAGTGGTGGTCGAGCAAAAACGCCGGGGACAGAAGCCCACGGTCCACGGAGGCCTGGACCTCTCGAGATCCGCCACCCGTTCGCTCAGGCTGGGGACACGGGCCTGGAGATCAAGTGGTGGGGCTGTCCCTCATAGCTAACGCAGGGCGAGCATCCTGTCCAGGGCCACCTGCGCATCCCGCTGGATTTGCTCCGGAACGGTGATCTGGTTGATCACCTGTCCGGCCAGCAGTCCCTCGAGGACCCAGAGGACGTATGCGGGGTGGATACGGTACATGGTGGAGCAGGGGCAGATGACCGGATCGAGGCAGAAGACTGTCTTGTCCGGGTTGTTGATCGCCAGGCGGTTGACCAGGCTTATCTCGGTGCCGACGGCCCACTTGCTTCCGGCAGGGGCCTCGTTGATGGTCTTGCGGATGAACTCGGTGGAGCCGTTCATGTCCGCAGCCTGAACTGTCTCCATTGTGCATTCAGGATGGACCAGGACGTTCACATCAGGGAATCGCTCTCGGGCCGCCTGAATCTGTTTCACGGTGAACCGGGTATGGACAGAGCAATGCCCCTGCCACAGCACCATTTTGGCGTCGCGCAACTGCTCTGGTGTGTTCCCGCCCAGGCGCTTGAAGGGGTTCCAGACCACCATCTTGTCCAGGGGAATGCCCAGCTTGAGGGCGGTATTGCGCCCCAGGTGTTGGTCCGGCAGGAACAGAATGCGCTCTCCCTGCTGGAATCCCCATTCCAATACCGCGGTGGCGTTGGAGGAGGTACACACCGCGCCGTCGTTGCGGCCGCACAGTGCCTTGATACCGGCGATTGAGTTCATATAGGTAACCGGGACGATGCCGCCGTGGTCTCCCAGAATGTCCTGGAGGTCCTGCCAGCCATCCTCCACATCTTCCATCGGAGCCATGTCGGCCATCGAACAGCCGGCGGTGATGTTGGGGAGGATGACTTTCTGGTGGGGGGCACAGAGGATACAGGCGGTCTCTGCCATGAAGTGGACGCCGCAAAAGAGGATGTACTCGGCGTGAGGCAGGTTAGCGGCTTCCTGGGAGAGGAGGAAGGAATCGCCCTGGAAGTCGGCGTACTTGATGACTTCCTCGCGCTGGTAGTGGTGACCCAGCACAGTAACCGCAGAGCCGAGCTGCCGGCGGGCGTCGTGGATTCGCTCGTCCAACTCTTCAGGGGCCAGGTGAAGGTATTCAGGGGAGATATTCTGCCAGCGGACATTGACCGCTAGTTCCTCGGCGAGGGACTTGGCGGGCAATTCGTCCTCGGTCTTGCAGAATGCCGCGTGCTCGATCTCTGTGATAGGGATGGTCGCCGGTCGGGTCCTGGTGGCCATAGTCTGTTTCCTCAACCAGCCAGATTTGGCCGGCCCACCGTCGGTTCTCCCTGCAAAGACCAGGGGCCCGCGCTGGTGATGCCGACCGTGACAAGTTCGCCTCGGAGGTCACGGGAATCTTGGAAAAATACCAGTTTATCCGATCGGGTCCTGCCTCGCCACTTTCCCTTGCGGCTGTCCTCCACCAGCACTTCCACATCCTGCCCGATCATGGCAGAGTTGGTCTCCGAAAGTATGTTTTCCTGCAGCCGGTCGATCTCCTCCCGGCGATGCAGCTTCGCCTCGTGCGGGACGTCGTCCTCCATCGTACGTGCCGCGATGGTGCCGGGCCGAGTCGAGTATGCGGCGCAGTGGACCTTGTCGAAACGCAACTCTGATATAAGGTCCACGGAGTGTTGGAATTGCTCTTCGGTCTCGCCGGGAAATCCCACGATGAGATCGGTGCTGAGGGACACCCCGTGGACGGTGTCCCGGATGCGGCCCACCAGTTCGACATAGTCGGAGCGGGTGTATGGCCTGCGCATCCGGGCCAATACTTCGTCGTCGCCGGACTGAATTGGCAGGTTCACGTGTTCGCAGACTTTGGGGAGTTTTGCGACTGCCTCGATAAGCCGCTCGCTCATAAATGAGGGATGTGAGGTGAGGAACCTGATGCGGTTCAAGTCTGGGACTTCATTGAGTTCGGTGAGAAGTTCTGCCAGATCGGTCTTCCCTTCCAGATCATAACCGTAGGCGTCTACGGTCTGTCCCAGCACCGTAACCTCTTTGACGCCACGGGCGGCCAGCAACTCCGCCTCCCGGACGATCTCATCCAAGGGACGGCTCACCTGGCGGCCCCGACGGTAGGGGATAATGCAGAAGGTGCACATGAGGTCGCAGCCATGGATGATGGGTATGTAGCAGGTGACGTCGGGTTGTGACGGGGCCAGGGAGCCGACGCAACCTTCCCAGTCTAGCCCCAGCCGCTCTCCGACCAGATCAAGCAGAGGCCCATAGTCCTGAGGGCGCATGAACAGGTCTACGAACGGGAATCGCCGCGCCAGTTCGTCCGACTTTGGGCCAACCATGCAGCCCATTAGAGCGACGACCCGGTCCTCCCGCTGCCTCTTGAGCGGGGCCATGTTGCTCAGGTTGACCACGACTTTGTCTTCCGCGTTTTGGCGGACGACGCAGGAGTTGAGGACTACTACGTCGGCGTCTGCAGCGCGGTCCACCTGATGAAGGCCCAGTTGCTCCAGGGCCGACCCCAACCGTTCGGAATCGGCCTTGTTCATCTGGCAGCCAATGGTCCAAAGGTGGAATGTTTCCATATTATGCGCGGCTACGGTGATCCGGTACGGAAATGATACAGGTCCGGCGGAGGGATGGGAGTACTATCTTCCGAAAACCAGAGCTAAATCACGGCGGCTACGGCCTGTAGCTCTGGCTGTTCCCCAATTGGTTCCCACAGGAACAACTTGGACCTTCCGGACTACTTGGGACTATTCTCCCAGTGGCCAGGAAGTTACAGCCGCCCGTTCCGCCAGGTCTTGGCGTCTGAAGGTGGCAACCGATTGGCGACATTATACACAATAGCCTGTGGCTTCGTCCAATTCTACTAGAGGCAGGCAGGGCAATCGCGCTTTAGTTGCGGAGGACATTGAGCTGGTAATCTTCTCACCAACCAACCTGCAGGCGTTTGCCATGAATGCCCACTTTGAGAGCGGTTTCCCGTTTCAGAAGGTTGTGGGAAGTCTGCCGCAGGGTAGCCACGTTTCGCCGCCCATGGTGCCTACGCACCCGGAGTTGGTCTCCCAGAAAGGTCACATCCAAGTTCCAGGGCACCGGTTTCTCGACGCTCCAGTGGCTGCGGACCCATTTCAGCAGCCGAGTTGCCCGAGCCTCAAGGTTGCCGATGTAGTACCTGGGTCCTAGAGTGGCCCCGGAGGCCGTGCTCCGGCTCCCGGTCGCCCCGGCCACCGACCGCAGGGTGTGCGAAGGGTCGTGACTGTTCCTAAATTCGATGTTGTTTCTCAAAAGTCTGGCTGAGGTCCACAGCCCTGAAATGCCATTCGAGCGACTGCTCAATAAGGCACACTCTACACGACGAATGATGGATCCGCGGTCTTATCCAGTTGCCCATAGCCACCGGGCAACCTCACTGAAAGGCGTTTGATATGCTCGATTGTGATGTGCCTATACCAACTAAACCGCCAGCGAGCACGGAAATTGTAATCCATTGCTGACCAAAGGGACCAAACCGGTTTCACGGTCATCAAAGCTGGCAGACCGTGCCCGCCTTACGTCGAAGACTTCCTCGCTCGGAAAACATTTCAAATGAATCGGTTGCTCCGGAGCCAGTGTGGACTTGTCGGGGATGTAGTCATTGACGGACATGCGAAGATCCCCGGGAACATGCTCAGGTACGAGGAATCGTCTGACCATTGAAGAGACGCCACGGCAGTACCAATTGAACCTGCCTCTCCGAAATCTGATATGACCACCGCATCAAACCAAGAAATACAATCACCTTCGCATGTCGTCACATATTGTGCTATCGGATTGCTTCCGAAGCTGTTGCCAGCTTGTTGCCCAAGGAAGGCACGGATGCGTCTTCATGATCGCCCAAGGTGGCAGACCGAGGATGACGCACATAAATGACACCCTAAAGCGGGATCGTTGACATCACCGGCATCCTTTCCCCATCGGACCATGTAGGCCGCAGTTATCCTCGCTAATTGTTCCATTTCCCGCCCAATGTCTTCAAGCGTTGGTTCTGGACTGTCAAGATAGACCTCCGGTAGCAACTCAAGTGAAGAGTCGGATAGGTTTCTGGCGACCGTCTTCCAACGCGTGGGCTCGTTGACGTTGATCGACTCGGGAAGAAGCCAGGGAGTTTCCGTCTGCCCGGCGCCGGCGGGAAGGGATGGAATACATGAGGCAGATTATGGCCTTGACCGAAGGCAGAGGCACCTACTGGTGCCGCAAGGCGCTGAATCAAGGGTTACGGCACCTGGAGACCGGACAGGACGGGTACGACGCTGGAAACCGTCAAATCGGGAGTTCCGGCGGAGCGACGACATGGGCACGGTGTGGTTGCACCATAACCTGATAGCATTGCTTCAGGTCAGACGCCTCATCAACCGGATCACCTAATTCGGTACGCTGCCCGGCGTATCCTGTGGCTTGTTCCTAGATGACCAATTGCATTGCGGCGACCGCCTCTCTTGCAGCTTTCCTCCGAGCGACGGGGCGACTTACTCACATAATTTGCGAACTTCCGGGTGTTACTGAGGACGCTTTACTCGTACCCTGCAGATGCAAGTCCGTTATTCAGGATTTGCGGACGCTTTTCAACGCTGAAATCATTGCTAATACTACAGTTGCAGAAAGTTTTTCGAGGCATTGGTCAACCTTGATCACCGCAGGTTCCAGCTACGGGCAACGTCTCTTCCTGTAACGAAATTGCCCGTTTACCAAGGTCGAAATTACCGAGTCAGCCTATGTGCAACTGTAGTACTAAGGGCGTTGGTTACCGCTGGCCTCTACGTACAGGGAATACAGCGACTGGCTGCAGGTCATGAACAAACGGTTCTTTTTGACGCCGCCGAAGCACAGGTTCGAGCAGGGTTCCGGAAGGTGAATCCGCCCGATCAATTCACCGTCGGGCGTGAAGCAATGCACGCCGTCCGTCCCTGGTCCGGCCCAGCCTACACTGGACCATAGGTTGCCGTCACGATCAGTCCGAATACCATCGGCGAATCCTGGCGCCATATCAGCGAAAACCCGGCCTCTACGCAGTTTACTTCCGTCCACTACTTCAAAGACCCGGATGTGCCCCGGTGCATCGGGGTCGTGAGAGACACCGCTGTCGGAAATGTAGAGCAGGGACTCGTCGGGGGAAAAGCACAGCCCGTTGGGCATCACCAGATCGTCGGCGACCACGTTGGCTGCACCGGTGACGGTATCCAGTCGGTAAACTCGTCTGGGCAGTTCGGCCTCGGCACGTTCTCCCTCGTATCCCACCAAGATTCCATAGCCGGGGTCAGTGAACCATATGGCTCCGTCGGAGTGAACAGCCACATCGTTGGGGGCGTTAAGGCGTCTGCCGTCGAAGCGTTCCAGCAGCACGGTTAGGCTCCCGTCGTGCTCGGTACGGGTAATGCGACGGGTCAGGTGCTCGCAGGTAATCAGGCGCCCTTGCAAATCCCGGGTGTTGCCGTTGCTGCAGTTGGCAGGCTGACGAAACAACGTGACCTCATCGCTTACCTCGCTGTAGCGCAGCATCCGGTTATTGGGTATATCGCTGAACACCAGGGACCTGAAGTCGCCAAACCAGACCGGGCCCTCGGCCCAGCGCGCTCCGGTAAACAGGCACTCTATGGCGGCATTCCCGATGCGGTAGGCGCGGAACCGCGGGTCCAGCACCTCCACCGCAGGATCAGGGTAACGGACTATTCCCTGGTCCCAGCGTAGGCTCAGTTCAGAAGTCCATTCAGAATCACCGACCATCGCTCACTTCCTCGATTCATAGCTTTTGGCCTGGTGGAATAGCCTCGGCCTGTACTACCACACTCCACTGCGGATCCTGGAAATATGTCCTACAGCAGGGCAACATCGTCTGACATGAGTGTCACCCTGGGGCGAAGCCGAAAAATCTAACCTCCAGACGGGACCTCGTCGCTGTGCGCAGAGTCAGGGGCCACCTGCCAGGATTCTACACCCTGTGGCAGGCTCAAGGTGACATCCGTCCGGGCTCGGGTGAACGGAAACATTGAAGACGTGATTGCCCTGAGGGACTGACCCCTTCGCGGACCAAGGGCCCGGATGGCTCGAAAGCGCCCGCCCCAGCGGCGGGGGTCCCGAGGATCTGGCATAGGAATTTCCTGGAATCGATATGGGAGACGCATGTCGTCTGATCAGGCCCAATCATTTGTGCCGCACATCTGTCGAATGAATTGTTGTGGGATACTTCCAGTCGTCAAGATCCTCACTGTGCGGTACCGTTTCGGCACACCGATTGACTGCGAGGCCCCAAGGCTCTAAGGTAGGCTCATCCCCATCTAGAGTTCAATTGGCCAAAAGGAGCCTGCCATGACGATCAGCAAACAGACTACCTACGAAGTCCAGATCGAAGACGTGGAATATCTGCGGCACGGTGATAAGCCCTTTCTGGCGCGCCTCTTCAAACCCCAGGGCAGCGGACCCTTTCCGGTAATGGTCGAGTTGCATGGCGGCGCATGGGTGAATGGCAACCGTGAGAACGGCAATGTCGGCAACGAAGCGCTGGCCAGGAACGGAGTCATCGTGGCAGCCCTAGACTTTCGCGTTCCGCCGGAAGCGTCATACCCTGCCTCCCTGGCCGACATCCACTATGGAATCCGCTGGTGCAAGGCTCACGCCGAAGGCTGGAACGGCATTTCGGACAAAGTCGGCGCCATGGGCACCTCCAGCGGCGCCCATCAGGCTATGCTGCTGGGCATGCGGCCCCACGATTCCCGCTACGCTGCGCTGTCCCTCGCCAACGGCGCTACAGAGGTAGATGGCACCCTGGGCTGCGTGATTATGGTCTCCCCGGTGATCGACCCCCTGGGTCGATATAATTACGCCAAGGGTCTTCGGGATGATGTTAAACCCCCAGAGTCAGTTGGCGAGCGTACCGCGGCCATGCACGACATGTATTGGGTTACGGAAGAGGCAATGGCAGAAGCTGCTCCGGGACGAATGCTGGCCCGCGGGGAGCGCACGGAACTGCCGCCCACCCTGTGCCTGGCACGGAACTACGAGGCGGCGCACCCGCGCCCGGACCTGGACGAGTTCATCATGCAGTACCGGAAGGCCGGTGGGCAGATTCACGTAACTATCTTCGAAGGGGAGGGCGAAGGAGTACTGCGGGACCTTTCCACGGATGTTGCGCAGCAGGCCCTCGAACAGATGACCGCGTTCATCCAACAAAACCTGGTGTAGCCAGGTCAGCCCAAGACACACATGCAGACGGCGGCGGACTGGTCCAAGAGGATGGTCCGCCGCTTCATTTTGTGCTTCCGGTTCTGTGCCGGTCGTGGCGGGCGGTGCCATCGCCCTCAGAACTGGCAGCGCCCAATACGCCCTAATCACCTGATACTCGTCAGAAGCACCAGGCTCACCCACTGCAACCCAGTCGTCGTCACCACCTGGTCGTCAGTAGAGCGTACGGGGTCCCAATACCGTTCCTCGGCAGCAATCTTGCGCCCCAGTGCCGGTCCTCGGTCTCGTCGATACGGTTGCAATGACTCGGATAGGACAGGGATACTCGACCCCTTGTGGTGATTTTGTCCGAGGGTTCCCTGCACTCCTGGTTTGCCTACGCTTTGTACGAAGTCGAGCTTAGAAACCCTGTCGGACCAGGTCGGCGATTCTTTCTCCGAGCATCAGCACCGCCGGGTTGATGGGCGCACGCACCAGGTCCGGCATGATGGATGCGTCAGTCACCCGCAGACCCTCCAGTCCATGTACCCGCCCGTGCTGGTCCACCACGGCCATCGGGTCCGATGACGGCCCCATCTTGCAGGTGCCGGATATGTGGGAAAAGGTGACTGCTTCCCGCACCATCCAGGCGTCCAGCGCCTCATCCGAGACAAGGTCCGGGTCGGTGGGCTCCAGCCGGTCGCCCAGCAACTCCCTCAGCCCCTCGTGCCGGGACAGTTGCAGGGCCTGACGCACTCCGTGGCGCAGACGCTTACGGTCGAAGGGTTCGCTCAGGTAGTTGTAGTCCAGCCAGGGCTGAACGTCGGGGTCCGCCGATCTCAGCTTCAACTCGCCGCGGCTGGCGGGACGCAGTAGGGCTACCATCATCTCGGCCAGGTTGGGAATGGAAGCCTCGCTCTCGCCATCCTTGGGGACTCTCAGGGTCTTGACCCGCGGTGTGACGAAGGCGGCCATCCCGATGGATAGGTCGTTCCGGTATTCTGAGCCAGGCGCGGTGAAACGCAGGGTCGCGCCACCCCGGGCAGGGGCATCACCCTTGGAGTAGCCGTCCCTGATCCGCCAGGTCACGTACAGTTTGGGATGGTCCTTGAGATTCTGGCCCACCCCCGGCGAATCCAGGACTACGGGGACTCCCACACTTTCCATGTGATCCGCTGGCCCGACCCCAGACAGCATTAGCAACTGGGGCGAACCGATTGCGCCCGCGCTCAGGATAATCTGTTCCGCTTCGACGGTGAACGTCTCTCCGCCGCTCTCGACCAGGGCGCCGACAGCCCTCTTCCTCTGGAACAACAGTTGGAGTACGGTGCAGTCGGAGCGGATGGTGAGATTCAGGCGGTGCCTGGACGGTTCCAGGTAACCCAGGGCGGTGCTGAAGCGGACCCGGTTGTGGTTGTTGGTAATGCCGGGTCCCACCCCGGTGGCGTCCGGGCTGTTGTGGTCAGGGCAATCGGGAAACCCGGCAGCCCGGCAGGCGTTGTAAAAAGCCTCCTGCGTCGGATGCCAGTCTTCCCTCCGGGAGTGGTGAACGAAGATGGGACCGTCGCTGCCATGAAAGTCGTCGTGATGGTCCACATCGGTCTCGATTTTCCTGAAATAGGGCAAGACCTCACGGAAACTCCAGAGGTCGTTCCCCAGCGAGGCCCAGTGGTCAAAGTCCTCGGGAACTCCACGATAGAAGGCCGATGAGTTGATGGCGCTGGAGCCGCCGGTAACCTTGCCCCGGGGCACCGGCATGTCCGGGAACGTTTCGGTGGCGCGCGCAACATACTGCCAGTTGTGAGGACTTTCCAACAATGAAACCGGGTGCCCGCCGGATGTGCGCAGAGGAGGAGCGTTCCCGCCGGTGTTGTATCCGAACTTGATATCTTCTGGCAGGTGCTGAAATTGAGGATAGTCCGGGCCGGCCTCCAGTAGCAGCACCGACACCCCGGGGTCCTCCGACAGCCGGGCTGCCAGGATGCTGCCGGCGGAGCCTGCGCCAACGATGACGAAGTCGTACTTCATGCTCTTCCTCGTTGCGGAAGGGATGATCGGGACGGGGCTCCCCGGATGGGAGCTAAACGTGGAGCCGTTCGTAAGCTGAAAGCCGTTTTATGCCATGCTCTTCGTCGTATTCCGGGGCGGAGACCAACTGGCCGGTCATAGTCTCGGGGATCTGCAGCGCCATGTGGACGGCCACCTCGGCAATGTCGTCGGGCAGCCTCATGCGCTTGTGAACTTCGTCCTCGTAGTCGTCGTTGGGCCTGGTCAGGTTCCAGCCGGGGTCGAGGATGTTGACGGCGATGCCATAGTCCTTCAACTCGTCCGCCAACGACTCGCTCAGCCGCTCCACCGCCGCCTTGGCAGCTCCGTAGGACGCCTGCCCGGCACGGCCCCGGCTGGCCACGTTCTTCGAGGTCATGTTGACAATGACGCCACTGCCACGCTCCATCATGTGGGGCAGGACCGCCCTGCAGGCCATGAAAGTGGTGGTGAGGTTCGACTCCATGACCCGCCGCCACTCCTCTTCGGTGATGTCCAAAACCGTAACCGAGTGAGTCAGGTCGTTGGTGAATAGACGGTATCCACCGGCGTTGTTGACCAGGATATCTATCTTCCCCAGTTCGCTGATGGTCTCCCCGGCTGCCCGGTTCGCGCCCTCGCTGGTGGTCAGTTCGGCGTTGACCGTGTGGGCACGGCGGCCCAAGGCGCGAATTTCGGAACCGACAGAGTCCAGCTCAGAGGGGGTACGGGCTACAATGGCGACGTCCGCTCCCTCGCGGGCGTAAGCCAAAGCCATGGAGCGGCCCAGTCCGCGAGCGCCTCCGGTTACCAGTGCGACTTTGCCTTCCAGTTGCATCTTCGATTCACCTTTCTCCAATGGCAAGGACGGCACTCCAGGCCACGCACGGTCATCCCAGTGCCGGAACCCTGCACCGTGGGTCTCACCATAGGCGGTCATTGCCAGTTGTACTGTCCTAGGAAACGGGTTGTTTAAGGGACCTGTCTCAAAGTCCATCTCTCCCCCCGCAGGACAAGGGTGGAGCCTGCCATGGCTTGACCCGCGGATGAAAGGGACTATATGAGTCACTCTCACCTCAATCTACTCCCACCCAGGGAGATGGGATCAAGGTGAGGGTCCTGAGATCGTTCCCTAGACTACAGCCGCACTAACACGGATTCGGTACTTGCGGTCTCAAATCCGGCCTTATTTCATGAGGATCGGAGACATTGGCCGTAGCCATACGTTGAGATTTAAGGAGCGTCCGACGCTCCGAGCAACCATGAGTGGTTTTAGTGCTAGGCCGAGAGCGCTGCGGCGACGCCCTCTATTTTGCCCGGCCCTTGTGCAGTCAGCTCACCGATCGCCTTGACGATGTTCGGATGTTCCAAGCCTGATACGAGGAAAGTCCACCGCCACGCCCGCTGGGTCTTCGTCGTGATCTCCTCCTTCTCGGCAGCGGTGAACGTCCGTCCTGTCACCTTCTCAAGAGCCTCTATATTCAGGCCAATCTGCTGCGCAAGGAGCCCGTCGATCGCCCCGCCAAGTTCCAGGACCTCATCGATGGCTGTCTCCCGCTCTTCAAGGGTCAGGTGCTCGGCTTCTTCGCCGATCAGCAATGTGTCCAGCTTGGCGTGCTGCGCCTCTTCCATCCAATGAAACCTCAAGAGGTCACGGAACAGCCCATCGAGGTCCGAGTCGTCACGCACATGCTCTATGTAGTGGAGCTGGGTGAACCATTCGATAATCGCGGTCAAGATCATGACGGCCAGCTTCGACTTGCTCCTAACTACTTTCGCCACCTCTTCCCGACCGGGGATCAAGCCGCATTCACTGCCGAAACCCTGGCCGAAGAGTTCCACCGATCTCCGAAACAACTCCTGATGCTTGAGTTCTTCCTCGGCAAATCGCAGCAACGAACGGGCCCTGATTTCATCCCCATAGACATCCTTCATAGCCTCTTCCGTGACGGTGGGGATGATAAACTCCTCCACGAACGCGAAGATGTGGCAGTAACCATTGCCCATAATCTGATTTAACTGAAGCTTCTCGTTTTCGTTTAAGCATCCGATCTCGTCTACACCGGTCAACCTATTGGGCAGAAAGCGTTTGGAGAAGTCGAAATTCTTGTCGGCCAGGACATCGTCTTCCAGCCACGAGACCCTCTTGGAGTTGTCGAGACACTCTTGGTAGGTGTAGTTGTGTGAAAGCATGGGTTTCGCCTCCTTCTATTGGGGACTCCCGCCGGGATTCTCCGCATTTGGCTTCCTGAATCCAACTCCAACCCATCAGTATCGTCATCGTCGAGAGCCATAGTACTATCAGCCGCGAACGCGGGCAAACTTCCTATCAAGCTCGCAAATCCATCCGGGGAGCAGTCTAAACTGGCTGACGATTGGCACACTTGGTCGACCGAGCTCGCAAAATCACCGAACTAGATTCCACTCCAGACTGTAACTTGACCCGCCACGGGTTCCTGGGCCTGGATGACTAGACGACGAGTTAGGATTGGATACAACGACTTGTCGAAGTGCGGCATGTCAGGTGATGTCAAACCTGAACGTCTGGGTCGCTGGGTCGTAGAAGGACATCGTGCCTATTCCCGGTGGAGGCTCGTATTCCTTGTCCATTGCGAAGGTTGAGAGGTGATCGTCCTCGGTGTCAACGAAGGGGTTGACGCCGTAATGCTGGAAGAAGGTCAGGTCGTAGGGTTGATCATTGACTGTCGCTGACCCCCCGATAGCGTTAAATCCCTCGCCTCCGGAAGCCGGGTGGGCCGGGGACTGGGTTGCGGCCGCGCCGCCGCGGACGACACCTTTGGCTCCCGGTATTCCCCGCGGGCCACGATCGGCACCATCCTTCACTACCTCCTTTTCCTTCACTACTTCGACCCTTCTGGGGATCTCCATTTGCTGCACCGCACTGCTGCTGGGAGTTGATTCCTGCTGCGCCGTACCACCCGTCGGCGTGACTATCCTGCTGGAATCTGACTCTCGCTGCGGCTGCTCCATAGGGGCCATGCCGCCGCAGGCCGCCAGCGCCGCGATTCCCAGGGCCATCGCACCTGCCGCCAGGATTTTCCTCAGTGATCGGGCCATTCCAATACCTCCTGCTATTCCGGGCCGAATACACCCCGGCTATTCCGTCCAGGACCGCAGGCCGGACTTGTGGCCCCGGAACATGGGTTAAGGATGGCCCGTCGTGGTGTACACTCCAGACTACAGGTGTGTCACATTCGGCGCCGGCCGGTTGTCGGAGTTGTAACACTTGGCGAGTTTCGCCGGTCTTCTCACATCCTACATGGCCCGGACAGGTGTCGGCGACGCCGAGTTCGCCCGCCGCCTGGGAGTGAGCCTGTTGACCCTCATCCGGTGGAAGGAGGGGGTCACCCAGCGGCCTCGTTACCGGGAGGACGTGCTGCGGTGCGCCGAATTGTTGCGTCTCGAAGCGGGGGAACGCGACGGCCTGCTTCTGGCGGCGGGCTTCGCCCCCGACGCCCCGCCCCAGTCGCCCGAACCGGTTGCCGAGCCGCAGCCCAGAGAAGCTGCGGAGGATGATGCTCACCCCGATATGGAGGGTGTTGATGACGCCCAGTCGGGCCTGCCCCAGCCGGTGCGTCCAGGCAGCCGGAAGACTCTCGGCATTGCTGTCGCCGTGGCTCTGGCCCTCGCGTTCACGCTTATCGCGGGAGTAGCAGAGGTGGCGATGGTGGACGATCCAGACCACCCAATCGCTGAAGATGGGGAGTCGTTGATCCTGATGGCGCCGTTCACCAACTATACGGCAGGGCAGCAGGGGTTCAACGTACGGGGAAGACTAAAACGGGAAATAGATCGGGAGATTCAGAAGTCGGGGCTTTCCGGTGTGCGTACGGCCCACTGGCCTACCAGAATCACCGGCGAGTCGTATGCGGCCGATGCGGGCCGCCGGTCCGGGGCGGCGATGGTTATCTGGGGTGAGTACGACAGCGGACGGGTCATAGCGTCTTTCACCGTCCCGCAATCCCGGACTGCCTCATGGCAACAACACGTAGTGGACATAGACTCATCCCCCTCGGACCTTCCAACGGCGATCAACATCGACCTGCCCGACGAAGTGCGGTCAGTGGCCCTGTTGACCCTGGGTGAGTTGTACCTGAACGAAGACGAGTTCGACCTGGCGAAGAAAGCCTTGTTGCGGGCCCTGGCCCGTCCTCCGATAGATGCCGGCACTCTCGCCGGACTGCGCTACCGGCTGGGACATGCCTACATGGGCGGCCGGTCTGCCGACCTGGACGAAGCGATATGGCTCTTCACCCAAGTGCTGTCGGTAGACCCCGGGTCCGCCAATGCATACAGCAGCCGGGGTGTGGCGTACATGGAGAGGGGCAGGGAGGGCGATTCGACCTTGCCATCCGGGACCTGACCCAGGCAGTGACCATCAACCATCATTCTGAGGGCCCCTACGTCAACCGGGCCGTAGCCTACCTGAATCGGAACGCCCCCGGGGACATGGATAGGGCGCTCGCAGACCTGATGACGGCCCTGTCCATCAACCCGGAGTCTGACAGTGCCCTCGTCAACCGGGGTACTGTATTCCTCGAAAGGGGCGGGCCGGGTGATCTGGAAAAGGCCATGACCGACCTGGAAAGGGCAATCGAGTTCCAACTCGGCCTTGCATCGGCCCACGCCGGCTTGGGGAACGCTTTCCTGGAGCAGAGCGGAGAATCGGGAGTCCGGAGTGCCGTGGATGCGTTCACCCGGGCCATAGGACTGGAACCGGCGTCCCCTACGTCGTATTTCAATCGGGGACTGGCATATTCGGTGCTGGAGGAATGGGACAGATCGACTGCTGACCTGCTCCGAGCGCAGGAACTTGACCCCGGCAACGCCAGGTTCAACGATACCCTGTGCTGGCAGTTGGGCGTTCAGCGCCAACCGGAGAGGGGGCTGCCATTCTGCAACCTGGCGCTGGCGACTGACCCGGACGGCCCGGCCAGGGACAGCAGAGGCCTGGTCTACGCCGTGATGGGACGAAACGCTGAGGCCGTCGCCGACATCGAGGCATTTCTCCTATGGGTGGACCTGTCCGCTAAGGAGAGTTGCCGTGCCAGGTTCCGTCCCATCCGCCTGACCTGGATTGAGGAGTTGAAGTCCGGCAGGGACACCTTCGACACTGATACCCTGAGGGACCTCCGAGCCAGGCCAATAGCCTCCGGGGATGCTCCCTGCTGAATCCAGGGTGACTGCAATACAACAGTCGCTCGCTCCGTCGCGTTCTCATCCCGATTGTGGTTCGGCCCCAAATCAATTCCAACCAATTGCAATAGCGTGCGAAACGGTCTCTAACTCAGTGCCAGAGTTGCCGCAAGAAATTGTCAGGCCGTCAGTCTGCCGGCGGGCAGACCGCGGCTTCTGACGCCGTCTGTTCAACTCGCAACCTGCCCGCCTCCCTGTAAGACGTCGGCATGGTCAACCAGACTACCGGGAGTGGACCGCGCCTTGACCAGCGTCCCAGGCGTGTCTACCATGCCGGGTACATGGCACGGCCCATTCAAAATCGAGCGATCGTCAAGCGGGCGATACCAGCCCCCAAGGCCAATGGGACTGGAGTTTCTGAAATGAGCGGTCTCCTTTCTTTGCTTGAGCAGGAGGGCCTCAGACGCGGCTTTTTGGCCTATGGCGAACTGCTGACGCCGGAACGGGCCTTTTTGTTGGTTCGCGACATGCCCTACCGCAGGGCGAGTTCACGTCGGCCGGAAGCCATCATCAACGAATGGCGTGGCACCTGCTCCGGAAAACACTATCTTCTGGCCGATGTTTTCGATGAGTTTGGTCTTGAATCCCAGGTTATGATGTGCACGCATCAGTTCACGCCGGACAATACGCGGCATTTCCCATCCGGGCTTCGGGAGTTGGTGGCCGTCGACCCCATTCCAGATGTGCATACCTATCTGCGGGTGCACACGGACCGGGGGTGGACTGCTGTCGACGCCACTTGGCCCAGCAGCGCCGGGCCTCTGGGTATGACTGTAAACCAGTGCTTCAGCCCCGGCACCGACATGACACTGGCTTGTGGCCCCATTGAGACTCTGCTGGTCCTCGCAGACCAAGAACCCCAGGAGTTCAAGGAACTCCTGATTGAGAAATTCTGCGGCGCCCGAAGTGGACTGCGAGATCAATTCATCGAAGGTATGGGCCGATGGCTGGGCGAATACACCTAATACTACAGTTGCAGATAGTTTTTCGAGGCATTGGTCAACCTTGATCACCGCAGGTTCCAGCTACGGGCAACGTCTCTTCCTGTAACGAAATTGCCCGTTTACCAAGGTCGAAATTACCGAGTCAGCCTATGTGCAACTGTAGTACTAAGGTTGTCGGGGTTCCTGCACCGAACTCTCCCCTATGTCCTGAGTGCCGTTGGTGAGCGTCGACAATAGAAGCATAGATGGAACGCCTCGGCGCTTAAGTTTGATGGTTCCACAGGCCTACGGCCGGTCCTCACTGGACCTGAATATGAGGATTCTGTCCTCTCGGTCATAGGCGATCAGATACCCCTGGGACGCGCGGAATGTCTTCAGTCTGGATAGTATCTCAAAGTAAAGTTTCTCCTGTTCAGAGATGTCCCGAGACTCTGAGCAGTGGTGTCGCTCGTATGGGGGCAGGCCCAGTGTGGCGATCTGACCGTCCGCGCCGACCATGGTCTCCCACGGGTTCACGTAGTCGTAAGGTCCGCAGAAAGTCTCGCCGCTTATGCCCGCCGGCCTGAAGTTGGCCGTGACCTCCGTCCCGGAGATCACAGGCGACATGTCCATGGCTAGAATCGCACCGTGAAGTTGATTGACCTCAAGCTCGCCGAACGCCCACAGGGTCCATTTTCCATCAAAAATGCCTGGCGTGTCCCGGCGCACGGGTTCGAACGCCGCGAACTTGCCGAGATAGGTCTGCATCATGAGTCTCGGCGCTTCGCCATCTCTCTGGACGGCGAACTCCCTGAGGCGGCCAAGGGCTCGCAGGGATGAGTCCTGAGCATAGGCACGGTCGGTTGGACAGTCAGACCTGTACTCCACCAGCGGCCCGCTCTGAAACATGGCCCTGCTCCCATCGTCCGTGCCGTGACGTATGATGTAGTCGCCACAGGACGTCTCCGCCAGGGCAAGGTCCGGGTCCAAGAATGAAAGGACGAAGGGGGCATCCCCTCCGACCTCGCTCTCCCCAGGGAGGAAGCGCCAGGTGCTATCGACCAGGCTCTCGGACTTACCCGGCAGGGCAGGCTTGGGGTAAAGGACTATGCGCACGACCCCGCCTCCATCCATGATAATCAGGCGTTCGTCCCGGACCTCATAACGCCTGGCTTCCTTCAACGCCGATTGGTACCGGTCCGCTTGGTCTATAACTCCTTCCGGGTCAACACAGAGTTTCAGGGTCTGCAAATACGAACTGAAGTCAAAGTATATGGACCCGTCCAGTTTTGCAACTGGGGGGCCGTCATCGGACCCGCCGCTTCCGCCATTGCAGCCGTCTCCACCGCCGTATCTGCTGCCGTTGATTACCAGAGTCGGTGTAGCGTTTGTGATAGCCGGATGGCCGTCCAGCATCTCGAGTATCCAGAGCACACCCTCTGGAGACCGGACGGTTGGGACTGGCGCCGGTGGCTGGACCGTCGTGGGCGCGACCGCGGAGGTTGTCGACTGGGACGGCGTTGGAAGCGGCGTCGCCTGGTGGCTCCCAACACAGGCTGCCACCGCTGCAAGTAGAACGGCGGACAAACATATCACCGGGATTGGTCGGCTTGGCGTACTCACAGACTGGCTCCTGCTCCATTCCAGTGTCGCAACGTTTCGCGGGTTATTCTCGACCTCCATCACCCCGATTCGAGCCTTGATGCGGTCGCCCCGCCAATAGAGTCCTTTCGTCCACACATGATGGATCAACAAGTGAACTGTGAGGTACGCTGGGGTTGTTGGGACTGGCGCCCGAGGTTCCAAGGGGGTCAATGGCTGCCATGCTCCGGGGACTGACCTTCAACCTTGGCCCGTCTCCTGGTCCCAGCTCGTTGTGGTCGTCGAGTGCATCCCTGACGCTCCGGCGGAACCTCCCACAATGCTCTCAGCGCATTGGAGCCTGCTATACTCACGGCGTCCGGTAGTGCCGTTGGCGTCCGATAGTACCACGAACAGAGCAACGTTCAACGCCCCACCTGGCCAAGCAGAACGTGGTTCGCCTGCCAATGAGTTTGAAACAACCGCCGGGGGTGATGGGGATCGCTGGACCATGCTGACCCTAATCCAGAAGCGTTTTGCTTCGAAGATGGGAGAAGTGATGAAAGGGTTAAGTCTTCTGTGCCTTCTGGCGGTCGTTGCGGCTGCGATATCTCTGGCTTGTCGCCAGGAAGTGTCCGAGCCCGAGACACCTGTGACCTCCGGCGTTGCCGTTCCCACGTCTGCATCTGCTACAAATCCGCCGACCGCTGCCCCGGCTACGGCAACCGTTCGTCCGACGCCCACGCTCATCGCTGCAGAGGTGCCCACGTCCACTGATGTGCCCAGAGTTGCGCCTCGCACGAGCGGAGGAAGCGCATCACTGGTGCTATTGGGGTCCCATTCTGCAGCCGCGCCGTCCAGGCTCGGGACGGGCAGCACTGGCGGGTCGAGTCTATCGCTGGTACCACAGGTAATGGCGGTGGAGGGAAGCCTGACGGTCTCAGCCATAGGTACGGTCACCGTCGCCCCGGATGAGGCTTATGTGGTCGTAATTCCGGAAAGGGACTATGGACCTTCGGGCCCGCAGCAGTTATCCGCGGCAGACCGTCAGGATATTCTGGCGAACCTGGCTGCAATCGGCCTGATGGAAGATGCCGTGAAGTTCGAACACCTGGGCCGGTATGAACCCGCCATTATCTCGGTTGAAGTGGAGTTGGACGAATTCGCCACTACAGGAGACACAATAGTGGATGCGATAGAGAAAGTCGTAAGGAGATCCGAATCATTTGGGGTGAGGTTCGGCCTCTCTGAGGAAAACTGTGATCAGGCAGTATCCCTGGCGCGCCGGGAAGCGGTCCCAACCGCAGAAGAAACCGCCGGTGATCTGGCTGACGCCCTGCACCTGGAACGGGGCGAAGTGATCGGGGTACTGGAATACCCGCTGCAAAACGTCCCATTTGGCCTGCCGGGTACCGCCCTGGACCCCTGCACCGGACAGAACGACTATAGATATTCCGCGTTGCTTCCCTTCGATTCCGAACCGGAGATGGGGGTTTCCGTGGGTTTGCAGGTGTCATACCGCATCCGGTAGAAGTTCTCTGCCTGGGTTCATTCCGGCGTTCTCCAAGCTAGTGCGTATACCCGTCCGGGGCACGAGACCGGACATCAGGCAGGTGCGACACTGGACTTGGGACTGGCGAAAGCCAACCGAGCACGTGTCGTCACTGCTCGCGATGAGGGGTGGGATATGAGCACGAGACGGGGCATCAGACTATAATTTCTATACCAGAACCTCCCAGCGGAAGGTTCCCGATCCGATCCGTTTAGACCATTGACCAGTTACCCAGAGTCTCCTGAGGCTACCATAGCTTTTGGGAGGCGAGCTGTGCCCCTTCCGCCATTGAAGCCAACTTGGCCCAAGCGATGTTCGTCTCAACCTTCCGGCCCCAGGCAGAGGTGCCGAAGCCGCAGTCGCTTCCTGCGATGACGTTTCCCGTCCCACGAGATTGGCGTAGTTGAGGATGCGCTGGGCAATCAGCCCAGGATGCTCGATGAAGTTGGTGGTGGTGTCCAATACGGCGGGGATCAGCACCTTATAATCGGGCAGCCGAACATCCTCCCACACTTTCCATTCGTGGCCATGCCTTGGGTTGGCTCCCTCGATGGACAGGCCCAGTGGACGGGACTGTAACACCAGACCCACGATCTCACGCAGGGGCACGTCGTGGTTATGGGGACCTTCCGTGGTTCCCCAGCAGACGTGCAATCGCATCCGGTCCGGATCGATGTCTTGCAGGGCGTAGTTGACCACCTCGACTTGCAATTCCACGACTCTCTTAAACTCCTCGACGGACAGGTGCGAGAACTGCGAAACCCGCGTCATGGCAACGTCGGGACAGTCCACCTGCAAGATGAAACCGGCATCGGATATGGCTTTGTACTCGTCTTTCATCACGTCCGCGAGAGAGTATAGGTACTCTTCCTCGCTGGGTTAGTGCTCGTTGGGCAGGAAATTGGCGATTACGCCCGGAGAAGCGGCGGTCATGAAGACCTCCTCCACCGGGCGACCAGCCACGACATGCCTCAGGGTTTCTATGTCGCGCTCCACAGCCGGCCAGTGCTTCCATGAGATTGGTCCGGTGCAGGCGGGCTGGGGCATGTTGCGTGAAGACATGTACGTCTGGGTCGCAGCAAATTCCGGAAAGTCACCGTCGTCCAGGCGAGGTCGGGAACGCACTGGCCGTTCACCCTCGAAGCCGGTGAGGCGCTCCTTAACATAGGTGGCGTATTGCGACCTACCCTGTTCTCCATCGGTTACCACGTCAATGCCGCTGGCCTGTTGTCTGGTGACTATCTCCTCCACGGCGCTGCGGACGTTGGACCGGAACTGGGCTTCGTCGAAACTGTGCTGCTCCTCGCGCTGGTGCAACAGTTCCTGCAGACCGACTGGCTTGGGCAGGCTGCCGGTGTGAGTGGTTAGAATCCTCGAGGCACTTCGCTTCATATGTCCTCCACAGTATTTGTCCTCCACAGCATTGCTGCGCGAAAGGACTCAGGGTGTGAGGGCTATCATGCGCTATGGGAGCCGACTGGGATCGCAGCACCGGGGGGCGCCTGACTCTCTTTCCAGGAGAGGGCGTATACGTGCCATGTCCTGGGGCGCCACTGGCCAGTCACCCCAGTACCATAAGGTCCCTTCTGCTATTATGGACTCCCAGCTTTGAACTCCGATTGTGGACAGGCATGTGCGGATACAACTTCGAGACCGGTGCTTTCCTCAATGCCCGGTCCGCATCTGATATGGACAGGGAGCGACTGATGGCAGAACGACATCAGGTGATCATCGTGGGTGGAGGGCCAGTCGGCGTTGCCATGGCTGTAGACCTCGGGCTGCGAGATATCGACTGCGTGGTAGTGGGACGTCATCTTGAGCCGCAACGACTCCCTAAAGGACAGAACCTCACCCAGCGCACACTGGAGCACTTCTATTTCTGGGGAGTCGTGGACGAGTTGCGGCGGGCCCGGGTTATGCCCAAGGGATACCCCATCGGCGGAGTGACTGCCTACGGGGACTTGATGAGCGAATTCTGGTATGCGCCAACCCGCCGCGAAGCTGTGCGGAATTTCTACTACGAGGACAACGAACGGCTTCCGCAGTACCTTATGGAAGAGGTGCTGCGGAAGCGGGCATCTGAGTTGACCAACGTCACGACGCTTTACGGATGGACCGCAGACGAGATACAGCAGGACGAACACGGCGTGAGAGTCACCATTAGTGAAACTGCAGGCGCCGCGCAACCGGGAGGCCGGTACGAATGGGGAGGGTTCATAGAATCCGCCGACCCGTCCCAGAGTCCTGCTCAAAGGGCAACATCGGGAGCCAAACGTGTATTGGAGGCGGAATACGTCGTCGGTTGCGACGGGGCCCGCTCGACCGCCCGCGAGCAGGCGGGTATCGGGCGAGAGGGCTCAGACTTCGACCAGAAGATGGTGCTGGCCGTCTTCAGGTCTGAAGAGTTGCACGAGGCTCTCCAGAGATTCCCGGAAAGCACGACCTACCGCGTGCTCCACCCGGACCTGAAGGGATACTGGATGTTCTTCGGCCGAGTCGTGGTTGGAGAGACATGGTTCTTCCACGCTCCAGTCCCGGTGGATGCTGTACTGGGCAGCTTCGACTTCCAGGCTCTCCTCAATCGGGCCGCCGGGTTCGAGTTCAAGGCCGAATTCGAGCACGTCGGGTTTTGGGGCCTGCGGGTGTCCGTAGCCGACCAATATCGGGTCGGGCGTGTATTCATCGCAGGGGACGCAGCGCACAGCCACCCGCCATACGGAGGGTACGGGCTGAACAGCGGCCTGGAGGATGTGGCCAACCTCGGATGGAAGCTGGCCGCCAGGCTCCAGGGTTGGGGAGGAGATGCTCTCCTGGAGTCCTACGGCGAGGAGCGGCGACCTGTTTTCTGGGAGACTGGCGAGGACTTCATTGCGCGAGGCATCGAGCGAGACCGTGCCTTCCTGGAGCGTTTCAACCCTGGCAGGGACTTGGATGAGTTCGAGTTACGGTGGAAGGAGCTGGAGGAAGCCGACAGCAGGCGCACATCGACCTACGAGCCTAATTATCCTGGCTCCCCTGTAGTCATGGGACCACCCGGGGCTGTGTGCAGCGCACATGGTTCCCATTCCTTCGCCGCCAGGCCTGGCCACCACCTGCCGCCACAGCCGCTTTCAATGGGACGTTACCTCCCCGCCGAGCTGGGAACGGGTTTCACCTTGCTAGCCTTCGGGTCGGACGATGGGCAGGTCCAGGCAATCGAAGGAGTAGCAAAATCCTTGAACATCCCCTTCAAAGTGGTGCGGGATACGTATGCAGGAGGACGTGAGCAGTACGATGCCAGGTTGGTGCTCGTACGCCCTGATCAATACGTAGCCTGGTGTGGGGACCTCCTCCCTGCCGATGTGACAGCCCTCATGAAGAAAGTCACGGGAACGCTGTGATGGAGGACACAACGAAGGACCGCCTCTCCCATGTTCTAATCACTCACATAGGCGGTTCGACTGGCCTACCGGCCAATGGCGTGAGGACTCCGTTACAGAGCCTCCACCGTTCCTGTGGCTGTACAACCTTGGGCCAGCATCCAGATGGCTTACCAGCACTCCCGTGGCGTGGGCGTCAGAATCGTCCGTCGGCGCATGTCCTCGATACCCCCTTGCCATCGTTCGAGAAACCGCCCTATCTCCCTCATTTTCCATCATTACCTCTCCGCATCTCCGGGTTAGACCAATCCGGGTTCGTCACTTGGGAGAGAGATTTCGCCTCATTTACCCGCTGGGCTATTCCAGTCAACCCGCGCCGTTGTAAGGGCGGAGACCGGGTGTTAATATCGGCCCATGCCGGGACCGGGATTGGTGGAAGTGGGGCCCGGAATGGCAGGCTTGGAGTAAGAACGCAACCAAAGGAGGCAGGGTATGGTCACCAATCTGGGCCACGTTGGCCTTATCTGCGACGACTTCTTCAAGATGAGGGACTTCTACACCCGCGTCATCGGACTGACAGTAACCGATGAGGACCCGGACCGGGGAAGCTGCTTCCTGAGCGCAGACCCTGACAACGAACACCACGAGTTGGCCCTGGGAGAGGCAAGGGGAGATGACCACCCGATGGGACCCCGGCCCAAGACCACCGGCGTCGGACAAGTTTCATTTATCGTCGAGAGCATGGACGCTCTGAAAGACCTGTACCAGCGGCTGCTGGAGGAAAACATCCGTATCGACCAGACAGTCACTCATGGAATCTCCTGCAGCGTTTACTTTTTCGACCCGGAGGACAATCGGGTCGAGTTGTATTACAAGACCGGCTACATTGTAAAGCAGGGGTTCAGCCGTCCTATCGACCTGAGCAACCAGTCCAGCGAGGAACTTCTGGCCTTCTCCAAGTCTTTCGAGGCCACCGAGGGGCCGTTCCAGGGCGCTAAACTGCCGGTGTCACAGTCCTAGCCCAACTTGTGCCGGGGAGCGGCGGATAGAATCCGTCCCCCGAAGGAGTGAGCAGTGCCTTACGCCAACATAGACGGAGTTAACCTGTATTACGAAGAATATGGCGCCGGTCCCGCGGTCATGCTGACGCCGGGCGGAAGGGTGGACCACAACGGCCTGCGCCCCATGGCTGCCCTGCTGTCGCCCCACTGCCGCGTCATCATCCACGACCGCCGCAACTGTGGCAAGTCCGACGTGGTGATCGGCGGTGAGCTTTCCGAGCAGCACATCTGGGCTGAGGAGATGGCGGCTTTGCTGAAACACCTGGGCGCTGCCCCGGCTTGCCTGGCCGGAGGATCTGCCGGTTCGCGCACTTCCCTGACTGTGGCGGTCCGGCACCCGGAGGTGGTCAAGGGCGTATTTGTCTGGGAAGTTTCCGGCGGGCCGAGGAGCGCCGAACTGATGTCTCCCGGCTACTACGGACAGTATATTGAGGCCGCCGAGCGAGGCGGGATGCCCGCCGTGGCCGCCACCGAGTTTTTCGAGCAGCGCATCCGGGACAACGCTGACAACCGGGAACGGATCCTTTCCATGGACCCTGATGAGTTCTGTTCTGTAATGCGCCGCTGGCGGGACCAGTTCTCCCAACCCAACCCGGTGGGTGACCTCACCGAGGAGCAGTTGGAGTCCATCACCTGCCCGGTGCTGGCCTTCGAGGGCAACACGCCGGACGACGTTCACCACAAGTCTGCGGCAGAGAACGTGAAGCGGCTGGTACCCAATGCCGAGCTGCGCCCGTCGGCGTGGACCCACGAGGAGTGGGCGGTCATCGGGCAGCACGACAACACCTTCCCGGGCATCGCCGCCACCAACCGCTACCACATGAAGTCCACTTTCTACGCCGCACAACTGCTGGAGTTCATCGCCAGGGTCGAAGCCCAGCAGCCTTCAGCCGTGGCCTGACCGTATCCCGTACAGACCAAAACGGAGGAACAGGATGGGAACATTCAGACTTTACTCTGGCGATGACGGCCAGTCCCACATCGAGACCATTGATCTGGACCAGACGCCTGATTGGAAGAGCGCTCAGGCCGCCACCACCATCAGCTTCAGTGAAGCCCCGGTCGGTCGCTTCTCCGACTGGCATCCGGCGCCACGCCGCCAATTTGTCATAATCCTGTCCGGGCAACTGGAGATCGGCCTGGGCGACGGCTCCAAGCACGTCTTCGGCCCCGGCGACGCCCGCCTAGTGGAGGATACCACCGGCCAGGGCCATACCACCGCTACACACGGCGACCAGGCTTGCGTCACCTGCACCATCCCCCTGGCCAACCAGTAACCAACGCCGCTCGAAAAGCGGCCCTTAGTGGACCGGGCTGAAAAGCGGATATCCAAATCCCCGGGCGGGTCAGCCGGATGATATTGGCAAGCCCGGAGGGTTTGGACTTCCCCGCCTCACCGCGAAGTCGAAATCTCACGCTAATGGGAGGAGGACCATGGCCAAGATTAAGCACATCGCCATACGCACACCGGACCCGGAAAAGACTGCCGCCTTTTACAAGTCAGTGTTCGAACTGGAGGAAGTCGGTCAGGCTGGTTCCGGCGTTTACCTTTCCGACGGCTATATCAACCTGGCCATCCTGAGGAGCAACGATCAAGGCAACGGGGAGTCTCCACGAGACCTCCCCGGCTATGCCGGCATCGACCACCTGGGCTTCGTAGTGGAAGACGTGGACGCCGCCACCAGGAAGCTCGAGGAGGAGGGCGCCACCGCCATGGGGCGGCTGGACCTGGGCCACCAGCAGCCTCAAGGCGGCCACGCCTACTATGAGCTCAAGTTCCGTGGCCCCGACAACCAGGTCATCGACATCAGCGGAGCGGGCTGGATCGGCACCTAGAACATACCTTCTTCCTTGTCCGGGATAGTACAACTGGCAACCACTACTCCAGAAGTGGCCAACCACGAAGGAACCGGCCCTGGGTTGGGAGTGCGCAACATGGAATGCCCTCCGTGCCAGGGACCTTTACCACAACCGGATACGGGCAGAGGTAAAGGGCGATTAAAGGGGATTTCGTGGTCATCGACGTCCGCGGTGGCGGCGAGGGCGAATCTACAGGCTGGTTCAAGCTGGAGGAACGACGCCCGGATGCCCATACTAGGGTCGAACGGGGCGGCTACCTCACTCCCTGAGACAGTGGGGGTGGGGTAAGCTGGATGGGATCTCACGGCTGATTCCTACGGTGCGGGAGTTCCGGGGACCACCCGGCATCGTCACTCGGGTCGGCTAATGAGAGTTAGAACTGGCTCATCCGCTCCGGTCCAGGAACTCTTGGACCCGGGCTTTTGATGGCTCCTTGTTGTAGTTGTTATACAGCATCATCGCATTGCGCACCGGGTCGCCTCCGAAGAAGCGCTCGTACAGGACTTGGCGCCCGCCGAAGGCGCTGCACGCCACGTCCCAGGCCAGGTGGAACAGCTTGGCCCGATCCCGGGCGCTCGCCGAGTCCGTGGACATGTACCGTTCGATCTCCCCGGCGATGGGCGTGTCAAAGTCCGCTTCCGCCGGCAGGGCCATCAGACTGCTGGAACCCATCTGCTGCACGATTTCAGCCAGCCTGGGGTAAATGGTCTTGGGAAACAGCCCGCGGCTGGCAGTGAACGGAGCTTGGGCCGGGCACATTACTCCCCACTGGTCGATTTCGGCGTCGGCCTCGGCGGCCCGCAGCAGGGCCCTCATCGTTTCCAGGTAAACAATCACCTCCCCCATGCGTTCTTGCACATGCGGGATCTGGGTTGACCCCAGGGTCTCAATCATCAGGGAAAGCAGCCCCAGGACGAACTCGGTCTTTACCACCGTGCGGGTGGTGACCTGGTGCCCGGTGTGGGCAAGGGAGTGGGTGTTGGCCGAATAGTTGTTGCACAATTCCGGATCGCCCAGAAGAAACACCCGTTCCCACGGCACCAGGACGTCGTCGAAGAACACCACCGCATCCATCTCTTCAAATCGCGACCCGAGGGGATGGTCGAAGTGGGAGCGGTCATGGTCAAAGCTTTCCCGGCACAGGAACTTCAGGCCGGGGGTGTCGCAGGGGATCGAGAAGGAAAACGCCTGGCGCCAGGCGTCGTCTCCAATCAGGTGGGTCCGGGTTGGGTACACGGCTATCTCGTCGGATATTGGGCCCAAGGTGGCGAGAATACGGCTGCCACGGACCACAATGCCCGCGTCGGTCTCTTTGGTCACGGTCAACGCGACCTGCTCGGTCAGGTTGTCCGCGGTCGACGGAGTGCGGCTCCGCTGCAGGTTGACCAGCGTGTGAGTGAGTGTAACGTCGTTCTCCCGGATGAACTCGTGGTAACGCAGTACGTTCTTCTTGAACTCGGGGCGGTTCTGGGCAAAATAGTCGGAGGCGGCGGCCCAGGCGGTGAGCGCCACGTTCAGGAAGTCCGGCGTACGGGCCATCATCCCGCAGCTGGTCCATGCCCAGCGGGCCATCATGTTGCGCCGCCGCTCCAGGTCTTCATGGGTCCTGGGAATCATGAAGGACAGGCCGACCTGGTCTCCGGTGCTGGGGGAAGTGAAGGTCATTTCGGCCCCCACCTCCGGGTCGTGTTGCAGGTCATACAGCGCCGCAACCGAATGGACCCCGTTGCGAAAGTAAGGGTGACTGGTCACGTCTTCCACTAGTTCACCCCGAATCCACACCTCCCTGGGGCGGTCTCTGAGACCGGCAATGTATTCTTTTCCTGTCCGAGCGGGCATCAATCCCCCTTGGCCGACAGCATCAAATCTCACATGGAACCGAATGTCCGTTGGGAAAATCGAGTGTAGCAACGCCCTTCTTGAGTGTCAAAACCGGCCACTCTGGGGTTGGTCTGAACAAGGCGGTGGTCCATTGGGCCACATCGGCGGATGGATAGCTGACATTCGGCGGTCAAACACCATACCGCCTTCCGCCATCACAGGGGCATTTTCGACTCGATGGATGGCCCAGGGGATGTACCTCGTGGGAGCGTATCTGCTGGTCCACCAGACTGGATAAAATCAAGACCCTTCCCGTTGACGTTCGTTCTGGACGTGTAGCCAGGACGCATCTACTATGGGCAGGGGTTAACAATTATGGACAAGCGACTGGAGGTTAACCGTGACAACTGGGACGAGCGCACGCTTTCCCATGCCACCTCAGACTTCTACGACGTGGAGAGCTTCAAGAAAGGCCGGATAACACTAACTGACATTGAGCGGAAGGAGGTTGGCGATGTATCCGGTAAGACGCTACTCCACCTCCAGTGTCACTTCGGGTTAGATACGATGTCGTGGTCGCGGCTGGGTGCGAAGGCGACGGGAGTGGATTTCTCCGATACCGCAATTGGCCTGGCCCGCGCGCTCAATGAGGAGTTGGGGTTGGACGTTCGATTCATCAGCTCCAGCATCTACGACCTACCGGACGTGCTGGAAGAGCAGTTCGACATCGTATTCACCTCATACGGTGTCCTGAACTGGCTGCCCGACATCTCCAAATGGGCTGAAGTCGTGAGCAACTACCTCAAGCCGGGTGGCATGTTTTACATCGTGGAGTTCCACCCGTTCGCGGCGGTGTTCGAGGCGTCGGAGGCGGGCGACATGGTGCCGACATACAGGTATTTCCACCATGAACTGTTCTTCGGGGGCGGCAATCCAAGCTACGCGGGCAAGGAGATAATCGAGACCCCGACATACCAATGGCAACATAGCCTGAGCGATATCGTCTGCTCACTGATAGACGCGGGACTGAGGATCGAGTTCCTGCACGAGTTTCCCTTCACCTGCTACCAGGCCCATCCCGTAATGGAGCGGGGCGAGGACGGCTGGTGGCGGCTTCCGAGGCAAAACGAGAGCTTTCCCCGGATGTTCTCAATAAGGATGACAAAATGAGTGACGCCGGAGGCGACTGCCGTAATCGGCCCGGCAGGTCATGCCCTGTTCTTGCCCTGCCTACTGCAGCGTTTGTCCGAAAGCCCGAGAGTCAACACTGAGTTGTTCTTGATCCACCAGACTGGACAAAATCAAGACCTCTAGTTTTGAGGTTCGCTCTGGCTTAGTAGCCGATATCCAGGCGGGCACGGGCCTGCTCCTAAGGCTTCTACATGCTGATAGCGCTAGGTCATGGATGGGCTGCAACTGACCTGTCGTACCATTTGGACACTGTATATTGGAGTGAGTCTATGAATCTGGACGGAATAGGCTTCGTCGAAGCGATTGTCGTAGACGTAAGCGATTTGGCGAAAGGGGCGGCCTTTTGAGCGTAGTCACTGGCAAGGAGTTCGGTCCCTCATTCGAGACTCACTTTTTGCGAGCAAGGTCTGAATCTGGCCTCGATATAGTCCTGCAGGAGGTCGCCGATTTCAAGACCGGCAAAAACAGAATGCATTTGGACATCCAGGTGACGGATATCGAGATAGCCTTGGAGAGTGTGACGGCTATTGGGGGAAGTTTAGTCGCTCGTGCTGACAACGAGTTCGGAGGCCTACTCGTTTGCTCCGACCCGGACGGGAATGAATTTTGTCTCACCTGCCCAAATTCTTGAGGCAGAGGCTACTTTCACCGTGGAAGGGCAGTTGGTAAGGCTGCCCTTGCCTAACGATGCCGCCATGAGGACCACTGCCCTCTCCGGAGAGGGCAGTGGTCTTGGACTCCCAATCCGCCTCGGACCACTCCGCCAACCGCGTGGGCAGGTGGGCAGGTAGCCATGGAGATGTGCTCAAGATCCTTTTATTACGAACCAGCGTTGTAATACTAGCTGCGGCAGGAAAACCAGGGTTACACCGAACCTCCCTCAGCCAGGACGGCCAACTCCGCCTTGGATAGTCCCAACTCCCCGCACAGGATTTCTTCGTTGTGCTCCCCGATGAGAGGCGCACGCCGGGATATTCTCCAGGGTGAGCCGTTGAAGATGGCCGCTGGGCCTGGGTGTCGAAATGTCTTGCCAAGTTCCGGGTATTCTACATCTGTCCAGAACCTCCGGTCCTCCAGGTGAGGGTCCTGCATGACCTCGTCCGGGGAACGGATCGCTCCCGCGTTGGAGCCGCGCTTCTGCAAGCCATGGTAGGCTTCGTCCCGAGGGATGTTGGCGAGGAAGTTTTCGAAAATTCCGCGAATATGTGACTGGCTCTCGGCGATGACCGTTGGGTCCCGGTACTTTTCATCCAGCAAATCGCCCGCCAAGCCGTGCTCATCCATCCACGGTGCAAGCATCAGCACACGCTCCGGGGTAACCTGACCGACATTCACGTATTTTCCATCCTTACAGAGGACCTGGGCGTTAGGCCCAGTGGCGGTGTTTCCACCTCCTGTTCTACGAGGAATCACATTTCCGTTGTAAATGTATTGGTTCACATGGCCCTCGGTCGTGAGCGCACAGGCATCATGCACCGAGGCATCTATGTACTGCCCCCGGTCCGTCACCGACCGGTTAACTAGCGCCGCGGTAATGGCGATGTAGGCGTAGTGACTTCCGATGTGCCAGGCCTGCCCTCCTCCGGGAGCGATGGGCGGTGCATCTGGTGCCACGTCGTCGTCATAGCCACACCTGGCCATCTGTCCGCCCGCCGCCAGATGCAGCAGGTCGCTGGTCTGGAAGTCCCGCCACGGCCCGGTCTGCCCGAAGGGGGTCAGTGAGCACATAATCAGCCCGGGGTTACCCTTTGCCAGATCTTCGTACCCCAGCCCCAGGGAGGCCAGATAACCGGGCCTGAAGGTATCTAGTATCACATCCGCCTTCTCCGCCATTTGCCGGAACAGCCGGCGCCCGTCCTCCATCTCCAGATTCAAGGTAACCCCTCGCTTGGAGGTGTTGTAATGCCAGAAGTAAAGGCTCCTCTCTCGATTCGGTATGTCCTGGTAGAAGGGCCCCACGGTCCGGGCTGCCTCGCCACCGGGCGGCTCTATCTTGATGACGTCTGCTCCCATGTCAGCCATCTGCTTGCCACACCATTGCCCCTTCTCATCGGCGAGCTCTAGCACCCGCAGCCCCCCAAAGGCCCCCGCATGGCTCCGGTCCGGCGTCCGCGCCGGCGCCGGACCGGGATTCGCCATCGGCTCATTCCCGCTCCACTGTACGGGCGAGGCATCCTCCATCATCTCCTTGAGGTAGGGATAATCTCCCATGCTGAGGTCCTTTGGCCAGAGGGTGCCGTCGGCGAAGCCGCTCACCAGCACCTCGTGACTGATGCCTAACAACCCCTGAAACACCTCTTTGTTGTGCTCGCCGATCAGGGGGCCTGACCGGCTGTTGATTGCAGGCGTCTCCGACATCTTGAAGGGAGCGTTCTGAAGGGGCCAGGTCCCCAGCGCGGGATGCTTCACGTCCCGGTACATCTCTCGATGCCTGAGCTGTGGATCGTTGTCCACCCGGTCCTGGCTATTTTGAACCGGCATGGCGGGTACTCCCGCCGCCTGGCATCGCTCCATGATCTCGTACTTGCCCAGAGTCTTGGTCCACGCCTCTATCCCCTGGTCCATCTCTTCCTGGTGCTCCAGGCGACCTTCAAGAGTGGCAAACTTCTCGCCGGTGGCCCAACTGGGAGAGTCCATTACCCCCACTAATTTCCGCCATTCATAGTCGGAGAAGCAGGCCAGGGCACACCAGTCGTTGTACTCCGCCGGACTGGTCCTGTAAGCGTTGTGCGGCGCCCCGGTCCGCCCCCGGTAGTTGTTCACCAGGGGCGTGCCAGGCCAGTGAGCGCGGTTGCCGGGAGGGTAACCCTCTCGCATGGTGGAACGACCGTTGGCCTGGATGTCCAGAAAAGCGGGGCCATTAAGGGGGACGCCGATGATCCACTGGGAACTGTCGACATGCTGTCCCTGACCGGTCATGTTGCGATGGTAGATCGCACTCAGAGCATACATGGCCCCGTATAAGCCACCGGTGTCGTCCAGGTAGGACCAGCCCCAACCAGCGGGCGGCTTGTCCGGCAGGCCCGACGTGTAGGTCAAACCGGACAGGGCTTGCGCAATGGCTCCCATGGTTTGATAGTCTCGGTCCCGACCTGTGTGGCCGAAGCCCGACATGGAGAGGTAAATGATGTCAGGCCGGAGCTTCTTCATCTCCTCGTATCCCAGACCCCACCGCTCCAATACACCGTAGGCGAAGTTCTCGATCACGATGTCGGACATGGCCACCAAGCGCCGGGTAAGGTCAATGCCTCGGGCTGTACGCGTGTTCAGGGTGACGCTCAGTTTGTTGGAGTTGGTGTCGCTGAAATGGCCGTTGGTGTTGAGATTGGCGGGCAGGCCCTCCGGGGTACCCGCTCCCGTTGCAATGTTATTGCCCCGAGTATTGGGGCTCTGGGGCCATTCAACCTTGATAACCTCGGCTCCCAGCGCCCCCAGCCATCGGGTGCACCAGGGACCCGCCCGGACCCAGGTGAAGTCCAACACTCGGATTCCTGACAAAGCTCCCGGTGTAGTTGGCGCTTCTGCTCCGGCCTGCACCATTGAATCACCTCCCGGCTATGGCCGTCTTATGGTTAACTCGCCTTATTCTAACCCAATATGGTCGATGGAGATTCCCGAAAAACCAGGAAGGCGAATTGCCGGAACTTTCTGAAAAGAACCCCGGGCAAATTGATTTGCCCGGGGTTAGGCTACCGGGTGGTGCCGGTGGCAGGTCTCGCATCGACTCCCGCTGGCCACAGCTGAAACAGGATAAGCCATGTTTCGCAGCTTGGCCTCTCTTGCCGCTGAATCCAGACCGTGCCAAGGAGAACTGGCTATGTCTTTGCGGAACATAAACTTAGCCCAGTTCCTCACTGGTGATCTGGCATCGGGCATAGTACTACAGTTGCAGATGTGATAGGCGCGTTTTGTAGTGGCATTGCTTGGCTTGGGCTTGGTGGCGACGTCTCCACCACGACCAGTACAGGATGAAATCGGGCGGTTGGTTTTCTGTCCATACCAGGCGTGTCAGCAGCCGTCGCACCTCGGGGACAGTCACGGGAATCAGCTCCTCACCGGGGCCGTAGCGGCCCCCTCTTCTCCCTGTTCCGCCGCCTGATTTCTGATTACCGCCAGATAGGCGTGGGCCAGCATCGCCAGCGTGATGTGCCGGTACCAGCCATCCCACCGCCGCACCTCGTACTGGTCCAGACCCACCTGACCCTTGGCCTCCTCAAAACATTCCTCTATGGTCCAGCGCCTCCCGGCGACCCTGACCAGTTCTTCCAAGGCCGTTCCCGACGGGCCATAACAGACGTAACAGGCCAGTTCCTCCGGGTTGGACACGCTACGGCGAGCCAGCAGCCAGTGGCCCTTGCCCGGTTCCCTCAGGGGCCGTATTTCCACGGCAGCCCAGTCGTAGACCCGAGGCCCCTTGGCCCCGTCGCCGGCGCTGCACCTGACCCATTCCGATTCCGCGACCTGCGATGCCAGCCGGTCCGCCCTCACCTGTAGCGGTCCCCTGTCCGTCAAAGCCCACAGCTTCTCGTTGCTCTTTATAGCCATCACATGCGGAATCTCCTCACGCTCCAGCCACAACCGCAGGTTGCGGTCGCTCCCGTAGACCTCGTCCCCGGTAAGCCAGGCGAAGGGAACACCCGATTCCAGCACCCGTTCCAGCATCAGCCGTGCCTGCTGCGGCTTGGTCCGAAAGCGGATGCTCTCCGGCACCCCGGCCTCACGCCGTCTTTCCCGGTCATCAGCCCACACCTGGGGCAGGTACAACTCCCGGTCCAGCAGCGTCCTGCCCCTGGCCGACGCATAGGCCAGGAATACCCCGATCTGAGAGTTCTCGATCCGGCCTGCCGTGCCGCTGTACTGGCGCTGCACCCCGACGGACTTGTCCCCTTTCTTGAGAAACCCGGTCTCGTCCACCACCAGAACCGCATCGCTGTCGCCCAGATGCTCGACCACGTACTGCTTCAGATCGTCCCGTACCAGGTCCGCGTCCCAGACGTAACCAGACAGCAGGCGCTGCACCCCGTAGGGAGTGGCGTCGCCCGCATGCTCCGCCAGTTGCCAGCCGTTCTTGCGTTCCACCGGGCTGAGCAACCCCTTCAGATTCCAGGGCTCGCCTGCGCGGCTCCGGCCGCCGGAACCTGCCTGCGATGCACTGGTGTACCCGCTCAATGCCATCGGCCCACCGGGCGACCTCCGCCATCTCATCTCTACCAACCACCACTGCCTCACCTCATCACCAAACAACTGCCCCAATTCTACCTGCTCTTATTCTGCGACTGTAGCCCTAGGCATCATCACGTCCATGACAATGACGTCGGGCTTGGTCTCCTCCGCGTGAGTGACCGCTTCCACGCCGTCCGCCGCTTGGGCCACGACCTCGAACCCACCCGATTCTTCCAGGACCTCCCGCAGGCCCCTCCTGGTGATAGGATGGTCGTCCACCAACATCACCCTGATCCCATTGGTCAATGACATATCAGCCTCCTCTTCAGGCGGACTCGGTGGGGACCACGCAGGTGATGGTCGTCCCCCGTTCCTGTTCGCCCGATTCCACGATGAGCCTGCCGCCCATTCGCTCCGCGTCGGTCGCCATGCCTCTGAAGCCCTGGCCCCGCTCAGCGTAGTCCTCCAGCAGGCCGACCCCGTCGTCGGAGACGGACTGGCTCCTGCGGCTTTGCACAGGCCCTGCGCTTTCGACCGGTGTCCTAACGCCTCAAGTCTTCCCTTGCTAACATACAGTACTGGTCTGCACGAAAATGTTACGAAATTCTTATGAGTTTCAGCAGTTTTGTCACTATATTTTCATAATTACTTGGTAAACAGAAGTATCTGACCTTCGGATGGACAACTGGTCCAGATAGCCATATACGGCAAGACATTGCGGGGAAGCATCCTTGGGGGTCAGAAGCGGGGAGTGCATCTGATGGTGGCCTGCGTTCCCGGGGAAGGCATAGTGCTGGCCCAAGCACAGGTGGACGCCAAGGAAAACGAAATCAAGGCGGCCCCGCGCCTGCTGGAGGCCATAGACCTGTGCAGCAAGGTGGTTAAAGGTGGTTAGTGGAGACGCCATGCTGGCACAGCGTCAGCTTTCGGCGCAAGTAGTGGAGGGTGGAGGAGAGTACGTCTGGACGGTCAAGAAGAACCAGCCCCAACTGCTGGGCGACATTGCTGCCTTCGGGACGAGACTCTGCGGGAGGACTGGTGCCATTTACGCTTGGGGCACACGCAACGGATGATGGCGGCGACCAACAACATGGTATTGGGCCTGTTGTTGCGGTGCGGGGTCAGGTACGTGCCCAGCCAACGCCGCCGGTACGCCGCCCATTGGAACGAGGCTCTCAAACTCACTATATCGGTGTGATTCGGACTTTGCACAGGCCCTGGACGGCAAGGCGAGGCCCTTGACAAAGTGATGATGCGGAACGACGACGAAACGAGTCTTTACGGCCCCGGCAGCCACTGTGGGGGCCCAACCCACTTCCTCCAACGTGATTCCGTACCCGCTCCATTTCTACGATGGTGTCAGACACCGCCACGCTTCGGGGTGCGGGCGGGAGCACGCCTTTGGCAAACGGCATCGGCCCTGACTGCAGCAGCCGGCGGTGCTGGTGTCACCCAACCTCTGAACGCGAGGGAACAATGGTCCGACTGATCCCGATACTGGCCATCCTTGCCGCCGTCGTGGCGGCGGTCCTGTTTACAGCCTCGCCCGCCCGGGCGCAGAGCACTGCCCCCACCGTCTCGACGGTGGCGATAACGTCCAATCCCGGCACGGATGAGACCTACGTCACCGGGGACACAATCATCGTGTCGGTCACATTCAGCGAGGCGGTGACCGTCAGCACCACCGATGGCACGCGCCGCATCACCCTGGACATCGCCGGGCGGCCGCGATACGCGAGTTACTCCGGCGACAGTTCCAGCGCGGCGGTGCAACAGTTCAGCTACACGGTGCTGGTCGGCGACACGGACGCGGACGGCATCTCGGTGCTCGCAAACAGCCTGGCCCTGGACGGCGGGACCATCCAGGCCACCGACGACTCCGCCGACGCCACCCTCACTCACTCCGCCATGACCTTCGCCAGTCACAAGGTGGACACCGAGGTTCTTATCCTCGGCAACGAAGACTGGTTAGACTGGCCCTCCGACATCACCATCAGTGCCACGCAGGACTTTTATTACGAATTCAGATTGCATGACAATAGGGAATACGACCTCAACAAGGTCACGCTGAACGTCAAGACGCCGTCGGATACCCTCGACGTAACTGTGTACGTGGGTGATGGCGTAAGCAGGCATCTTACGTACACGGGTTCGGTGACCACGGCGGGACTACAGGCCTTCACGCTGAGCGAGGACTCCGTGCCGTGGGGCAATGTGTGGAACGACGAAGTAACAGAGTCGTACTACGTACTTATTGAGGGCCAAGGCTCCGGCAATATCGAGCTGGCAGCGAAGAACCTCATGGAGGCAGGGTTGACCTTTGTCTCCACCGACAACGACCCTGACTTCTACTACATGTCCTCCGAGAGGCCCGATGATCACATACCGGAAACGTACCTGTACGGCCACGAAGGGGCCATCCCCCAGATCATCTACGGGGAGGTCGTCTCGCGCCCCGGGAACGGCAGCGCCTACGCCGTCGGCGAGCGCATTGAGATGCTCTACGTACTGACCCGGCCCGTCAATGGAGTAGAATCCCTCACCGTGCCCTTCTGGCTGGGCAACGGCGCCCAACACCGGCGTGAGGCGGAACTGGTTGCCTCCGCGACAGATGCTTACCAGGCGCTGCTTTTCGCCTACACCGTTCAACCTGGCGATGCGGATTCGGACGGGATCTACCTCAGCGCGGACCCCTTCGGAGACAACGCGGCAGTCAGCGTCCACCGGGAGGGGAACGCCGCCGTTCCCGCCCACATCCAGCAGGCGGCGGACCAGCTCCCGGCGGGCCAGTCCGTCAACGGCGCGGCCACACGCACCTGCGGGGAGGTCCTCTGTAGCGCGGTGACCGTGGGCGGGGGTACGGTCGGCCCACTGCAACAGCAAAGGACGACGGGGGTAAGGATAGACAGGGCCGCGTGGAACCATCCCTTCGAGCGATGGGGAGCGGCCAGCGCCTCCACCTTCGCGTATGACGGCGGGCTGTATGCTCTGGCGGCGCTTTTTGCTCTCAACTACGGTGCACTTAACACTTTTATGTTCGAAGACCTCCCACAGCCCCTGTTCGACAGGGGTGCCATGGTCGTGGACGGCACACGCTACCTGTTCTCTGACGCCGATAATTTTGGACCTGACCTCTTTTTCTGGCATGATGCCGGAGTTTCCTGGACGCCGGGCGATGAAGTGGAGGTCAAGATTATCGAGACGGCGACCCCATCCTTCGCTAACGCTACCTTTGACAAGGTCGAGGGCGATGTGTTCGACGTGACGGTCACCTTGGATGAGGCCTTTGTCGAGACGACGCTGTCGCTGCCCATCACGGTTACGGCCCACGGCGGGGCCACGGAGGCGGACTACACCCTCAGCCCCGATGAGCTGGTCTTTGCCCCCGGCGACACCTCCAAGACCTTCACGGTGACGGTGGTGGACGACACCATAGACGACGACGGCGAGAGCATCACCCTCAGCTTCGACGACCTCCACGTCCTTCCGGGCGGCGCCAACGAGACGGCGACCATCGCCCTCGGCGACGACGACTTCCCGGTGCTGACGGTGGAGTACGGACAGGACTCCCAACTCCTGGCCGAGGGGGAGACGGTCCAGGTAACCGTCAGGCTGAGCGCCCTGCCCGAGCGCGAGGTGAGCATCCCCCTCACCGCCACCGGGCAGGGGGGCGCGGTCGCCGCCGACTACAACGTGCCCGCCAGCGTCACCTTCGCCGAGGACGAGACCGAGAACACAGTCGCCTTCATGGCGGTGGATGACGCCGAGGACGATGACGGCGAGACCGTCAAGCTGGGCTTTGGAACGGCAAACCTGCCCGAGCGGATAACCGCCGGGACCAGGAACGAGACCACGCTGAAGATCGACGACAACGACAACCCCATCGTGACGGTCATGTTCGCCCAGACCTCCTACACCGTGGACGAGGGCGGGACGCAGCAGGTGACCGTGACCGTGAGCGCGAACCCCGAGCGCACCATCATCATTCCCATCACGGCCACGCCCCAGGGCACGGCCAGCGCCGCCGACTACTCCGTCTCCCCCAGCGTCACCTTCACCGACGGCGGGGCCCTGTCCCGGACCTTCACCATCGAGGGCGCCCAGGACCTGATAGACGACGACAACGAGAGCGTCACGCTGGGGTTCGGGACCATGCCGGACCCCCGGGTCAGCGCCGGGACGCCAGCCGAGGCCACCGTCAGCATCAACGACGACGATACGGCGGACATCCTGTTCAGCCCGCTGGAGCCGGCGGTGACGGAGGCGGACGCCTCCGGCGGCGAATACGCCGTGACCCTGGCCACCGAGCCCACGGTGGAGGTGACGGTGACCATCACCGGCGACGTTGGCACCGACCTGTCCCTGGTCAACGATACCCTGACCTTCACCGACGACGACTGGACCACCCCCCAGACGGTGAGGGTGACCGCCGCCCCCGACCTGGACTCGAACAACGACCGGGTCGCCCTGGTCCACACCGGCGGCGGCGCGGAATACCAGGGACTGGTCCGATCCCTGGAAGTGCTGATAATCGACGACGACACCGGGGAGCTGCGCCTGGTCGACGGCACGCGCACCACCGGGGACGGGCACCTGTGCGAAGGACGCCTGGAAATCTACATCAACGGCCGGTGGGGGACCATCTGCGACGACTACTGGAACGATGAGGAGGCCGACGTGGCCTGCCGGCAACTGGGTTTCGCCGGGGGTTCCGTGGTGGATGCCAGCCGCTTCAATGCCGGCTCCGGCCGGAGGGCCGGTTTCTTCCCGGCGGGAGACGACGGCCAGCCCACCTGGCTGGACGACGTGCGGTGCAACGGGTCGGAGTCGGACCTGCTGGAGTGCCGCCACCGGCGCTCCGAGTCCGGCAGGGTCGGGTGCCGGCGCTACGAGGACGTGGGGATCCGATGCGTGAAGCCCAACGCCCCGTGGATCGCCGACATCCAATTCAACGGTCCGCCCGGGGGCGACCGGTACGACACCGGCGAGACTGTTGAGGTGACGCTGGTGTGGAACGAGGCGGTCGACGTGACCGTCCCCCAGGGCGGCCAGGCCCCGACGATGTGGCTGAGCTACGGCCTCGAGTCCACAAGATACACGGCCACCTACGCCCGCGGCTCCGGCACCGACCGCACCTTGTTCACCTACACCGTGCGGGACTCGACTGACCGCATCCACCTCCTGCCCGACAGGGTGCGGGCGCGCGATGGCCGCATCACCAGTGTGGCAACGGGCGTGGAGGCCAACCTGTCCCACGGATATTACCTGGACCGGTCGGAGCGGGATTCCCACCAGGGGGAACCCGCGCGCATCGTCAGCGACCCCGTCTTCAACGACCCCGGCGACGACGGCCTCTTCAACTCCGGTGAAGCCCTGGAGGTAACGCTCAAGTTCAGCGAGGACGTGCTGGTGGATACCCTGGGCGGAAGGCCGACGCTGCTGGTCACGCTGGGCGGCACGGAGGAGCGGGTGGCGCTGTACCGGCGGGGACGAGGGACCAGCCAGTTGCTTTTCTCCTACCACCTCAAGGACCGGGACGGGTCTCACGACACCGTCGAGGTGTTGGCAAATTCCCTGGCCTTGAACGGCGGCATCATCCGCGACGTGCGCCGCGAGCTCAACGTGTCCCTGGAGCACCGGGGGGCGATGTCCATGTTCCTGCCGGAGGAAATCGCCAATGCCGAATTCGGCCCGGACGTTGGGACCAACCAGGGAGGCCAAGACGAATCCCCCCCGCAGCTCCAGTCAGCCACGGTAAACAGCTCCTCCCTGACGCTGACCTACGACAAGACCATGGACAACAGCGGGTCCCTGTCACCCGGCCTGTTCGCGGTCACAGTCAACGGTGCGTCCCGCACGGTGTTGGGTACGGGCGTGGGCGGGTCCGAGGTGACGCTTCTGCTGTTCCCGGCGGTGGAGGCGGGAGACACGGTGACTGTGGACTACACCGTCCCCACCGGGGAATCGGACTTCAGGATTCAGGACGCCTTGGGCAACGCCGCCGTGTCGTTCAGCGGCCAGGTGGTGACCAACAATACGGCGGCGCCGCAGACGCAGAGGGATTCCGAGACGAGGCAGCAGGGCCGGGAGGCGGCAAACACCCTCGCCACGGGCGTGCCCACCGTCAGCGGCACGGCGCAGGTGGGAGAGACGCTGACGGCGGACACGTCGGGCATCAGCGACGGCGACGGGCTGATCAACGTCTCCTACGCCTATCAATGGCTGGCGGACGACGCTGACACAGACAGTGGGGCGGGCAGCAGCTACACCCTGACCACCGCCGACGTAGGGAAGACCATCAAGGTGCGGGTGTCCTTCACCGACGACGCCGGCCACGCCGAGACGGCCACCAGCGCAGCGACGGGGACGGTGGAGCCACGTCCCAACAGCCCGGCGTCGGGAACGCCGACATTCAGCGGCACGGTGCAGGTGGGAGAGACGTTGACGGCGGACACGTCCGGCATCAGCGACGGCGACGGGCTGACCAACGTCTCCTACACCTATCAATGGCTGGCGGACGACGCTGACATAGACAGTGCGACGGGCAGCAGCTACACCCTGGCCGCGGCCGACGCGGGCAAGACCATCAAGGTGCGGGTGAGCTTCACCGACGACGCCGGCAATGCCGAAACGGTAATCAGCACTGGCACCGAAGCGGTGGCCGCGGCCGTGCCTCGGAGTCCTGGCGGCTTGACAGTATCTGAAAACGACTCCGGGAAGCTGGACCTGTCCTGGAACGCTCCCGCCAGCGATGGCGGTTCGGAAATAACCGGATATAAGGTGCAGTGGAAAGAGTCCTCAGCCAACTGGGACACCCCCGCCGATGTCTCCGAGGCCACGGTGACCTGGACCGACCACACCGTGTCCGGCCTCACCGACGGGGTGGAATACTCCTTCCGGGTAGTCGCCGTCAACTCGGCGGGGGACAGCGGCCCTTCTACGGAGATGAATGGCACTCCCAGGGACACCACCGCGCCCGCGCTCTCGTCGGCGTCGGTGAACGGCGCAACCTTGACCATCACATTCGACGAGGCCCTGGACGCCAACCAGACGCCTGACAAGTCCGCCTTCTCAGTAACGGTGGCGGCAAACGACCGTGGCGTGGATACCGTCGAGGTGTTGGGAGATACAGTGACCATAACGCTGGTGACGTCAGTTTTCTCAGGCGACACGGTGACGGTGGACTACACCGTTCCCGCGGACGGGGCTGCCGCAAGACTCCAGGACCCGGCGGGCAACGCCGCGGCCTCCTCAAGCGCGCAGCCAGCGGCCAACAACACCCCGGCGGCTGACCGCCTGACCGCAAGCGTATCGTCGGTGCCCGGGTCCCACAACGGCCACTTCACCTTCGAGCTGCGCTTCAGCGAGAACCTGCTGGGCTTCAGCTACAAGACCCTGCGTGACCACGCTTTCACCGTGACGGGCGGCGACGTGACCAGGTCCCGGCGGTTGGACAAGCCCAGCAACATCGGTTGGGAGATTCACATCACGCCCGAAGGCGACGGCACGGTGACCATCGTGCTGCCGGTGACGGCGGACTGCACTGTCCAGGGCGCCGTTTGCACCCATGATCGGAGGCCGTTATCCGAACGGCGGGAGGTTACCGTACCGGGGCCTACCCCGTAGCAACCCGGACGCCCGGGCTCATGAGCAGGACCTCTACGGGAGTGTTGGATTACGAAGGTACGGTACGACAAGCCGAGGTCGGGCTCAGTGCTGGAGGACGCCATCGGCAACGACTTGGCGAGCTTCACGGACGTGGCGGCGGCGAACAACAGCACCATCCCGCGGGTGTGGATCGAGGCGGTGCAATCAGACGCGTCCCCGTTTATCACCGAACCCTAAATCCGGGCCCGGCTGTCCCTTGCCCGTCCGGAGAGCGGAGTCGGCCTCGGGGACCTGGTCTACAGGCTGGCCCCCAACCCGGAAAACAGATATGTCGTAAACCCCACCGGGAACACAGCCACGGTAGAGGTGAAAGTGCCCCGTCGGGCTTGGTCCTGAACCCGAGGTTCGAGGGCCGGTTCGTGCGGGTGAATGAGGGCGAGGCTGCGGAGATCAGGGTGATCTATAAGGTTCCGGCGGGGCTGGCGGCGCCGCGTACAGATAACTACGTCTCCTTTCGGGCCTGTAACTTGTCAGCTTTCGACGGTGACGACTTCGATGGCGGGGCTTTCTCCGTGAATGTCCCCCACGGCGACTGGGCGCCCATGACGGGCGGTGGAATCACCCAGACGGTGACCAGGGTATAGGAAGAAGGTCTAAAATGCTGCTGTCGCTGAGCCGTACTTGAAGCTCGAATGCCGTCGAAATGTCCAGTAGGAGTATAGCGATGTCCTTAGCCACAACACTGCAACTATTGTCCCGTACGGCTGTCCCGTACGGCTTTGGCCCTGGCACTGTCAGTGCTGCTGACGGCCTGCGGTTCCGACCATCTGGAAGGACCGCGAGATTCGGAACTTCCCATCCGTGAGGGACTGGCGGGCTTGTTGCCGGTCATCCCGATGCCATCCGGCGGGGGACACTGGCATTCCGTGTATTTGAACGATTACAAGGGCATGCGAGAGGCACATGGCATTCAGACCCCGGAGAAGGATGATACCGGCGCGGGTCTGGAGGAGTACCTGAGCAGAGTATTTCAAGAAACTGGGGCTGTCGGGCCCTGACTCAGCGGATATGCTCCCGTTCTAGGACGTGTTTGCAAACTATAACCAGAGTAGCAACGCTCCGATTTGCAGCATAGCCGAGATAGTTCTCGGCCTTCTTCTCATACCGGGTGGCGATCCGACGGAATTGCTTCAGCCGGTTGATGGTCCGCTCCACCAGATTGGGTTGCCGGTACAGCGCCCGGTCGAAAGGACCAGTGCGCCGTTCGCTGGTTTTCCGGGGGATGGTGTAGCGAATTCCCCGCCTTCTGAGATAGGCCCGAATCCTGCGGCTGCTGTACCCTTTGTCGCCGCAGACCCGCCGGGGCCTGATGCGGGGACGGCCACGCCCGGAGCGTCTCACCTCCCCTTGGGTCATCAACTCTTCGAACACGCTGGCCTCGTGCCGCTGACCCGGGGTCAGCACGAATGCCACCGGCTTGCCCTGACCCTCGACTCTCAGATGGACTTTGGTACCGAACCCTCCCCGGGACCGGCCCAGCGCCTGGTCGCCCTCCCCTTTTTGCCCCGGCAGCGTGCTGATGTGCCCGCACGTTGGTCCCGTCCACGTAATGGACTTCCCACTCAACCTGCCCAATGGCGTCAGCTTCCCGCTGCACCTCAGCCAGAAGCCGGTCCCACAATCCCTGCTTCCGCCACCGGTAGAAACGGCTGGCTATGGTAGCCCAGGGGCCAAAGCGCCCGGGCAGGTCCCGCCATGGGGCGCCGACGCAAAATCCATAAAATCCCGTTGATGACCGTGCGATGGTCTTTCCCAGGCCGTCCGCTCTCCGGCTTCCAGGCCGGCAACAGCGGCCTCAGTCGCCGCCATTGATCATCCGTTGAATCTCCTCGCCCCACACACCTCACCTCTCATTTCAACCTGTCCCTTCCAGTTTAGGCCCCACAATTGGGTTTGCAAACACGCCCTAGTACTCAGTCAAGCTGGGAATAGGGGGATAGAGGCGATGGAGTTTGGTCCTGGCGTCCTGGGTGGTGAAGCGCCAGTTGATGATCGCCTGGGCCTCATTGCGTTCCAGCTCCAGAGCATGTACCTCCCGGCAGAGACTGTCCTCTTCCGGGCGCCTCTGCCCGAGGCAGCGGCGGGATATGACGCTGAACTCGATCTCTGCCATATTCAGCCAACTGCCATGCTTGGGCGTGTGGTGAAATTCCAGCTTCCGGGCGATGCGCCGGGCCTCCTCCGCCGGGAGCGCCTCGTACAACGACGCCTTGCGGTGGGTGTTCAGATTGTCCAAGACCACCCGAATCACCTCGGCCTTCGGGTAGGCCTCCTCCGCCAGCCAGCGCATCTGATGGGCGAAGTCCACCTTGGTGCGCCGCTCCGTTATCTCCACATGGCGCCAGCCAGGGGCTCGCAGGTCAGGAACAGGTTGCGGGTGCCCTCCCGCCGGTACTCGTAGTCCTCCCGCCTCGGACGCCCCGGGGCCGCCGGAATGGGCGGACGGGCATCGACCAGCAACTGGGTGGAGGTCTCGTCGAAGCAGACCACCGGTCTCATGGGATCATAGGGTTCGGCGTAGAGGTCCAGCACATCCTCCATGTGGGCCACGAAGTCGGCGCTCACCTCGGGAATGCACCACTGCGTCCTCTGCCACGGCTTGAGGGTGCTTTTTTGAGATGCCGGTGCACGCTCTCATGGGACAAAGACGTAACCAGTCCCAACTCCACCGCCCTGCCAGCCAGGGCCCGCAGCGTCCAATGGTCATACCCCTCGGGAGCCGGGGTGCAGGCCAGGGCGGTGAGATGGGCCCCGGCCCGGTCATCCAGCTTGCGGTACCGGTTGGCTTGGGGCCGGTCCTTAAGCACCCTGTCCAGCCCGTCCTCGGCGAAACGCCGCTTGATGCGGTATACGCTGGACTCGGCCACATCCAGGGCCAAGGCCACCTTGGGAGCAGACCAGCCCTCGCTGGTCTTGAGCAGGATGCGTGCCCGTGTCGCAACTCGCGCGGGGCTCCTCCCCGCCCGCACCAGACGCTCCAAACGTTCCCGCTCCTCCGGGTTGAGTCTGACCGCAAACCTCTCTCGGACCATACCGCCACCTCACAACTACACAATCCGGCACCAGCATACCATCTGAAGGGGTAACCCTGATTCACCGCCTAAATCAACTTTGACTGGGTAGTAGCCATTCCTGACCGGTTGCGAGAAGCCAAACCACAGATGACTTTACCGCTTCTCGACCGCTCGGAATCGTGGCCCCAGAACAATGAAGCGGCGGAGATAGCTCTTCGTGACGCCCTGGTCGGCTTGTCGAGCCTAGACCCTGATGCTGCTCGGAGCAAGATTCTCGAACTGGAACAGAACCACGGTGAGCGGCGAAGCTGGGTATGGGCTTCTCTGGGGTCTGCTCCTCTTGCCAAGGCTTTACAGTATCTCACGAAGATGGCGGAAGTCACCGAAAGGATGACGTGGGGTACGTCCATACCGGAGATAATGCACAACTATGCAAATGACGGATGGGTTGCGGACTTGGCGGTACTTGACGCCCTCGCTTCCGTAGAGAGGCTGGATGATGTCAGGGCCGTCCAATCTGCCGCACGGACTGTGTATCGCCCGTGGCTAGAAAGGATAGTTGAGACGTTTCAAGACGCTGTTGTTGCATCCGAGCCAGACGGATACCAAGCGGCATCTCCACCGGATGTTGCGGACGGAATGTGCCTGCTGTTCGTCGATGGCCTTCGGTTTGATTTGGCGCGTCGTCTTGGAACGATGTTGGAACAGCAAGGAATCGAGGCGGGAGTAGAGCCACGTCTGACGGCCCTGCCATCGGTGACGGCTACGGCGAAACCCGCAGTTTCGCCTGCGGCCTCCGCGTTAGCAGCCGGCGAAGACTTCGACACGGTGGTTCAAGCGAACGGATCAAAGGTAACCGCTCAACTTCTGCGAAGGGTGGTGGGAGATGCAGGCTTCCAGATTCTGGGAACTGAAGAGCTTGGCAACATTGCCGGGCGTGCCTGGTCGGAGTTCGGAAGCATAGACGCATACGGCCACGAGCATGGATGGAGAGTTGCCCATCACGCCGCCGCCGAGCTTCGAGGACTTGTCGAAAGGATAACTGTTCTCTTGGAACACGGATGGCAGAAGGTGGTAGTTGTCACTGATCACGGGTGGTTGCTGATGCCTGGCGGTCTGCCCAAAGCCGAGTTGCCGGAACACCTCACCGAGTTACGAAAGGGGAGGTGTGCAAGACTGAAGGAAGGCTCCCGGCCCGACCAACAGGTTCTATCTTGGCACTGGGACCGCACCGTCCGCATTGCCGTAGCGCCGGGTATCCATTGTTATGAAGCTGGCAAGGAATACGAGCACGGTGGCCTAAGCCCGCAGGAGTGCGTGATCCCTATTCTTTCTGCAACAGGGCGCGCTGCCCAGGCTACCGTGTCCGTAAGTGAGGTGAGGTGGCGGCGGCTACGGTGCAACATTACGATCGAGGGGTCAGCGGCTGGCGCACGTGTAGACATCCGTACCAAAGGAGGCGACCCCGCTACCACGTTGGCTATGGGTGGTAAGGAGCTTGGTGACCAAGGTGAAGTGTTCCTCCTAGTTGAAGATGCAGAGCATGAGGATACGGCGGCGTTGGTCGTGGTAGTTGGCTCCGACGGCATAGTTCTGGCTCAAACGAGCACAATCGTTGGGGGTTCATAAGTTGGTCACACTCGTCATGGATGAACTAGACGTTCTAGCGGCGCAAGCCTTCGAGGGGTATGTGGTTCGCAAGGACTTAGCCCGGTCATTCAAGGGGAGATACCCTGTTCCCGAATACGTCGCCGAGTTCTTGTTAGTACTACAGTTGCAGATAGTTTTTCGAGGCATTGGTCAACCTTGATCACCGCAGGTTCCAGCTACGGGCAACGTCTCTTCCTGTAACGAAATTGCCCGTTTACCAAGGTCGAAATTACCGAGTCAGCCTATGTGCAACTGTAGTATTAGGGAGATACTGCGCGAGCACAGATGAGACGGAAATACAAGAAGGCCTGAACATCGTCGAATCGCAGATGCAATACCGGACCGTCAGGGCCGGCGAGGAGGAGCTATTCGAGTCACGTGCCCGTGAGCTCGGCCCGGTCAAGCTCATAGACATCATCACGGCTCGACTTGACGCCCGTTCCGATTCCTACATGGCTACCCTGCCGAGCCTGAGGCTGAACGACGTTCGTATCTCCGCAGAGCTGGTTTCTGCGCACGAACGTATGCTGACTGGCGGGTTCTATGCGGAGCTAGAGCTTACCTACGACGCCACCGTGGCAGAAGAAAAGGGGGGTAGACCCTTTGGAATCGAGGCCCTACGCCCGATCCAGCTCTCCAAGCGTGGGATGCTGGACGATCTCGCTGCTGGGCGCAGGGCCTTTACTACGGATCAATGGAAGCACCTGATGCTGAGAAGCGTTGGCTTCGAGCCTTCCGCCCTTAGCCCACGGTCCCAAGATGTCCTGATACTGCGGATGATCCCATTCGTAGACCGCAATTTCAATATGGTCGAACTCGGCCCTCGCGGTACGGGCAAGTCCCATCTCTTTCAGCAAATATCCCCTGCTTCCCACCTGATCTCTGGGGGCAAGGCAACGGTAGCCCGCATGTTCGTGAATAACGCAACGGGACAGCGCGGCCTGGTTGCCCAGTACGATGTCGTCTGCTTCGACTAGATCTCCGGCGTCTCCTTCGATCAGAAGGATGGCGTCAATATCATGAAGGGCTACATGGAGTCGGGCGAGTTCAGCAGGGGCCGCGAAAGCATACGCGCGAACGGTAGCTTGGTGTTCGTGGGTAATCTTGACGTTGATGTCGAACACCAGCAGCGGATTGGCCACCTGCTGGAACCCCTGCCGCCAGAGATGCGGCATGACACGGCCTTCATGGATCGTATCCATGCCTATCTGCCAGGTTGGGACGTGCCGAAGTTGGACCGTTCATACTTCACAGACCACTTTGGTCTGGTGAACGACTTCCTATCAGACTGTTGGTCCCAACTGCGATCTGAAAACCGGCTTTCCTCAATTCAGGGACGAGTCCAATATGGTGGCGCCCTTAGCGGACGAGACACCACAGCAGTGAATCGGACTTTGGACGGCCTGTTGAAGCTCCTCCACCCTGGCCGGGAAGCAGAAATTTTGGATGAAGACGTTGAGTGGGCGGTCCGCTTGGCGCTTGAGTGCCGTCGCCGAGTCAAGGAGCAACAGAAAAGGATTGGCAGCGCCGAGTTTAGGAATACTCACTTCAGTTACACGATGGGCGAGGACGGGGTCGAACGATTCGTTGCCACGCCCGAACTCCAAAGCGACGATGCAATTGCGGCAGACCCGCTTCCTCCGGGGCAGGTCTGGGCCATCAGCCCCGGTGGGCTGGATGACAATACGGGTCTCTATCGCATTGAGGTAAACGTTGGACCAGGTTCAGGAATGAAGATCATCAACGTTCCTGCTCCCGGTCCGTTCCGAGAGAGCGTCAGATATGCTCAAGGAAACCTCGTCACGCAGGCCAAGGACTTGGTGGGGGACCGAGACCCGCGTGCACATGAGTTCACAATCCAACTCCGTGCATTCGACAATTCGAGGACCGGAGCGTTCCTTGGGCTTCCCGCTCTATTGGCACTATGCGGCGCCCTTCTAGGGAAGAGCCTAAAGGGCGGACTTGCAACGGTTGGGGGCCTGAATCTTGGAGGCGGGCTGGACCCCGTGCATAACGCGGTGAACGTGGCGGAACTCGCTGTTGAGAAAGGAGCGGTCCAGTTATTGATTCCAATCTCCGCTAGAAAGCAGCTGAACGACTTGTCCGACGACATGGCGACCAAACTGGGTATCATCTATTACGCAGATGTGAGAGAAGCCCTATTGAAGGCAATGGGAGACTGAAGCTGGGGATGCGATGGCAGGTATCGAAACCTTGTTTTCGGGGTGCAGTAATTTCCCCAAACTGAGGAGGGTCGAACCGATCTCCTCCTCGTCGATACGCTTTACCGAGTTAACAGCTTGCAGACAAGCCGGCCAAGAGTAGCGCAGTTTTCCGTGGTGATTGCAAGGGTCCCGTAAAGGCTCTTGATCTTGACTATTTGGTAGACCGTTCTCGATGGCAGGGACAGCAAAGATGACGCGGAATCCAAATGATGAACTGCTGCACAGGGTCCAGACGATTCGGGTCGCCTTGCGGCACGGCCGGCCCTCCCCTCACAAGCCGTTATTGCTGTTGCTTGCCATTGGGCGTCACTTTAGTGGGCAACAGAGACTAATTGCATATGGGGAAATAGAGGGAGACCTGAACGGGTTGATTCGGCGATTCGGCTTACCCGACAGCAGGGAGAACGCACATTACCCATTTTGGCACCTGACTAACGACAGGTTGTGGGAGCTTGACAGACCGGACCTCGTAAGAACGACAACATCAGGAGATCCCTACCTATCTGACTTGCGAGAGCACGACATTCGTGGGGGACTTACCCAGGATTTCGTATACGCCCTTGATTCTAACCCTGACTTTTCTTGGCGCGTGGTTGGAAACCTGCTCAGCACCTACTTTCCGCCATCCTTGCATCAAAACATACTAGAAAGTGTGGGGCTGGTGGGCAGAGTAGGCCCAAGCTGGCCGGTTGGCACGATGCCCAGACAAGATGCGCGCGATCCACGTTTCCGACAAGCGGTGCTCCAAGCCTACATGAGTCGGTGTGCCCTCTGCGAGTTAGATGTGCAGGTCGCTGGACAGCCGATCGGAATCGAGGCTGCGCACATCAAATGGCACTGTGCTAAAGGGCCTGCAAGAGTCGACAATGGCATGGCTCTGTGTGTTTTGCACCACAAGTTTTTTGACGCGGGGCTGTTCACTGTGTTGACAGACTTCACTGTCTTGGTAGGGGGATTGGCCTCAGGGAATAGTGTTCAGGAATCGCTGAACAAGTACGGAGGATCGGTCTTGCAGGTAATTCCTGAACGCAGCGACCAACGTCCGGCCGCCAATTTTTTGAGGTGGCACGAAGAAGCAGTATTCAAGGCTTAGGCAACTCAATAAGAAAACCGAGGTTGTCACCGGCGTCGATGTCTCATGAAAATGAGATTAGACCCGGCAATGAGGACTTGATCAGTAACTGGAGTGTGAATTGCCCATTCTAGAATCCGTACTAAACCAATGGGGCCATCACCATGCGGCTACGGCTTCCGTCCAGGCGCACACGGCGATTCGTGATGCCTTAGCCTACCGCGACCTACCGGCGCACGACATTTTTCTTCAAGGTTCTTACAAGAACGATACGAACCTTCGCCGAAACAGCGATGTGGACCTAGTGGTACAGCTAGACGTGCGACTTAGACCAAGAGTCGCAGCGCTCATTGGACCGCAACTGCAGAGCAGCGGTTCTCACATGGCTGCGTATGAAAGATGGCAGTCGTTCCGGAGGCTCGTGCTGGTTGCACTCAGAGAGAATTTTGGTGATGCCGTTGTTACCACCGGCCGCAAGTCCCTCAAGGTGGCTCAAGGTCCCATCCCGGCGGCAGCGGATGTTGTAGTAACTATAAAGTGTGGTAATGGAACCGCCCTTTACGTACCTGACGAGCACCGTTGGGCAGTGAGCTTTCCCCAGCAACATCACTCAAAAAGGGGCCAGTAAGGAAAGAGGCTCTGCCGGAAGGTACAAGAGAGCCACTCGTATGTTCAAGGCCGCACGTAACCACCTCCTTGAAAGTAACACGCTAGCCGAGGGCACGGCACCCTCGTATTTCATAGAATGTCTCATGTTCAATGTCCCAAACTCACTTTTCGGGAGCAGCCTTGCTCAGACGTATGTGGGGGCCGTCAATTGGCTTTCGACGGCCACACTCCATGATTTCAAGTGCCAGAATCAACTTGCCGACCTCTTTGGCGATTCAAGGGACCAGTGGTCCGTCGATAAAGCCCAAGCTTTCATCCGAGCACTGAGAGGCCTATGGAATGATTCCTAAGCCCCGTCAGGATTTAGGTCGTGTCCTGGCGCCACAGTAGTTGCACCAACACTGGTTTGCTACGCGGGTCAGGAAAGGCTCATAGTGCCTTCACATACCTGGCCACGATTTACCAGTACGAAGGGCAGGTCAAGCGAGAGCGTAAATGGTCCACAATCCAGGATTGGGAAACTCGGCGATTCAAGAACACTATCAGAAATTCTTGGGCTCCTTAGAGGTGCAAATTGCCCAACATTGATGACATCATCAAGAAAGAGATGGCGTTTAACCGGTTTCGCCCCAAGAGAATTCGAAGCGTGGAATACGCTACCGTTGTGGCTGAAATAGCCAGTTGCCTGTACACGACGCAACACGAGCGGGAGATTGTCCCCACGGGAGTATTGTTCTCCAATGCGGACCTCTCCCCCACGGAGGGAGTACGTCTTGTAGACGTACCACAGGAAGGGGCGGGCGAATTGCGCTCTTTGGCGGACGGAAGGAGGACATTCCTAGCTTACATGGGAGATCCAGCCCCCAAGCTGGCCGTCCTAACCCGTGCTATAGGTGACGACATACGTCTTTTGGAACTTGCTGGAATGGCAGACGGCCTAGCCATTAAGAGGGATGTTTCCGGGACTGTTCGAATTGCTCAGGGTGCGGACCTATGGCTAGTGGAAAATCGGAACTGGAATCGGAAATCTGGCATTCTGGAACATATGGACCTTGTTCAGAGTTGTTTAGGTCATATGCCTGGTCAGCTTCACTCAACCCTGTGGTCCCTGCTCAGGCTCGCTTACTATTTTCTGAGCAGTCGCAATATCGGCACCACACTGGTCTGGAGGGTCCGAGAACCGAGAGATCGCACGGTCGAAGGACTGTCCAATAAGGGTTTGGACGTTAGAGAAATGAATTTGGGTACAAACAACGAGTCCGAGTATTCGGCAATTGAACATCTTCTAAAATATCGGGACGGGGCAGCCATCATCGGACCGACTGGGAACATTGAGCAAGTAGGTACACACCTCATATACGGGGATGATGCCGCTGAAGAGATTCAACCTGATGGAGGCACACGGCATACCTCAGCAAGACGATTCTCGTTTGAACACGACGAAACTGTGGTTTTCGTAGTGTCCCAGGATGGGCCAGTTTCCATATACTCTGATGGATATAAGATAACGGAGATGGCGATGAATTTAGGAAGCCGAGTGGCCTCTGGGCTGAAAAAAATGGTCCCCGACAAAGCTGGCCACGTAGACAATCATACTATCGACAAAAAATGCCAAAATTGTGGGAGGCGTATTCGGATCCAGGAGGTGATTGTCCTCGGCTGGAAAAGCCACGAATCCATAGACTGCCCATGTTGCCGGACACCAGATTTGTACTCTTCTATGTGTTGGTCCCTTTCCGCTTGGCCGATTAAGTTTGCTTTGGGCAATGTGGAAGGCTAGTCAAACCCATAAGTCATCACAATCCAGGAAATAGACACAGATCCGACTTTCGGGACCAAAGGCAAGTATCTTGTTAGGGCACATCACGCTACCTAGACAAGACTGGAAAGCGAGCGGCATAGGCCCGAAGGTGGGGACCTACTGGCCTGTCCTCCCGAAAACTGGTCCAAGCGGAATGTTAGTATGCTGGGCCAGGAGGGGGAAGAAATGGCGAAGAGGAAACACAACCCAGAGGAGATCATCAACAAAATGAGGGAGGCGTAGGTGATCATCGACTCGGGGAGCAAATTTGTCGCCGGCCATTTGGTCCATCTGAATGTCAGGTGGGACATTCGGGGAGGTGAATGGAAAGATGATGACAGCGAGCGGGATTGAGTCATCAGGCGAGATAGAACTTGCCGAGAGAGCCGCTGAGCAGCTGTTTGACGCGAGGAACAAGGACGAGCACCCGGAGTATGAACCTGCTGGTCTAGAAGCTGCCCAGGCGGCGGTCCGCAGGTTGGGCCAGCTGTATGAAGGACTCCCGGGATCCATAGCAATTGCGTTGGACGCCGCCCGGCAAAACGGGGAGTTCCTGTCGAGCGACCGATTTCAGGGATTGTCGGAAATTGTGCAGAACGCCGACGACGTGGATGCCACTGAAGTCAGGTTCATGCTCAGGCCGAATGAACTCCTGGTTTGCCATAATGGTAACCCCGTGCGTCTGGAACACGTCCTGGGCTTGGCCACGCCGTGGTTCAGCACAAAGGGTGAGGACGGCGGCACCATGGGCCGATTCGGTGTGGGGCTCATGACCCTCCGAGCGTTTTCTTCAACTCTGGAGGTCCACTGTTACCCGTATCACGTGCGGCTCGCGGATACGACCTTGTCTCCGACGGATGCCCCGGAGTTGCCTCCCGAGTTTAACCACTCTGGATGGACGGTTCTCCGGGTACCATTGGATCAAGGAAAAGTGAACCTCGATGAGCTAGAGGCGTGGTTGGACCGGTGGGACCACACCGCCCTTCTGTTTCTCCGTCATATAACCAGAGTGGTTCTTCTGAGCGAAGGGGGCGAGCCGGTTAGGGAGCTCGCGCTATCGCGGCTGGACGAGGGGATAATTTCGACCGGTTCGCTACCTTGGAAAAAGGACATTCTTCGGCAATTTGTGAGAGCTGCCGACGGCCGTTCATGGATGGTCTACAGTCAGGAGGTGCTGACACCGGAGGGTGTATCGCGGGCCCGCAAGACCACCGGTCCAACGATACCAGTGGGGGTAGCGATTCCCTTGGACGAAGTGGGATCCGCCCAGATTCACGCCGGACTCCCCGTGGTTCGCACACGTTTGCACCTCTTCGCTAACGCACAGTTTGACCCCCTTACAAGCCGAAGGGACCTTGCCGACAACAACTGGAACCAGTCGCTCGTCCCATTGGTGGCGGACCTCTGGACCAAGGCAGCCCTGGACGTTTTTTCTAGGGACCCCGAGTCCGCCTGGCGAACGATGCCGGTCCCAGAAGCCATTGAAGAAGAGAATGACTCGCCCTTCATCCAGAAGTTGGAGGCCGCAATTGTCGACAGTGCAGTGAGGAGTGTGGCCTCGCAACTGTCATTTCCAATACCGGAGATTGGGGAAATCAGCTTGCCGAATCTGGCGGTTGAGCAACCGCCATTGGAGGGAATCCTCACCGATTCAGAGACTGCGGCACTGGCAGAGTTGCCCGCCACCCTACCCTACGAGGTCAGGGATTCGCGCGGAACGTGGAGGTCGGTGCTGGAAAGCTGGCGAAAGGCTGGTGCCGACCTTCCTGTCCCGATTAGTGTTGAGCAGGCCCTTGTCCTTCTCGGCGACGAGACACGTTCCGTGGCCCGTACAATTTCTCTTGTCGCTGCCGCCGTTGAAGATGGGCTTGGGAAGAGCCTTCTCCTGCTTCCTTGTGTGATTGCGGAAGACGGTCATCACATAGTTCCACCGCCTGAAGGTTCGCCAGAAGCTCTGGCAGGGGGGAGATCCAGCCTGGCAGAAGAATTGCGTGTGGTTACGCTTGTTCACCCCGAGCACCTACGGGATGGAAAGGCTCCGCAAACGGTCCTGGACTGGCTCAGGAAGAGCGGAGCGCTGTTAGAAGCTTCCGACGACCGAGTTGTGGTACGACGTCTTGCGGCCGCGGGCCAGGCGGGAAGGACTTTAGCGGAACCTCTAACAGACGAGCAGGTTCAAGCGCTGCGCGGGGCATTTGAGCTCTTGGACCCGGAGGAGATGCGGAAACTTGGCCCTGACGTCGGAAAGGCGATTCTTCTTGAGGGTTACACATACGAGCTTAGGGGAAAGAGGAAAGTCCGGAGGTTAACGAACGTCTGCCCCGCAGAGGGCTATCTGTCAAAAGGAATAGACAGGGACCCGGACAGTTTTGCCGTAGCTGCGGACAAGTCCCCCGGGATCGTGTGGCTGCATGACCGGTACGCCAGGATTATTCGCTCCCCTGCGGGCCGGCAAGGGGTGGGAGCCCAGAAATTTCTTCGGCTTCTGGGTGCCGAAACAGCTCCTCGCCTTCGCCCACATCCCAGGCTTGAAAAGCGTTTCGCCAACAACCGCCTGGGGTTGCGTCGGGAATTCCAGGCGAGTTCACCCGCCCGCACTCATGAACTAGCGTCTCGCGGGGCGACTTTCACTCTCATGGACCGTGATTGTCCCCATTTAATGTCGGTGGTCAGGGATATCTCGAAAATAAGGAGCCGAAGCAAGAGGCGGAAAAGGGCCGGTGCTCTCCTGGGGACTTTGGGACGGGGATGGGAGAGACTTTACAGCGACTTTTCGGAAGTTGACTCGGCCAATGACTCACAGACCTGGAGAGAGCGGGGACGTGTTCCGGCCGCTTGGCTCTGGGATGCGGGAGAGGTCGCTTGGCTGGACGACGAGAGCGGCAGTCCCCGCAGGCCGCGGGAGTTGCGTGCGCGAACACCCGGAACTGAAGCAATCTACGGCAAGGGTTCATCGGACTACCTCCATCGGGACCTCTACACACAGGTCCGTGAAGGGGCTCTGTTTGCGTTGCGCATCTCGGGGAATCCCACCCGTTCGGAAATGGTGGAACGGCTCAAGGAAATCAGGGGCGGTTCGGACGCCCTGGGAGATCTCTCGCAGAGTGAGCTCATGGCAGAGGCGGTAGTCGTGTACAAGGCATTGGCCGGGTCGATGGCCTCAGGGTCAACGACGTCGGACTTGAGCCAGACTCAGATAAGGACCGAGTTCGGACGCGCACCTGGATTGCTGCTTACCGACATGGGTTGGCTCCCCCCAGCAGGTGTTTTCGGTGGTGCACCTATCTTTGGCAGCTACCGGCCGTTTGCTCCCCCGATTGATGGCGCAGGGCCCCTGTGGTCGGCATTGAACCTACGTGAGCCTAGCGTGGACGACTGTATAGACGTCGTACGGCAAATCGCTAGAGGTCGCGCTGCTCCGTCGGAAAGCGACGAGACGATCCTCCTTGAAACTCTGCGAGCGCTCTCCGGGCGAGCTGCGGACGTGAGATCTCAGGAGCAAAGGAGAAGGCTTGGCTCTCTGCCTCTATGGACCAGCAAGGGCTGGTTACGCGAGCGCCCTGTCTTCGCGACGGCCGATGCGGTAATAGGAGAAAGTCTTCGGGACAGAATTCCAATTTGGGTACCTGGCGGAGACCTGGAACAGTTTCGTCCTCTCTTGGGTTTGTTGCGCGCAAGGGAAATTAGTGCCGAGGACATGGCCGTGGTCGAGTCTGAAGAGGCTTTCGAGGATGAGGAATCTACAGAATTCTTCCGAATGGCGGTCCAGCTACTCAAGGAGGACCTCACCCGAAACGATCCGGAACTGGCCCTCGGCTTGGGGATCGGCTCGGATCGCCTGTCGGAGTTCAATGTCTGGGTTCACCCGTCTCTTTCGTTATCGGTATCGTTGGACAGGGGCGGTACGTCTGAAATACACGTGTGCAATGTGAATGCTCGAGTGGACCCGGGGATTGAAACTGTGTTCGTCAGAACCGATGCTGACCTGAAGGCGACAGACGGCGGCGGCAGGGCTCTAGCAGAGTTGTTTCAAGGGAGCTCTCGCAACATTGCCATGGCGTGGAGAGCGGCCTGCGACAGGGCTGAAGCTGGCAGGATGGCCAGGCCTGTTGAATTGGCCAAACAGATCGCGGAGCGCCGACGAGCGCAGACCGAGGAGGAAATTCGCAGTCGCACAGTGGCATTTCGGGACAGTGCAGCGGCGAAGCGCCACAGCAACCGGGGCAACGCTCAGGATGGTGGGGCCAACAAAGAATCGCCGGAGTCTCCATCCAACGGAAAGAGGAGCCAGACTCCGTTGCCGCCGTTGTTGCCCAGGGTCTTGGTTGACCCGCACGACCTCGAGCTTACTTACTCTGAAGGGCGGATTGAGGAAGGAAGCCGTGGTGGCGGAGTTGGAAGGGCTGCAGGAAAGAAACTGAAAGAGCCCTCGAAGAAGGGTAAGAGTCCTGCTAACAGAGTATCTTACCGTGCCTACACGGACCTCGATAAGGAAACGGTGGGAATGGATTTGTTTAAAAAACTGTTCGGTAGTGACCGAAAGGACATAACTGACCTGCGAACGCAGCGTGGAGTGGGGGCCGACGCCATTGACGACCTACGCAGGTTCTTTGAGCTTAAGGTCCATGCTGGAGCGGAGCCGGATCAGGTGAAACTTACCAACGCCGAGGTAAGGCGGGCCCTAAGCACCGATGACTATTTCCTGGTCGTCGTGTCTGATGTTGAGGGAGCCTACGCTCGCCCCAAGATCCGGATAGTATTGGATCCTCTCAAGCAACTGCAGCCTCTGGACCAGGGAGAGATTGTCCTCTCGGGCATTAAATCATCAACGAGCACGGTTTATGACTTCTCGCCGTTGGCTGATTCGACGGGACCCAAGGAGGGGGATACAACCGAGGGTGGGGAGGAGGATTTTTGAAGGTGGGCTAGCTGGACCCGTCTCTTTGGGAGATGATTCGGCTCTGTACACGTCTCACAAATTAGGATTTTGCTGCTCAGGAAACGACCCTGCCTGGAATCGCCAGCTGGCGGGCAATAGTCCTCATATATGGATTGTAAGAACGCCGTGCGGCATTTCGGATAGCAGGGAGTTTTCATCTGAACTTTTCGAGGTTGTCTCGCTGTAAGGTGGTACCGGTTCGGGTGCTATTTACGGGTTCGATTTCAATAACTGGGCGGATACTAAACCAAAGCCAAGGTGGGATGTGCATTTGCCGGACGGCGGGAATCGGGCTGGGAATCTCGCAGAAGCGCCTCGGCCCTTGATTGCAGCACCGTCCGGCAGCGCCGTCTCACCTCGTCTTGCCGGTGGGCCAGCCCGGCCAGGAAGTTCCCGACTCGTTCCTGTACTGCCTCTCTGGTCCCCAGGCACAGGTTGCCGGTGCCCTCTTCTCTCGCCCAGCCCCAGATGGCCTCATCGGCGTTGAAGTCCGGGCTGTAGCCCGGCAGGTTCACCAGCCTCAGGTCCAGCTCAGGCGTCCGCAGGTATTCCCGCAACGCCTCGCCGCGATGGGCCGGGGCATTGTCCCAGATCACGTTCAGCCGCCCGCTGTGCCTCCCCCGCAACTGCTCCAGGAAGGCAACCGAGATCCCGGAGTTGCTGTTGCCCTCCAGGCCCATCCACTCCACCTCCCCAGTCTCCAGGCACACCGCCGAGTAGTAACTGGCTTTCTCCCCGTACTTGGGACTGGTCGAGTCCACCAATGCCGGTTCTCCCCTGAGCACCCACTTGCCCCGCAACTCGGCGTCGGCCAGGAAGTGAGCCTCGTCGACAGAGAATACCTTGGCTCCGGTCAGTTGGGCCTCCTCCCCAAGGGCGGCATACTCCGCAACGAAGGCCTTCCGCTTCGACTCATTGGCCTTGAGCAAGCGCTTCTTGGGACGCTTGTAGCTAAATCCCAGCCGCTGCAGAGCCTGCCCTCGTGGAAACGGGGGTAATTCAAGCAACTGCTACGGCTCAGGTTGATGGCGAACCGTTCCCAGACAAACCGCCGCACCACCCGCCAATACCAGTTGGCCAGTTCCAGGCCCGATGATGACGGCGGTTGCTGCACTGCTGCCTTCAACCCCCCCTGCTGCGCTGGGTCCAGAGCGAGGGGGAACCGCCGGTCTGCTCGAAGATCAGGGCTGCCGGACCACCCTCGCCGAAGGTCGAGGCCCTCCTGAGCTTGTCGAAGGGGTCCGACGATGTGTGGATCCCGCTCCAGTGCCTCCGCCACGGCCACTGCCATCCAACCCTGGGCCAGCAGCCATACGGCGTGCCAGCGCTCCCGCTCCCGGGGCGTCGGGGCCAGAATCATCCGCCGGTGCATATCCTTAGCATTCATCTCCCACTGTTCCAGACACCGCTCTATCTCCCTCACGCTCATCACCAACCCCTTCAACTCCTGGGACCAGCGAGCCAGTTACTTCACAAATCTAACCTATCTGCCTTCGCATTTCACCTTGGCTTTGGTTTAGTCGGCAGATGTAATGCCTCCTGAGCTTTCCTCTCCCACTACTGCTTGGCGTAGCGTTTCCCGCGGGACTACAGTTCTATTTCGGCACAATTCTCGCAACGGATCTGTCCGTGGATTGCCTGACCTGTTCAGTCTCGGCACAGCCTGAGTCCCTTTGCTCAGTCGGGTCGGCATCGTTTCGCCTCGTAATGGGCTAAACTTGGCTTTTTCGATTCTGCGTCCCCTTGAAGAAAGATTGTCTATGTTCAAACTACGCCTTTCTTAAACCACCAAGCTGGAATCGTTATATCAGGACCTCCCACCGAAAAGTTCGCAATTGAGCCTGTCTCAGAAGTCTGTGAAGAAGCTTGGGTGTAGACTGTGAAGCAACACTGGGACAGGAGCGAATCGGATGCCGCTTCGAGATATGGACCGAGAGCAAATGTGGTTGTTGCCGCCGTCCCTGGACGAGTTGTTGCCCCAGGATCATCCAGCCAGGTTTGTGGCGGAGATCGTCGACGCCTTGACTAAGGATGACTGGTCAGAGCTTGGTGTGGACATAGATGGCGATTCCATGGGAGCGCCAGCGTACCACCCCCGTGCATTGTTGAGCGTATGGGTATACGGGTTCATGGGCGGTGTGCGCTCGTGCCGGAAACTGGAGACAGCCTGCCGGGACCAAATACCGTATTTGTGGCTGACTGGGTGGCAGCACCCCGACCACAACACCTTGTGGAGGTTCTACAAAGATCACCGGCAGTCCATGAGGAAGCTGTTCGAGCGGACGGTGCGGACTGCGGTGGCCATGGAGTTGGTGGACCTGGCGGTCCAGGCGGTGGATGGGACGAAGGTATCCTCCAACGCCTCGGTGAACAGGAGCTACGATGGTGCCGGACTGAGGGGGCTACTGGAGCGTCTGGAGCTGGCAATAGCCGACCTTGAGGCTCAGAACGAGGCGGGAGAAGACTCTGCCGCTACCCGCCTGCCCCAGGAATTGGCCAACAAGAAAGTTCTGAGAGAGCGGGTGAGGCTGGCGATGGCTGAGCTCGCCAGCCAGAAACGCCATAGTCGTATCAACCTGACCGATCCAGAGGCCCGGGTGATGAAGGGCAGGCATGGTGGTATCGTGGCTGGATACAACGCCCAGGCCATGGTTTCGGCTACGAAGACGGAAGAGGGAACCTCCGGCATGTTGGTCACTGCAGTGGACGTGGTAGATGAAGTCAATGACAATGCCTTGTTGACGCCGATGATGGAACAGGCCGAGGGTACGACGGGGACGAAATCGCAGATGACATTGGCCGACGCAGGATATTTCGCCGCCAGCCACCTCGCGGAGTTCGACCGTCGCGGTCAGCAGGTGGTGGTACCGGAGTCACGGCAACGGTTCCTCAAAGACCCTTACCACAAGGACAGATTCATCTATGACGGAGACAGCGACACCTTCAGGTGTCCCCAGGGGCAGACGCTCGAATTCCTCCGCATACAACATGTGAACGGAGTCCCATTGCGACTGTACCGGGCTGCAGGCGCTGCATGCCAGGCTTGTCCAGCCCTCAGAGCCTGTACCAAAGCCAAGGAGATTGGGCGAAGCCTGTCCATAGGGCCCCACGATCAAGTGCTACGTCGCCATCGCGCCTGGATGTCCACCGCGGCAGCCAAAGAAGGTCACAAGCTGAGAAAGCAGTTGGTCGAGCCAGTCTTCGGAATAATCAAGGAGCAACAGGGCGCACGGAGATTCCTGCTGCGAGGCCTCTCCAATGTGACGGCCGAGTGGATCCTCCTGGTCACCGCCTTCAACTTGCGCACACTTTGGAAGATCTGGAGTTCCTCCGCCCGTCTTCAACCTCTCACCTGAGGGACCCCGATCTCGTTCCGTCACACGTTTCAGGAACTAAGGCTGCCTGTCTATTCACTCCTATCGTTTGAAATGACCCTCGGGTCGGATCAAGCTGACAAGAATGGCCTTCTGAGACAGGCTCAATTGAGCCTGTCTCAGAAGTCTGTGAAGAAGCTTGGGTGTAGACTGTGAAGCAACACTGGGACAGGAGCGAATCGGATGCCGCTTCGAGATATGGACCGAGAGCAAATGTGGTTGTTGCCGCCGTCCCTGGACGAGTTGTTGCCCCAGGATCATCCAGCCAGGTTTGTGGCGGAGATCGTCGACGCCTTGACTAAGGATGACTGGTCAGAGCTTGGTGTGGACATAGATGGCGATTCCATGGGAGCGCCAGCGTACCACCCCCGTGCATTGTTGAGCGTATGGGTATACGGGTTCATGGGCGGTGTGCGCTCGTGCCGGAAACTGGAGACAGCCTGCCGGGACCAAATACCGTATTTGTGGCTGACTGGGTGGCAGCACCCCGACCACAACACCTTGTGGAGGTTCTACAAAGATCACCGGCAGTCCATGAGGAAGCTGTTCGAGCGGACGGTGCGGACTGCGGTGGCCATGGAGTTGGTGGACCTGGCGGTCCAGGCGGTGGATGGGACGAAGGTATCCTCCAACGCCTCGGTGAACAGGAGCTACGATGGTGCCGGACTGAGGGGGCTACTGGAGCGTCTGGAGCTGGCAATAGCCGACCTTGAGGCTCAGAACGAGGCGGGAGAAGACTCTGCCGCTACCCGCCTGCCCCAGGAATTGGCCAACAAGAAAGTTCTGAGAGAGCGGGTGAGGCTGGCGATGGCTGAGCTCGCCAGCCAGAAACGCCATAGTCGTATCAACCTGACCGATCCAGAGGCCCGGGTGATGAAGGGCAGGCATGGTGGTATCGTGGCTGGATACAACGCCCAGGCCATGGTTTCGGCTACGAAGACGGAAGAGGGAACCTCCGGCATGTTGGTCACTGCAGTGGACGTGGTAGATGAAGTCAATGACAATGCCTTGTTGACGCCGATGATGGAACAGGCCGAGGGTACGACGGGGACGAAATCGCAGATGACATTGGCCGACGCAGGATATTTCGCCGCCAGCCACCTCGCGGAGTTCGACCGTCGCGGTCAGCAGGTGGTGGTACCGGAGTCACGGCAACGGTTCCTCAAAGACCCTTACCACAAGGACAGATTCATCTATGACGGAGACAGCGACACCTTCAGGTGTCCCCAGGGGCAGACGCTCGAATTCCTCCGCATACAACATGTGAACGGAGTCCCATTGCGACTGTACCGGGCTGCAGGCGCTGCATGCCAGGCTTGTCCAGCCCTCAGAGCCTGTACCAAAGCCAAGGAGATTGGGCGAAGCCTGTCCATAGGGCCCCACGATCAAGTGCTACGTCGCCATCGCGCCTGGATGTCCACCGCGGCAGCCAAAGAAGGTCACAAGCTGAGAAAGCAGTTGGTCGAGCCAGTCTTCGGAATAATCAAGGAGCAACAGGGCGCACGGAGATTCCTGCTGCGAGGCCTCTCCAATGTGACGGCCGAGTGGATCCTCCTGGTCACCGCCTTCAACTTGCGCACACTTTGGAAGATCTGGAGTTCCTCCGCCCGTCTTCAACCTCTCACCTGAGGGACCCCGATCTCGTTCCGTCACACGTTTCAGGAACTAAGGCTGCCTGTCTATTCACTCCTATCGTTTGAAATGACCCTCGGGTCGGATCAAGCTGACAAGAATGGCCTTCTGAGACAGGCTCAATTCGGTACGCCCAGGCCCACCAACCTGCACGGTAGATAGAACGGCATCGGGAAGGGCCACCTTGTCGGTGGCCTTTCCCGGCGCCAGGCTATCGCTGGGCATGGGAACGGTGTAACGCATCAGGGCGTCGCCGGGCACGACGAGGATCTCCTTGACGAAGGTCTCGATGAAGGCCCGCCGCTCGGTCAACTCGCTCTCCTCCAGAAAGTCCTTCATCTCCCTGGCGTAGGCGGCGACAGCGTTCACGTCGTCCAGTACCTTCCGGCGCTGGGCAAGGGCGGCCCTTGCCTCCTCCGCCGAGCATTCAAGCCGGTCCTGCCGCTCCCTCAGTTCCCGGATACGGGGCTTGAAGTCATCCACCTCCATGTCGGTGGTCTCCACCAGGTTGTAGAGCCGGCCCAGCCGCTGGCGCACGTCGGCCAACTCCGTGTCAATGGTCTCCAGCCGCTTGCGCTGGTCCCGGGTCACGCCGCCCATCTCCGACTCCACCACCTTCACCAGGTCGTGGATGCTGTCCTCGGTGAGGATGTTGGAGCGAATCCTGTTGACCACCAGTTCCTCGAAGCGGCGGGCGTTGAGCGTGGGAGTCTCACAGGCGTGCTTGCCGACCTTGATGTTGGTCGGGCAGACGTAATAGGCGTACTGGCCGCTCTTGGCGAAGCGGCCGGTGAGGGGCGAGTTGCACGCCTGGCACTTGGCCAGGCCGCTGAGCAGGTAGGAGCTTCCCACCCTGCGGGGATTGCTGAACTTGGGGGCACGGGAGCGCATGAGATTATTGACGCGGCGGAACTGGGCCTTGGAGACGACGGCGGGGAACGCCTTCTCCACCCGCACCGGCTGGCCCTTGTCCTTGGCGCCTTCACCCCATACCAGAGTGCCGGTGTAAGCCTCGTTGGTGAGGATGCCGTGGACGCTGGTCTTGCCCCAGAGCTTCCCCCTGGGGCTGGCGATGCCCTCGTTGTTCAGGATGCGGGTGATTTCCTGGGTCCCCTTGGCGGCCTCGGCCAGGTCGAAGATGCGCCGGACGATGCGGGACGTATCCGGGTTGATCTCCAGGGTGGGGCGCTTCTTGGGTCCGTCCTGGACCATTACCCGGTTGTAGCCGAAGGGGGCGTGGCTGGAGACCCAGAAGCCCCGGGAAGCGGCCTCCCGCATTCCCCGCAAGACCTCGGTGGCAAGATTTTCGCTATAGAATTCGTCCACGCTCTCGATGATGGCCTCCATCAGCTTGCCGGTGGGTGAGTCGTCGGCGTGCTCGGTGATGGAGACGACGCGGATGCCCTTGCGCCTCAGCATGGACTTGAAGGCGACGGCGTGCTCCCGCTTGCGGGTGAAGCGACTGAATTTCCAGACCAAAATCTCCCGGAAAGGCGCCTGGTTCTTGCTGGCCTCGTCGATCATTTTGCGGAACTCGGGCCGATCGGCAACGCGGCCGCTCTCGGCCTCGTCCACGTACTCGCGGGCGACGAAGTAGCCGTTCTTGTCGGCGTAGTCCCTGAGGGCCCTCAGCTGGGCGGCGACGGACAGGTCCACGTCCTGGCGGTCGCTGGAGACCCGGGCGTAGAGGGCCACGGGCGTGTAGTCGTGTAGTTCGTTCATCTGTGTGTCCTCCTTCTGCTCTGTGTCTGTTTCAGTCCTGGGACCCCCTGTCCCGGTACTCCTCCAGGAGCCGCTCCACGTCTTCGGGGGAGATGCCCATTTCACGGGCGCGGCGCTGCCCGTAGCGCAGGAGGCTTCGCCACTCCCGGTCGTCCATGTACAAGCGAAGGGCCTCGCGGATAAGCTCGCTCATGGTGCGGCCCTCCTCCTGCATCAGCTGCCTGACCTGCTCAGCCATCTCCGGGGGCATGGAGAAGGTGATGACCCTGGACTTTCTGGGCGTGGTCATTCTCTCTTTTTTGCCTCCGTGTGTATTACAATGTCATACTCTTATTATGAAAGGACCGACTTGCCGTTGTCAAGGATGGGCTGTCAAAGGGACCTGCCTGGCCCGCCAGGGAGGTCCCGCCGCCGTATTTCCACCAACGTTATTATTATGAAAATATGGGTTTTCATCTTCATGCGTGGCCCCGGCAAGGCCATCCGGAATTGCCATGAAGATAGCCTATTTTCATACACATACGTGGCCCAAAGGGCCTTCGGCAATTCCTGCGAACGCAGGAATCCAGGAGCCTCTTATTGCTCCACTGCCAAACCCAAGTTCAAGACGTACAACTGCTAGCGCCGGCGTTCGGGTTGATAAAATATCCATAGTGCAAGGGGTTAGTCGACATTAGAGCGCAACTGCCATACTGACCATATTGGAGCACGAACCGATGACCGTAATCTTTCTTACCAACGCAGGGCTCCCAGTTCTTGCTGGAGACATGCTGATTTCTACACCTAGTCCTAAGCCTTTTACCGGGTTGAGGTTGCCGTCCCATCCCAACGGGATAGTGGTTCCTTCCAATCCGTTGCCCAAAAGCATTCCCATCGCAATGCGTCGAAAAATTTTCGTCGTCAACGAACATTTGGCAGTTGGCGCCGCTGGCGACGTGATGAGCATTCGAGCATTCATCGACCACCTTTTTGAGATATTTGGAGATAAGCCCAGTTTTTCGTGGGCGGAAATCAAGGACTCCTTAACTTCGTACGCTTCTACTCCAGAAGGGCGTGATGTTTTCAGACAAGTCCACTTTCTGGCGTTGGCAGAAGCGACCGATCGGAGGGGTTCACTTGCCCGCGGGCAAAAAGCCGGTTCCGAATTTGTCAGCGCAAGATTCGGCAAGGTAATCGCTATTGGAAGCGGGTCAGATCGTATCTCGGACGAAATTCGGCAACTCGACAGGTATGCAACTGGATCATCCCAGCCCCAGGACGGGGAAGAAAAATTTCCCGAGTTCAAATCGCTTCAAGCGAATCTAGCGTTGTTGGCCAACGTTTTTTGGCAAGAGTTAATCTCGCCGGGAAACGTGTTCAGTGCTTGGGGCGGCGCGTATGACCTCATTTACCAGGACCCGGACCGGGTCTTTCGGCACTTGACTGACTATACGTTAGTCCTACGTGTTTACGATGCCGACGAACCAGATAAAGGTATCCAGTTAAAAAATGTCATGAAATACGAAAGGCAGCATCATGTGTCGTACATCGCGATGCTGACCTTAAACGGTCTAGAATTTTTTGGCGCGAAGGACATCACGGCCTCTATCAACCCCGCGACAATCGAACTTGTTAAGGGGGAGTTCACGATGAATTCCAAGTTTCATGTTTCGATAATCGAAGTATGCAAGGGGAATAAGTTCGCACCGCCGTTGATTCAAATCGACGGATGGGACCCTGATGGACGGTCCAACCCTACTGTGTTTACCTGGTTTGATGAGGAAGGCCGCCTGTGCACTTGGTTTCGTGCTGACCACGATGAATGGCTCCTAGAACAGGTGATGACGCTTTATTCCCAGTATGCAGAGGCATTGTCCGGGTGACTGAATAACCGTAATCCTGATCTCGGCAGGTGACGAGTCCTCGGGCATGAGCATCCGGAGCGAGACACTCTGTCGATTCAGAATAAGGCACCGTGTAGACCGAATTACCCTGGGGTTCGCACTCAGTTGTCCTATTGCGGCATCGCCGGCGCTGTGTCTGGCTAGATAGGTTCCCTGTCCGATGCCTGGTTGCGCCTCTCCCAGCGGCAGGGAGCCAAAAGACAAGTGGGTTCGTCGGGAGCCCTTGCGAGCATCGAGGGGAACCCGAAGACTCTATCGAAGAATAGATGGCTTATGAGGAGCGGTGGAGACCGAATCGGAGAAATCATCAGTCCTCCTCCCATTCTGCCCCTGCCTGTTCCGCCTGCTCCCGCATATAGGAGCGGATGGCGACCCTGGCCAGGATGCGCAACCCCTCGGCGATGGTCCGGCGCTGCCGGGGAGTATAGGACGCCAGGAGGTCGTCCTGCTTGTCGTCCAGTTCGTCGTCGCCGGTCCCGTTCGTTATGTTCATTTTCGTGCTATCTTTCATAGGCTCAGTCGCAGCGGCGGTTGGCGGGCCGCTGGCCTCTCGTTTCGGGTTTGCGGTCGGGGGCCGCCGGCGCCGACGGAAAGGGCGAACGCCGATGGCCCCAAAGCCGCTTCAGACTCCGCCGCGCCGCCGTTGCGCCTGCGCCCGGCGGGGTCCCTGGTCTAGGTGTCCGGGTCTTCCTCCCGGTCCTCCTCCTCGTTCACGTTCCGCTCCTCCTCCACGTCCACGCCGTCGTCCTCCTGGCGCTCCGGCTCCTCCTCATCGAAGAAGCTCATCCGGTAGTCCTCGCCCATGAGGATCTCCGGCCCGCCGGGCATCCGGGATGCGAAGCGGTGAATGGAGTGCATGGCGCCGCCGCAGGGCTCGACGCCCTTGCGCCAGCGGCCCAGCTGCTTGGGGTCTGCGCCCAGGGCCCGGGCCAGGCCGCGCCAGGAGAGGCCGCTGGCCTCCTTCAGGCGCTCCAGGCGCCGGCCGAAGTCGTCGGGCAGGACGCCGCTCTCCATGGGCTCGGTCCCGTCCGGCGGGGGGCCGTGGCGCCCCTCGGAGGGGTTGAGGTCGTCCTGGTTGGGGTCGCCGGGGATGGGGTCGCTATGGTCGTTCATGTTTTTCCTCCGTCTTGAAAAGCTCTTTGGAGTTGGTCACTCCGAGGGCCTTCTGCATCCGCCGCCGGATGCGGCCGGAGGGCGAGCGCCCCCCGTTGACCAGCATCGACATGTAGGCGGGGCTGACCCCGACCTCCCCGGCGAGCCAGTTCTGGGAGCGGTTCAACAGGTTGAGCCGCTCGAAGAGGGCCGCCGCGTCGAGCCGGACTACGGTCCGTCCAACGCGCCTCCGGGGGCCTTTCCTCTGGTTGCCGTTGTTGTCGTCTATTGAAGGCATAGTTCTCACATCACTCCTCGTTCATTGGGGCGGCAGGGTTTGGCGCGATTCCGGGTCTGGGGGCGTGCGCCAGGCGCGGCCCAGCGGACCCAGCTCCTCGATGGCCGCCCGGTGGAGACCCACAGTGGCACCGTCACGCCGTGGGCCTGCATCTGCTCCCTCGCCAGGCGCAGGAAGTGGGTTTGGGCAATGTCGTCGTTGAAGACGATGAGCACGTCGGGCCTGGCTCCGTGGTCGTCGGTGGGCCGGTGGGAGGAGTAGTAGCGCAGGTAGGGGGCCAGGCGGGCGGACATGGTGGAGGGGCGCACGGCGCGGCGCTCCCACTCCAGGAAGAAGGGCCAGTTGGTCCCGTCCTTGCGCAGCAGGCCGAAGGCGTCGGGGTTGACCGAGCGCATCCGGTCGACGTGGCGGAAGAAGCGGGAGGCTCGGCGGGGCGGGTCCAACTGGACCACCTGCCATTCCAGGAACGCCGCCTGGCTGGTCATGGCGGCCAGGAAGGAGTGGACCGCGGCGGTGTGCTCCAGGTTGCGGAGCAACTGGCGGCTGCGGCCGCCGGCGATGTTGGTCCAGTCGAAGGGGGCGCCGGGGAACAGGGGAGCGGCGCTCCACCGGCCCGTGGCCATGCTGAGGGAGGTGCGGTCGCGGCGGGCCAGGAGCGCCAGCGCCCGGTCGGTGAGGGCCAAACGCCCGCCTGTTTCGGGGTGCCGTACCACCAGCTTGAGGGCTTCCAGGGGAATCACCACCTGGGAAGCCCGCTGGTGGGAGACGCCCAGCATTCCGGCCAGGTCCTTGAGGGAAATCCAGGGCCAGTCGGACACCAGGTCGACGGCCCGCTTCTCGGCGGGCCGGAGGGTGGCGGGCAGCAGGTAGTCGGGGACGGCCCAGCCCGGCCCGGCGACGGTCAGGTCGGCGGGGATCGAGGCCCGCTGCGGCTCATGCTCCACTGGAAGCTCGCCGCCGGGCGCCAGGCGGTCCAGGACCTGCCGCAGGCCGACGGCGTTGTTGACGGCCTGGGGGCTCCATACCGGATCGTCGGGTGTAGCCTGGACTGCCTCGCCCTCCACGGCCAGGAATACCGGCGCGGGGAAGCCGTCCAGCATCCGGCGGGCGTGCCGGAGGCGCACCGGGTCGGGCATGAGTACCAGGACGGCGCCGGGCAGCGGCCCGCCGCGCAGCTTCCACATCCGGTTGGCGAAGGGAGACCGGTCTGAGGTATTCCCCCGCCGGACGATGCCCACGGTGCGCCCGTCGGGCAGAGCCAGGGCGGCGTCCAGAGGCGCGGCCCGGTACCACCGGAACCGGATGGGATACCCGATGCCGGAGAGGGCGGCGGCCAGCCGGTAGACGGAAGCCACGGCGTCCAGGCGTTCCATGAGGATGCGCCGCCAGCGTTCGGAGACGGGACGGAGGCGGACCAGGTCGTCCACGCTCAGGCCCTCCTCGGCGGCCAGGCGTTCCAGCCCGACGGCGGTGAGGTGGAAGCGCTCGGCGGCGGGAAGTAGGCCGGTGGCGTGGGTCACGGCGTCGCAGAAGCCGCCCGAGTCCAGCCGTTCCACCGCCTCGTACACCGCGCCCCGGGACCAGCCCGACACCGCCGCCAGGTCCATCCGGTCGATGAAGGGCATCGCCGCCAGGAGTCGCAGAATCTCGGCCTCGCATCCGGCGGGCCTCATGGTTGCGCCCCCGCGCCATTTCCGGCGTTGTTCTCCTGGTCGCGCTCGGCCAGCAACCGGCGGTACTCGCTCACCTTCTGCTGGCCGTCCGCGCCGGCGAAGGAGAGGTCCCGGTCGGACAGGGTGTAGGCCGAGGCGGCTTGGCGGATGCGCTCGGCCACGGCGGGGTCGCCCGCATCCGGCTTCAGCACCATCATGGAGAAGGCGGGCATCCGCTCGGCGCCCACGGTGGCCCGCACGTAGCAGTGATGGACGTCCAAGGACACGATGTCGTCCTCGCTGACCCGGTCCTTGCCCAGTTCCCACACTAGTTGCCTCGCGTCGCTGCCCGCCACCTGGAACACGGCCAGGCAGCCCACGTTGGCCAGGATGGTGTCCCGCATGGTCGGCGACAGGTCGTCCAGCTTGGCCAGGCTCTGGGTGGCCAGGATGAAGCTGGCCCCGTACTTGCCCAGCTCCGAGAGCATGCTTTCGTAGTCCACGCCGGGCATGGACTGCATCTCGTCAACGACGACCAGCGCGCCTCTTCGCTGGGCAAGGGGCAGGCTCTCCTGCTCCCGGACCACCGAGTCCACCAGGTTCAGCAGCGACGCGCCCACCAGGGCGGACACGTCCCTACCGACGGCGCCCTGGGCCGTGGACACCAGCAGGATTCCGCCGTTCAGGATGGTCTCCCGCAGGTCGATGGTGGAGCGGGGCTGGCCCAGGATGGCCCGCGCCCTTTTGGAGGAGGCGTAGTAGGACAGCCGGGTCTGCACCGGGGCCAGGGCATCGGCCCGGTACTGGTGGTGCCAGCCGCCGAAGTCCCGGGCCCACCACTCCAGCAGGTAGGGGTCTGAGACCTTGGCGAGCACGCCGTCCCGGTACTTCCGGTCGGTGAGCAGCTTCAGCCCGTCCAGGATGGTGTGCTGGCTGGCCTGGTCGGTCTCGGGGTGCTCATTGGCCTCGTGCAGGGTCTTGACCGTCTGCTCCAGGATGGACTGCATCCGGGGACCCCACTGCTCCCACAGGCCCCGGGCGACGCGCACCACCGAGTCGGCGGTGCGGTCCCGGTCCGAAAAGATGCGGGTGTCCAGCAGGTTGATGCCCGGCGCCCGCTGCTGGTCGGCCAGGTCGATGAGCTTCACCTCGTCCACCAGGGACTCGGCCACCTGCCGGAGCAGGCCGGCCACCAGGTCGGCGTGGGGGTCGATTACGACGATGGCGTCGCCGTCGCGCCCCTCGGCCTTCTCCCGCATCTTGTGGACGGCGATGTGGTGCATCAGCGTTGACTTGCCCATGCGGGTGCGGGCCACGTAGAGGTGGTGGCGGCGCAGCAGGTCCTCGGGGAAGCGGATGGGCCGGGGCTTGCCCGCCGTGGTGTCGCCCACCGGCGCGCCGCCCCGCACTCCCCTGGCCGAGGGTGGCAGCGCCCTGGCCCCGGAACGCTCCACCAGGGGCGTCTCGTCCCCCGCGCCCGGCGGGTGCCACAGGGCGGCGACCTCGCGGATGCCCAGCACGCTGCGCCTGCCGAACAGCCCCGGACCGGCGGGGTGTAGGTTCATCAGTGGGACCACCGGGCTGACGTTGCTCACCTTGAACCGCGCCCCGGCGGGATGGTCGAAGTGGCGGTAGGCGGCGGCCACGGCGCCGAGCAGTTCTTCGGCCCGCTGGGGCCGGGTCGAGTCCGGCAGCACGGCGATGACCTGAAGCTCGGCGTCGAAGGCGATGCGGGAGACCTTCTCCCGGACCAGCAGCGGGTCGTAGACCCGGCTGCGGGCCTGCTTCCAGCGCCACCAGCCCCAGCCGGCCACGCCGAGGCCGAGGGCCGAACCCGCGCCCAGCAGCACAGCCTTGAGAATTTCGCCGTCCTGCACCCACAGGTAGCCCCGCAGGGCCAGCAACGCTCCCACGCCCAGGACGGCCATGGTGACGCCGTCCAGTTGCAGGGGCTTGGTCTGGTAGGTGTAGGAGGGCTCGCGGTTGTCCGGGATGGCCTGCCGGTGAGCCCGGGCCTGGTGGGCCTGGGACCAGTCTGGGCCCAGGGAGCGCAGCAGCAGGCGGCACAGCACCCGTTCCCCCTCCTCCAGCTCGGAGAGGGCGCCCATCAGGGCGATCAGGGGGTCGGAGCCTGGGTCCAGCAGGTCGTCGTCCCGGAAGGTGCGCAGGGGCACGTACTCGGGGCCGTCGGAGCGCAGCGTCATCGCCCAGGCCTGCTCGCCCCGGTGGACGAAGATGGGGTCCTCGTCCACGGGCACCTCCCGGATGCGGGCCTGGGGGTAGTGGGCGGAGAGCTGCCCCCGCACCACCTGGTCGTCCCGGCAGCGGGCCAGCAGGGTCACGCCGTCCATGTCCCCGGCCAGCTCCAGGGAGAAGGGTTCGGGGACGGCGATGGACTGGAGCAGGTTCTCCACGCCCAACAGGGTGCGCTCCCCGGTCCTGGGCGGCGTCACCGCCAAAAGCGCAGGGGGCCGCTTGTTGCGGCCATTCCCGAACAGCAGTTTCTTGACGTTGGTATTCATGGTATTCGTCTCTCTTTATGGGAATATGTGATATGGACTAATGACGCGGTCCGGGCCGCCACTCGATGACCTCTGTTTCTTCCGGCGTGGCCTCGATGCGGATGGGGAATCGGTTGCCCCTCGCCAGGAGCAAACCGTCGCCCCGGGGACAGGAAAGCAGCCAGCGTTGCAGCTCCGGCGGCAGGTCGAAGGCTTCGCCCACGGTGGCGACGGCGGCGGCGTCCTGCTGGAGGAGGAGCTTGAAGGCGGCGTTCTGGAGCAGCGCCCGACCGGAATGGCCGGTGATGGTGCGGGAGGAGTCCTCGGAGAGGAGGTCCTGCACGTCCTGGGTGATGAACTGCAAGCCCAGCCGATGCTTGCGGGCGCGTTTCGCCATGGAGACCATGAAGGCTGCGCCCTCGGGGTGCTGCATGATGCTCCACACCTCGTCCACCACCAGCAGGCGGGGGCGGGGGTCTTGGGCCGCCGCCGCCCACACCGTCTCGGTACAGACCATCGCCGCTGCCGGACGAAGCTCCGGCTCCAGGAGGTGCAGGTCGAAGACGGTGACCAGGGCCTCGTGGGTCAGCAGGTCGTCGCCCTCGTCGGAGAGGAGGTGGCGCAGGCTGCCGGTGGCGAAGGGCCGCAGCAGGTGGGCGATAGCCCGCCCCGAATTGGATTCGGGGTTGCCGCCGCCCTCGGCTTCCAGGTAGGCGTAGAAGTCGCCGAAGCCGGTGCGCTCCCGGTGTTCGGCGTAGTAGCCCGCCAGCGCGTGGTCCAGGGACGACCGCCGCTCGGCGCTTAACCGCTCGCCCACCATCACCTCGATGAGCCTGCGCAGGCTGCCGATGCGTTGGAGAAGTTCCTCGCTGTCGCCCCGGTCGATGACGAAGGGGTTCATTCCCTGGCCTGGAACCCCCGGCGACAGGACGCGGCCGCCGGCGGCGCGGGCCATGTCGGCGTACTCCCCCTCAGGGTCGATCACGTAGGCCCGCACTCCTCTACACACCCCGCGCAGCACTCCCAGCTTGGTGGCAAAGGACTTGCCGCTACCGGAGCGGGCCAGGACGGCGGTGTTGGCGTTGAGGTGGGTGCCGTCGAAGGGGTCGTAGACCACCGGGGCGCAGGCCCTGAGGTCGATGCCGTAGAGGGTGCCGGAGCGGGTGTCCAGGTCCGGGGGCGAGAAGGGGAACAGCCGCGCCAATGACGATGTATCGAGAGTGCGCCACACCGCCACGGCGTTGAGCGCCAATGGCAGCGTTGACAGCAACCCCTCCCTTTGCCGGAAGGCCAGGTTGTCCAGCTTGCCCAGGGTGGCGGCGAAGTGGGCCCGGGCCTTCTGGGTCAGGTCCTTGAGAGTGTCCTGGTCGTCGGCGTGTAGGGTGACGGACAGGGATGCGTGAAACAGCCTCTCCCTTCCCCGCTGCACCTCATCGCGGAGGCGGCTCACGTCCTCCAACGCGATCTCCGCTTCGGGGGACATGGAGCGTCCCCGCTTGAACGAAAGACTTTGCGCCGACTCGAACCTGACCTTCTGCCACTCCAGGGTGCGGGCCGCCTGCTCCGCCGGGATTGCGCCCAGGTGTACCGACAGGTCCATGGGCGCTCCCGTGGCCATCAGCGCCTGCAGGAAGCCGGGGGCCAGGCTGCGGGGCCACTTGCCCAGGTGCAGGGAGCGGACCAGCCGCCCCCCGATGCGGATGTCGCGGCGGTTGACCTCGACCTCCAACTCGGTGTCCTCGTCCCGCTCTACTGGAGACCCGCCCAGGGCGGCGGACAGCCAGAACAACCGCAGGGGTTCGCCCGCCAGGGGGAACACCCCCAGACCGGCCCGGACCAGCAGCCCGTGAAGCTCGTCCATCCGGCTGTGCTCGCAGACGGCGTAGAAGCGCCGGTCCAGGATTCCCTCACGGGTCTCCAGGTTGCCCAGCAGCCGACCCAGGGAGTCGGCGGCGTCGCGGGTCCGCCGTGGCAGCTCCTCGGGCTGGGCCGATTCCAGCTTGTTCCTCAATGCGGCCAGCACCGGCGGGTGTTGGCGCACCAGCAGTTGCACCGGAAAGTCCAGGGCGTTGAGCGATCCGGCAAAGGCTCCCAGCTTGGGCTCGTCCAATTCCAGTCCCATCACCTCGCTGACCGCCAGCTTCACCCCGTCCAAGCGGACGGGCCCGTCCTCCTCCAAGTGGGACAGCATGAAGAACAGGGTCAGGTCCGGCGGCGGTTTGGGTTCCGCCGGCTCGTTGGTTTCCATCTCGTTGTTGACGTCTTTGGAGCCGGCAGACTTTTCCGTCCTGCCGAGTCCGGCCAGTTTCTTGATGTTGGGTAGTGTCGCTTTCATCGTTGAATCTCCTTGTCGTTCTATGGGCCGGGCAGGATGGGGGCCAGGCCGCTGCTGATCACCAGGGCGATGGCCTTGGCCAGCAGCAGCACCACCAGTCCGACGATGGCCATGACCACGGCGTTGCGGGCCTTGCCCCTTCGTCCCTCTCCCTCGGCGCCCTCGGCCATCAGCACGAACCCGGCCCAGACGATGGCGAAGAGGCACAGTCCCACCCCGGCGTAGGCCATGCCGGTGAGCACCGCGTCGAAGGCGGTCAACATCTCTTCCCGCTCGCCCCCCGGCACGGCGGCGATTGACGCCAGCGCCGCGCCGGAGGCCAGCAGGATGCTTTTCCAGCGCCCTACCACGGCCAGTTCCACCAGGAGGAATCGCCCTCCTCGGTCTGCTCGGCCGAGGGCGGCGGAGGTGTGGGCGGGGGCACGAAGAGGTACTGGAAGGGGTTGTCAGCGCCCAGGCCCAGGGGTGAGACCTGTGCTGTGCTCGCTGCCGGAGCCAAGGGCAGGGTCTCCGTCCTGTTGCGGGCGACCGGGGCGCGCTGCACCTCCACGGCGCGCACGTGCTCCGGGTGGTAAACGCGAATCGTGACCGTCCTGGACACCGAGTACTCCCCGCAGGAAAGGCTCACCGTGCGCCGGTACACGTCGGTGCGGGCCGGGTGATGGGTGGTCTGCAACATCGGCGGCAACGGCACGTTCAGCGTTGCCGTCAAATCTGCCGCGATCTCCAGGTCGTGAATTGCCTTCTCGTTGGCGACGGGCAGCCGGAAGCGGGTCTGGCCGCCGGAGACGAATGCCGCGCTGGTGCGGTGCGCTCCCGCCTCTACGTTGGCCGTTCCGGCGATGCTCGTTACCGAGGCGTCCAGCAGGGCCGGCACCGACTGGCTGAAGTGGCCGCCGTAGACCGGCAGGTCCACCTCCTGCCGGGTATCGCTGATGCACTCCGACGCGATGACCCCGCTGATGGCGCCCGGCGTCCACTCCAGGGACACGACCTCCAGGTCGCACAACTCCCCGTCATACCTGGGCAGCGGGTACGGAATCTGGTCGCTCTTCAGGGACACCGCCCCGGAGAAACCCAGGGAGTCGGTCCAGGAGAAGGTGAAGGACGGCCTGGGACCGTCCAGGGTCAGGTTGTAGCTCTTCCTCTCCCCGGAGTGGACGATGGCGTTGGCGCCCATCTTGAGGGTCCGGCCGGTCCTGCCGCCGAAGACCCGCACCTTCAGGTCCAGATCGTGGGCCGCCCGCAGGCTCACCCGGGCAGTGTCTCCGGTGACGGCCAATCCCTCGATGAAGACGCGGCGTCCCGGCACCGGGTCCGGCGGCTGGAAGTAGATCTCGTCCAGCCGCCAGCCCGGGCCCTCGTCGTCGGGGTCGTCGGCCAGCGCCGTTGAGGGCAGGGCCACCAGCGCCAGGGCCAGCAGACCGGCGGCCACCGGCAGGAACCGGCTCCAGGGTTTCCTCCCCGGGGCATCACTCTTGGGAGGCTTGCCGCCGTTGGCGTTCTCCGGTCCCTTGGGCCGCCGTTTTCCGAACCAGCTATGGGGCCGGAAGGGAGGACGGCCCTTCTTCCGCGCTGCTTTGACTCCCTTGGCGAAACCGGAAGCGGCTTTCTTCGCCAGGAGCCGCAGCGGGTCAGGCTTGGCCTCCGGCACGGGCAGGGCCTCGCTGCGGGCCAGACCGGCGGGGGCGCCGGCGTAGCGCCTGGCCCCCAGGTTGAACTTCAAGAGGTCGGCGGCCACCAACGGCAGCCCCCGTCCTCCCACCTTCCCCACCGTCAGGGTGATGCCCGCGATACCCAGCAGGATGGCTATGCCCAGCCGGAACTCCATCGGGCCGAAGGGGAAGTAGCGGTAGGCGCCGTAGCTCACGGCGCACACCGCCACCACCGCCACGATCTGGGGGAAGGTGAACCACAGCAGCACCTTGTCCTCGGCCTGCACGTGAGTGGGGACCTCGTGTTCTCTCATTCCGTCCCTCCTATACGCTGCCGGTGTTGCTGTCCGGGCCAATGCGGGTCGTGGGGTCGGGCACGGTGGGGTCCACCGGGTTGCCGACGACGGCGTTCATCACCAGTTCCACCACGCCGTAGGCCACCAGGGCCAGGACGATTCCGGCCAAAGCGGTCATCATGGCCGCCTTGCCCCGCTCCATCTGGTTGGGCGCTCCGCTGGCGGTGAGGTACATGTAGGCGCCGTATATGAAATAGCCGACGCCTACGACGCCCACGAGGCCCAGCAGGATGCCCACCAGGTTCGATATGGTCTGTGTCAGGTCGTCCATAAGGTTCGTTCTCCTCGTTGGTTGAATGTCTGTCGCTTTGTTCGGTTGCTCTTATTTGCGGGTCAGTCCCTGTTGCTTACTGGCACATCGTTCCACCTCCTGGGGCGGATGGCGCGAGTTGATGCCGCGCCGGTAGTTGTCGTTGTCTTGTGGTTGCTACGGCCCCTGGCTCCTGGGGGTGGGGCCGCTCTGGGCGGCCGGCGTGGAGTTCTGGGCCGCCGAGTT
>CATOSP010000003.1 GCA_951812625.1 uncultured Dehalococcoidia bacterium | reverse complement strand
CCTTAGCGGCGGCACAAATTACCGTGCTGTATGCTCCTCCACCCGGTCCAGGAAGTTTTGCAGCAGGTGCTTGCCGTCGGGCGTCATGATGGACTCGGATGAAACTGGATGCCCTCCACAGGGTGCTCCTTGTGCCGCAGGCCCATTACCAGCCCGTTTTCCGTCCACGCGGTTACCTCCAGGGAGTCGGGCACAGTCTCAGGATACACCACCAGGGAGTGGTAGCGTATGGCCTCGAAGGGTTGGGCAGTCCGGCCAGGACCCCCGCGCCGTTGTGGTGGATCATCGACGTCTTCCCATGACGGATTTCCCCGGCCTGGTCGACCCGCCCCCCGTACACACTGCCGACGCACTGGTGGCCCAGGCAAACTCCCAGAATAGGAAGATTCTCCCCGAATCGACGGATCGCTTCGTTGGAGATTCCGGCTTCGTTGGGAGTGCAGGGGCCGGGGGAGATGACTATACCATCGGGGGACAGGGCCTCTATCTCCTCAATGGTTATCTTGTCGTTGCGGTGGGTAACTACCTCCGCCCCTAACTCGGCAAGATACTGGTAGAGGTTGTAGGTGAAGCTGTCGTAGTTGTCGATCAATAGCAACATGGCGGCCCTCCTAGAATATCTCCACGAACTCCAGCCAGTTGCCGTCGGGGTCGGTGGCATAGCAGGCTTTTCGCGCCACCGCACCGTGCTCGTCGTACATGGTGGCTGGAGGATTGTTGTATGTGAGACCCTTTTGGGACGTTTCCTCGTAGAAGCGGTCGATGTCCTCGACGTAGAAGGCGAGGTGGGACGCGCCCAGATCGTTGCGGTTGACACCGCCGGGACCACTCCGGGGCGACAGGTACTGGATGAGTTCGAGTTGGTGTCCCTCGCCCATGTCCACGAACCCGCCCTTGATGTGCGCGCCGGGGAAGGCTAGAACCTGCTCCACGAACTCCCCCTGCCTCTCGGTGCGACCGGCGATGCGCATTCCCAGCACCTCGGAGTAGAACCTCACCGATTCATCGATGTCCCTGACAACGAAGCCTGTGTGGAAGAATGATTTCAGCATGGTGGTGTCTCCTTGCTCACGTATCGATCGCCGGTATCGACCTTTTTTGTCGCCTGTCGTCCATCACCCTGAGAATGCGCCGCTTTCGGCGATGTCTATTGCGCGCATGAGAGCACCGGACTTATGCCGTGTTTCCTGGTACTCGTCCTCGGCGACGCTGTCGGCGACGATACCGCCCCCGGCCTGCACGTACATCACACCGTCTTTGTATATGCCGGTGCGAAGCACGAGGGCGGTGTCCATGTTCCCCGAGTAGCTGAAGTAACCGACCGCCCCACCGTAGGGGCCGCGCTTCTCTCCCTCCACCTCGGAGATGATCTCCATAGCCCGTATCTTTGGCGCGCCGGACACCGTACCGGCGGGGAAGCATGAGCGCAGGGCGTCGTAGGCGGTCATGTCGTCCCGCAGATTGCCCTCCACGTGGGATACCAGGTGCATCACGTGGGAGAAGCGTTCCACGTCCATCAGTTGAGTGACGCGGACGGTTCCGGGTTCGCTGACCCGGCCGATGTCGTTCCGGCCCAGGTCTACCAGCATGATGTGTTCCGCTCGCTGCTTCTCGCTGGATTTCAACTCCAGTTCGTTGGCTTCGTCCTCGCCGGCGTCATCCCCCGGGGCCGTGTGCCCGCTATGGGATGGGTTGCGGCGACGCCGTCCTCGACCTTGACCACCGTCTCGATGGCCGCGCCTACTATCTGGAACCCGTCCAGGTCCAGGTAGTACATGTAAGGTGAGGGATTGACCCCCCGGAGCGCCCGGTAGACCTGGAACGGATGGGCGTCGGTACGGCGGGAGAAACGCTGGGAGTTGACCACCTGGATGATGTCTCCGGCGTAGACGTACTTGATGCAGCGTTCGATGACGTCTGCGTACCTTTCCGGCGTGAAGTTAGACTCAACGGGGGAATGGCCGTTGAAACCCGCCACTCCGCCCTGTAACTCCGGCGGCAGCGTCAGGGGCTGGGCAAGCCTGTTGACCATCTCGTCGATGCCGGCTGACAGCGTCGGCATAGGCTTTCTCCACGCCTTCATCCAGGTGGGCGTGGCTGACCACCTTGATGTCGTGGCGCAGGTGGTCAAAGATCAGCACCGTTTCCGCGAACATCAAGACCGATTCGGGCACGCCCTGTGGGTCTGCCGGCATGGGCGGCACCCTCGGCTCGAAGTACCGGATGGTGTCGTAGGCCAGGTAGCCGACAGCCCCCGCCGTGGAAAACGGGCAGTCCGCTAACAGGGATGGGCTTGTACTTGCCCATCTCCTGCTCGATCAAGGTCAAGGGGTCCACCTCTCCCTGCGGCTGCCCCGCACCGGTATGGAACACTCGGTAGGGGTCGGTGCCGATGAAGCTGTAGCGGCCCAGCCGCTCACCTCCTTCCACGCTTTCCAGCAGGAATGAGTAGGGAGGGCGGGCCACCTTGAGGTAGGCCGAGACCGGGGTTTCCAGGTCTGCATGGATGGAGCGGTACACGGGCACCAGATTGCCCTGGCCCGCCAGGGATTTGACCTCTTCCAACGTTGGGTGGTACATTCCGCCACCTTGCCTGTCTTTTGGTTCTTTCTCTGACTAACTAAAGCTGCCGGAGGAAGCTTGGGCAGCAGGCCAATAAAAAAGACCCGTCCTCCAAGGGACGGGCCACACCCGTGTTGCCACCCTATTTGCAGGTCCTACTCCAATGGGGTAGACGGAGCCTGACCAACTTCTCTGCCGGCGGGAGGGGTACTGCCTACTTTCCCCCTGTGCCGCGGGCCTGTAACGGTGCCCAACCGTCGAGGCCTAGCGCCCGAGGCCGGAGGAAATCCGGCATGGCGTAGCGGTCGGCCTGCGGCTCCGGGGTCCATTCGTGCTTCTGCGCCTGGCGCCGGTTCCCACCTGCTCCGGCTCTCTGGGCCTCGCTGGAAGCCTACTACTCCCCTTCACAGCCTTTCCAATGTTCGTTTGTACTTGGATAGTGTAGGGTGCCAGAGAGTCTAGTGTCAACAAGTTCATCCTGTGGCAGGATACCCTGGGTCGAGCAATCGCCACACCTCTCAGCACCCACGGTGCTTCACCAACTGCCATCCTGAGCCTTATGCCAACACGCCTCGGGACTACCAGCATGGCGCGGGTCACGGCGCTCATGCTCGCGGCCCCGGCTCGTTCGGTTGCCCGGCTACATGATTGCCGATAGAATGACGCAAACCGCAGCACAGTGCATATACCAAATGGTTCGGGGGTAGCTATGCAATTCTCTCTCGCCTACGAAATGCAGCGTCCGACTCTGGACGACCACGCGGTCATCGAAGAGACCATCGAGCAGTGCGTTCTGGCCGACAAGATGGGTTTCGACGCTGTCTGGTTCGTCGAGCACCACTTCCTGACCACATTCTCCGCCTCGCCCTGTCCCGAGGTGATTTTCGGGGCCCTGAGCCGCCTGACCGACCGCATCCGGCTCGGCTTCGGCGTGGTCATCCTCCCCTACCATCACCCCATCAGGGTTGCCGAGCGGGTGGCTATGGTGGACCACCTCTCCCACGGGCGCGTCGACTTCGGCACCGGCCGGTCGGCCCCCTACGAGCAGACCGGAATGGGAATCGACCCCCGGAACACCCGCGAAATGTGGGACGAGTCCCTGACCATGATTCCCAAGATCTGGGAGTCGGACACTTTCGAGTGGGAGGGCAAATTCTGGAACGTCCCGCCCCGGGAGGTGCTCCCCAAGCCCTACCAGAAGCCCCATCCACCCATCTGGGTTGCCGCCCTGCAGCCCGCCACCTACGAACTGGCTGCCCAGAAGGGTATCGGCGTCATGGCCCTGGGGGTCAACGCCCCTTCGGTGCTCGAACCCCACATCAAGGCCTACCGCGAGACGGTCAAGGACGCCGACCCCGTGGGCAACTTCGTCAACAACCAGTGGCTCAGCTCCTGCTTCGGCCTGTGCGGCGAGGACAACGCCAGCACCCAGGAACTGTGCGCCCAGTCACTCAAGACATTCTTCGGGCCGGGCCGTCCCTACGTCCAGGACCAGAAGGACGTTTACGCCCGCCTGGTAGAACAGTGGGGAGGCGTGCCCGAACACCTGACGCAGAACTTCTCCCGCTACGTGGATGTGAATGTTGAAGGCGTCAGCGCCAACGGCGGACAGATTGACCTCTCCGGGGGCACCGCCCTGGCCCAGAAGATATGGGAGGAGTTCGACGCCGAGACCCTGGCCAACCGGGGAGTCATCGTAGCCGGCGACCCGGAGCATTGCATCGAGGCGGTCAAGGTCCACGAAGCCACTGGCGTTGACCAGCTACAGTTCCTCATGGCAACCGAGACCGTGGGTCATGAGGACGTGATGAAGTCCATAGAGATGTTCGGCAAGCACGTAATCCCCGAGTTCAAGAAGTAGGCCGTGACTAGCCACGGTCGGAATACCCAGCATATCCTTCGCGGGACCTCATCGCTACGTGCTGATCACTGACACAATCCACTTGACAGACGACTCATCTCCCCAGTGTATAGTTTAGGGAAGCTCTAGGGGAGAGGAACGTGCGGTCAAAAACTCTTCACCGACGAAAAATACGAACCCATCCCGTCCGTGTGGGAGGGAGCAGACGACAAATTGTTGGAGCGAATGCTCCAATTCTACCCGGGGCAGCCGCCCGAGCGGATCTTGGACGCGACGGTGAACAGAGGACGGTTCTGGCGCGGTTCTACCCGCCCCGTGCTTGGCATGGATATCGAGAGTCGGCACCGTCCGGATGTACTGGCCACGGGCTCAAACATACCCTTCAAACCAGATACTTTCGACGTTGTTATATACGATCCCCCGCACATCCCGAATCAAGGAATGGACCGGCGTAAGGATTTCCAGGTCAGGTTCGGATTGGGGACGAAATCTTCGGCGGACACAAACTATAACTTTTCCCACACATTCCCGCCGTTCGTATGTGAAGCCTACCGGGTCCTCAAGCAGGAAGGGGTACTGTTCTGTAAGATCTCCGACTACATCCATAACCACAGATTCCAGTGGGCACACATCGAGTTCGTCCAAGCGGCAATGTCGGCCGGATTCTTCGCCTGCGATTGCATAATCAAGGTGCGTAAAGGGCCAATCATCGATTCCCGCTGGAAAACCGCCCACCACGCCAGGAAACGCCATTGCTATTGGCTGGTGTTCCGCAAATCAGGCCGCTGCGAACGGCCATCTGCCAACTCATAGACGCTGGTCCCACTCACGCAGCAAATCGCACTGTTCCAGCAGCAGATTTCTGATTTGACACTTCCCGTCTGACCCATCGTAATGGACGTGAAATACTACTTCGTCATCTTTTGAGACGTCTCCTCCCAAACTACGCCTTCCCTGCCTCCTTCCTACCTGTGATAAATCGGCCTGCTGTATAAGCCTGAGGAGATCAAGCGGTATATCGACCAGTTGGTAATGAACAACGCTATCAGACCAGATTGCCCGCAGCATGAACATTCTGTCGTACCGTGATAGATGGTCGATAGTGCGGTCGACCAATACTCTCGCTTCCCACGGCTCCCTTTCGGTAGTACAAAGTTTAGTGATAGCAATCCGCCCTGACTTGGTGCCTCTCCCAGTCTCGGTTTTCAGAGAGATTCGTTCTTCGCCAACAATGATGTCATGCCCCGGTGAGTTTCTGGCGGTCTGCGCTATATGGGCTGATGGCACACCCGACAAATGAAAGGCTCGCTCCGCCAAAGCCTCGAAGTAAATCCCCTGAGGAGGGATGCGAGGATATATGGTGTGGTGCTGTGTAACTAGGCTCTGCACTGTCAGGAAGAGTCGGTCACTATATATCTGCACGATATAGCCTGGCCGTAATGAGTGAACCCCTCTGAGACACAACCGTAGAATTCCTCAAGTTTCTTGTCAACACGCCATAGGCTCCCGTGCAATCTCGGGTCTTATGATATGATGCGCTCAATCAACCCCCTCCACCGGAGAACACCATGATAACGACTGAAGACCTGAAACAAGCCCTCCCAAACGTCACCGGGAAAGTCAGCCTCAAGGGGCTGGGAGCATCCGTTGAGGTGTACCGCGACGGCTATGGCATCCCCAACATCAAGGCCGCGACGGAACGCGACGCCTTCTTCGCCCAGGGGTTCGTGACCGCCCAGGACCGTCTGTGGCACATGGAATACGACCGGCGCCGGGGCATGGGACGTTGGGCCGAAGTGGTGGGACAACAGGCCGTTGAACAGGACAAGCTCATGCGCCGCTTCCGGCTGGAGGCCAGCGCCCGCGCCGACTACTGGGCCGTCAGCGAGCGAACACGCAAGATGTTCGACGCCTATGCTGAAGGTGTCAACGCCTTCATCGAGACGACCGAATCCCTGCCCGTAGAGTACCGCATTGCCGGCATCTCTCCCGAACCCTGGCAACCCTGGGACGGTCTGGTGGCCTACAAGGTACGCCACATCCTCATGGGAGTCTTCGAGTCTAAGATATGGCGCGCCCAGGCAGTGCAGAAGCTTGGGCCGGAGAAAGCTGCCAGCCTCATCCCCGGTTACGAGCCCGGTCAACTGGTGATCCTTCCTCCCGGTGAGGCTCACGATGGCCCCTTGGGCAACTGCTTGGAGGAGTTGCAGGAGGGTGCGGCAGCTTTGAGTTACATGACTGCCGGGGGCAGCAATAGCTGGGTGGTCTCCGGAAGCCGCACTGCCTCTGGCAAGCCCATCCTGGCTGGCGACTCCCACCGCGCTTTGGACACCCCCAACGTCTACTACCAGAACCACATCACTTGCCCGGAGTTCGACGTGGTGGGCCTGTCATTCCCCGGCGTTCCCGGATTCCCCCACTTCGGCCACAATGCCTGGGTTTCCTGGTGCGTCACTCACCTCGGCGCGGACTACCAGGACCTCTACATCGAGAGATTCAAGTCCGACGACCCTGAATACTACCTGTACAAGGGCCAGTGGCTCAGGGCCGAAACACATCAGGAGACCATCAAGGTCAAGGGCGCAGACGACGTCACTATGACGGTGCCGGTCACACGCCACGGTCCCATCATCTCCGGCAACCCCGAGCAAGGTTCCGGAGTGGCCTTCAGGTACACTGCCACTGAGGGACCGTCCGACTGGCCCGATTCCCTTTGGAACATGCTGCTGGCCAAGGACTCCAATGAGTTGATCGAGTCGATGCGGCAGTGGGTCGACCCCTGCAACAACTTCGTCATAGCCGATGTTCATGGCAACATCGGTTATCTGAGCCGGGGCAGGATTCCGGTCCGTTCCATGGCCAACGCCTGGCTTCCCGTTCCGGGCTGGACCGGCGAACACGAATGGAAAGGGGACATACCGTTCGAGGAGCTTCCAGTCTCGGTGAACCCGGAGCAGGGTTACATCGCCACCGCCAACAACAAGCCGGTGGGCGACGACTATCCGCACTACATCTCCGTTGACTTCACCCCCGGCTTCCGGGCCCTGAGGGTAACGGACGCCCTGCTACCCCTGGAGAATCCAAAGGCCAAGGATATGGCCAGGGTGCACGGCGAAAGGCTGTCCATCCCCGCCCGCGCCTATGCCGGTTTCCTCGAATCGATGGAAACCGAAGACGAACTGTCCGCCCGGGCAAAGCAGAAGCTGACCGCCTGGTCCGGCCACATGGAGGCCGGCCAGGTCGAGCCGACCATCTACAGCGCCTTCCGCGACGCCTTGCTCAAGGACCTGCTGGAACATAACCTGGGCAAGGAGCTTGCCGCTGTTGCCTGGAACCCTGAGGGTCGCGGGCTGGGCCAGTTCATGGCCCGGCTCAAGTCCAGGCTCCTCGGCATGATCGCCGGGGACGACCGGAGTCTGCTGCCGCCCGGCGAGGACTGGACGGGGATGATGTCCCGCGCCCTCAGCAAGGGAGTCAAGGAATTGCAAGAGCGGTTGGGCGGCGATATTGGCGAATGGCGCTGGGAGAGAGTCCACCAGGCCCGGCCCAAACACACCCTCTCCGCAGCATTCCCGGAGCTAAATGGCCTGCTGGACCCGCCTCCAATCCCCATGAGCGGCGACGGAGACACCCCTCTCGCAGGCTCCTATTCCGTGTCTGACCCGGCGACGGTGACGGGCTTGTCCGTAGTCCGCTACGTGTTCGACACCTCGGACAACTGGGCCAACTCCCTGTGGTGTGTTCCATTGGGCAGTTCCGGTCATCCCGGCAGCCCCCACTACCACGACCAGTCGGAAACGTGGCGCAAGGTGGAGTTAGTCCCCATGACCTACGACTGGGAGACCATCAAGGCGGAGAGCGAGACCAGCCAGAAGCTGGAACCGGCTTAGGAAGCATTTCATAGCCCGGTACAGACCGGGGGAGTAATGCCAGATACGTCACGCCGTCATCCCCCAGTTCGGGGATGACGGCGTACTGGTTCATTGGCCCGTGTGCCCGCTGTTGTGCCCTATTCGCCCTTCAAATGCCTTCCCAGCAGGTCTATGGCCGCCCTGGCCGCACCGTGTTTGGTGGCGTCCCGGTCACCGTCAACGTGGATCTCGATCGCCGAGTCCTCGCCGTCCTTAACAGACAGACCAACCCAGAACGTCCCGATGGGGAGGCCGGAACGTCCCCCGGCGGGCCCCGTGACCCCGGTGGTAGACACCGCAAAGTCGGTCCCGGTCAACTCCCGTACCCCGTGGGCCATCGCAATGGCCATCTCCCTGCTCACGCTGCCGTATGTAGCGTAGTATTCGTCCGGTACTCCCAGGATCTTTTCCTTCAACCCCCCGGTGTAGGCAACGACCCCTCCCGGAAAGTAGCGTGAGCTTCCGGGTACCGTGCCCAGCATGTACCCAATCAGGCCACAGGTGCACGCCTCCGCCACCGAGACCGTCTTCCCCTGGGAAGTGAGAATCTCTGCCAACTCCGTGACTTCCATCGACTCATTCCTCCTTATCCTCTGTCGGACCGCTCATGCGGATGGAATGCCTCCCCAGAGTGCCCGCAGATTTGACACAACGTTTTGCCTGTCATTCCATTGGAACCGGGGATCAAGTGGAACCGGGGATCAAGCAACGCCGGAGAATGTTTGATTTCAACTGCTTCGTCCACTTCTCCGACGTGTGAAGCCTGCCACCAGAACCCCAGCCACCAGCCCGCACAGGTGACCCTCCCAGGATACTATGCCGCCTGTGGGCAGTATCCCCATCAGCATTCCCCAGCCGAACACCACTATGACCGCCACGGCCACCAGGATAGATATGATGCTCTTATCGTACCAGCCTCTGCCAACCAGGTAGCCAAAGTACCCGAAGACCAGCCCGCTTGCCCCAATGTGGAACGCACTTCGCCCAAAAGCCCAAACGCCAGCGCCCCCCACCAGAATAATGAACAGGGATGCCCATGGGAACGCCTCGCGTCCGCGGTACGCTGACAGTCCGCCCAGTATCAGCAGTGGCGGCGTGTTGGCAAGGACGTGACCTATCCCCCCATGGATGAATGGTCCCAGGGCAATCCCCCTCAGTCCCTGAACAGTCCGGGGAAAGTTTCCGTACTGGTCAAGTGCGTGTCCCATAAACAGGTTCACGACCTCCACCACCCATATCACCGCCACAAACCCCAGTAGCAGTGCCAGATTGACTTTCACAGCCTACTCTGGCTTCCCTAACAGCATCAGAAACTCCCGGTTTCCCGCGCGTCCGTGGACAGGTGACGGGCACACGTTGCGCACCTGCAACCCCTGGTCCACGGCCCAGGTAATCACCCGCTCCAGGATATTGGCGTGAATGGCAGGATCTTTGATCACTCCACCTCTTCCGACCTCCCCCTTCTCCGCCTCGAACTGGGGCTTCACCAAAGCCACGATGTTGCGTCCGTCCTTCAGATGCTCCATTGCCGCGGGAATTACCAATCGCAGCGAGATGAATGACACATCCACAACCATCAGGTCCACAGGCTCCGGCAGCTCGAACGGATAGCGGGCGTTGACCCGTTCCATCACTACAACCCGCGGGTCCTGCCTGAGCTTGTAGCTCATCTGGCCATACCCAACGTCAACCGCGTAAACGCGCCGCGCTCCCCGCTGCAACATGCAGTCCGTGAACCCGCCAGTCGAAGCGCCAACGTCCAAGGTGGTCAGCCCGTCGACGGAGACGCCAAAAGTGCCCAGCGCGTGGGCCAGTTTCAGGCCGCCCCGGCTGACGTAGGGAAGGGAGCCCCGCACGTCTATCTCCGCGTCCCCAGCGAGCAGGGAGCTGGACTTCGACACGCGGCCAGCCTTGGAAAAGACCAGTCCTTCGGCGATGAGAGTCTGTGCCTGCTCCCTGCTCTCCGCCAACCCTCTCTCCACCATCAGGAGGTCAGCCCTCTTTCTGCCGGATGACTTGGCCACAATCAGCTTGCCTCCGTGTTCGTCCTGGCATCTAATGCTTCAATCCCGGTAATGCTTCAATCCCGGGGAATTGCGCGGGAGCCAAATGGCCATGGCCAACGGCATCCGGTACCGGATTTCCATTGCGGCCATACTATGCCAGACCAATTGTATACCCCATGCCGCCGGTAAGCCTACGTCAGCCCGTTGGAGCTAAACGGGACCGGCCGTCATCTGCCATCCCAACACCCAGTGGTTAATGCACCGACAAACAGCGGCGCCGTTTGCCTGAAAGGGGAAATGAATGTAGTATCTCCACACGGAAGGCCGGACCCGAAAACCACGGGCCTGGCTGCCGTGGAACACACCGTTGCGACCGAGGACGCGAGCGAAACCTTATGCCCTACACTCTTGCAGACCTGGACGAAATGTCCCTGGAGCAGGCCCAGGACCTGTCGTTCACAGACCGCGACCAACTGCTGGACCTGATCATCGCAGCCGGGCGTCACCAGTCAACGGACATCGACTCATACCGTGTGGGCCTCTACTGTGACTATTTTGAGGAAGACCTGCTGCGGATGCACAAGGTGGGGGCGATAAAGGTCCATTGCCGGGGGACCACTTCTTCCGGGTTCGACGGCCTGATTGTGGGAGAGTCGAACGAAGAACAGTACCGGGCTGCTTTCCGGCACGTGCAGACACACCTGGAAGCCGCCGGAACCAGCTTCAGCCGCGTCGTCACCCTGGTGGTGTTCCTCACCGACATGGACAACTGGTCCCTGCTCAACGAAGTCTACCGGGAGTTCGTGCCCAACCCGCCCTGCCGTGCCGTAATCGGCACAACCGGGCTGGCGCAAAGCCCCCTGGCCATTGAGATCGTTGAGTGCATCGCCTACCGGGTGCGGGACTGACGGCGGTTATCTGTTCACGCGCGCCGGAACTCGCGGAACGACGGGAATCCCTGTAAACTGGACAACGTAACGGCAAATCAACTTGAGGAGGGATGCAATGGCTGAACTGTCCCTGGCCTACAAAGTGAGGAGCTACAGCACCGGGACCCTTGGCAGGGCCATCTGTAACGCGCGCACCCACCACTGGGTCGCCGACGGCACAAACGGCGATGAGGTCGGCGCGGGCGAGTTGTTCCTGTCCGGCATCGCGGCCTGCGCGGTCAACATGGTCGAGCGGATCGCCCACGACGAGGAGATTCCTCTGGAATGGATGGACGTTGGGGTTGAGTCCTACCGCGACCCGGACAAGACCCCGGGAGACATCTCCCTGTACGACGCCATCCGGGTCAACTTCGAAATGTGGGGAGTGGCCGCTGAGCAGGCCAACGAACTCGTTGATACCTGGAAACGGCGTTGACCCCTCTACGGTTCGGTCGCCGTGGCGACCCCTGATACCACCGTAGACCTGGTTTCCCACACCGAGGCGCACCGCTAATCCGTGCCGGACTCGGTCCCTGCAGCCCTCGCGCTGCCAAACCCCGATCGTTGGACGAAACCCGCCGGAACACCCGGCGGGTTTTGAATCTTATGGCCCGTTTCCTCCGTAGTTCAATGTAGCGTTCATGTCTGGGTAGGGAAGCAGGCCGCATTACCGGGCCGGGGTTGTGATGCGGCGGCCTCACCGGATGTCGGATGGGAAGCCAAACGGATATTCTTGTTCGGACAATTCGAAGCATCCCGGAACGGGCCGAGATATACTGATTGAAATCAGGACATGGATCAGAAGGATAAATCCAGTCGATAGGCGCAGGAGGCTACCAGTCCCATAGACCCTTCAGGCTTCACCCCCGTACTCGCAATTGGTAGCGGAGATGACGGACTGATCCGCGACCTGGCCATCATCATGGCCGTCGCTGGAGTCGCCCTGGTTGTCTTTCGCCTCATCCGTATGCCTTCCGTGCTGGGATACCTCACGGCAGGCGTCCTCATCGGCCCTTACACGTTCTGGGACCCGCTCGTGGAAAATCTCGACACGATCCGGGTGCTGGCCGACCTTGGCCTGGTTCTTCTCCTCTTCGGCGTGGGCCTTGGAGTGGGGTGGCAGAGAATCCGCAGCGTTGGGTTGCGAGTGATCATCATCGGCGTCGTGGAGATGACGATCATGTTCGCCCTTGGCTTCGGGTTGGCCATCCTCCTGGGTTGGACTCACACCGAGGGAGTGTTCCTGGGCGCAGCTCTTGCTATAAGCAGTTCCGCGATCTTGATGACCATGCTCCGGGAGTCGGGCGAACTCCAGCAAACGCGGGGTCAGCTCATCGTCGGCATCCTGGTAATCGAGGACATCGCCGCCGTAATCCTGCTCACGGTCTTGAGCGGAGTTGCCGCCGAAGGCGCAACCGACCCCGGAGCCATTGGTGTATTGGCTGCCAAGCTGGCAACCTTCGGCGTCGCCGTGCTCGTCCTCGGCGGGTTGGTCGCGCCTCGCGTCACCGCCTTTGTCAACGGGTTCCAGTCTCAGGAGGCCATGCTGGTCACCGGCCTGGCTCTCTGTTTCGGTCTGGCCCTCGCCGCCGAACAATTGGGCCTGTCCGCTGCTGCCGGGGCCTTCCTCATCGGGGCTGTGCTTGGCGACACCCGCCACTCGGAGGACATGGACCGGATCATGGGTCCCGTGCGGGACATGTTCGCTGCCATCTTCTTCGTCTCCATCGGGATGCTGATGGATCTGTCCGTCGCCGTCCACTTCATACTTCCCACCCTGGCCGTTGCCGCAGTATTTGTCGTAGGCAAAATTATGGCCGACACCCTGGGGACAATACTCTCCGGCCACAGCGGCAGGGAGTCTCTGGACGTGGGGCTGGGAATGCCCCAGGTCGGGGAGTTTTCGCTTGCTATGGTCAGAGTCGGGGTTGAGCATGGAGCCGTGGGCGCATTCATGTACCCGGTCCTGACTGGAGCGACGGCAATCACCGCAGTGGTTTATCCATTCCTGTTCCGGTCCACCAACGCCGTTGCCGGGTTCCTGGACCGGAGGACCCCGCGCATTCTCAAGGCATACGGTGGCGGGTTGGTCCTCGCCATGTCGGCGATGTACAGCGCGTTCCGATTCAGGAGTCCGCGGGCACAGAGAATTCGTCACAGCAGCCGGATGGTAATCCTGAACATGGGCATAGTAAGCCTCTTCATGGCCATCGGGACGGGAAGCCTGCACTTTACGCCGCAATTGTCCCGGATGTTCAATACTTCGGAAGGCGTGGTAGCGTTGGTCATTGCAGGTATGGTCCTGGCCTTCACCATTCCACCGGCATTCCAGGTCTGGAGGTCTCTCCGAAGCCTCAGCGACGCCATCGTCCAATTCCTCCTGCCGGAGGGACTCTGGTCTTCGGAGTTCCTGCGCGGCCGGAACATCCAGGGAATACTGCTGGACACTATGACCATCCCTCTGGCCGCTCCTCTTCTGATCGTGTGTGTCATCTGGAGTTTCCCGCTCCTTTCTGAGCTGGCATCCATAGGGGGGCTACTGCCGCCACTGGCTATAGGGATCGCGGTGACAGCGATCATTGCGATGGCCATCGTTGCCTTCCGGCTTCACCGGGTGTTGGAACCCGAATTCATGCATACGTTCCTCGGCCTGGACGAACACGAGGATGAATTTCCCTCCGGCGATCAGCCTAGCCCCCGATTTGCGGATGATGACAAGTACGTGTACGAGGACGACCACCTTGACGACGAATACACTCGTATCCTGGAACAGGAGACCCGGGGTACGAGCGAAGGCGACGGCCGTTAACCCTTAGGGCATGGGTGCGTCCACCGGCCCCGAACCCCGGTTATAATAGAGTGACCCAACGGCCAAAGGAGGTCTGCCATGCGCATCTGCTCCTTCCTTCCCAGCGCAACCGAAATAGTGTACGAGCTTGGGCTGCAGGACCAGCTCTTCGGTGTCACCCATGAATGTGACTTCCCGCCGGAGGCTAAGCTGAAGCCCCATGTGGTCCGCAGCGTGTTCGACGGCATGGAGCCGACCAGCGCGGAGATCAACCGCGTCATATCCGAGCGTCTGCAGGAGGGGCTGGGCATCTACGACATCGACCAGGACGTAATGAACGCTGCCGAGCCGGACTTGTTGCTGACCCAGGCCATTTGCGAGGTTTGAGCCATCTCCACTCGGCAGGTCGCCGAGGCGAGCGTCAACCTTCCCAGGGAACCCCAGGTGCTCTCTTTAGACCCCCAGTACCTGAGCGACGTTCTGGCCGACATACGCGGCGTGGGCCACGCCACCGGATCAGACGACAAGGCCGAGGAGATTGCGTCCCGGATGCAGCAACGCATCGACTCCGTTGCCGACCGCGCCGCACTGGCGAACGCGCGGCCCAGGGTGCTGCATGTAGAATGGGTCGATCCCATATTCTGCGGCGGTCACTGGGTGCCGGAGATGGTGGAAATTGCAGGCGGGGAAAACTGCTTCGGGGACAAGGAGACCGGCTCATTCCAGTTGGAATGGGACGCGGTCGTAGAAAGCCAGCCCGAGGTGATAATCTTCATGCCCTGCGGCTTCGACGTTAAGCGGGCCTTGCAGGACGTTCCCATCCTGGCTGCCCGTGAGGGGTGGGACTCCCTTCCGGCAGTGCGGGACCAGCGGGTCTACGTAATCGACGCCAGCGCCTACACCAGCCGGTCGGGGCCGCGATTGGTCACTGGGCTGGAGATAATGGCGGAGATGATCCATCCCGAGCTGTTCTCAGGAATGGTCCCGGAGTTGGGAGCGGTCAGGCTCTACGGCTCTTTGGTCAAGGCATAAGCAGCAACCCTGACCGGCGAGGGAAGTATTCCATTCGTGCGAACCGGCTCCGCACCAGGTATGGGGCGACGTTCTCAGTCGGATCTAGTTCAGGCGCGGCCCCCGGAATGGGTTGCGCTTGGCCACCTCTTCCCTCAGCGCCTCGTTGCCGCGCTTGACCAGGGGAAGCAGCCGTTCCAGCCGCACCTTGGCTGTGTCGGTCTCCAGTAGTTGCTGCTTGATGTCGGACGGCAGTGGGATGCTGGTGACCAGGGCGGAGGCCACAGCGTAGGAGAGGCGCACCGGCTCATCCGGGAAGTCCGGTTCGGCGGTCCAGCCGCCGGACAGCGCGGTCAACATCTGTAGGAACTCGGCGTATTCAGGGCTGATCTCGGAAATCACTTCCGAAGCGTCGTCCCCTGCCGCCTCCTCGATGTACCGTATCTCGGCAGCCACGTGGGGGACTCTCTGGTAGATGTCCACCACCTCGAACCGGCGCTCCCCCCGGGTCATGATGTTTATCCGGCCCCCTTCCAGTTGCTCCGACTGGACAATCCGGGCCGTGGTCCCGACCCTCACCGGTTCCGCCGGGTTGCCAACTTCCTGGCCCTCCTTGATGAGCACAATCCCGAAGGGCATGTCCTGTTCCAGGCAGTCCCCGATCATCGCCTTGTACCGCTCCTCGAAAATGTGGAGGGGCATCGGCATACTCGGGAACAGGACCACGTTCAGCGGGAAGAGTGGGAGTCTAATGAGGTTATCGTCAGGCATGGCATCACTCATCGCTATATCAAGGCCGAGTATATTCCCCGGTGCCCCCCAGCACAAGCGCAATCCGCCAGCCATTGAATTGCCAAGGCCGTCAATCCCCGGTTAAGCTGGTAGCCAGTTGCTCTCCCTGATTCTGCGCGGGAAACTCCACTACATGTCACGCCGGTAGTTTGGTGAACCCTCCGATCATGGAAATCCCAATAGGCCCCTGGAAGCTGCGCCCCTGGCAACCGGGGGATGAAGCTGCGCTGGTAAAATACGGCAACAACCGGGCTATTTGGAGGAACCTGGGAGATAGGTTCCCTCACCCCTACACCGCAAAGGACGCCGAAGATTGGGTGAAATTGTCTAACGCCAGCGACCCATTGACCCTTCTGGCGATTGCATCCGCGGATGAGGCCATCGGCAGCATCGGACTGAGACCGCAAGACGATGTCCACTTCAGGTCCGCCGAGCTGGGCTACTGGCTGGGTGAGCCCTTCTGGGGACAGGGCATCGGGACCAGGGCCGTACGGGCATTTTCCGAGTACGCCTTCGACAGCTTCGATTTTGTCCGTCTGTTCGCCATAGTCTTCGAGTGGAACCCTGCGTCGGCCCGCGTCCTGGAAAAAGCCGGCTTCACCCTTGAGGCCCGGATGCGCAAGAGCGCCACCAAGGACGGCCGCATCGTCGACGAACTCCTCTACGCCCTGGTGCGGGACTAACTCTGCGGGTCCACCGCATCCGCAGCAACCAGCCATTTCGTCGGCCCCTCCGCCAACTTCCCCGTTTCCCAGCCCGTCCGTGGTATCATGTCGACGCCCAAACGACACCCAATGCTGCTACAGGACATGCCGCCGTGACGCAACCGAACATCAACGCCGACCGCCTCAACCGCACCCTGCAGGAACTGGGCCAGATCGGCGATTCGCCCCTGGGAATGCAGCGCATCGCCTTCTCCCCCGAGGACATCGCCGGACGGGACTACACCATCAACCTGATGCGCAACGCCGGGCTTGAGACTCGCATCGACCCGGCGGGCAACATCATCGGGCGGCGGGAAGGTTCAGTCCCCGGACTCCCGGCCATTGCCCTCGGCTCCCACACCGACACCGTCCCCAGTGGCGGCAAGTACGACGGCGCGCTTGGCGTCCTGGCCGGCGTGGAATGCGCCCAGTCCCTGGCCGACGCCGGTCAATCCCTCCGCCATCCCCTGGAGGTGGTGGTGTTCACCAACGAGGAAGGCACCAGGTTCCACCGCTGGCTCATCGGCAGCCGCGCGATGGCGGGCCAGCTGATGGACGAGGACCTGTCCGCAGTCGATGACGAGGGCGTGACTCTGGCCACCCGCATGGCCGACATCGGCGGAGACCTCTCCCGCGTGGCAGAGTCTGCCCGCTCTCCCGGCGAACTCGCCGCCTACTTCGAGCTGCACATCGAGCAGGGGCCGGAGCTATACCAGTCCGGCGTCCCCATCGGGGTCGTCACCGGCATTACCGGCAGGGGCATGTTCGAGGTGGAGTTCAAGGGCATGTCCAACCACGCCGGCACCACGCCCATGCCGGCCCGCCGCGACGCTCTGGTCAGCGCCTCCCGCCTCGTGCTGGAGGTCCAGCGCATCGCCGCCGACTCCGAGGTCTGCCGCGTTGCCACCGCCGGGGCCATCCACGCCCACCCCAACGCCGTCAACGTCATCCCTGGCCACGTCCGTGTCGGTGTCGAGTTCCGCGACCTGGAGATTTCAGCCCTCGATGACGCGGAATCCGAACTGCGCCGCGCCGCCAACGCCATCGCATCCAACGACGGAATATCCGTGGAGATTCACCGCCAGCGCCACACCCAGGGAGTACCGGTCGCACCGGGAATGCAGGCGTTGGTGGAAGAAGCGGCCCGGCTATCCGGCTTTCCCGCGCAGCGCGTGCCCTCCGGGGCTGGCCACGACGCCCAGGCCATAGCCGCGATCACCGACATGGCCATGATTTTCGTCCCCAGCGTCGATGGCATAAGCCACTCCCCAGAAGAGTATTCCTCCCCCCAGGACTGCGCCAACGGCGCCCAGGTACTGATGAACCTGCTGCTGCTGGCCGACCGCCGGTAGCCGCCCCCACAGGGAGCACGACTATGAAGGTCTCCGGCAGCTACACCTTCGACCTACCCGCCCAGAGGGTCTGGGATGCCCTCACCGACCCCTCGGTGCTGGCAAGTTGCATCCCCGGCTGCTCCGGGCTGGAAGCGGTGGGCGAAAACCAGTACCAGGCATCACTGGCGGTGGGCGTCGGCCCCGTCAGGGGCGACTACAACGCCAGGGTATCCATCCTCGACATGGTCCCTCCCCAGTCCTACCGGCTGGTGGTGGAGGGCAACGGTCCCACCGGGTTCGCCAGCGGCGAGGCCACCATCAGGCTCGTCGATCAGGGAGAGCGGACCACGGTGGAAGTGGACAGCGACGCCCAGGTAGGCGGCACCGTCGCCCGCTTCGGCCAACGCCTCATGGGTAGCGTAGCCAAGATGATGATGGACCAGCTATTCACCTGCCTCAGAGAAAAGGCTGCCTAGTGCTGCTGAGTAAGGAGTAAGAGCATGGAGCGAAGAATCCCCACCAAGGAAGAAGTCCTGTCATACCTGAAGGAAGACAGCAACTGGGGCCGTTGGGGCAACGACGACCAGGTCGGCGCGGTCAACATGGTCACCGACGAAAAGCGCGCCGCCGCCGCGAAGCTGGTGGTAAAGGGTCGCGCGGTGTCCCTCAGTAGGGAATTCCCCAAGACCCCCGCGGCCAACAACCCGACTCCCGCCCTCCACTACATGCGCCGGGGCGTCCGTCCCAACAACGGCGGTTCCGCCACCGACTTCTACGGCATCTCCTACCACGGCCAGGCCACCACCCATCTCGATGCCCTCTGCCACGTCTGGGACGGCAACGGCATGTGGAACGGCCGCAACCCCGACGACGTAATCAGCTTCGACGGCGCAGAGTGGGGTTCCATCGAGCACTGGAAGGAGGGCATCATCACCCGCGGCGTCCTCCTCGACGTGCCCAGGCACCGGGGCACAGACTTCGTGACCCACGAGGAGCCCATCCACGGCTGGGAACTGGAGGACGTTGCCAAGGCCGAGGGCATCACCCTCTCCCCCGGCGACGCCATCTGCGTCTACGGAGGCCGCGAGGCCTGGAACCGGGTCAACCCGCTGTGGGGTTCACACCCCGAAGGCCACCGCGCCGGGCTGCACGCCTCATGCCTCAAGTTCCTGCGAGAGTCCGACTGCTGCCTGCTCGTCTGGGACATGATGGACTACCAGCCCAACGGCTACGACCTCCCCTGGTCCGTCCACGGCTCCATCTTCGCCTACGGCATCGGCCTGCTGGACAACGCCCTGCTGGAGCCCGTGGCCCAGGTCTGCGCCGAGGAAAACCGCTGGGAGTTCATGCTCACGGTCAACCCCCTCCGCGTGGTGGGCGGCACCGGCTCTCCCGTCAACCCCATAGCCCTGTTCTAGCCTGGTTCTTTCGATTCTCCCCTCTCCCTTGGGGAGAAAGATGGAGGTGAGGGACACCCTTACCTCACCCCTGGCGGGCCAACTTCCCGCTATATTCGACCCCCGCCGTCCATTTCTGGCAGCGAGGATTGAAGTACAATATCAGGGAGTTTCGCCCGAATTCTCAGCGTCCTCGATGTGCTGCATTGTCTCCAGGATGATGCTCTCGAAAGGGATCGGCAATGACCCAGTCCCAGCCCGGTTTTGAATTCGACGACCCTGAGTCTCGCACTCGCAGCAATGCGCTGGAGGTCGTCTACGCCCGTGCCGAATCTGTGGACCGATTCGACCCTGGCCTTTTCCACAATTTCGCCTCCATGCGGGCCCTCACCTACACTGCCAGCATCCCAATGATTCTGGGACTGCTAAGGGATTGCGACTTCCAGGACTTTGAATGTGTTTTCGGTCACGGCGGTATATTGTCGCGTGAAGTTGATGCCATACTGTCCTTTCAGAGCGTGGTGGATGAAAGGCTAAACAAGGGATTCGTTGGCATCAAGGGCATGTCCGAGGAGCGCCGCCGCCTCATTTGCGACCGGGCCGCCGCCGGGACTGCCAGGTTCTACGTGGTCAAGGACGCCATTGCGCACGCCAAAATCTACCTGCTCGAACGGCCGGACCTGCGGCGGGTAATCGTCGGTTCGGCCAATTTATCTGAGACAGCCTTCTCGGGGCGTCAGGCAGAGACCCTCATTGTCTTCGACAACGACGAAGAGGCATGGCGCCACTACTGCGCTCAGTATGACGCCGTGCGCGAAACCGCCACCAGCAGCTTGCCTCTACGTGAGAAACCTGTTGCCGTCGAGAGTTTGCCACTAGAGGAGACTCCGGTGCTGAAAGACGCGGAATCCGGTGCGGATGGTGTAACCATCTACGTACCTGCCGAGCCTGATAGCACCGTGGAGTTCAGCATCCCGCAGGTGTTACAGACCATCGAACGAATCCGTCCGGTGCGCCGACAGGCGTTGGCCGACATCCGCCCAGACCGCAACGGGAACGTCAAGATATTGCCTCGGGTAGTGCGGGAGATTGTTCGGACCGCCATCGCCAGAAAAGGCGATGAAGCCCCGAAGACATACCTGACCCGCAACGGTGACCACTTCAACCTGTCGGGTACAGACATCAGCCTCGACACCAGTCCTGACGAAGTCCGCAGTGACGTAGCAGCCCTTCTGGAGTTCTTTGGCAACTACGAAAACGGTTTTGTCGGGGATGTTCCAAGGCTCCAACGGGACTACTTCACGTTCATGTGCTGGTTCTACTTCGCGCCGCTGATGTGCGACCTCCGGAACGCCGCGTTGCGACAAGGCCGCTTCAGTTTTGACCAGCCCATGTTCGCAGTACTATACGGCCAGAGCAACTGCGGCAAGAGCAGCCTCATCGAGACCTTGCTTGTCTCGATGTTCGGCCATCCCAAGATTGTGGATACCCAGGCGTTCACCCGCAGCAGCTTGCGCGGACTGCAGCAGAACTTCCTCCGTTTCCCAATAGTCTTCGATGACGTGACCAGGGACCGTTTCAATCGTCACGCACCGGAGATAATCAAGGACGAGACGGTCCACGACGCCGAGTATCCCTGTTTTGCCATATCAATGAATGCGGAGGCGCGCAATTTCCCCGCCGAGATCATCAAGCGGTGTCTGATGATCTACACCCGTACTTCATTGCCCGGTGACGACCCGTCATCTCGCCGCAGGCTCCAACGGTCGGTGTCAGCCATACGCGACCGCCTGAGCACCGGTTTATACCGGGAATACCTTGCCCAGGTTCTAAACGAACTGGACACAATCGCGGGATACAAACAAGAGGGGCTGGACGTCCTTGAACTGTCTTCGACAGTCCTGTGCCGGACAATTGAACGGAATCTTCCTGAAAATTCGAGAGTCCCGGACTGGTGCTCTCCCATGACGTTGGACGAGTATCAGAACCGCGCTTTCGATAGACCCCGACTGGTGTTGGAGAACCTCTTGCACCGGGACAAGTTCAGCAAGGAGCGACGTCCTGCCATAGGTAGTTGGGCAATATCCGGCAATCTGGTAATTGTCGGCGTTGAGTCGATTACCGCAAGTCGGACCAGGGCCGACATCCCCGACTGGATACTTGACGACACCGCCAGCGTTTCCGACCAAATTGCCATGAAGCGCGACCTGTTGGAAGACTTCCTGGGACAGAAGGTTGCCCCGCCTCGCCGTTTTTTCGGACTGGTACCGTAGATTAAAGAAGTCCCGAACACTTGGCCACCCCACTTTACTGACACTTCCTCCTTTCGCAACCCCGACCCACTTCCGTATCATATCTTGTATGACTCAGGGTCGGACCACCGCCCTGACCGGGAACGAAATCCAACCCGCCACTCGGGGAACCGGCCCAATGCGCGCAGGTCGGTCCTGTAGCGGTCATGGAGCAGCGTTCTCGATGCCCGGGGATATCCCATGGACCGTCCCGCACCCTTACCCAAGGGCCGCCCGATGCGACGGAATTCGTAAAAGTGAGCGGAAATGAGCGGAAATGGAGGGGAAACTGAAATTTTTCCCCTCCAGTCACTCTCCCCCACGGGAATAAATCTCAAAGGAGCTGACACCGGAAAATGAGAAGCGAAATCAGGTCCCTCCAGGCCCGCGTCCGTGCCCTCCAGCGCAAATACGCCCCCCAACTCGCCTTCATCAAGCTGCGCCAACTGGCTGAGGACTACATCCTCGAATGCGAGAAAGCCCGCGACGAGCAAAAACCCCAGCCCGAGACCCATTCATTCATCAAAAAGATAGTCAAGGCCGGCTTCCGCCTTCGCACATTCATTGCCCTCCACAAATGCGTGGACCGGTTCCAGGACAAGGACGCCATCCCCGAGCCCAGGGACATCCTGCTTGCCCTACTTCCTTATGACTGGGAGCGGATCAACCGGCACATGCCCAGGAAGTCGGACCTTCTTGCCGAGCAATAGGATGGGGAAGTAGGAGAGGGGAAGGGGGACGCCGGCAGCCGGGCTGGGAACGTGGGAAGTGGATCCCGCTCCCTTGATAATCAGGAGGTTGAGGAGCGTCCCTGGCGGGAATGGGCCACCGCAGAAGCTTAGGTTCCGACCCCCAGCAGCAACAGGATGGGGAAGTAGGAGAGGGGAAAGGGGACCCCGGTAGCCCGGCTGGGAACATCGGAAGTGGACCCCGGTCCCTTGATAATCTAGCAACAGGACGGGGAAGTAGGAGAGGGGAAAGGGGACCCCGGTAGCCCGGCTGGGAACATCGGAAGTGGACCCCGGTCCCTTGATAATCTAGCAACAGGACGGGGAAGTAGGAGAGGGGAAGGGGGACCCCGGCAACCAGGCTGGGAACATTGGTAGCGGACCCTGGCTCCTTGAAACGGAGCAATGAGATGAGGGAGGGAGACCCCGGTCCCTTGATAATCCAGATGTTGAAGGGCGTCTCTGGAAGGAATGGGCCACCGTGTAGTATTCTGACCACAGCCTCAAGGGGCATTAAATCGGAATATAGGGAGGCAAGCTTATGGGCGCTACCGAGAAGATCGCTAACTGGATAGTCAGCACCGACTACGAGGACATCCCGCCCGACGCCATCCGTGTGGCCAACGAGTCATGCTTCGACCTGCTGGGCGTCATCCTCGCCGGTTCCACCCAGCCGGTTGCCGACATCATCCAGCAGTACGTGGCCGACCAGGGAGGCATGGACGAGGCCACCGTCCTGGCGTCCGGCCAGCGCAGCACCTCGTCCCAGGCCGCCCTCGCCAACGGCACTATGGGCCACGCCCTGGACTACGACGACTTCGGCGGCTTCGGCCACCCCACCGTGGCCATCTTCCCCGCCCTCATGGCCCTGGGCGAGAAGACCGGCGCGACTGGCCGCGACCTGCTGGAAGCCTATGTCGTCGGCTGCGAGGTCGGCTTGGCATTGCAGCACTACACCAAGTACAACCAGATGGAAAAGGGCTTCCACGCCACCGCGGTCATAGGCCACATAGCCTGCACTGCCGCCTGCGCCAAGTTGCTCGGCCTGGACGAACACCAGACCACCATGGCCCTTGGCATGGCCGGGTCAATGGCCGGTGGCCTGATTCACAACTTCGGCACCATGACCAAGCCGCTGCACGCCGGGCTGGTCTGCCGCGACGGCATCACCGCCGCCCAGTTGGCCCAGCGGGGTCTGACCTCCGGCGAGAACATCATCGAGCATCCCCTGGGGTTCGCCCGCACCGTCCTCGGCCCCGGCATCTACGACCTCGAGGACATGAGCGACAACCTGGGCAAGCCCTTCCGCGTCCAGGACGCCCTGATGATCAAGAAGTACCCTTGCTGCGGCGGCAACCACTCCATGCTCGACAGCCTCTTCAGCCTCATGCGCGAGCACGACTTCACCTACGATGACGTGGTCAGCGCCGAGGTCGCCCAGCCCTACCTGTCCATCGTCATGATGTACGGCGAGCCGGACACCGGCCTCCAGGGTAAGTTCAGTTCCCAGTACGCCGTGGCTGCGGCCCTCGTCGACGGCGAGATGGGCATCGACACCTTCACCGACGAGAAGGTTCGGGAAACGGCCATGAAGGAGACCATGCAGAAGGTCAACCAGCGCGTGGTCTCCAAGGCGGAGGAGCTGTCGGTGGACTTCGACCAGGGCATCCCGGTCAAGATCACCCTCAAGGACGGCCGCGTCCTCGAGCACTCCACCACCCGGCAGAACATCCTGGGCAGCCAGCAGAACCCGTGGGGCTTTGACAACATCAAGGCCAAGTTCGAGGTCAACGCGGCCCTGGCCCTAGGCCGTGAGCGCATAGCCGAAACGGTCGACACCTGGTCCGACATAACCCAGGTCCAAAACGTCTCCGAGGCCATCCAGCGCACCCTCGTCTCCTAAGCGGAAGCCTTCACGGACACTAGCATGTCCGGGGAAACTAACAGGGCGCTGAGACCCACTTCGTCTCAGCGCCCCTAAAATCACACTAGCGTAGAATCTGGCTCTATATCAGATCCAGCCGGCGCACATCGTCCTCAGTCCATCGGGTTCCCCGGAGGACTTCTTGAAGTGTCTTTCTAACCAGGGTGTCGCTCCCCCGGTGATAGTGGATCACAACTCTTCTTCCATCTGGGTGACGGTAGATATGGCTTCCGGTCCTGGTGGTTCTCCGCAGAAGAAATCCATCTCTGGTCAAGGCACTCTGCAATTCCCGTACTGGTGTGTTTCGGAGAAGATGGACCAGCCGTCCCGGATCGCTCACACGAAAACGGAAACCGCCGGCGCTTCCATTCTGCCTGGCTCACCAGCCGGGATTTCGTCACCCGCCTCAACGACATCTTCTATATACGCCTGTGCGGCTTCCCGCAGGGTTTCCAGGGCTTCTTGTTCGGAGTACCCCCAGGTGGCGCAGCCGGGCAGCGCGGGAATCGCCGCGCCCCAGCGTCCGTCCTCGTCTTGTTCTATTTCGACCTCGAAGGTGTAACACCTCAAGCCGATTCCTCCAGGCGGGATCTTCTTGCCGTTTGACGTTACCTCGCTGGTTCCTGAATGGCACTAGGGCTCGATGCGGATGGTGTCTCCCACCTTGATGCCGCCGCCGTTGAGCACCACCGCCAGTTGCCCCCTGCGGTGGTTGATCTCCTCCCGCAGGCCTTGGCGGATGGCGTCCATCTTGCCGCACGGCTCGCACTCGCCGACCGCCTCCAGGGTCACGTCGCCGACGAAGAACACCTGCCCTGGCTCGACCTGCGACAGGTCCAGGCCCGTGGTGGTGATGTTCTCCTTGATCTGGCCCGGGGCCAGTCCGAACTCGTCCAGGGTCTCCTTGTCCATCACCAGCACCTGCCGCATGTTGTTCTCGTTGCAGCTCCTGTCCCCCTCCAGCCCCTTGCCGGAAAGGGCCGTCGCGTCCGAAACCGGGTCCGAGGGCGTTCCCTTGACCCTGGCGATGTGAAGATTAACGATCGTTCCTGACTGCATGTCCGAACTCCTCCCGTCTGGCGCGTCCGCAGCTCCTTGCCCATCGTTCGATGGGCCGCTCCGTCACTTACCTTCCAATTCGTATACGGATATAATGCTGCAATTATACATACCGGGCATAGCTCCCAACAGTCCCAATCAGCGGTCTGGAACATGGCCGGGTGGAACGGGGTTCCGGGGTCTGTGATGGGACACCGTATGAGGAGAACAATGGAGTACGAATTCATCAAGACCGAGACCCGCGACAACGTTCTTATTGTAACCATGCACGATCCTCCGACCAGGAATTCCCTGGGTGTTGATATGTCCCGGGAGATGAACGAGGCTCTGGATAAGTTCGAGGCCGACCCGGACCAGCGGGTGCTATTGCTGACGGGCACCGAGCCTTCATTCTGCTCCGGGGCAAACGTCCGCGGTTTCAACCGCCGCATCGAGGAACGGGACCAACAGGCCCAGGCGCAGGGGGAGCCGGAGCCGCTGCCCTGGGGCAAGATGGAGACCCGGTATGCCAAGCACCGCACGTCGGAAGAAGGGGCTGCTTTCCTGCCCCTCCGCCTCCACGAGCTGCAAAAGCCCTCAATCGCGGCGGTCAACGGCCACGCTTATGGAGTGGGAATGGGCGTTGCCCTGGCCTGCGACATTCGTATCGCCGCCGAAAAGGCCCGTTTCTCCGAGGCTTTCGTGCGCATGGGCCTGATCCCCGGCGACGGCAGTTGCTGGCAGTTGCCCCGGCTCATCGGGCTGAGCAACACGCTGATGCTCCAGTACACCGGTGACAGCGTGGACGGTAACGAAGCTTACCGGATGGGCCTGGTAAGCAAGGTGGTCCCCGATGACGACATTATGGAAGCGGGGCTGGAGTTGGCCACGCGGCTGGCCCAGGGGCCGACCCAGTCGCTGTCGCTCATCAAGTACCTGGTCCACAAGAGCCTGGAGGGCGGGTTGCAGGAGAGCCTGCAGATAGCCCACGTGGCCCAGGAGCAGGCGCGGAAAACCGACGACCACCGCGAGGCTGTACAAGCGTTCTTGGAGAAGCGCAGGCCCGAATTCAAGGGCCGGTAGGATACCATGCCCTGTACGAGTGCGGCAGAGAGGTACGCCGCACTTATTGACAGCGTTGAAGAGCAAAAAGCCCGTTTGTTCGGAAGCCAGCCCCGGGGAGATGTCTGGACCGGGGACCTGGCCCGCTTGTTCCGCCTCGACCCGCACCGCCAACTGCCCGCGAACCTGGAAGCCGTCGCTCAATACATCCAACCGCAGGACGTATTTGTGGAAGCTGGGGGCGGCGCGGGCAGGGTGGGGTTGCCCGTGGCTCTGCGTTGCCGCAAGGTGGTAAACGTAGACCGGTCGCCCGGAATGGCCGCCGAGTTTACCGCCTCCGCCGCAGGCGCCGGCATAGGCAACGCGGAATTGGTCCTGGAGGACTGGCTGGAGGTCCAAGGGGTCAAGGGCGACGTGGTGTTCAGCGCCGACGTAACATATTTCGTTCGAGACATCGTGCAGTTCGTGAGAAAAATGGAGGCCGCAGCCAGCCGCAGGGTCATCATAACTGTATGGAGCGTGCCTCCTCCGCATCGCAATGCCGCCATCTTCAGGCTGGTATATGGAGAAGACCGGGCCCCGGCCCCCGGCCACGCCGACCTAGTGGCGGTGTTATGGGAGATGGGCATTTTGCCGGACGTTCGCGTCCTCACGGAGCCGCCGTGGTGGGACGGCGAGTTGCCCCGCACCAGGGAAGCGGCAGTGCAGGTGGCAGTGGAAGAAATCGGCCCGTCGGACCGTCAGCGCGCCGGAAGAATCATCGAGGCCCGGTTCGATGAATTCTTCCGGCGCGTACCCAGCGGCTACATCCCGACCTGGCGGGAGCCAATGAAGGAAATGCTGATCACATGGGAGCCGTGGCGCAAGGCTTGAAGATGAGCGACACTACCAGGTGCGGCAACCGGATTTCCACCAAAACCAGGAATCTCGCATCTAACCCCTTGACTCCCCTTCCATGGCTGGATATAATCGCAGTCCGCGAGGAGCAACCACGTCCGACATATGACGCGAACATCGTGACATAGACGTAATTGGCAGGGACGACCTGAACGGCGGTTCGGGGAATATCCCAGCCGCCGTTTCTTCTTGTAGCACCTTAAAAAAAGAATAGGAAGCTGGAAAGTCCTGCAAACGTGCGTCAGCAGCTGTGTTGGCGATTACGCCGTCAATGCAGAGGGCGGACGCGCGAAGAAACACACGCGAAGAAGTTTGAAGTTCCTAGCGTGGGTCAAGTAGGTAAGGGCTTACGGTGGATGCCTTGGGACCAAGGGCCGAAGAAGGGCGCGGCAAGGCTGCGTTAAGCCTCGATGAGCCGTCTAGCAGGCATAGTCGGGGATACCCGAATGGGGTAACCCTTACCGGTGTTGAGCCGGTAAACCCGCTCCGGCGGGGGGTAAGTGGGGGAACTGAAACATCTAAGTACCCCGAGGAAAAGAAATCAACCGAGATTCCCTGAGTAGTGGCGAACGAACGGGGATCAGCCCAAACCGGTGCGACTTAGTGGCGTGAGGGCCTATGTCGTACCGGCGTTGTAGGGAGCGCCTGGGGTCGCCTCGCCAGACCCGAAGGAGTTACAAATCTCGTCTCTAGCTGAAGGAACCTGGGATGGACCGCCATAGAGGGTGAAAGCCCCGTAGGCGAAAGGGACGAGACTCCTGGCGAATACCCTGAGTACCACGGGGCACGGGAAACCTTGTGGGAAGCTGGGGGGACCACCCTCCAAGGCTAAATACCCTTGGTCACCGATAGCGTACCAGTACCGTGAGGGAAAGGTGAAAAGAACCCCTAGCGGGGAGTGAAATAGATCTGAAACCGTAAGCTTACAGAAGGTCGTAGTCCCGATTTATCGGGATGGCGGCGTGCCTATTGAAGAATGATCCGGGGACTTACTCTGTGGAGCAAGGTTAAGGGACTGGAGTCCCGGAGCCGTAGCGAAAGCGAGTCTGAATAGGGCGCTTAGTTCCACACAGTAGACTCGAAACCGGGTGAGCTACCCATGGCCAGGTTGAAGGTTCGCTAACACGAACTGGAGGACCGAACTCGTGGCTGGTACAAAAGCTTGGGATGAGCTGTGGGTAGAGGTGAAATGCCAACCGAACCCGGAAATAGCTAGTTCTCCCCGAAATGCATTTAGGTGCAGCCTCGGGCACAGGTGGACGGAGGTAGGGCACTGAATGGGCTAGGGGGCGTGAGCTTACCAAACCCAATCAAACCACCAATGCCGTTTATCCGATACCCGGGAGTGAGACTGGCACAGATAAGTGCGTCAGTCAAAAGGGAAACAGCCCAGACCACCGGCTAAGGCCCCCAAGCGCAGGCTAAGTGGGAAAGGAAGTGAGGTTCCCCAGACAACCAGGAGGTTGGCTTAGAAGCAGCCACCCTTTAAAGAGTGCGTAACAGCTCACTGGTCGAGGGGTCTTGCGCTGAAAATGTAACGGGGCTCAAGCCTGCCGCCGAAGCCGTGGATGTTCAGGTGCAGAGGGAAAAGTTCTGCTCCCAATGGCGGACCCAACCGGGGCGTCACTTCGGTGACAATCCGTGCGGCGATGCCGGCGGGAAAGGGACCGGAATCTCTGGCTACCGCCTGGGTATGGTAGGGGAGCGTTCCTCGGGCGACGAAGCCCCGATGTGAGTCGGAGTGGAGCGCGGGGAAGTGAGAATCCCGGAATGAGTAGCGTAAATTAGGGTGAAAATCCCTGACGCCGCAAGCCCAAGGTTTCCTACGCAACGTTTATCGGCGTAGGGTTAGTCGGTCCTAAGCCGTAGGCAAGCGCCGAAGGCGATGGACAGCAGGTTAATATTCCTGCACCGCCTATGTTTTGTTGATACTCGGAGGGGTGCGGAAGGGTAGGCAGAGCGCGCCTATTGGACATGGTGCGTCCTCCTCCGTAGGCTATGCCGGGGCAGGCAAATCCACCCTGGCGTTCAAAGCTGAGGGTTGAGGGAATTGATCCTTCGGGATACGAAACTCTGTTGACCCCATGCCGACTAGAAAAGCTTCGTTTGGAGAAACACAGGCGACCGTACCGCAAACCGCCACTGGTGGGCTGGGATAAAAGTCCCAAGGCGTTCGAGCTAACCTCCGTTAAGGAACTAGACAAAAGAGCCCTGTAACTTTGGGAGAAAGGGCCCCCCGGGGGGTGAAGTCACTAGCTGACGGAGCTTTCTGGGGGCGCAGAGAAGAAGGCCGGGCGACTGTTTAACAAAAACACAGGTCTGTGCTAAGGGGAAACCCTACGTATACAGGCTGACGCCTGCCCAGTGCCGGAAGGTTAAGGGGAGTGGTGCAAGCCGCGAACTGAAGCCCCGGTGAACGGCGGCCGTAACTCTAACGGTCCTAAGGTAGCGAAGTCCCTTGTCGGGTAAGTTCCGACCCGCATGAATGGTTGAACGACTTGGCCATTGTCTCGACGGAGGGCTCGGTGAAATTGCGGTGCCCGTGAAGACGCGGGCGACCCGCGGCAGGACAAAAAGACCCCGTGGAGCTTTACTGTAGCCTGGTATTGGGCTGGGAGCTGTCATGTGTAGGATAGGTGGGAGGCTATGAGACCCCGACGCCAGTCGGGGAGGAGCCGTCGTTGAAATACCACCCTTGGCTGTTTTTGGTTCTAACCTCAGCAAAACTGGGGAACAGTGCCTGGTGGGCAGTTTAACTGGGGCGGTTGCCTCCTAAAAGGTAACGGAGGCGCCCAAAGGTCCCCTCAGGACGGATGGAAATCGTCCACAGAACGCATTGGCATAAGGGGGCTTGACTGCAAGACCTACAAGTCGAGCAGGGACGAAAGTCGGGCAAAGTGATCCTACGGCACCGTGTGGAAGGGCCGTGGCTTATCGGATAAAAGCTACCCCGGGGATAACAGGCTTATCTCGCCCAAGAGTTCACATCGACGGCGAGGTTTGGCACCTCGATGTCGGCTCGTCCCATCCTGGGGCTGAAGGCGGTCCCAAGGGTCCGGCTGTTCGCCGGTTAAAGGGGTACGTGAGTTGGGTTCAGAACGTCGTGAGACAGTTCGGTCTCTATCCGCCGTGGGCGCAGGAGGCTTGAGGGAACCTCTCCCTAGTACGAGAGGACCGGGAGGGACAGACCTATGGTGTTCCAGTTGTTCCGCCAGGAGCAGCGCTGGGTAGCCACGTCTGGCAGTGATAAGCGCTGAAGGCATCTAAGCGCGAAGCATCCCCCAAGATGAGGCCTCCCTCCCCGATTCAGTTCGGGGGTAAGACCGCAGAGAGACTATCTGCTTGATAGGCCGGATGTGTAAGGCTGGCAACAGCTTCAGCATACCGGTACTAACCGGTCGAGCGACTTGACCCACGCCAGGAGCTTCAAACTTATATTACTTTCCGCTTCCTGTTCTTTGGCCCGAGGCCAGCCCCGCATCGATGCGGACGCCAAGGGCAACTACGGCGCGGGGTGGAGCAGTGGCAGCTCGTCGGGCTCATAACCCGAAGGTCGTTGGTTCGAGTCCAACCCCCGCTACCAACATCTGGATACATAACAAGGCCCCCGGAGACGCTCCGGGGGTTTTTCCATTGTGGTGTGGACATTCTGCGCCCGCCGCCGTAACATTCCCCCGTAGCATTTGGCCTGATTGGCAGCAGGTTCGTCCGGCTGCTCTGTGCGCATCCATTCCCGGAAAGGAGTCCCGATGGTTAGCCCGAACCCCGAACTGAACGCATGGTGGATCAAGAATGACTACTCCAGGGAGGAGATTGACCAGCTAGTCCAATGGGGACTTGACCATTTCTGGACGCAGAACCATCAGATGGCCGACCTGGTAGCACCGGGTGGGTACAACATCATGGTCCGGGGCGACGGCTGCCACGTGTACGATATCGAGGGAAACAGATACATCGACGCGATGGCCGGCCTATTCCTCAAAAACATCGGACACAACCGCCCCGAGGTGGCCCAGGCTGTCGCAGAACAGATGGCCACCCTGGCTTACACGAATTCCGGGGCCTATAGCAGCGTTCCGGGGATCTTGCTCTCCAAGAAGCTGGCGGACCTTGCGCCGGGAGACTTGACGCGGACTTTCTTCTGCGGCGGTGGGTCGGAAGCCGTGGAGATTGCCCTGAAATTGGCCCGCCAATACCAGTTCATCTCCGGACATACCCAGAAGACTAAGTTCATCTCCCGCCGGGGCCAGTACCACGGTTCGACCCCCGGGCCGATGAGTGTGGGCACAGGGGGCAGGCGCGGGTCGGGCATATTCGACTCGATGCTACCCTCGGGCACGTTCCAGGTTGACCCGCCCTACTGCTATCGTTGTCCCTGGGGGTTCCAGGACCGTACCAACAGCGACTGCTGTATGCAGAGTCCCAGGGCTCTGGAGAACATGATCAAGGGCGAGGGGCCGGACACAGTGGCGGCCTTCATCGCCACACCGATTCCCAACGGTTCCCAGATTCCGGCGGACGAGTACTGGCCGGAGGTCCGGGAAATCTGCGACCGGCACAACGTGGTCCTCATAGCCGATGAGATTATCTGTGGCTTTGGCAGGCTGGGAACCTGGTTCGGGATGGAAAGGTTTGGCGTCAACCCGGACATTATGACCGTTGCCAAGGCGCTGACCGGAGGCGAACTTCCTGTGGGCGGCGTCATGGCCAGCAAGCAGATCGCCGAGACCTTCGACAACACCGAGGGGCCCAGCGGCGCGTTCCAGCATGGCGTCACCTATGGAGGCCATCCTGCCGTGATGGCGGCAGCGCTGAAGAACCTGGAGATAATGGAACAGGAGAACTTGGTCGAGAACTCCGATGCAATGGGCCGCTACCTCTATGAGCAGGCTATGGCGGTGCTCCAGGAGAATCATCCATCGGTTGGGTACGTCGGCGGTGGACTTGGCCTGCTGATGAACATCGAGCTGGTGAAGGACCGGAGGACCAAGGAGCCGTACCCTGGTGGCCCGCAGGGAGAATTTGCCAAGTTCCTGACTGAGAAGATACGCAGCTACGGCCTGGCCACCCGGGCCGGTGAGTCCATCACCCTGTCGCCTCCGCTGACCTTCACCAGGGAGTTGGTGAACGAGACCATTGACATTCTGGACAAGGCCATCGGAGAAGCGGAACAGGCATTCCCGCCGGAAGGAGCATAGATTAGAATGGCAGCGGGTGGGAGTGAACGGCAAGCTGATGTGGAAGTCTCGAAGAAGTAACCGCATGATCATTGTCCGGACTCTTGGTGGGATGGTCCAACCGCTACCCATGGTATTGGTAACGGTGATAATGCTCGTCGCCCTCGGTTGCGGGCTGTTCAGTCTCCCGTCTGTCTCCAAGTCCACGCCAGCCCCGCAAACCTCCGGCACAGAGTGGCAGCGTTCGGAATCAGAGATACACGCCATACCGGTCACCGGGGAGAACATCGGCGTAGAGGTGGGGAAGCATGTACCACCCTTTGCCCTGGGCCTGGCGGATGGCTCGGTCGTTACTTCCACCGACTTGTTGGAGGCATCCCAGCCCACATTCCTCTTCTTCTGGGCAACCACTTGACCGGTATGCACGGCTGAGTTGCAGCTGCTCAAGGACATCTACCCCCAATACGAAAACGACGTGGACTTTTATGCCATAGGTATGTTTCCGGGAAACGACGTGGCGCTGTTTGAGAAGTTCGGCAAGGAGCGTGGCTATACCTTCCCGGTTGCAGTACCAAGGAGCGGAATCCTCGAGGCACTGAAGGTGACCATCCAATCGACCAAGATAGCCTTCGACGACAACGGTATAATCACCCACAGGAACGGCATGGGCAAGGGAGACCCGGAAACATGGCATCAGGTCTTCACGGAACTGTCGTCAGCCAGTTAGGCTCGTCGGCCAGAAAGTCGACCAAAGGGGGTTATTCAGATGCCGAGCAAGACCGAAGACAGGTTCGGAATGACGTTGACCACCGGTTCCGTAGCCGCTGTTGAGGCGGTGCAGGAAGGGGTCGACAGGCTCCTTTCCCAGAACCACGGTCCGGAGTTGAAGTTCCAGGAGGCGATTGACCTTGACGAAGGGTTTGCCTTCGCCCACGCCTGCCTCGCCTACTTCGACATGCAGAAGGCACGGCCTGACGATGCGAAGAAGGGCATTCAGCACGCCCTAGGCCTGAGCGACGGCATTACCAAGAGAGAACGGCAGCAGATCCAGGCCGTCGCCCACTGGATCAACGGCAAAGGCAGGGACTCCATCGCCCTCATCAAGGAACACCTGGGCGAGTTCCCTCGTGACGGGCTGCTGATGCGCCTCGCCCACCGTCTCTATATGCTCGGATGCAGCGGCGCGGGCGCTCCCAACTTCCCGCCCGAGTACCTGGCCCTGCTCCAGAGCGTTGCACCCCATTGCATGGACGACTGGGCCTTTCTGGCCGAGTACGCCTTTGCCCATCACGAGACGGGTTTCCTGGACGATGCCTGGGAATACGCCCAGACCTCCCTGGACATGAATCCGACCAACGCCGTGGCCAGTCATTCCATGACCCACGTTCACTTCGAGCGAGGGGACGCCGTCGCCGGGGAAGACTTCCTTGGCGGCTGGCTCAGGGGTTTCGACTCCCCGGCATCCTCCTACGTGCATCTGTCCTGGCACCTTGCGCTGTTTGAGTTGGCCCTGGGGAAGTACCAGGAAACCCTGGACCGTTACGAGAACTTCATCCGCCCTTCAGTGGTCTCGAAGGCCATGTCCACACTGAACGACAGCGCGTCCCTTATGTGGCGGATGCAAATCTACGGCGGGATGCCCCCCGACAAGCCCTGGGACGAGGTGGTGGTTTTGGCCGCCCCTGCTGCGCAACGTCCCGGAGCGGCGTTCCGGGACGCCCACGCAGCCTTGGCATTCGCGGGGAGCGGCGAGTATGAGTTAATGGAGCAGATGATAGCCCGCCTGCGGAGGGCAGCGGACGAGGGCGACGTGTTCGTCAAGGACATGGTACTGCCACTGGCTCAGGGCATAGAGGCGTTCGCTAGGAAGAACTACGCGGAGTCGGTCCGGCTGTTCGAGCCAGTGTTTCCCCAACTGGTGCGCATCGGCGGCAGCCACGCCCAGCGAGAGGTGTTCGAGGACACGGTACTGGAGGCGTTCATTCGCGCCGAGCAATGGGAGAAGGCCGAGGCGATGCTGAACGAGCGGCTGGGGCGGCGAGACTCTGTCCGCGACACCTTCTGGATGGGCCGGGTGCAGGCATCACAGGGGCAGGACGCCGAGGCCAACAGCAGCTTCGACACCGTTGCACGGGAATGGGACTCCAGTGTGGCGAACACTCCCGAACTCGCCAACATGAGCAACTTGCAGGCGTCGAGAGCGTAAGCGGGGCCGGACTGAATTGATGCAGAAAACACGGACCGACACCAAAGACCACAGCATTGAGCACTACCTGGAAATCGCTAATGAGCTGCGCCCTCGGGTCGAGGCCGCGGCGGACCGTATCGATGCCGACCGGCAGTTGCCGGTGGACCTCGCTAGGGAAATGGCCCAAATGGGCCTGTTCCGACTCCTTGTGCCACGGGAGTTGGGCGGCGCCGAACTCGCCCATCCCGACTTCCTGCGAATCCTCCGCGTTTTTGCGACGGTGGACGCCAGCACCGCGTGGTGCATCAACCAGAACAATGTTTTCTCCACCGCTTCCTCCATCATGGACAAAACGGCCGCCCACGAAGTCTGGGACAACCCGGAGGCCGTGGTCACCAACGGCCCGCCTTCCTCTTCTGCCCGTGCCGTGCCGGTGGAGGGCGGTTACCGTCTCAGCGGGCGTTGGGACTTCAGCAGCGGCATAGACCACGCTACCTGGGTGGCGGCCCTTGCTCCTCTCGAAAACCCAGCCCCATCTCCCAATGCGGCCCGGAACCTGGACACTGCTCGCCTTATGCTCATTCCACGGCAGGACGTCAAGATGGTGGACACCTGGCAGGCAAGCGGGCTGCGGGGTACTGGCAGTTTCAGTTTCGAGGTCGATGACCTCTTCATCCCGGCCTACAGGACATACTCGCAGGCTGACCCGTCCTGGCACGACGGCCCTCTGTACCTGATACCCCGCTCCCTGCTCTTCGCCACGGGGTTCTCCACGGTTGCCCTGGGCGTTGCGCAGGGCAGCCTGGAGACAACCATCAACCTGGCCGGGCGGAAGACACCAGGGCGCAGCCGTAACCTGCTCCAGGACATGGCCACGACCCACCGGATGATCGGCCAGGCCGAGGCAATCTTGCATTCCGCGCGGTCGTTTCTCCGGGATAGCGCGTCGGCGGTGTGGGAGAGGGCCCGCAAGAATCACTCCCTCGAAAACGGTGAGCGGATCCGGCTGAGGTTGTCAACGACCCATGCGATACGCATGTCCGCCGAGGTTGTGGACATCTGCTACAACCTGTGCGGTTCCAGTGCGATATTCGCTTCCAACCCAATACAGCGGCGATTCCAGGACATCCACGTCATAACCCAGCATGCCCAGGGCCGGATGGCCCATTACGAAACCGCCGGACAGTATTTCCTGGGGTTGGAGCCGGAAGGGATGTTCTGACCCATGGTCCCGCGACCGGTTTAAGTCACTCTGATACTGCGGCCAAATTGCCGCAGAGCGAGAATAGCCGCCCTGGCCCGTTCTTGTCGCACGGGCCAGTTTATTCGAGTTTGACACCATAAGGAGGCCCATCATGCGCCTGGAAGGAAAGGTTGCCCTAATCAGCGGCGGCGCCCGAGGGCAGGGTGCAGCCGAGGCCAGGCTGTTCGTGCAGGAAGGCGCAGCCGTGGTTATCGGAGACATTCTTGACGATGAGGGGATGAAGCTGGAAGCGGAAATCCGGGAATTGGGGGGTCATATAACCTTTGTTCATCTGGACGTGACTGACGCTGAGCAGTGGACCAGCGCGGTCAACGAGGCGGTCACGCACTACGGCAAGTTGGACATCCTGGTCAACAACGCAGGTATAGGCAGCACCAACATCGGCGGTGTCCAGGCTCCCCGCATACATGACGCGCCGGAAGAGGTATGGGACCAGATCATGGACGTAAATGGCAAGGGCGTCTTTCTGGGTACCCGCGCTGCGCTTCCAGCAATGCTCGCCAACGGGAGCGGTTCCATCATCAACATCTCGTCCATTGCCGGAATGGTGGGACTCGGGCCCGGTTCCGGCGCAGGTTCAGCCTACGCCAGCTCCAAGGGGGCAGTCCGACTCCTAACCAAGTCAACCGCAGTGCAGTACGCTCTCGACGGTATCCGCTGCAACTCAGTCCACCCCGGTTATATCGACACCGCAATGACATCCCGGATGATGTCGGAACCGGGAATGAGGGAGATGCGTATAGCCGCTACGCCTCTGGGCCGCATAGGCACTGTCGACGACATTGCTAACGGTGTGTTGTTCCTGGCATCGGATGAATCGTCATTTATGACAGGAAGCGAATTGGTGATTGACGGAGGCTACACGGCGCAGTAGCGGGCTACCCCGGTAAATGTTCCGTTTTCGTGAATGCTGGGAGAAGCAGCTTAGGCACTGGGGTTCAGGGGGCTAGTCCACGCCGGGCAATCCAAATCGATTTTACTGGCGTATTGCAATCATCCTTGTGCGGATCATTTGACCCCCACAAAGTTGACAGTAGCAGAGGGGTAGACGTATGATGCGCGGGTTTTGTAGAAGCCGGGTGATTGGGTGAGCATGTTTTCTGCGGTGGGCCGGGCGATAGTCAACCGGTACGTTGGGACCCTGCTCCTGGTGGTTCTTGGGGTGGCTGTAGGGGCGTTGGTATTCCTCTACGTCTGGCCCGGCAAGCCCAGGATCGGCGTCATCGACATCCCCTTCACCATCATCACCGACGACTCCGCCTACGTCATCGGCGAGTTCCTCGACTACGCGCGCCGCGACCCCAACATCAAGGCGGTGGTCATCCGGCTCAACTCTCCCGGCGGCGGCGCCGCAGCCTCGGAGCAGCTCTACCTCCAGACCCGCAAGCTGAGGGAGAAGAAGCCCGTGGTCGTGGTCATGAACGACATCGTGGCCAGCGGCGGCTACATGATGGGCATGGGCGCCTCCCACATCTACGCCAAGCCCAGCTCCTTCATCGGCAACGTCGGCGTGATCCTCTTCTTCCCGGGACTGTTCATCCCCAACCCGCCGGGGGAGCAGATCATGCCCACCGGGCCCTCCAAGCTGAACGGCGGGGGACGCCGCTACTTCGTCGGGGTCACCGACCAGCTCAAGCAGGGCTTCGCCCACATCGTCCTGAGCGAGCGGGGGAGCAGGCTCAAGATGTCCGCCGACGAGCTCCTGGAGGGCAAGATCTACTCCGGGATCGAGAGCGCCCGCACCGGGCTGGTGGACGAGGTGGGCGGCGACGCCGACGCCTACGACAAGGCCGCCGAGATGGCCGGCATCTCCAACTACGGCCTGGTGGACGTCAACGCCGAGGTCTTCCGCGCCTTCAACCAGCGCTTCAAGCGCATCATCGAGCCGTTGCAGGACGGCATCTCCGAGGACGCCGTCCCTCCCGCCGTGGCCGGCTGGATGCGCCAGGCCCAGGACCCGGCCTCCGGCGGTCCCGGGGCTCTGCCCCGCATCGACATGATGCGCCGCTACCTGATGCCCTCGGGCATGGGAGAGGAGCAGGCAAGGGCCCTGCCGGGGTTCCCGCTCAAGGTCAACGGCCCCAACGTCTACTACCTCTACGTGGGACCGGACCAACATGAATGGGGGCCTGACCGGTAGCATGTGGCGCCTGCTTCTAGTCCCCGTCCTGGCCGCCCTGGTCTTTGTGGCCGCCTATTTCTACTTCTACACCCCCAAGGGCTACACCGCGCCTCCCAACCCGGAGGTGCCGGTGGAACGGCTCGCCCCCCCGGTGTCCGAGGTGCGTTCCTTCGACGGCGTCCCGCGCATCAGCCGGGGCAGGCTGGTGGTGGACGGGCTCCACGCCAACAACTTCTCCAAGGCCGAGGCCTCGGCCTTCCTGGGCATGGTCCGGGACCGGGGGTACGAGGTGGAGGTCCTGGGCCAGCCGGGACGCTTCGGCGGCTTCCTCAGCACCGAGCCCAGAGAACGCTACCGGACCCTGCAGGAGCAGCTCAGGGGCGCCGACGGCCTGATGGTGGCCATGCCCCAGGAGCGCTACACCCCAGCCGAGGCCGCACTGGTGGAGGACTTCGTGCTGGACAGGGGCGGCAGGCTCCTGCTGGTCGGCGACGCCACCCGCAGGCACGAGCTCAACACCCTGGCGGGCCGGTTCGGCCTGGACTACCAGCCCGACTACCTCTTCAACCAGGTGGAATACGACCTGAACTTCCAGAACATCCTGGTCCGGGACTTCCTCCCCGACGAGATCACCCGGGGCGTGGGCCAGATAGCCCTCTACTCCACCGGCTCCATCCGCGGCCCCGGCCCCGGCCTGGCCGCCGCCGACGGCAACACCCGCTCCTCCATGTCGGAAAGCCCCGGCCCCTTCTATCCCATGCTCAAGGCAGCCCGGGGACGGGTGCTGGCCCTGGGGGACTTCACCTTCATGATCCCGCCGCGCAACTCGGTCCAGGACAACGGCCGCCTCCTGGCCAACATCGCCGATTTCCTCACCGGCTCCGAGCGGTCCTACACCCTCTCCGACTTCCCCCACTTCTTCGGGGATGAGGCGGACGTCGTGACGGGCCGGCCCTCGCTGCTGGACCTGGCCTCGGTCCTGGGCGGCGCATTGTCCGGGTACGGCGTGGAGCCGGTGATCAGGAGCGCCGGAGCCCCCGGCAGGGACATGGTATACCTGGGTCTGTACGAGGACGCGGGCCCGGTGTCCCAGTACCTGCAACTGGCCGGGGTCCGGGTGGACGGGAGCGTCCGCACGCCCTTCACCTCCGGCATGGACCCGGAGAACACCGGGGTGATCGTGCTGCACCAGGGGGAGGACCGGAGGGCGCTGGCCGTCCTGGCCGACTCGGAGGAGACGCTGGAGGAACTGGTCTCCCTGCTGGAGTCGGGGAACTTCCGGGACAACCTGGCCGGTGAATCTACAGGAGTGTACCGTTTCGAATGACAAAGACACCGACCGGGGGACGGGTCCTCCACGGACATGCCGGCCGGCACGCGCTCATGGGGCCGGGCCCTCAGGTGGACGGGTCCTCCACGGACATGCGCTCCGGCACACGGTCGCGGGGCCGGGTCCTCAAAACCCGGCTGACCAGCAGGCTCGCCCTTGTCCCAGCCCTGCTATTGCCCATTCTGATGCTGGCGCTGGCCTGCGCCGCGCCCCAGGCGGCGCCCTACGTCCCGCCGGACCCCACCGCGGCGCCCAACATCGCGGCCACCGTCGCCGCCAGGGATGCGGCTCTGCCCCAGGGCGGACCCGCTCCCACCCCGGTGCCGGAGGGCGTCTCCCAGGCTGCCCGGGACTTCGCCCAGGCCCACGCCGCCCTGGTCCGGGACTGGGACGGGGTCAGGAAGGACCTGGACTCCTGGCGCCAGGGGGCGATTGACACCGACTACAGATTGCTCAATCCGGAGGCTCCGGATTCCTCGCTCGCCCCCTGCTCCCCGGCCGCGCTCCAGACGGCCATGAGGGGTTTCTCCGCCGACTACCGGGCGGTGGCCCTGGCCGCCCAGGACCTGCCCAGGGACCCCGCGGTCCGCTGGATGTCCGCAAGGCTCATCGAGGCCGTGGAGAACGAGGAGGCCGCCCTGCGCCGCCTCCGGGACGGCGGAGACCCCGGTCCCGCCACGCCTGAGCCTGCGGCAGAGGACAAGGACGTGTCCGAAGAGAACGGAAAGGACGAGTCCGGGGAGAACGGGACCTCCAACCCCCTGCCGCCGGGGTTCGAGGGCGTGGCCCAGGCCAGGACCGGGTCTCTGGCCATCCGCAAGGAGGTGGAGGACCAGCTGGTGGACCTCCGGGCCCTGACCGGGGACGGGTCCCGCCAACAGGTCGCCGGTTTCTCCGGGGCGCTGGATGATCTGAACGCCCGGTGGGACAGGTTCCACAAGGACTACGACGCCTTCCGGGCCGTACAGCCCGGCCTGAGTCCCGGTTCCAGCCTGCAGCGGCTGAACCGGCTGGTCGACCAGCACCGGGAGCTCGTGCTGGCGCACCGGGACCTGCCCGTGACTCCCGCCGTCCGGGAGGGTGTGGCCGATGTGCTGTCCCAGGCCCTCCAGGACGAGGACGCCGCCCTCAGAAAGCTCCGGGGCAGCTTCCAGAAGCCTGAGGACGGGGACAACGGCGCGCCCGCGTCTTCCTCCTCCGCCAACAGGTCTGCCTTCAGTCCCTTCGGCTCCGGCAGCGGCAACAGGCCCCCAATCATCAGCGTGGCCACCCCCGCGCCAACCCCCAATGGCGGGGAAGGCAACGGGACAGCTCCCACTGAAACTCCGGCTGAAACTCCGGAGCCGTCTCCCGGCGCCGCCGGCGGGTCCCTGGCGGACGCGGACGTGGAGCCGGGTGACCCCGGCCTCTTCGACGCCTTCGATGAGCAGGTGGTCGCGGTCAACGGCCTGCGCTGGCAGGCCAGGCTGGCCCTGGACCGAGCGGTCTCCGCATCCTCGGAGGAGAGCGGGGCCGCAGTGGACGGCTTCGCCTCGGCCTACGACGACCTGCTGGGCCGCTGGCAGGGGTTCCACGGAAGCTATGACCGCTGGCTGGCCAATGAGGGAGGCTGCAACCGCTCCGCCGTTGACAAGGCCCTGGGCAACTTCGCCCTCAGCATGGGCGAGATCGCCGCCAGGGCGCGAAGCCTGCCCCAGGCCGCGCCCCTCCGCCCCCTGGGCGAGTTGACCGTCGAGGCCGCCCAACGGGAGGAGCAGGCCCTCCGCCGGCTTCAGGGAGACTGGCGCCCCTTCAGCGCAGCCGTCTACCAGCACCTCGACCGGGAACTGGCCGCTTCCGGCAGCCTCCGCAGACAGGCCCAGCTCAACCTCCAGCACCTCCTCCTCCGCTACAGGTTGCCCGCTCCCTGAACGCTTTCAGGATGCAAAGAAAATCCCCCTGCGCGCAGGGGGATTTTCTTTGCATCTGGCCTAGCTGAGCCATAGCCTGTTGGTTGGAGTGTTCCCTCCGGTAGGATTCCGCCACTATCGGTAAATCTTCCGGGGGCCGACCGTTTTCATGTAGCTTTCAAAGTTGCGGCGCGTTTCCGGGATGGAGTCGCCACCGAACTTTTCCATGAAGGCGTCGGCCAATACGATGGCCACCATTGCCTCGCCTATGACCCCAGCCGGGGGGACCTGGCAGACGTCGGAACGCTCGAAGTGGGCCTGCACTGGTTCTCCAGTGTCCAGGTCAACCGAAGGGAGGGGGTTGCGCAGGGTGGCGATGGGTTTGATGGCGAACCTGGCCACCAGGGGCGTACCGCTGGTCATACCGCCCTCGGTCCCGCCGGAGCGGTTGGTTAAACGCTGCCAAGGATTGTCCGGGTCGGTTATCGGCTCTATTACGTCCTGAAACTCCGAACCGCGGTATCCGATTGCTTCCCAGCCCGGCCCGATGGACACGGCCTTCACCGCGTTTATCGACATCAGGGCTTGGGCGACGCGGGCGTCTATCTTGCGGTCCCAATGAACGTGGGAGCCGAGGCCAATAGGCACGTTCTCGGCCACCACTTCAACGGTGCCGCCGACGGTGTCTCCGGCTTCCTTCGCCGCATCTATCTCTTCCATCATGCGGGTCGCGGCTTCCGGGTCGGCGCAGCGCACCGGCGATTCCTCCACCGCGTCCCAGTCTATGGGTTTGGCGGGGTCTGCCCAAACCGGTCCGATGGATATGGCATGGCTGTGCAATTGGATACCAAATTCCTCCAGCAGGCGCATGGAAATGGACCCGGCGGCTACCCTTGCGGCGGTCTCGCGGGCACTGGCTCGTTCCAGCGAGTTGCGCACGTCGTTGAACCCGTACTTCATTGTGCCGGGAAGGTCGGCATGGCCGGGACGGATGCGGGTGACCCGCTGGTTCCGGCCCTCTTGCGATGGGTTTTCCACGTACTCGACCGCCATCGCCTCTTGCCAGTTGGCCCAGTCCTTGTTCTCGATGGTCATGCCAATGGGGCTCCCCAAGGTGTGGCCGTGGCGCACGCCGGAGATGATCTTTGCCCAGTCCTGCTCAATGAGCATCCGACCACCACGGCCGTAGCCCCTCTGACGCCGCGCCAATTGAATCCCGATGTAGTCCTCGCTTATCGGCAGGGCAGCCGGAACTCCCTCGACGATTATCACCAAGCCCTGGCCGTGAGACTCCCCAGCCGTAAACCAACGAATCATGGTCTGCTCTCCAAATGACTACCAAAGGGCGGAATTTCGGGTACGGATCCAGCGTTCTAAGCTGAACGAGCAGCCATCGCCTTCGTCGCCGCTTCCAGCATTACCTCTACGGGCGCGGGCAACCCGGTCCACATCTCGAAGGAGTCTGCTCCCTGGTACACCAGCATGTGAATGCCCCCTAGGCACGACGCCCCTGCCGCCGCAGCCTCTCGCAACAGCGGCGTTTCCAGCGGATTATATACCAGGTCGTTGACCAAGGCGGTTGGAGGTATCAGCTCGTGGGAGAGGGGTGAACCCTGCTCATCAGGCCCGTGGGACATACCTATAGTGGTGCAATTGACTATCAAGTCTGCCGATGCCGCTGCGTCTCTCACTTCACTTCCCGACAGTCCCATGGCAACTCCCTCGACGCCGCCGCGTTTGGCCAACTCTGCCAATCGTTCCGCCCGTTCCAAAGTCCGGTTGGCTATGGTCAAGTGGCGCACCTGTTGCCGGACGAGGGCCAGCGCCACGCCCCGGGCAGCACCACCAGCGCCGAGCACCATGACTCTCCGCCCGTCAGGGTCAAAGTCGCCCTCTTCCCTCAAGGACCGCAGGAACCCGGAGCCGTCGGTGTTATGGCCGGTGAGATACCCATCCCGGTTGACGATGGTGTTGACCGCGCCGGCACTGGAGGCCCACTCGTCCACCTCGTCCAGGTGGGGCATCACCGCTTCTTTGTGGGGGACAGTGACGTTGATGCCCAGAACTCCAGGAGAGCGCAGCCCGTTCACGAACTCGGCCACCTCTTCAGGGGCAACCTGGTGCGCAAGATAGGAGGCTTGCATACCGAGATGGTCGAGGGCCGCCTGCTGGAACACAGGCGAAATCGAGTGGGCTATGGGATAGCCGATGATGCCTAGCTTGCCGTCCACCGGACCGTCACCTACACCCGCACCAGCTAGGACTCAAGCTGGGCAAGGATCTCATCCAGACGCTGCTTGCGCTCTTCCAGGGACTTCAACCTCTCCTGCTCAGTTTCCACCACGTCGGGCCGGGCTTTGGCAAGGAACTCTGGCTTCGAGACCAGCGCCGCCACCCGGTCCAAGTTACGCTGGCAGTCGGACAGTTCCTTACGCAGCCGCTCCTTCTCAGCGGGCAGATCCACCACGCCTTCCAGGGGCAGTCTGACCACCAGCGGATTGACAACCAAGGTAATACCCCTGGGCTGACCACTTCCTCCAGCCTCACTGGAGACAACGGTCAGGGGGTCTATGCGGGTGAGGTTACGGATGACCTCCGCCTCCTCTTCGATGGCTGCCTGGAGACCGTTGGCCTCGACCACGGCCTCCAAGTATTGACCGGCGGGGATGCGAAGTTGGGCTCGGGTGTTTCTCACCGCCCTGACCGTGTGCATCACCAGGGAGATTTCCCCCTCGGCCTGGCTGTCATCCTGACCGGAGTCAAAGACCGGGTAGGGAGAGACCATGATCGAGAGATCCATTCCCTCCTCTGCTGGCAACCGCCGGACCAGGTTCTGCCATATTTCCTCGGTGATGAAGGGCATGAAGGGATGGAGCAGGCGCAGGGTTCGCTCCAGCACGTGGGCCAAGGTGGGTAGAGGGGACGGGGAAGCGTCGGAACGGATGCGTATCTTGGCCATCTCGATGTACCAATCGCAGAAGTCGTTCCAGATAAAGTCGTAGAGTTGCTGCTGGGCCTCGCCAAGCTCGAAGTTTTCCAGGGACCGGCTCACACCCTCGATGGTGCGGTTGAGACGACCCACGATCCAGCGGTCCTCCCGATGCTGCGGCGCGTAGCCGGAAGCCCAAGGCCCCATGCCCGCCTGCCCCTCGACGCTGGTCATGACGAATCGCGCCGCATTCCACACCTTGTTGGCGAAGTTGCGGGCGGACTCCAGCTTTGACTCGGTGAGGCGCAGGTCATTGCCTGGCGCTGTGCCGGTGGTCAGGGCAAACCGGAGGGCGTCGGTCCCGTACTGGTCGATGAGATCCAGAGGGTCCATGGTATTTCCCCTGGTCTTACTCATCTTAGCGCCTGCACCGTCCCTGACCATGCCATGGAGGAACACGGTGCGAAAGGGCACTTTGCCAGTGTTCTCCAGGCCCATCATGATCATGCGCGCTACCCAGAAGAACAGGATATCGTACCCCGTTTCCATCACCGCAGTGGGGTAGAAGTAGTCCAGGTCTTCAGTATCGGCGGGCCAACCCAAGGTGGAGTGGGGCCAGAGGCCGGAACTGAACCATGTATCCAGAACGTCCGGGTCCTGGTGTATGTTGCCGGAGTCGCAGCGGGAGCACCCGGACGGGTCCTCCAACGCAGCCGTCTGCTCGCCACAATCGTCGCAGTACCAGATGGGGATGCGGTGCCCCCACCAGAGTTGACGACTGATACACCAGTCGCGGATGTTCTCCAGCCAGTTGAGGTATACGCGGGTGAAACGCTCCGGAACGATGTTGATCTCCCCATTGGCCACCGCGGCATAGGCCCGGCCCGCGATGCTGTCTGGTTCGTCGTGGCGGCCCACGTTCACGAACCATTGCAGGCTGATAAGCGGCTCCACCACGGTTGAGCAACGCTGGCACGTGCCCACGGCGTTGGCGTGCTGCTCCACACGCTCCAACAGACCCAGAGATTCCAGCTCGGCGGCCACATCCTCCCGCGCCTGGAAACGCTCGACTCCTTCATACTTCCCCGCCTCGGCGGTCAAGTTGCCGTCGAAGCCGACCACGTTCACAACCTCAAGTTCGTGCCTCTGCCCAATCTCGAAGTCCAAGGGATCGTGCCCCGGAGTCACCTTCAGCGCCCCGGTACCGAACTCCGGGGTTATGCCCTCGTCGCCCACTATAGGGATGCTACGGCCCATTATGGGCAGAACGGCACGGCGGCCAACCAAGTCCTTGTACCGTTCGTCTTCAGGGTGTACAGCAACACCGGTGTCGCCCAACATAGTCTCAGGCCTGGTCGTCGCTACGGTGATGTAGGCGCCGTCCGGACCATCTTCAAGGGGATAGCGGATGTAGTAGAGACGCCCGTCCTGCTCCTGGTATTCAACCTCCAGATCGGACAACGCAGTGGCACAGCGCGGGCACCAGTTGATGATGCGCTGATGCCGGTAGATCAGGCCCTTGTTGTAAAGGTTAACGAAAGTGGTCCGCACTGCCATAACCGGGTCAGGGTCAAGGGTGAAACGCAGGCGGGACCAGTCGCAGGACGCGCCGAGGCGCTTATGCTGTTCGTCGATGGTGTTGCCATAGGTACCAACCCATTCCCAGACCCGCTCTACGAACTTCTCCCTGCCAATTTCGTGCCGGTTGGTGCCCTCGGTGGCCAGAAGCCGCTCCACAACCCATTGGGTGGCGATACCAGCATGGTCTTTACCCGGCAACCAGAGAGTGGGTTGGCCCAGCATCCGGTGCCAGCGGGCCAAAATGTCCTCCAGCGCGGCGGTGAGGGCGTGGCCTAGGTGAAGCTCACCAGTAACGTTGGGCGGGGGCATGATGATGGTGAACGGCTCGGCATCCCGCGTCAGCTCCGGGGAGAAATAGCCGTTGGAGAGCCATTTGTCGTAGACCCGGCGCTCTACATCCACTGGGTTGTATGCGCTGGGAATCTGGGAGGAGGGCGTGGCGGTCATGGGCGCTCCTTGCGAGACTATGAAGGGTTTACCTGAGGGACACGGGGAATACTACGAAATTCGCCTTTCGGCAAATATACCACCCACCAAAGCGGGAGTCCATGAGCCACCCCGGGACACTGGAAACAAGCAAAGCCGTGGCAGAGATTCCAAGGGTCGGATGAAACGAGTGCTCCGACAGTCTGGCCCTTACAGACCGAACGCCTGCTTATAGCTGAGGCTCATCCGACGGACGGACGGATTAATATTCAGGATCAGCACCCTGACCTGTTGGCCCTGATAGACGCATTCTCGGGGATTTTCGACCCGCCTAGGCGAGAGTTCCGATATGTGGACCAAGCCCTCTATCCCTTCTTCCAGCCTAACGAATGCACCGAACGGGACTATGTTGGTCACCACCCCGTCAGCAATTTGTCCAGCGTGGTACCGCTCGTGAACCGTGTCCCAGGGTTCCGGTTGAGTGCGTTTCAAGCTTAACGTTAACCGTTGCCGCTCTTGGTCAACCCTGAGCACTTCCACCTCAACGGCATCACCCACAGCTACCACGTCCGACGGTGACTCGACCATAGTCCAGGAAAGCTCCGAAATCGGTATCAAGCCGTCCATCACGCCGAGGTCTACGAATGCACCGAAATCTCGGATAGACGACACTGTACCCGAGAGACGCCGTCCTTCCTCCAAGCTGGCGAGCATCTCTGCCTGAGCCTCGGCGCGGCGGCGTTGCCAGATAGCACGCTCCGTGAAGATGAGGCGGTTCGCGTCCCGGTCAATCTCCAGAATATTGAACTGAGCATCTTCGCCCACTCGGCCCTCTGCAGCAGTCTCCCTGTCGACACCTGGGGTCGGTGCCAGTTGGGAGAATGGCGCGAAACCTCGAATGCCGCGCCAGTCAACCACCAGTCCGCCCCGGTTATACCCAGTGACACGGCCGGTCACGATCTCCCCGTCATCGAGACATTGCTGAAGATCCTGCCAACGCTGCTCCTCCAACGCCCGGTCCACCGACAGGAGAAGCATTCCGTCGGGCCCTCGGCCACCCAGGATAGCAACGGCTATGCCCTGACCGGGAACGACTCCCTCGCGTTCTTCTGGGTCTAGGAGTCGCATCTCTTGGGCCGGTACCATGCCCTCCATTTTCTGGCCGACGCTGACCACCAGGCCTTCGTCGTCGCGGCGAACTACTTCACCCTCCACTACATCACCGCGGCGGTAAGCCCTCGGTGCTAGCTCCTCCTCGGTTATATCCGACATCTGGGAAAGAGTCTCGGCGTCTACATCCTGCACAGCGGTACTCGCTCCTTAGCACACAAACAACGTTAGAGAAATCATAGCAATGACTGTCGTTGGGAACCTGCCCTACGCGCGCACAGGCTGCCGGTCAGGCGGTTGAGGCTGAGACAATTCTAATTGAGGGCCTTCACAATTCGATGTATTCCAACCCGGGGTCCCGGACTTGCTCCAATTGTTGCAGCCGCCGGATCCCCTTCCTAGTGTCACTGGCCACCCTGGCGGGATCCCACATGTCCACCCTGCGTTTGAACAGCCAATAGGTAAAACGTTTTACGTCCGACAGGGAATACTCTTGGTCCCGGCCTATTTCATGTCGGGCACGGAACTCCTGAATCAATGCGGCTCTCGTATCGCCGTAGAGGTGTGTAAACGCCTCTTCCACCAGGTCCTCGCTGTCAGCGTAACACCTGGCGAGGTGACGTTTGCGCACATCCTCCTCCACCGCCAACTGCAACGCTTCCTCTACCACAACCCCGTACCAGAAATTCAGGTAGGCCGGATACTTGCTCCCTCCCAGAATTTCCCGGAACCGTTCTGGTTCCAATTCCGGAGGCAGTTGACCGTGAAAAAGCAACCTTTCCCGGTCCACAGCGGGGATGAAGTGACCCAAGCCCACTAACTCCAGCCCCGTGCAGAGTCTCTCGGCCAGAACAAGCCAATCGAAGGCCTCACCTTGCACCAGATAGCGGTAGTCCCGGCCTCGGTAGATTTCTTCCGGCAACGTCCACAGCGCCATCGCCTCCAGAAGAGCCTCATACCAACATGTTCCGGAGCGCAGCGCATCCTGGAGGTACAGCACCGCCTCCGGCTCATCCTCTGCCAGAAATATCCCTGGCGTGACCGTTGTCTCAGGTTTGCCGTCCATCACTCATGGAACTCCCGGGGCAACGGGCAACCAAAGACTTGCGGCGAGATTAGGGACCGTGAACCCATAAGAGGCAACGTCTCCAGCAATCGTACGGGCCAGAATTCGACCAGCGCGCAATCCTGTCTATCCAGGACGGCCACTCGTTGACCCAGTATCTGTCCATTATTATACTACTATCTCGACTGCATAGTGCTGGAACACACACCCACTGCAAGGGTAACACTACACGGTTTTCCGGGATGGGAGGAGTGATGGACATCATATGGTTGGGCAATGCCTGTTTTCGCCTCCGATCAGACGATATGGTGGTGGTCACCGACCCCTTCCCCGGTACGATGACTGCTCGCCGTGATGCCCTTCCAGCAACCGTCGTCACAGTCAGCAGCCACGATCCCAACCATAGCGCCTGGCAGAGCGTCAACGGCAACCCCAGAGTGTTCAACTCCCCAGGTGAGTACGAATATCAGGGCATTGCCGTTCGCGGTATCATGACTCCATTGCCTCCGGACACACCCCAGGAGCGGCGCAGCATAGCCTTCGCCATTGAGATTGGCGGTGTAACTATCTGCCATCTAGGCAACGTCAAAGTCCCGCTTGTCCCTGCCCAGACCGACGAACTCTCCCCCATGGACGTGCTCATCGTTCCCGTCGGCCTGGAAGGGAGTATGGGAGTCGACCAGATTCGCCAGACCATGCAGGACCTCTCGCCGAAGATAGTCATACCCATGGGGTTGAGCCACCCAACTGGCGGGTCAGCCGACAGCCCGGACGCGGCGGGAGATGGCGAGGGCAGGCCTGAGTCCGGGGACACCGCCACGCAGACCGGCCCAATGGAGTCCTTTGTCAGACGCATGGGCCTGGACAGCGTAGACCCTCAAACGAGGTTGGTCGTCACCCCCGCCAACCTACCCGACGATATGCGTGTTGTGGTGCTCTCTCCGCAGGCCCGCCGGACCTGACGGATCTCCTCCACCAAATGAATAGCCCCCTGAGTTACAGGGGGCTTCAAACTCGCTGGGCCAACTCCTCTGCGACAGACTTGTAAACCAGACTAGGTGGCCTCTCGGCGACGCGCCCGCAGCACCAGCGCCACACCACTGAGGAACGTCAGCACACCCATGATGAGCACCCACCGAGGCACGGCGGATACCACCTTGTCGCCTGTTGCAGGCAGGGCAGGAGTCGCGGTAGGTGTCGTCAAAGAGGGCTGGAAGGGGACCGGGCCTGCGAACCAGAGGTTGAGCTTGAAGCGTTCGGCGGTACCCTGAAATTCGACCTGCTCGTCCGCCTCGATATGCCCGTGCTCGTTGGCGAGGAAGAACCTTATCGTATGCCCTGCCAGTGATGGGCCAAGTGGGCGAACAGTCAGTCCATCGAACGTTCCATCATGGTTGGTCAGTACGCTCTCGCTCTTGTACACACCGCAATCATCAATGCAAGCGAACAGTGTCATCCCGCCGGGAGGAGTCACTTCCTGGACAGCCACCGAACCGCCGAAAACGTCGGAGCCGTAGGGCTGGGATGAGCTTTCCTGTTCCGGGGGTGCCTGGCTTGGCATGGCTCCCAGGGTAGCTGCTGCCACCACGAGGACTGCCAGCATGACCGCGATTCTCGCGAGTTTTCTCCGCACTGCCGCACCTCCTACACTCCGAAGGGACTTCAACGATTATCTTCAACTTATGTCAAGATGCTAATTAAGATTTGAGAAAGTGTCAATGATTTGCGTAGACGCATTAGAGCGAGTTTCCGGTGTCACCAGGAGTCCTTGCAATGCCCAACACCATATCATCGCAACCGGGAGGCGCAGACACTCCAAACCGATATGAGGCCCACCATCCGGAGCCGCGGACACGAAAAAGGGCGCCCCATTTAGAGGCGCCCTTCCGAGTTGCCATCGGTTGGGATGGGACCTAGCTGCTGCGGCCCATCACTATCGCTGCACCACCGGCTATGATACCAACGATGCCAACGATCAGGGCGATTATCGGCAGGGGGCCGCTGCCGCCCTGGGGACCCATGGCGCCAGCGGGACCGGTTGCGCCCGCGTCTCCCTGGTCACCCTTGGCGCCGGGAGCGCCGTCAGCACCCGCGTCTCCCTTGTCGCCCTTGGCGCCGGGAGCGCCTGCTGCGCCGCCCGCGCCTGCGTCGCCCGCGTCACCCTTGGCGCCGGGGATGCCCTGGGGACCACGCTCGCCGCGGTCGCCATCAGTGCCCTTCTCTCCCGGTTCGCCCGGAGAGCCCATCGGGAGTTCAGGCATGGCGGCCATTCCGTCCATGTCCGGCACTGCGCCGCATACGGTCGCCATGCCGTCCGCAGACTTCACCGCGATCACGTGGTTGCCATCACGCAGCGAGTCGAGAGCCATCGCAACCATGCTCTCGGACATTCCGTCCTCGACGGCGCTCAGGCCTGCGGCCATGTCGCCCATCTCGTCGCAGGAGCCAGAGTAGACCCCGGCCATGGTGCCCATCATCGCGCCGGGGTTGACATACAGCTCGACCCGGGTCTCATCTGCGAGCTCAGTCAGCTTGGCCATACCGGTCTGGCCCGAGGGCCACACCTGGTACAGGGAAGCGTAGACGGTGTCTCCCGGCGGGATGGTCATGGCGTCCAGCATGACGCCCATGACTTCGATGCCGGCCTCCAGCATGACTTCCTGGTCAGACATTGCATCCATCTCTCCGACCATGAAGGAGATCATGCCTTTGTTCTCGTCCGCCACACTGGGGGCGACCAAGAAGGCAAACATGCCGTCCATAACTTCTACAGAGCCGATCTTGGCATCACCAACCATAGCGGTGACCATGGTGCCGTCTTCGGCCTTCTCGTCATCGATCATGGCAACACCGGCGATTGTCGCCGGGAACTTCACCTGGGCCGACGCCATTGCCGGCAAGGCCAGGAGCAGCGCCACGACCGAGAGTAATACAAGGATTCTGGTCTTTTTCATCTATTACTCCTCATCCCTCGCACTGGCGAGGCGGCCCCGATATAACCGGGGCCGCTCCGCCGACTTCATTCCTGTGTCTTGTCTGTGTGTTGCCCCTGTGCCTACCAGCGGATCTGGTTCCAACCGGCGACGAGGTCGACGGTCTCGGAACCAAGCTCCACACCGGACTGGTCATTGTTCACCTGGAGCCAGTAGAACTCGCCAGGCTCGACCATAGCGATGCTGTTCAGGGACATGAACGCCTCACGGGTGTCGTAGAGGCTCCAGCCCCCAGTGTCCGGGTCGTTCTGGGTCAGCTTGTCGAAGTGATAGACCCGGATGAGGTTGTCCTCGGCGATGAGCGCGGCGAAGGCGTCCGCAGGAGCGGCCGGCTCAGCCATCATCGTCATCATCACCCTGCTGTCGGTCACATCAAGGATCTTGAAGTTCGCGCTGGCAGTGGTGCCGCTCTGGGTGCCTCTTCCGACCGAGATCTCAACAGCGTTCGTGCCAGGAGACAGATCAGGCACCAGGATGGTGGTGGAGAATTCGCCGTTCCTGTCGGTGGCCGGCCTGGGGGCCGGGGTCACGTCAAGACCGCCAATCCGTACCCAGTCCACCGAGGCGAAGCTCTTGAACCCGTCACCGCTGACGGTCAGGGTGTCGCCAGGCTCACCTTCATCAGCGGACAACTGTATCCGCGCACCGGGTACGTCGTGAGTGGTCGAAGCCCTCACAACGCTGTTGGTGTTGGGGATGGTGTAATTGGCTTCTACCCGGTTCGTCGATGGGATGTTCGCGTCCAAAGGAATCCTGAAGCTGATCAGGATGTTGCCCTCTGCGTCCGGCGTGGTGGTGCCAATGTGGTCACCATCATAGAGGATCATGATTACCGGGGTGGTTTGTCCCTTGTTCCTGCTGTTGGTGGCCGGGAATCCCGTTCCCTCCATTGTCACCGTCTCTCCCGGCCTGGCCTCGGCAGGTTCGATGGTGAGGGTACGCTGGGGAATCGTGAGATCCACTCCACCGGACCGGCTGCTGGAGTCCGTAATATCCAGCGTGTGGGTGCCGGGAGTGGTGGTCGCCCCGGTGATCGGGACGATTATTGTGGCGGACCAGTTTCCGCCGCTATCGACCACAACAGCCTCATGGTTGTTGAAGTTCCTGAACCCGCTGGGGCCACTGCGGTCCAGGAATGCCCGGGAACCGCCGAGTGAAATTTCACTGCCGTCGTTTGCCATGTTGACCGTCGCCTGGCCGCCAAATCCGCGACCGGTGACGGTGATAGCCTGGTTCGGCACGACCGTGGTGGGCGAGGCATTCAGATCAGCACCGGCGATGGTGATTTTGATGGTGTCATTCTCCGAGCCAGCTGTGACCTTGAGCTCACTGGTGCCGGACGGGGAAGACGGGCCGATCAGGACGCGGAAGTTAGCACTTCCGTTGCTGATACTGGGGTTTCCCAAGACCAACTGCGGAACGCCAGCGATGGTGACCGCGTTGGAGAGGCAGTACCACATGCCGCTGGACTGAGCCGCGGGCCCTCCATAGCAGTCACCGCCCATGGCGGTAGCTTCGGCTTCAGTGGCATGTCCCGACCCCATAGACCATTCTATAGCAACATCGTCTGGCCAGTCGGTGAGGGTGATGTCGACTTCATCACCTACCGCTGCCGAGGTGGGGTTAACAGTAGCCAGACCCTCGACCTCGAACCCAAGCGGATCCGTCACGAATGGTGGCGTGTTCCCGTCTTCGGCAAAGATCATATTGCCGGTCCCGCGGACGAACGGAGGGACAGTTACCTCGAAGGTGGCCGTGAAGGTATCGTCGCTATCTACGGTCACAGGGAGCAGTTCCTGCCTGGCGCCCCCGCTGTTACTCAGATAGACGCGAGCAGTGGTAGCGTTCTGGAAGCCCCTGCCGACGACTGTGATGGACTTGTTCCGGTTGGTGTCGTAGTCGCTAAGCTGGATGCTGAGGTTGACCGTGATCCTCAGCGAGGTGTCCATCATGGTGTCGTTGACGAAGACCCCGATGGGACCCTTGTTCCCGGCCTCGGTAGGGTTCCGGATCCCAGCACCTGGAGATACCAGGACGGTTACCATCGAACCCGATGCGATGCCGGGAGCGTCTTCGTTGTCGCCATTCATGTCGGGCACGTAGAAAGTGTACTCGACATTGTTCAGGGAGGCCGAGTTGCTAAGCCCGTGCTTGGCAGTTGTCAGAACCTCGCGCGTAGCGTCACTAGAGGGATTGTAAGCCCCAGTGTTGCTAGGTCCGCTGCTGTCGGTGGTGGCGCTGCCGGAAGTGGACCTTGCGGAGACTGTGACATTGTTCCTCGACAACACCTCAGGCAGATCCCTGAAATCCTTGTCGAAATGGACCGCGATTGTGTCCTGCCCTGCAGTAAGGTCCATCGGCGCGGTAAATTGGAACCGGTAGCCTGATGCGGCGCCGGGGCCCATGCTGGTATTGGTCACTGAAGGGTTGGTGACCTGGAAGTCCACGTCTTGACCGTTGTCAGTATTGACCGGTTGGTCAGCGCCCTGGACTCCCGAGGGGGAGATGACGCCAAGGGCGAGCATCATGGTGAAGACACCGATGAACATCACCGCTGCAAGCCCTACGGGTATTCCGATTTTGGTTTTCATCTAACCTTTTCTCCTGAAAAGATAGGTATTTTCATGTTACTGGGTCCCTGATGTTCCGCGGGGCGACCCCCCAACGGGCCCCGGTCCTGCCGGGGTTAGATCTATCAGGGGCGGTCTCCCCCGGGCATCACCGAAGGGCTGCGGCCGGGGAAAACTATGGTAATTCCGTAGCTAAACATACCCTATGACCCCTCCTTTGCGCAGAATTTAAGACGATTGCCATAATGTTGTAGCACCAGGGCATTTTGACTGTCAATAGAAACCGTTTCGAAAACCGTACAAAACCAGCGCTTCCCGGTGTGTGGTCAGTTGGCCAAGAGCCGACATCACTTCCGCACTAGCATCCGTCTGCCCGACTACGGTTCCCCAAGTCATGCCCCGCAATACGTCCATTGCGGATGAGTGTACACTCCGGAGAATTACGTGAATGTTACGGGGTGGGCGCTATGCCAAATTCTGGGATGATCCCTCAATCCACGTACCCAATGGGAACTTTTCGTTTCCCCGGACATTTCCGGACGATTCCGGACAATTTCACCCATTCGGGCCCGTGGGTGTCACGTCGACAAGCTCACCTTCATCCCCAGGGGCTGCAAGGGAAAAATTTCAGTTTCCCCTCCATTTCCGCTCATTTCCGCTCACTTTTACGAATACCGTCGCGTTGGCAGGGGTGACAACAGGCTGTGTCTTGGGCCCGGTCAGGACGGTGGACCGAGACTGATTGGCACAAGATATGATAGGGAAGTGCAAGCGGGGTTGGGAAGGGGCAAGTGTCAGTGCAGTGGTGTGGGGTCCAGTGATTAGATCACCTAAATTGCAACACTACTGGAAGGGCAGACGGATTCCCGTGCCAGGGGAGGGGCACTACACTTCCTTGTTCAAGTTCACCAGGAACTCGCGGTTGTTGGCCGTTTTGGCGAGACGCTCAAGGACGCGCTCGGTTGCGCTGGCAGAGCCGTCGTTGGAAACGAGACTGACCATGCGGCGCAGCAGCCATATCTGCTTCATGGTCTCCTCGCTGAACAGCAGTTCCTCGCGGCGGGTACCGCTGCGGAGGATGTCCACTGCCGGGAAATAGCGCCGCTCGGCCAGGCGGCGGTCCAGATGCAGCTCCATGTTTCCGGTGCCCTTGAACTCCTCGTAGATGACCTCATCCATTCGGCTGCCGGTGTCGACGAGGCAGTTGGCAATGATGGTGAGGCTGCCGCCTTCCTCGAGGTTGCGGGCCGCGCCGATGAACTTCTTGGGCGGGTAGAGGGCCACCGGGTCGATGCCGCCGGAGAGGGTCCGCCCGCTGGAGGGGACGGCCAGGTTGTAGGCGCGGGTGAGGCGGGTGATAGAGTCGAGCAGGATCACCACGTCGTTGCCGAACTCGACCAGCCGCTTGGCCCGCTCCAGGGCCAATTCCCCGACGCGGCACTGGTCTTCCACGTTGTCATCGAAGGTGGATGCGAACACATCGCCGTTGACGGCGCGGCGCATGTCGGTGACTTCCTCAGGCCGTTCGCCGATGAGAACGACCATAAGCTTGGCCTCGGGACAGTTGACCGATACCCCCTGCGCGATGTGTTTAAGCATGGTGGTCTTGCCAGCCTTGGGCGGTGAGACGATGAGGCCCCGCTGGCCAAGGCCTATGGGGGCAAAGAGGTCCACCATGCGGGAGGCGAGGTTGCTACGCTCAGTCTCGAGGATTATCTGCTTCTCCGGGAAGATGGGGGTGAGACGCTCGAACTGGGACCGGTACCGGGAGTTAAGCTGGTCGGTGCCCAGGCCGTTGACCTTTTCAACGCGGACCAGTCCGAAGTAGCGTTCCCCTTCCTTGGGAGGGCGCACCTGCCCGTTGACGAAGTCGCCGGTGCGCAGCCCGAAGCGGCGTATCTGGGACTGGGAGATGTATACATCCCCCGTTGGCGGGTATGAGGTAATCTGGCGCAGAAAACCGTAGCCTTCGTCCATCGTCTCCAGGATTCCGGAGGAATGGAGAGACTGCTGGGATGACGCGGTCTGATAGAGCCGCTGGAGCAGTTCTTCCCGGCGCAGGTTATCCAATGGCGCGCCGTCGGCCATGCCCATGTCGTGGGCGACGACCAGAAGCTCATCCTTGCTCTTGGCGCCGAGTTCTTTGACATCCACGATTCGCTGCGTTGTAGCTACCATGATCTCCTCAAGATTTCTGTGCAATCTCCCCAAGCCCCCGTGTCCGAGGGGATGGAGAGATTCCGGGTTGGGATTGAGTTCGGCTTAACTCCCGCTTGCCTTTTTCCAATCGGATATGAACCGGTCCAGTCCGGCGTCGGTCAGCGGGTGCTGCACCATCTGCAGCAGCACGCGGTAGGGCACCGTGGCAATATGAGCGCCGACCTGGGCGGCCATCGTGCAGTGGAGGGTGTGGCGGATGCTGGCGGCCAGCACCTGGGTCTGGATGTGGTGCTTCTCAAATACATCCACGATCTCGCCCACCAGCTCGATACCTTCGTGACCTATGTCATCCAGACGGCCGATGAATGGGCTTACGACGGTCGAGCCGGCCTGGGCGCCCAACAACGCCTGGTTGACGGAGAAACACAGGGTCTGGTTGACCTTGATCCCATCCTTCGCCAGAGTGGAGATGGCCTCGAAGCCGTCTGGAGTTGAGGGAATCTTGACCCAGGGATCAGGGATCCACTCTGCGATCTCCCGGCCTTCATCGATCATGCCGGCAGAGTCGAGGCTGACCACCTCGACGGAGATTGGGCCATCAACTATGTCGGCGATTTCCTGCACTGCAGACTTGTAACTTTCCCTGTCGCCAATACCTTCTGTGGCTGCCAGAGAAGGGTTCGTGGTAACGCCGCTGATGACGCCGAGGCGCGCACCGTCACGGATTTCCTGGATGTTTGCCGTATCCAAGAAGAGTCTCATCTGATCACCACCTAATATATCCCATCTCTCTGGAGAGAGGACCATGACCCGCCTTCCAGACCCACGCCCCGGCAGGGCGCCTACAACGGAAGCGGACGCTGTTCCCCCTCCCGTATCGTATGTTTAGCGACATCGATGAACCGGTCGAAGAGGGGATGAGGACGGTTGGGCCGGGAGCGGAACTCCGGATGGAATTGGACCCCCACCATGAACGGGTGGCCGCGGACCTCTCCCGCCTCCACCAGCTTGCCGTCGGGCGAAAGACCTCCAAAGACGAGACCTGAACTCTCCAGGGACTCCCGGTAAGCGTTGTTGAGTTCGAAACGGTGGCGATGGCGCTCATCGACTACAGGTTGCCCGTAAGCCTGCATCGTCTGGGTCCCGTCCACCGGCCGACATGGGTAGCAACCCAAGCGCATGGTACCACCCTTGGCGGTAACGTCCCGTTGTTCGGGCATGATGTCTACCACGGGATGAGGAGTCTCGGGGTCGAGTTCCGAGGAGTTGGCTCCTTCCAGCTTCAGGATATTCCTGGCCCACTCGATTACCATCACTTGCAGGCCGAGGCATAGGCCCAAGTACGGGACCTGGTGCTGGCGGGCGTATCGGACAGTATCAACCATACCCTCAACTCCCCGTGGGCCGAAGCCCCCGGGGACCACGATCCCGCTGGCTGCGGAGAGGAACTTGTCGGGGCCATATTTCTCCACATCTTCTGAGTGTACCCACTCTATCTCCACCGACAGCCCGTGGATGAGGCCAGCGTGGCGCAACGCCTCCCGGACAGAGATGTACGAATCTGGATACTCGACGTACTTTCCAACCAGGGCGATTGATACGGTGTCCTGCAACTCCTTCATCCGCGAGACCATCGCAGCCCAGCCGCCCATGTCGCAAGCCAGGTCAGTCAACCCCAGCGACTCCGTGATGATGTCGCCAATGCCAGCGTCCTCGAGGATGATGGGCACCTCGTATACGTTGTCCACGGTAATCAGAGGAATGACGGCGCGTTCCGGCACGTCGCAGAATGAGGATATTTTCTGCCGGATGGAGTCCGAGACAGGATGTTCGCTTCGGCACAGGATGGCATCGGGTTGGATTCCGATGGAGCGCAACTCCTTGACACTGTGCTGTGTGGGCTTGGTCTTCAACTCCTGGGCCGCGGCCAGATAGGGCAATAGAGTCAGGTGTATGTAGAAGACGTTGTCCCGCCCCACGTCGTTGCGGATCTGGCGGATGGCTTCCAGGAAGGGCAGCCCCTCAATGTCTCCGACCGTGCCCCCCACCTCGACGACCACTACGTCCACACCGTGCTCATCACCGAGACTGGTAATGCGTTCCTTGATGACGGCCGTGACGTGGGGGACGGCCTGAATCGTGCCTCCCAGAAAGTCACCTCGCCGCTCCTTTGCGATGAGGGTCGAATATACGTCTCCGGCAGTCAGGTTGGATGAACGGGTCAGCTCCACATCGATGAATCGCTCGTAATGCCCCAAATCAAGATCGGTCTCGCCGCCATCACTGGTAACGAAAACCTCACCATGCTGGTATGGGGACATGGTTCCGGGGTCAACATTAAGGTAAGGATCCAGCTTGACCACCGAAACTGAAAGGCCGCGGCTCTTCAGGATGCGGCCGATGGAGGCTACGCTGATCCCTTTGCCAATCGAACTGACGACTCCGCCAGTAACGAAAATATATTTAGTGGCCATGTGCCAACGCCAAAACAGACCGTCCGGCATTACGTGTGCGCATTGGGGCGAATGCGGGCGCCTAGACGTGGTAAAGAAGGCGGAAAGCGATGTCGTAGCCGACGATAGAGGGTCAATTGATTATAAACATCACAAATTTCGGGTGTCAACCCTTATAGTGTCACTCGAAAAATGCCCAAGCACATGAATTTGGCGAAGTCTCCTCCAGGATCGCTTTCAGGTGAGCCGTCAATGGGCACCATTGAAACGCATGAGGGGTCTGTGGTTCTGGCACAAAGCATGGGAGGAACTGTTGCGAGGTGCGTTAAATATTCGCGCCCGACCACGTCGCTCAGCTTATTCCAACGGGAGTCGAGAAAACTGTTGCAGCACATTAGAGTCGGGTGTCTCTAGAAGGCCGAGGCGTCAGTTAGTGCCCAACGCAGCGCGCTGTCGATGTCCGGGTGTTCGAACTTGAACCCGCTCGTTCTGAGACGCGTGGGCTCCATCCTTGCGCTCGACGTTACCACCTCAGCCATGCCGCCCTGCATGATCCTGAGCACGACTTGCGGGACCGTGAACATGGCCGGGCGCCCTAGCGTTCTCGCCAGCGCCCTGGTGAACTCTGAGTTCGTAACCGGACTAGGGGAACTGACATTTACGGGGCCGGACAGGTCATCGTGTTCCAGCGCCCAGACGGTAGCGCCAATCGCGTCCGACCGGCTCACCCAACTCATGTACTGATTCCCTGATCCAAGCTTGCCACCAAAGCCGAGCTTGAAGATCGGCATGACTCTGGGCAGCATCCCCCCGGCTGCGGTGAGTACAACGCCAATCCTCAGGTTGACCACTCTAATCCCGCCAGAGGCTGCCGGTCCAGTGGCATCCTCCCACTCTTTCGTGCTCTCGGCCATGAACCCTTGTCCCGGGGGTGCGTCTTCGTCCAACAGGGCGTCCCCCCGGTCTCCGTAGTAACCCGCTGCGGACGCACAAGCGAAAACCGCTGGAGGAGAGTCGAGGCTGGCAAGCGCCTCGGCAAGCAGAGTCGTGCTCCCTATTCTGCTATCCCTGATCCGCGCCATCTGCTCCTCAGACCACCGCCGATTCGCAATGTTCTCGCCGGCCAGGTGGACTACCGCGTCGAAGCCTTCAATATGGCGCGGGTCGAGATTGCCGGAGGCAGGATCCCACATGATCCCATTCGCGGCACTCCGCGACTGTGGCCGGAGCAGTCTGTGGACGTCGTGCCCTCCATCCTCAAGAGCCCTGACGAGTGAAGAGCCAATCAGTCCGGTGGACCCCGAAATGAGCACTCTCACGTATGACGCTCCTGGGAAAGAATGAAGGACAAATGCACAGGGAGTGGATAAATGTTACACCAACCAACGCAATTGGAAGCGCCAAAGTAGCGGCGCGTTCATGATTGCCCCCGGGACCATAAGCAAAAGTAAGCACCGGCTGTTCGAGCCGGTGCTTACACTGATTTGGCGCGTTGCCTTGCGCAGATCCTAGAGGAGGTTACAGCAAGCCGCCCTGGAAGATAGCCGACTGCTTCTGGAAGACCTGTACCCGGTGGCGTGCTACCTCGGTGACGAAGACGCGGTTTTCGTCGTCCACATCGACCGCGACCGGACCTGCGAAGACCTTCTCCCGCTCCTGGAGGCCCTGTGCAATTTCACGGCCTCGCGTGATGGTGGGGTCCAATTCCACTCGCTCCCGTCCCCAACTGGAGAGGGTGGCCTCCCCGGTCAGTTTCGCGGCAAAGGTCCCGTCCCGGTGGAACACCTGCAGCCGGTCGTTCTTGAAATCGGCCACGTAGATGATCCCGTCCTTGTCGACCGCAACGCCCGTGGGACGGTTGAACTCACCGTCGCCACTGCCCGAGGTCCCGAACTTCATAAGGAACTGGCCTTCGGCAGTGAACTTCTGGATGCGGTCGTTGCGCCAGTCGGCCACGTACACGTCACCATTGTGGTCAATCTCGATGCCCCAGGGCATGTCGAACTGGCCGTCGCCGTCGCCGAAGGACCCCCACTTACGGATAAATTTTCCGTCCCTGGTGAACACCTGGACCCGTGAGTTACGGCTGTCAACCATGTAGAGGTTGTCTTCCTTGTCGAAAGCCAGGCCGGACGGACGGTCGAATTCGCCGTCTCCGTTACCCGTCTTGCCCCAGCTGCCCAGGCAGTTACCTTCACTATCGAAAATGGTGATGCGCTGGAGCCATTCGTCGGCCACGTAGACCTTGCCCTCGCTGTCGATGGCTACCGACGTGGGCCACATGAACCCGCCGTCGGGAGCGGAGGGTACAGCCTCGTGGGGGTGAAACTTATGCCCGAAGTCCCTTACGAACTCCTCGTCAACCGAAAATACAGTTACCCGCTTGCAGGGGTAGAAAGCCGGAGTCTCCGTGCCCCGGCTCAAAACGTACAATAGGCTGTCCGCGTCGTGGGTTATAGCTACGGGGTTGAAGAACCCGGTGCCGCTGCGGACTTCCTGCCGACCGATGGTATGGCTGTATTGGAAAGTTACCGGCGCAATCTCAGTGACCATTGCTCCTCACCAGAGTCTCATATTTCAGGGGAAACCGGCCGACGAGAGCCGGTGTAGCGGGGCGCAAGGGTTTGCGCCCCGCTTGATGTCTTTAGCGGATGAAGTCGAACTGCTCGTAGCTTCCGCCGAGGATGGCCTTGTCGTCCAGGCCCATCCACTTGTCCAGCAGTGTGGCGTAGGTACTGCGGAAGTCGTTGTTCCACTTCAGATCGCCCTCGTCCAGCTTGCCCGGCTCGAGAGACGGGTAGTCGCCGTAAACGCCGCCCTTGACCGCATCGCCGATGACGAAGGCCACGCTGCCGGAGCCGTGGTCGGTGCCGGAGCCGTTCTCCTGGACCCGGCGGCCAAACTCAGTGAACATCAGGATGACCACTTCCTCGTTCTTGTGGTGTTCCTTCAGGTCTTCGTAGAGGTCGCTGACTGCGTCGGTGACCTCGCCCCACAGCTTGGGGAAGGCGATGTTCTGGTTGGCGTGGGTGTCGAACGCACCGGGATTCAGGCCGGTGTAGAGGACTCTGGTGCCGAACTCAGCGAGGTGTACCTGGGAGATGTTCTTGACCCACTGGGCGAAGGGACTGCCGCCATACTCGACGCTGGAGGAGTAGGTCAACGGGGCCGTGTTGAGGGTGTCTGCGCCCTTGAGTGCGTCCAGGCCGGTCTGGGACAGGTAATCGTTGGCGGGTCCGGAGCCGATGAGCGGGGAGTACATGCGGGCGAAGATGTCCAAGGCTTCCAGCCTCTGGTCTTCGCCGTCGATTCCGGTCAACACACCGTAGGTGTCCAGTTCGCCCACCGAGGCCACCGAGACACCTGGCAGGGCCAGTGCCCTGGGCAGGCCGCGGCCGAAGCTGACGGCAGTCAGGACGTTTTCCTTGTTCGGGTCCAGGTCGCGGACGGCCTTGCCCAGCCAGCCTTCCGTCCCCATCTTGTCCGGCTCGGCGGTGTGCCAGATGTCCATCGAGCGGAAGTGAGATCGGATGGGATTCGGATAGCCAATCCCCTGGATGACGGCCACCTTGCCTTGGTCGTAGAGGTCTTTCATCGGTTTCATCGCCGGATGGAACCCCACCTGATCATTGATGTGCAGCACATCTTCCGGCGCAACTTTCAACACCGGGCGGTAGTCGGCGTAATGAGGATCGTTGTAGGGGATAATGGTGTTGACCGCGTCGTAGGCCCCCGACATCTGCAATACCACCAGCACCGGGTCTTTCTTATTGGACGTCATGCCTTTCTCCTTCCAATTTGTGGCTCATGGGGCGGCTTCTCAGCCGTAAGCCGGACATCCCCGGCTACGCGTACAGGTATTCCTTGGTTGATACGATCATTTGCATGGTCTTGGTCACCCGCTCCGGGAAGTCCTTGGAGCTAGTGTCCAATTCGCCGTCCTGGCTCGCCTGTCTTATGAGCATACGGTGGTTTTCTTCGGACAATTCGTAGTGGCCCATGTACCGCAGGCAACCTTCGACCAGTTGTTCCCCGGTGATGGTGGGGCCATTGGATGCAAGCCGGGAGACTATATCCTGGATACCGGGATGGTCCAGATTGGCCACGAACTCGGCGGTGAAGTTGATCCGGTGGACCAGCGTGCCGCCGTCGATCCACTCCTGCCCGGTATGCCAGCCTTCGACCGATGGCGGATTGAATATCTCCTGGCCCATGTACTTCATCTCGTCGAAGATCCACTCGAACCCCGGCTTGGGGGATGTCCAGTCGCCAGCCAGCCTCAGCGTGCCGATGACCGTTTCGATGGGGCTCTTGATCCGGGAGAAGCGGGCGTTCTTGAAAGCATCGGAATTAAGTAGCACCCGCAGCATGGATCGGATGTTGTAGTTTGACCGGAAGTACTCATCCTCCAGCATCTTGATGGTCTCCGGGTCCGGCGGAGGAGTGTCCATCCATGACGGGACCTGGACATCGTCGGCCACGAAGTACCGGTACAGGTGGCGGGACAGGAACCGCGCCGTGGCCGGCTGCTTGCAGATAATGTCGATAACGTCCTCGCCGTTGAAGTTGCCGGTCTCGCCTAAAAAGGTCTTCTCGCCTTCGTCGTGGTCAGCGGCGTTGTAGACGAACCTGGCTTCATAGCGGCCATAGGGCTGGCCGGGGATGCCGTTGGCGATGGTCCAGCCGGTGAAGGCCCGGGCGCACTCTTTGACGTCCTCCTCGGTGTAGTTGAACTTGCCGTCCATGCCCACACCCATCGAGAACAGTTCCAGCAATTCCCGCCCGTAGTTCTCGTTGATTGCTCCCTTGTGGCTGAGGCAGTTGTCCAGGTAGTAAATCATCGCCGGGTCTCTGGATATTTCCACCAGCAGGTCCCGGAAGCTGCCCATTCCGCAGCGGCGGAACATTTCCAGTTCCGCGTAGGACGTTATATAGCTCTGGGTCTTGCTGTCAGCGGTGCAGAGTATGCCGTGCCAGAAGAGAGTTATCTTCTCCGACAGGGCAGCCCGAGAGTTGATCATCCGCCAGGCCACATACTCAGGAAGACCCCGGGTGTGGTGGTTCCATTCGATGAAGTAACGCTCGGCAAGGTCCAGCTCCAACCCGTCGGGGTTGTCGTCGGGATGAAGAAGTTCCTCAACCGTCGCTTCGTAGCCCTTGGCAGCTCGTTCCTCCAACTCATCATAGCGGGCCCCGAATCCGGCCCTGCGCATCAGGTGGGCCATCAATGCAATGTCGTTATCTCCCATACGATCTCCTCCCAAGTTTGGGCGCGCCAGTGTGTGGCAACATTTATAGATGTTGTGCGTATACTAGCATTGCAGACGCTGTGGGTTCAACCTCAAATTGTCTCCAGAGACGATTGGCAGCCGTTAGCAGAGTCCGACCTGTGCAAATTGCTCTTTCGGGCGCGGTTGCCAGGGGATTGAATTGGCCGGGTCTATATCTCGCGGAACTCCGGTTCCTGGTCTTTCAGGTAGAATTCGTTTGTCCAAAGCTCGTCCAGGTATTCCTGCTCGGCGTCGGTCAACGGTGGAGTCTCCACTGCCGCGGTGTATTCCTTCAGTTCTTCGAGGTTGGTGAAGTTGGGGAGTACTGACACAATTTCAGGTTTCTTGAGGCAGAACTGAATCGCGGATTGGCCCAACGTCCTGGAGTCTTCCAACTCCAGGAAGCGGACTTGGTCCACCTTCTGCAGGGCTTCCTTCAGCCATTCGGCGCGGCGGTGGGCTCGGTGGTCCCCCTCGGCGAAGGTGGGGATCTCGATGTATTCCCCGGTCAGCGTGTTGGATGCGTGGGGCACCCTGGAAAGCAGGCCTACCTCGTGATCACGGGCTATGGGGAAGAAGTCTATGGCTGGTTCCTGCTCCAGTATGCTGTAGATGATCTGCAGACTGGCCACTTGCCGGTCTGCCATCGAGGTCTGCCCCTCCTCAAACCAGCCGATATCGGGGCCGAGGGCCACCCCGTAGTAGCGGATTTTACCCTCGAACTGGAGCTGTTCCAGAGTCTCGAACAGTTCGTCCCGTTCCAAGGCGTCCACCCTGGGATTGTGAATCTGGTACAGGTCGATGTAGTCGGTGCTTAGACGTTTCAGGCTCTGCTCGCAGGCAAAGGTCACGAACTCCCGATCGAATCGCTGAACCCTTTCCTGGTGCCCGATCCTGGGAGCGGTCTTGTCGTAGAAGTCGTAGCCGAACTTAGTGGCGATGACCAGATCATTCCGGCGGTGGCCCAGAACCTTGGCAAGCAGCTCTTCACCGTACCCCTCTCCGTAGGTGTCAGCGGTGTCGAAGAAGTTAATCCCCTCCTCCACAGCGTTTTCCAACAAGGCAGCGCGCTCGTGGTCCTCCAGCTTCCCCCACCAATTGGTGGCAACGGTCCAGACGCCGAATCCAACTTCGGAAAGGGTAAGTTCGGTGCGGGGCATCTGGCGGTATTCCATGACAAGGGCTCCTCAGAAACGTTTAATCAAGGCCACTAAACAAAAGCCGCGACCAATAAACCACAATCCTTACAGTAGAAGCGCCGAAATATCTGGATCCAGCCCCTATCCGGTGGCCACTGCCAGCCCCAGGCTCCCCTTGATCTCGTCTATCTGCCGCTGGAACTCTTCATCGGACAAGACCGGCTCCAGCTTGCCCAGCGATACAGGGTCAAGAATATCCACCCACGAAGTGCAACCGCTGTACTCCTTATAGTAGGGCACGGTCACGGGGTGCTCCATGCGGTAAACCCTGATCAGCATAATGGCCAGCGGGAGCATGGGCTTCCAGTGCAGCCGGGACTGGGCATAAGCCTTTGTCCATATGTAATGGGGGGCCAGATCGTCCACTTTCTCCTGGTCGGAGATTTCGATAAGCTCATCTACCTTCCCGAAGTGCGAGAAGGTGATCACCTGCCCGTACCGTTCCTCAGCCAGCAGGTCTCGCAGCGCGGGCTGGAACTCTTCACGCAGCAGGTCCTCCCGCTGGTGCTCGTAGGTTGGGTATAGCAGGAACTCGGGGTGTATCACACGGAAGTCCTTGCTCTCTTCGTGGATACCACCCTTGCGCAGTAGGAGTGTCTGACTTCCGTCGGCCAACGCGCGCACCGTTACCGCCCACTCTTTTAGCGCCACCTGACAACTCTCGGACAACATCATCCCCGGCTCCAATGTGTCGATTCGGTAGTGTGAGATTGGACTAATGTTAACATCGGCCTTGGCTGAGGCTCAATCCCCGCACATGGGCTAGCCGCTAACTACTAACCAGATGCTCCAGCCGAAGCAGACCGGTGATGTTCTTCGATGTAGTCTCCGCCACTTCTTCCAGGGTGATACCCCTCAACTCGGCGAGTTTCTGGGCTACGGTCTGAACGTGTCGGGGTTCGGTCCAGTTGTGCCGGTACTTCTTGAAGGGTTGGGGCGAGGCGTCGGTTTCCAGGACGATGTTTTCCAGGGGTATGACCTTCGCCACTTCCTGCAGTTCCGGCAGTCTCAGAAGCGGACGGGCCAGGGAGATGTAGAAGCCGCCGTCGATAGCCTCCCGCGCCGTGGCCTCATCGGCCTGGAAATAGTGCATCACGCCTCCCACGTCACCGGCGCCCTCCTCCCGAAGGGTCTGGAAGACCTCCGGGTGGGACTCCCGCGAGTGGAATATGATCGGAAGGGAAAGGCTCTTGGCCAGCCGTATCTGCTCCCGGAACACCTGATATTGCACGTCATGGTCCGGCGAGTCTGGCAGGAAATCCAGCCCAATCTCGCTGATGCAGACTACCTTCTCCGAGCCCTCGGCCAGGGATTTCAACTCCTCGTAGGCCTCGCCGTCAATCCTGTCACGGGCCTGCATTGGGTGGATGCCCACCCCGGCATAAAGCATGTCATACTGATTGGAAAGGTCAATGCACTTCCTGGTCGAATCCACAGTGGTACCGGCCAGCACAATGAATCGGACTCCCGCGTCCTCGGCCCGTTGCAGGATCTCCGGCATCTCATGGGCCGGGTAATTGTCGATGTGAGTATGACAATCTCCGAGAGTAGGTTCTTGCGGCATCTGCCCTTGCTCCATATAGGAAGGATTAGAAGAGATGATGGCGACGGCAATCAACGATAGTATACACCCACCCGGCGAGAGTGAATTCCCGATTTCGGGGAAGCGGTGATGTACCGTCGAATCAGTTCCCACGACCTTGTTTCGGCCCGGCTGTGGAGCTCCTGGATTGCCCCCAGTTCCGCGCTACGATTATCGTTGACACTGAATTGGGGCGGTGTTAGCATAATTGTCTAGTCAACGGGTCAACAATTGCAGGGACGCACTTTGGCGCTTCCAGGGCCGTGCCTGCCTGAGAGGGTGACTATACATGACCACACAGCGGGTCATCTCACGGACAGATACCACTTCCAGCGACCTGGATACCGACTACAAGTGGGGATTCACCATCGACATCGACTCCGATGTTGCCCCCAAGGGGTTGAGCGAAGACGTCGTCCGGTTGATTTCCGCCAAGAAGGGTGAACCGGAATGGATGCTGGAGTGGCGCCTTAAGGCTTACCGCCACTGGCTGCGGCTCAACTACGAGGAGCCGGCCTGGGCCAACATCGAACATCCCCAGATCGACTTCCAGGACATCTACTACTACGCAGCTCCCTCGTCCGGCAAGGACGCACCAAAGAGCCTGGACGAAGTGGACCCGGAGATTCTCGAAGCCTTCGACAAGCTGGGCATCCCTCTAGCCGAGCGGGAAAAGCTGGCCGGCGTGGCGGTAGACGCGGTTCTGGACAGCGTCTCCGTGGCCACCACTTACCAGGAGACTTTGGAAAAGGCGGGTATCATCTTCTGCTCCATGAGCGAGGCCATCCGCAACCATCCTGACCTGGTGCAGAAGTACCTCGGTTCGGTGGTGCCCTACGGCGACAATTTCTACGCGAGCCTCAACTCGGCCGTGTTCAGCGACGGCTCGTTTGCTTACATACCCAAGGGAGTCCGTTGCCCCATCGAGTTGATGACCTACTTCCGTATCAACCAGGCCGACTCCGGCCAGTTTGAGCGTACCCTGATCGTTGCCGAAGAAGGCAGCTACGTCAGCTACCTGGAAGGCTGTACCGCCCCGGCTCGCAAACAGCACCAACTCCACGCCGCGGTGGTGGAACTGGTCGCTCTGGACGACGCAGAAATCAAGTATTCCACCCTGCAAAACTGGTTCCCCGGAGACCGGGATGGCCAGGGCGGTGTGTACAACTTTGTAACCAAGCGGGGAAAGTGCGCCGGGCAGAACTCCAAGATTTCCTGGACCCAGGTGGAGACCGGCTCCGCCATCACCTGGAAGTATCCCAGCGTGATCCTGCAAGGCGACAACTCGGTGGGCGAGTTCTACTCTGTGGCTCTGGTCAACAACTACCAGCAGGCCGACACCGGCACCAAGATGATCCACATGGGCAAGAACACCAAGAGCACCATCGTGGCCAAGGGCATTTCGGCAGGCCATGGGAATGCCACATACCGCGGTCTGGTAAAGATCATGCCCTCGGCGGACAACTCCAAGAATTTCACCCAGTGCGACTCGCTGCTCATCGGCGACAAGTGCGGCGCGCACACAGTGCCCTATATCGAGGTCCGCAACCCCACCGCGCAGATGGAGCATGAGGCGTCCACATCCAAGGTCAGCGACGACCAACTCTTCTACTGCCAGCAGAGGGGTATCGGCGTCGAGGACGCCCACTACATGATCATCAACGGCTTCTGCCGGGGGATTTTCCAAGAACTCCCCTTCGAGTTCGCAATGGAAGCCTCCCAACTGCTCAAGGTCAGCCTTGAGGGCGCAGTAGGGTAAGTACGGAGTACTTGCAAGTCTATCCACCTCCAGGTGGATGTTACTAGAAGCTGCTCTTGTAACGAGAAGTCTACTATTGTCACGGAAATTGGCAGCTAGAGGACCATGAACGACTCGAACGGCAACAACCAACCCATGCTTGAAGTCCACGACCTCCACGTAAAGGTGGCCGACTCGGGCATCCTTAACGGGATTGACTTCTTGGTCAACGCCGGGGAAGTCCACGCGATTATGGGACCCAACGGCTCAGGTAAGAGCACCTTGGCCAACGTCCTGGCCGGGCGGCCCGAGTACGAGATCACCCAAGGCGAAGTGGTCTACCGGGGCAATGACCTACTGGCGATGGAACCTGAAGAACGGGCCCGCCAGGGTGTATTCCTCGCCTTTCAGTACCCGGTGGAGCTTCCCGGTGTGCGTGCCTGGCAATTTCTCAAGGCCGCGGTGGACGCCCTCCGTGAGCATAACGGCGAGGAAGAGCTTAGCGCCCGCGAGTTTGACCGTATGCTCCGGGAAAAGATCCAGATGGTGGAAATCGATCCTGACCTGGCACGGCGCACCGTCAATGAGGGCTTCTCCGGCGGTGAGAAGAAGCGCAACGAGATCCTGCAAATGGCCATGCTAGAGCCGAAACTGGCTGTGCTGGACGAGACCGACTCTGGGCTGGACATCGATGCCCTCCGCATCGTGGCCGACGGGGTGAACAAGCTGCGGAGCGACTCCAATGCCATCGTGCTGGTAACCCACTACCAGCGGATGCTCAACTACATCACCCCCGACTTCGTTCACGTCCTGATGGACGGGCGCATTGTCCGCTCTGGCGGCCCCGCCCTGGCCCATGAATTGGAGGAAAAGGGCTACGACTGGATCCGGGAGTCGGTCGAAGCCAGCCAGTAGCCTGATGGCAGTCAACAACGTCTGATGACAACATCCACCATACGATACCCACGGTATCACGAAGACTTCCAGGCCCTTGCCGCTATTCGTCCCGGCCCGTCCTGGCTTGTCGACCTGCGTGCCGCCGCCTGGGATCGGTTCAACGAACTCGGTCTCCCCACGGCACGCCGAGGCAACGAACGCTGGAAGTACACCAACCTCCGGCCCCTGGCGGCCATAGCCTTCGAGTCCCCTCAGGCAACGGACTCCACCGGCGGACTGGACGCCGGAACGGTGCGCAGCCTTGCCCCCTGGGACGAGGCATGGACCAACCTGGTCTTCGTGGACGGCAAATTCTCCGAAGCTCTCTCGACCATCGCCCCGGCACAGAACGGGACTGTTTGCAGCGACCTGGCCTCAGCCTTGAATGGAAATTCGGGACCTGTCCGCGATGGTCTGGCCCAGCTTGCTTCATTCGACGACGACGCCTTCGCCGCATTGAACACCGCCTTCATCAATGACGGCGCATCGATCCAGGTGCCGGACAATGCCGTCACCGCTTCTCCGGTCAATCTTGTATTTGTCAGCACAGCCGGTCCACAGCCCCAGGTCACTCACCCCCGGACCCTTGTCCAAGTGGGGAGGAACGCACGGCTAACCCTGGTGGAAAGCTACGTCGATCTGACCGGGGGCAGCAACTTCACCAACGCCGTCCTGGAGATGGCCGTAGGCCAAGGCTCACATGTAGATCACTTCCGCCTGCTAATGGACACGCCCGACGGGTTCCACGTCGGCACCAGCCGGGTGCTCCAAGGGCAGGACAGCTCGGTGACTTCCTCCTCCTTCACCACCGGCGCGGCTATGGCCAGGAACGATTTCCTGGTTACCCTTGACGCGCCGGGGGCCTCCTGCGATTTGAGGGGCCTCTATGCTACCACCGGAAGTCAACACATCGACAACCTGATTAACATCGACCACGCCAAGCCCCACACCACCAGCCGGTTGTTCTACAAGGGAATTCTGTCCGGAAAGTCCCGGGCCGTCTTCGGCGGGACCGTCACAGTGCGGAGAGACGCTCAGAAGGCCGACTCCCGCCAGACCGACAAGAACCTGGTTCTGTCCCACGAGGCTGAGGTAGACAGCAAGCCGTCTCTGTTGATCTATGCCGATGACGTTCAGTGCGGTCACGGGGCAACCGCCGGGCACATAGACCAGGATACCCTCTTCTACATGCAGAGCCGGGGGCTGGACCGGGCCACTGCCACCAAGATGCTCATTCAGGCCTTCGCAGCCGAAATAGTGGATACCGTTGGCGTGGAGCAAGTCCACGGCTTCCTCGAAACCGTCTTCGCAGGCTCTATTCCGGCGGAATCAGTCGTATTCGGGGGGAGACCATGACCACCGGTAGTTCTGGTGCCATAACGCCGGTCGTGGGGCCGGGAGTGGATGTTGAGACGGTGCGCACGGACTTCCCCGTGCTTCACCAGATGGTCAATGGGAAACCCCTGGTTTACCTGGACAACGCCTCCACCAGCCAGAAGCCCCAGGCGGTTATTGATACGCTGGTTCAGTATTACACGATGGACAACTCCAACGTACACCGGGGAGTTCACACCCTCAGCCAGCGAGCCACCGACCATTATGAGGAGGCCCGTGCCAAGGTCCGCAGGTTTATCAATGCAGAAGCGGACGAGGAGATCATATACGTCCGCGGCACCACCGAGGGCATCAACCTTGTCGCGCAGACCTTCGGCAGGCAAAACGTCGGGGAAGGCGATGAGATAATCGTCACCGCGATGGAGCATCACTCCAACATCGTCCCCTGGCAAATCCTGTGCCAGGAACGTGGGGCGCACCTGAAAGTCATTCCCATCACTGACAGCGGCGAGTTGGTGATGGAGGAATATGAAAGGCTGCTTGGGCCGAGAACAAAGCTGGTCTCCATTGTCCACCAGTCTAACGCCCTCGGGACCGTCAATCCCGCCAAGCAAATAACCGACATGGCCCACGGTTTGGGAGTTCCCGTGCTGGTAGACGGTGCCCAGTCGGCTCCCCACATGACCGTCGATGTGCAGGACCTGGGCTGCGACTTCTTCGTCTTCTCCGGGCACAAGCTCTACGGCCCCACCGGTATCGGAGTGCTATACGGTCGGGCTGACCTGCTCAACGCCATGCCTCCCTATCAGGGCGGCGGCGAGATGATCAAGTCGGTCACCTTCGAAAAGACCATCTACAACGACCTGCCTCACAAGTTCGAGGCTGGGACTCCAGACATCGCCGGGGCCATCGGCCTGGGCACGGCCATCGACTACATCTCCAACCTGGGAATGAGCAACATTTACAACTACGAACGCGAGTTGCTGGAGTACGGCACGCAGCGCCTGTCCGCCATTGAGGGGCTGCAGATCATAGGCACGGCGCGGGAGAAGGCTGGCGTGTTGTCCTTCGTTATGGAGGGCATCCACCCCCATGACATCGGCACAATTCTGGACACTGAGGGAATCGCCGTGCGCACGGGCCACCACTGCGCCCAGCCGGTTATGGACAGGTACGAGATTCCCGCCACTGCAAGGGCCTCCCTCGCGCTCTACAACACAAGGGAGGAGATCGACGCCCTGGTCAAGGGAATCGACCGTACCATCGAGGTCTTCGGAAGGGGTCTTTAGTCAATGTCAGACCTGAGCGAACTTTATCAGGAAATTCTGCTGGAGCACAACAGCAAGCCCCGGAACTTCTACAAGCTGGAGGAGGCCGACCGTTCCGCCGACGGCTTCAATCCTCTCTGTGGTGACAAGATCGCTCTTTACCTCAAGTTGGATGGGGACATCATCAGCGAAGTCGGGTTCCAGGGTTCCGGGTGCGCAATATCCAGGGCCTCGGCATCGATGCTGACACAAAGCGTAAAGGGGCAAAGCGTCGAGCGGGCCGAGGAGATTTTCGGTGCCTTTCACCGGATGCTCACCGAACCCGGCGAGGAACCGGACTACGATGCCCTTGAGGACCTGGAGAGTCTCGCCGGAGTCGCCGAATTCCCAACGCGCATCAAGTGTGCTATCCTTGCCTGGCACACGCTCAAGGCTGCTCTGGAAGGAACTCAGGAGTCCGCTACCACCGAGTGAGTACTCGTCGCCAGATGAGCGGTCTACCGAGATAGCGGTCCCTTTCACCAAACGGCAACCGGATTCTGTGGATGTGAGGACGTGAGGAGGATATGGGTAAAGAGGTCTGGGTTGTCACGGCAAACCTGCAAATTCCCCAAGTGATGGAGGACGAATCCCTCATCATAGGGGTTTTTTCAAGTAGGGAGAGAGCGGAGGAAGCCGGTCGGGATACCGTCTCCACATTCCCTGGCGCTTATCTCCATCCCAGCATCAAGTTCGGCACAGAAGTCCACTGCTACGAATTGGATGATCTGCTGACAAACCCTTACGCAGACGATTTTCAAGACTGTCAATGACAGTGTCACAGAGTCTCGAAGACAATTCTCAAAGATTCCCATTCGTACGAGAGCCTTGAAGGGCCATGCCAGACGTCCCGGACGTAACCCTAGAGGGGCTTTACGGCCAGATGGTTCTCGACCACTGCCGAAACCCCAGAAACAACGTCCCGCTGGATGCTCCAGACGTAGAGGCAGAGGAGTTCAACCCCTTCTGCGGCGACCGTGTCATCTACCAGCTAAAGCTGGACCAGTGGGGACGGGTCTCCGGTGCAAGCGCCAGGTCCGAAGGTTGCTCCATAATCCGCGCCTCCGCGTCGATGATGGCCGAACTGTCGACTGGCAGGACGCTGCCGGAACTCCAGGGCCTTTCTGACAGTGTACGGGGTATGATGCAGGGACGCGGTATTGGCGATCGACCCGCTGCAGACTTGGGAGACCTGAACGCGCTGCAGGCCGTGAGACAATACCCCGTGCGCATCAAGTGCGCCCTGCTACCGTGGACGGCCCTGGAAGTTGGCGTAGAGATGTTTCTGGCCCGCCAAGGCTGAGACACGATCCGAAGACCAGGGCCGCTACACAGCACCGCGGCACTTTCGCGGAAGGCGTCCGAGCGGACCTCACACCTGCCCGGCCCGCAGCAGACCTCGCAGGTATGCGATGTGTCCCTGGTGCTGGTAAACCTCGCCTATGATCTGGCGGCAGATTGCGCCGACGGACATCTCCGGCCTCTGCTCCCTGGGCACTACTGCGTAGTCTTCAGCGGTCAGACCCTGGACGTACTCCAGTGTCCCGGCTCGTACAGCTTTCCCGTAATTGACCAACTCGGCCAGATCGAGGGCCGGGAATTGGGCCACCTGTTCCTGGGTGTGACCAAAGCCGTTGTCGCGGGTGGGAAGTCCGAATTTTTCATTCCAGCCGTCCCGCTCCCATATTTCCAGCTTTCGCTGGATGAAGAACTGGAACCACATGTCTTCCACCCGCAGCATGTGCCACAGGATCCAGCCGATGGAGTTGGCCTCCGGCCCGGCCCGCCACGCCAGTTCCTCCGGGGTCAGGCCGTCCAGTGCCTCGGCCAGCAGCTCCTGCTCCTTCTCCAGCGCGTCCGCGATGAACTCGTTAAGCTCCATTGCTACAGTCCTCCTGATGGAGTAATCATCGAAAACCTTAACATGAAAGCAGGCCAGTTTCATCCGGAGGCCCGGACATGCTCACACGCATCACTTCAGCCTGCCATGTTCGCGCGCCGGTGTGCTAAACTCCATCTGGCCGTCGGTGGGCGGCTGTGCCAGCCCGATCGCCACCACACCGCCAAGCAAGGAGCCGGTTACATGGCCGAATCCCTGATAACGGAGGAAGTCCGCGCCCTGATCGGGCAGGAGACCGAGCCGGAGCGCAACCGGTTCCCCATCAGCGACGAGATGGCCTTTGATGTGGCCGACTCCATACAGGATCCCAACCCTCTCTACGTCGATGCCGGCTACGCCGGGCGAAGCAGGTTCGGGGGTCTCTTGTGCCCTCCGCTGGCCACGTGGAAGGACATCGGCCCGCCCATCGGATATTTCGGCGCGGGTCAGGACTGGCACTTCGAGGTGCCCCTGCCATTCAACAGCTACGGACTCAACGGCGGTTCCGACTGGCAGTTCCTCTCCCCCTCATACGTTGGGCTGTGGATTACCCGCAGGTTCCGTATTCTGGACATCTATGAGAAGCAGGGACGCTCCGGCCCGCTCGTGTTCGTGGTGCGGCAGGAGATACAGACCGGAGAGGACGGGCAGGTGGTCAACCAGGCGGAAAGGGTCAGCATCCACCGAGCCCTGCCCGCTGGCGAGGAACCTATGGAGGCAGCCAACGTCCGTGATGACCTGGTGACAGTAGACGTGTCGCCGCCCTCTCCAGCCGAGGTATTCACCCGGCCTGATCCCTCACCGGCACCCCAATACTACTACGAAGATGTGTCAGTGGGCATGGAACTGCCCCCGGTGGTGAAGGGTCCCCTTACCACAACCCATCTGGTACGCTGGGCGGCGGCCAACGGCAACTACGCCCGCATCCACTGGGACCTGCCCTTCGCCCAACTGCGGCAGGGGCTGGCCAACGTAGTGGTCAACGGGTCGCTCAAGAACCAGTACCTGGGCCAGTTGATGAACGGGTTCGCGGGCGACGAGGGCTGGTTCAAGCGGTTCTACGTTGAGCACCGGGGCATGGACTTTCCCGGCGACGTGATAACTGCGTCGGGCATCGTGACCGGCAAGGAGGAGCGGGACGGCTACGGCCACGTGCATTGCGAAGTTGCCCTGCGCAACAGCCGGGGCGGCCAGACCGCCTCGGGCCGGGGCACAGTTGTCATGCCCAAACGAGGCCAGACCCTGCCTTTAATCTGGGAGGCTGAGGACTGATGGCCCTCGGGCTGCTGGAGGGCATCCGTGTCCTGGATATGGGCCCCGAGATTGCGGCCCCGTTCTGCGCCCGGCTGCTGGCCGACTATGGCGCAGACGTGGTAAAGGTGGAGCCGCCCGGTGAGGGAGACCCTGCCCGGCTCACAGGCCCCTTCGCCGGTGACGAGCCTCACCCGGAAAAGAGCATACCTTTCCTGTATCTCAACACCAACAAGCGGGGCGTCACCCTGGACATATCATGCGAGTCGGGGAGGGAGGTCTGGAGCGGGCTGCTCCGGGAAGCGGACGTTGTTGTCCACGGGTTTTCCCCGCAAGAGGCCGAAAGCCTGGGTTTGGACTATGATTTGCTGGCTCAGGTAAATCCGGGGGTGGTGGCCACCTCCATCACCGCCTTTGGGTTGACCGGCCCCTACCGCGACTTTTCCGCCACCGACATCGTTATCTGCGCCATGAGCGGCCTGATGTACCACTCCGGCGACTCGGACAGGGAGCCGCTGCGCAACTCCCTCAACCAGTCCCTCTACGTGGCTGGGGCAAACTCCGCCGTCGCCACCGTTGCCGCCCTGTTCCACCGCATGAGCACAGGTATAGGTCAGCAGGTGGACGTGTCGGCAGTCGAGTGTCTCTCCACTCACCTGGTGCAGGCAGTCCCGTTCTACGACTACATGGGCGCGATCAAGGGCCGCCGTCCGGTACGCGGTTCAGGCTTCGAGGAGCTTATGCCCGCCCGCGATGGCTATGTCGTTCCATCCGTACAGGGTTCTCAGCCCTGGTCTACCGTGGCCGAACTGATCGGCTTGGAGGCGTTGCAACAGGAGAAGTTTGAATCGGGTGCGGGGCGCGTCGAACACGGCGAGGAACTGAAGGCACTGTTGATAGAAGGGCTGGCGACGTGGGACCGCAAGCCGTTGTTCCAGGCGTCAGGGGAGCGGCGGCTGGTGTTCGGCATGGCCCAGGACGCCGGGGACCTGTTCGACTGCCCTCAATTGCGGGAGCGGGGCTTCTACGTAGAGGTGGACCATCCTGCCGCCGGCGTCGCCAAATATCCCGGCATGGGGCCGACCCTTTCGGAGGGTCCATTTGAAGTCCGCTACCCGGCTCCGCTTCTGGGCCAGCACAACCGGGAGGTCTATGGGGAGGAATTGGGCTACAGCAAAGGGCAATTGACCGCGTTGAAAGAGTCGGGAGCCATCTGATGGCAAGCGCGCCACTTGCCGGGATCCGGGTAGTGGACCTCAGCCGCGTTTTCGCCATGCCCTTCGCCGCATCGTACCTGGCCGACATGGGGGCCGAGGTCATCAAGATCGATACCTGCGACACCCGATTCATGGACACCACGCGCATCCTGAACGGCCCCTATCCTGACAACGAGCCGGGAGAGCTTTACTGGGAACAGGGCGGTACCTTCCAGACTCTGAACCGGGGCAAGCGCAGCCTGACCCTGGACCTGCGCTCCGAAGCCGCAATCGAGATACTGAAGAATCTCGTGCGGTTGAGCGATGTAGTCATGGAAAACTTCACCCCCAGGGTGATGCAGCGTTTCGGACTCGACTACGCCAGCCTGAAGTCAGTCAAGCCCAACCTGATCATGGTATCCAACACCGGCTACGGCCATTCCGGACCCTGGAGCAACTTCGGGGCAATGGCCTCGGCCCTGGAACCTACCCACGGCTCCGGCGCGTTCACCGGCTATCTGACCCCTGAGACAAACGGGCAACCCGCATCGGCGGAGGTGCCCAACAAGATCGGCAACTCGTACACCGACTTCCTGGCCAGCCTGACTGCGCAGCTGGCGGTGCTGGCCTCGTTGATGCACCGGGCGCGCACCGGCAGGGGGATGTGGATCGACCTCGCCATGTACCAAGTGGGAGTGTCATTCCTCGGGGAGGGCGTTCTGGACTACGCTTTCAACAAACGCAGGACGCGCCGGATGGGAAACCGCGACGACGGCATGGCGCCCCACGGCTGCTACCCGTGCCATGGTGAAGACGAGTGGGCCGTCATCGCCGTGCGCAACGACGCCGAATGGAAATCCCTGTGCCGGGTTATGGAGCAACCATCCCTGGCCACGGAACACAGGTTTGGCAACACCGAGTCCCGGCTGCGGCATCAGGGTGAGTTGGACGACATAGTATCCCGGTGGACGTCCACACTGGGCCAGTACGAGGTGATGGAGAGCCTGCAGGCCGTCGGCGTTCCTGCTGGGCCAGTGCTTAACGCAAAGGGATTGCTGACCGATCCCCACATCAAGGCAAGGGGCCTGTTCGAGAGAGTGGAGCATCCGCCGGAGACGGGCCTGGGACACCGGGCATACCTGGGCCGGGGCTGGAAACTGTCGGACTCGGAGGTCAGGATGGGCGGCCCGGCCCCCATACTGGGCGAGGCCAACGAGTACGTTCTTGGTGAGGTCATGGGGCTGGATGACGCGGCGACTCGCAGCCTCCGCGAGGCTGGGGCCATCGGGGAGACTGCCGCGGGCGCCCGCGTCCCAGAGGTGCCATCACTGGAACGCCAGGTTGAACTGGGCTGGACAGTATCCTACGACCCAGACTTCCAGCGGATTCTGCGGGATTCCGGCCAAGCCTAAATGCGATCCTGTACGCGCAACCCCAACGTCTCTGCCAACAGCCCGAAGAACCGTTCCGTATCTACCTGATGGCTCACCGCCGCCTCGGGGTTTCCGTAGTCCGGCAGAGTTGCCCCGAATAGTTCTGGGTCCTCCAACTCTACCCGCAGCCCAGTCCTACGGACAGTCATTACTGCCGGGTCGATGGCTGCAGCAACGGTCAATGGGTCGTAGAACTCAAACCTCCGCCGCCCTTCGTCGCGGGCGAACCAATTTGCCAGTATCTGAGCCGCCAACCGTCCCAACCTGCCACTGCTCCGCAGATTCCCAACGTCCTCCCGCGTTATGGCCGCCTGCCGACATGCCCCAAGCTCGACCAAGGTGGTGGGAGACATGCGCGACAATACAAGGTTGGCAGCGTAGGCGTCGCTGTGGATGTTGAACTCAGCGTTGGCGGTCGTATTACCGGGAACGTCGACCGCGCCGCCCATGACGACCAGCAAGTTGAGGCGCTCAAGGGATTCCGGGTACCGCTCCAACAGCAAGGCCAGGTTGGTCAGGGGGCCGAGGGCAATGACGGTCAGCCCGCTGGGCGCATGGTCCAGAGCCCCGGCCAGGAACTCCACAGCCCCAATCTCAACCGGCCGGGTTTTTGGGTTTGGCAGCCTGCGCCCTATCCCGTTCGGTGTATGAAAACGGTACGAGTAACGGAAACTGCCCCGGTACGGACGCGCTGCGCCTGCGGCCACGGGAATATCCTCGCGACCAGCATACTCCAGCAATGCAAGGCCATTTCGGGTTCCGCGGGCAAGGGGCACGTTGCCGCCCACTGTGGTCAGTCCCACGATCTCGAAGGATGGGCAGGCAAGGGCCATTAGAATGGCGATTGCGTCGTCCACTCCCGGGTCTGTATCTATGACTACCCTATGTTCCTGCACGTGCCTATATCACCTGTTCTTCGACCGCCCGGTATCGAATGAAAGATGTAACTGCGTCCAGCGAGGTGTGCCGGAATCGATAGCCTGTCGCATGATGCAGACCAGTTGTACTCATTACGATGGGATAGCGCACAAAGTCCAGGCCGGCGGCAGGAGCGTCCCGCTGGGCTCCCAGGTTCCATGTAAGTTGGGCCACCGGATAGGCCAGGAAAGACGGCAGCCGGATGACGGTCCCTTCCATTACCTGAGCCACTTCATTGTAGAAGACCACCCCATCCCCCGCCACATTGAACAACCCGGGGAGCCGACGCTTGATGAAAATCGCCATCACCCGAGCCAGGTCATCCTCATACACGAACTGCATTGGCGGGTTCGCGTTGGCCACGCCCAGAAGCAGGCGCCGGAACATGCCCGAAGCCAAGTGGTCGCCGCCAGTTGGCCCCAGCACAACACAGGTCCGTAACACCGTGACCGCAACGTCCTCATGCCTGCGGGCAAACTCCCCAAGGCGTTGCTCGGCCAGGTACTTGTCGTACCCATAGGAGAACCCCGAAGAAGGACGCACCGGCGCATTGACTGTCAGCGGAATCGGATTGTCCGCTCGGGCTCCATAGACCGTGTGGGAACTGAGGTAGACTACATGGTCTACGCCGGACTTAAGACAGTCGTCCAGCACCTGGTTGAGGATGTTTAGGTTAGCTTCCCGGACTTCCGCCGTCTCCCGCCTGTTGCGCCCGCGGCGGGCAACAAAAGCCAAGTGGACGAGCGTGGAGACCCTGTGGCTGGACAACACGTCCCCGATCGTGTCCGCCACGTTCATCCGGTATGCGGCCATGTTGTGTACGGGGGCCACTGGGGGGCGGGTGTCTATGGCCACTATTTTGCCCAGACCGCCGTCGCGTTCTAGTATACGTAGCAGGCGAGTGCCAATGTACCCGGACGCACCGGTCACGGCGACTACCCTGGGAGTGTCTTCAGGATTCTGGTTCATCCCAACTTGATCGTCCGGCATGCCGGACGGGAAACCTGAATTCGGAACCGGCAGCCACGCCACAGGAATCCAACGGAACACAAAGACTGTGGTGAGGCAAAGCGGGAGGCGAGCGTCTTGCCTGGGAATAGCTAACGGTGCGAGGCTCGGCAACGGTCCCGGAACAGTTGTTGCTCCACTGCTATTATATCTGGTGGGAGGGGGTTTGCCCCACCGGGCCCAAATGCATGGGCAAGCACAAAAATGTGCGCCACCCGCTCTACCAGGTCGCAGACTTCCAGAGCGTCCCAGATTTCGTTTCCTACCCCGACTACGCCGTGATTCCGGAGCAGGACCGCGTTCCGCTCACCCATCGCCCGGGCGGCGATGAGGGCCAGTTCCTCGGAACCTGGAAAAGCGTAGTCACCGATGGGGACGCCTCCACCGATATGGAACACCATTTCGTCGACTATCGGTGGAATCTCACGGCCTGCCACCGCCGCTGCGGACGCGCACAGGGAATGAGTGTGGACCACGGAGTTGACGTCTTCCCTGGTTCGGTAGATTTCGAGGTGGAGGGCCGTCTCAGATGAGGGTGCCAGACCATCGGACATGGGTTCCCCGGACAAGTCTACAACGACTAGTTCTTCAGGCTGCAAGCGGTAATAGGGGCGCTGCGTGGGTGTCACCAGCAGCAACCCCTCCTCCAAGTCTCCCTCCAAGCGAATACTGGCGTTTCCGCTGTATGCGCCCACCAGCCCTCGCCGGTACATCTCCTCGCAGGCAGCATGAAGCTCATCCCGCTGTTCGGCCCACCTATCCAATCTACTTCGACCTTCGGCCTGTGGTCACTATACCCACCCCACTTCCTACCTGAGACTCATTGGGAGAACGTTGCTCAACCACGTCTGGGCAGTAATCCGCAGTTTGACCGCCTTGCTCAATGCTATGCGCTGGCGTAGCACGTCGAACCCGGACGCTTCAATACGCTCCAGCAGCTTGCTGTAGACCTGGCCGAGTATGGCAGGGCAAGCTCGGCTTCTGCGGGATAGATACGGCGGGAGTTTGAACCCGCTCTTGAAGTAGGTCCGCGCCCGGTCGGCTTGAAACTGCATGAGGTTGACGAAGGCATCGTTGATTACGCCACGGCTTAGGTCGTCTTCGGAGTAACCAAATCGGGCCATCTCATCCTGGGGAAGGTAAATGCGGCCCATCTCGAAGTCTTCACCAACATCCCGGGTGATGTTGGTCAGCTGCATCGCCAACCCGAGATCAATGGCGTGATTCCTCGCCACGGGGTCCTTGTAACCGAATATCTGGAGGCAGATCAGACCCACAACCGATGCCACTTGGTAGCAGTATCCCTGCAAATCCTCGAAATCGCTGTACCGGTGCTGGACGAGGTCCCGCTCCATCCCCCCGAGCAGCTCATGGAAGTATTCGCCGGGGATGTCGTATTTCTCGGCGACGTCAGCCAGCGCAATAAACAGTGGTTCGTGCGCCTGGCCCGCGTATGCGCCGTCCAGCCTCGTGCGCAGATAGTCCAGACCAGCTAGTTTCTCTTCAGTTGACGCTACAGCGTCCACGGTGTCGTCGCAATGGCGGCAGAAGGCGTATGCCACATAGACGGCATGGCGCCGTTCTGACGGCAAGGTCAGCATGGCGTAGTAGAAGTTCTTGGCTTCGCGGACGGTTATTGCCCGGCCCTCTTGGTAACCCAGTTCAAGACCGGTCACGACACCCCTCCTGGCGTGGACCGGAACTCTATTCACCAACTATCTGGGCCATCACTTCCCTGGCCCGTGGGTGGTCGAGTTCAACGAAGAACACACTCTGCCACCGGCCGCACTGCATCACACCGTCCGCAATGGGGATGGTCTCGCTGGTTCCCAGCATCAGATGCTGTAGATGAGCATGGCCATTGGGCGGTTCATTCTCCGTCATGTTGACCGTGCGGATGCTGAAATCGTTGTGCCGGTAATCAGCATTGCGCGGGCACATTTTCTCCAGGAAGTCCTCCATGTCCGCGATGAGCAAAGGTTCGTTCTCGTTGATCTTCACTGCCGCGGTGGTATGCTTGGAATATACCACCACAAAGCCATTGCTGATTCCGGATTCGGCCACACACTCCGATATCCAGCCGGTAATGTCTATAAACTGGGGGGCGCGTTCGGTGTTGATCGGACGGGAATAGGATATGCATATCATCGCGCTTGCCCCGCCCCGTTCGTGTGGCCAACTCCTGGTCTGCGGTCCCGAACCTTCACCCCGAAGCTGTCCGAGGTTCGAGTTAGCCTGGCGTAGCGGCCCAGGGCCATCAATGGCCAATAGTTCCGGTACAGGTGGTAATTGATCATGAATCCGCCGGGCATATCTAGGCCCTGAAAGCCGAACTCACCCGGTTTGGGCATCTGCTTGGGCCGCTCTCCCTGCCGGTACCCGGGAAATCCGGTCCCCGTGAAGTAGGGTTCGTCCCAGGACCCGTCTGCCTTCTGGGTACGCATCAGGTACTCCACGCCACGCTCGATGCCCGCGCAGTCCAGATCGCCTACAGTAATCAGGGCCAGTATCGCCCAGGCGGTCTGAGACGCGGTGCTGGGGCCAAGGCCCCGCAAGGCTGTATCAACATAGGAGCCGCAACTTTCACCCCAGCCTCCGTCCTCATTCTGGTGGGCAAGCAACCATTCAACGGCCCGCCGGATGTAGGGCTGACCCATATCCTCCCCTATTTCTGCCAGACCGGTCAGCACGGCGGACACGCCGTATATGTGGTTGACACCCCAGCGTCCGAACCAGGAACCGTCTTCCTCCTGTTCCAGTCGAATATATTCGTAAGCCCGACGGGCAGGCGGAAAGTCCAGACTGTATCCCAACCTCCCCAGCATCTCCAAGATATGAGCGGTTACGTCAGCGCTGCTGGGATCCAGCACTTCTCCGAAGTCGGAGAAGGGGAGCCTGCTGATGTAGGTACGGTTATTGTTCTTGTCAAAAGCCCCCCAAGCGCCATTATCGCTCTGGAGAGCCAGCACCCAGTTGACACCCCGTTGGATGGCCTCCCTGCGGCGAGGTTCCTCCTCTGGGTCCAGTCGGACCATGTCAAGAGCGATTATCACCTCAGCAGTGTCGTCGATGTCCGGGTAGCAGTCATTATCGAACTCGAATGCCCAACCGCCCGGCTCCACGTTCCTGGCCCGTACTTGCCAGTCCCCTGGCACCAGTATCTGACGGTCCAGGAGCCACCGGGCGGACTTCTGCACCAAAGGGTTCTCGGGCGCTACGCCTGAGTCCAGCAAGGCTATCTGGGCGAGGCACGTGTCCCAGACTGGGGAGATGCAGCCCTGCAGGAAGAAAGTCTCCTCGTCTTCCAATACGTGATCATCCAGCCCCTTGAACCCCTTCTCGATCACCTCGTGGCCGGATTTGAAGCCCATGACATCCAACGCGATCAGAGAATAAACCCAGGCCGGCTGTATTCCCGCCCAGCCTCCATTTGCTTCCTGGTGCTCCAGTATCCAGTCAACCGCCTTACGCTCTGCGGCCTTGCGCGATAGGTCAATCGGCAACCGCTGGTACAGCCCCAGGGCGCGGTTGATCAGGTAGAACACCTTTGCCCAACCCGAACCGCTTGGGGGCTTGGGCAATGAGTAGTCTGTCTCTTCCCGTGGTTGCGGAAACAACTCATCCAGTTGTGCCGATTCCGGCACAGGGCGGGTCGGGCAGCGGCTCAGCACGATAAGCAGCGGCACTACCGTGGTCCGCGCCCAGCTGGCGAAATCGTACACGCTGAACGGGAGTTGTGGCGGGACAAATATGAACTCGGGCGGCATTTTGGGCAGCCCCCTCCAGTCCCATTGCCCGAACAGCGCCAGCCATATTTTGGTGAAGACGCGGCACTTGGGTACACCGCCACGGGAAAGGATGAAGTCCCTGGCCCGCGTCATCTCGTCCGACTCGGCCGACACCCCGGCTAGTTTGAGGGCAAAGTAGCACTCGACGGAAGTGCTGAGGTCTCCTGGGGCGCCGTAGTACAGACCCCAAGACCCGTCCTCCTTCTGCTCATTCAGGATTGTCCGGCAAATCTTGCTCCAGCGGACGGGGTCCTCCTTGCCCAGAAAGAAGGAGAGCATCAGGTACTCGGCTTCCATTGTAGGGTTAGACTCCAACCGCCCCCACCAGTAACCATCATCGTACTGGACTGAGCGGAAGTACCCCTGAGAACGCCGGATTGCATTAGCCAACTTATCCGGCGGAAAATCGCCCCCATCCGGAGTCTCGGTCCGTAGGGTGCCGACGGCTGACCTTCCATCGTTTTGTCGTATATGGGAGAGCCGTTGCTTGTCCAGATGCTTTTGCATACCCAAACCTAGGCAACCCCCGCCGGAGCGTAGCCGTGGTCGCGGAACCACCTGACTGCCTTCTCCAGTGCGCCTTCCAGAGGGTTCTGGGGCTGCCCTAGTTCCCTGACGGCCTTACCGCAGTCTACGTACATCGGACTCTTTGCGATTCTCAGCCCTTCCAAGGGAATTCGTGGCTCCCGTCCGAGCAAGTTGCCTTCCACGACCTGGTCGATGCAGGCTGCCCCCAGCGCAAGCCAATAAGGCAACCTAAGCCGCGGCGCTGGTAATCCCGTGAGGGTCTGAAGCATTGTGAAAAGTTCCTTCAGAGTCATGTTTCGGTTGCCCAACAGGTAACGGCGACCCGGCACCCCTTTTTCCATCGCCAAGATGTGCCCCGTCGCTACGTCTTCCACGTCGACCACATTGAGACCTGTCGCCACATAGGCAGGAATCCTGCCGCAAAGAAAGTCGACTAGGATGCGGCCAGTCGGCGTGGGTTTCACATCCCAGGGACCCACTGGTGCGGTCGGGTTGACTATGACCACCGGCAAGCCGCTGGACGCCATGTCAAGCGCTACCCGCTCAGCCTTGTATTTCGACTTTTTGTAGTGCCCAACCAGGTGGCCCACATCGACCGGAGACTCTTCGTTTGCGTGACCGGATGCAGAGTACCCGACGGTGGATACCGTGCTGGTGTACACCACCCGAGACACACCTTCACGCAACGCCGCATCCAACACAGTCCGGGTACCCTCTACGTTGGTCCGGTGTACAAGTGCAGGGTCGTGGGACCAAAAGGTGTAAGCTGCAGCGCAGTGAAATACTGCTTCGCAGCCATTCACCGCCCTGGCCACTGATTCCCGGTCTAGAATGTCTCCAGGCGTCTGTTCTACGTTGGTGTCGTTGATTGTTAATGCGTCGCTTCCAGGCCTGACCAATGCCCGGACGTTATAACCCTGGCGGATCAACAACCGAGCCAGATTTCCGCCTATGAACCCGGTAGCGCCTGTAACCAAGACCTTCATGGGGCTGCGCCAGTTCCCCCGTGGGCACTCTCTTGTTGGCAATCAACAAACGCCCGCGCGAATCTTGCGAGACTCTGCTGGGCCTGACGCATCTGCCTGGCCACGCGCAGCATGGTGGGCGCCCGCCAAGGCATTGCCAAGGCAGACATGGCCGCTCGCCCGGGTCTTCCAGACAACCCCATCAGAAACGAGGGCAGGCCCTGGTCGGCGGTATCCAACACTGCCCGCACAGAGAGGAAGGGCACTTTGGCGGCGATTGACAGCCGGGCAACCCAGTAGTCCTCCATGTTAACCGCGCCTGCCTCAAATTGCCGGTGCAGCTCCCGCTTCTCATTGGTATCGGCTACCGGCCGGGGCACTGTCATGGAGTCCGTTTCAATTGCCGTCAGGCCCCTATGGGCCAGAGCTTCTCCGGCCTGTTGCAGCATCCTGGAATCGGGTTCCAAGAATTTGAGGACGGCCCTCCTGGGAATGACCTGTTCCTCCGAAGCCATCCCGGGGGGAAGGGGAACATATCTGGCGAATCCCCCCGACGCCAACCCGGCCCGGAGGCGGGAAATATCTTCCAACGTAACCCTTTCGGGGGCGCTCACCAGAAGTTCCGGTCGGGGGACCAAGCGGCAGTACCGCCTAGCCAGTATCAGGTCTCCAATGGTCAGGGATGGGTCTACAGCCCCCGCGAACCCCAACAGAAGCAGACCTGATAGCGGTCTCTGTCTCTCTCCGGCCGGGGAGTGCCGCAACGTACGCAGCAGTCCCCTGAGGCTACGTTCGATGGCGTCTCGCCCGACGCCAATTACATGCAGGTCCACGGCCGCCGGAGGGTTGCCCACACAATCCAAAGTGTGACGCACCCCAGTTAACTCCTCTTCCATCGGAGATATGATGGTCAACATCAGGGGCACCCGGCATTACCCTGCGGTGATTCCACCCTTGTGGGCGGCGCCGGACTTGATGAGGGTAGCCCAGTCCTTCGGTGTGGTTACAGCCTGGAAAATGGTGGCCGACTCGAACCCGCAGTGCATCATGCAGTTGGCGCAGCGCGGGTCCTTGCCCACCCCGTAACGCTCCCACAGACTGGAGTCGTAGAGTTCCTGCACGTTCCGCACGTGCTCGTCGGCCAGAGGGTAGCAGGGTTTGCGCCAACCCATGACCGTATAGGTAGGGTTAGACCAGGCAGTACACTGGTATTCCCGGTCTCCCTTCAGGAAGTTGAGGTACAGGGGATTGTTGTAGAACTTGATGCCTTCCGTATGCGCCGGGTCCAGCAGCTTCTGGAAAATCGACCTGGACTCCCGCCGGGTCAGGAAAAGGTCCTGGTCTGGCGCGTCCTCAAAGTCGTATCCTGGAGAGATCATCGAGCCCTCTACGCCGGTGTTGCCCACCATGCGGAACATCTCCCGCAAGTCATCCACGTCGCTGTTGCGGAATATGGTGGTATTCGTGCAAACCCTGTAGCCCCGGCGCAGTGCCAGATCGATCCCTTGAACGGCCCGCTTGAACACACCTTTCCGGGCCACCGACTCATCGTGCTTCTCCTCCATGCCGTCCATGTGCACGACCCAGCAGAAATATTTGGATGGAGGAATCTTGTCGAGCATCCTTTCCAAAAGCAGCCCATTGGTGCAGCAGAACACGAAATACTTTTCCGACACCAGCGTATTGATAATCTCGTCAATGCGTGGATGAATCGTGGGCTCCCCACCGGCGATGGAGACGATTGGCGCACCCGATTCCCGGACGGCGCTCAAGGCTTCGTCCACGGGCATCATCTTGTCCAACACTGACTTGTATTCCCGGATACGGCCACAGCCGATGCAGGCGAGGTTGCACATCTCCAACGGCTCCAGCATCGTTACCAGAGGGAAACGCTTCCGTCCCTTGATCCGGTTCTTCAGGATGTACCAACCAAGGCGGACTGAAAGTTCAAGGGGTCGGCGCGACCGCCCAACCGGTTCCTGCTCTTCACCCGGACCCGGATGGACCTCTAACTGAGTCATCAGTATTGCCTGCGCGAGAGAAAATCGACCAGATCCTCGGCTTCCTTCCTTGCCCATTCTGGCAGCGACACCGGTTTCAGAGCCACCAGGGCGTCCTCGGCACTGGCATCAGTAAGAAGCTGAGACTGCTCCCGGGCGCTTACCTCCTCCAGCACATCCAACACACGCTCCACGTCCTGATCGTTCAGTTCGTCTTGGCTGTAGATGCTGATGAGGTCTTCTCGGTAACGACCCTTGGCCTCGCCGAATGCGTATACGATGGGGAAAGACTTCTTGCGTCGGCGAATGTCGTTGCCAACCGCCTTACCAGTAATAGCTTCATCTCCCCAGATACCGAGGTAATCATCCCTGATCTGGAAGGCACGGCCCAGACATTCCCCGAATCTTGTGAAAGCCGCGTAGGTATCCTGGTTTTTGGTGGCCAACAGCGTACCAATCTGGACCCCGCTACGGATCAGCGCCCCGGTCTTCAAAGCGATCATCCGGAGATAATCGTCGCCATCTATCGAGGTGCTCGTCTCAAAAAAAAGGTCCAGGCATTGTCCTTGGATCATTTCCAGGTAGCTGTCGGTGAGGATCTGGGAGACCCGCAGCACGGTCTCCGGGGCGACCTTGTTCCGCACAGTCCCCAGCAATGCGGTGTCGCCAATGGAATGGAGTGCGTTCCCCGCCACGAGAGCCTTGGGTACGCCCCAGATAGACCAGACAGTTGCCTGGTGCCGACGTTCCGCGTCCATATCCTGAATATCGTCGTGTAATAGGGAGAAGTTGTGGATTAGTTCCAGAGCGACAGCCGCTGGAAGCGCGCTGATCGGGTCTTCCTCCAATGCCTCGCAGGCAAAGAGGCATAGCGTGGGCCGGAGCGCCTTGCCCTGGGACAGGGGGGACTTTGCGGGGGATCCGTCCCGTTCAACCCAGCCGAGGTGGTAACGAACGGGGAGATATGGCCCCACGTCTTCGGATGACTCCGGGGCTGGCACGCAGCGGCTAAGTTCCTGTTCGACAATACCCTTGTACCTGTCGAACATCTCCGGCAGTGTTGGCCCAGTGTCCATGCAGACCATGAAATTCCCGGCGGGACCTCTAGTCTCTTGATCCCCTGGCGTCAACCGGATTCGGGCGGGGATTTACGGTGTTGTATGGCCTCTAAACTGCATCGGATAATTGGTACATCGCAAGTCGATGCGAATCCTAGCAAAAGTCCGATAAAAGTGTCAAGGAAATGTCCGGCAAACCGGGGCAGATCCACAGTCGCTCCGGTTAAAGGGGCGCCGTTCCCCTCGCTTGCTGCCAGGGCAATGCATAGGTATTATGAGTCCCGGCCATTCCAATACTGCGAAGCGCATTATCCAGAGATTTCAGGAGCGACCAGATGGGCGAAAAGCTACAGCAAGCTGACCGCTTCCCGTCCCTGGGACTGAAGACGGTCAGCGGCGACGTCATCGCGCTGCCGGGCGACGCGCCGTCCCGGTACACTGCGCTACTCTTCTATCGCGGCCACTGGTGACCCTACTGCGCCCGGCAGTTGGCCGAGTGGGAAGCATCCAAGGACCAACTTACTGAACTCGGCGTCACCGTCATAGCCGCCAGCGTCGATGACATCGACCATGCCAGGGAGATGGCGGGCAAGGGCCTCAATTTCCCCGTTGCCTACGGAGTGAGCCAGGAGGATGCGGAAAGCATCGGCGCATGGTGGTCTCCGGACCGGGGAGGGTTCATACAACCTGCGGAGTTCCTGCTGGGCCGGGGAGGCGTGGTGCTTGGTGCAATGTACGCCTCCGGGCCGGTGGGACGAATGGGCGTGGACGAGGCCATCCGCCTGATAACGGCACGGGAGAACCGGAGACGGCAGGAAGAAGGCGCGGCCTGAAACTGAAGGGAGAAGCGTATTGCCATGAGTGACCAGGAGATGGTGGAAAACATGGAGGCGGTATGGCGGTCCATTGACGGCCTGTGCGCCGGTTTGACTGAGGCCCAATGGAAGACAGCCACCGACTGCCCCGGCTGGTCTGTGCAGGACCAGTTGTCTCACCTGGCGGGCAGCGAGAACCGGCTGCTGGGCCGCCCCATGCCCGACCATACCCCTGATGACGTAAGCAACACCCGGAACGAGGTTGGTCAAAACAACGAGGTCCTGGTGGACTGGAGGCGCTCCTGGACGGGAGCCAGGGTCCTGGAGGACTTCCGCGAGGCCACCGGCGAGCGGACCAAGGTGCTCCGCAACATGGCCCCCAGCGACTTTGATGCCCCGGCTCAGACGCCCATCGGTCCGGGCACGGTGCGGGACTACTTGGCAATCCGCATCTTCGACGCATGGGTGCATGAGCAGGACATGCGCCGCGCCGTAAACATTCCGGGCCACATGGAAGGCCCGGTCGTGGCCCATGCAATGGGCCGCATGTCTATGGCGATTCCCTACGTGGTGGGCAGAAAAGTCCAGCCCCCCGACGGTGCAACGGTGGTGGTGGAAGTCACCGGCCCGGCAGGTCGCACCTTGTCGGTCGGGATGCAGGGGACCCGCGCCAACTACCTTGACTCGGCCCCGGATACCCCGACCGCGCGGCTGGAGATGGACGTGGAGACGTTCCTGTGCCTGTGCTGCGGACGCTGGGAACCGGCTGAGACCCTGGGCGCAGGAAAGGTCGCCATCTCCGGCGATCGCGTTCTGGGCGAGAGCGTAGTTAAGGAAATGAACTTCATGATCTGACGCCCGGGGGCCATACCACACACGGTCAGCCTCGATTTATTCCCCTTGGCGTTCCGTCGCCAAGGGGATTGACATCACCGGGACGGGAAGCGAGCGCTGAGCATGTCCAGGATAAGACGGGCCGCCACCTGTACCGTAAGCTCAGATGAATCGTAGGGCGGCGCGACCTCCACCATATCGAAGGCCACCAACGGATGCCCCACGTCCCCGTGGCTGCCCGATGGCTTGGGCTTGCTGAGCAACGCTTGCAGGCAGTCCCGAACCTCGCCGTAGAAGAGACCGCCTGTCTCCGGCGTGCCAGTCCCAGGCGCAAGGCTGGGGTCCATCACATCGATGTCAAAGGTGATGTACAGGTTCTCAGCAGGAGGAATCAGGTCGGCAACTCCTTGGGGGCCCAAGTCCCGGAAGCGGTTGCTGCTGATTATCAACGAACCGTCGCTGATTGCCTCCTCATAGGGCTTGCGGCGCGCTGTGCGTATTCCAATTGACGTGATGTGGTTGACGAAGGGGAGTTCCCGGCACCGGCGTATCGGGCTCCCGTGGGCTAACAGGACGCCCTGAAGATCATGGGAATAGTCCAAGTGCGCGTCGAAGTGGACGATGTTCAACGGCCCGAAGTTGCTCAGCCCACGCACTACCGGGAAGGTGATGGCATGGTCACCGCCCACCACCACGGGGAATGAGCCCCGTTCCACCACCTGCTCCACCGACCTGGTGATCTTATCAAAGTTCCGCACCACCTCGGACGGTACCACTGTGATATTTCCGCAGTCGGCCATGACGACGCCCCGGAGCATCTCGTCCTCGACATCCACATCGAAGAACCCCTCGGCCTGGTTTTGCTGCCCCTGGGGATCAGAGTAGGAATAAGTCCTGGGGGCATCGCGGATTGCGTCCGGCCCGTACCGCGCCCCGGGCCGACCCGAAGTGCCCTGGTCAAATGGGACGCCTATCAGCGCAATATCCGCCTCCAGCGTCGACAGGTCAGTGCACAGCGGCGCTTTGAAAAAGCTGCGCGGCTGGGCCCGGATGATGGGCCATTCCTCCTGGGTGGACTCGGTATATTGAATGCTCGATTCTCTTTCCGTCATGCTTCCTTCCGTTGCTCGTCCTAAAACGGTGGCTTGAACCCATACTCCAACAATCGATCCGACCGCGCCGGCATCCACTCCCCAAACCACGCCAGCGTCTCCGCCATCACCTCTGAGAAGGCCGGTTCCTGGTATACCTCATAGTGGCCGTAGCCTTTGAGGACCACCAGCTTCTTCGGTTCCCTGGCATGGGCGTAGAGCTGCTCCGACTCTTCAGGCAGGACCAAACGGTCGTTGTCGCTGGTTATGAACAGGATGGGGCGGGGGGAAATTTTGTCCACGATCCACTCGGGGTTGAAACCCAGGGTGTCGTCCACGTACTCGATGGGGATGGTGCCGACCGCCGCCGGGTTGTTGCGCCGGGCCGCGGCGGCAAGCTCTGCCGACTGGCGATCAGGCAGCAGGATGTCGCTCCGGTCAACGTACTCCAGATTCCCGGTAGTCGCGCGCTTAACCCTGTCCTCGGCTGACCGCTCCAGCAGGTCGAACCACTCGTCCACGCGGCGGACACGGCTCATCCAGCGCGCGCCGTTGCCTACGCCGACCACGCTGACAATGCACTTGGCCCGCTGGTCCACCGCCCCGACCCAGGACACCGTTGCGCCGCCGTAGCTGGTCCCGTAGAGACCGAGGCGTTCCTCGTCGACTTCCGGCTGGCAGCCCAAGAACGTCATGGCCGCCTGCACGTCCATCACACGGCTGTAAGGGGCCAGCCGGTTGCGCGTCCCTTCGCTGTCGCCCCAACCCTTGTAGTCAAAGGTCATGGCCACGTACCCGGCCCGGTTCAGGGACTCGGCGTTGTCGGGCAGGTAGAGGTCTTTGACCCCTGTATACCCGTGGCACAAAAGCACCGCGGCCCGTTGCTCGCCGGGTGAAAGGTCATCGGGCGTGTACACGTCCCCGCACAGTTTGAAGCCTTCACTGTAGAACTCCACCGGCCTCTTCATGCCTTCGTTACTCCAGCGGTTGAATGTGTGCGGGATTATAGCATTCGAGGCCCATATCCCTCGTAATGGTCCCGACTCGAAGAAGGCGGCCCCACTGGATATAGGGGACGACTAGGCCAAGCCGGTCAACACTGCCAGGCCTAGACAGTTACGCCAGTGAAGTTGAACCCGGTTATCTTGAGAGCCGGGACACAGGTGGCAAACCCAACTTCGTTCAGGCAAAGCTTCCGCTCGCTGCCCACGGCTTCGACGTTGGCCAGAGCGTCTACGAAGGACTGTGTGAACCTCAAGTCCTTTACCGGGTGGCTTACGCGGCCTTCCTCGATGAGGAATGTGCCGTCCCTGGTCATGCCAGTGACCACACAGCCCCGGTTTTGCACGAGGCGGATGTAGTGGAACCGGGTGATGTACAGGCCCAGTCGGGTGGATGCAATCATCTGCTCCAACGGGTCCTTGCCTGCGGCCATGAACAGGTTGGCAGCCAGTGGCCCGCCGCCGGAGGAAAACTGGTGGCCGGTTGATGCCACGCCTTCCTTGCCCGCGGTGTAGGAGTTGTGGACCGGGGTCTTCAGCATACCGTCCTGGACGATGTGCGTCTTGCGCCGGGGGACACCCTCAGCGTCGAAGGGTGTGGGCCAGCCTGCCATGTCTGTCCCGTCGTCCCAGATGGAAACCAGGGGACTCATAGCCTGAGTGTCCAGGATGCCGTTCATCCAACTCCGACCTTCCTGGACCGTCTGCGCGCCCATTCCATACCGGCTCAGGGCGTTGAGCAGGTCGTCCACTGCGTAGGAGTCCAGGACGACGGTATACTCCCCCGGCTCGATGGCTCGGGGGTCCTGGCCGTCCACGGCCTTGGCAATGGCTTCGTCGGCCAAGGCCCCAGCGTCCACTTCCGACACCCTCCAGGACCCGCCCTTGGACCATCCGGCGGAGTTGCCGCTCATCACCGTAATCAGGAACCCGGCGAAGGTGGAAGCATGGTAGGCCCTCGCCCCATTGGTGCTCATCACCGCCGTTTCCTGCACACCGGAGCGGCAGAAGCCGGATGACTCCAGTCCCAAGGATGCCGCCTTGCCGCAGGCCAAGGCAACAGCATTAGCCCGGGACGCAGGGCTGAACTCCGCTGTGGCCACATCAAACGTAGGCACCTGAGATGGGGCATCGGGGGAAGCCAGACCGTGGAAGTGCGGGTCTTCCGGCATCAGCAGGGCGTTGTGCCGGGCGCTCTGGACAGCCTTGGCAACGCCGGATTCGCTGAGATCGTTGGTGGTGGATCGGCCCTGCCTGTGTCCCTCAACTGCCCGGATGTGGAGTTGAGCGTTGCCGTGGGACACGTTCTGATGAATCATGTTGGCCGCGAAACGGGTGAGGCCCAGGTTCTGTACCACCAGATATGCCTCGGTGTCCCACCCGCCGTCCCTACTATCCCCGATCTCCAGTGCACATTGCAGGACAGCCTCGCACGCTTCCCTGCCAATCATCGCAGGACCCCGACCCTAACGTTCCGGAACCGGGCGGGGGCCGCGCCGTGGCCGGTGTGGCCGAGCTGTCCCGGCTGTCCCTTGCCGCAGTGGGGTACGCCCCAGATGTCCCAGTGGTCCGCATCGCACACGGCGTCGCAGGAGTTCCAGAACTCCGGAGTGATCCCGGTATAGGTGCAGTTGCGCAGCATTCGGCCCAGATTGCCCTTCTTTATCTCCCGGCCCATCTCCGTGCCGAACTGGAAGTTGTATCGACGGTCGTCGATGGACCAGGAGCGGTTCATCTCCATGTATATGCCGTCATCCGTATCGGCAATCAGGTCATCGAGGGTCCAGTCCCCCGGCTCCAGGCTGACGTTGGTCATGCGTACCAGGGGGATGCGGTTCCAGGACGCGGCCCGCATACAGCCGTTGGAGGTCATGCCCAACTTGCTGGCCGTCTCCCGGGACATCAGGTAACCGGTAAACTCGCCGCTACGGACGATAGGAGTAGATTGGGCAGGTACTCCCTCGTCGTCCCAGCCGAAGGCCCCAAGACCCGGAAGCCGGATGCTGTCCGCCGTGATGTTGACGTGCTCGGAGGCGTACCGGAATCCTCCTAGCTTCTCCGGCGTCAGGAAGGATGTCCCGGCGAATGCGGCCTCAGCGCCCAGTACCCGGTCAAGCTCGACGGCGTGGCCGCAGGACTCATGGACCTGCAAGGCTAGTTGCGCCCCGCCGATAATCACTGTCGTCACCTTGTCGCTGGGGCACTGGTCGGCGGTCAACAGGGCCACAGCCTCGCTTGCTACCCGCTCGGCATGGCTGGGCAGCGCCATCGCCATCACGTACTCCCAACCCGCGCAGCCCTGCTGGCGTCCCGGCGACTGGGGATAGGAGCGGCGCTGCACCTCTCCATGCCCCGCGGCCGTCACCTGTACACCGCCTCCAGCCTCGTAGATGGTCTGTTCGGTCAGCGCGCCTTCAGTATTGGCGAAGGTCTTTTCCTCGCGAATAAAGATGAGGTTGCCCTGGCGAGAACGAACGCCCTTTACGCCTCCCATCAGTCCGTCGGCCTCCATCAGGAGGGACAGCTTCTCCTCGGGGGCCACGGTGAAAGGGTCCACATCTATTGGCGTCGTGTAGGTCCCGCGGCTGGCGACGGGCGGGCCAAGGTTGACCCGGTCGCCACCCAGCCGCGCCGACGCCCTGCCTATTTGCACTGCCAGGTTAGTGACCCGGTCAACTTCGGAATGCGTCAGGTCGTGGCTGGAGGCGAATCCCCAGTAACCGTCCACCAATACACGCACACCGAACCCGAAGGACTCATCGAAGCTGACCGTGTCCACCACGCCGTTGCGGACGCCGTAACGCTCCTGGCTGGTGCGGACTACGCGAATGTCCGCGTAACCCGCCCCTTCCACCTGGGCAAGATCCAGCGCGCGGGCCAGGAACTCATCCATACAATTCCCATGAATCCGTGGTCCGGTAGCCGATAGCCGGAACTGACCACTGGCTACCGGAAACGGGCGACTAGCCGTGCCGCAGCAGTCCCTCGTCAATCATGGCCCTGATGGCTCCATCTGCGGCCTCGAGGCTCTGGTCGATGTCTGCCTCGGTGTGGACGCCGGAGAGGACTCCGCTGGTGCGGGACATCAGGTCGACTCCCCGTACCTGGAGGGCCTGACGGAAGGCGCTCTGGATCGCTGGGGGCGCGCTCTTCAGGGTGTTGGCGTCCAGGCCCTCGATGGTCGTGCCGCCGAAGTAGACGTGGAAGGTCGAAGCCTCTCCGTACACCGTGGCTGCCACCTCGTACCGGGACATGATCTCCCGCAGCCCGGCGCGGAGCCTTTCCGCCATCCGGTCGGCGGTGTTCTGCATTTCGCCGGTAGCAACTACCTCCAGGGCCGCGTTGCCTGTGGCGGCGCAGTAGGGGTTGGCGTTGAAGGTGCCGCCGTGGAGAACCCGCTGGAATCGGTCGTGGTCGCTGTCGCCGGTCTGCTCCATCACCTGCATGATGTCGGCGCGTCCGGCCACCGCTCCACCGGGCAGGCCGCCGGTCAGAATCTTGGCCAGGGTGCAGAGGTCAGGGTCGATGCCCAACCGCTGCTGCAACCCGCCCGGGCTCCACCGGAACCCGGTGATGACCTCGTCCAGTATCATCACAACACCGTACTGGCGCGTGAGCCTGCGGACGCCGTCCAGGAAGCCGGGGGCGAGGGGCACGGTACCATAGGAAGCGCCAGACCCTTCGGTAATGACGCCGGCTATGTCGTTGTTGTTGGCAAGCGTCTGCTCCAGGGCGTCCAGGTCCGGCGGCAGCACTATGACCGAGTCAACCGCGCCCTGGGGGATGCCGGTAGATGCGGGTACGTCGAAGGGAGCCAGGTTGCCCGGCATTACGTAATCGTGCCAGCCGTGATAATGGGACTCCCAGCGGATGATCTTCTCCTTGCCCGTAAAAGCCCGCGCCACCCGCATGGCCAGCATCGTAGACTCTGCGCCGGAGCCGACGAACCGGACCTTGTCGGCGCAGGGGATCAGGTTGTGGACTTTCTCGCCCCACTCCAGCATCGCCTCCACCGGCGCGCCGTAGTGGGAGCCGTTGGGCAGCGCGCGTTGCAGCGCTTCGGTCACGGCAGGATGGGAATGTCCCAGCAGCAGGGAGGCTGACCCGAGTCCGTAGTCAACGTACTCGTTGCCGTCGACGTCCCACTTCCGAGATCCCTGGCCTCTGGCAATGGCGATGGGGAAAGGCTCTGCAACGTAGCCGTCATGCCCTGCGCCACCCGAGGGAAACACCTCCCTGAACCTGGGGTAAAGCTCCGCCGACCGGGGGTTCTTCCTGATGTACTCCTCTCTGATCGATTCAGGCATGATGTCCTCCTCTCCGTGTGGTGGTTCGTGTGGTGGTTAGTGAGGGGAATCCGCCGCTAATGTACATCAATGACACAGACTGTGCCAGTATGCGTCGCCTGCGTAAACTGTCTCGGCTTGCGCCGGAGTATCCGAGTGCGGAACAATAGGCCAACTCTTGAGGCAAGGCAGATATGGAAGACTGTCTGAAAATACAATCCCTTGGGCGATCACCAGTTCCCACGTCCCGTCACAACATCCGGTGACACCGTTGCGGCGGCCCGACTATAGCTGGGTTATCCTGGCCACCGGATTCGTTGTCCTGTTCTTTGGCGGGGGGGCCCGGTACGCCCTGGGGTTGATGCTCGAGCCCATGAGCGACGACCTGGGATGGACGCGCACCACGCTCTCTCTGGCCATCACCTGCTTTATGCTGGTCTCCGCTTTCGCCCTACCATTCGTGGGACGGCTGGTGGACCGCTACGATCTCCGCTGGACTATGGGGATCGGGGCCCTCTTTGCTTCCATTGGAATCGGACTGATGTCGGTCATCTCCGCGCCTTGGCAACTATTCGCGGTATACGGCCTGGTCTTTGCCCTCGGTAACGCCGGCATCTCGAACCCCACCGTCGGGGTGATGATAAGCCGCTGGTTTCCGGGACGCCGGGGCATCGCCAACAGCACGGCAGTCGGGGGCAATGCCGTGGGGCAACTGGTCATTATCGCAGCGCTTGCCGGGAGCCTGGCGCGCTCCGGCTGGCGGGCAGGATACGCCGCCCTGGGCGTGGTCAACCTACTGGTGGTTGTTCCATTGGCATTGTTTGCGGTCAGGCGAGCTCCTCCCTCCGATTCTCCCACGGGCAGCCGTGCGGCTTCCGCCAAACCGGCCGACGACCCTGCCGAATGGCAACGAGGGTTGTTGAACTCCGGGCAGCTTTGGTTGCTGGGGGGAGTCTATGCCATCTGCGGCTTCCAGGACTTCTTCGTGGCAACCCACGTGGTGGCATTCGCCACCGACACGGGAATCGACAGGGTGCTGGCCGGGAACCTCCTGGCGTTGATGGGGCTGATGGGACTCATCGGAGTGCTAGCGTCCGGGCTGCTTTCCGACGCCTTCGGCCCGGCCTGCCCGACAATGGTCTGCTTCCTGATGAGGATCGGAATCTTCGTGCTGGTGCTTTTGTCCCATGCCACGCCCGCAATAGCGGCGTTTGCACTGCTTTACGGGTTCACCTTCTTGATGACCGCCCCATTAACGGTGGTGTTCGCGGGCAACACATTCGGCCCGGCCCGGCTGGGCACGGTGAGCGGCATAATTTCGATGGTCCACCAGATCACCGGCGGTCTGGGAGCGCTGGGCGGCGCAGTGATATTCGACCTGACAAACAGCTATCAGTCGGCCTTCACGGTGATGCTGGTACTGGCGGTCATTGCCGCGGCGATGACCTGGATGGTCCGCGACCGCAAGTCTCCAGTCCTGGCGACCTGACAGGCAATGCCCATGACAGAGCACCGCCGGTGGGCTTGGAGCACACCCGGTTTATGAAAGGCGTCGACTGCGATGGGATCGATTCCTGCGGGCATTTCTATTGACACTCCAAAGGCGTTGTGATATTTTTCACTCCGTTTTGACCGGCCCTGGTTAGGACGCTTGGGGGAGACAGGACCGCCACTTTATGTTTGACGATCCCAAAGCACTCGACGCCAACAGTTGGTACAACATCCACCTGTTCCTGCGGTGGTTTTGGATATACCTCCCGGTGCTCGTCACATTTGCGCTGACGATGCTCACCGCATACGCAATCATCCCATCCCTCGTGATCACCGGGCACCTGCCACCCAGCGCCCAACGATTGCAAATCCCGTTGACGGTGTTTGCGCTGGTCGTCCTGGTAGCAGCGGTCATTCTAATGGTGTTGGTCATCACCAATGCCCTGAACGTCCAGCACGTTTATGACCGGTTCCTTTACTAAAGTAGCGAACCTTTAGCCCAACAGAGTTGCTTGACCCTTAAGATGCTGTCTCACATCCACTATCACAACACACGGCTTGGACGCATATGCGATTAAGCGCCAAAATGGTGACCCTCGGGCTGGTCGGCCTGCTGGGTCTCGCCGTCGTGGGGTTTGTGCTGGTGGTCCTGTTCATATCCTGGTTCTCCAACCCGCCCTTTGGACTGGGCAATGCACCGCCCCAGCCGGTGGCATTCCCACATACGATTCACGCCGGCGCCCCTGAAGAGGGCGGCATGGGCATCCAGTGCGAATTCTGCCACCGCAACGTAACCCGCGGGGCCGAGGCCACCGTCCCAGCCGTGGAGCAGTGCCTCTTCTGCCACGAACAGGTCGCAGGCAGGACTGCCACCGCCAAGGCCGAGATAGCCAAGTTCCGCGATAATCCGGACGGGATCCAACCGATTAACTGGGAACGGGTGCACAGACTCCCGGACCACGTCAGGTTCATCCACGAAGCGCACGTCCGTTTCTTCACCCAGGGCGACACGCCGGATCGCCAGCTCGAAGTGGCGCAGGTGTGCTCCAAGTGCCACGGCGACGTGGCCAGCATGACCGAGGTTCAGCCGATGAAGGGCCAGTCGTTGAAGATGGGCACCTGCCTCGACTGCCACCGGGAAAACAGTGTGCCCACCGATTGCACAGTCTGCCACAAGTGATTTGGATTGCAAACGTGGATCCTCAGCCAGTGAAGCGGTTTCTAAAGAGGACGGGGGTCCGGCAAACACGGATCCTCAGCCAGTGCAGGGGTTCTAAAGAAGCCGGAGTGTCATTGCAAACGCGGAGCCTCAGCCAGTGAAGCGGTTTCTAAAGAAGCCGGAGCGTCATTGCAAACGCGGAGCCTCAGCCAGTGAAGCGGTGGCTAAAGAAGCCGTAGTGTCATTGCAAACGCGGAGCCTCAGCCAGTGAAGCGGTTTCTAAAGAAGCCGGAGTGTCATTGCAAACGATGAAACTGACACGGCGCAACTTTCTAGCCTGGGCAGGCCTCTCAGCAGTTGGAGCGGTGGCCTGTGAGGGATTCGGCATACGCGAGGGGGAGTTTGACCTCCAGAGCCCGGCGGCGTTGCCCGAAGACCTGGTCAGGGGCAAGGACAACTGGTATACGAGCCTGTGCCGTACCTGCCCTTCCTGCGAGGGCATTATCGTCCGCGTGATGGAGGGCCGGGCCAAGAAGGTCCAGGGGAACCCCCTCTACCCCACCAACCATGGAAAGCAGAGCGCCCGGTGCGAGGGCGCATTACAAGCCGCCTACCATCCCGAGCGCATCACCGGCCCCATGCTGCGGAGCGGGCCGCGCGGGTCGGGCCAGTACCAGCCTATCGAGTGGAACGAAGCGCTTGACATACTTCGTTCCCGGATCCAGGCTTCCGCCGGACGGGCGCAGATTTTCACCGGGCCGATGCGGGGCCACATGGGGATGCTGGTTCCCGCCTTCGCAGAGGCGATCCAGGGCAACCATCTGGCCTTCGAGGCGGTGGACAATGTGACGTACCGGGCAGCGCTCAGGAATGTGTTCGGACAGGGTGTAAGCCAAGCTACCGGATCTGGGGTTTTGTCCGGGGTTTTGTTGCCCGACTTCGATATCGCAAATACCGAAGTGCTGGTGTCTTTCGGCGCGGATTTCCTCTCCACGTGGGGTTCGCCCACCCGGTACAATGTGGGATACGGTGAGTTCCGGGGTGAAGCTCCAGATCTGGGGTTCGGGGGCAAGAAACGGGGGAGCCATTACCACGTTGATTCCAGGTTCTCGATGACAGCGGCCAACGCCGACAGGTGGATTCCGGTCCGGCCCGGCTGGGAAGGCTACCTGGCCATGAGCATGGCATACGTTATCCTGCGGGACAATATGCAAGCCCCCGGCGTGGATGTTGACGCACTGACCGGAGGCCGGGGCGCAGAAGCATTGGCCCGGTTCAGCCCTGACACGATGTCGGCCATACTTCCTTCCGGGGGAGTCATGGGCGAAGACGCAGCGCATCTAATTGAAGGATTGGCCCATGCCTTCGCGGAGGCCAAGCCCGGCCTGGCAATCGGCGGCGGCTCTGCGGGAGCGCACAACAACGGACTGTTCAATCTCGAAGCCATCTACGCGCTCAACTACCTGGTAGGCAGCGTTGGAGCGCCGGGCGGGGTCAGGTTCAACCCCGGCAGCCCTCTTGAAGGCATCCCCGCGTCAGCCGAGGAAGCGACGCTGGCCGACTGGTCAAAGGCAGCAGAGGACATTCGCGGCGGTAACACTGGCCTGGTGCTGGTAAACGGAGTCGACCCGGTCCACGGCCTGCCGGGTTCCCTGAACTTCGGTGACGCCATGATGCGCACCAGCGCTTACATCGTCAGCTTCTCCCCATTTTTTGACGACACAACGATCACTGCGGATCTGGTGTTGCCCGATAGGGCGTCCCTGGAAGACTGGGGCAGCGACATACCCGAACCGGGCCCCGGCTTCCAGACTGTGGGGTTCCAGCAGCCAGTGATCAACCCGTTGAGCGAACTGGACCCGCGCAGCTTCCCGGACATTCTTCTCTCCATAGCCTCCGACCTGGGAGTGCAGGACAAACTCCCCTGGAACCGGTTCGAGGACATGCTCAAGGAGAGCAGCGAACAGCTCTACGAACTGGGGAGGGGTTCCATATCCGCAGGTTCGGCCAGCGAGTTCTGGAACAGGCTGTTGGCCCAGGGCGGCTGGTGGGACGAGAGCGCCACCGGGCCCACAGACATCTCGCCCCCGGCGGGGCTGTTGCAGAGCATTGTCAGCAAGGCGTCGCCGCCCGATTTTTCTGGCGACGGTGGCTACTTCCTGGTTCCATTCGCCCATAACACCCTGCTGGAAGGCCGCAACGCACACCTGCCATGGCTCCAGGCCACGCCTGACCCCCTCACCTCAATCACCTGGCAGTCATGGGTGGAGATGAACGATAATGACGCTGCTGCCCTGAGCGTCGTAGAAGGGGACATCGTGCGGCTTGAGTCCCCCGAAGGGTCGATACAGGTGCCGGTATACCTGACCCCGGCCGTACCCCCAAGGGTACTCTCGGTGCCTATGGGGCATGGCCGCAGCAGCGGCCCGGACACGGCCACAGACAGGCCGGCCACCGAGTCCCAGAATGTTATGGACATACTCTCCCCCCGCCAGGTAGAGGGCACCGGGTCTCTGGCATGGGCTGGAACGAGGGTCAGAGTCACCCGGACCGGCGAGAGTATCAAGGTCTCCAAGTTCGAAGGAATTGTCCGCGCCGTTGAAATAGGCATCCTTCCGGGTGAGCGCATCATTCAGACGGTGACACCGGGCGAAAATGACCCGTAACCGCCGGACACCGTTCGCGGTAGCCGAGGCGGCACGGCGGAGACATAGACAATCATTGGATCCCGCCTTCGCGGGAATTACGAGCAAGGGCTGAGGGCTGGAATGGCAGATCAACGGTTCGATCATAAGTGGGGGATGGTGGTAGACCTGGACCGCTGTACCGGGTGTCAGGCTTGCGTGGTCGCCTGTCAGTCGGAGAACAACATCCCGATCAATACCAAGGATCTTTTCCTGCAGCGGCGGGCCTATGAGTGGATCAGGGTCGAGCGATACTGGGAAGGAGAGTTCCCAAATGTGAAAGCTCGCTTCATACCCATCATGTGCCAGCATTGCGAGAATGCCCCCTGCGAACCGGTCTGCCCGGTCTACGCCACCTATCACAACGACGAAGGCCTGAATGTACAGGTCTACAACAGGTGCGTCGGCACTCGCTACTGCGCCAACAACTGCCCTTACCAGGTCCGGTTCTTCAACTACTGGGAGCCGGTGTGGCCGGAACGGATGCGGAACCATCTAAACTCCGACGTGACGGTTCGCAGCCGTGGCATCATGGAGAAGTGTTCCTTCTGCATCCAGCGGATCCGCCGGGCCGAGTTGAAAGTTGAGCAGCAGGAACGGGCTGTTCTGGACTACCCGACCATGAAGAAGCGAAACTTCCTGCCTGCCTGCGTTTCGGCCTGCCCGACCAATGCGCTGACTTTCGCGGACCAGTCCGACACCACCGGGCCGGTGAACCGCTACTTCAAGGCCCTCGACGACCATGAAGGGGGAGAAAGCGCCCCCCGTGCCTACCGGCTCATTGAGGAGGTAGGCACCAAGCCCAACGTGATATACCTGAAGAAGGTTGACAAGTATCCCTTGAAGAACGGCGGCGGTCATGGCTGAGAGCGCTCACCATTCCTCCGACATGTGGGTCTTCCCACGGTCCGCCGAAGTCACTGAGTTCGTAACCCGGAAGACCTTCACCCGGCCCGGCCCGGTTACCTTGGCGATGGCGCTGACGGGCGTGCTGCTGGTGCTGGGAATAATCGGATTCGTGATGAAGGCGGCCCAGCACGGGTTCGATGACCATACTCCTTGGGGCTACTATGCCGCCATGTTCTCCTTTGTGTTCATGGTTACCAGCACGGGACCGCTGGCGGCAGCGGCGTTCCGGATCACGAAGAGCCACTGGCGCCGTCCGCTGTCGCGGGTGTCGGAGATTTTCGGGATACTCGGTATTTTCAACATCCTGCTCTTTATTCCGTTGGCGATTGTACTGCCCACTCTCAACAACCCCGACGTGGGTCACCACGAGTTGGCCTTGCGTCGGAGCATCTGGTTTGAAGGGCCCATAGGAAGCCCGCTTTGGTGGGACCTCTTCGGCGTCATCTTCGTCGGCATCAACGCACTTGCCCTGCTGTGGCTCTCGGCGGTGCCGGACATGGCTGAGGCTTACGAAAAGGCCACTGGCTTCCGCCGCAGCCTGTACGGGATGTTGGCCGGGTTCTGGAAAGGCACCAAGCGGCAGTGGCTCATCCACAAGGCCGGAATGGCGCTGCTCGGGGCCTGGTACTTCATGCTGCTGATCTTCGTACACTTCATCATCAGCTCCGATTACGGTCAGAGCATGATACCGGGGTGGAAGGACGCCATCTTCCCGGTGGTATACAGCCTGAGCGGGTTCCAGTCCGCGCTGGGTCTTATCCTCATCATCATGTTCATCCTGCGGCGGTTCGGGGGATACCAGGAATATATCGGCATCTCCCCCTTCTGGTCGGCTAGCAAGCTCCTCCTGGCTTTCAGCCTGCTGTGGTGCTACCACATGTTCTCCTTCGGGATAACCTACTGGTACGGTCGGACGGAGTTGGAACAGAATGTCCTGAAGTACCTGCTGTTCGGGTCCTACGGAGGGGTGTTCGCGGGAAACTTCTTCTTCAGCTTCGTCATGCCCTTCTTGGTGCTGCTCTGGAACCCGGTGCGCAAGAGCGACTGGGGGCCGGCCCTCGCCGGGGCTTCTGCGCTGATCGGGGCATTTCTCTTCAACATCAGGATCTTTGTCGGCTCATTCAACGCCGGTAACGTATACGGCGAGTTCATCACCGAGGTGCCTCCGCCGGTGTACCCGGGCCTGAGCGACATCCTGATAGTTATCGGAGGAATCGGGGGCGCGGCTTTCATTTACCTGCTGGCGACCCGAATCATACCGATCATATCCTTATGGGAAATCAAGGAAGGTCTGCTTTACCAGAAGGTCGACACCTTCATCCGTGGCCGATACTTGGTACTGGCCAAACCCGAATAAGCATGTTGAACAATCGGTATAATCAGTCGGCCAGAATCCAACTGATGGCGAACGGCCAGAAACGTGGGGCCTCAACCCGGCGGTGGGCCGCTCCACTCGCCGAGGGTCCAAATCCCAAGGGAGCTTAGATGCAGGAAGGCAGGGTTCTCCCCGCAAGACAGATTAACCGGGACCTGCTGGGGTCGATACTTTATTCACCCCGGTGGTTCTGGGGTGCTGTTGCCGTCCTTGGCTTGATAGTCATGGGCGGGTTCGCGGCGGCGGGGCTGATGATCAACCAGGGAATGGGCGTCACTGGCCTGAACCGGCCCGTGATGTGGGGATTCTTCATTGTCAACTTCGTGTTCTGGATCGGTATCAGCCACGCGGGAGTGATGCTGTCCGCCATCCTGCGGCTGTCCAAGGCGGAGTGGCGTAGACCGGCCACCCGCGCCGCCGAGGTGCTGACGGTCTTCTCCCTGATGACGGCAATGCTCATGCCCCTGATTCACACGGGGAGGCCTTGGCGGCTGGTCTACTGGATTTACACCATCCCATTCATTCCCTACGACTTCGCGCGGGGAATCTGGCCCAACATCAGGTCCCCCCTGGTGTGGGATCCCAGCGCCGTTTACACCTACCTCACGTCCAGCATCCTGTTCGTCTTGGTGGCGCTGATACCTGACCTGGCCGTCCTGCGGGACCGCACCACGGGGCTGCCCCACAAGATATACACCGTACTGGCGATGGGCTGGCAGGGGAACCCAAGGCAGTGGAAGCTCCAGATCATCGCCGGCGTGCTGCTTTCGGCCTTGATTCTGCCAGTGTTCGTCTCTGTTCACAGCATAGTGTCCTGGGACTTCGGTATGGCCATCGCGGTTAAACCGTGGCACTCCACCATTTTCGCCCCCTACTTCGTGGTCGGCGCGGTCCACTCCGGCGTTTCGGCGGTGGCTTTCGTGATGATCATCCTGCGCTGGATATACGGCTGGCAGGACTACATCCGCCACGAGCACATCGACGCCCTCGGCCGGCTGCTGATAGTGGTTGCAACTGGGTGGTTCTACTTCTTCGTGATGGAAGTAATCTTCGGGTTCTACGGACGGGAAGCAGACGAAATCGCCTTCCGCGACTTCCAGATCAATCAGCCGCCCTGGAACCTGTGGTTCATCTTCTTCGTGGGTCTGACCTACTTCCTGCCAGTGGCCATGTGGCTGGCCTCCAGTTGGAGGCGCAATCTCTGGCTGATGTCCATTGCCTGTATTTCAGTGAACATAGGCATGTGGCTGGAACGTTTCCTCATAATTATTCCCGCCTTGGCGGAGAAGCAGTTGTTCACCTTCACCTGGTACACGTACGCGCCCAGCGCCGTGGAGATCACCATCGTCGCGGCAACCTTCGCCCTGGTATCGATGCTGATGCTCCTGTTCGCCAGGGTGTTGCCGCTGATCCCTCTGTACGACGTCAAGGAAGGGGATATACTCAAGACCGAGATACAAATTGGCCGGAGGACGGTCCCGGCCACCTTCAGAGAGGACTAGCAAGCGGTCGGCAGTTGGCGGTTGATGCCCACGCACACCAGGCGCCAACCGCGGGAAATGACTATCAGAAACGTGGATCCTCTACGCCGTGGGGAGCCGCCTCACTGTCCAGGGATCCGCATCTCAAGTGGAGACAGAGAGAATGGCAGTACGTCCGATACTGGGACTGTTCGAGGACGCAAATTACGCCGCAGAAGCGGGTGACGCCCTCAAGGAGGCCAATATCCCCGAGGAAGATTATGACTTCCTCACCGATGCGCCATATCCTGAGGGTGCGTTCGGGGAGCGGGAAGAACGCCACCGGCTGTACGTCTTCCCGCTGGTGGGAGCGTTGATCGGCCTGACGATAGGCATCCTGATGACCTCCATGACCCAGATGGCCTACCCGATGGTCCAGGGCGGAAAGCCCATCATGTCTCTGCCCCCAATGGCAGTGGTGACTTACGAAAGCACAATGCTGACGGCCATCGTATTCACCATCATCGGGATCGTATTCGAGTCCCGGCTCCCCAAGACCAAGCAGGGTCTCTACGATACCCGGATTACCGAGGGGTATATCGGCGTCCTGGTAAACGTGGAAGAAGACGAGCTTCAGCGGGTGTACAACATCCTCACCCAGGCGGGCGCTGTCGATATAGTAAGGGACCAATAGCGGGGTGCCCAAGCCCCAGATCTGGAGTTTAGGCTTCTACGCAATGGCTAATCCTCTAAAGACGCAGTCTCACATGGATACATCCAATCCCCGGGCGCATGACCTCGTCGAGGCCACACGCCGAGTTGGCCGGGCATCCCGTGTCAGGGCTTGGGGTAAATTGTACTTGTTCGGGGTGGTTGTCCTGGTGGCGCTGGCCGCCATGGCCTGCGGGCAGGGGACATACCCCCTGGATATCTTCTACGAGATGCACTACCAGCAGACCTACAAGTCCGGAGAACCCCCCAGGCTGCTGGGAGTGGAGGGCGCGGTGCCGGTGGACTGGGTCCCGGCCCCCAAGTCCACGTCTTTCAACACCGGCAAGCACCTGTACACCGTCAACTGCTTGCAGTGCCACGGAGCGGAGGGCAAGGGTGACGGCCCGGTGCTGAACCTGATGACCAGCGAGTACGGTTACGAACCAGCGGTGACGGCCGACCTGACCTCCACCACGGTCATAGACCTGGGTGCGGCCGGCATGAAACCCTTCATGATGTCCGGGTTGACGGTCATGCCGGCATTCGGACAACTCCTGACCTCGGACGAGATAGACATGGTGACCGCCTACGTGATGGACTGTCTCCAGCCGACGTCAGGGCAACGGCCCGCTGGCTGTTAGCCCGTTGCCGGGTCTGCGCTTCCAACGCAACGTCTATTTCCTGGAACGGCCACGGCCTCAACCCTCCCCAACCGTCCCATGCTGTTACAATAATGGCCAGGACTTCCACCCGCCCGCCGGGTCTTGATTGCCCGGAGCAAGCGACAGGCGGCTTGGCCGGATGCTGAATGCTCGCCGATCATCGATATTCCCGGTAGCCTTGGCCACCGCGTTTGCTGCCGTAACGCTTCTCGCCTTGGTCGCGTTTCCGTCGACCGGTTTCGCCCAGGATGGAAGCCTGCCATCCAGTGGCCCTCCCACCGGTTCCTACAACGAGGACGAGGCCCAGGGCATTGACCGGATGCTCATGTGCCCGGTCTGTCCCGCCGAGTCCATCGACCAGGCCCAGGTGGAATTGGCCCGACAGATGCAGCAGAAAGTGCGGGAACTGCTGGCTGAGGGCTACACCCGCCAGGAGGTCCTGGACTACTTCGAGGAACGCTACGGTCCAAAGGTGCTGGCCGCACCTCCCAAGACTGGAGCCCACATCTGGGCCTGGGTGCTCCCCATAGGTTCAGTATTGCTGGGTACCGGCGCAGGCTTGGTGATTCTCCGCTCAATGAAACGCCCGTCCGCTGCAAGACAGACCGTTCAGGAACAGGGAGACGAGGATTTGCAGCCGTACTTGGAAGAAGTAGACCGAGGCTTGGCCTTCGACGACCCAGCGACCGCAGCCGGAAGCTCTCCTCCACCGGAGGAACCCAATGGCTGATCTGGGAGCCATGTGTGTGTGGATAGCCCTGGCCCTGGCCTCATACGGGGCCGTCGGCTCAGTGCTGGGCAAAATGAGAGGGTCCTCGGAACTCGTGGTCAGCGCGCAAAGGGCGTCTCACCTCACCGTACTGGCCCTGACCGTTGCAACCCTCAGCCTCGTTACCCTGTTCATCAACCGGGACTTCGAGGTCGCCTACGTCGCGGCCCACAGCGACATCGCAATGGAAGACTACTTCACATGGGTGGCGTTCTACGCAGGGAATGAAGGCTCCCTGCTGTACATAGCCTTCGTGTTGTCCATAATGGCCGCGGTCGCCGTCTGGCGCGCCCCTGCGGCCACACAGGAGACCCTTCCCTACACGAATGGCGTCCTGATGGTGGTACTGACCTTCTTCCTGGCTGTCATCGGGTTCATGGCCAACCCTTTCGACAAGCTCCCCTTCATACCACTGGACGGCGAGGGAATTAACCCCCTGCTGACCCACTTCGGCATGTTCTTCCATCCTCCGGCATTGATGGCCGGACTTATCGCGGCGTCAATCCCCCTCGCTTTCGTTCTGGGGTCCCTGGTCGGCGGCAAGACCAGCGACCAGTGGCTCGATGCGGCGCGGGTCTGGGGGATCATCTCCTGGGCCCTGCTGGCCTGCGGCCTGCTCCTCGGTTCCTGGTGGGCCTACACCATCCTGGGATGGGGCGGCTACTGGTTCTGGGACCCGGTTGAAAACGCGGCCCTGATGCCTTGGCTCGGCCTCACCGCTTTCATCCACTCGGTCATGGTGCAGAAGCGGCGAGGTATGTTCCGCATGTGGAACATCGTGCTCATCAACGTTGCCTTCGGGCTCGCCCTCTACGGTATGTTCATGAACCGGGGAGGCTCCGTCCCTTCCGTCCATTCCTTCGGCGAGTCCACCCTGGGTTGGATATTCCTCCTGTTCCTCGCCGTGGGTGTGATCGTACCCTTCGCCGTCTTCTTCTGGCGTTACAACAAGCTCAAGAGCGACCGGGACCTGGACTCCATGCTCTCGCGGGAAGCGGCGTTCCTGATCAACAACCTGCTGCTGCTGGCCATCGCCTTCGTGACCCTGTGGGGCACGGTGTACCCGCTGCTGTCCCAACTCTTCATCGGCGAGGAAATCACCCTGGCCCGGCCCTTCTACGACCAGATGAACGGCCCCATATTCCTGGCCCTCATCTTCCTGATGGGCGTGGGGCCACTGCTGCCTTGGCGTCAGGCCACATGGGCTGCGGTACGGCGCTCGTTGCTGGTCCCGTCCATTGCCGCTGTTGCGGTTATAGTGGTTCTGATGACGGTGGGCATCTGGAAACCCTACGCTCTGGCCGGGTTCGCATTAGCCGCCATGGTAACCACGGGCGTCCTGCAGGACTGGGCCAGGGGCGCCGGGTCAACTGCCAAAGCGCGTGGGGAGAACTACGCTGCCGCCTTCGTCCACCTGGTATGGGGCAACCGTCCCCGCTACGGCGGCTACATCGTCCACCTTGCCGTGGTCATGGTAGCCCTCGGCGTGGTCGGCACATCCTTCTTCAACATCCAGCGGGACGTGGCGCTTGCGCCAGGGGAGAGCGTGACGGTGCGCGACTATGAAGTCCGTTATCTTGGCACCACCGAAGAGTTCAAGGGCAACCGGACCGAGTACCTGTCCCGGTTCGAGGTCCACAAGAACGGGGAGTTTGCCTACTTGATGGAACCGGGCCGACATTTCTATCCGTCCTTCAACATGGCCTCGACCCGCGCCGCCATCCACTCGACGCCGGTGGAGGACCTATACCTGGTCACCAGTGAGAATATGGCGGACGGCAGCGTCGGAGTGCGGATTCTGGTCAATCCTCTCATCTGGTGGATGTGGGTTGCCGGACCGGTGATGGTCGCCGGAACGCTCATCGCCCTCTGGCCGCAACCCGCCAGGATTCCGGTCAGGGCCCCATCACTGCTCACGGTTCCAGGTCCACGGCCCCAGACCACCGGGCCAGGACCGGCCTGACCGGCCGCAGCGGGAACGACTGTGGTGGAGCCGATAATGCTTGTAGTGGCGGGGATGTTGGCCTTGCTGTGCGCCATCGCCGTCCTACACCCCTTCCTGCGCCGCGACCCTCCTGGTGACGCGGAGACTGACTCCGATAATGCTGCGGGGTATGCGGAACTGGAATCCATGCTCGACTCCATCCAAACGCTGCAACTCGAACATCAGATCGGCAATATCCCCGAAGATACCTTCCGGGAGCATCTTCAAACCTACAGGCTGGAAGCCGCATCCCTGCTCCGTCGCATCGACGAGTCGCGCGTGCCGGACCCGGAGCAGGACCTGGAGCGGCAGGTGCTCCTGGCTCGCCTCGCCTCCAACGGGGTCAACGGAACATGGCTGGTCTGCGCCGGGTGTGGCGAGCAGTTGATGGGCCACGGCGAAGCGTGTCCTGTTTGCGGGCAATCACAATCCACCACAGCCCGCCGGACTGAGGGGGCCCGGCGCGTGGAGGAAGGAGAAGGGGGGGAGGATCCCTTGGCCGGGCTGCGCAGGGAGGCAGGGACCACGCCCCTGGATGACAGCGAGGAATGAGACCTCTAGGTGTATTGCTCGCCTCGCTTGCCCTGGCGTTGAGTATCGCTCTGTATGGCCTTGGCAGAGTCGACGCACAGGAGCCTCTAACGGTTACCGGGACCGTCATCAACGGTACCGCAGGAGCGGAGCTACCCCCGCAAGTCCAGGTGCTCGCGCTGGTCACCGGGGCCGAAGGCGGCGTCCTCAGCACTTCCCTCGCCACGGCCGGCGATGAAGGTCGCTTCGAGCTTGCCAACCTGCCTGCCATTGCCGACGCCAGGTACGCCCTGGCCATTAATCACTCCGGCGCACTGTACACCCGCGCCTTCTCGTTGGAAGAACTGTCCGACGACATCGTACTGAACATATACGAGACCACAACCGATGCCACGGTGGTCAGGGTCACCCACCATCTGAGCGTGGTGGCAAGCGTTGACCCCACCGAGCGGGAAGTTACCCTGGTAGACTTCGTGACCCTGGTTAATGACAGCGACCGCACCCTCCAGCCGGACCTCTCCGTTCCCGCACAGATGAGCTTCCTGCGATTTTCCCTGCCGCCGCTGGCCGAGACCCTGGGCCTGCAGTCTGACATGCCCGGCGGAGACATCGTGTCCGTGGGCACCGGTTTTGCCGTCACCTCCCAGGTCACGCCCGGACTGCACAACGTGGAGTTTTCCTACAAGATACCCTACCAGGGAGACTCCCTGACTTACCGCCAGGCCTTCCACCAGGGAGCGGACATATTCCAGGTCCTGGTCCCGGACAGGCTGCGTGGACTTGACGTCTCCCCCCTGGAACGGGTCGCCTCCCCCAACCTGGACGGCACAGTGTACGACGCCTGGGAGGCGAGAGACTTGTCCCGCAGCGAGGAGGTAATGGTAACGTTGTCCAGCCTCCCACAGCCGGGGATGCTGGTCCGACTGGAGAAGTGGGCAGGCAACGGGGTCCTCTGGCAGGTCGCCATACCCGCCATTTTGGGTGTGGTTCTGGCCGGTCTGTTGGTCTGGGGTGGCCTCCGGCCTTCTAGCGGACGGCACCCCTCCCCAGCACCCACCAGCACGGCAACGGCCGGGGACAATTATACCCTGATCAACGAAATCGCCGCTCTGGACGACAGTTACAGCCGGGGAGATTTGGACGACGCAGAGTACCACTCGACGCGGCAAACGTTGAAAGGTAGATTCCTGGATACGGTGGACTCCACCGACGGACGCGAGCTTCAACCGACGCCCTCCCGCGCAACCGGGGATACACCCATCCCTGGCAAACCCGCGGAATAGGCGGCTGGCTCAGTCTTGGGCAAGCGTGGTTGGATTCTGCTGGGTACTGCCGTCCCGGTTCTGGCTTTGTTGGCACTGCTGACATGGGCGTCGGTAAAGTCCGGCGGAGTGCCCGGCGGTTTCGGAGTCAACACCGAGTTCGGCCAGGTAGAGGTACTATCGGACACGCCAAGGGACTTCTCCCTGGAAACGCTGGACAGTGAGCAGTTGGTCCTGTCCCAGTTACGGGGCAAGGTGGTAATGCTCGATTTCTGGTCCTCCTGGTGCCCGCCCTGCCGTGCGGAAGCTCCGGTCCTGTCCCAGGTTTACGCCGAGTATGATGGCAAGTCCGTGGAGTTCATTGGAATATCCATCTGGGACCGGAAAGACGCCGTGCTATCTCACGTTGATGAATACAGCGTACCCTACCCCAACGGGATAGACGGCGATGGCCGGATAGCCATAGACTACGGGGTGACTGGCATACCGGAGAAATTCTTCATCGACAGTGACGGGCGCGTCGTTAAGCGGTTTGTGGGCCCCATGAACGCTGGGCGTCTGCGCTCCATCCTCGATGAGTTGCTCGCCGATCACGCAAAAGGGGCGTCAGGTTAGATGACTCAGGAACCGGAGTTTGTCGTCGCCGTAGACTGGGGCGGCACTTGGAACCGGGTGAACGTCGTGGACAGTAACGGCACGGTTCACTGGGAAAACCGCGTCGCCAACAGCCTGTCCCGGACCACCGAGGAACTGCTTGCCAACGGCGAGAGGGTTATGCGAGAGGCCCTTGATTGGTGCGGCGACCGCCCCGTCGCCGGGATCGGTCTCGCGATGGCGGGACCTATTGACCCGGAAACGGGGATCATGGACCGGCCTCCCAATCTGATGCTTCTGGACGGTGTTTCCCTGAAAGCCCTGTGGGAACCCGTGTTCGGGCTCCCTGTCTGGGTGGGCAACGACGCTGACCTTGCCGCCCTTGGCGAGTATTACTTCGGCGCGGGACGGGCCAACCCCGAGGGCTCCGATGCTGCCAGTAGGGAGGAAGCAGTCCTTCCCAGAACCCTGGTGTACCTGACCATAAGCACGGGCGTCGGTGGCGGCGTAGTCTACCGTGGCCAGGTGTTTCTGGGAGCCAGCGGAATGGCAGCCGAGGTAGGCCACATGGCCATCGAGTCAGGACCGGATGGCCCTCTCTGCCAGTGCGGCAGCCGCGGATGCCTGGAATCCCTGGCCTCGGGGACGGCCATAGCAAGAATGGCGCGTGAGAAGTTGGCGGAGGCAGACGGCACGGCATCCATCCTGGCGAGGGGACGCCCCGAAGACGTGACCTCCGGGCATGTCTTCCAGGCCGCGACCCAGAGCGACCCGCTGGCACTTGGCATCATCGACCGTTTGGTGGCCGTGCTTGGCGTGGGCCTCACCAACGTCCTCCACCTCTACAACCCGGATGTTCTGGTGCTCGGCGGCGGCGTCTCCGAAGGCATTCAGGACCTGGATTTGATGCCGCGCATCCACTCCCTGATCCTCGAACGCGCTATGAGCGGCAGGCACCGGGAGTTCCGCTTTGAACTCAGCAGGCTGGAGGGTTCAGGGGGTATGCTGGGCGCGGCCATGCTGGTCTGGCTGAACACATCCCTTGCCTGACTCTGCTCCGGACTGCGTCCCCTTTCCATTCAACCTGCACTGCATCACCCTTGTTGCCCGTGCGCCGCAGGGGTGATAGTCTGCCGGAGACCTGAGAATGTAACCCGGAGGTAACCTGTTGAGGCTGGAAAACAAGACCGCGATGATCACTGGAGCGAGCCGCAATATAGGCCGCGAGATTGCCTTGACCTTCGCCAGGGAGGGCGCTGACCTTGTGCTGAACACCCGCAGCAGCACGGAGGAGTTGGAAGATGTGGCCGCCCAGTGCCGAGAGTTGGGTGTCAGGACCCACACCGTCATGGGAGACGTTGCGGACTCGGATAGAGTGAACGATATGGTGGCCGAGGGCGTCGACGCGTTGGGGAAGATTGACGTGCTGGTCAGCAATGTCGCCATTCGCCCCCACCGCCCCATGTTGGAGATAACCGACGACGAGTGGCACAGTGTCATGGGCGTCAACCTTCACTCGGCTTTCTATCTCTGCCGGGCGGTGCTGCCGGGGATGATGGAACGGCAGTCGGGAAGCATCGTGGCATTGGGAGGCCAGGCGGCGATCACTGGCAGGCCCGACACTGCCCTGGTTACCACCGCCAAGACCGGACTGCTGGGCCTCATCAGGGCCATAGCCGCGGAGATGGCTCCCTACAACGTAAGAGCAAACCTGGTGAACCCGGGGTCAACCGACACCGAGCGGCTGCACCCGGAATGGTACCCGGACATGCAGGGCGTTCCCAGGGGTTCGCCTGAGCGCGCCAGCGGCATTCCCCTGGGCCGCCAGGGAACCGTGGAGGACATAGCCAACGCCTGCCTGTTCTTCGCCTCCGACGAGTCGGCCTACATCACCGGCGACAGGCTCAACGTGGTCGGGGGCCGTTACATCGTATAGCCGGACAAACGGTTTGGGCTGATGGGGTTTGACCGGGCCCTGGCATCCCTCCCACGCTGGCAACGGGAGCGTCCTGCTTTGGGTGGTCTGAATCACTGACACTTGCCTCTTTCCAGGCCCGGACGCGCTGTCATATCATATTTTCCCGGTACAGGCTTAGGGTGATTGGAACTCCGGAGGTAATGTGTCTCTCACCCGGAGCCCGGCCGATATGCCCGAATCGGTCAAACCCTTGTCCGAGGCCCCAGCTAGGGATGACCGGAAATGTCCGGAATTGACCGGAAAATCAAAAAATATCCTTCGCTGAAGAAAGATTGAACGGCAATTCCACCCCGGCAGGGTGAACCTGTCCCGCCTTGACCCGGGGGCAGCATCCGCCACCCCTTGCCGGCGGGCAATACACCCCACAGGGCAAGCTACCCGCCGACGAAGTGCTGCTTGACCGTCCACATCGTTGGTGTGAGAATTGGGGCGTCCACCGATTTTCAAGCGCAATCATCAGGAGTGCCGGATATGAAATGGTGTAGGTTTGATACCGGAAACGGCCCGTCCTACGGAATAATCGAGGGCGATACCGTCGTACAGGTCGAAGGTACGCCCTTCGGTGATTACTCGAAGACTGAGAGAACTCAGCCCCTGGGCTCGACCAAGCTGCTCGTTCCCGTAATTCCCCCAACGTTCTACGCTGCGGGAATCAACTACCCGGAGCACGTAACCTGGGCGGCCAACATGCGGGGCGAGGAACCAAACTTGCCGACGAAGGCCGACGTTGGCTACCGGGCCATCAACGCTCTTGTCGCCCAGGACGAGCCGATAGTCGTACCCAAAGACGCCACCGAGCAGGTCCAGTATGAGGGCGAATTGGTGGTGGTGATCGGCAAGGAATGCAGGAACGTCACCCAGGACGAGGCATTGGACTACGTTCTAGGCTACACCATCGGCAACGACGTAAGCGAGCGCACTTGGCAACGGGGCGACCGCACCCTCTGGCGGGCCAAGAACACCGATACCTTCAAGCCTATGGGACCGTGGATCGTCACCGGCCTCAACCCTGACGACTTTCACGTCAGGATCATCCTCAGCGGGCGGGTTGTCGGCGAGTACGACGTCAAGAGCGCCATCTTCGGCGTCCGCGAGTACATCAGCGAGATGAGCCGCTACATGACCCTGGTCCCCGGCGACGTCCTCTGGATGGGCACCGACGGCGCAACCGAAAACATGAAGGACGGCGACGTTGTGGAAGTGGAGATCAGCGACATCGGCACCCTTCGCAACGCCGTAGCCTGGGAGAAGTAGCCCCTTCCAAATCTATAAATCTGTTCGCACCCCCCTTGCAAGGGGGGTGTTCTATTCACCTCCCATCGTGCTAACACACCCGCCCCGATTGCCAGCTCGATTGACATAGAGGAAAGTGTAATGGGAACTGCCGTCAGGGTCGTTGTCCACGTCCTGCTGTTCGTGCTGGCAATCGCAGTCTTCTATCTGGGGTTGGGGATCGGCCTGTCGTACAACCCGACAATCGGGACCGCGATGTGGGGCGCGGCGGCGGTGATAGCGGGACTCAACCTGGTCTGGATTCTGCGGCGGAAACGCGCCCCACGACAGGGGCCGAACACGCAGGGGAGTTGATTGAGTCGCAAGCCGATAATGCGTACACGCGGGCATGGTTGGCATCGCCGGTAGTCACAGAGGCAACGTTCGCCCCACTACTCCCAAGCGTCGTCGGCGGTCTTTCGCATCAGGCATCACGTCCGACACAACCTTCCAGAAAGCTGCCGAGTGGTCCATCACCTTCAGATGTGCCAGTTCGTGGACCACGATGTACTCCATCAGCGGTGGCTCGAGCATCATCACCCGCCAACTGAAGCGGATCGTGCCGTCGGAAGAGCAACTACCCCACTGGCTGCGCTGGTTGCGGACCAGAATCCGGGGCCGTGCCTCAATGCCAAGCCGGGGACGCCACAGGTCCACTTTCATCGGCAGCAACTCAGATGCTCGGCCCTTGAACCAGCCTACAATCGCGTTACCTATCTGTTCGACTCGCTCTGGCTCCTCAATGCAGTAAGGCACGGATACGAGGAGCTGCCGACGCTCCAAATGCACTTCCGGTGCGGGAACGTCAGCGCCCTGCACAACCATCTTGATGTTCTGGCCCAGGTAGGGCAACGTGTCACCGCTAACGAACCGCCTCATACTCGGGGCAACCAGTGAGTCGGCCAACCGCTTGAGAATCCAGGCCGCGCGCTTGCAGACAATGCGCCTCACATCATCCGCGGGCAGATTCGATGGCGCAAGGACCCGAACATTGCCCTGGTCAAGAGCTATCTCCACCGTCTTCCTGCGGCGCACGCTTCTACGGACCTCGTACTCGATGGTCCTGCCATCAAACTCGACCCGGTCTCTGGATAAAGTCACCCTGTTGCTTCGGCCAGGCGCCATGCACTTCGTACCTCTGGTGTGGGCCAGTCACGGCAGTATAGGGTTGGCCATGATGGATTACAATTAAGCGCAAGGTAGTCTGAGTGCAGTCCACTGGTGTCAAGGCATCCAGATTGCCGCCGAATTGCCTGGCCCACCCTACTGCGTCTCAACTTGGTATACTCTTGTGACAGGACAGGGACGGTTTGCCCCGGCCTGCGGAATTTGACTGAACGGCCCAGCCCGGCGGGCACTGACCGGGCCGAAAGGCCACCGCGCGGAGCGCCTTATGACAATGGACCCTATGCTGGAGATGAGGAGCCTGGTCCCGGAGGAGTTCGCCGAGTGGTGCCGGGTGGAGTCCCGCGCCCACAGCAACCGGTTGAACGCCGACCCGGCGGAACTCCTGCCTCATTTCGACCTGGACCGCTCCATAGCAGTCTTCGACAACGGGAACATCGTGGGGGGCTCCCACTCCCACCTGCTGGAGATCTCCACTCCGGGGGGCATGGCCTCTATTGCCGGCGTGGCCAACGTTTACGTCCTGCCCACCCACACCCGGCGCGGCATCCTGACGCGGATGATGCGTCACCAGTTGAACGACATCCACGAGCGCGGCGAACCCTTGTCCGCCCTCTTCGCCACCGAGAGCGTCATCTACGGCAGGTTCGGCTACGGCGTCGGCTCAGTCCACGAGCGATGGACCATTGAGCGCGCCTACAGTGCGTACGCTCGGCGGTACGAAAGCCCCGGGCAGATTACCTTCGTGGAACCCGAGGACATCACAAGAGACATTCCCGAAGTGTCCCGGCGGTGTACCGAGGGGCGTCCCGGCGTGTTCCAGAAGCCAATGTACCGCTGGGAGCGGGAGTCGCGGGCTCCGGAACACCGGCAGGGAGGCCAGGGAGGGACTTTCTACGTCGCTTATGAGGAAGATGGCCGAATGGACGGGTACGCCGCCTACCGCACCGGCGGAGGGACTCTCACCGTCAATGAGTTGATGGCTACTACCAGGGAAGCGGCCACAGCGTTGTGGCGGTACTGCTTCGACGTTGACCTGATGGCCAACACCGAGGCATTGAAGCGTCCCGTGGACGACCCATTGCCATGGATGCTGGCCGACCCGCGCCGGTTGCAGAGGTCTGCCCGCGACGGTATGTGGCTGCGGGTGGTCGATGCCCGCGCTGCCCTCGAACAGCGGCTGTACATGGAAAACGATCGCCTCGTAATTGAAATCAGGGACGACGTGTGTCCCTGGAACGATGGACAGTTCGAGTTGGAAGCGTCCCCCGAAGGGGCTACTTGCCGCCCCGCCAACTCATCCCCGGACCTGACCATCGGAGTTTCCGCGCTGGCTTCCACCTACTTGGGCGCAGTCGGTTACAGCACCCTGCACGGGGCGGGGCTGGTTGAAGAGCACACCCCAGGGGCCCTGCTTCGGGCCGACCGCATGTTCGCCTCCAACCAAAAGCCCTGGACGCCACATAACTTCTAGGCCTCGCCGCCCGGTTCCCGCACACCAGAACCAGCGGGAGTCCGTGACCCTCACGGTTGCCACCAACATCGCCCCTACTGGCCACCCTGATATTTACTCACTCGGGCAGACCCTGAACCCTCGAACATGCCGGAGGCCCTGATATGCCCAAGACCGTCTATCTGGCGAATCCCTATGGGTTTTCCGCCCAGCAAAAGGCGATGCTGCTCCCGCCCATCGTGGCTGCGCTGGAGTCCCTGGGGTTGGAGGTCTGGGAACCCTTCGCCCGGAACAACCAGGTGGACTTCAGCCAGCAGGGATGGGCATACGGGATAGGTCAGCGGGATTTCCAGGACGTGGTAAAGTCCGACGCCACCTTCGCGGTGGTGAACGGCGTTCCACCCGACGAGGGCGTGATGGTGGAATTGGGAATGGCCATCGCGCTGGGCAAGCCCACATTCCTGTTCCGTGACGACTTCCGGCGCGCCACTGACAGCGGCGAGTACCCATTGAACCTGATGCTCTTCACCGGCCTCCCCCGGGAAGGCTGGAAGGACTACTACTACACCTCTCTTGAGGAAATAACGTCGCCGGAGAAGGCCTTGGCCCGGTGGGCCAGCAGTGAGTAATAGCAACTTGGCAACGAAAACCGAGGGACTTGATTGGCAAATCTTGCCCAACTGCTGGACAGCGTCCCGTCCCCAGTAATCACCCGGACTCGCGTTGCGCAAATCCGGGATGTGAATTAGACGCAAAATGTGGTTAAAATAGGCCCGTTCAACCAGTATCAATTCCCCCGACCGGAACAGGACTCCCCAATGCGCCACTAAGGAGAGGGATATGACAAGTCCTCTGCAACAAGCATCCAACGGCGATGCCGGACAGGACAAGTATGTTGGCACATTCGACGTATTGATCATCGGGGCAGGGGTCACCGGCCTTTATGCTCTGTACCGTCTCCGGGAGATGGGTTTCTCCGTACAGTCCTTTGAGGACGGTAGCGGGGTCGGCGGTACCTGGTATTGGAACCGTTATCCTGGCGCCCGCTTCGACTCTGAGAGCTACACCTACGGCTACTCCTTCTCGGAAGAACTGCTCCAGGAATGGGACTGGAAGGAACTCTACTCCGGCCAGCCCGAAAACGAGCGTTACCTTAACTATGTAGCCGACAAATTCAACCTGCGCCCCCTCATACAGATGAACTCCCGTATCGCATCTGCCACCTACGATGAGCACGAACTTTCTTGGCAGATTGAGACTGTGGATGGACGGCGTGCCCGGGGGCGGTTCCTTATTACCGCGGTTGGCCTGCTCTCGGCGCATTACGTCCCCGACTTTGAGGGTCTTGACTCCTATCAGGGAAGATGGTGCCACACCGGGCGCTGGCCCAAGGAGGGCATGGACCTGGCAGGCAAGCGCGTGGGAGTCATCGGCACCGGGGCCACAGCCGTCCAGTTGATTACCGAGATCGCCAGGGAAGTCGGCCATCTCACCGTGTTCCAGCGCACCGCCAACTACTGCGCGCCTCTCCGGAACCGGGAAATCGACGACGACATGCAGGCTGAGATCAAGGCAAGCTACCCTGAGATATTCCAGAAATGCCTGGAGACCCCCGGCTCGTTCATGCACAAGTTCGACACCCGTTCTGCCCTTGAAGTCTCGTCGGAAGAGCGGCTGGAACAGTACGAACGTCTCTGGCAGGAGCCGGGATTCAAGAAATGGCTGTCTAACTTCTACGATGTCATGATGCCCGGCGACGTCAATGAGGACTACGCCGAGTTCGTCCGCAACAAGATACGCGAGCGGGTCCATGATCCTGTAGTCGCCGAGATGCTGGTGCCCAAGGACCACATGTTCGGTTCCAAGCGGCTGCCCTGCGAGAGCGGTTACTATGAGGTCTACAATCAGGACAACGTGCTCCTTGTGGACGTGCGCAGCGCCCCCATCAAGCGCATCACCCCCACGGGACTTATGCTTGAGAACGGCAACGAGTATGAGTTGGACGTCATCATCTTCGCTACGGGTTACGACGCTGTGACCGGCTCCCTGAACCGGATCGACATCCGCGGCGAGGGCGGGAAGTTATTGAAGGACAAATTCGCCAACGGACCGCGCACCTACATGGGTATCCAGAGCGCGGGGTTCCCGAACCTCTTCACCGTCAACGCTGCCTCGGTAGGCAATTTCGTCCGGGCAGCCGAGCCTCTGGTTGATTGGGTGAGCGAATGCATCCGCTATGTCCATGACAATGAATACGCAACCATCGCTCCCACCCTCGAAGCCGAGGACGAATGGGTCCGGCACGTCAACGAGGACGGCGCAAACCTCCTCCGCTCCAAGGCCAACTCATGGTTCGTTGGGGCCAACATCCCCGGCAAGGCGCGGGCGCTTCTCACCTCCCCCGACACAGCCCCGGTGATGCGGGCCAAGCGCGCCGAGGTGGCCTCCAACGGCTACCAGGGGTTCGAGCTTCGTTAGTCCAGGGATTTCCGGGTCAGGACGCTGCACCGTGGATAGCAGCGTCCTGGTTCCGCAGGGGCAACGATGTCTGGCATAGCGCCTGGTGTGGAGTACTCCACATCAGGCTTTTGGTTGTCGGCGAGCAGACCGTTACCCCGGTGTTAGGCGTCCAGTACTCATGCCAGCGAGAGAGGGTGGCTGTGAGGTAACTTGGGTTCATGTCACGGCATCTTCATAGCCTCCAGAGAAAATGTGTCAGGTAAGGGATATCCACGGCACAGTTCCACACAATAATGGCATATAATATCTGCGTTAGATTTGCGGGCCGGTTGCAGTTGGGCCCGGTACCGCAGGATTGGGAGGGATCCATGCTCAAACTCAAGTGGTCTAGTGTTGCGGCAATGATGTTGGCAGCGGCTTTAGCCATCTCAGTGATAGCCTGCGGCCCTGCGGAGACCATAGTCAAAGAAGTACCTGTTGAGAAAGTGGTCACCGAGACGGTGATACAGACCGTCGAAGTGCCGAAAGAGGTTGTTGTCCGGGATGAGGTGGTCAAGGAAGTAGAAGTAGAGAAGATCATCACCCAGGAAGTGCCCGTCGAGAAGATCGTCACCAAGGAAATTGTCAAAGAGGTACAGGTGGAGGTGGAAAAGAGGGTTGAAGTGCCCATGGAGGCGCTCGACCCCCTGATTGTCGGCCATCTGAACGCCTTTACCGGATCGCTCTCCTACTTCGGTGAGTCCCACGCCAACAGCATCAGCCTGGCGGCAGACCACATCAACCGCGCCGGCGGTATCCAGGGCGGTTCCGTGGTCCTGGTGCACCGCGATACCGGCGTTAACCCCGTCCAGGGCGTCTCCGCGGCTGAGGACTTGGTCAACGTCCAGGGAGCCGTGGCCATCGTTGGTGCGCTGGCCAGCGGCGTGACCATCCCTGTCGCCACCTCGGTGACTGCGCCCAACGGCGTGTTGCAAATTTCCGGGTCCTCCACCGCTCCGGGAATTACGGTGCTGGAGGACAATGACTTCCTGTTCCGCACCTCCCTTTCCGACGCCTCCCAGGGCGTGGTCCTGGCCGAACTGGCAAATGACCTGGGCTACGAGAGTGCGGGCATCCTGTTCATCAACAACGCTTACGGCGAAGGGCTGGCCGACCAGTTCACCGAGTCATTCGAGGCAATGGGCGGCACGGTGATGGCTTCGGTGCCCCACGAGGACAGCCAGCCTACCTACGTTTCCGAGTTGGAGAAGGCAACCGAGGGAGACCCCGATGTTCTGCTCGCCATGAGCTACCAGCAGGCCGAGGTCTATCTCCGCGAGGCACTGGAGGGCCGCTACGCCGACACCTTCATGTTCGTGGACGGCACCAAGATCCCCCAGTCTTTTGAGGCCATCGGCTGGGAGCTGCTGGAAGGCAGCCACGGCACGGGGCCGGGTTTCGAGGCCAACCCTTCTACGCAGGCGTTTATCGATTCCTACAACGAGACATACGGGAATGAGCCTGAACACCCGTTCATGAACGAGACCTACGACGCGATGGTGCTGATTGGCCTGGCAGCAGCCAAGGCCGGTAGCACCACTGACTCGGTGGCCATCCGCGACGCGCTGCGGGACGTGGCCAACGCCCCCGGCGAGGTCGTAAGGCCGGGTGTCGAGGGCATCAAGGAGGCCATGAGGCTCATATCCGAGGGCCAGGACATCAACTATGAGGGCGCAGCCGGATCGGTAGACTTGGATGAAAACGGCGACGTAATCTCCGGCCACATCGAAGTCTGGAAGATCGAAGGCGGTGAAATCGTTTCCGTCCGCCAGGTACCGGTCACATTGGGCCAGTAGCCCGGACGCATCGACAGAGTCTGGACCGGTTCCGGATCAACGCGCCACGCCCTCGGTTTACGCTGAGGGCGTGGCGCGTCACAATTTCCCCACTCCTCGGTCACTGTCTCAGGGTTAGACGCACTACCAGCCCGTCATTCCCGCGAAAACGGGAAACTATTGCCCCGGATGCAAAAAGGTGACCTTGCGAATGACCCGCTAACCACCAGGGTTGTTCGGCCTCGCTGCATCGGAGTCGGCCAGCCTGGTCACGCGCCGTTCTTCGCCGAGGATTCCGCCGGGCCGGAGCAGGATCACCGCCACTATAAGAACGCCGACCATGAACAGCCGGAAGCTGGGGTCGGACAGTATCCCAGGCAGCGATTGGGTGGCGACCCAGATTCCCCACACCACCAGCGCCCCCAGGACGGCCCCCTTGTTGTTGGCCGAGCCTCCCACCATCAGCATCGCCCAGATGATGAACGTCGCCAGCATCGGGTCAAAGGTCAAAGGCGAGAGGAAGCGGACATGGTGCGCATACAGCGCCCCTCCGATGCCCATTATCATCGCGCCCAGGATAAAGGCCTGGAGCTTGAACCTGAAAACGTCCTTGCCGCTGGCCTGAGCCGTGACCTCGTCCTCCCGGATGGCTCGCAGCACCCGCCCCCAGGGAGAATTGACCGCCCGCTGCAACGCCAGGTATATGATCGCCAGCACCGCGAACACCACCACTACATACAGGTAGCCGTAGTTCTCCGGCGCTATCCAGTCGCCCAGGAACTTGGGAATGCGGTACAGTCCCTTTGAGCCATTGGCCAGCCACTTCTCATTGAGGAAGAAGAAGCGCACCGTCTCGGCTATCCCCAGCGTGGAGATTGCTAGGTAATCGTCCCGCAGCCGCAGCGTTATGTACCCGATGACCAGGGCAATCACGCCGCAGCACAGTGCTGCCGACGCCAGTCCCAATACGAACCAAACGTCAAGCCCCCAGTCCAGGAACCCGATGCTTGCCCAGTTGCCTCCGAACTTGAAGTCCTCGAACAGGGCGGGGTCTGGCGGTGAGGTGGTCAACAACGCCGAGGTGTAGGCTCCCAGCGCGAAGAACCCGGCGATGCCAATGTTAAACAGGCCGGTGAACCCCCAATGCACGTTCAACCCCAGGGTGAACACCCCGTAAATGCCCCCCATGATGGCGAATGCCACCAGGTAATCTGCAATGCCGGCTAAATCCATGCTCTGTGTCCGTCAGAGAAGCCCACGGAATCTCCCCGTTAGCGTCCGGTCCTGAATTGCGGGTACCTCAACTCCGTCCTCCCCCGAATATCCCCCGAGGCCTGACCAGCAGCATCCCGATCATGATGGCAAAGGCCACCGCCGGTTTGTAGCTTGGGTTGATCCACTGGGTCGAGACCTCCGACGTTACCCCGATGACAAAGGCCCCCACCAGTGCCCCATAGGGATTGCCGATTCCGCCCAGCACCACGGCGGCAAACAGCGGGATGAGGAACTTCCAGCCCATGATTGGCAGTAGATGCGCCTGGTACACGGCCAGCAGGATTCCCGCAGTGGCGGCCAGTGCTGCGCCCATGACCCAGGTCCACCGGACAACGCTTCCGGTGTCTATGCCGCTGACCAGCGCCAGGTCCGGATTGTCCGCCGTGGCCCGCATCGCCTTCCCCATCTTGGTCCGGTCCAGCACCAGGTAAAGGGCTACTACCAGGATGATGGCCACGGTGGTAATGAAGATGGCGTCCGGCGGCACACGGACGTCCATTGGCAGGTGAAACACCTGCCGCGTCTCCCGTGGGTAGCGCTCAATGTCCCCACCCCAGATTATCTGCACCAGTCCCCGTAGTGCGATAGCCACTCCTAGAGAAGCCATCGACACCACCACCGTATTCACTCCCCGGTCTCGGAGCCGGCGGTAGACCATCATGTCCACCACAACCGCCCCGGCAGAGATGGCGGCCACCGCCACGGGCAGGGCAATCAGCAGAGGATATCCGAAGGTGAATGGGCCGAGGCCGCTGCCCTCGACCCCGACCTTGGGGAGCAGGTAGCCGACGATGAACAGGGTGGTATAGGCCCCCATGGTCATGTAGTCGCCGTGGGCGATGTTGGCGAAGTTCAGGATGCCGTAGACCAGGGTCAGTCCTACGGCTCCCAGGGCGATGATGGCTCCGAGGAAGACGCCGTTGACCACCAGGCCCATTTTCACGAAGGGCAGAAATCCGACGGCCAAGGCAATCACAACGATGGCCACCGAGGTATGGGCAGGTGTCCAGGCGAGCCCGATTCGCCTGGCAGTGTCCTGGATAGTCGTCACAAGACGGCCCAATGCCCCGATATTGATTGTTCCGGGGTTGGTTGTGCCATTGACCGGCCATTATTGGTCGGCAAGACTCTTTCTACCCTCCCAGGTACAGGCTGGCGACCTCCGGATTGTTTAGCAGGTCCTTGCCTGTGTCCTCCAACCGTTTCTCCCCGGCAACCAGGATGTACCCTCGGTCAGACATCCCAAGCGCGTCCCTGGCGTTCTGCTCCACCAGCAGCAGCGCAACCCCGGACTCGTTGATTTCCCGGATGCGGTCAAACACCGTCTGCATCATGGCGGGAGACAGCCCCGCCGAAGGCTCGTCCAGCAGCAGCATCACCGGGTCCAGCATCAACGCCCGGGCGATGGCCAGCATCTGCCGCTGCCCGCCGGAGAGGCTGCCCGCCTTGCGGCCTGGATGCGCCGCAAGGTCTGGAAACAGGTCGAACATCTGCCCGATGCGCCCCCGGTAATCATCCTTGCGGAGGAATGCCCCCATCTCCAGGTTTTCCCGTATGGTCAGCGAGGGAAAGACGTTGCTGGTCTGGGGAACGTAACATAGCCCGGTACGGACTATCCGTTCCGGGGGATACCCGGATATGTCCGTCCCCTGGAAGGAGACGCTGCCGGTCCGGACTCGCACCATTCCCACGATAGCCTTCATCAGCGTGGACTTGCCGCATCCATTGGGACCGATGATGGTGACCACCTCGCCCTGGTCGACGAAGATTGATACCCCGTGCAGTATCTCCGTCTGCCCGTAACCTGCGACCACATCGGTTGCCTCCAGCAGGACCATCAGGTCCGCCTTCCGTCGAGGGCCGGATCCTCAGCGTCCGTTCCGGCCCTCTGCCACGTAGAGGATCCAGGTCCCCGGAGGTAGGCTTCCAACACCTCGGGGTTCTGCTGCACTTGGTCTGGGGGTCCCTGTGCGATTACCGCGCCATTGGCCATGACGATCACCGGGTCGCACATCGCCATCACGAACCTCATATCATGCTCAATGATAACGAAGGTGATGTCGCGCTCCGCGCTGGCCCGCAATATGTTTGCCGAGAGGTCCCGTAGCAACGTGCGGTTGACCCCTGCGCCCGGTTCGTCCAGCAGCACCAGCTTGGGGTCGGCCATCAGCGTCCGGCCCAGCTCCAGAAGCTTCTTCTGCCCCCCTGACAGGTTCCCCGCGTATTCATTGGCCAGGTGCGACAGGCTGACCAGTTCCAGCACTTCCAGCGCCTTGGCTTCTACGCGCCGTTCCTGGCGGGACACCATCCAGGGCATGAACCAGGACGCCCAGAGCCGCTCCCCCAGTTGGGGCGCGGGCACTAGCATGAGGTTTTCCAGCACCGTCATCCGCTTCATTTCCCGCGGAATCTGAAAAGTGCGCATCAACCCCAACCCGAAGGTCTGGTGCATACCCATTCCGTCGATGCGTCGGTCCTGGAAGAGTATCCGCCCGCTTGTGGGAGAAATCGCGCCTGACACCAGGTTGAACATGGTGGTCTTGCCCGCCCCATTGGGACCAATAAGCCCGGTGATTGAGCCGGGCATCACATCGAAGGAGCAGTGGTCCACGGCCCGGACGCCGCCGAAGTCTTTGACCACTTCTCGCACTGCAAGGATGGGCGATGTATCCACGTGGGATACCTCCGGTGGGGTCGGCCATGTCCGCGAATCTGCGAGGAACACGGCTTTGAGGCTAGCGGGCCTATTATGGGGGAATTCTCAGACGTTCATCAACACGGGAATCCGCCAGGGTGGCGCTTCATTGTGGGTGGGATGGTTCACTGACAGATGTCCCCTTGCCAAGTCAGGACGCACTGTCCTGTCATACCTTCGTCAGGGAGAGATAGAATGCCGGAAACTCCACAGGAATGCGTGTCTCGAACGCAACCCCGCCGAGTCCCGGGAATGGGCGATAGCTTGCCCCCGGCCCCGACCGGTGAGTGTCTGGGAATGACCGGAAGACCAAGAATTTCAGTTCCCAAAAGGAGGACTGAGCGGAATTGCTAACTTACCCGGGAGATCTGCTTCGCCTTGATCTGGAGCGGAAATCCCCGGCTCTCGCCAGCGGGCTGTACAACCTGACAGGGAACGCCTGTATCCAGCGAACTTACCCGCCGAAGATGTCCTGCCGTAGCTCAAGTGTAGAATCCGGGGCAATGGCCCCAATGGGTATGCACAACCGGAGTGGTGGGCTACCTGATCGAGGGAGCCGTGAAGGCGTACACTCCACCATCGAATGAGCCCACGTACACCACGCCGTCACTCACGGTGTAGGTCTGGGCATCCGAGAAGTAGCCCTTGTCGAATCCCCAGATCTCCTCTCCGATCACGGCATTCAGAGCGCGCAGACGTCCGTCGCTGGACTCAACATACAGCACGCTCTCGGCCACCGTGGGAGACTCCAACCCGTAGTCCCCGGCCTCACGGCTCCAGAGGACCGCCCCGGTGCCAGAATCGAGGGCGTAGAATCGATTGGACTCGGTGCCAACGTACACCACACCGCCAACCGCCAAGGGCTTCGTGTTAATCATATCGCCTACATCGTAAGACCAGCGGACTGCTCCCGTGGCCGGGTCCAGAGCATAAAGATTGTTGTCGGGCGAGAAATAGTAGACGCCGTCGGCGATCACGGCAGGAAAGTCCCTGGCCGGGAACTGGTCGGTGTCGTAGTCCCACAGTAGGTCTCCGGTTTCCTCACTGAGGGCGTAAGCCCTGTTGACCGCTGTCAGGTACACAACCCCTTCCAGCACAGTGGGCGGCGAATCGGCGGTGATGCCCTTGTCGAAACTCCAGACCATTTCTCCGCTCAATGCATCGAGGGCGTGAAACTCGCCATACTGGCCGGGGACGTAAACCTTCCCTCCCACAACCGCGGGGGCGAACCCGGTATCGACCGGGGTTGGCATTCCGGCAACCCACACCGTTTCCCCGGAAGCGGCATCAAGGGCGTGGATTCTGAAATCCCCTTCCGCCGTCGCTCCCAGGTACACGAGACCACCGCTTGCGACAGGGGAAAACCCGCCCCATCCGCCGGTCTCATGCCTCCACATCAACTCTCCGTCATCTGCGCTCAGGGCATACACGTGGTTGTCGTTTGACCTGGCGTATACCGTGCCGCCGTCCACCGTTGGAGATAGCACTACTGCACCGCTCGTCTCGAAGCTCCATTGGACCTCTCCGGTCTCGGCGTCCAGTGCATAGATCCGGCCATCTTCCGAACCGGCATAGATCACGCCATCGACCACGGTAGGGGCGCTGAAGACCGGGCCGCCTGTCAGGTGCCGCCAGAGCAGGGACTCGTCTCCCGGCAGGGGAACAGCCACTCCGGCCATACCACCTTCCCCGGTGGGGATCAGGCCAACTATGCAACCCATCAGGCCCTGGGTGAATTGGTCAAGCACCGCCGCACCATCGGAACCGGCATCCGGCGCGGATGCGGCAACTACTCCAGCAAGGTCCGTGCCCATCACAAACCTGCCCAGGCAGTCCACATTCTCCACAGGTAGTCCCCTCAGGTCGTCTGCCATCGAAGCCAGGAAGATACCCGTAGCGGTATCCTGTTCAAGACATCCGAATACCGGGGCTTCCCAGGCACGGTATGTTTCTCCTGGCATCACGGGCTGTTCCAGAACAGACTCCAGGTCCTCGCCCACAGAGGTGCGGATGCAGGACTGTTCGGCCGTGGTAAGAGTGTCAAACAACTCCTGCCAACGGGTGCTTTCGTCTACCATGAACCCACCTGGCCAGGTCAGTTCCGTCAATCCGGCCATTGCGTCCTGGGGAGACGGGACAGCAGTTGAGGCTGGTGTGGGCTCAGGGGCCTGGGGCGTTTCGGGTACAGGCGTAGGGGTCTGTGTCGGGGTGGGTGTTGCAGTGGGTTCCGGTGGTACGGACGTGGCGCCTGCGACTGCGGCCACAGTCTCGGGCTGCTGCTCCGTGGTTGGGGGTTGGGACCCTGTGCTGCACGCCTGGAATACGGCGGAGAGAAATATGACTAGGCCGACGCCGAGTATGCGCATCGCTGACGCTCCCATCACACTCCCTCCACTCAATGCCGATGCTTCCGATAGTTGGCTCGTCGGTGTGACTCTACAAGTATACAGCCCGGAGAGTGCCCTTGCCTGCACATTTCAGACGTTGTATTCCCACTCGGTGGCAACAACATTCGGGAGAGGATAAGGAGTGCGGAATGCGATTCCCTGGCGCCAATGCGGCCTCTCTATGATTGGGATATGGAAATGGAACGCGTGAGCCAGACCCGAGACTGCGTTGCAGGAACGGTTTTGTCCACAATCCGCTGCGAAAAATTACAAGAACAGCAGTTGAAAGTGCTATAATACTAAACTGGTAAAATCAAATTAGGTGAGGTGATGATTACCGTGTTCAAGTGGATTTTTCCGGCAGGACTCATAATTGCCCTCTCTCTGGCCATCATCGGCTGCGAGAGTGGCGACACAGAAGCCATGCAAAGCGAGATAAACGACCGCGACGCGATGATTGCCGAGTTGGAAGCCGAAGTCAAGAAGATGACCGAAGAAATGGCCGCGATGCCCGACCCGTCGGGTTCCATGATGATGGAAGAGACTGGCTCGCGGCTCCAGACGGTTCAGGACCGGGGCAAGCTCGTCTGCGCCAGCCGCAACGATGTGCCAGGCTACGGGTTCTTGGACGACACCGGCAACAACGTCGGTTTCGACATCGACCTCTGCCGCGCCGTGGCCGCTGCCGTGCTAGGCGATGCCGATGCCTTCGAGATACGGCTGATAAGCGCTGCGGAGCGCGGCCCCACAATCCAGTCCGGCGAGGTGGACCTCCTCGTCCGCACCGTCACCTGGACTACCTCCCGCGACTCCCAGTGGGGCAACTACACCCAGACCATGTTCTATGATGGCCAGGGCTTCCTGGTGCGGAAGGACTTGGGCGTATCCAGTGCACTGGATCTACAGGGAGCTTCGGTCTGCGTAACCCAGGGAACGACCACCGAGCTTAACCTGCAGGACTTCTCCAACCAGAACGACCTGAACATCGAAACGTTGACCTTTGAAGATACCGACGCAGTGGTGGCGGCTTACCAGAGCCAGCAATGCGACGCCTTCACCAACGACCGCTCCCAGTTGGCCGCCATCAGCAGCGGCTTCGAGGACCGGGACGCCCACGTAATACTGCCAGAGACCATCTCCGAGGAACCCCTTGGCCCGGTGGTCCCCCACGGCGACGAGCAGTGGTATGACATTGTGAAGGCCGTCATGGCCATCCTGATTTACTCCGAGGCGTACAGCGTCACTTCCGATAGCGTGCCGTCCGCAGCCACCGGGGACACCAAGGTTGACCGTCTATTCGGCCTGGAAGGCTCCTTCGGCCAGGACACCCTCGGACTCAGCCAGACCGTGGCCCAGGACGTGGTCGGCGCGGTGGGCAACTACGGCGAGATCTACAACCGCAACCTCGGCCCTGGCGGCATCAACCTCCCGCGTGAGGGCGGCCGCAACGCCCTATGGGCCGACGCTGGATGTATGGACTGCCCCAGGGGCGGCCAAATCTACTCCGCTCCTCTGAGGTAACCCCGCCCCATGTCAAGGGCGCCCGGTTCTTTCCTCACTGGACTTGCTTACTATCAGGGCGTGCCGGTCTGGCGGCATGCCCTGATCATACAGTGGGCCTTGCAAATTGTATCCGGCATCGTGGTGGTGGTGCTGGTCGCTTCCTTCTTCGCCAACATCACCAACGCCATACAGGACCGGAATATCCCCCACGGCTTCGGCTTCCTCTCCCGCGAGTACCAGACCCCCATCGGACAGCACTTTCTCCCCTATGAGTCCTCCGACTCCTACCTCTACGCCTTCGGAGTCGCCGCCACCAACACCATAATTGTCTCCATCGTAGGCGTCATTCTGGCCACTGCCCTTGGCATAGTCGTGGGTGTGGCTCGCATCTCCGGCAACTGGCTGGTCTCCAGGACCGCGCTGGTCTACGTCGAGTTCTTCCGCAATGTTCCCCTCCTCGTGCAATTGTTCTTCTGGTTCTACATAGTGCTGACGCTGCCGCCGGTCCGCCAGGGCTACGTCATTGTGGATAAGCTATACGTCAACAACGCGGGCATATCTGTGCCCTGGCCCTCACCGCCCAGCTGGGATGCCGCACTGGTATGGATGGCCATTGCCCTCGTCTCGATCATCGCCGGGGCAGTCCTCCACCGAATATTGACCAGGCGCGAGGAGCTTACCGGCAGGCCATCCTATCCGCTGATCACGGGTGGCGCTACAACCGTAGTGGCTGCCGCAATTGGGTGGCTGATCATCAGCGCGGCATCCGGAAATGCCCCCTTTGGAATCTCCGTCCCCGCCCCGCACGGGACTTTCGGACGCATAGCCGGAGGGTTCACTATCTCCGGTGGGCTGATGGCGTTGTTGACCGGCCTGGTAATTTACACATCCTCCTTCATCGCGGAAATTGTCCGCGCCGGTATTCAGTCGGTGGGCCGGGGCCAGACGGAGGCCGCCCGCTCCCTGGGCCTCGCCCCCATGGCCGCGCTGCGCCACATCACTTTCCCCCAAGCGCTACGGGTCATTATCCCCCCGCTCATCAGCCAGTGCCTGAACCTGACCAAGAACAGCAGCCTGGCCGCCGCTATTGGATATGCCGACCTGACCAACGTTGGTAAGACCATGACCCAGATCGCGCCAGCCGTGTCCATTTACATACTGCTTATGGTTGCCTATCTGGCCATGAGCCTGACCTACTCCCTGATTGGCAACCTGTACAACCGCCGCATCCGGTTGGTGGGGAACTAGGCGGATGGCCTCTGGTACGGACATACCGCAAACCGACTCCCTGCCTCCGCCCATCACGGAGCGCGGCATCGTGGGCTGGGTCTACGCCAACCTGTTCAACTCCTGGTACAACACTGTCCTGACCTTCATATTCGCCGCCATCCTGGTCCTGACCCTGTGGTTCGGGCTGGGCTGGATAATCCTGGAGTCCGACTGGCGGGTCATAGCAACCCTGGGCGGGAACCTCATCATCGGCCAGTACAACATCGAAAAAGCCTGCCCGGGTCAGGACTGTTTCTGGAGGCCCCAAGTCTCCCTGCTGCTGGTGTCCGCCCTGTTGGGAATGGCGTGGGCCATCTCCGGCGACAGGGTGGCCAAACGCATCGCCATCGGGGTCGCTGTAGTGTCGGTGGCGTTTGCCTTTCTACCATACAGCCTGGAGCGGATGGGGCTGGACGTGCGTCTGCTGCTGGTAGCCAACCTGCCCGCCGTGGCAGCCGGATGGGCGCTGGCCCGCTACACCCCGCTCGGCTCCGTCCGCTGGATTGTCATACTCGGAGTCCTCGCTTTCCTGGTCACCCTGGTACTACTGCGGGGACTGCCGGGCGTTCCGGGCCTGCAGCCCGTATCGGTCATCTACTGGGGTGGCCTGATGCTGAACCTGCTGTTGGCGGTGACTGGCATCGCCCTCAGCCTTCCCATCGGTATTGCCCTCGCGCTGGGGCGGCGCAGCCACCTGCCGGTGGTCAAGCTGCTGTGCGTAGTATTCATCGAGGTATTCCGGGGGGTGCCTCTTATAACCCTTCTATTCATGTCCCAGGTGCTGGTTCCTCTGGCCTTTCCCGAGGACTTCCCTACCAACTCCCTGTTCCGCGCCGGGGTCGTGATTACTCTCTTCAGTTCAGCGTACATGGCCGAGAACATCCGGGGTGGCTTGCAGGCGCTCCATCCCGGTCAGGCGGAGGCGGCGCGGGCCCTGGGACTGCCCGGTTGGCAGACCACCATGCTCATTTCCATGCCCCAGGCCATCCGCAACGTCATCCCGGCTATCGTGGGCCAGTTCATCTCCCTGTTCAAGGATACGACCCTGGTGTACATTATCGGTATGCTGGATGTGTTGGAGTTTGGCCGGGCCTTCATTCAGGGCAACGTGGCGGAGTACCTGGACGGAACACCGGAGTTCCTACTGTTCATAGCCCTGGTCTTCTGGGTCTTCTGCTATACCATGTCCTACGTCAGCAGGAGGGTCGAAGAGCATCTGGGAGTGGGCCAGCGATAAGCCGCCGGGCTGCATCATGCATCTGTCGGCCAGGCGGACAGATGGATTCCCTGAAATTCCTCAACGAAGAGGCTACGTACCAGGCAGGAGCGTCATGGCAACGAGCGAAGCAACGGCCGATGCCCTCAACGGGACCGAAGACATAATCATTTGCAGAGACGTACACAAATGGTACGGCAACTTTCACGCCTTGCGGGGCGTGACCACCTCGGTACGCAAGGGCGAGGTGGTCGTCGTCTTGGGGCCGTCCGGCTCGGGCAAGTCCACCTTTATCCGCACTATCAACCGGCTGGAGGAACATCAGCGCGGGGATATCATCGTTGATGGTATCGAGCTCAGCAACGACGTGCGCAATATCGACGCCATCCGCCGCGACGTGGGCATGGTATTCCAGTCCTTCAACCTTTTCCCACACCTGACGGTTATGAACAACATAACCCTGGCCCCCATGAAGGTGCGCAAGCTGCCCGCCAGCCAGGCCGAGGAAATCGCCGAAGAACTCCTGGAGCGAGTGGGCATTGCCGAGCAGGCGACCAAGTATCCCGGCCAGCTATCCGGCGGCCAGCAACAGCGTGTGGCCATAGCCCGCGCCCTCGCCATGCAGCCTAATATCATGCTGTTCGACGAGCCGACATCGGCCCTCGACCCGGAGATGATCAAGGAAGTGCTGGACGTGATGCGGGAGTTAGCCGGTTCGGGCATGACCATGATCGTCGTTTCCCACGAAATCGGCTTCGCCCGGGAGGTAGCCGACCGCGTGATGATGTTCGACTACGGCAAGATCATCGAAGAGGGCACAACCGAGCAGTTCTTCGACAATCCGAAAGAAGACAGAACGAAACTCTTCCTCTCCCAGATACTGGCCTAGTCCGGGAGGCTGAGCTACCGGCCGTCACTCAGGGCTGCGTCCCAGCACCAGGTCTCGCATGGTCACTATCCCCAGAGGGTTCCGGTCGCGGTCCACTACCACGGCCCGGGATATATCGAATCGCACCAGCAGGCGCACCGCGTAGCGGGCGAGCATGTCGGGGGGCAGTGTAACCACCGGTTTGGACATGATCTCGTAGACGCTCACGCGTTCTGCAGATCGGTTCGGACCTATCACATCTCGCGCGATGTCAGATACCGATACCAGCCCCACCTCGTCGGTATCGTCCCTGCGGTTCACTGCCAGCGCATTCACGCGGTGCTGCCTCATCAGGTCCATCGCCTCGGCCACTGTGGCCAGCCCGTCTATGCTGCGGAGTTCATGGACCATCAGGTCTCCCACTGTGACCAGTCTTCTCTGACTCATACCTCGTGTTCCAGCTCCTCCCGGATGGTGGGTAGTTGGCTTGTAAGGCCGACAACATCCTCGATGTCAACCTGAAATGCGATGCCTGCCCCATGTTCCGTCTCGAAGTTTCCCGCGTCTCGAATACGCTCAAGAATGTCACGGGCCCGGGTCTCAACCACCAGGAACATGACGATTTGACGCCGGGACTCCAGACCTAGCCCGAAGAACGTCTTCTCCGGGCGCAGTCCCTCGCCTCGCACGCTTGTGACAACGGTGGCGCCGGTTGCGCCACCGGCGCGTGCGGCGTCGATCACCGCATCGGTCTTGTCATCACCAACCAGGGCGATAACCAGTTTCATTCGCATAACTCAGGACTCCTTGGATAGCTGTGAAGAATGCCTGGCGCTCTGCCAGCGGTTCCACCAGGACGCACCGATTGCGTAGCCCAGCACCGACATGATCGGAAAGACGCTGGCAAAAGCAATCAGTCCGAATCCGTCGATCAGTGGACTGCGCCCCGGAATACTCGATGCAAGGCCTAGACCGAGGGCCGCGACTACGGGCACCGTAACAGTGGATGTCGTTACCCCGCCGCTGTCGTAGGCCAGTGGCACGATGTCTCTCCTGGAGCGGAAGGTCTGCACGATCACGATGATGTAGGCCGCGATGATGTACCAGGGCAGGGGCGTCCCGGTGACGATGCGGAAGCAACCGAGGGACACGCCCACCGCTACCCCGACGGCCACGGCAATCCGCAGACCCAGGGCGCGGACCGCCCCGCCGGACACTTCCTCTGCCTTGAGGGCCACGGCGATCAGGGACGGTTCCGCAATGGTCGTCGCAAAGCCGATGGCTGCGGCAAAGGCGTAGACCAGGCCATAGTTGCGCCAGTCCACCCCATCGGCAATGTTTTGCTGTCCGATGGTTTCCGGCGCGGTAAGCTGCTCCGCCATTGTCTGCCCGATGGGGAACAGTGCCTCCTCAAGTCCCACGAGGAAGAGTGCCAGTCCAAACAGCACCATCACGAACCCGATTGCCATCCGTCCCGGGTTGGGTAACCGGCGCCGCAGCACGGCCACCTGGAACACGACGAGAATCCCCGCGATGGGCGCAACGTCCAGCATGGTGGACAGCAGTGCATCGAGCAGTCCAAACTCGAAGATCATGCCAGCATCCCGTAACCCATCACGCAGATCATGGGAGTCAGGCTGGCAAAGGCGATGAGGCCAAACCCGTCCACCATCGGGTTGCGCCCCCGGATCGACGTGGCAAGCCCGACCCCCAGTGCGGTGACCAGCGGTACGGTGATCGTGCTGGTGGTCACCCCCCCGGAGTCATAGGCCACGCCGATGATCTCCTTTGGGGCAATGGCTGTCATCGCCGTGACCAGCACGTAACCACCGATTATCAGCGGATGGATGGGCCAGCCCCTCAGGATTCGCAGCACGCCCAGCAGGATGGCCACGCCCACCGAGAAAGCCACCACCATACGCAACTCGAAGGCGTATTTGGTCCGGGCTGAGTCAGTCGCCTCGATGGCTCCGGCTTCTGCCGCAACATCCGCCGCCTCGGCGGTAATGGCGATCAGCGCCGGTTCGGCAACCGTGGTGCCAAACCCCAGGCAGAAGGCGAAGGCAAGCAGCGTGATGAGGCTGCCTTTGTTGGCGAATCCCTGGGCCAATACCTCGCCGAGCGGGAAGAGCCCGCTTTCCAGTCCCTGGATGAAGAGGGTCAACCCCATCACCACGCAAAGCAGACCAAGGGTGACGCCCCAGATGTCAGGAAAAGGCTGCTGTAGCACCACGATCTGGAAGAAGGCAATAACCAGGATGATGGGGGCCAGGTCGCGGAGAGAGTCGATAGTCCGCCGCAGCATTGCGGTGATGACCCGGATGCCCTGTTGCACCCGGGGCCGTTGGAGGTTATGGATTCCGGTTTTCACGGAAATCCACGGTCGTGGTTTTGTAGGTCCGGCAGTTCCAGGGAAATGTCGACAGACCTGCTATATCAGTTGGGCTGGTGGGCCCGGCAGGTGTCGAACCTGCAACCTACCGGTTATGAGCCGGCCGCTCTACCGCTGAGCTACGGGCCCCAATTCAGCTTATTCCGACGCGATTGGGGTGTCAAGATTAGTCTATGCTGAGGCGCTGGCGGTAGTCGGGGTCGTAGGCCGCCAGCAGACCCAGTTCCACCAGTTGCTCTTGGGGAAGCCTGTCCACAGCTTCGCCTCTGATGGGTACGGAGGCGACTATGGCATCCTGGACCAGTTGGTCGTAGTCTGAGCCGTCGATGGCGAGCAGGTCGTTCAGGACATGACCGTTGTCCTGGCCAAAAGTCGGGGCCGGTCTTCGTATCTTGAGGGGTGTGCGGGAGAACTTGTAGGGGCGACTGATGAAGGGGCGAACCCCGATGTTCCTCTCTTCCGGGTAGGTCACGCGCTCTAGGAAACCCCGGCTCTGGTAATGAGGGTCGAAGTGGATGTCCCTGCCGGTCAGCACGGGGCCCGAGGCGACTCCCACGGCCTGCAAGCGGTGCATGACGTCATAGCGGTCCAGCCCGGAGGTCCAGGCAGAGATAATCTCGTCCAGGTCGTCGTGGTTGCGGCGCCTGCCCAGCAGGTCGGAGAAACGCGGGTCTCTGGCCAGGTCCTCGCGCCCCATCTCCCTGCACATGGCCTGCCACTGCTCATCGTTGCCCACGGACAGGGTCACCCATTGGTCTTCGCCAAGTGCGGGATAGCAACCCTGGGGTGCGCGGTAGGGGTGGCGGTTGCCGATGCGCCCGCCGTCGCGTCCGTTGGCAATGCCGTCCATGATGAACTCGGATAGGAACATTACCCCGGCCTGGTACATTCCGATGTCCACCCACTGGCCCTTGCCCGTCTTGTTGCGGTAGCGCAGGGCGCTTCCGATGGCGAAGAGAGTGGTCCAGGTGGACAGGAAATCTACGAAGGATGCCCCGGCCTTGGAGGGCGCGCCTCCCGGGTACCCGGTCACCCAGCAATGCCCGTGTGTCCCCTCCTGGGTCGTGGCCTGAGCGGGGTAGTTCGCGTACGGTCCCTGGCTGTGTCCGTAGCCGGTGTTGGACACCATGATAATGTCGGGCTTGATCTTGCGCAGGTTGGGATAGTCCATCTCCCAGCGGCGCATCACCCTGGGGGTGAAGTTCTCCATGACCACGTCGCTGATCCTCACCAGGTCCATGAAAACATCCCGGCCTCGCTGGTCAGTGAGGTCCAGGGTCAGGGAACGCTTGCCCCGGTGCATCAGGTTGTAGGTGGAAGAACGGTTCCACCAGTCATCGCCCAGCTCATTGTCGGGAAAGCTGCCGGCCAGACCAGCGCCTCGGGTCGGGTCGTGATGGCTCGGCCCCTCAACCTTGATCACCTCCGCCCCGAAGTCGGTGAGCAGGCCCCCTGCATAGGGGAGGGCGAAGATGTAGGTGGAGTCCAGGACCCGGATCCCTTCCAGCGGCAGTTGGGCCATCGGCGGATACCTCCCTGTGAGGTGGTGACCAAAAGTGTGGTACGGGAACGACAAGCTGTCTTTCCAACGATTAAATGGCTAAATGGCGTTGATCTGGCGGAGGCGGGAGAAGTCTGCCAGTGAATATCCCAGGCCATCCACGTATATCTCCCGGTTATGCTGGCCCAGGGTCGGGGCGGGTCCGGTCAGTTGGTAGGGACAGAGTCCGAAGTTAAATAACACCGCCGGGACCTTGATCCTGCCGATCACCGGGTGATCAACCTCCCGGTAGAACTCCCGCGACTCAAGCTGAGGGCACTCGGCCAGCTCCGTGGGTGTCTGGACGACGCCGAAGAGCATCCGGGCTTCGGCGGCCTTGTGGAACAGGTCCCACTTGTTCTTGTCCTTGATCGAGTCCAGGATTAACCCGTCTAATTCCTCGCCGTGCTGGGGACGTTGACCGGCGTCGGCAAAGCGCGGTTCCAGCATCTCCTCGGACTCGAAGAAGTTGGCGATGTCTTCCCAGGAGGCGCCACCCCCGGTCTGCACGATGATCCAGCCGTCGGCACAGGGCATGGGATGGGTGAACTCTCCTCCGGCGGCGCGGCGGCGCGGCTGGGTCCCGCCCATGAAGGGGTACATGGTCTGGGTGGCCATCATGGTCGAGGCGACGACCTCAGTGACCGATACGTCGATATGCTGGCCCTGACCCGTGTTGAACTGGTCGAACAGGGATATGGCGGTCGCTGCTGCGGCGTTGAGTCCGCCTTCATACTGGGCCTGGAAGCCACCGTGCTTCAACGGCTCCCGGCCCTGGACGCCACTGATGCTCATGATCATGCCCATCGCGTAGTTGACTATCTCCTCCCCCTGGTACTGGCTGTAGGGGCCGTCCTGGCCAAAGGGGGTGATGGAGGTCATCACCAGCGACGGGTTCAGCTCTGCCAGGTCGGGATGTGATAGTCCCAGCCCGCCCAGGTAGCCGGGGCGGTAGCTCTCGACGATGACATCTATGTGTGGGACCAGTTCCTTGAACAGGGCGCGCCCGGTGGACGTTTCCAGGTTCAGCGTCGCGCCTTTCTTGTTCAGGTTCAACGCGAGGAAGAAGAGGCTCTTCTCCGGGTGCGGGTCGTCGTGGTGGAAGGGTCCCATGCGGCGGAGCGTCGCGCCGCGCGGGGGTTCGACCTTGAGCACGTCCGCGCCGTAGTCGCCAAGCATACGGGCGCAGAAGGAACCGGCAATATCCTCGCTCAGGTCGAGGACTTTCACGCCGTTCAACACGCCTTCGGGCATCGTCATTCCCCCATTGGCAACGTACCGGTGGCCGACCCATGAAGCGATTCGGATTGTAGCGGAAAGGGGGAATCCAACGCAAATATCTTACGACGGCGAATCAATACGTAACTCTTGACTCCATGCAGTGCTAAGGGCATCACGTCTCTGCTGGAGTTACCGACCTCAGAGGCTGGAGTATGTGGATCTGTGAGTTGAAGACCGTGAATTAATCCCGGACGGTCCTTTGGTGTCGCCTATCCCAAAATCTCGTAGTGGAATACCGTATTCGGGCCCGCCTTTGGCCCCGATGTCTTCAACAACTTCAGGTTCGCTAGATTCAGGAGTTTCCGTCCGCCCAAGGCGTTAATGAAATTTGGCACATTGCTGTGCTTCCCTACACCTTCCTGTACTGCGCCGAGACGAATCTCCACATAACGGCGTCCTGTGCGCCGGGCAGGCTCAATGAAATGTTCGAGCGCGTACTGCCTGATTCTATCTGCCTCGTAAATCGGCTGACTTGCCTCTGCCCGAACTATGGCCTTGCGCCGTTCATCTTCTTCAGCAGCCCGTTGCCCGGTTATTTCGACGGGCCAGCGCTCTATAGTGATATTGGCCAGCTCCTGGGCGCTGAGCCGTGAACTGGCATCAAGAATCTCGATCCCGACGATCTGGTCCTGAGCGTCGAAGTCCACGACCACGCCTTCTGCGATGTCGTCGCTTCTAGCCGCCTCGACTTCCCGAAAATAGACGTAGAGAGCGTCGGCAGTGTGGCTGTACTCAATCTTCACGGTTGCCTGCCTTCAGTCTGTTCTGTCAACTACGCTGATTACCAGGAGTTCAACATCGAAGTCTCGAAAGGTCACTCTGAGGTATCGGTCCCCGACCCACCCAAACGCATTGAGCCGCCCATGCTCTGTAGACTCGATCCTCTCGGGGTGTCTGATGACATATTCTACTTCCTCTTCGCTGATCTTTCGCCACCGCATCCGGCGACGCGCATGGCGGTCGTATGTAATGGTCCCGTCCACCCTAGGTATTCGACTATTTTGGACCGCAGGGTATCGAGGTTATATTCCACGGCAAAATGCGCTACTTCAGACATATTACCAATTCCGGATTACTCCTCCCGGAGGAAGCCAGTGATGACGCGGGCCAGTTCCTGGGGCTTGTGGTAGCCGATGTCGTGGATGGTGTCGGGCACCCAGTGGACGCGGCCGTTTCTCATCTCCTGTTCGGCGGCGGCGACCATGACCTGGCGTCGACGGGAGAACTCGGAGTTGGCCCTGTCAGGTCGCGGACCCGCGGCAACTATCAGGGCAGGACAGGTCATGCGGGGAAGGATAGCGGACGGCGGCTCGTTCCACATGGATTCCAGGACCTGGGCATGGTTCGACGGTCGCAGGATGTCTTGAATCTGGCCGTCTTCGTCGTCGTAGACCATCGTCTGGACCACACGCTCCAACTCGTCGGACCAGCAGTCGGCCAGCTGGGTGCGCAGCCGGTCGAGGAACTCTTCCCGGTCGCCGGTTACGTTCCGGGGACGCAGGGTGTTGGAGAATTCTTCCCACGTTCCGGTGGGCCACAGATGACCGTTGAGGAACCCGCCATCGATCATCACGACGCGGCTGACCCGTTCCGGCGCGTAGGCCGCCAGCCCGCTGGCGACGTGTCCACCCCAGGAATGACCCAGCACCGCCGCGGTTGTCAGCCCCAGGTGGTCCATAAGCCCGGTCACGTCGCTGGACAGGGTCTTCCAGTCGTAGCCCGAGGGGGCTTGGGTAGTCTGCCCGTGGCCCCGCTGGTCGGGAGCGAAGATGTGGAAGTCCTGGCGCAAAAGGGGAGCGACTATGTCGTACCAATGGGCCGAGGATGCCAGGCCATGCAGGGCCATGACCGGTGGGCCGTCCCCGCCCCAATCCAGGAAGCGCATGTCCAGGTCGCCGATTCTGGCCCAATGTTCCGACGGGCGGTAAACGTCTGAATCGTGGACCCTCTGCGACGGCTCCGGCCCTCCACCACGTTGTGGGTCCGCGTTTCCGGATGAAGTCATGGGTCAGCACCCTCCGCCTTCCCATCGGACTGGGGGCAGGCCTTTTCCGGTTTGTTCCATTCGCAGCAGGCGGGCCTTGACGCCGAGACCACCAGCTCCGTAACCGCGAAGGTCGCCGTTACTGGCAATCACGCGGTGGCAGGGGATTATCAGGGCATAGCGGTTTTTGGCCATCGCCTGACCGGCGGCGCGGGCGGCCCTCGGATTTCCCGCGGCCTCGGCCAGCCAGGTATAGCTCCGGGTCTCTCCGGGAGGAATCTCGCGGCAGGCGGTCCAGGCGGCCCTGTAGAAGTCGGGAACGTCAGTCATGTCGAGGTTGATGGAGTCCAACGCCTGAACATCGCCCTTGAAGTAGCGTTCCAGGCAACTCCGCGCATCAGGAAAAGAGGCTGGGTCTTCCACGGCATCGGCCAATTCCGGTTCCAGGTGCTCCAGGGCCTCACCCGGTGTCGGCTGGAAGCTGAGACGTCGCAGACCTTTGCGGCTGCCCAGCAACCCGATCCACCCGTCTCCCATCGGAAAGACGTTGTAACTGTAAAAACTCATGCAGACCTCGTCAGATGCTCCTGGGCCGCAGTATGCGCAGCAGCAGTGGCATTCTCAGATCGAGCCAGGCCTGAGTCAACTCCTGGCGCTGTATCTCGTCAAGCTCTTTGCGTCCGTAGATGCTGCGGACGTAATGGTCAACGATGACCGACACGGGTTGCCGGTGGTCTGGAAGCAGGTCAGACAGGCGCAACCGGTACTGGAAGGGGGTCTGGTGAGATGCAGGGCCGACCGACGCCAGAGTTCCCAGCGTAGCCATGCGCCGGAAGACGACGCGAGGGTCCTCGGATACGGTCATGTACCTCCGCCATGCCAACCAGGCTATCAAGCCCAGCACGCCAGCGCCCGCCACACCGCCAGCGGCCCAGAGGAACGCTGTAGCAAGCTGCCCGCCCCAGGGCAGCGGGACCGTATCAATCTCTCCCGGAGTGGCGTCGAGCAGTTCCTCATCGCACTCCTCGATTTCCTCGATGCAGTCTTCGTCGTCAAACTCCTGCGTGCCGCTGGCATCTCCGACCTCGGCCACCAGGGGCGGTGGCGGCACGGCAACCGGTATGGACCGGCCTGGGGTCGGCTCGAAGGGTATCCAGCCGTAGTTGGGCATGTAGGCTTCAATCCAGCCGTGGCTGTGGCTGTCGGTGACCACGTAGAGGTCCCGGTCTACCACCTTATCGCCGGTGGTGTACCCGGTGACGAATCGGGCGGGGATGCCAATGGACCGGAGCATGACGGTCATGGCGGATCCGAAATACTCGCTGTAACCCTCTCCCAGGGTGAAGAGGAAGTGGTCAACCCCGTCGGCGTTGAAGGGCGGTGGCTCCACCTCCAGGGTGTAGGGGAACCCTGAGAGGTAGAACTCTATGGCCTTGGCCTTGTCGTAGGGCGTTTCCGCGCTGGCGGTCAGTTGCAGGGCCAGGTCTCTCACCCTTTCCGGAAGCTCGTCATGCAGTTGAGTGTACTTCTGGACTATGTGGGTAGGATAGTCCGTTCCAGCCCGGCGAAGCTGGTCCGGTGTGGCTGTTGATACCGAAGAGGTGATTTCGTAGCTGTCCCTGGCCTTGATCTCACGTCCCGTACTCTGGACGGATAGGACGTCGGGCCTGCTTGGTAGCACCTCTGCCAGCACGATTCTGGATATGCCCCCACGGTTGCGTTCGGCCTCCACAAGTCGGAAGTCATCTGGCAGCCGGGCCGCCAGGGAGGAGTTGCTTACCGAGTCCCCGCCCAGCGCAAGGGTCTGCCTCAACGTGTCGGCGGCTTCCGCCAGCTTGGGGGACATGGCTCGCCCGTTCCCAGGACCTTGCATATCGAGGGTATAGGTGGGGGAGTCGTAGGTCTCCAACCGTACGTTGCGGTCGATGCCGATTACCTGGTCTCCGGCGAACAGGGTCCTGGAATCGTAGTTGGGCATCACCTGGTAGGTGATGTCGAACCGGCCCAGGTAGGGCTGAGGCACCGAAACAGAGGGAGTCCAGTCATTGGGTTTCAGGACGGTGCCGTCGGAGACCCAGCCCTTGGGTGTGTAGGTTCCGTATGACCGTGCCTTCCAGTACATGGGCACCTGGGACTCTACAAAGAGCACCTGGGTCTGGGTCGGGTGGATGGTGCCCTGGAAGGCCATCACGTCGCCCCATATGCGGTAGCCCAGGGGCTTGCGCGCCGGAAGACCGGCAAAGAGGCGGTTGAAGTCGTCTTCCCAGCTCTGCATGGGCGTCCGGAAATATTCGTAGGCGTTATTGGCCGGGCCGTACTTGCTGCCCACGGGGAGGAAGAAAGCGACGAGCAACACGGCGAGAGCAATGATGAAGCTGTCGCTGAGGGACAGGGCGCTCAGGTGGCCGTCGTAAGTTACGTGGCGTTCCTCCCATTCCCGGCGCCTGCGCACGGATTGGACCCTGGCGATCAGCAGGAAGGCGGTGAAGAGAAACAACCCTATGTGAACACTGGCGTTTGGAGGAAGGTAGGTGAGGTTGGACATGATCCCCGCGCCACCGAGAACGAACACGCCCCAGAAATTCCGGTAGCGCACGAATACCCAGGTGGCCAGGTATCCACAGAGCCAGGTAGCCACCACCAACCCGAATGCGAAGGGAACGGCATCGATGCTTATGGACCCGGTCCTGGCAGCCTCGACCCAAAGGGATAGTCTTTCCCATAGTTGGTCGGCGTTGTCGACATGTACGGTACGCGAGACGTGGGATGTGAGCCGCCACACGGTGACGAGCAGCCCGGCGGCCAGCCCGATGGGAAGGACCAGGATCCCCCAGAATGGGACGCGGGCCAGGAACAACCCTGTGACCATCGCCAGGAGAAGCACGAGTCCCAGGTTGGGAGTGTCTACCCAATTGGCTTGCTCGACGGAGTAGATGACTATCAGGAGGTTGATGACCAGCAGGCCCAGGGCAGCCCAGCCGTCGGAGGGGCGGAAGTATTGGACAACGTTCAGGGCGACCTTGCCGACAGCTTCGACGTTGACTCCAGGACTCTCCGCGGCAGTATCCAACGCAGGGCCTGCGGTATAGCCCGTTCCCCGGGGTTGCTCTCGTCGGCCCAGCACGCCGTTGGGGGTCACCGGACTGCCTCCTCGACCTGGGGCTCAGGTGTTGCGGTGAGAGGCTCCACGGCGGTTGCCCCCAGGGGAAACCGGAGGGCGTCGTTCAACGCTTGGCCGCGTCGTACGGCGTATGTCGATATCTCATTGGTTGCCAGGAAGTCCAGGGGCACGCCGATGCCCGTGGCGGCGCCGAAGTCTTCCCGGTTGATCATAACCACGGAGACTACGATGCCCTGCCGCCTGAGATTGCTCAGGGCCGAAATCCAGTCGGAGCGGGCCGATGACGTGACCACGGTCAGGGTGTTGAAGCGGCTGAGGTTGGGTTGCAGTTCGTACAGGAACCGCTCCAGCAGCGTGTTTCCCTGGGCGCGGACTTCGGCCAGGGCTTCCATCAGCCGCCCCAGGTGTTCCGGGCTGCTGTCGGGGCGCAATATGTAGTGCTGGTTCCCGTTCGCCGCCAACCCCACTGGCATGTCCAGGTCAACCAAACGCTGAATCAGGGATGCGGCGATGGTGACTGAAAGCTCCTCGGTGTTGTCGCCGTGCTCCTCGCCGGGGATATGAGAGCCGGAGTTCATGTCCAGCACCACCCAGGCGTCGGCGGAAATGCCCAGGTCAAACTCCTTGACCATAAGGGTGTTCATGCGGGCGGTGTAGGGCCAGTGGATGCGCCGGAGGCTGTCGCCGTGGGCGTATTCGCGGACGGAGGAAACGTCGGTGGTTATCTGGTCGACGTGCCGCGTGGTGCGGCTGTCGCTGGGCAGACCGGCGTATCTTACGTCGAGATCGGGAAGCGGCTCGGTCGCTGGCAAGACCATGAAGGGTTGGGGTTCCAGGAAACGCCTGTTGAGCTTGAACACGCCTAGCGGGTCCTGGCCTGTGACCTGCACCTCGCCTACATGGTACAGCCCGCGCCTGAGCAGCGGAATCTCGGTGCGCCAGGTACGGTTCTGGTTCTTGACCAACGCCAGGCCCCGGCCGGGGGTATATCCGGGCAGGTTGGTGTATTCGGTAACCTCAAGCCAGGACTTGGGTAGGCGGTTCCGGTTGACGATGCTGATCCGTCCTTCCAGGAAGTCCCCTGCCTGGCCCCTGGTAGCGGTGCGGTCAAGTCGCAGCTCGATGCCCCGCAAGCTCAGCCACGCCCAGCCGAATCCAACGACAATCAGCAGTCCCAGGGCATAGAGGAACCGGAAGAAGAACTCGAACCCGGTGCCGAAGGTGTAGAACGCCACCACCGCCACCAGAGCTATGATTCCAATGGCCCTTCTGCTCATTGTTTTTCTTCAAAAGGCGGATTGGGACCCTGCGAAGTAGGGTTAACGGGCTGCTCCCGGCACGGCTACAGTGTTTAGCAGATCGGTAATCACGTCGGTGGCCCTGACGCCTCGCATCCTGGCCGAGGGGGACAGGATGACGCGGTGCGCCGTGACGGGGACGGCAAGGTCCTTCACGTCGTCAGGGATAACGTAGTCCCGTTCCTTCAGGATCGCCATCGCCCGCACGGCGCGGAACAGACCCAGCGAGGCGCGAGGGGACGCGCCCAGCGCCACGTCGCGGTGATGGCGGGTAGCGTCCGTCAGGCCGACGATGTATTCACGCACTGCCCGGTCAACGTAAACGTCGGTGCAGGCGTTCTGCAGGGCAATGATATCAGCAGGAGTCGCCGCCGCCTCAAGGTTCTCGATCGGGTGGACCTGTTCCTGCTGGTCGATCACCGAAATCTCTTCATCGAAGTCCGGATAGCCGATACTGATGCGCATCAGGAAGCGGTCCAGTTGGGCTTCCGGCAGCGGGAACGTTCCTTCATACTCGATTGGGTTCTGGGTAGCCACCACCACGAATGGGTGCTGGAGGAAGTGGGTGGCCCCGTCTACAGTCACCTGGAGCTCTTCCATGGCTTCCAGCAGGGCCGACTGGGTCTTGGGCGTGGCCCGGTTGATCTCGTCTGCCAGCACCACCTCGGACATGATGGGGCCAGGACGGAACTCGAACTCGCCGGTGGCCTGGTTGTAGACCGAAAGCCCGGCGATGTCGCTGGGGAGGAGGTCGGGGGTGAACTGGATGCGCCGGAACTGGCAACCAATGGAGGTAGCAAGACTCTTCGCCAGCATGGTCTTGCCGACGCCCGGCACGTCCTCGACCAGAAGATGGCCGCGTGCCATCAGGGCAGCCAGGGCCTGCTCTATGACCCCGGTCTTGCCTACAATCACCCGGGAAACGTTTTCTACGATCCCGCGCGCAATGGTGGATGGAGAAATTGTCTCCTGCACTGATTCCTCGCTGAGAACGCCGCCCAGTATCGGCATCCCCGCCTGGGAGCGGCGGATAGGGTCCGTCCCCCGGTCTGGAGCCAGGCTGCCGGAGTGGGCCAACCCCCAGACCCGACGGGTTCCAGAGAGTTTACCATAAGCAAGCTGGGTAGGCACAACCGCACCTGGCTGCTGCCGCCTCTACCCTACGGCAAATGGGCCCGCCAAACTTCTCTCCTCGGAAGAACATCCAACAAATACACACTATCGTATATGTTGATGGATAGTCAAAAGCCGGTACCCCTGACATTGCCCGTAGCCCATGTGCGGACGGGCCGCGCCCAGCTCCAGTTGCAGCGCGTAGCCATTTCCGAAATTCCGGCGTACAGTAGATTCCGGTTTTTGACCCAGACCCCAATCTTCCATCGAGGTAAGTAGCAACGTGAATCCGAAAGGGATAACCCTCCCGCGCATTACCCTGCCGGCCTGGTGGCCTGTGTTATTGACCCTGATAGCCGCAACCATACTCGTGGCGTGCGGCGGCACCCCGCCAACCCAGGCGCCGGAAGCCGCGGCTGGAGCACAGCCAGCCCCCGCCGTTGCGACTGGCAGCACGCCCTCCAGTGACGCATCCGCCGATGCCTCCGGGTCAACCCCGGTCGTGGTCCCGCTCCCGGACAAGGGGGGACTGTCCAAGGAAGATTTGGCTGCCCTGATTCCTACCACAGTAGTGGATGCCCCTGCTGATAGCCAGGCATCCGTCGAACAGACTCCTGCCCCGGCGGCCGCGGCAACGTCCACCCCCGTCGTGATGGAGAGTCCGACCGCTATGGCCGACTCGCCGAAGTCCGTTGAGCAGCCCACCGTGGCTCCCGCAACAGAGCCAACAGTCGCTCCAACGGTGGTTGACGCAGCGCCCACGGCCGCTCCTGAGCCGGAACCCACGGCCATGCCGGAACCCACGGCAACTCCTGAACCCACGGCCACACCGCGTCCTAGGGGTGGCGGGGCGGTCGGCGGGTTGGCCGCGGAGTTGGTGGGCAACCAGGCTTGGATCAACAGCGATCCCCTGGCCATAGACGGCCTGCAGGGCAAGGTGGTGCTGGTGGACTTCTGGACCTACACCTGCATCAACTGCATCCGCACCCTTCCCTACCTCAAGGAATGGCACGCCAGGTACCAGGACGACGGCTTGGTGATCCTGGGCGTCCACACCCCGGAGTTCGATTTCGAGAAGGACCTGGACAACGTGGTCAAGGCCACCCGTGACTACGGTATCGAATACCCCGTCGTCCAGGACAACGACTTCCAGACCTGGCGGGCCTACTCAAACCGTTACTGGCCGGCCAAGTACCTGATCGACCATGAAGGTATCGTGCAGTACACCCACTTCGGAGAGGGAAAGTATGCCGAGACCGAGTTGAAGATACGCGAGTTGCTGGAGAAAGCAGGGGCGGACCTTGCTCTGGAAAGGTTCGACATGCCCCGGGACCAGAGCCGGGACCCGACATATCTGAACACCCGTGGAGCAAAGGTGACGCGGGAGCTATACGCCGGGTCCGACCGCAACATAAGTTCGTTTCGTTACGGACGTGGTGCATACGTAGCTCAAGAGGAATATCCCGCGTCCATCATAGACGATGAGGCTAAGGACTTCGTCACTCACGACGTGCTGATACCCGACCTCATCTACTTCAACGGCCGCTGGGAGGTTAGGAGAGAAGAGGTAAGGCACGCGCGCGATTCCAGCAACTACGAGGACTACCTGGAACTGAAGTATTCTGCCCGCAGCGTGAACGCCGTGCTCACCTCCGAGTCTGGCGAACCCTATAAGGTGGTGGTCACCTCAAACGGCGAGTACCTTACTGAGGAGAACAAGGGTCAGGACGTGATCATCGGCGAGGACGGGGAAAGCTACATCATGGTGACCAAGCCGGACATGTACCGGGTGGTCGAGAACCTCGCTTACGTCCAGGATACGCACCTGCGCATGGCCTCCGATTCAAAGGACTTTGGCATCTTCGCCTTCACCTTTGGGGTCTATGACGGGGGGGCGTAATGCCGGGATGGGTCATGCAGGTGGCGGAACAGTGGGGCGGCGGTGGGAATCATGTACTGCGGGCGCGGCTGTTTCCGCTGTTGGTAATACTCGCCGCCGTCGCTGGGTTGATGACGGCTTGCGCCGCCGAGGCCAGCAACACAACTGTTGACGTACCGCCCGGCGGACAGGTCGGAGGGCCGGCTGCCGATTTCCAGGGCATTTCCAATTGGATCAACTCGGAGCCTCTGACCCTGGACGCGCTGCTGGGCGCGGATGCTTTGCGGGACGGTGGGCGGGATGCAAAAGTTGTCCTGGTGGACTTCTGGACATACACCTGTGTCAACTGCATCCGCACCCTTCCCTACCTCAAGGACTGGCACGACAAGTACGCGGACAGCGGACTGGTGATCGTGGGAGTACACACGCCGGAGTTCGAGTTCGAGCGCCTGACGGAGAACGTAGTCGCCGCCACCGAGACCTTCGGGCTGGAGTACCCGGTCGCCCAGGACAACGACTTCGCCACCTGGATGGCATACTCAAACCGCGCTTGGCCCGCCAAGTACCTCATTGATAAGGATGGAGTGGTGAGGTACAAGCACATCGGCGAGGGCAAGTACACGGAGACCGAGTTCAGGATTCGCCAACTGCTGGAGGATGCCGGGGCAGACCTGTCCGGCATCGAGCCGGGGATAGCTCCCGACCCGCAGCTGGACCCCGCAGCCAGGGACTGGAAAGCGGGGAACCTGCTGACCCGGGAGCTTTACGGCGGGTACAACCGGAATTACTCTTCCTTCGGCCTGTACGTTGGCCAGCCGGAATACTATGAGGGGCCGGACCAGGTGTTGGAATACACCGACCCCGGTGATCACGGCAACGGCAACCTCTACCTTCACGGCCTGTGGCTCAATGGGCAGGAGGAGCTTCGCCATGCCCGCCAGACCGGAAATTATGAGGACTACATAGCCCTGAAGTTCTCAGGCACGTCGGCCAACGCGGTGGTGAGTCCCGCTGGAACTGAGCCGTTTGAGGTGCAGGTGACACTGGATGGACGTGCGTTGCGCCCGGAAGAAGCTGGGCCGGACATGGTGATTGAGGAAGGGAGAAGCTACTTCCGGGTGGACGAAGGGCGGTTGTACGAGGTAGTGTCCCTGCCGGAATACGGGACCCACGAGCTGAAGCTGAGCTCCAACTCTGAAGACTTCGCCCTGTTCGCGTTCACCTTCGGGGCCTATGAGGAGGGGCCGTAGACAGATGAGACGCCAGAGGATGTTGATGAGAATGCGCGTGGTCTTGCCGGTGTTAGCTGGGCTGGTTGCATGGTTGACATTGGCCTGCGGCAGCAGCGCACCGGTTGCCCCGCCTCCGGCGGAGCAGGATACAACCGGAGCACCAACCACCGCAGCCGCAGCCGAGGCTCGCGGCGGGCTGAAGACCATCATATCTACCAAGGAGCTTGGCGTCGGCCCGCAGCGGGTAGCGTTCCTGCTGACCACCGACAAGGCGCTCGTCACAGTCCCGGAGGTGGAGATTACCTCCTCATACATTGGAGAGGGCGGCCCGCTCCAGGGGGAGACGAAAATGGCCCCGTTCCACCCTTGGCCCTACGGCGTGCGGGGGTCGTACGTTACAGAAATGGACTTTGACCCTGCCGGGCCATGGCGGCTGGACATCAAGGCAGTACAGGACGGGGAAACTGCAACGGCCTCGGTAGAGTTGGAAGTGGCGGAGAAGGGCCACGTGCCGCAGGTGGGCATAGTCCCGCCCTTGAGCGAGAACAAGACCCTCGGCAATACGGAAAGCATCGAGAATTTAACTACCGATTACTCGCCCGACCCGGACCTGTACCAGCTTACGGTGGCCGAGGCTGTGGCCACGGGATTGCCCACGGTCGTCGTTTTCGCTTCGCCCGCTTTCTGCACCAGCCCCACGTGCGGCCCGCAGACAGACACAGTCTCGGAGTTGAAGGAAGGCTACGCAGGACGGGCCAACTTCATCCACGTGGAAATCTACGATAACCCTGATGAAATCCAGGGTGACCTGAGCAAAGCCGGCATTGCCAGACCTGTAGCGGAATGGGGAATCAGCAGCATCCCCGGCTGGTTCAACGAGTCCTGGACCTTCGTGCTGGATGGGGATGGCAGGATAGCCCAGCGGTTCGAGGGTTTCGCCACGCTGGAGGAGCTGAAGGCCGCCCTTGAGCCTGTGCTGCTCGCCAGTTAACGTAAAGCCAGAATTTGCTGGACCGTCATCTTCAGGTTGCATAAGCCTTCCGGACGTGCCAGTCTTTGAGCCAAGCGCGGAAGTGCGTCGTCCGCTATCACCCTTGCCCCTTGAAACTGACCACTGCCCCGGTGACAACCGCCTCTTGCTTCACTGGTAGAACGCATGTACCATTATGCCTGTCCAGCCCTTGCCCCCTCCACGGAGGGTCGGCCACTCCAGCACAGTCATTAGGGCAGCATGACGGTCGATATCCCGAAAAGCTCACAAGGCAACTCTCCTGCACCAGTCCGAAGTAGACCGGCGGTGGCCGGATAACACACCAATCGCTCCCCATGTCCGGAATTGTCCGCAAATGACCGGAAAATCGAAATAATTCCTCGATCGTGAGCCAGACCACGTGGATAAGGAAGGTTACTCTTGCTAACCGTTCGACTTGCCGGTGAAGTTAGCCTGGAGTAGCATAGCCACCAATGGCTAACGACTGCCTTCAACTGTAGAGGAGAAGCTGACATGACCACATCCACCACTCACCCCGAAGCGGCTGCCCAGATGGGTGCGGCCTGCTCGAAGCTGCTGGCCAGTCTGAACGCCGAGCAGCGCGCCAAGGCTACATACCATTACATGGACGGCGAGCGGGTCTTCTGGTACTACCCGCCCTTGAACCGCCACGGGTTGCCGCTGCGGGACATGACCCAGGAACAGCGAACACTGGCATTCGCCCTGATGGCCAGCGGACTGACCGACAGGTCCTACGAGCAGGCCAAGCTCATCATTGAGCACGAGGACGTGCTCGGGCCTCTTGAAAAGGAACGGGGGCTGGTGACTTTCGTTAGGGACCCCGAACTGTACTACTTCACCGTCTTCGGTGAGCCCGGCGGCCAGGGGGCGGGCGCGGAGGGTTCGGACGGACCTTGGGGCTGGCGGGTTGAAGGCCACCACGTTTGCCTCAACTACAGCATCTGGGGCGACCAGGTGATTTCGGTGACTCCTTTCTTCTTCGGCGCGAATCCCGCCGAGGTGCGCAAGGGGCCTAAGAACGGGCTGCGCATTCTTGGTTCCAGGGAGGACTTGGCGTTCGAGTTGATGGAAAGCTTGGACTCGGGCCAGCAGAGCCGGGCCATCATCTACGATGAGGCTCCGCTGGACATCCTCACCTACAACAGTTCCAAGGTGTCGCTTCCCAGGGAGGAGGGTCTGCCCGCATCACGTATGTCGGGGACACAGCAGGAAATGATGATGTCCCTGATCTCCGAGTACGTCAGCCAGGTGCGTGGCGATGTTGCCCAGGGGAAGCTGGACGCCTTCAAGGAGCAGGGAATCGACAACATCCACCTGGCCTGGGCTGGGCCGGTAGACAGGACCAGGGAACATTACTATCGGCTGCACGGGGGAGACTTCGTGGTCGAGTTCGACAACCGTCAGGACGGCGCGAACCATATCCACTCGGTCTGGCGGCAAATCGAGAACGACTTCGCATCCGACGTACTGCGGGAGCACCTGCTCCTCTACCACGTGCTGTAGCGAACACTGCGGGCACACCGCCTCGGGGTGTGCCCGCGACTTCCCCTCTTAACCCTCACCGGGCTCCGGGCCACCCAACCTTGGTTTGCCCTCCCCAACCATCACCGGCAACATCCTGTAGTCTAGCTCATCTCCACCCGCTTCCCTCTCCTCTAACCCCCTTCTTGTAGCCTCTGTACATCGCATTCCTTGGATGTGCCCGCAGTGCGTAGTTGTCAAAATTATCAAACTTTGCGGAAATTCCACGCGTAAGAATTCGGCCCGGTCGCCTAGAATATAGCCCATCGAGGCTTCCCGCTTTTGAGAGCCGTATAGGGGACTGGAGACAATGGGCCTGGCAGAGCGGGTACGCTCCATATTCAGACGGGACAGACAGACTCCAAGGGGGTCGACCGTCTAACGATCGACGAGGAGTGGATTATGAGACTAATTGTAGTGGGAGCTGGACAGGGAGGGTCCAACATCGCGGATGAGTTTGTCGCGATGGGGAAATGGGTATGGAAGAACCGGAATATAAGAATTTTCACCGGGGACCATCAAGACCCCATAGAAACCGGGGTCTTTGCCGTTAACCTCGGCGCGGGAGACCTCTACGGCCTGGAGCACATTCCGCAGACCGACGACCATACAATTCTGCTGGGCACCACGGACGAGTTCCGGGGACGGGGCGCCGGCAAGGTTAACGCCGACGGTGCCGAGCAGGCACGCCGCGGCGGACACAAGATCGTCACCACGGTCCGCGACCACGGCGACGTGTCCACGGCCGACGCGATCATGGTGATTGCTACCACCGCCGGAGGCACCGGCTCAGGCTCCGTGGGAGTCGTTGTCGATCTGCTCAAGGAAGCATTCAAGAAGCCTGTGTACGCCATGCTCGTGCTGCCATTTCTGAACCAGTACGACGACCCCGACAGCTTGATCAACACGGCCACGTGCCTCAAGAAGGTGTTCGAGAACTCATCCGCCGATGCCGTGTTCATGATCGACAACCAGAAGTTCGTCCAGGGCGGCCAGTCCATGAACTTCAACTACGGCCAGATCAACAGGCGGATAGCTGATTCCTTCATGGACCTCCTGTGCGTCGGCGAGGAGACTGACCGGCGGTACATCGGCGAGGTTCTGGACGCCAACGACGTGATCAGGGTTCTGCACGGCCCGACCACCATCGGAGTGAGCTCCGCCACGATCCCCAGGAAACCGACAGGGCTCATGTCCAGGTTCCTGGGCAACGGCGAAAAGCCGGCGGCCCACTTCTCGGTGGCCAAGAACCAGATCGAACGGGCGCAGAACGTCCTGAGCCGTGCCCTCGGCGAGTTGTCCATGGACTGCGAGCTTTGGGATGGCGGCCGCGCGTACTACGACGCCCACAACGTGTTGGGTCTCTTCAGCGGCCCACAGGGCGAGGCGACCGAGGAGATCGTGGAGATGATGGACCGGAACCTGTCGGAGTTGGTGCCGGGAGCCGGGCGGCGCAAGGGTACCTATCCGGGCAGGATTTCGGACACCATCAGCTTTACGGTGATGATCTCCAACATCGGCAAAGGGGCGGCGATGGACAAGGTGGAATTCTTCTACACTGAGGCCACCAAGATGATGTCCGAAGTCCAGACCAAGCGTGAGGTGCGGCAGAGGCATTGGGGTGAGGCGAACAGAGCCGCCGCCCTGCTTCCCGACCTGTAGGCGGAGTGCGCAGACCATTAACAGTAATCATAGATTTTTTCAGACAGTATGAGAGGAGGACGCAATGAGAAGCTCTAGGGCTCCAGAAATACGTGGAGGCTCGCGCGGCCCGCTTGTCATCGGGATAGCGCTAGTCGTGGTAGTCTTGATCGGCGTAGCCATAGCATTCATGGTGGGGGGATTCGGTTCGCTCTCCGCCGAGTCTGAGCCGGTCGATGTCCCGGAAGCCAAGTCCAGTCAACCCGCTAAAGTTGAGGCTTCGCCGGCCAGTGCGGGCGAGTCCGCCACCAACCGGCCCATATCCATGTCGGTTCGGCCCAACCCCACTGCAACCCCTGCGCCCACCACGGCGCCAGCTGCTGGAGCGCCTTCCAACGTCCCGTCTGCGTCCCAGCAGGCCGAGGTTGCCCCCGTTATGACCCTGGAAGAGAAGCAGACTGCGGCAATGCAACTGCTCCCCGAGGTGGAGTTCGGCGAAGTAATCGGTGAGGGATTCGGCAACCTGAAGTTGCCCGGCGGTGAATTGGTTGACGTTTGGTACACGTTCCAGGTGGACACGCGCAACGGTGAGATCACCGTATTCATGGCTCAGTTTGACTCAGACCTGAAGTCGGTCCAGTCCACCATGATAGTGAACAACTACGCCTACGGCGAGGACATCCAAAGAGCCGAGCTAAGCCTGTATTACTCCGACGGTTCGGAGAGGATCCTCATCTTCGATGGCAGCGACGAGTCCATCAGCCTGATCCAGCATTACAAGCTGCCGTTCGGCCCCAGCATGTTCTCCGCTCCTCTGCGCCGCGAGTTGGTGTTCTATGGCCTGGAACTTGCCGACCAGGTTGGCGAGACCACAGTGGAGCTTCACCTCGATGTCAGCGGCCTGTCGGAGACCGAAGAGATGGTCTTCTACACGAAAGCCCCGGTGGAGGTAAGCAAGGCCCTGGCCGAGATTGGATACCTGGTTGAACAGATCGAGGTCCAGCGGCAAGGTTAGAACGGGAGGCTACAGCGAGTCTACCCTGTGGCGAAGCAGCGCCCTCCTCGAGGGTGCTGCTTTTTTCATGCCCTCGGCTTCCCGGTGAAACCCGCACACTGGCGCCCACTGACAATATCGAGCAGTCCCGCCGCTCCTGAGAGAGAAGGAAGCCTTGGGCAACCTGTAACCGAGCGTGCGGCACCGCTATGGAACTCTCGTATTCAACGCCCTTGTCGAAGCCACATTGTTGCTTGTGTGCGCTCAATGCCTCTGCTACAATCTGCGATGCGCCGAACAAATGATACCGGCAATTCTGCCGGAACGATTGTAAGTTGCGGCCGGGGCATGGCCCCAGGGAACCGGCGCTCATATACACGCGATTAGGAGGGGACGAGATGCCTTCATTCTGGGAAAACCTTCGATTCCCTGGAGAGCGCGAGGCGGATGACCTGCACGGATATGAGGGACAAGACATGCCGGTCTACGTTAGCCATCCATTGCCTTCAGCCGGAAACAGCTTCCCGGCAATTATCGTCGTGCAGGAAGCCTTTGGGGTCACCCGACACATAGAGAAAGTCTGCGATCGCTTTGCCGCGGAAGGTTATGTTGCCATCGCTCCTGCGCTCTACCACAGGGAAGAGCCGAACCCCAAGCTCGGCTACGACCAGATGCCCCAGGTTCAGCGGTTCATGGGGGCGCTAAACGATGAGGAGTTGATCGAAGATATCAACCAGGTCATCAAATACACCCAATCAGACCAGTTTCGCCGGACTAACAACCAAAAAATCGGGATCGTCGGATACTGCGTAGGCGGTCGCATCACCTACTTGGCAGCTGCCAGTTGCCCAGGTCTCAGCGCCGCATCAGTCTACTACGGCGGTCGCATCCTGGTCCCCTTTGGGGATGGGCCAGCGCCCATCGACATGACCGACCGGATCACCATTCCCGTGATGGGCAACTTCGGAGCAGAAGACGCCAACCCCACGCCTGATGACGTGGCCCAGATTGAGGAGAGACTCAAGGCGGCGGGCGTGACTTACGACTTCAAGATGTACGCCGGAGCGGGCCACGGTTTCAACTGCGACGAGCGGGACAGCTACCACGAAGCCTCGGCCAATGACGCCTTGGAGCGCACCCTCGGCTGGTTCAACCAGTATCTGAAGAGCTAGGGCTTTGACCGCCGGTTTACCGGCGTAGCGATAGAAGATCGCAACGGGCGCACTGTAGTGCGCCCGTTATCGTTGCCGCAATGAGGTCCGGGGCTTGTCCCGGCTGCTCTCCGGTTACTGACCCATGAATGAGTCGCGCATCCGGTATATGGTTAGCTCGGGCTCTATGGGAGCCACGGGCATGTACCCGGCCTCCTCTATCTTGGCCACTATGAACCAGGGACCCTCTTCCTCCAGGGCTGTGCGGAAGACCGATGCCAGTTCCTCCAGGTCGGATACCGTGGCAGTGTGGGGGATGCTGCAACTCTCGGCCACCTTGGCCAGGTCGGTGCCCTTGGCGGTGTGGCTGGGCTGGTGACCTGTCTGGCCCCATTCCTCATTGTCCCAAACCACCACTATCAGGTTGCGCGGCTGCTCCCGCCCGATGGTGGCGATAGTCCCCATGTTCATCAGCAACGAGCCGTCGCCGTCCAGGGAGATGATCTGCTCATCAGTGGAAACGGCCATGCCCAGGGCAATGGACGAGCATAGTCCCATGCTGCCGTAGGTGTAAAAGTTCTTGTCGCGGTGCCCGGCGTGCCATAGCTCGTCGGTGCTCGGGCCGAGGTTGGCCACGATGGCTCGGTCCCCAGCCAGGGATACAATCAGCTTGGTGGCGTCGAATCTAAGCAATTTTCCCCCCGTGCAATAGCTGGGTCATGCAGATGGCAACGGGCTGGCGGTTCGAGTGGCACAGCTTCAAAGCGCCATCCACGATCCGGTCCATCTTGTATTCGTCCTCCAGGGTGAAGTGGACCAGGCCGAGCAGGTCCAGGATTGGGCGGGTCGAGCGGCCCATGGCCACCTGGGCAATGTTGAACTCGCCGGGGCCCCCGCGCAGGTTGATGAAGAGGGGTATCGGTGTGCGGGCGGGGATGCACAGGCTGGCCAGCGCGTTGACCGAGTTGCCAAAGCCGCTGGACTGCATGAACACGGCGGCGTTGCGTCCGACGGCGTAGCCTCCCACGGCGATGCCGATGGCCTCTTCCTCGCGGGAAGCTGACACCAGGTGGAAGAAGGGGTCGGCCTCAATCAGGCTGGTGACCCGGTCGATGGAGATGTCCGGCACGTATGCGATCAGGGACGTGTCCCAGTCCTTCAGCGCCTGAACGATGGTTTCTGCCCAATTCATGCGGGTGTACCTCTTGAGTCAGTTTAATCCAGTTCCGGTACCTAGATACTACCGGGACTGGCGGGCAATCCCGTGGATTGCGCTCCGGGTAGGTACGATAACATATAGCAACACCCCATTGGAACGCAGGAGACTTCAGGGGGCTGCGCCGTGGGGCATGTCGCCGGTCCGGGTCTGAGCCTGCAAAGTTGCGGCTGGGGCGCAGCGGGTATATAACTAGCAACCGGAGCCGCATGACCGGCACGGCACCTATCGGGCATCGCAGGGAGCACCGGAGCTATGGCACTGGACCTTTACCAGGGGACCAACGTCCTCGACCTCGGGCAGGGAATCAGCGGACCCTTCTGCGGCAAGATGTTTGCCGACCTGGGGGCACGTGTGGTCAAGGTTGAGCCGCACTCCGGCGACCCGGCGCGGCGCATTGGTCCGTTTCCCGGCGGTGAGCCGGACCCGGAGGCCAGCGGGATTTACCTGGCCCTCAACGCCAACAAGTTGGGAGTTACCCTGGACCTCGAGTCCGCTACCGGGCGGGAGTTACTGCTTGAGTTGGCGCAGGGGGCTGACCTGCTTATCGAGAGCTTCCCGCCGTCATACCTGCCGGGCATTGGGCTGGACTTCCCCGCGTTCCAGGCCCGGAACCCCCGCCTGGTGATGACCTCGGTGACTCCACTCGGGCAGACCGGGGCCTGGTCGGGCTTCCAGGCCAACAACCTGCTCCTCTCCGATCTTAGCGGTCATTCCCGGGAGCATCCTGGGCCTGTCGACGAACCGGCAAACCAGCCGCCCCTGCAACTTGCGGCCCACCAGGGTGAGTTCCTGGCCGGGCTGGCGGCAGCTTCAGCATCCGCGCTGGCCCTGAACCGCCGCAGGCTGCACGGCAAGGGATGTCACGTGGATGTTTCGGGGATGGAGGCGCTTGCACTGCTGTCCCAGACCGCCCTGGCTGAATTTTCCCTCGGAATGCCGCCGCGGACCAGGCAGCGGGAGGGCGCAGGGCGGCAGGCCCTGCTGGTGCTCCTGCCCTGTCGTGACGGTTACGTCGGGATTTCTCCAAGGCAGCAGGACCAGTGGGAACGGTTCGTCGAGTTGATGGGCAGTCCGGCCTGGGCCGAGGATGCCAAGTTCGCCACCACCGACAGCAGGCTGGCCAACTGGGGAGAGTTGGAACCGCTGCTGGCGGAGTGGACGCGGGAACGGGACAAGGAGGACGTATACCGGCAGGCGCAGTCCGTCCGCATCCCGTCCTTCCCGCTGAACACCGCCGCCGACCTGTTCACCTCGGCCCAACTGGCGGCCCGCGAATTCTTCGTTGAGGTGGACCATCCCAAGACCGGCAGGCTGCGGTATCCGGGTTTTCCCGCCAGGTTTGCGTCGGGCAAGGAGCTTGAGCTTGCTCCGGCCCCATCGTTGGGCGGCGACAACGCTACCGTGCTCGGAGCGTATGGTCCTGGCCTGAGCAATGACGAAGTGGCCGCACTGCGTTCCCAGGGAGTCATCTAGTCCCCAATCATTCATATCGACATGGAGGTCCGACAGGTGAAAATCGACCCCGGCAACTTCGAGGGTTTCAACCGCGTGCTCACTGGCGTTGTAGTGCCCCGGCCCATCGCCTTCGTGTCCAGCATCTCGGCCAGTGGGCTCGTTAACCTTGCGCCATATTCATTCTTCAATGCCGTCTCCTATGACCCGCCTACCATCGTGTTTTCATCGTCAAGACATGCTGGGCGCAAGGCCAAGGATACACTGGCCAACATCGAGGAGACCGGGGAATTCGTGGTGAACATAGTGGTCGACGACATCGCCGCGGCGATGAATTCCACCGCCGCGGAGTATCCGGCAGATGTGGACGAGTTCCAGATTGCCGGCCTCACCGCCGTGCCGTCGGAAATTGTCCGCGCGCCCCGGGTGGCGGAGTCCCCGGTCAACATGGAATGCCGGCTCAACCAGGTCGTCAACCTTGGAAAGGAAGGACACCAGCACGGGCTGGTTATCGGGGAGATCGTGCTGCTCCACATCCGGGACGACATCATCGACGGGCACCGGATAAACCACCAGCGGCTCAAGCCCACGGGCAGGCTGGCGGGGAATATGTACTGCTATACCGCCGACACCTACGAGTTGGTGCGCCCCGTCTACCAACCGGAGACTGTCGGAGAGCCTGCCGACAATGCCTAGCGGTCCACTGGGAAACGTCCGCGTCGCCGACTTCACCTGGCAGATAGCGGGCCCCACCTGCACCCGTTACCTGGGGCTGATGGGCGCGGAAGTGCTGCGCGTGGAGAGCAACCGCCGTCCCGACCCCTACCGCCAGCGCACCATCAGCCACCTGATCAACCAGAACAAGAAGAGCATCACGCTGAACCTGTCCCATCCCACGGCGATCGAACTCGCCAGGCAAGTGGCCTGCCTTAGCGATGTGGTCATCGAGAACTTCGCTCCCGGAGTCATAGAGCGGCTGGGACTGGGTTACGACGAGCTACGGCGGGAGAATCCCGACATCATCATGGTATCCTCGGCGGGCCTCGGCCACACCGGGCCGGACTTCAACCAGGTTGCCTATGGCACGCTGGTGCAGTGCTTCACCGGCTGGAGCGCGCTGCAGGGATATCCTGACGGAGGGCCGGAGATCGGGGGCATCTGGACAGACCCGATGGTAGGAATGCTGGAGGTGTTCCTGGTAAACGCCGCACTCAATCGGAGGTGGGAACATGGCGACGGGCAGTACATCGACCTGTCGATGGCCGAGGCCACTACCATGTTGCTCCCTGAGGCGGTGCTGGAATACGGGATGAACGGGCGCGTACAGGAGCCTTTGGGCAACCAGCATGAAAGCGCCGCGCCCCACGGAAACTATCCCTGTCTTGGCGAGGACCAATGGGTGGGGATAGTCGTGGAAACGGACGAGCAGTGGCGAGCCCTCTGCAAGACGCTGGGACACTCCGAGTGGCTGACGGACCCCAGGTTCGACACTGGCCTGCTGCGCTGGCGTAACCGGGAGGCGTTGGACAAGTTGCTGGCCGAGGTCACAGCCGGTTACGACGCGGCAGGACTGGCCGAGACTCTGCAGCGGGCCGGGACGCCAGCGGCCCCATCGCTGTCGGTAGGCCAGCTATGGAACAACCCCCACCTGCGGGAACGTGGCTTCTTCCATTCCTTCCGCGACCATGACGGCACTGGCTACGAGCTTCCCGGCGCGCCGTGGCGTTTCGACGGAGAGTTGGAGGGGGAGATGGCGACCCAGCCGCTGCGCGGAGAGCACAACGGGTACGTCTTTGGGGAGCTTCTTGGGCTCTCAGATGCCGAGATAGAGAGGCTCGTCGAGGAGCAAGTGGTCTACTAGGGCAAGGCGTCCGCTATGAATCGGAGGGGGGTGAACGTCTGCGGCGTCTTCTTATGCCAGGCCGTCGCCGCCGGGTTCCCCTCGGCTGGCCATCATCCTCGCCGGCCTCTCCGGAAACCGTCTCCTGCCCGCCGTCATCGTCGGCAGTCGCTTCCTGGGCGACAGGGTCTTGGACCGTTGTCTCCTCAGCAGTAGCGCGCTCAACGGGGTCATCTTGGGCCACCGGCTCTTGGGCCGGAGCTTCGACACCCGGCGCTTCTTGGGTGGACGCATTCTGTGCGACCGGGTCTTCTGACACGACCTCGGCAACGACCGGAGGGTCTTGAACGTCGGCGCTCCCGGTAGTAACCCCAAGGTCCGGCGTTTCCACGGCTGCTGGAGGGTCCTGGACCGCCGTTTCCAGGGTGAGACGCTCCCGTTCCCGGGGTTCGTCGGCCGGAGAGTCCCCATCCGGAGAGTCCCCATCCGGTGAATCCTGGAATGGCCGCCCCTCGCTCACGGTGTCACGCCAGGACGAGCCGTGATACGACCTCAAGGCTCCTTCGAGCCGGTCTTGAAAGGTCTCGGCATCCTTGGCTTGCACCATTACCCGCCGGCCGTTGACCAGTGTGACCCGCAGGCGGTCGCCTATGGGCAGGCTCAACAGGTCTACGTGGGATACCTGGCTAAAACTGATGGTCCTGGTCCGGGGCTTACCATAGACAACGATCAGGGCGTCGGAGTAAATCCAGTACTGGCGGGGGTTGGTCAACCAGGTGAATGCGCCAACCCCTACGCCAACTATCATGAGTATCCATTCGCCGCTCTGGACAAAGTTCCAGACCCCCAGGACAACAACAGCCACCGATAAAATCAAGGTCAGGTTGATTGATCCGCGGTGGGTGTCCCAGTGAATTGGTTGGTTGCTCGACTCTTCCACGAGGGCAATTCTACCATACCCTGCATTTCCGGTAACAGACTGTTCCGGGTCCGCTGCTGCCGTCTGTGGCTGCGCCCCTGTCCGGTTGGGGGAGGTCTGAAGCCATGCTGCCCGCCCCTGGGACTGTTGCTCCGGTTGAGCCGCTTGCTGCGAAGGAAGTACAATTGGCCCAATCGCCTGCCGTCTCCCACGACAGACCGGCGCGACCGATGGACCCTGGAGGGAAGTGATGCCCAGCGAAAGCAAGGACCAATGGCGCAGGGAAACCCTGTCCCCGTTGGTTCAACGGTTCCCCGAACGGCAGGAGGAGTTCGCAACCGACAGTGGCGTCCCCATCAACTCTTTGTACGACGCCGATGACCTCGCCGCCCTGGAATATGACAGCCAACGGGACTTGGGCTACCCGGGGGAGTACCCGTACACGCGGGGAGTCCAGCCCAATACCTACCGGGGCCGGGTCTGGACCATGCGCCAGTATTCCGGCTACGCGACTGCGGCGGAGACCAATCGCCGTTACAAATACCTGCTGGACCAGGGTCAGACCGGGCTTTCCGTAGCCTTCGACCTGCCCACCCAGATCGGATACGACTCAGACCATCCACTTGCCAGGGGGGAGACCGGCAAGGTAGGCGTGCCAATTAGCAGCCTGCAGGACATGGAGACCTTGTTCGAGGGAATCCCGCTGGACAAGGTCAGCACATCAATGACCATCAACGCCACGGCCTCGATTCTCCTGTGCCTCTACATCGCTGCGGCCAAAAAGCAGGGTGTCGAGCCGGGGCAGATCAACGGCACCATTCAGAACGACATCCTGAAGGAGTACATCGCGCGTGGCACCTACTCTTACCCGCCGCGTCCTTCCATGCGGCTGGTGGTGGATGTGTTCAAGTATTGTGCCGAGAGCGTGCCTCGCTGGAATACCATCAGCGTCAGCGGCTACCACATGCGGGAGGCCGGGGCGACCGCCGTGCAGGAATTGGCGTTTACATTCGCCAATGGCATCGCCTACGTTCAGGCGGCGATTGATGCCGGGCTGGATGTGGACCAATTCGCACCCAGACTCTCATTCTTCTTCGTGGCCCAGAACAACCTTTTCGAAGAGGTGGCCAAGTTCCGGGCCGCCCGCCGCATGTGGGCCAGGATAACGAAAGAGCGTTTCGGAGCCAGGGACCCGCGCTCGATGATGCTCCGGTTCCACACTCAGACGGCCGGGGTGAGTTTGACAGCCCAGCAGCCCGACAACAACGTGATACGCTGCACCGTCCAGGCTCTGGCAGCGGTGCTGGGCGGGTCCCAGTCCCTGCACGTTAACTCCAGGGACGAGGCGCTGGCGCTGCCGACCGAAGAGTCGGCCCAGCTTTCCCTGCGGACTCAGCAGATTCTGGCATACGAGAGCGGTGTGGCCGACGTGGTGGACCCCCTGGGAGGTTCCTACTACGTGGAGAGCCTGACCAACCAGCTTGAGGAAGCGGCCTTGGAGTACATCCGCCGCATCGACGAGATGGGCGGAGCGGTAGCCGCCATCGAGCAGGGGTTTCAGGTACAGGAAATAGGCAATTCGGCCTACCAGCACAGGCAGGAAGTGGAGTCGGGGTCCCGTACCATCGTGGGCGTGAATCGGTACGTCTCCGAAACACCGCCCATCGAGGGCCTGCTGCGCGTGGACTCCGAGGCCGAACGGCAACAAATCGCCAGCTTGGAACAACTGCGCAACGAACGCGATACCGGCAAGGTGCAGGCCGCCCTGTCCAGGTTGGCCGAGACAGCCCGCGGCACAGACAACACTGTACCCGCTATACTGGAATGCGTAGAGTCATACGCGACCTTGGGAGAGATATGCCAGGTCTTCCGGGACATTTTCGGAGAGCAGGAAGAAGTGGCGGGGTTCTAGCTTGGGTCACCACCGTCGAACGAATGCGATGCAGGAATAGAATGGCATGGCAGCGGAAAAACTGGCCAGACTGACCGGCAAATATGATAAGGCCCTTGACGAACCGGGACTAACGCCGGATGAAGTCCGCGACGCTCTGGACCGCGCAGCAGCCAGGAAAAGGGCCCTGCGAAGATATCTGGAGCTGGTCCAGGAAATCCCTGAAGTCGTCGCAGTAACCCTCTGTCCGGATGAGCATATTCTGTACACCGTTATAATGGCGGTCCGGGAGGACAGGGAGGTCTCCAGCCGCGTCTATGATGCGCAAGCGGAAATCATGCGAGGCTGGAATCAGATCCCGTTCGAATTCCGGTTGGTCAGTTGTCATGGCTGCAAGTTGGACAGGAGCTTTTACAACCAGCATCATATCTCCAGTGACATTGCCTGGGAACGATAGCCATTGCCAACGTCACTAGAGCATCTAGCTCAGGCACGCCGTAATGCCGTAATGAGGAGTTTCTGGTAACCATTAGAGCCTTGCCGGTGCGATATGCCGAATGGGAAACTGTGGCGTTATTTTACTCGGCCCTTCACTATGTCGATGCTTTTCTGGCCACACTCGGAGAGCATCCAGGGAATCATCGGAGCAGGATTGCCCGGGTCAACTCAGCGACCACTCTTCGGCATGAGTACCAAGACCTATTCGATGCAAGCATGGAAGCGAGAGACGAGGCGCTCACACCCACCACGGCTAGGACCGACCATCTCATGGTTGGTCCCTTCCTCCGGGTGAAGGAAGAAATGTTGTCGTTGCTTGGAATCTAGCAACGGCTCTCGCAGACAGGACATTGCCTGCCGCCAGGAAAGGAGAAATACCATGCCAGACCTGATACTTAACGAAGAAGAGCAGATGCTCAAGAACACGGTCCGGGAATTTGCGGACCGGGAGCTTATTCCCCGCGCCAGGGAGGTGGACGAGACCGCAGAGTTTTCCTGGGAGAACTGGCGCGGCATGGCCAACCTTGGACTGATGGGCATCGGCATCGACCCCAAATACGGAGGCAGCGGGCTGGACGGCTACCGCAAGGTTGCCATCGCCGCCGAGGAGATCGCCCGGGGCGACGCTGCTGCCAGCGTCAGTATGCTGGCCCACCTGTCCCTCGGGACCACCACGATCTACCGGTTCGGCAACGAGGAACAGAAGCAGCGTCTGGTGCCGCCGCTGGCAACGGGCGACAAGGTTGCCGCATGGGCGCTAACCGAGCCGGGCAGCGGCTCCGACGCCGCAGCGATGCGCACCACCGCCACCGAGCGCGACGGAACGTTCTTCCTCAATGGCAGCAAGACTTTCATCACGAATGCTTCTGTCGCCGAGTCCATTGTGGTATTCGCCAACCAGGACCGTTCGCTCGGATACAAGGGCATCGGAGCGTTCGTGGTGGGACGAGACTCGCCGGGGCTGAAAATCAACCCCCTCCACGGCAAGATGGGGATGCGCGGCTCCACAACCGACGAGGTGGTGTTCGAGGATACTCCAGTCCGGCAGGACAATATCCTCGGGGAGTTGGGGCGTGGGTTCAACCAGGCAATGGACATACTGGACTCCAGCCGCATCATCATCGCGGCCCAATGCGTGGGAATAGGGCAGTCGGCGCTTGAAGTGGCCATCCGATATGCCCAGCAGCGCGAGACCTTCGGCAAACCCATCGCCCAGCATCAGGCAATCCAGTTCATGCTGGCGGAGATGGCTTCCCAGGTCTATGCCGCACGGGTGGCGACCATGAACGCTGCAACACTGAAAGACCAGGGCCAGTCCTTCGTCACCGAGGCATCGATGGCCAAGCTGCTGGCCTCGGAAATGTGCGTCGAAGTGGCGAACAAGGCAATCCAGATTCACGGGGGGATCGGCTACTTCCAGGAGGCTGGCGTGGAGCGGATCTTCCGGGATGCCCGCGTCACCACCATATACGAGGGAACGTCCGAGATTCAGAAGCTGGTGGTAGCCAGGCAGTTGCTGCGCCAGTACGCAATCTAGCGGGTGAGGGTCAACAGGCCACTTACTCCCGGACACTAGAGGGATGCCAAACATGAGCGAGGCCAACGCCTGTACCGTCAACTACATCGACCACGTTGGGGTGGCGGTGAAGGACATTGACGCGGCCCTGGAGTTCTTCGGGGACGTATTCCAGACTCCGCCCGCATCGGTCGAGGAGTTGGAGGGCCAGGGGGTCCGCGCCACCCTTATTCAGGTGGGGCAGACCCGGCTGGAACTGCTGGAACCGCTGTCCCCGGAGTCGGCGGTGGGGAGGTTCATCGAGCGCCGGGGGGAAGGGCTCCATCACCTTGCCCTGAACGTATCCGACATCGCGGGGAAGCTGGATATCCTGTCCGGCAGGGGCCTGGAACTGGTGGACAGGACTCCACGGGAGGGGCTGTCCGGGACCATCGCATTCATCCACCCCAGGTCGGTGTTCGGCGTCCTCACCGAATTGGTGGAAAGCCTGGAGACACAGGCCGGAGATTCGGGATAGACGGTTCGCGTAGGCGGACCGCCCGAGCGTAACGGAGAGGCTCCAACCACAGAAAGGCAGGACTTGCGGAATGACTCAGGTTCGGAACCCCGTGCGGGTGCTGGTGGCCAAGCCGGGACTGGACGGACATGACCGGGGTGCAAAGGTCATTGCACGTGCGTTGCGTGACGCGGGGATGGAGGTAATCTACACCGGGATCCGCCAGACCCCCCAGATGATTATTCAGGCGGCCATCCAGGAGGATGTTGACGTGCTGGGGGTCAGCATCCTTTCCGGGGCCCACCTGGAGATACTCCCCGGGATTATGGACCTTATGCGGGAGAACCAGCTGGACGATGTACTCGTAATCCTGGGAGGAATAGTCCCCGAGGCCGACCGGAAACCGTTGGCTGACATGGGCGTGTCGGCCGTATTCGGTCCCGGTACATCCACTGGGGAGATCGTCGAGTTCATAAACTCGAACCTGCCCGAGCGTCGTCTGGTCTAAATCTCGGGAACTCGGCTCCAGCATACAGAATTCAACAAGTTTGAACTATTATCTATTGACATATGCAGATTCGGCGCGAGTATAATTGGCCGATATTCGCCGCCCCGCGAATAGCAGATATGCAATATAACGTCGCACAATTGTTGAAAGAGCCAATGGGATCGGTCCGCATCTTCCAGGTGGAGGCGGGTCAGGTCGAAGTGTTGTCGCCCGTAAAGGATATTTGGGGCGATGTCCGTATGGTCAGGACGCACCAGGGAGTGCTGGTCAACGCGGAGTTGGAGGTGGCATCGGTCGTCACTTGCAGCCGGTGCGTGGATGATTGCGACAGGGTTTCCACCCTGAACATAGAGGAAGAGTTTTTCCCGACAATTGATCTCCATACCGGGCGCAGGATGGCCTTGGTGGAGGAAGATGAGGATGCCCTGCAGATTGGAGAGGACCATCTCCTCGACTTGACCGAGGTGATTCGACAATACGCCATATCGGACCAACCGATGAAACCACTGTGCCGCGCTGAATGCCTTGGTCTGTGCCTTGAGTGCGGTGTGGATCTCAACCGGTCAGGCTGTGCCTGCAACGAGGCTCCCATCGACCCTAGGTGGGGCGCTCTGGCCGGATTGCAGGACCTGCGAAACTGACAACCAGGGCTGGGGCAGGCCCTATTTATCATACAGAGAGGAAAGTCCAGGCCGCCAAGTCACAGGACCGGGCGGCCCACTGATTTAGAATGGGTGCAGTACCAAACAAGAAACTCACTAGGGCGCGCAAACGGCGGCGGCTGGCGTCTCACAAGCTGAGGCCGCTCAACCATGCCTTCTGTTCGCGGTGCCGCAGCGCCAAAATGCCTCACACAGCATGTCCGCAATGTGGATACTACCGAGGCATACAAGTACGCGATTTGGACCGGTAGGGAATATCCGATGAAGCCTCGCCCGGACGGCGTCCGCCGTCCAGGGGCAGGTGCCCTTGCAACAGGGATGTGATCCGGTATAGGGTGAAGAAGTGAACGCAACGGCCAACATCGAAACGCCTGCCAATATTGCTTACGTTTTCCCCGGGCAGGGGTCCCAGGCAGTGGGCATGGGACAGGAAATCTACGCCTCATCTCCAGCGGCCCGGGAGATATTTCAGGCAGCCGACGACAGCCTCAACACACCTCTTTCGAGGCTGATGTTCGAGGGACCCGCAGAGGAATTGCAGGACACCCTGAACTCCCAGCCGGCGATCATGACGGTCAGCATCGCCTGCTGGAAAGCATGGGAAGAGTTCTTGGGCAAGCAACTGCCCAAGCCCTCCGCGCTGGCCGGTCACAGCCTGGGAGAATACACCTCGATGGTGGTGGCTGGCGTAGTGGACTTCCCCGAAGCCGTCCAACTGGTCCGGGAACGGGGTCGCCTGATGCACGAGGCAGGCGTTCACCGTCCTGGTAGCATGGCGGCAATCATTGGACTGCAGGAGTTGGCCCTGACTCAGATCTGCTCTGAGACCGGGGTCGAGCTGGCCAACATCAACTCTGACGACCAGATAGTGATCAGCGGAGACAAGATTGCCGTTGCCCGCGCAATGGACCTCGCATCGGCCAGGGGCGCAAAGCGGACCATCCCACTGCCGGTTAGCGGAGCGTTCCACTCGTCGCTCATGGCGCAGGCGCGGGAAGGTCTGAGCGAGGCCGTGGCCGCACTGCACTTCGACGAGCCTTCCACGCCGATTATCGCCAATTCCGACTGCTCAGCGCTGACCTCGGGCGAGGATGTCCGCCGGGAGTTGGTCCAGGGGCTTTGCCAGTGCGTCCGATGGAAACAATCAGTGCGCAGCATGGTCGAGTCAGGCATCAATGAGTTCGTAGAATTGGGGCCGTCCAACATCCTGTCGGGCCTCATCCGCAGAATCGACCGTGGCGTTCATGCCGTGTCGCTGTCAAGCCCGGCTTCCATCGAAAAGCTGGCTGCAAATACGTAGGACCGGCGTTGCGAACGAAGGGACTGGCGACAGGTAGCCAATGCCCACGGTAAAGACGACGGACCACAAACGCCGCGGTAGGGTCGCGGCCCTCCAATGCCTTTGCGCAGGGGACATCAGCGCCACCACCAAGGACGAGTCCCTGAGTTGGCTGGCGGAAGAAGACCGGTTGCCTGAACCTGTGTTAGAATTTGCCCGTAGAATTATGGATGGTGTGGCCGGTCATCGTCTCGCATTGGACGAATTGATACACCAGTACGCTCCCGCATGGCCAGTCTCACAGCTGGCGACGGTAGACCGCAACACACTCAGAATCGCCCTGTACGAGCTGTTGTACAACCCGGACACCCCCAGGAGAACAGCGATAAACGAGGCGGTGGACTTGGCCAAGGAATTTGGCAGCGAGAGCTCGGGGAGATTTGTCAACGGCGTCCTGGGCTCCGCAATGGCTGAGTTGGACTCAGACTAACCGGCGTCCGGTTTGACCCCATGACTCAATGGAGATGACCTATTGGCCAGCGTTTTTGATCGCGTAAAGGCGATCGTGGTCGACAAGTTGGGAGTTGAAGAGGGTGAGGTCACCGAGACCTCCTCCTTCGTCGAGGATCTCAATGCGGATTCCTTGGACTTGGTCGAGTTGATTATGGCGATCGAGGAGGAGTTCACCACCGAAGGCAAGGAGGTGGAGATTTCCGACGACGACGCGGGAAACATTCTCACCGTCAATGACGCCGTCGCTTATCTGAAGTCCCACGGGGTCGAGGATACATAGCTCCATTGACCATGACATCCGGCAAGACCCGCCCGGGGATCGTATCCTTCTGGTGCGCGCCGACCGCTTCGGATCCCGCCAGCCATTCTCGTCGCCATGTTTCGAAACTGGTCTCGCCGGAACCAGTGGAAACTAGGTTTTCCCCTTGCGGAACGCTCGTGACCCCCGTCGTGCTGCCCCCGTGTTTCAGTCCTGTCATCCGTTCGCGAGAGGTCTCCTCTTGCTCGACCTGCCGCTAGCGATCGTCCGCCGGTCGCCATACTCTCAAGGAGGGTTGTTTAATGGACAGCTTGAGTGAGATCGCAGACCGGGTCAGAATCTGCCAAGACTGTCCCCTGGGCACAGGACGCACCAACGCAGTTCCCGGAGAAGGGCCTGTTGACGCGGAGGTGATGTTCATTGGCGAGGGTCCGGGGTTTCAGGAAGACCGTCAAGGGCGGCCCTTCGTTGGCCCTGCCGGGCAGTTCCTTGACCAGTTGCTGGCCGACGCCGGACTGAGCCGTGAACGAGTGTTTATCGCCAACATGATCAAGTGCCGCCCTCCGCAGAATCGGGACCCCGTTCCTGCTGAGATGGCAGCCTGCTCGAAGTATCTCAACCGGCAGATTGAGCTTATAGACCCCAAGCTGATCGTCACCCTCGGTCGGTTCTCCCTGGGCAGGTTCTTCCCCGGTGAGAGTATCAGCCGTGCCCGTGGCAGAGTCCGCCAGAAGGACGGGCGCGCGATTTATCCGATCATGCACCCGGCAGCGGGCCTGCGCCGTGAGGAAATGAAAGCGTCCATCATCCAGGACTTCAAGGCGTTACCCGGTCTTCTGGAAGAAGCCGCGCGCACCCCGGCGGCTGAAGCCGTCGTGGATGAAGCGCCGCAGGAGCCGCCCGCAAAGCAACTCAACCTCTTCTGACAGTCCCATGCCCCAGAGGGAAGTCCAGTCTTGCCGTGGGTAGTATTGCAGTTTAGGTGGTCTCATCATCGGGTCGCCTGTCGTACCCCACGTTACCGGCAAATGCCCCGTTCCAACCCTGATTGCTCTCCCCCATCATGTCTTGTACCCGCTACCCATCCATCTCAGACCGCCGCCCCAAACAGTGCTCCGCCCACCCCGGCGGTCCCAAATGGTCAAAATGACCGGAAGTGGCAAAGACACTGAAAATTTCCCCGGAGCCCGCCGGTCAGCCGGGACCCTGCAACGGTACTCTGCCCTTGCCGCGCGCTTTGCACCACACCATGCTGATACTTGGTACAATGAAGGCTGGCAAACCATGTACCGCCATTCCCGCGAACGGGAATCATTGAGTATAGGCGGCGGACTACACGTCTTCACATGAACGTCAGAATCCGGCAGCGGTCAATAGGAGATTTGCAAGGGTGAACCCACGTTTGCGCGTCATTCCCCTGGGAGGCCTCGGGGAGATTGGCAAGAACATGCTCGCACTTGAATGCGGGGACGACATCATCATAGTGGACTGCGGCGTCCAGTTTCCCGAAGAGGACATGCTGGGCGTAGACCTGATAATCCCGGACATCACCTACCTCGTCGAACACGCCGACCGGGTGAGGGGCATTCTCATCACCCACGGCCACGAAGACCATATCGGTGCGCTCCCATTCGTGTTGCAACGGCTGGACGTTCCGGTTTATGCGCCGCGCCTGGCCCACGGCATGATCACCGTCAGGACCAGGGGAAGTCGGGGAATCCGGGACGCCACCGTTGAAGCGATCGAACCGGGCGAAGACTACAGGTTCGGCGACAGCTTCGTGGCCAACTGGTTCCGCGTTTGTCACAGCATCCCCGACGCTATGGGCATCGCCATCAAGACCCCGTTGGGAACGGTCATCCACACCGGCGATTTCAAGATCGACCACACCCCGGTCGATGGTCGCACCATCGACCTGGCTTCCCTGGCGGGTTACGGGTCCGAGGGCGTATTGCTCCTGCTGTCCGACTCCACTTATGCCGAGGTGCCGGGGTACACCCCGTCGGAGCGACTGGTCGGAGAGGCGCTTGACCGGGCCATACGGGACGCTCCAGGACGGGTGATGGTTGCCACATTCGCGTCCCTCATCTCCCGGATTCAGCAGGTGGTGGATGCCGCCGAACGGTCGGGCCGCAAGGTCGGCATCGTAGGGCGAAGCATGGTCGACAACATTCATGTGGCGTCGGACATGGGCTACCTGACGCTGCCCCCCGGTATCCTGCTCCCTTTGAACGAGATACGGCGGCTGCCGCCGGAACAGGTAGTGCTGCTCACCACTGGCAGCCAGGGGGAGCCCACTTCGGCGCTGGTGCGCATCGCCAACCGCGAGCACCGGGACGTCAACGTCATGCCGGGAGACACGGTGATAATCTCGGCCACGCCCATTCCCGGCAACGAACTTCCCGTCAGCCGCACCATCGACAATCTGCTGCGGCAGGAAGCCAGGGTGATCTACGACCGCATCGCCACGGTCCACGTCCACGGACACGCCAGCCAGGAAGAGTTGAAGATGGTCCTCAACCTGGTCCGTCCCCGCTATTTCGTCCCCGTGCACGGGGAATACCGCCACCTGATGGCCCATGCCCAGATAGCCTGGGACTTGGGTGTTGCCGAGTCGGGCATTTTCGTCCTTGAAGACGGTGACGTTCTGCAGCTTTCCGAGGGGAGCGCCGAGGTAGTCGAGCGGGTCTCTGCTGGCCCGATTTACATTGATGGGCCCAGCACCAGGGACCACCGCAGCGAGGTCCTCAGCCAGCGCAAGGACCTCTCCAAGGACGGGGTGGTTGTGGTTGTCATATCCACCGACCAGCGCACGGGTCACCCCGTGGGCGAGGTGAAGACTGTGTCCACCGGATTCATGGACGATTCCGAGACCGGGTCCCTCTTCGAGGATCTGGCCTCTAGGGTGTCGGAGACCCTCAACGGCGAGGGAGGTTTGGGCGACCAGCCAGACCAGTTGACCTCAAAAGTGCGCGAAACTGCCCGCCGGTTCATATTTGGGGAAACCCGCCGCCGCCCTATAATCATTCCTGTGGTGTTGGAGGTGTGAGGTGAATCTGGCCGGGGCAACCACTTGGCTCGCCCCGGGGTGGCGGGGTGGCCAATGGCCGGTCAATCGAAGAGCGACAAGAACAATAAGACACCATCCGCAGACGGCAGCTTTCTCTCCAGGGCCGTCCCGGTCATTGACGGGCTCGTCGTCGTGGCCATTCTCCTTGGCCTCGGCCTCTACTTCTGGGCCAACCCCGGTTCCCGCCATTCCGTCCTGGAAGCTCTGGGCTACGGGCTGATACCCGCCTCTCTGGTCACCATAGGCTTCCTGGTATGCCTCCGTTACCGTACCCGCTCCATCTTCGTTCACTGGCGCGTATGGGTCTGCTGGTTCGCCCTTGCAGTCGTTTCCATCGGCGTATTGTCCCTGTTCTATGCCTCCACCGGCACGTTGTCATACGTGAGCATGGGAGGCAATTGGGGGCAAGTGGTGGGCGGCAGCCCCTTGTGGCTCGCTATACTGAAGATCGGGGCTGTCTGTGTGCTTCTTCCGCCGCTGCTCTACCCTCGTAGAATCGGACACGCCTACCTGATTTTCCTGCGGAACCTTGGCTTGGGACTTCGGCACGCCGCAACCTTCGCCTGCGTGGCGGCAGTCCTGATAGTCGGCTACTGCTCGAGCGTAGCGAAGCTGACCGGGCGTGGGTGCGCCGGTGCTTGGCGGCTGGTGAAGAGACCAGCCTCCGGGCCTTCGGAAGACGCATATGACACGGCCAGGAATAGCCACGTCGCCGACCCTGCCGCAGATGGCAACCGGGCCGTATCCACATTCTGGGCACAGGCTGACGAGGACGACACAATGGAAGCCCCCGACTTGGACGAGCCGGCCGGGGTTGTCCCAGCCAGGCCAAACAAGTCCAGGTGGTCCCTGCCATCGATGGACTCCCTCGCGCCGCCGGAACCCCGCGAACAGTCGCAGGCGCCCTTGGAGCAGATGGCCCGCCACGTCGAGGAGTCACTGGCGGAGCATGGAGTCCACGTGGAGGTCAAAGACATCAAGGCCGGGCCGAGAATCGTCCAGTTCGGCCTCGTCCCCGGCTGGGCGGGCCGCAAGGCCGGCAACTATCAGTCATCAGACGGCGACGGCGCAGACGGTCAGACGGGCGCCCGTGCCCGGGTCAAAGTGCAGAGCATCCTGTCCCGCGAGAAGGACCTTGCCCTGGCGTTGCAGACGCCTTACCTGCGAATAGAAGCCCCGGTTCCCGGCGAGGCCTTGGTGGGCATCGAGGTGCCAACGCCTGCGCCAAGCAAGGTCCACCTGCGGGAGGTGATGGAGAGTCCTCCGTTCGTCAAGATCATATCCAGGGGTGGCTTGCCTGTTGCTCTCGGCCAGGACACTGGCGGAGCGTCGGTGGCCATGGACCTGGCCTCTCTACCCCATTTGCTTATCGCGGGAGCGACCGGCAGCGGCAAGAGCGTCTGCATCAACTCGATAGTCGCTTCCCTGCTGCTGACCAAGCCGCCCGACCAGCTGCGGCTGCTGATGGTCGACCCCAAGCGGGTGGAACTGACCCCGTTCAACAAGATTCCCCACCTGGTTGCCCCGGTTATCGTGGACGCGGACGAGGTGACCTCGGCCTTGCGCGCCATGCTGCGTGAGATGAACCGCCGCTACAAGCAGATGGAGGAGAGCGGCACCCGTAACATCTCCGGGTACAACAGCAAGTCATCGGACCCGATGCCCTACCTCGTGATCATAGTGGACGAGTTGGCTGACCTGATGATCGCCGGTGGCTTCGAGGTGGAGCAAAGCCTCGTCCGGCTGGCCCAGTTGGGCCGGGCTGCGGGCATCCATCTGGTGCTTGCGACCCAGCGGCCGTCCGTTCAGGTCGTAACCGGGCTGCTCAAGGCCAACATCCCGGCGCGGGTGGCCTTCGCCGTGGCTTCCCAGGTGGATTCCCGTGTAATCCTCGACGTGGTGGGCGCAGAGAAGCTGATGGGCAAGGGCGACGCCTTGCTGCTGAACTCCGACTCGCCCAAACCCCGCAGAGTTCAGGGAACCCTTGTCTACGACGAAGAGATCGAAGAAATGGTCCGGTTCTGGCAGGAACAGAAGGGCCCGCCATTGGATGAAATCCCGATGGGCGACGACGAAGACGAAGATGAGGGCGCTGAATGGGGCATTGAAGACCGTATAATGGAACAGGCCCGTGACGTTGCCCTGCGTAATCCCCATGTATCCTCCGGCTACATGACGCGCCGGTTCAAAATAGGGGAGCAGCGCGCCAACCAGATCATGGATGCCCTGGAGGAAGAAGGCTTGGTCATTCCCAGCGGACGGTAGACGGTCACTAACGGCCATTGCGCTTCTCGTAGGGCTGGCGTAATGCCAGCCCTTAAGTGTGTCCGATGGTGGCGGCCACGGGAACGGACCCCGGTATTCCATCTTTCCGGCCCTTCAGTTAAACTACCGCTACGTTGTGGCTGGCCTGATCATGGGAAATACATGCTCGAAACCGAACGGAGCAGATTCATAATGGCGGACGCTTGGGCGCTCTACCGTGATGCCGTGGAGATGCTGGAGCAGGGCCGCCTTCGCAACGCTGCTGAGAAGGCATGGGGCGCGACCAACCGGGCCACAGTTGCATTGATCTTGGAACGGACGGGGCGGGAGCCGCGATCGTCCGGCATCACCCACCGCACCATCCGGGGTATGCGCAGCGAAGGCCCGGCGCTGGAAGACTTGGCGAACCGGTACAGTCAGAGGATGCAGGACTTGCACGGCACTTGTTTCTATGACGGTATCTGCGAACCGGCGGATCAGATAGTCCGGGACATCGACGCCACCGCCGACTACATCCGGGATGCAGAAGCTCTGGCAGTAGGGCAATAGCCACATCCTGTGCTGGCTCGATACACTCTCCCCCTGAAACTACCTGCCCCTGGGCAGAATCCATCCCTCTGGTATCAGGCCGTTGCTGATTGACCTCCACACCCATACCTACCCCAGTTCGGACGACAGTTTCGTTGGAATAGATGACCTCATAGACCGTGCCAGGGAATTGGGTCTGGACGGGATATGCCTCACCGACCACGACTTCTTCTGGGACCCCAATCGAGTCTGTGAGCTTTCACGCAAGCATGACTTCCTGCTGATAGCTGGCTCAGAGATCAACACCGACATGGGTCATGTAATAGTCTTTGGCCTGGACCGGTACATCTTCGGCCTCCACAAGCCTGGCTTCCTGTGGGAGGAAGTCGACCGCAAGGGCGGAGTGGTCATTGCCGCGCATCCCTACCGGCGCAGGTTCCTGGAAGACCCGGGCCGTGACCCCGTAATCCGCGCCGGAATGCTGGAGCGGGCCAGCGAGGACGAGTTCTTCCGGCACTGCGTAGCCATCGAGGGCATCAACGGGCGGGGCACCGACGTGCAGAACCGGTTTTCCCAGGACCTGAGCGAAATGCTGGGACATCGCATGACCGGGGGCAGCGACGCCCACCGCGCCGAACAGATGGGCACCGCTGCGACCCGTTTCGATCAGAAAATCACTGACCTGGAAGACCTGATATCCGAGCTGAAGGCAGGCAGGTTCCACGCCGAGCTGCTGCGAAGCCCGACACCGGCGGCGGGAGGCAACTCGTAGCTTCCGCAAGTCCGCACCAAATTTTGGAGTCATCCACGGCCTGTGGCCGGGTTGGCCGTTAGGAGACGCGCCAATGGCCGAGGCGCTGAGAATCGAAAACCTTCACGTCAGTTTCGGCGCATCCACCGGCCAGGTGAAGGCGTTGAACGGAGTCAGCTTCTCGCAGGAAGAGGGGCAGATCTTCTGCCTCGTTGGCGAGAGCGGCGCTGGCAAGAGCACGGTGGCCCTGGCCGTCATGGGCCTGCTGCCAATCACGGCGTCCGTCCCGGAGGGCAGCATCTACTTCGATGGCAAGGACCTGCTCAAGGCCAGCCCCGATGAAATGCGACACCTGCGGGGAAACCAGATTTCGATGGTGTTCCAGGACGCGCAGGCCGCCCTCAACCCGGTCCAGTTGGTCGGCCCCCAACTGGAAGAAGTCATACTTGCCCACACCGACGTAACCCCCCGGGTCGCCAACCAGATGGCCCTGGACATGCTGGCCGAGATGGGTATGCCCGAGCCGAGACGCATCATGGGTCAATACCCCTTCAGCCTGAGCGGCGGCATGTGCCAGCGCATCATGCTGGCCATCGCCATGGTGCTGAAGCCTCGCCTGCTGATAGCCGACGAACCCACATCCGGCCTTGACGTAACCCTGCAGGCCCAAATCCTGGAGCGCATCAGGACCCTCAGCAGAGAGCAAAATTCATCCATCCTGCTGATTACACACGACATGGGCGTGGTCGCCAGCATGGCCAACAAGGTGGGGGTGATCTACGCCGGGACGGTGGTCGAGACAAGCGAAGTTATCCCCCTGTTCCAGGAACCCCAGCACCCGTACACCTGGTCCTTGCTGAAGACCCTGCCCCGGCTCGACCAGCCCGACTCCCGCCTGGAACCCCTTCGGGGCAACCCGCCGGACATGACCAAGCTCCCTGAAGAATGCCCCTTCCTCCCCCGCTGCAACAAGGCCATCAACCGCTGCCGCCAGGACCCACGCCCCCCGCTTGAGGAAATGCAGCCCGGCCACTTCGCCGCCTGCTACAACCCCGTCATCGCGGGCGTGGACTAGAAGCATCCGAAGCATTTATAGCAAAGTTAGGGCGAATTAGCCTTTCCTTGTAAACTGGGATAACTTTGCTATAACTCATCTTCATTAGCACGCCTAGCAATCCCGGCCAGTGCACTCAGTCTACATCGAGGGCTTCCGATGGTTGACGACTACTCGAGAAGCAGAGTCCCTCAATATCACGAGTTGTTCAATCCGACGCTTGGCGCAATTCGCACATTGGGAGGTAGTGCTTCTAACTCAGAGATCGCAAATCGGGTGATTGAGGATATGCGTCTCCCGGACGCCATTACCCAATTGCCACATGGTCGAGGCAATCTGACAGAGCTAGAGTATCGACTGTTTTGGGCGAGGACTTACCTTAAGCAGTTCGGAGTCATCGACAATTCGGAAAGGGGAATTTGGTCCTTTACCGAATCAGGTACAGAAATCGGTCACGTCGAACCCAGTGATGTTGTGGAATACGTCCGGCAGAGACATCGAAGACCGGACAAAGTGCCCGAGACCGAAGAAGAAGACCTCTTGGCGGATGTGTCGCCCATTGATGCAGACTCGTGGCGCGAGACCTTGTCAGAAACCCTCCTGAATATGCCTCCCCCCGCATTTGAACGACTTTGCCAAAGGTTGTTGCGGGAATCTGGGTTTATCGAAGTCGAAGTCACTGGGCAATCAGGCGATGGTGGGATTGATGGGCGCGGCATCATCCGGTTTGCTGGGTTGATCAGCTTTCCCGTCCTGTTCCAATGCAAGCGTTATAGCGGTAATGTAGGGCCTAGCGTGGTGAGGGACCTCCGGGGTGCGATGCAGGGCCGTGCCGACCGCGGGTTAATTCTGACTACTGGCGGATTCACTAGGGACGCCCACATGGAAGCTACTAGAGATGGTGCTCCCCCAATAGATTTGATTGACGGCGAGTTGTTAATCGATAAGCTGAAGGAACTCAGGCTTGGTGTGAGAGTAGCAAAGATCGAGATTGAAGAAGTTACAATCGATACCAAATGGTTCAACTCAATCTAATGCCTCAAGTGAATCCTGTTCCGTTGACATTAGGATATTTGCCGACCTTCTTATCCTGCTAGACCGGCAGCCCAAAACCACAGTCCAGGCTAGTTGCTTCCGGTCGATCAAGATGGTGCACTAGCTTCGCCTACCAGCTTATATGGTTTGGGGTTAAGCCCAGCCTCCTAGACCCGATGCGCAACCTCCAGGGTCAAGGTAAAGTTGGCTCGCCATGCGATCCTGGCAAAAGGCCCTACCCAAAAATGACCGACGCGGGACACCTCAAAGACCTGCTCAAATCCCAGTGGGCGGAGTCCGCCCAGGATTGGATTCAGCAGGACCAGTCCGTCCGGACCGGGATGCTCGACTCATGGGTCTATGACGCCCTTGGCGAAGTCTCCGGCAAGCGCGTCATAGACATTGGGTGCGGCGAGGGCCGTTTCAGCCGTCTGCTTGGAGAGTTGGGCGCGGACGTTACCGGCGTCGACATCACCGAAGCGCTGGTGCAGACGGCACGAAGCCTCGGCGGCGACCGAGAGACCTACCTCGTCGGCGATGCCGAAGACCTGGACGAAGTGGCCAGCGAGAGCTTCGACCTAGCGGTGTCCTACATCGTCCTGGTCGACCTGCTGAACTACGGCCTCTCCATCAAAGCGGCGTTCCGGGTGCTCCGTCCCGGCGGCAGGTTCGTGGTCTGCAACATACACCCCATCCGGAGTTCGCAACCTGGAGGGTGGATTAAACGTGGCGACGAGAGGCTGTTCTACCCTGTTGACAACTACTGGGACGAAGGAGCGCGGGAATTTCCCTGGTGGGGACGGTCATTCGTCAATATGCACCGGACACTGTCAAGCTACCTCTCCGCATTCCGGGATGCCGGGTTTATCCTCGAAGGACTTGAAGAGCCGACGCCGTCTGAAGAACAATTGGACGTGAATCCCGGCTTCGACGACGAATTTCGCGCGCCTAACTTCATCGTCTACACCCTGAAAAAGCCACTGGAGTAGATCGCGGCGGCTATCTGCGCGGTTGCGCGGGCTGGTCGGCCGCCAGCAGTTCCAGCGCCAGGTCCGGCTCCATGCGCCCCGTCTTAATGGCCAGGTCGGCTTCCAGGAGCCGCTCGTAACGGTAGGTGATGTCGGCAAAAGAATGCCTGCGGGCCTGATCAACCGTCTTCCTCAGCACGAAATCGCTGGTGGCCCCGATCCTCCTGCCAAGATCGTTCTGGGGCGCGCCCTCGTCCATGGCGTTTCGGGCCAGGGCCAGGAGCCGGAGTTGTCGTTCCACCATCGCCACAACGTAGGTGGTGTCCCGTCCGTCCTGTTTGAGTTGCTGCAAAAGCTCTAGCGCCAAGCCCTGCCGTCCATCGATCATGGCGTCAACGGCGGCAAAGATGTTCGCCTCCCGCGCTTGGTGGACCATCTCGGAAACGTGCTCTTCTTCGATCCGCTGGCCCTGGGTGTAAAGGCACAACTTCTCCAGTTCCTGGTCCAACGCCCACAGGTCCTGCCCCACCATGTCGGTCAGGCTGCGGATGGCCGGAGGGCTGATGCTGCCCCCCTTCTCCTCTACCGACGACTTTACCCACCGGGCCAGCCGTTCCCCGTTGGGCGTGGGCAAAGCCTGCACCTTGGCAACGTCGTTTAACGCCCGCAGCAGCGGATTGCCGTTTGCCACGCTGCCGTCGGTGAACACCAGTACCGTGGAATCGGGCATCATCGGTATGGCGTCGGCCAGTCCCGTCCAGCCGCCGAGGGATGCAGAGGCAGCGCCGCCCGACTCCCTGCGCCGCCCGCCGGTGCGCCGGCCCTCGAACCTTGTCAGAAGCCCCTCCACCAACACCATCCGGCGGGAGTCCATGAACGGTATGGCGTTGCAGACGTTGAGCAAGTCGGGCAGGCCAAGCTGGCTGCCGTCCATCCGGTGGCGGTTGGAATCGAACAGGTCGCGGGTCTCCTCAGTCTCCTCCAACTGCGCCAGGGCACGGGGCACCAGGTAGCTGTCGCCATAGAGGACGTGGACAGGCAACGACACCTCCTGGGTGGGCTGGACTTGGGAGTTGGCATCCGTGCCAGGGGATGGGCTGCTCGGCGTCTTGGCCACCGATTATATCACCGGGGATGGCCGCCAGGTGGCGTCGCAATTCGGCTGGTCTCATTCCTGATATCAACCACCGTCCCGCGAACGCCCGCTCCGGCTCCCACAAGGGCTTGCCCTCAACCCAATCGGGCCGCGAGTCCGCCGTATCGTCGGTGATTGGCCACGGCGTCTGATACGAAACACTGCCCACTGACAATCGCCCATTGCCAAAGTCGTAGAACTTATGTACTATGACGTCAGTCCGACCCGTAAGACCCTCCATCGCAAACCCCATAGGGAGGGCAGGGCCAGTCCAGGACAGCCACTGAGGCACACAATGTTCATTGTCTGAAATAGCTGACAACGCAACTCGCAAGCGCCAAAACAGTCCCCTCTCAGACTACTCCTCTGGCATCTCCAGCCACCCAAAATGTCCGGTTCTGTCCGGATATGACCGGAAAATCGGGATTTTCTCCCCCTTTCGCAAAAGGGGGATTAAGGGGGATTTACCCCCTCACTCCACACTCATTAACTCCCTATAAAGAGGTACAACATGACTCTCTCCCAGATCAGGTCCCAGATTGAAGCCCTCCTCCGCAAGTACGCAACCGAAGTCGAGGTTTACCGACTCGACAAAGTCACCGCTGAATTCTGCGATGAGGTTTCCGACGCCCTGATCAACCCCAAGTCCGGCCCTGTGAAGGACCCCTTCGATTGGGCCTCCGTACTGTTCAAGCGCATGGCGAAACGCGGGCACCACGCCCGGAACCTCACGGCGCTGCAGAACTACCTGAGTCGTTGCCTGCAGGAACGCCGCGTCCTTCCCCAGGCCCGCGAAGTCCTGCGTGCGCTGCTGCCCAGGGCAGCCGAACGCGGGCTCATCCCCCGCACCCTCGAAGACCCGGTCCCCATATGCGCCATGAAACGCGGGATGGAGAACGCTGGCAAGAGTGACGGTTCAGGCTCGTCCGGCCTGGGTCTGTCGGACCTGATCGAACACTGGCAGAAGATGGACTACTGGCGTCAGTTGGCCAATGGTTCCTTGCCGGGTCAGGGCTTGGCAGAAGGCGCAACAGCGTAGAACCTGCACCCTGCCTGATTGGGGAGGGTCTCATTCCCGGCCTTCCCATCGTTCCCGCGATGCTTGACCCGGTGGAAACGGGGACCGGAATCCGCCTGCCGTCCCTGGATGACCAGCCCTCCTGACACGTAACGCTACCTGCGCGCGCCCGGGGTTACGAGGGTGCGCAATGTGTGGAATAATGGCCGCAATCCACCATCCGGGCTGGACAGGGCCGGTCAGGACCGCTCGACAAGCGCCGGAGAGGAACGCCCATGAAATTCGCGCTCTTCACGCATATCCCTTGGCCGGAGGGGACCGACCCCCGGCAGGTCCTCCAGAACACGGTTGAGGAAGTCTGTCGTGGCGAGGAACTCGGCTACCACTCTGCATGGCTCGCAGAGCATCACTTCTCCCGGTACGGCATCGGCTCGTCATCGCTGGTGCTCATGGGGCATCTGGCCGCCGTTACCAGCGCCATCCGGCTTGGCACCGCCGTCCTGGTCCCGCCGTTGCAGAATCCCATCCGGCTGGCCGAGGACGCCGCCACAGTGGATGCCATTAGCGGGGGACGTCTGGACGTAGGATTGGGACGCGGCACCGCTGGCTACGAGTACACGGGTTTCGACGTGGACCGGGGGGAGAGTCAGGGCCGTTTCCAGGAGAGCTTGAAGGTGATGACCGGTCTCTGGACCACCCCGGACTTCTCCCACGAGGGAGAGTACTACCGTGTAAATCGGGCCAACCTCACCCCGCCGCCGGTCCAGAAGCCTCACCCTCCCATATACCTGGCCGCCACGCGCACCGTGGAGACGCTGGAGTTTGTCGCCAGGGCCGGGCACCCTCTCATGGTGGGAGTCGTTCTGGACACTGCCGACGCACTGGACCTGTGCCATAGGTACGAAAAGCTGTCCCAGGATGCAGGCCACAACGTCCCCATCTCCCGGATACCGTTCTTCCGCTACTGCTACGTGGCCGAGACCGAGGAAGAGGCCCGGGAAGGGGCCAGGGTTGGCATGGAGTGGACCCAGGACATGATCCAGTGGCGGCGCACCTTCGAGATGGGCAGCGAGGTCTACCAGAGCATCGACGCCTTCCGTGCATCCCGTTCCGAGCTGCCGCCAAGCTACGAGTACCTGTATGACCGCCGGGCCGTCATTGGCACTCCCGAGCAGTGTGTGGAGCAGATCAAGGCGCTGCAGCGGGAAGGAGTGGAATACTTCGGCTGCAACTTCTCCTTCGGCAACCAGGAACACTCAAAGCTGATGCGCTGCATAGAACTGTTCGCCAAAGAGGTGATGCCCCACTTCACCTGACCTCCGCCTGACCCGCTTGTGTCCCCTCATTCACCCGGAGGTGCGCCATGTCTACCATCGCGGAACAGTTGAGCGACTACGCTGCCTCCCTCAGGTTCGAGGACCTGCCGGGGGAGATTGTCCATCAGGCCAAGCGCATGATCATCGACACCCTCGGCTGTGCGTTGGGAGGGTATGACAGTGAGCCAGCCAGGATAGCCCGTGACATCGCCGCCACTGTAACCTGCACCCAGCCGGCAACCATCCTCGTCAGCGGTCAGTCAACCAGCCCCGACCTCGCGGTCTTCGCCAACGGCGTGGCGGTTCGCTACCTCGACTTCAACGACGGCTACACCAGCCGGGAATCCGGACATCCCAGCGACAGCATCGCCGCGACTCTCACAGCCGCCGAGATTGGCGGCTCCGGCGGCCAGGGACTGATTGCGTCCACGGTGTTGGCCTACGAGGCCTTCTGCCGCATTTGCGACACTGTGGACATCAAGCCCAGCGGGTTTGATCACGTCACGGTGGGCTGCATCGCCAGCATCCTGGGCGTCGCCTCTGCCTTGGGACTGACCCGGGATCAGACCGTACAGGCCCTGAACCTGGGCATCGCCCCGAACCTGGCCCTGTACCAGACTCGCATCGGAGACGTTTCGATGTGGAAGGGTTGCGCCTACGCCAACGCCAGCCGCAACGCCGTTTTCGCTGCCATGCTGGCCCAGCGGGGACTGACCGGCCCGTCTCCCATCTTCGAAGGAGACGGCGGCTACTTCAAGGCGGTCACGCGACAGCCCTTCACGCTTGACACCTTCGGAGGGGAAGACCAGCCCTTCAAGATAATGGAATGCAGCATCAAGCGGTTTCCCCTGGGCCAGTACTCCCAGACGGTGGCCCAGGCGGCGCTGGAAGTGCGGGAGCAACTGCCCGACCCGTCAGATATCGCCTCCGTGACTGTCCGCACCTTGCAGACCGCTGTTAACATCATGGCCGGAGACCCTGAGAAGTGGCGTCCTGCCAACCGCGAGACCGCCGATCACTCGATGCCCTACACCGCCGCCGTGGCCTTGATGTACGGCACGGTTGGGCAGCAGCACTTCGGCGATGAGTACCTGGACAACCCGCAGTTGATGGATCTGACAGGCCGCGTGAAGGTGGAAGTCTCGGAGGAAGCCAACCGGCGCGCGCCGGAGGCGATGCTCTGCGATCTTGAGGTAGTCACCGGGTCAGGGCAGACTTTCTCCTCACAGGTCGCCTACCACAAGGGCCACTACAAAAACCCCCTGTCGGACGATGAAGTGGGCCAGAAATTCCTTGGCCTTGCTGAAGGGGTCCTGCCCGACAGCCGGGCCAACGGCCTGCTGGCCCACCTGTGGGAACTGGAAAAGGTAACAGACATCCCCGGCCTGCTCCGCTGGACACGGGCGGGTTAGGCCGTGCTGGTTGATCCAGTCAAATCATCGTCTGAATCGAGCGTGTATAAAAGCTCCTTCAATTGTTCATCCACGTTCAGGGCGGCACCCCTGGCCGCCTCATACAGTTCAACGAGTTCGGGGTTTTGTTCGGCGCCGGGGCCATAGCTATCATGCTTTACCGAAGCGATTCGCCCCCCTTTCCCGTCGAGCACTTCAAGGCGGGCTTTGGGCGGGTCCCACCGGGACGCCTGTTCCGCCCAGACTATGATATTCAGTTTCCCGACAACCGCTGCAAATGAATTCGGGTCTGCAGTGGGTTTCCAGGTAATCCGGTGTTCGCTAGTCCGCTGAGTCAGCTTGGAAGCGATCTCCATCATGTCTACCATATTATTCACCTTCAGGCCCGGTGGAGAACATTATACTGCTTGCAAGTTTTTCCAGGGCATTGCGAATAGATATCAACTGCGATTGGCATTCAGAGACACTCCGAGAATCCGGCCCATTGTCACCATGCAAACTGATCAGCAATTCGATCGCGCTGATTTGCGCTACGGCACCGTGGATTACCGGGAAGTCCCGCTCGTGCCCCATGGTAATGCTCACGTTTATATCGTGTAGCATGGCGCTCAGGCTGGGACAATGTGCGACCGCGACATCCCATTGCTCCCTGCCTCAGAGCCTCTTGGATGCTCCGGATTAGCGAAATCGCCCGCTGAATGTCCACCAGGCTCAAAGTCTGCCCCAACGCCGCCCGAGTCTCGATGCTTGCATCCTGAGCGGCGCGGGCTGCCGTGCGGGCTTGTCGGGCAACTCGTATCGCCCATGCAAGCCCTACGACCGAGACCACAAGCCCGGCCAGGCTGGTGAGACTGCCCCAGTTATGGACAAGGAACTCCGTCACGCGCCGCGTTCCGGGGGTGGCTCAGACGGATGGACGTGGCGCTTCAGGCAGAAATCTCCTGGTGCCGTGGGTGGAAGCCAGACTTGTCCTCGTAGGCCCCGGTCTCGGGGAATATCTGCCGGTACACCGCACGCGCCCGTGCCTTCACCGTCTTGGTGACGCGCTCGTACAGGGCCGTCGGATCGGCGCTCTGCGCCTTGTACATCTCGTGTTCCATTGCGCTTGAGTCGTCCATCTCCCAGATGCAGAGGTACTTCAGCATCCCGTCATCCCCGCTCTCCAGCTTGAACCGGCGGGCGCTCACATAGCCCGGGATCTCCAGCCGCTCCGGGATGTGCTGCTGGTTGTACCAGCGGTGGAACTCCTCTTCATCTTCTGGGTCCACGTCCATCATCACCATCAAGATGGTGTTGCCTACGTGCTGCGTTGCATGACCGCCGTTCTGGTTGGGCATGGCTGACCTCCCCTCGTCTCAGTCTCAAATCGCGCTTGTCATAAGATACCGCGTAGTATACCATTGGCCTCGTCTATACCCTTGGCCTATTCAGGGCAGGCGGGTGTGCGTCACCGAAAATGGACTACCAGATTAGCCTGAAAGTCAACAGCACCGACTACCAGCAGCAGGTCCCGGCGAGGCGTCTGCTGGTGGACTTTCTCCGGTACGATCTGGGGTTGACGGGCACCAAGGAAGGTTGCAGCGTCGGCGTATGTGGGGCCTGCGCAGTCCTGCTCGACGGAGAGATGGTCGCATCCTGCATTACCCTGGCAGTGGCCGCCGACGGAGCGGAAATAACCACCATCGAGGGTATCGCCGAGGGCGGCCGACTTCATCCTGTGCAGCAGGCTTTCATCGACCACGGCGGCTTTCAGTGCGGCATCTGCACCCCCGGCCAGGTGATAGCTGCCAAGGCGTTGCTGGACGTGAACCCCACGCCCACTGAGGACGAAATCCGCCAGTGGATGATGGGCAACCTGTGCCGCTGCACGGGTTACTACGGGATACTGGAATCGGTGATCAACGCCGCTCGGACACTACAGGAACAGGCCCGGTGATCGACTTCGAGTACCACAGCCCTGTCAGCCTGGAGGAGACCTTCGATCTCCTGGACCGGCACGGGGAAGATGCTCGTGTGATGGCCGGCGGCACCGCCCTGGTGTTGCAGATGAAGCACCGGTTCTCCCGGCCCGGACACGTCATCAGCCTGCGCCGGGTAACCGGCCTCGATTCCATCACCCTCGACGGAGGCGGAATCGGGGCGGCGGCGGGATATGAACAAAACGGCGCTCCCGGTTCGGTGCGCGTCGGGGCGCTCTGCACCCAGAGGCGCATCGAGACCGACCCAATCATCGCCGAGACTCTGCCCTTGGTCGCCGAGACGTTCAGCCGCGTCGCCACACCCCGGATTCGCAACATGGGGACCATCGGCGGCGGATTGGTGCATGGCGACCCAAACCAGGATCCTCCCCCTGCACTCATTGCCCTCGGCGCGTCTGTGACCATGAGCTCATCGAAAGGCGAGCGCGTCCTGCCTGTGGAGGAGCTCTTCATCGACTACTACGAGACCGATGTCCAGCCGGGAGAGGTCCTGACCAGCGTATCCATTCCGCCCGCGCCTCCAGGCTCCGGTTCCTGCTACATCAAGTTTCTCCCCCGCACTGCCGACGACTATGCCACCGTCTCCGTTGCCGCTTTGGTTGAGCCGTCTGAGGACAACATGTGCCGCAGCATCCGCATAGTCCTGGGTTCGGTGGGAGTCACCCCTGTGCGTGCTGTCGATGCGGAGTCGATGCTGCAGGGGCAAGAGTTGACCGACTCCAACATCCGCGCCTGCGCCGGGGCTGTCAGGGAGGCGGTGGACCCGTTGGAAGACTTCCGCGGTTCGCCGGAGTACAAGACGGACATGGCGGAAGTGTTCACCCGCCGCGCCATAGAGCGGGCCCTGGCCAACGTCGGATAGAAAAAAGCTGGGACTTGCAGGAAGCGAACAAGAGGCAGGAGAACAAGAGGCAGGAGATTGAAGCTCGAAAACCAATGCGTCGTTCCGGCGGACTGGGACGCTACATGGGACCTGCTGATGGAGATACCAACGGCAGCAGTGCTGGTCCCAGGGGTAGATGAGGTTACCATCAGGGAAGATGGGTACTTTGACGCCAGGATGCAGGTACGGGTCGGCCCAATGAGACTCCGCTTCTCCGGGACTGTGCAACTCCTGGAGAAGGACCGGGAACGTGGTGAGGCCCGTTTTCAAGTTGAGGCAGCGGACCGGCAGGTGGGCGGTTCCGTCAAAGCGGATTTGACCATGCAGTTGGACCGGCAGTCAGAATCGGAGACTGGAGTGTCCATCTCAACCGACGTTGCCTTCATGGGCAAGCTGGGAGAACTGGGGCAACCGCTAGTGCGGCGCAAAGCCGCCGCCACTCTTCAGGACTTCGCTCGCAACCTCTCCAATCGGATAAAAGAAACGTGTGCGGAATAGTCGGATACGTAGGTGATCGCCAGGCCTGGCCCATAATCTTGGAGGGCCTTCAACGGCTGGAGTACCGGGGCTACGACAGTGCCGGTATCGCCGTCGTGGACGCCGAGGGCGTCATGCAGGTCCGCAAGACGGTGGGCAAAGTCGACGGCCTTGCCACTGCCAACGGGAAGGGAATGCCTCCTGCGCCCTTGCACGGGAACATGGGTCTCGGCCATACCCGTTGGGCCACCCACGGACGCCCATCCTTCGACAATGGCCATCCCCATACCGATTGCCGCGGCCGAATTGCCGTCGTCCACAACGGCATCGTGGAGAACTTCACCAGTCTCAAGGCGCGTCTTCAGGATGCGGGCCACGAGTTCGTCTCCGAGACCGATACCGAGGTTATCCCCCACATTATCGAGGAGGGGATGGACCAGGGGCTCTGCTTCGAGGAAGCCTTCCTCAGGATGGGCCGCATCGTCCAGGGGTCCCAGGCCATCACCGCCACCTGTCAGGATTGCCAGGACACCATCTGGGCAATGCGCTTGGGACACGCCGGTGGAATCGTAGTTGCCCACCAGGACGGTCAGGGAATCGTGGGCAGCGACCTTCCCGCCATGTTGCCCATCCTTCGACAGTCTGGAGTAGGTGGCAAGGTCGGCTTCCTGGACTCTGGGGAAACGGCCCAGGTGACCCGGGAAGGGGTGAAGTACCGGGACCTTGATGGGAGGTTCATCGACAAACGGCTGCAGGCGGTGTCCCCGGAGGACGTGCTGATCGACAAGGGCGGCTACCGCCATTTCATGCTCAAGGAAATTTACGAGCAACCGCAGGTCGTCGCGAGCGTTTTGCGCAACCGGGTGAACTTCCAGCACGGCAAGGTGGACCTGGCTGAAATGCCCTTCACCGAGGAGGAGGTAAAGTCCTTCCAGCGGGTCGTGCTGATCGGATGCGGCACCAGCCTTCACGCCGCCCAGGTCGGCCGCTACCTGGTCGAGCAACTGGGCGGCCTGCCCGCCGAGGCCGAAAGCGCCTCCGAATTCCGCTACCGCGACCCATTCCTGGATGAGCATACCCTGGTGGTGTCCATCGCCCAGTCCGGTGAGACCGCCGACACAGTCGCCGCGATGGAGATGGTCCGCAGCACCGGCGCCAGGCTGGTAACCATCTGCAACGTGGAGGGCAGCCAGACCACGCGCTTGGCCGAGGGCGCGCTCTACATGCGCTCCGGCATCGAGATAGGCGTCGCCAGCACCAAGACCTTCATCGCCTCCCTTACGGTGCTCAGCCTGTTGGGCGCGTACCTGGGCCAGACCAGGGGATTCCTGAGCGCGGAAGAGGTCCGGCGCTTGGTGGACGAACTGGCCCAGTGTCCCCGCCTTATGGGAGACATGCTGACCGACACGTCCCAGTACCAGCGGTTGGCTCGCCGCTTCAACGGCTATCAAAACTTCCTCTACTTGGGCCGTGGCATCAACGCCTCCATCGCAATGGAGGGTGCCCTCAAGCTCAAGGAAATCAGCTACATCCACGCTGAGGGCTACGCCGCCGGCGAAATGAAGCACGGCCCGATCGCCCTGATTGACCAGCGAATGGCGACCTTGGCGGTGGTCCCGCGCAACAGCCTCTATGACAAGATGGTCGGCAACATCCTGGAGGTAAAGGCCCGCGACGGTATGGTGCTGGCCCTGGCAACCGAGGGAGACAAGGAGATTGTTTCTCAGGTGGACGAAGTGCTGTACATGCCTGGGTGCGGGGAACTCCTATCCCCCATGTTGGCCACGATACCGATGCAGCTCCTCGCCTACCACATTGCCGTCCTGCGCGGGTGCGATGTGGACCAACCCCGCAACCTGGCCAAGTCCGTAACCGTTGAATAGCCCCCACCCTCTTGTACTGCTCGGCCAGCTTGCCCACGCCAACTGGGAATCCACAGCCTCTAGCGCCCAGCTCAACCATCCGACCGAACAGCCTTCTGTGCTCCGTCCCGCTAACCGCCAAACGTCGCAGCCAAATGCGTTGCAACCCTGCCCCTGATGCGCGATTATGGTTGCTGCCCCGGACTGGATCAATTGCCTGTCCGCGTGCCATTTTCACCAAGCCAACGCGGGTCCTCCGCGCCCGTCCCGTTCCTGGCATTGCAGAGGGTCCACGTTCCTGAAGGGAGATTTCAAGCCTAGATGTACTTCAGAATCGACCATCCACCCGTCGCATTCGAAGACTACGTGCCCTTCATTTCTGAGCAAATGGCGAACGAATTGACCGGCATAGCCGAAGACTTGAGGGGGATGAAGGTTGTCCATCTCAACAGCACCGCCACCGGCGGCGGCGTCGCTGAAATCCTCCAGTCAATGGTCCCGCTCATGGACTCCTTGGGTATTGAGACTGAACGCATTGTCATCAAGCCGCAGGACGATTTCTTCAGGGTTACCAAGCTGATACACAACATGCTCCAGGGCGCTCCCGGCTCACTCTCCGATGATGATTGGGACACTTACCACGGAGCGATCCAGGACGTGGCCCGGGACTTCGAGCAAGACCACCTTTGGAATGACGTGTGGTTCGTCCATGACCCACAGCTCCTTCCTTTGGCCAAACTCATGACCAGGGAACCGGATTCTACGTGGGTATGGATAGGACACATCGACCTGACGTCTCCAAACCAGAGAGTGATGGACAACCTTCTCCCTCTGTTCTTCCATTATGACCGGCTGGTGTTCTCCCTTGACGACTACGTGCCGCGCGAGGTCCGGGACGCACTGCCTGTCGTGATCGCGCCACCGGGAATAGACCCCCTGAACGAGAAGAACGTGGCCCTGGAAGAGTCCGAGGCATGGGATATCGTGGCTGCTATGGGCATCGACCCATCTCGGCCTCTGATAACTCAGGTATCCCGCTTCGACGCCTGGAAAGACCCTTGGGGCGTCATAGATGCCTACCGGCTGGCCCGTCAGGATATCCCGGGGCTCCAGTTGGCCCTGCTCGGGCTAATACAGGCCTCCGACGACCCGGAGGCGGAGGCGATGGTCGCCAGCGTCAGCGACTACGCGGGGGACGACCCGGACGTTCATCTCTATGCCCACGCCGACCTTCCCTGCTCTGTCTCCAAAGCAGTGAACGCCTTTCAGACTGCATCGCGAGTCGTCATCCAGAAGTCTACCCGCGAGGGGTTCGGGCTTACCGTCACCGAGGCGATGTGGAAGGCCAAGGCAATGATCGGCGGCAATGTGGGAGGCATCAGGCTGCAGATACAGGACGGGATCAACGGCTACTTGGTGGATTCCGCGCAGGAGTGCGGAGCGCGCATAGTGCAGTTGCTCCGCGATGAGGACCTCAACACTCGCATGGGCAGGGAAGCCCGCGCCAGCGTGAGCAGGAATTACCTGCTTCCTCGTCTCACCCTCGACTACCTGAAAGCCGCCCGCTCCAGTCAGACAGAGAAGGGCCAGTCGGTCCATTGCAAGCCCTGACCCTCAGGTCCCGGGCAGTCCCTCGTGGGACGAGCCTTCGAGCGACCCCGTGTTGGCCAAGCGTGACCATGAAGGTCAATGACGAGACCCCGCCCGCTGTCCTTGCCTACAATCCCTGGTTAGGATACAGTTTAAGCTGAATATCTCACCGTACATCCGGAACCTGGCGGCCCATCACTAAGCGCTCGGAGGCAGGGAATGGGCAAGACGACTGTCCTGATTATGATCGACGGGTTCGGACCCGAATACTTGGCGGCTTGTCCCATGCCAAATCTGCTGGCGCTGGCATCCGGTGGATTGATGAACGAGGGACGGGGGATGATGCCCTCAGTCACCAACGTCAACAACGTTTCCTTGATTACTGCCAGCTACCCCGAAACCCACGGCATCACCTCCAACTACTGGTACAACCGCGACGAGGGTGTCGAGACATACATGGAGTCCGGGGAGTTCATCCAGGCCGAGACCATCTTCCAACGAGCGTCGCGGCTGGGTGCGCGGAGCCTCCTGGTAACCGCTAAAGACAAGCTCCGCCGTCTGCTCGGTGATGGCGCAACCTTGAGCATTTCGTCGGAGCACGCACCTGAGTGGGTGGTTGCCTTGGCCGGACAGCCTCCACCAATCTACTCCCTGGAAGTGAATGAGTGGGTGATCAACGCGGCGGATCGCATCCTGGAGCGGGAGCATTACGACCTCGTATATCTCGCCACAACCGACTACGCTATGCACACCTACGCCCCGGAGCAACCCGAATCGTCCCGGCACCTCGCATTGATTGACGGGGCCATCGGCAGACTTGCAGACCGTCTGGATGATCTTGACTTGCTGGTCACTGCGGACCATGGCATGTCCGCCAAGAGCAGGATGATTGACCTCCGCTCCGAATTGGAGAACCACGGTATACAGTCCCAGGTTGTCCCAATAATCAAGGACATGTACACCGTTCACCACTCCAACCTCGGAGGATGTATCTACGTGTACTTGGACGACCATGACCGGGACGTAGCGGTGGAAGTGCTCGGGGCCCTTGATGGCGTTGACCGCGCCCTGCCCAAAGAAGCGGCCGCAGTGGAGTTTCACCTGATGCCGGAACGCACAGGTGATCTGATGGTTCTTGGCGCTCCCGACGTGGTCTTCGGCGACCCGCGGGAGGTTTCGATTCCTGCCTCACTCCGGTCCCACGGGTCACTGCACGAAGACCGTGTTCCCATCATCGCCTGTGGCAGTGGCACAACCGGGTTCGATTTCCGGGAAAACAAGGACCTGGGCCGATTCGTGTTCGAGCGGGTTCTGGCCCGTACCGTAGACCCGGCCCCTGCCGGGTAGAATGGGCTGATACCCTGGGACTGGCTGCAATGGCAGACGCTACCTCAATAACCGCGCGCATTCGCGTTATGGCCCCGGCAACCACCGCCAACATGGGACCGGGATTCGATTGCCTGGGGATGGCCCTTGACCTCTGGAACACTCTGGAAGTCCACCCGGTCAACTCCGGCAATGACAGCGACCCTCTGGTTCATGTGATCGGAGAGGGCGTGGACGAAGCGCCGGACGACGGTACCAACCTCGTGTATCGCTCGATGACGTTCCTTTTCCACGAGGCGGACAGGGAGATGCCGCCGGTCCGGCTGGTCTGCCGCAACGAGATACCCTTCGCCCGCGGTTTGGGCAGCAGCGCCGCCGCCATTGCCGGGGGGTTGGCCGCCGCCAACGCTATGTGCTCTCGCATGTTCACGCCCAACGAACTATTGGAAATGGCGGCTACCATCGAGGGTCACCCCGACAACGTTGCCGCGGCGGTGCTCGGCGGCCTGCAATTGGTGGTCACCGACCAGCAGCAGCTATACGCTGCTCCCATCGCGCTGCCGCCGGAGCTCCATGCCGTTCTGTTCATACCAGATCGTCGCATTGCCACCGCCGATGCCCGTGCTGCATTGCCCGCAACAGTGCCGCTGGGCGACGCGGTAAGCAACGTGGGCCGCACCGCGCTGCTGGTGGCAGGCATGGCCACCAACCATCCGGAGTACCTGTCCGTAGCCACCGAGGACAAGCTGCACCAGCCCTACAGGCAAAAGCTGTTCCCGGCTATGAAGATTTTGTTCCAGGCGGCTCGGGACGCCGGCGCATTGGGTGTGTTCCTGTCCGGCAGCGGCTCCACTGTTCTGGCCCTGACCAAGGGGCGGGAAATGACAGTAGCATACGAAATGGCCGAGGCAGCGCGGCAGGCCAACGTCGAGGGAACGCTGAAGGTGGTCCAACCCGCTGTCATGGGCGCCCATGTGGTTGACTGGGAGAACTGACCGCCGCGAAGAATCCATCCATTTCCGCCTCACCGTACTTTCCCATGGGGAGATTCCACTTACCCCAGCAAATCCAATAGGAGACTTCCGGTTTGTCCCTGATTGTGCAGAAATACGGTGGAAGCTCGGTAGCCGACGCCGATAGAATCAAGAACGTGGCATCCCGCATCGCCCGGTCCAGGGACTTGGGTGCGGACGTGGTGGCCGTGGTATCGGCCATGGGTGACACCACCGACGAGCTCATCGACCTTGCCCATTCCGTTTCGCCTCAGCCCGACGCCAGGGAGATGGACCTGTTGCTCTCCACCGGCGAGTTGGTGTCCTGTACCCTCCTCACCATGGCCCTGCGCACCCTGGGTTATCCGGCCATAAGTCTCAGCGGGGAGCAGGCGGGAATCCACACCGACACCACCTACGGCAAGGCCCGTATCAGCCGCATCGATACCGCAAGGGTCAGGCAGGAGCTGGAGAAGGGCCAACTCATCGTCGTCGCCGGCTTCCAGGGTGTCACCGATGATCTGGACGTTACGACCTTGGGACGGGGCGGGTCCGACACCACTGCCGTCGCGCTGGCCGCCGCCATGGACGCCGACAGGTGCGAGATCTACACCGACGTTGACGGTATCTATACTGCCGACCCACGGTTGGCCCCGGACGCGCGAAAGCTGGAGGAGATCGGCTACCAGGAGATGCTGGAACTGGCCAGCTATGGCGCGAAGATGCACCCACGGTCAATTGAGTTAGGGATGGTATACAACGTCCCCATCTACGTTGCATCCAGCTTCAAAGAAACCCCCGGAACCTTGATTCACCAAGGGCCAGACGAGGACCCCGTGGAAGATAGAGTTAAAGTCACCGGTATAGCCTGCAACACCAACGTCGCCAAAATCACCGTCCGCTCGGTCGTCGACCGCCCGGGAGTCGCCGCCGCGCTGTTCGAGCCGCTGGCCCAGGTGGGAGTGAACGTGGACACCATTGTTCAGAACACCAGCGCCGACCGGACCACTGATATCAGCTTCACAGTCAGCCGCACCGATCTCCCCGGAGCGCTGCGGCAGGTTGAGACGGTACTGGGAGAACTGGGGGCTGCCGGGGTGATCACCGATTCCTCCCTGGCCTCCGTCAGCATCGTGGGGTCTGGGATGCAAAACACCCCCGGCTATGCCTCGCGTATGTTCCGTGCCCTGGCAGACGGCGGAATCAACATTGACATGATCACCACTTCTGAGATTCGCATCTCCTGCATCATCGACGAGTCCCAGCTAGGCGAGGCGGTGCAACTGCTCCACCATGGCTTTCAGCTAGAGGAGGACAACTAAGGACGCCTTGGCGGACGAAGCCGTCTTCCTGTCAGTCGTCATCCCTGTCTACAACGAAGAACCTCGCATTCAGAACACTCTTGACCAGGCGCTGGCCTATCTTGAAAGCTTCGCCCATCCCTGGGAGTTGGTGCTGGCCGATGACGGCAGCGTGGATACGTCGAGGGAGTTGATCGTCCCATACGTGGCCCGGTGTCCCAATATCCGGCTGCTCACTCTCCCTCACCGTGGCAAGGGTGGCGCGGTCAAGCAGGGCATGTTGGCCGCCACGGGCCGGTTCCGTCTCATGTGCGACGCCGACCTCTCGGTACCCATCGAGCAGGTTGAACGTCTGCTGGAGGCGGCATTGGAAGGCGTGGACGTGGCGCTGGGGTCAAGAGAAGGGGAGGGAGGCAGGCGTATCGGCGAGCCCGAGGGGCGCCATGTTATGGGCCGGGTCTACAACCTGATGGTGCGGTTGCTTGCCGTCCCAGGCCTCAAGGACACCCAATGTGGGTTCAAGTGCTATCGGGGAGAGGCAGCTTCCCTGCTGTTCGGCGCACAGACCCTGGACGGTTTCGGCTTCGACGTAGAGGTCTTGTATCTGGCCCGCAAGTCCAGCATGACCTTACGGGAGATCGGGGTGGACTGGTATTACCGGGAACACAGCAAAGTCCGGCCTGTGCGCGACGCCCTGAAGATGGGCCTCGACCTGCTGAGGATGCGCTGGCGCCACCGCAACACCGGAAAGCTCTGAACCCCGAACATCGCTAACCAATCGGAAATCTTTCCCCGGAATGCGCACCAAAAAGTATTGACCGGCGGTGTGTCAATGGTGTAACAAGGTGTCCCGGCAAACATAAGCCCGCTCGCTGGCTTCCTCGTGTTGAGGAGAAGCGCGAAATTGTGACTGGAGATGCCCACGGGCCGAATACTTGGTGGAGAGAGGATGAGTGCGGAGCTGATTGGATCAGCAGTAAACACGAACGCGAAAAAAAACCTCAGCCGTGACGCAGTCGCGTTGGCTCTGAATGGAGAATGGGAACAGGCAGCCAGCCTGAACCGGACGATTCTGGAGGCCTTCGACAATGACGTGGAGGCTATGAACCGGCTGGGCAAGGCTTTGATGGAGCTTGGTGAGTATAACGAGGCCAGGGACGTTCTGGACCGGGTGACTCGCATCGCCCCGTACAACAGCATAGCTAAGAAGAACCTAGCCCGGTTGGAACAGTTGCAGAGTGCGCCGGTCCCGAACAGGAATATCCGCAAGGTCGCAGGCACACCCCAGCGTTTCATCGAGGAGAGCGGCAAGTCGGGCACGACCGCACTGGTTAAGCCCGCCGGGCCCCATGTAGCCGCCAGGGTCGCGCCTAGTGATCCCCTCAATCTGGTAGTGGAGAATGACGCCATCAAGGTCTACACGCGGGACGATGAGTACTTGGGGCAGGTCGAGCCAAGGCTGGGCCGTCGTCTCCTGCGCTTGATTTACGGCGGCAACCGGTACGAAAGCGCAGCCGTCGGAGTCCGGGGTCAGGATATATCTATCATTATCTGGGAGACCTTCCGTCACCGCAGCCTCCAGAACGTCTGCTCTTTCCCGATCCGGACCAGGGATGAGCGCCCCGTCTACCTCAGCGAGGCGCTGGCTCGCTACACTCGGGACGACGATCTAGACGACGATGACGACGACGAGAATGGGATGGAGCAAGACGACGACTTCGATCCGGACTGGACCGAGAGCGAGTAGCGCCCGGCTCCTGCACTCCATGGCCGGGCCGAGTCCGTCCGGTACACATTCCTGTCAACCGTACTCCTGAGAACATGCCCCGGCCTCCTTAAGGATAGGATCGTAACGGACTCCAGCAGCCATAAGGAGAAGGCTGCAGGTCTCTCATTTACGTGACCAGATCACGTAACGTCAGGGAACAGCCCTCGTCGTGGGCGCCTCCAGTACCCCCACTTCACTCCTTACAACCAGGCTCTTATGTTCGCCCGAGAAGGAATCGAGCACTAACTTTCGCCGTGGTATGGATTATGTTACTCTAACGCTGAGAGAGTCTCTAAAAGACCAGATGGCCACCTGTGCTGCGGGATTCCAGTGGGGATTGAGCGCTGCCAGTAAGGAGGTAGAAGCTCATGGTTGGCCTGTGGACACTCAGGGTGGTTGGGGCTGGAGGGTTTGCGTTCCTTGGGTGGAGGCTGGGCGGAGTCGTATCGGATTTTACTTCCAAAGAAGGGCAACTTCTGCCTTGGGGACTGGCCCTTACACTGGCCGGGATACCGGTAGGGGCAATAATAGCGCCGTATCTGATGTTTAATCCGTGGCGAAAATTCGCAGATTTCCTGCGCGACATTCCCGGACCGACACTGGTCGCCTGCGTTGTCGGGCTGCTGGTTGGACTGATCATTGCATCTCTTATCTCCATCCCGCTGTATATTCGGTTGGATGGGTGGATGGGATGGGGTATTCCCACAATCGTGAGCATCAGCCTAGGGCTGTTGGGGGCGTGGATCGGCGGACACCGTAACCGCGACATGCAGGCCATAATTCCGGCTCTGGAAAACACCAATGGGACAGGCAAGGTTTCCCGTAACGGCAGCATTGTTGTGGACACCAGCGCCATTATCGATGGGCGGATCGCCGACCTGAGCATCACTGGGTTTCTGGAAGGCGAGTTGGTGGTGCCCAGGTTCGTCCTTGACGAACTCAGGCATATCGCCGATTCCAGCGACCCGTTACGGCGCAACCGGGGTCGCAGGGGACTGGAGGTCCTGGGCAGGCTCCGCAAGGACAGTTCGGTACCGATGGAAGTCCTGGACGTAGGGGTGGCGGCAGGTGATGAAGTGGACTCCCAGTTGGTCAGGCTGGCCAAGGGAATGAAGTCCCCCATTCTGACCACAGACTACAACCTCAACCGTGTGGCGGAACTCCAGGGCGTACAGGTGCTGAACGTCAACGAGTTAGCCAACGCCCTCAAGTCCATAGTGCTCCCTGGTGAAGAGATGCGGGTGCACATCGTGCAGGAAGGGAAAGAGGCCGGGCAGGGTGTGGCCTATCTGGACGACGGCACAATGGTCGTGGTAGAGGGAGGCCGACGCTACTTGAACGCCTTTCACGACGTGGTAGTCACAAGGGTGCTCCAGACCGCAGCTGGGCGCATCATATTCGCCCAGCCCAAGAACAACTGACCTGCAGATGTCGTTGTTACCCAGTTCGGGCGGGGCTTGCGACGCCGGACCAAAAGTCGGAGCAGTGGTCGTGGCCGCCGGAAGTAGCACAAGAATGGGCGGCATCGACAAGATTTTTGCCCCGGTGCTCGGCTTGCCTCTGGTCGCATACTCACTAGACCAACTGGACCGCTGCCCATCGGTAGACCAGATTGCTCTGGTCCTGGACGCCAGGTCGTTGGAACAGGGTGCGGAGCTGGTAAGCGAACGGGGATACCGTAAGGTCGTGCAGGTTTGTCCCGGTGGAGAACGCCGCCAAGACTCGGTGTTCAACGGCTTGGAAGCCTTGGCAGGATGCGGGTGGATAATCGTCCACGATGGGGCTCGTCCTTGCCTGGACGATAAGATGCTCCGCCGCGGACTTGCCACTGCCCAGGAGTGTGGGGCGGCGGTGGCCGGCGTACCCTGCAAGGACACCATCAAGGTCGTATCAACAGACATGGCAGTCCAGAACACCCCTGACAGGGATACCCTCTGGTTGACGCAGACACCCCAGGTGTTCCGCTACCCCATTTTGATGGACGCGCACCGGAACTGCGCCTCCGACGTCACCGACGATGCCATGATGGTGGAAAGCCTCGGTTATCCCGTCAAGATGTTCCTGGGCGCATACGACAACCTGAAGGTAACTACCCCCGACGACTTGGCCATCGCGGAAGCGCTCCTGAGAGGCCGGGTATCCGCCAACCCCCAAACCGGTTAGCGGACTGGGGCCAGTCTCTCTGGACATCCGCACCGGCATAGGTTTCGACGCGCACCCCCTGAGCGGGGGCAGGCGGTTGGTCGTCGGCGGTGTGGATGTCCCTCACCATCTTGGCCTGGCTGGCCACAGCGACGGCGACGTGCTGGTTCACGCAATGATGGACGCGCTGCTGGGCGCAGGATCTCTTGGCGACAAGGGCATACACTTTCCCTCGGGCAACCCCCAATATAAGGACATATCCAGCCTGCTGTTGCTCACGGAAGTCGGCGGTCTGGTGGCCCGTTCTGGTTGGCGCATCTCGAACGTGGATGCTACAATACTCGCGCAAAAGCCTCGGCTTGGCCCCTTTATTGACACAATGAGAGAGAAGACGAGCGAAGCCCTTTCCCTACCCGCGGAGCGTATCGGCATCAAGGCCACCACCACTGACTTCATGGGGTTCGTGGGCCGGGAAGAGGGGATCGCCGCCCTTGCAGTGGCGACGCTGATCTCAGAGTGATGCGGCTATACAACACCCTGACCGGAGACGTGCGTGAGTTCTCGTCGGGCGACGGGAAGAGCGTCAAGATGTACGTCTGCGGAGTCACTCCATACTCCTCCACCCATGTCGGCCATGCCCTCAGCTACGTTGTATTCGATGTCCTCCGGCGATACCTGGAACACAAGGGCTACGAGGTCCGCCACGTCCAGAACTTCACGGACATCGACGATAAGATAATCCAGCGGGCGTCTGAGGAGGGTGTCTCCTCCGAGGAGTTGGCCGAGCGGTACATCAACGATTTCTTCGATACGATGGACGCCCTCGGGATACAACGCGCCCACGTCTATCCCCGGGCCACTCAGGAGATCAGTCCAATCATCGAGACCATTCGCGGCTTGGTGGAAAAGGGGTTTGCCTACCCTGCCGGCGGCGACGTGAACTTCCGGGTGACGCGCTTCGCGGAATACGGGAAGTTGAGCCACCGGACGCTGGACGGCATGATTGCCGGGGCGCGCATCTCGGTGGATGAGCAGAAGGAACACCCCGGAGACTTCGCCCTCTGGAAGGGGGCGAAGTCTGGTGAGCCCGCGTGGGACAGCCCATGGGGACCCGGACGGCCGGGTTGGCACATCGAGTGCACCAGCATGGCCATGACATATCTGGGCGAATCCTTGGACATACACGGCGGCGGGCAGGACTTGGTGTTCCCTCACCACGAGAATGAGATTGCCCAGAGCGAAGCCGTTTCAGGCTGCGAACCGTTCTCCCGCTACTGGGTCCATAACGGACTGCTCCAGCTTGGCGACGACAAGATGAGCAAGTCGTTGGGGAACCTGGTATCGGTGGAAGAGGCCCTGGATCGGTACAGTCCGGACTCGCTGCGCCTCTACTTCCTCAGCTCCCACTACCGCAGTCCCCTGAACTACAGCGACGAAGGGGCCGCCGCGATGGAACGCAGCGCTGACCGGCTGCGGCGCTCGCTGGAACACGATGGCACTGGCTCGGGGGAACCACTGGGCGTTGCCTCATACGAAGAGCGTTTCATGGCAGCGATGGACGACGACCTGAATACTCCCCGCGCCCTGGCAGCACTATTCGACCTGGCCCGGGATATCAACAGGAATAACAGCGAGAGAGACGTCGGGAACGCCCAGGACTGCCTCCGCCGTTTGGGAAGGATACTCGGGTTGACCTTCGCCGGGCGCAGGTCTGGCGCCTCCGAACACGCGAACGTCGAACCGTTCATCGAATTGCTGCTGGCCACCAGGAGCGAACTGCGCAAGTCCCGGCAGTTCGACCTGGCCGACCAGATTCGTGACGGACTGAGTCAGCACGGAATCACCCTGGAGGATACTCCCCAGGGAACGCTGTGGCAGTTCCAGTCCGGGCAGTAATGCCCCAAGGTTCTCCGTCTCACTCTTCACCCCGAACTACCGCCCTCATAGTCCGACAGCGTAGCTCGTGCGACGGAGAGGGTATGATGTGGAGACGGCTCACACTCGCGGGCGCAGGACACTTCCCCGTTCCAGGCCGGCGAATACCCCGGTAGGAGGACCATGCTCGAAACTTCGACCCTTCGCCCTTTGATCGAAATAGTTGGCGAAGAACACGTCCTGACCAGCGACTACGACCTTGACCGCTACTCCGGGGACGCCCTTACCCCGTCGCGGGCCTTCGGCGCAGAGGACGCCTTCAACCACTTGGCCGACGCCGTGGTGCTCCCGGGCTCCACCGGGGAGGTCTCGGAGATCGTCAAGCTCGCAGTGACGGCGGGGATGCCCATCGTACCCTACGGCGGCGGTACCGGGGTCATGGGCGGGGCACTGCCCCTCCGGGGCGGGCTGGTGATGAGTATGCAGCGCATGGACCGCGTTCTGGAGGTCAGTCCGAGAGACTTGACCGCCACGGTAGAGGCCGGGGTGGTGGTCGGAGATCTGGTGGGCCACTTGGAAGACTCTGGCCTCATGTTCGGGCATGACCCTTACAGCGTGCCCATCGCCACGGTCGCCGGGACCATCTCCACCAACGGCGTCGGATACATGGCCGCCGCCCACGGACCCATGGGCAACCAGGTCGTGGCGCTGGAGGTGGTGCTGCCCGACGGCAGCGTGCTGGAGACCCGGCCCGTGCCCAAGTATTCGTCCGGACCAAACCTGAACCATCTGTTCATCGGCAGCGAGGGAGCATTCGGGATAATCACCAAAGCCACTGTCCGCGTCTTCCGTAAGCCCGAATCGAGTGTGCTTACCTCAGCTTCCTTCGACAGCTTCGACCGTGGATTCGATGCCGCCGCGGAGTTGCTGGCCATCGGGATGCGTCCTACACTTCTGGACGTGACCGAGGACGACTCCGGGACAACCCTTTATCTGCTGTTCGAAGGCTTCAGGGAAGGAGTGGAGGCGCAGGAAGCCCGCTGGACGCGGGTATGTGCCGAGTTTGGAGGCATCCCCACCGGGCCCGGGCCGGCGGAGGACTACTGGCGTTTCCGCCACCAGTCCGGCGAGAACTACAAGCGGACGCTGTTGGGCCGTCCAAGACGAGACCGGTGGGCACGCTGGGGAGGAGGCCGGGGTTTCGACTACCTGCACATGGCCCTGCCCATCTCCCGGGTCTTGGAGTACCGCGACCGCTGCAGGGAGATCATGGCAGGCACTGGCGTGCGGGTCGTGGAATACTGTATCTGGAGCCGCCCGGAGCTATTCTCAATGATGCTCCGCTCCGACGAGACCGCTGGTGACGACATCCGGGAGCGTTTGGCGAGTGTCGTCGACCAAATCCTGACCCTGGCACAGGACATGGGTGGGACGATGGAATACTGCCACGGTGTCGGAGTCAAGCTGAACCACCTGCTCAAGCGGGAACAGGGAACGGGACACGACGTCATCTCCACTCTGAAGCGGGTCATGGACCCCGGGAACATTATGAATCCCGGCAAGCTGGCCCTTTGACCCATCTACAATTCCTCCACCCCCCGCCCAGCCTCGCTGGTTCAGGGAAACCCTCACTCGATCAAGAGCAATAATACGGGGGTGATACCGGAAAAGGGTTGTCCCGACAGTAAGGGGCGGCTGCGCATATTCTCCCGTCGACCGTGTTAATATGTAGGCGTAATGAAGGCGGGTATCGGTTTGCACCCTGCCCCGCCAGATGGCGAGGTTCAAGTCAAACTTGAAACGGAAGGAGTGAGAATATGTTGGACTACAAGCCAAACATCGTGCTTGCCACCGGCGAATACGATGTGGTCGGCACGCGCCCCATCCGGCACGATGGCCCGGACAAAGTCCTGGGGCGGGCGCGGTACGCCGCAGACATCCAGCTTCCTGGCCTGCTCTACGGCAAGCTGTACCGCAGTCCACACCCACACGCGCGGATCAAGAGCATCGACGCCACCCGCGCATTGGCATTGCCCGGGGTGAAGGCCGTTGTCACTGCGGACGACTTCCCCGAAGTGTCGGCGGCGGTGGCGGATCAGGAAGAAGGAAGCACCGTCAACTACGGGTTTTATGCCCGCAACATCCTGGCTAGGGAAAAGGCGCTGTATCGGGGCCACGCCGTCGCGGCGGTGGCGGCAACATCTCAACACATCGCAGAGCAGGCGTTGGACCTGCTTGATGTGGACTTCGAAGTACTGCCTCCCGTCCTGACTCTAGAGGACGCCACCAGGGACGGCGCGCCGGTACTCCACGAGCGTCTGATCACGGGGAACAGTCCCAACGCCAGGGCAGGCGGGTGGGGGGACGAGGACAGTGGCACCAACGTAGCTAATCGCTTCGAGTTCCGGGCCGGCGATCTCGAAAAGGGCTTCGCTGATGCTGACGTTGTCGTCGAGCGCGAGTTCACCACCAAGGCGGTACACCAGGGGTATATAGAGCCTCATTCGGCCACCGCTCAATGGAACACCACCGACAACAGCGTGACCATCTGGGGCAGCAGCCAGGGTCATTTCGCCCTGCGGGACCACACCTCGGTTGTGCTGGGCGTCAACGTCTCCAAGGTCAAGATCATACCTATGGAGATCGGCGGCGGCTTTGGCGGCAAGGGTCAGGGTGGCTGCTATCTGGAACCTGTGGCTGCTGCCCTCGCACGCAAGGCCGGGCAGCCGGTCAAGCTGACCATGACCCGGACAGAAGTGTTCGAGGGTACCGGCCCGACGTCGGCCAGCACCATCACGATGAAGATGGGTGCCACCCGCGACGGCAAGATAACTGCCGCCGAAGCGCATCTGTACTACCTGGCGGGGGCATTCCCGGGTTCCCCGGTGCCTTCAGGGTGCCGCACGATGCTCGCCCCTTACGACATTTCCAACGCCTACATCGAAGGCGTTGATGTGGTGGTGAATACCCAAAAGGCTGCGGCCTACCGCGCACCGGGGTCGCCCGCCGCTGCATTCGCCGCCGAGTCGGTCATCGACGAAATATGTCAGAAGATCGGCATGGACCCGGTGGAGTTCCGGATGCTCAACGCCGCCAGGGAAGGCACCCGGCAGCCAACGGGTCCGGTCTTCCGCCGCATCGGCTTCGAGGAATGCCTGCAGGCCGCCCAGCAGCACCCCCATCTGGCTACACCCGTCGAGGGCCCCAACCGGGGCCGGGGCGTTGCCGCGGGGGCATGGTTCAACGGGAGCGGCCCGGCCAGCGCCGTGGCCAGCGTTAACCCCGACGGCACCGTCAGCCTGGTTGAGGGTTCGCCCGACATCGGCGGCAGCAGGGCTGCCATGGCGATGCACGTGGCAGAGGTGCTCGGCATTCCTGTTGAGGAGGTCAAGCCGGCCGTCGTGGACACCGACTCCATCGGCTACAGCTCCGGTGCGGGTGGTAGCGGCGTCACTTTCAAGATGGGCACAGCCTGCTACGAAGCGGGAGTGGACATCAAGCGCCAGATGGTCGAGCGCGCCGCCAGTATCTGGGGCGTCGAGCCCGATGACGTCGAGTACGACGGCGGGGTGTTGCAGCACAAGCGAGACCCGGAGCTACGCACTGACTTCAAATCTCTGGCCCGGCGCTTGAACGGCACCGGCGGCCCCATAGTAGGCAGGGCCACCGCCAATCCGGGAGGTGTAGGCAACGCCTTCGCTCTCCACATCGTGGACGTAGAGGTCGACCCGGAGACCGGAAAAGTTGACATTCTCCGCTACACCAGCTTCCAGGACGCGGGCAAGGCCATCCACCCCAGCTACGTCGAGGGACAGATGCAGGGTGGCGCGGTCCAGGGTATCGGCTGGGCCCTGAACGAAGAATACTACTTCAACGACCAGGGCCAGATGATGAATTCCAGCTTCCTGGACTACCGGATGCCCACCAGCCTCGACCTGCCAATGATGGACACGGTAATCATCGAGGTCCCGAACCCCGGCCATCCCTTCGGCGTCCGGGGCACTGGCGAGGTTCCCTTGGTGCCCCCGATGGCCGCAATCGCCAACGCTATCAACGACGCTATAGGCGTAAGGATGGAAAAGCTTCCCATGTCCCCAGGTGCCATCCTGGAAACCATGTGGGAGCGGGGCAAGTAAGACCGACGGCATATTCCGCTTCGTGGAGGAACGGGCAGACGGGGACACACCAAAGGCCCGGCGGGAATTATTCTCCCGCTGGGCCTTTCCTATTCCTCGGAGCATCGGAAATCGTCGTACTCAACATAACTTCGCTCCCGACACCGCCAATAAATCCCTCTCTTGCCGGGATAGACCGTAGCGTGGAAGCGCGTTGAGGCCACCTAAAACGGAACCTTGCAGGGGCAGGAATCAAGTATTGACAGCTACAAATCCAGCGTCTATATTCAACACGCTTTCCGACAGGTTCGCATCAAGCAATCCTGAAAACTTGTCCGGAACATCTCGAAAACACATAATCCCTTAAGCGGAGGATTCTATCTCTCGATGATAGACCATCGTAATTCGTAAAGATATCGCCCACGGGATCTTATTCGTAGGATGTCACGGAGCGATTCAGTAAATTCGGCAGGCCCAAATCGTAACAATCGGAGGAGAGAACATGTCATCTTGGTGGTTCACCCGACCCCGGGCGATCGCGCTTACGTCGGTCGCGTTACTTGTGGTACTGATCGCTGCTTGTGGCGGCTCAGCCCCTGCCGAGCCGGTCGTCCAACAGGTTGAAGTCACAAGGGAAGTGGTCAAGGAGGTCGTGAAGGAAGTCCCCAAGGAGGTCGTGCAACAGGTAGAGGTCACCAAAGAAGTACAGGTAGAAGTGATTAAAGAGGTTGAGAAGGAGGTAGTGAAGGAGGTGGTAAAGGAGGTTCCCAAGGAAGTGTCGGTGGTTGTCACCGCTACTCCCGGACCCACCGCCACTCCAGATACCTCCGCCAAGTCCGGCGGCTTCATTAACATGCAGAAGTACGCCGACGTGCGGCAGCGGCTGGTCCACCAGTCGTCGATTCTCAACATGACCCTCTCCCCGATGATGAACCTGCTGGTGGAGTACAACCCCGAGACCGCAGACACCACAGACATCCGCTGCGACCTCTGCACGTCCTGGGAGGTGGCCCCCGACGGCATGACCTATACCTTCCATCTGAACCAGGACGCCAAGTGGTGGGACGGCACCCCCGTCACCTCCAAGGACATCTGGTTCGCCATGGAGAGTATGGTCAACCCTGACCAGTTTGAGATTCTGGAAGGACGGTCAACATCGTCTACGGTGAACACCGAGCTATATGTTGACTCCGGCGCAACCACGGAAATCGATGACTACACCGTCGAGATCAAGACTAAGTTCCCGGCGGCAGCCTTCCTCGCCGCGCTGGGCGTCGAGACCAACGCGGTACAGTCTTACAAGACCGTCATCGAGGACGGAATCGTACAGGGCGGCAGGGACCTGACCGCCATCAACGGTTCTGGAGCGTTCAAGTTCGTGGACTACATCAGCGGCGTCTCCGTGGAGTACACCAAGAACGAGGACTACTGGAAGCCCGGCAAACCCTACATAAACGGGATGAAGCACTTCATCATCACCGACGCGGGCCGGGCCATCGCCGCCTACAAGACCGGCCAGATCCTCACCACCAATTGGATCACCAATCTGACGACGCTGGAAGCCAAAAAACTGGACGAGGAGATGGACAACCTCACCGTTCATTACGGCGGGCCGACGGGCTGGCAGGCGGTCACCGTCAACACCACCAAGGCCCCATTCGACGACCCCAATGTTCGCCAAGCCATTCACTTGGCGCTGCATCGCCAGCCCATTATCAACGCCGTCAGCGGCGGTGAAGACTTGATGGGCTATATGATTCCCGAAGGCTTCTGGTTCAGCCGCTCTGCCGAAGAGTACGCCAATATGCCCGGTTACCGGGAACTGAACGGAGAGAAACACCCCGACGACATAGCCGAGGCTAAGCGTCTGCTGACTGAAGCCGGCATTACGGGATCCGTACCCATCCAGCTTACGGCCCGCAACTGCTGCGGTTACCCGGACCGGGCCGTCCTGGTCAAGGAACAGTTGCAGGACGTGTTCGGCTGGGAAATTGAAATCCGCGTTATGGAAGCCGGCGCAGGCTTCGACGCCTACTGGGCCGGGGACTTCGAGATGATGGTTCAAGGCCACGGGCTCCACTTCGCCGACCCCGACTCCCTGATGGTCAAATGGGTGCGCGGCACCCTTCCCCAGTGGATGGGTGGCGGCAGGGGCAAGTTCTGGACCATCACTCAGGTTGAGGACTTGTACTACGAGCAACAGCAAGAGTCCGACCTGGAAAAGCGTAAGGCCATAGTCCATGAAATGGCCAGGATCGCCCAGGAAGAGGGCAGTGCCAACTTCCCGCTTTACTGGGGCCTGCGTAACCATCCACTGGAGCACCGCATCCAGAATTACAACTTCGAGTTGTGGAACAAGAAGTGGGAGAACATCTGGTGCGACCCCGCCTGCTAACCCACCCCATATAACAACGCTTTTCGGCAGTCCAAGCTGGCGTGCCGCTCGGCTTGGACTGCCCTGCATAATCAACCACCGGGCAACCCTTCGAATGTAAAGGCGCAGCCGCATGAAGACCTACATAGCAAAAAGAACGCTTCTATTCATCCCTACTATGTTCCTGGTAACGGTCGCTGTGTTCGTCATCATGCGTATCGTGCCGGGAGACCCCGCGCTCATGATCCTGGGCGAGGGGGAGGAAGGCGCAGCCGATAACCTGACCGTGGAAAAGCTGGAGAAACTGCGGGCCAAGCTCGGCACCGACCGCCCCATCTACGTCCAGTACGGCTCCTGGGTCGGCAATATGTTCAAGGGAGACCTCGGCCAGTCCTACTTCTATGAAGGTAAGCCCGAGGTTACCTTCTACCTGAAAGACCGGATTCCCACCACCGTTGAACTGACCCTCATGTCACTGGTCCTGGCATCCATCGTCGCGGTGCCGTTGGGGGTGCTGTCAGCGATAAAGCAGGACAGTGTCTCTGACTACGCGGCCAGGATTATCACCCTGCTCGGTATTGCCCTGCCCAACTTCTGGGTTGCGGTGATGACCATCTTCTTCCTGGTGCTCTTGTTCCAGTGGGCGCCGCCCTTGGCTTACGAAAAGGTCTGGGACAACCCGTGGACCAACTTCCAGCAGTTGATATTCCCCGCCATCGCCCTTGGAACCTCAAATATGGCCTTCATCGCCCGTATCACCCGGTCGGCCATGCTCGAGGTTCTGCGGGAGGACTATATACGCACCGCCCGCTCCAAGGGCCTGGCAGAACGGGTAGTCGTGTACCGTCACGCTCTCAGAAACGCCTTGCTGCCGGTGGTCACCCTCTTCGGGTTCGAGTTGGGACGTCTCATTTCAGGTACGGTCATCATCGAGACCATATTCCTGGTTCCCGGCATGGGCAAGCTCCTGATTGACAGCATTGGTAACCGCGACTACCCCATGATTCAGGCCGTGGTCCTGATGATAGCCATCACGGTATTGGTGATGAACCTGTTCGCCGACCTGCTCTACGCATGGCTGGATCCACGCATACGCTACAGCTAACCTGTTTGGCCAAGGTGCGGACCATCCGCCTGTGTGTCGGCTGCCATGGCGGCGTGGAGCAATGTTCCAAGTTGGACGCTTTCAAGCGGGGCGAGAGAAGAGATGAGTTTAGATAGAGGTAGCGATTCCGTCCAGGCAGGTGGGAGGGTTGAGGTCGAGCCCGGCGTATTCGCCACGCTGCGGCCCAAGCGCACGGTCTGGCAGAGCATCAGGTTCTTCGCAACCCGCAAGCCCCTGGGGACGTTCGGGGCCGTGGTTGCAATTATCTTGGTGCTTGTAGCGGCCTCTGCGGACTTGGCTCCCCACGATCCATACCGGACCAACGTGGCCACGGGAGACCAATATTCCAATCCCTCCGCGGAATACTGGTTCGGCACCGACCACCTGGCCCGTGACGTATTCAGCCGCATAGTCCACGGGGCGCGAGTCTCCCTATACGTGGGAGTCCTCTCCGCCCTCATGGGTTCTTCCATCGGCTTGGTGGTAGGCGTGGCCAGCGTCCAGTTGGGTGGAAAGGTGGACTTGGTCGTCCAACGGTTTGTGGACGCGATGATGGCATTTCCGGGGTTGATTCTGGCAATCGCCATCATGTCCGCCCTTGGCGCATCGGTCAATAACGTGATTATCGCCCTGACCGTCGCCTTCATACCGAGCACGGCCCGCATCGTTCGCTCCCAGTCCCTTGCCATTACGGAAATGGACTACGTCTTGGCGGCGAGGGCCGTGGGTGCGGGAAACACGCGCATCATGCTCAAGCACATCATCCCCAACATATTCGCTCTCTACCTCGTCGTGTTCACTTTCTATATAGGCGGAGCGATAATCTCAGAGGCTGGCCTGAGCTTCCTGGGTGTCGGTAGCCCCATCGATACCCCGTCATGGGGCGGGATGCTCAGCGGCGCGACCCGGCAGTACATTAGCCTTGCGCCGTGGCTGGCGGTGTTCCCCGGACTAGCCATATTCGTGGTAGTATTCGCTTGGAACGTCCTGGGAGACGCCTTGCGGGATGTCTTGGACCCCCGTCTGCGGGGGACCGACTAAGTCTCGTCATTGCCCCCCCGACGACCATACTTGAGGAAGCAGGGCCCCAAGCAGGGCCGCATCTTTAGAATAGGCCGAAGTAGGTGAAGTATGAGAGTGAGATTGGCCTATCTGTTGACTATGATATCGTTGGTAGCCGCCCCGGCTATTATCGCCTGCGGAAGTTCTGCCCCATCCAGCGGGGATAGTGCGAGCGCCGGTGGAGGGAATGGGAGTGCAGAGACCGCGAAGGAATCTGCTACCGCCACTCCCGAGGCTGACGTTGCAGCCGAGATGGCAGCGGCTACGGCTGCTGGCTACATTCCCGCCGTAGAGATGGCGCAGCACCTGGGCCAGGAAATTACTGCTCAGGGCAAAGTTAAGGACTATTACCGCGTCACCGGGGCTGGGGCCGGCAAACCAACCCTGTTCCTGTTCGAGGGGGCCGCAGCCATGACCGCAGGGCCCATGGTCTCCGACCTCGAGACCCCCGGCGGCAGCGCCGTGTTGATCTGGCGGGAGGACAGCAAGAACTTCCCCGAAGACTTCCGGGAGTTCTATAAGGGCAAGACCATCTGCGTTACCGGGACCGTTGAGACCTTCAAGGACAACCCGGTAATCATCGCCAAAGACCAGAGCCAGATAGAGCCGGACTGTTAGGGCATTGGGCCAAATGCGGCGGCCTTAAGGCAAGCATAGGACAGCAAAAAGGGGCCACGGCGTTTGAACCGTGGCCCTTTCGTTATCAGCGTGAAACGCGGTTGGGTATATGGCTAAACTGGTACTATGTAGCCCTAGACCAGCATTAGGAGGATAACGACATGGCCCAACAGGTACGCCCCGACGATCCAAGGCTCAGTTGGCAGGGCGCAATATCATTCAATGATACTAACGGCTGGAGGATGCCTTGGCGCATCCCTTACCAGGAGCTTGCCCTGTTCCCGCCCCATGCTCTGCGCGAGCGCGCGGCCATGCCCGCTGGCGTCAGAATCTCCTGCCACAGCGACACGACGGCCATCACCGGTCAGGTGGAGCCGGTGGAGGAGTGCAGCGCCATAGACCTGTACTGCAACGGGGAATTGCACGGTTCGGTGAGCCTTGCTGGCCAGACCGGCTTCGCGTTTGACGGACTGCCTGCCGGGGAAAATCTGCTTGAGCTTTGGCTGCCCCAGCATGGAGAGTTCCGGCTGCGGGGACTGGAAATATCAGACGGCGCGACCATCAGGCCATACGAGGATGCGCGCCCCAAGTGGGTCACCTATGGCAGTTCCATCACCCATTGTCGTACCGCCGAGAGTCCCAGTTTCACCTGGCCCGCGGTCGCGGCGCGCAAGCACGGCCTGAACCTGACCTGCCTGGGCTACGGCGGCAACTGCCACCTGGAGCCGATGATCGCCCGAATGATTCGAGAGCTGCCTGCGGACTTCCTCTCCATGAAGGCAGGGATCAACATCTACGGGTCAGGCAGCCTCAACATCCGCACTTTCCAGTCGGCCATCATCGGGTTCGTGCAGATCGTGAGGGAGAAGCACCCGGACACGCCCTTCGTGGTTATATCCCCCATCTTTTCACCGCCCAGGGAGACCACTCGCAACGCTGTAGAGTTCACCCTGGCGGACATGCGGCAAGAAGTGGCGGAAGCGGTCCAGGCCATCAAGGACCGGGGCGACGCCAACCTGCACTGCGTCAACGGGTTGGAGTTGTTCGGTTCAGACCTGGCGCACCTCTTGCCCGACGACCTGCACCCGGACGCCGAGGGCTACAAGATCATGGGCCATAACTTCGTGGACAAGGTGGCGTCCAGGTTCTTTGCAAAAGCACAGACGGCGGCCGTCGCCTGAGGCGGTAAGGTTTGACGCAGTACGTATGAGATACCAAGCAGTTATATTCGACCTGTTCGGGACGCTTGTGGACAATCCATCCTACCTGAAGGGGACGGACGCCGGTGCCGGTTGGGATGGCATGATGGAGAGTGTGGCGGCGGCCTTGGAGATTGGCATGGAGGCGTTCCGGGCAGCATGGTCCGCAACGGAGGACGAGCGGTACACGGGATCTTTCCCTACTATGCAAGCTTACCTGGAGCACGTATGCCACCGGGCTGGTGTTTCGTCGAAACCAGATGGCATATCCCGGGCTGTGGCAATCCGACTCAAATACTTCACCGGGCTTGCCTCCCCGCGCGTTGACACCGTCGCCACTCTCGTCAGGTTAAAGGATTCCGGGCACAAGATCGGGCTGATAAGCGGTTGCGTCCTCGAAGACGCTGTGAATTGGCCCCATACTCCGATGGCTCCCCTGGTCGACGCGGCCGTGCTGTCCTGCGAAGTGGGACTGAGGAAACCCGACCCCCGATCTACTGGCTGGCGTGCGAACACCTGGGAGTCACTCCAAGGGACTGCCTCTACATCGGTGACGGCGGTAGCGGGGAGTTGACCGGGGCTTCGTAGGTAGGCATGGATGCGGTCCTGATCCGGGCGCCATACGATACCAGAAGAGGCGACCGCGAGGACTGGCCGGAGTCAGCATATCCACCCTCGGCGAGGTATTGGACCTCGTGGCTGCTGATTAGTACAGGCCCTCGTCGCTGAAAAAAGGTTTGGCCTCGTCCGGGTCAGGTCGATTGAGGCTGCGGTTGTTGTAGAGGCGGGTAGTGCGCACCCACAGAACGACGACTGCGTTTTTTACCATCTGTTCGCTCTTCCGTACCCGGCCCTGGGTCTGGATAAGCCACTGGCGATGCCCGGCCTCAAGGAACTCCTGTATGAATGGAGAAGGCTCGTTGTCGTCGTCGGTCGACGCCTCCAAAATCTCCAACGGCACGTCCGCACAGGTAATGTCCGGGCGTTCGCGGGCCATCTCGACGTACTTGCGGGCTGATTCCAAGTCCACGTCTGCGTGCTCCGGAGTTACAAGTTTCGCGTCCCCGGCCAGTTGCCGCTTCGGCCTGACCGGGGACGCGATTCGTTAACCTGTCATCTCCCGGAAGGCGGAAATCCACCTTCCGGGTTCCCACGCTGGTTGCTACAGGTTGAACTGGGGTTCCAGGTAGTCCTTGAGCTTGTTGTATATCTGGATCCGCCCGCGCTGGGTATCCGCCACCATAAGCCGACTCTTGGCCTCGTCAAATGCCACGGCCCGGGGCATTGCAAGGCGCCATTCCGGCTCGAGGGTACTTACGCGACGGCGCGCCTTGATCACGTCCGTGTTGGCATCCACCGTCATCTGGTGCCACAACGCAAGCTGCTGCGCGTCTCCGATGAAGGTGGTAATGAACTCACCGTCCGGCGTGTATGCCTGTACACGGTCGTTGGCCCAGTCGCAAATGTACACGTCCCCGTCGGAGTCTACCACCACATCAGTGGGGCGAGTGACTTCGCCCCGGCCAGTGCCGGAACTTCCGAAGGTTCCCAGGTATTCCCCGTCGGGAGTGAACTTCTGAACGCGATCGTTCTTGTGGTCGGCCACGTAGACGTTACCTTCACTGTCCACACAGATGCCCCAAGGGGAATCGAACTCGCCGGTGTCGCTGCCCAGAGACCCCCACTTGGCCAGGAATTTACCATCCTTGGTGGTCTTCTGCACCCTGTGGTTGCGGCTGTCGACGATGTACAGATTATCGTCGGCGTCCACGGTGATACCGGCCGGGCCGTCAAACTCCCCATCCCCGGTTCCGGTTGCACCCCAGGAGCAGATGAATTTGCCCTCTTTGTCGGTGATGGTGATGCGGTTCATCCACTCGTCGGTAATGTAGACGTTCTCCTGGCTGTCCAGTGCCAGCCCGGTGGGCCAGATGTACTCGCCGTCGCCGTCGCCGTAGCTTCCCGCCTCGCCTATGAACTCTTCGTCTCCGGCTGTCTCGGGGATGGATAGCCGGGCTACGCGTGATCCAGTGCCCGTCCTGTTCCAGGGCACGTCGCTGATGTTTTCGCCGCCCCGCAGCAGCACGTAGACCGTGTTGCCAGATCCGACGGCCAGACTGCAGGGTTGGCCGATGTAGCGTCCGCCCACAGCATGGCTGTAGTCAAACGTCCTTCCGGCCACCGTTCGCGTAAGCATGGTAGTCCTCCGCTGACTTCTAATGGATAAGACCCTATTTTGGGTCAATGGGACTGCGTCGGCGGGTCTATGCGACGCAGTCCTTCTGTTTCTTAACCCAGGAAGGGAAGTTTTTCGAAGGAGCCGCCCACCAGCGGCTTGGCGTCCAGCCCCATCCAGTCCTCGAGCAGCACCGAGTAGATGCCCCGGAAATCGTGGTTCGGCACCACGTCCCCCTGCTCCAGGTCCTTCGCCTCCAACGACGGCATCTCGCTGTACTGCCCGCCCTTCACCGGGTCTCCGATCACGAATGCGGCTCCGCCTGCCCCATGGTCAGTTCCAGACCCGTTGTCGTGGGTCCGCCGCCCGAACTCCGTGAACAGCAGCATCACCACGTTGTCCGACATGTCGTGCTCCCTGAGGTCGTCGAAGAAGCACTCAACCGCCTCCGACACGTCCTTCCACAGCTTGTCGTGCATCCCTGTCTGGTTCGAGTGGCTGTCAAAGCTGCCGTGGTCGCAGTACAGGATCCGGGTCCCGAACCCTGCCTGGTGTATCTGCGATATCCCCTTCAGCTTCGCCGCTATCGTCGTGTCCGGGTACTCAACCGTCGACGAGTACTTCCTCGGCGCTTCCTTCAGGATGTCCGCTCCCTCAAGGGTGTCCAGGCCAGTCTGCCCCATGTAGTCCATCACCGCAGACGATCCCATCACCGGCGAGTACAGCCGGGCGAACCGGTCCAGTATCCGGGAGCGCTGCTGCGACTCCGTGATTCCCGGCAGCAGTCCGTAGTTGTCCAGGTCGTCCACGCAGGCCACCGGCACCCCCGGCAGGGCCAGAGCCCGGAACAATGACGGCCCGAAGCTCACCGTGGTCAGCACGTTCTCCTTGTTCGGGTCTATCTCCCGGGTGGCCCGCCCCAGCCAGCCCTCGGTACCCAGCTTGTCCGGCTCGCAGGTGTGCCAGATGTCCATCGACCGGAAGTGGGACCGGGGAGAGTTGGCGTAGCCCACCCCGTGGATCACCGCCACATTGCCCTGGTCGTACAGGGACTTGATGGGACCCATCTCCGGGTGAAACGCGATCTTGTCGTCAATGGGCAGCACCCGGCCCTCGGGCACGCCCACCACCGGCCGGTTGTCCCGGTACAATGGATTGGAGTAGGGGATCACCGTGTTCAGGTAGTCGTTGCCTCCGGTCATCTGCAGGACGACCACCACCGGGTCTTTGTTCGACTGGGTCATTGTCAGCTAACCTCCGGTAAACTCCTGATTGATGTCCAGAGGCGGGCAGGGGAGGCCTCCCCTGCCCGCCTTCACTTTCCCGGGTGATGCCTAGGCGTACTGGTACTCCCGCAGGGAGACGATGAGCTGGAGCAGCTCGCCCACCCGCCCGGTGGCGGCGGCGATGTTCTCCCCGGTGTCCCAGGCGACGTCGCCAGACTCGGAAACGAACCCTACCAGCTCCTTCCGGCTCTCATCGGCCACTTCCAGGGGTCCCAGCAGGTCCAGGCAACCGTCAACCAGTTGCTCCGGAGTGGTCGCTCCCCGCTCCTTAAGTCTCCGGATCATGTCCTGGATCCCGGGCCGCTGCGTGTCTCCCACCAGGTCGGCGGTGAAGTTCACCCGGCGCATGAGCGAACCGCTGTTGATCCACTCAGCCCCGGTGTGCCAGCCTTCCACGCTGGGAGGATTCAGCAGGTCCTGGCCCATGTAGCAGGGCTGCCGGGAGAGGTCGCCCAGGCCGGGGGCCGGGAACTCGGCTCCGCCCACCAGCCTCAGGGTGCCAACCACCACCTCGGTGGGGCTCTTCAGCCTGGCGAAGCGGGCGTTCTTGAAGAAATCGGAGTTGAACAGCACCCTGAGGGTGGCCCTGATGTCGTAGTCCGACTCCAGCAGGGTGTCGGCCAGCAGTTCGATGGCGTCCTGGTCGTTGGGCGGGGTCACCGCCCAGGCCGGGACCTGGGGTTCGTCGGCAACGAAGAAGTTATAGAGGTGGCGGGCGATGAACTCAGCGGTGGCCGGCTGCCGGCACACGATGTCGATGATGTCCTCCCCGTCGAAGTTCCCCGTCTCCCCGAGGAAGGTCTTCTCTGTGTCGTCGTGGTCCTCGTCCCGGTACTCGAAGAACCAGTCGAAGCGACCCATCGGGAATCTGGCCAGCTTGGGAGTAATGGTCCAGCCCGTGAAGGCCCTGGAACACTCGCGGACGTCCACTTCGGTGTAGTTGCCCACGCCCATGCTGAACAGTTCCAGCAATTCGCGGCCCCAGTTCTCGTTGACCGCGTCCTTGTGGTTCTCGTTGTTATCCAGCCAGTAGAGCATGGCTGGGTCCTGCGCCATGGCGAGCAGCAGTTTCTTGTAGTTGCCCATCCCCTTCTCTCGGAACAGGATGATCTGGTCATTCAGTTCATCATAGTGGTCGACCTTGGAGACGCCGGTGGCGAAGACCTGGTGCCAGAACAGCGTCATCTTCTCTTCCAGGGGTCGCTTGCTGTTGATCAGGCTGTGCATCCACTCCGCGGCGCCCATTCCCTGTACAGTGCCGGGCTTCCACGTCCAGCCGTGGTAGCGCTGCAGGTCCAGGTAGTCCACGGATGCTTCTTCGGGGTTGAGCAGTTCTTCTACGGTTGCCTCGTACCCCTTGGCCGCCCGCGCTTCCAGTTCCTCGCGGGTGGCGCCGAATCCGGCGCGCCGCATCAGGTGGCCCATTAGGGCGATATCGTTTTCGGACATTGCCTTTCCTCCCATATCCGTCTTGTCCAGTGCGCCAAGGCTCCGCGCCCACTCGGCCCGTTTGCCGGGTGGGCATCGATGCCATGCATATACCAGCCCGGTGTGTCCGGGGCTTGGGCCAATTGTCTTGAATTCAGTTCGCATTGTCAACAAGATTGTGTCCTGAAAGGACTTTTCACCGGGCTCGTTCGCATGAGGCCAGCTAACTCTCACACCCGTCCTTGACGGAGCTAGGTGGCCCACATAGAATGCCCAAGGTTCGCCGCCCCGACTGGAGGCGTGGAGACTGGAAACGACCCAGGAGTGATGGCCAATGCATGGACGAGGACTCTCGGTGTACAAGCCCGAAAAGACCTACGACGGGTATACCCTTTTCGCACCCCTGGAGACCACGGACGTGTACCTTATAGACATGCAGGGCAACTTCGTCCATCGCTGGCAGATGCCCTACCAACCCGGAGACTATGGATACCTTCTGGAGAACGGGAACCTCCTGCATACCGGACGCACTGGCAAGGGGCCATCCTTCGGCGGTCGTGGCGGCATCCTCATGGAGGTGGACTGGGACGGCTCAGTAGTGTGGCAGTACGAGGAACCCACTATGCACCACGACTTCACCCGGCTGCCCAACGGCAACACAATGGTCTTGGGTTGGGAGAGGACTCCCCTGGACATCTCCGACAGGGTCAGGGGAGGCAGGCCCGGCACCGGCGACGGCGAAGGGCTGTGGTGCGACTACTTCCGCGAGGTTAATCCGGCAGGAGAAACTGTCTGGGAGTGGCACGGGTACGAGTATCTGGACCCGGAACTGGACTCCATCTGTCCCATCCACAACCGGGACGAATGGACTCACTGCAATACCTGCAACGTGCTGCCCGACGGCAACATCCTGACCAGCTTCCGTCTTCTCGACACCGTGGGAATTGTGGACAAGGCCACCGGAAAGTTCAACTGGAAGTGGGGCAAGGACGAACTCGGCCACCAGCACGACCCGACCTTGCTGGACAATGGCCATATTCTCCTGTTTGATAACGGCTGGCACTCCATCACGGCTCCGCAGCCCGGCTCCAGGGTTATAGAAGTCGAACCCGACAGCGGCGAAATCAAGTGGGAGTACAAGACCAGGCCGGGGTGGGACTTCTTCAGCGCGTTCATCAGCGGCGCGCAGCGGCTCCCCAACGGCAACACGCTGGTCTGTGCAGGAATGACCGGCAGGTTGTTCGAGATAACGCGGGAGGGGGAAATCGTCTGGGAATACACCAACCCCTTCTTCGGGCATGACGACCGTTTCGGCTACGCCAACCGTGTGTTCCGCGCCTACCGTTACTCAGCCGACTTTCTCGGATTCAAAGGTAAGGAGTTCCGCCCCGACAAACTCGCTTGGCTGACCAACTTGTACCGGTAAAACGGCCGCGGTCGGAACTTCGACAACCGCCTAGATCGGCGAGTCCGGCTCCAGCCCCAGAACAACCCTGCCATACTGCTGGCCGCCCAGGTCCATGATCAACCCGTCCCGGTGCGCCACGGCCTGGGCGTCGCGGTGGAACCGTTGCAACGCCACCGAGTCAAAGAGAGCGTGACCGCCGCTCAGGTCGAACAGCCGGTTGACCGACTGCAGGCACAGTTGGGTGATGAACGCCTTGTCGCGCCGGTAGCGGGCGCGTTCCAGGATAGTGAACGGCTCTCCGGCCTCGGCCTTCCGGATCATCCCGCCGATGTCCTCAGCCAGCAGCGCGGCGGCGGCGTCAGCCTCCGCCGAGGCCAGGGACAGCCGCAGTTGGATGGCTGGAGAGTCCGCAGTCCTGCCGGTGCCGGACGTTCCAATCGTTCGGGCAGTGAACTCGTCGATCATCCCTCGGGCCACTCCCAGCATCGGCGCAACTAGGTCCCAGCCGAGCAAAACGGGAATTGGAACCCGGTAGCGGGCTTGACGGTGCAGTTCCCAGGCGCTCCAGTCCCCGTCGGCTGCGGTGGTAACGTCCAGCACCCTATGTGGCGGAATGAATGCGTCCTCGACAAGAATGTCTTTGCTGCCGCTGCCCCGCAGGCCTGAGACGAACCAGGTGTCGACAATCTCGTAATCACCCCTGGGGATCAGCACCCAGTTACGGTCGCCAATGCCGGATACTCCCAGCATTATCCAGCTAGCTGAGTCGCACCCGCTCGAAAACTCCCACCGTCCCGATAGCCGGTAACCCCCGTCCACCGGTGTGAGTACGGACTTGCCAATATTCAACGAGCTGGAGCAGAGGACGTCCGGTCCGTCTCCGAACACCTCCTCCTGCGCTTGCAGCGGCCAGTAGCCCACCAGCCAGGCATGGGCGGCCCACAGACAATAGCACCAGGCAGTAGATGGACACCCACGCCCCAGCTCGGCCGCCACGTCCAACGCCAGGCCGTAGTCAACGTCGAAGCCGCCGAACCGCTTGGGGACCCCGATGCGGTAGAGGCCACGGGATAGCAATTCCTCGACCGTCTCCACAGGGACGCGCCGCATCTCCTCGGTGCGGGCAGCCCGCTCCTTCAGCAGCGGCAAAAGATCGGTCGCCCGAGCCAGCAGGTCTCGGGCGGTTGGGACATCCATGTTGGTATCCGGGATTGCAGTCATTTCAATCTTTGCCGGTGGTCAGGATCTTTCGACGGTGTAGATATCCGGCAGGTTGCGCCAGCGTTGGTCTAGATCGAGTCCATAGCCCACGATAAATTTATTGGGGATGGTCAAACCTCGGTAGTCGATGTCGACATCTACAGTCCGGCGAGTGGGATTATCAAGCAGGCAGCATAGTGCTACGGATTCTGGCCCCTCATGCCGGAGCACCTCCAGGAGATGTGCTGAAGTCTGGCCCGTGTCAATGATGTCATCCACCAGGACCACGTGCCTGCCGCGAACATTGATGCGCTCCACTCCAGACACTTGCACGTCTCCCGTGCTGTTGGTTGACAGGTAGCTCTGGGCGCGGATGAAATCCACCTCAACGGCAATGTCGATGGCCCGGACGAGGTCCGCCATGAATATGAACACCCCGTTTAGCACCCCGATGAGCAGGGGATTCAATCCTCGGTAGTCGCGGCTGATGTCCATCGCCAGACGACCGACTTCCCGCCCAATAGTCTCCTTGCTGTACAGGAGGACAAGGTTAGGCCCTGCATCGGCCGCCGGGGACGGCGTGGAGCCGCCCGTTGATCCATGGCTAGCAGTGTTGACCGGCACAGCCACTACGCGGACTCCGGCGGGGAAGCGATTAGCCGGTCTATCAAGGAATCGAACCGGGTGACGTCTATCGGTTTCTGGTACAGGCCCCACAGGTCGGTGGATGGGTTGATCCCGTAGGAGTAGAGGCGCGCTCTTTCCGCCTGGGTCGACGTGAGGATCATCACCGGGATTCCCCGCAGTTCCGGGGCGGCGTTCATTTCTCCCAGCACCTCGTAGCCGTCCTTCTTGGGCATGTTGAGGTCAAGGATGATTAGGTCCGGGCGTATCGAGTCGGAGTGACGACCCTGCCTGCGCAAGTAGGACATTGCAACTTCGCCGTCCTCTACCACGCTGATATGCACCCTGGCGTGGGCACGGCTGAGGAGTCGCCGGGTCAACTCGACATCAGCGGGATTGTCTTCCACGAGCAATATCTCTATCGGATTTTCAGCAGTTCCCAGCGTCATTTTCAGACACCTCCCCACTAATTTCTTGGGCGGCTTTGGGGATGGAAAAGTAGAAGGTGGACCCCTTGCCTAGCTCCGACTCGACCCATATCCGCCCGCCGTGGCGCTGGACTATCTTGTGACACAGGGCAAGCCCTATGCCGCTTCCTTCGTACTCTGACCGGTGATGCAGACGTTGGAACATCTTGAAGATGCGTTCGTAATGATGAGGCGCGATACCAATGCCGTCGTCCTGTACCGACAGCACCCATTCGCCAGGACTCTGTTCTGAAGATATGTGGACGTTTGGAGATCCTTCGCCGCCGAACTTGAGGGCGTTACTTATCAGGTTCTGGAGCACCTGGGACATCTGGATTGGGTCCGCATCTACCGTGGGCAGCGGGTCCTGGGACAGGGACGCGCCTGAGTCCTCGATGGTCCCTTCAAGATCATAGACGACTTGTTCCAGAATGGTGTTGAAGTCTGTCGGCTCGAAGGGCGCTCCCTGCGTACCCACACGCGAATAGGCCAGCAGGTCGTCGATCAGGCCCTTCATCCGGTTCGCCCCGTCGACGGCGTACCCGATGAACCGGTCGGCGCTTTCGTCCAGTTGCCCCTTGTAGTCCTCTGCAAGTATCTGCACGTAGCTGGAGACCATTCGTAGTGGTTCCTGGAGGTCGTGAGAGGCGGCGTAGGCGAACTGCTCCAGGTCATCGTTGGAACGGGCCAACTCCTCAGCTCTCAGTTCCAGTTCCTCGTGAAGCCGGGCGTTCTCCAGCAGGGTTCCCAGCCCGCCTACCACGGTGGTCAGGAACCTGATCCGTTCCGGGGTGAAAAAGTCGGCCACGCGGGAATAGATGATCACCAGTCCGATGGTCCGGCCCCCGGTCTTCACAGGAAGCGCCGCCAGGGACTTCACCCCTCGCTCGATGCCTAACGGCGAAGCCAGTGGTTGAGAGGGATAGTCGTTCACGATTACCGGGTCCCCGTGCTGATAGGCAGTACCGGAGACGCTGTCAGTGTAGGACAACACACCCCTCGGCAAGTCCTGGACTGCGGGCCCGGCCGCGGCCACGGCTTTGAGCCCCTGTTCCTTTTCATCGGGTACCCGCAGCGACACCGAGTCAGCCTGCGAGATTTGGGCCAGGGTCTCCAGTACGTGTGCGACCTTTTCCTCGAAGTGTTCCGTCTGGGCCAGGATGTTGGCCACTGAGAAGAGGGTGGACATCTCCTGGGAGCGCCGGTGCTCCTCCTGTTCCGCGTGCCTCCGCTCGGTGATGTCCCTGGCGATGGTAGAAGCGCCCACGATCTCCCCGTAGGCATTCTTCACCGGTGACATAGTCAGGGACACATCGATAAGCCTGCCGTCCCGCCGCCGCCGGACGGTCTCAAAGTTGTCGACGTGCCGGCCATTGCGGATGGTATCAAGAGTGTTGAGAACGTCGGCTTCCACACCCGGCGGGTCCAGGATCGAGATGTGCTTGCCCTCTACCTCGGAGGTGGGATATCCATAGATGCGCTGCGCTCCGGAGTTCCAGCTTGTGATTATCCCATCCAGCGTCTCCCCGATGATTCCGTCATCAGAGGACTCGACAATAGAGGCCAGTCGTACGACCTCCTCTTCCGCCTCCTTGCGGGCTGTGATGTCACGCAGCACCGCCAGGGTAGCCGGTTGGCCGTCGAACCTGATGGCCACGGCTGATGCCTCCACCGTCCGCATTTCCCCGCTGGCCTTGCGAATGCGGTACTCGTGGATTCCCGGCGACGGCTCTCCTTTCTGTCGCGCCAGAATCCACTCGCTCACCCGTGGTCGGTCCTCGGGCAGGATGAAATAGTCCAGGCCTAGCCCCTCGGCATCGGAGATGTCCTTCAACCCGTGCAGGTGTAGGAAGGCATTATTGGCAAAGACCCGCCTCGTGCCCACGTTGACGACAATAGCCTCCGCCACATTGTCCACGGCGGCACGGTAATGCTCTTCGCTGAGCTGAAGCTGCTCCCATTCCCGCCTGCGGCTGGCCTCCGAGGACTCCAGTTCGGCCACCCTGCGTCGCAGGGATGTCAGCTCGGTCTGCACGTCCGCGGGAATGTTTGTCGTGTCTGCCATTTTGCCTTTTCTCCGCCCTTGCTGGCGTCATTATACTACCCGGCGCCTTCCAGCGGCTCGAATCCCCCAGGCGTCCGCGCTCAAGGAACGTCTGGAGCGTGAGCGAATCATTCAGAAAAACTCCAGTCAATGAGGGAGATTTCGAGGGGCTGTGCAAAATCGCCTCGCGCGGGACCATCGGCTGGCGAAATTAGTGACTACTTGTAAGATGAACGGGGCTCCTGGGTGATCGTCGATTCATCGGCAATAGTGGCAACCCTTTTCGATGAAACCGATGCAGATCTGTACGATTCAGCGATAGCACGAGCATCCAGCCAGAGTATGTTGATAGCGACTCTTCTGGAAGCCGCCATAGTGATCGAGGCACGTGGCGGCGAGGCGGCAGAACATGCGTTAGATGTTTATATCGGAGAGTCGAATATTGAGCTAGCTCCCGTGAGCCTTGAGCACGCCCCGCTTGCCCGCCGGGCTGAACGTCGGCGACTGTTTCGCCTGAACACTAGGCGGAAGTCAAAGGCGAGCCACTCTTGTTCAAGGGCGAGGACTTCTTCCTGACCGGGATAGAGCCGGCCTTGCTCTCTATTCCCTTCCCTGACTCTCTCCCGCCCGGTGTACTGCATCTGACTTGCCCTTTGCACAGGCCGGTCGTAAAATGGCGCCACTACAGCCTTAAGGAGGTCCACAGCTATGGCAGGCCTCAATCACCCATTGGAGAACGTCCGGGTATTGGACTTGGGAAGGCATCAGGCTGGGCCGCGGTGCGCCCAGGTACTGGCCCGCATGGGCGCGGAGGTAATTAAGGTCGAAAGGATCGGCGGTGAGGAGACCCGCTACCACGGCCCCTACGTGCGCAGGCAAAGCTCATACTGGGTCCAGTACAACTCCGGCAAGAAGAGCCTCAGCATGGACCTGCGCAAGGAGAAGGGTAAGGAAGTCCTGCGCGACCTCGTGAAGGTCTCCGACGTGCTGGTGCAGAACTTCAGGCCCGGCACCATTGACACGATGGGATTCGGCTACGATGTGCTCAAAGAGCTCAACCCCCGCATCATCATGGTCAATGTATCGGCCTTCGGACAGTTCGGCCCCTACCGGGAAAACATCGGCTACGACCCCATCGGCCAGACCATGTCCGGCATCACGATGGTCACCGGTGATGAGGGAATGCCCCCCATTCGCACTGGCGTGCCCATCATCGACCGGATAACCGCCCTCCACGCCGCCATCGGAACTTTGTCGGCATTGCACGAGCGGGAAGTCTCCGGCGAAGGCCAGACCATCGACGTATGTCTCGCCGACACCGGCTACAGCCTCACCGAGATTCCTATCACCGCCTACCACGGCACCAAGGTCCCGCCGCGGCGTGGTGAGCGCGGCGCTCCTCCGGGTGGCACCTACCAATGCAAGGACGGGTGGGTACTGCTTTCCGCCGGCGACCAGCACCACTGGCACCGCGTATGCAACGCCCTGGCCAAACCGGAGTGGCTGGAAGACCCCCGCTTCACCAGCCGCAACGAGCGGGCCAAGAACCGCGACATCGTCAACGACCGCATCAACGAGATACTCGCGGAAATGTCCACCACCGAGGCCATCGAACACTTCCGGCGGCACGACGTGGTGGCGGCGCCGGTCAACACCATCCCCCAGGCCGCTGAGGACCCCCACCCCTGGGAGCGTGGAGCGATGGTGGAGGTCCCCGACTTCCTCGCCGGGTCCATTGCCGTGTCCGGAGACTTCTGGCACTTCAGCCGCACCCCGGTAACGGTTGGTTCCACCCCTCAGGTCGGCGAGCACAACGAAGACGTGCTCTCCGGCGTCCTCGGCTACTCCGACGACCAGATAGCCGAGTTGTATGACGAGAACGTCATCAGCACCAACCACTACTACGACGATCTCGCCGAGTAGTCCCAGTAGACAAGACCCCGCCTCAAAAGCTGTGATGGCCCCGAACCTAGCAGCAGTTCGGGGCCATCACATATACGGCATCCTGGAATGGAACACACAGGTCTCGGCCCCGGTTCGCTTGGCGTTCGTTCCACGACCGGGACCCACTAGGTCTTTTGGGGCACTACAACACGACTATTGTCACGAGTACTACAGCGATTGCCACCCAGACCCATGCATCGTAACTCAGCCCCCAAAACCTCTGACGGGCCAAACCAGGCCCACTGCCCCCGTCATTCCCGTGTAATCTCTCCTTCGAAGTAGCACCAATGCGTTTTATCCACGTGCCATGTCTTGTTCTAAAACGAGGAATTCCGTCGTCTCCGATATGAATGTCCCCGGGGCGTGCTTTACTTTCCGCCGTGTCAACGATCCACTCTCCGCTGCAACGTTTTCCCCAGCAGTCATCGCACTCAAAGCGAAATTGCCCTGGGCAATTCGGTTCATCATCTCGCCACCTTGACCTACAGACTGGACACCGGTGCTTATGGTTACGTCGCCCAAGTAGCCCGGTGCCACCCATAGTCTTCCACATTTCCCACAAAGCAGTGGTTTTGGCAATTGTAATGCCTATGGCGATCGCGCCGACGACAACCAAGAGGTCGATAGGTCTGTCATAAACCAAATCCAAGTACAGCAATAGCCCAATTCCCATTACAACGAACAGTATGGACAGGCAGGTTAGCATGACTCTCTTGATAGAAAGCACCCTAAACCTCTTTACCGTGTTGCCGTAGGCTGAGACATATCTGTCATCTGGGCAATACCATATCGGTGTATCCACAACAATCACTCCACCGAAGCCTTTGGGAAACATCTCTAGTAGTCGATCACTGTTGTATTGATGGGTAGAGGCACTTGAGCTTGACCCGTGCGTCCTCGGTAGTGAAACGCCAGTCCACCCGGACCCCCTCCCCGTTCCGTTTCTCCTGCCATGCGCTTGTTTCCTGCTCGAGGATTTCCTGACTGGGAATCCGGCGGTCCAGACACTGCCGCGCCAGCACCCCCAACTCTATCTCGGCTATATTGAGCCAACTCCCGTGCTTCGGCGTGTAGTGTATCTCCAGCCGCCCGGCAATGCGCCGGGCCTCCGCAGGCTCGAGTGCCTCGTACAAAGATGCGGGATGATGGGTGTTCAAGTTGTCCATCACCAGCACTATCCGCTCACGGTCGGCGTAGTCCTCGTCCACCAGTTTCCGTACCACCCGCGCCCAGTCAACCTTGGTGCGCCGCTCCGTGACTTCCACCCGGCGCCATCCCTCCAAGGGCGCGAACAGCATGAACAGGTTGCGCACCCCGTTGCGCTGGTATTCGTAATCGTATGCCATGACCGCTCCCGGTCGCGCCGGGCGGGGCTGGCGGGTCTCCTGCACCAGTTGCTTGCTGGTCTCGTCCAGACACACCAGCACCTCATTCTCTCCGTAAGAGCGGTGATAAACTTCCAGCACGTCCTCCATGGCGCACACGAAGTCGGCGCTGCCTTGGGGCGGCAGGCACCAGCACTCTTTCAGCCAAGGCTTCAGTTCGTTTTTTTCAGCGTCCGGCGCACTGTCTCCGTGCTGATGGTGTCCACTATCTCCCGCTCCATCAATCCGTCCGCCAGCATTCGCAGGGTCCAACTGACCCGTCCCTCCGGGGGCTGGGAGCAGGCCATGGCCACCAGATGCGCTTCACCCTGACCGTCCAGCTTTTTCCGGCGGCGGTTGAGTTGCTGTTTGCGGCCCAAGGCGGCCTCCACACCTTCCTCCACGCAACGGCGGCGCACCCGTTCCACCGTGGCCGTTCCTACCTTCAGGGCCCGGGCTATCTCCTGGTCCATCATTGGGCCGTCAGCCTGGTTCTCATCGCAAAGCAGCAGAATGCGGGCGTGAGTCTGCTTATAGGCCGCCGCCCGCCCCTTGGACACCATCGCCTTCAGCTCTTCCTGTTCCTCCTCCGTCAGTCCCACACGATATTTCTTCGCCATCACATCCACCTCCACTTCCTGACCTTCTTCCCTTGGCTGCTTGCCCTTTACATCTTACCAGCCATCATTACAAAGATTTCGTACTACTAGTGCCATCGGATTCCTACAGGCGGAGCAAATAGGTGGCTGACCATGTTCCACACTCTGGCTCGACAGATCAACTCGCTCCGGTTCCACTTCGGTTACCACCCTCGGTCAGTATGTGACCATCATCCGCTGGATTTCCTCAGGGTCCTCGGTGCGCGTCAGCGCCAGCATCAGCAGGATACGAGCCTTCTTGGGAGCCAGGTTGTCAGCCACGATGAACCCCTCCTCGTTGGTCCTGCGTGTGCGCACCACCCGGCCATTGCCCGTTTGCGTGGAGATAACCACCGGAATCCCCCGCTTCCGGGCGTCCCTCAAGGCGGTGGAGAAGCCCGATGGAGAACCGCCGCTGCCAAGCCCCCCGGCCACGATACCAGCCACTCCCGCATCCGCCAGGGCATTGACCAGCAAACCGTCTGCCCCTGCGTAGGAGTAGGCGATGTCCACCCGTGGCAGTTCCGACACGTCCTCCACGTCGAATTCCGAGTCCACAGTATGGGCCTTGGTGGGATTGCGGTAGAAGACCGTTTCCTCGTCCGAATCCGCGTACCCAAGCAGCCCCAACTCATTAGAGCGGAACGTCTCCAGCCGGTAGCTATTGGTCTTCACCACATCCCTGGCTGCCTGGATCTCGTTGTTCAGCACGGTCAGAACGCCCCGGCTCGCCGACTGCGGAGCGGCGGCCACCCGAACACAGTCGATGAGGTTTATGTCCGCGTCGGTGGCCAGCCCAGTCGGAGGACGCATCGCCCCAGTGACCACCACCGGCTTGTGGCTCTTGACGGTCAGGTTCAGGAAATACGCCGTCTCCTCCAGGGTGGCGGTGCCGTGAGTGATGGCCACGCCTGCTGTGTTTGGGTCCTCCCGGAACACCTGGTTGATGCGTTTGGCCAGCCCCAGCCAGTGGACCGGACCGACCTCCGTGCTGCCCACGTTCATAAACTGTTCGGACCGGATCTCGGCGAAATCGTTGACCTCCGGCACCCGGTCCAGCAGTTCCTGGATCGTCAGGTGCTTGTTGCCGTAGCTGTAGTTGATATAGTCTGTTCGGTGGGAACCTACAAAGGAAATACTCCCCCCGGTGCCGATGACATAGACACGAGGCTTGTTATTGCTGGTCATCTGGATTCTCCTCAAAGCCCGCCCCCAACCGGGGGAGCAAAGGGCCGGAATAGGCATAGCGTTATGATGATGGACCGGGCATATTCTAATGCGGTGCGGGCCGTCGCGTATATGCCAGTGCAAATCGGTCCCATGACCACCCAAGGTACCGTGAAGGTAGTAGACTGTGAACACCACTAACGGACGTGCCTCCGTCCTCGTCGTACTGGCCCTGTGCCTGTGCCTCCTCATCGTCTCCTGCATCTCCGACGACCCCGGAGATGCAGCCCAAGGGCTGGGCCAGGTGATCGAGGCATTGGCCACCCCGCGCAGCCTCGCAACGCCTGAAAGCCTGTCCACGCCTCGAGCCCTGGCCACCCCGCGCGGCCTTGCAACCCCCCAAAGCTTGGGAGCGCCCCGCGAACTGGCAACGCCGGACAGCCTGGCTACACCCCGCAGCCTTGTCACCCCGCGCGCACTGGTAACACCCCGGAGTCTCGCGGTCGAGGCCACGCAGGCCCCGACCCTACAGCCGGACTCCACCGAATCCAGCCCCAGGACTGTCGCTGTCGAGGTGGTGGCCGAGGGTCTCCAGGTGCCCTGGGCGCTGGCCTTCACCCCGGACGGCCGTATCCTGGTCACCGAGCGTCCCGGACGGATTCGGGTGGTCAAGGACGGCGTACTCCTGGATGCGCCCTTCGCCACCTTGGACGTCGCCCACGTCTCCGAAGCGGGCCTCATGGGCATAGCCCTGCACCCCCGGTTTGCCGAGAACGGCCAACTGTTCGTGTGCTACACCTACCGAGACAACGGGGGCAAACTGTTCAACCGGGTGGCTAGGCTGACCGATGTTGACGGCACGGGAGTCGACCACCGGGTGGTCCTCGACGGGATGCCCGGGGCCAGGAACCACGACGGCTGCCGCCTCGGGTTCGGCCCCGACAGAAAGCTGTACGTCACCATGGGCGACGCCCAGGAACCGGACCAGGCGCAGGACTTGACCTCCCCATCCGGGAAGGTGCTGCGCATAAACCCCGACGGCAGTGCCCCCGACGATAACCCTTTCCAGGGACCCGGCCTGTCCAATCTGGTATTCGCCTACGGCCTCCGCAACCCCCAGGGCCTCGCCTGGCACCCGGACACCGGAGACCTGTTCATCACCGACCATGGCCCCAGGCGGGAGGACGAGGTCAACATCCTGCAACCCGGGGGAAACTACGGCTGGCCCGACGCCCTCGGCCCCGTTGAATATTCGGAGTACATCGACCCCATCCTGTCCTTCACACCTACGATCGCACTGTCAGGAGCAGCCTTCTACAATGGGGACACGCTGCCGGAAGAATGGCGGGGCAACTTCGTGTTCGCCACCCTGCGAGCAGAGCACCTGCACCGGGTGGTCCTGCGGGGCCCGGACTACCGGAAGGTGGAATCGCACGAGCGGCTGTTCCAAGGTGAGTTAGGCCGCCTGCGCGCCGTCGCCATGTCCCCCGACGGCCACCTTTACTTCACCACCAGCAACCGCGACGGCCGCGGCAACCCCCGCCCCAGAGACGACAAGCTCCTCCGCCTCATAGGCGTCCCTTAGGCCGGAAGTCGCGCAGCAGTTAGTGGCCCGCTACAACCCGGCCAGCCTGATGACCAGCGGCACTGCAACCGCCGCCGCCCCAACAATCACCCCCAGCACTACAATGACCTTCACCGACATCCTCCATTCCTTCCCATCAGGTGCAACCACTTTATCTCCACAACATATCCGGAAAATATTCGGGGAATTTGGTATCCGATCCTACCAGTGGGCACATAATTCCAACAAGCCGCCCTGATCCCTATCGGATATCGGAACAAGTCAACATGCCTTCTAAATCCCGAGAGAAACACCGCATCAAGAGATCACTGGATCAGATTCCTGAGTTAAGATTCATGAATCTTGACTCACAGGGATCCATAATCTGGCGACGAAACACTCGAATCGCTATAGCCGAAGTTTTCGGTGATAGTAGCCCACACATTCAAGATTTCACCAGAATCAGTTTCTGGTCCGTGGCGATTGGAAACCAAGGCATATGAAGCCGTATCCAACCGTCCCACCCATCTTCCATACATCCTGCCCCAATGCGTACGGGAATCTTCCGACAGACGCCCCCGTCATTTTCGGTCCCGTCGTCATTCCCGGCGAAACACTTGCCATCGACCTGACCGGAGCCAGGGAACCCACCGCAACGTCTGAAACGGAACGCTACATCACTGACAACCGCCCCTTGTCAAGCTCATAGAACACCTGTACCATGATGTGCGTCCGTCCCGTAGGACCTCCACATGGGGCCGGGACCAGTCCAGTACAGCCACTGAGGCAGATGATGTAATGTCCAGAAAAGCTGACGAGGCAGCCCGCAAAAAGCACTCCCGTCCCTCCCCTGAGTTCTCCCTCAGCAGGTTGGGTCACCCAGAATGTCCGGTTTTGTCCGGATCTGTCCGGAAAATCGAGATTTTTCCTCTCATTCCCTGCCGGCAGCCCTATCCCTCGCCTGCTCCTCCTAGCGACCCGGCCACCCCAAATGTCCGGATTTGTCCGGATCTGACCGGAAAATTCAAATTTCCCCCCTCGCTCACCCCTTCCATTGCCCAGCCCTCCCCGCTGCGTCATTACGCCTGCGGGTATTGAATTTCACGCCTGAATACATATAAAATAGCGGTCTGCCGCTGCGGCGGCTAATTTGGTGTTTGGGAGGGCAGGTGATTGAATGGACTAGGTATGCACATCCTGCTGGAACTCAAGGACTGTAACCCCGAACTTCTCAACGACCTCGATTTCATCCGCGGCGCAATGCTCCAGACGGCAAGCCAGGTAGGCGCTACCATCGTCGGCGAGTCCTTCCACCGCTTCAGCCCTCAGGGCGTCACCGGCATACTGGCCATCGCCGAGTCTCACATCTCCATCCATACCTGGCCCGAGTACGGGTACGCCGCCGCCGACATCTTCTCCTGCGGCTCCTCCTTCGAGTCTCGGACGGCTGCCGAATCTCTGGTCGAGCGGTTGGAAGCTAAGGACCCAGAGATAATCGAGGTTCCCAGGGGAGTTATCCCGTTAGCCGTGACCCCCAGATAAGCGGGGCTGGCGAGGTTTATGGACATATCCGGTAAATGGTTCCTGGAGACAGTCTTCCCGGACTTGGCGGTTATGCTCAAGGTCCGGCAGGTTCTCTACTCCGGTGACACGGGCTTCCAGAAGGTTGAAGTCCTGGACTCGGATGTCTTCGGCCGCAGCCTCGTGCTCGACGGCAAGACCCAGTCCACCGAGCGGGATGAGCACATTTACCACGAGGCATTGGTCCACCCGGCCATGCTGATGCACCCCAACCCGCGCCGCGTCTTCATCGGCGGCGGCGGCGAGGGCGGCACGCTGCGGGAGGCCCTTGCCCACCGTTCCGTGGAGCGCGTGGTGATGATCGACCTGGATAGGACCGTCGTGGACATTTGCCGCCAATACCTGCCACGGCACCACAACGGGAGCTTCGACGACCCACGCCTGGAACTGCTCCACCAGGACGCCCGACAGTACCTGTCCGACACGTCCGAGCAGTTCGACGTGATGATCATGGACTTGGTCGACCCCCTCGAGGGGGGTACTGCCTACAGCCTCTACACCGAGGAGTATTACAACCTCGTCAAGGCCCGGTTGAATCCCGGCGGGATCATGGTCACCCAGTCCGGCCCGGCAGGACTGCTCAGCCATCAGGAATGCTTCACCACCATCGCCAACACCCTCGGCAGGGTCTTCAGTGACGTCGTCCCCACCCAGGTCCACGTGCCCGCCTTCCAGACCCTGTGGGGAATCAACATAGCTTCCGACTCCGCCCTTCCCATCCTGGGCGCCGGGCAGGTCGACAAGCTCATCCCCCAGCGCATCAACAAGCACCTCCGCTTCTACGACGGCGAGACCCACCTCAGCATGACCTACCTCCCTCGCTTCCTCCGCGAGGGCATCTCAAACGAGACCCGCATTAACACCGACGCCAACCCCGTCTTCATGGTCTAACGCCCGGTATCATCGATAGACCATGACAACGCGACCGGAAATGACGGCGCAGGACCACGCCCGCGCCGCCCTGGAGTTCCTGGAACATTCGGACAGGGAGTTCGTGGCCGGGGACACCATGCAGGGTTCAGAAAAGCTATGGGGTGCAGCGTCCCACGCCGTCACGGCCATTGCCAAGCAGAATGGTTGGGACTACGGCAAATACAGTCACCGGGTGGCCGCGGTGAAGAGGCTGGCCGAGGAATACAATGACCCTTGGTTTACCACAGCTTTCGGGCTGGCCCACAAGTTCCATGCCAATTTCTACTACGATTTCATTGAAGACGCCATGATTGAAGAGGAAGGCTCGATAATCCATTCCTTCGTCCACCGGATATTGAGCATGATGGAGGCGCCAGCTCCCTGAGCCAACCACGTTTCACAGCTTAGCCCGTCCCCCAGCCATGCCGGATCCAGTCCAGTCACCTCTGAATCCCCGGCCCACGGCCAATAGCGTACAATCATTAGCCGTGGCTACCTCAACCGACACCCCTGCTCCTCTGCCTCTGCCCATCACCGGAAGGGCTTGGGCACGCCAGATGGTCGCCATCGCGGCGGGCCTGGGCATGTTCCTCTCGGCACTGGACATCTCCTTGAACGTCGCCCTCCCCTACATGGCCCGCGATCTCGACGCTACCCTCCAGACCATCCAGTGGGTCATCGTGGTCTACGTGGCCAGCCGCGCCGCCCTGGTGCTGAGCGCGGGCAGCTTCGCCGACCGTTTCGGACTGCGCCGGGTGTACATCTTCGGAGCGGTGACCTATCTGGCGGCAATGGTATGCATCGGTCTGTCTTCCAACCTGTGGTCCGTCGTTGCCTTTCGGGCGTTGCAGGCCCTGGGCAGCGGCTGCCTCTTCGCCGTCTCTCCGGCCATAGCCGCCCGGCTGTTCCCCGAGAACCGCCGCGGTCTGGCGATGGGGTTCACGACGGGCAGCCAGGCGCTGGGCGCGGTGGCTGGGACCGTTGGGGCAGGGATGTTGGTCCAGTGGGGCGGTTGGGAGACTATCTTCTTGGGGCGTGTACCCTTCATTCTACTGGCCCTCGTTCTGGGCATCTGGTGGATGTCCGGAAGCGCGCCCTCTCGTGCCAGCGGTACTTCCCGAGGTTCCTTCGACGTGGTGGGAGCGGTAACCCTGGGAGCAGCGCTTCTGTGCCTGGTAATCGGGCTGAGGCTTGGTCGCGCCGTGGGCTGGGCGGCTCCCATAGTGCTGGCACTCCTCTCTTTGGCGCCCGTGCTGCTGGTCGCTTTCTGGTGGCGGGAGGGACGCGCTCCTTGGCCCATCCTTCCGCGCGAACTTCTCGGGGTTCCCGGCTTTGTCATTCCCAGTACATCAGTGTTCATAAGCCAATTAGGGGTGTTCGTGGTCTGGTTCATCTTCCCATTCTACGTAGGAGACGTAATCGGGCGCGACGCGGTGGCTATGGGCACCCTGTTCGCCTTGATGTCCATCCTGAACATGGGTGCATCCAGCGCTGGAGGCTGGCTATGCGACCGTGTCGGCGCGGTGAGGGTCGGCGCTGTAGGGTTGACCGCGGTGACTGCCGGGATGTTCCTGATGGGGACTCTCACTAGCGCCTCCGCCTTCTCAGAAGTTGGAGTGCGCATAGCGATCATCGGAGCTGGTCTGGGCTTCTACCAGGCGGCGGCATATACCTACATGATGAGCAGCGTCGAGACTGGGCGCCTCAGTACCGCCGCTGCAGCATTGTCCCTATCCCAGGCTACTGGAACGGTGCTATCGGTCGCCGTGACCGGAGGAGTCTTCGCCCTGTTCCAGGACCGCTTCCTGGCAACTCTATCCGGAGCCGGAGTGTCCGGGTTGGAGTTGGAGACGGGGGCATTCATGCTGGCTTTCCGTGCCGTTTTCTGGCTCGGCGCGGCGCTGACGGGTATCAGCGGAGGTATCTTCCTCCTTGGCCTCTGGGCGGGTAGGAGCCGCTCCAACTCCGGTTGACAAGCAATAGCGGCGGGCATAACGTAATGCGACGCTGCTACCGTCTATAGCAATACATAAGGAGGGTCAGATATGCCTACCTACTCCTACGACCACATACACCTGCGCAGCATGGACCCGATAGCCACGGCCCAGTACTTCAACAAGATGTTCGACGCCCGGATCGTCGAGTCCATCCAGTCCGACGGCCAGCCCCGCATCGACCTGGACCTTAACGGCCTGACCATCTTCATCGCCAAAGCCGACGGGGATACACCAGCCGGTCCCGTGGACCCCCATCTGGGCCTGGACCACTTCGGATTGCGGGTGGACAACCTGGCCGAGGCTGCCGCCGACCTCAAGTCTAAGGGTGCCGAGTTCTCCACCGAACCCAGGGACCTGCGCCCCGGCGTGAAGATCGCGTTCGTCCGCGCCCCTGGAGACGTCCGCATCGAGCTTCTGGAACGGAGCTAGTCCATCCGCCTGTCTTACTTGGTTAGCCGGGACTGTCCCAGTCGTCCGGGCATAATCCCCGTGAATCCACCCATCCCAATCCGGGAAGGCGGACGGTCGGGGTGATATAGTGCCGCTTAATACGCAAGTGCGGATGCTAGGGAGGGGTGGGCATTGCTCGAAATCACTTGCCCCAATTGCCAGAGGGTAAGTCCGCCTGACCACACTTTCTGCACTGGATGCGGTACACGGTTGTCTGCTGGACCTACTCCGGAAGATGAGGTTCCCGCAGCGCAAACTCCCGCCGATGGCGAGGCGCAACAGGCGTTCCGACACGAACTGGCCTCGGTGCGGACCCAGCTTCAGGACACCGCACTGCTCATCGAGCAACTTCAGGACCGCATCTCCCGGCTGGAAGGCAGTCAACCCGCAACCACTCAACCCCAACAACCCAGCCCTTCCGCTCCATCTCTGGCCGCTCCGACGGCTCACGCATCAGACCAAGAGCCACGACCCGAACCTGTGCAGGCGTCCACTCCCGGGCCCGATGCCACGTTGTCCGACCGCTCGCCGGATGCAACGGGCGCCGGAGCATCCGGCGAGGGCGTGGTGCATCCGCGAGGTGGAGGAGACTCGATAACCAGTGGCTTGCCGCCCTTGGGCTTCTCCATCGACTGGGAACAGGTGCTGGGCCGGAACTGGTTTGCCATAATCGGGGCGGTGGCTTTGGTGCTGGGGATCGGCTTCTTCCTCAAACTCGCCTTCGACAACAACTGGATCGGAGACACCGGGCGGGTCGCCCTGGGCATCGTTGCAGGGTTGGTCTTGCTGGGCGCGGGCGAGTATGCGTCCCGCCGCGTTCCCATCTGGTCCCAGCCCGTTACCGCTGGTGGTGCGGCCATCCTGTACCTGTCCATATATGCCGCATTCGGGCTCTACCAACTGGTCCCGCCCGAAGTGGCCTTCCTGTTCCTGGCCCTGGTAATCGCGCTGGCCGGGGTGCTGGCCCTCCGCTACGGGTCAATCGTCATCGCCATCCTGGGAATCATCGGTGCGTTCCTGGCCCCTGTGCTGTTAGGTCCGAGCCTGCCCGACGTCCGATTTGTACTGCTATATATTCTGGTGGTGGATCTTGGCATCCTCGGTGTTTCCACCTTCCGAAACTGGCGCTGGTTCACACTGTTGGGTTGGGTCGGCACCTACGGTCTCTTCGCCTACTGGCTGGAGCAATACCCCGACTATGGCCCTGTCCTGGTCCAGCTTGCGCTCACGGCAGTGTTCCTGGTCTTCACCGGCGCGACTACCCTGTTCCATCTCATCTGGAGGCGCGTTCCCAACCCCTTCGACATGACCCTGGTCGTCCTCAACGCCACCGCGTTCTTCGGACTGACGGTGGCCGTACTGTGGGAAGACTACGAAATCTGGTTCGGGCTGATAACTGTCGGGCTGGCCCTATTCTATGGTCTGATAGCCTTCGCCTCTCTCAAGCGCAGCAACGCGCCCCCTCAGCTAACCCTGATCGCCCTGCCAGTGGCACTGGTGTTTCTGACCGTTGCTGTGCCCCTGCAACTCAGCGGCTTGTGGGTTGCCATGGCCTGGGCTGCCCAGGGCACAGTCCTGGTATGGGTTGGCTTCCTACTGGGCCGGTGGCAGATGCGGGTCTTCGGTCTGGGGGTGATCGCCCTCGCCGTGGCGCACCTCTTCCTGTTTGATGCCTGGGTAGACTTGGGAGATTTCCAACCAGTCCTCAACGACCGGTTCCCGGTGTTCGTGATGGTGATAGCCGCCTTCTACGCCGCCGGCATTCTCTATTGGCGCAACAGGGACCTGGCCTATGACCGGGAGCGGCACATCGCCACGCCGTCGCTATTCGGGATAGCCAACCTGCTCACGCTGACGCTGTTCAGCATGGAGATAGACGGTTACTTCCAAAGCCGCCAGATGTTCGGGGACAGGCTGGCCCAAGAATCGTGGCAATTCATGGAGAACACCAAGCACTTGTCAATCACGGCCCTGCTCGCAGTGTACGCATCCATCCTGACGGCCGTGGGACTGGCCCGAAACCTGACACTGGCAAGATGGGCAGGACTTGGGCTGATTGGCATAGCCGCGCTCAAGCTGCTTGCCATAGATACCCTGCTCGTCAGGTTGGATCCGTTGACCTTCATCGCCTTCCTCAACTTACACTTCCTGACCTTCCTATTAATGGTTGTCGTGTTGTTGGGGTTGGCTTGGTGGACGTGGCGCGCCCGTGCATGGCTGCCAGGGTGGGAGGAACACACTTTCCGGGGCCTGATCATCGCCGCCAACGTGATCGGCGTATGGGCCTTGAGCCAGGAGAGCATCCATTACTTCGACAGCCGTGAGGTGCGGATGGCAGCAGACTACTTCAGCGCGAAGCACCTATCGCTGACCGTCCTCTGGGCTGTGTACGCCATCGGGGTGATTGGCGTTGGAATCGCGCAACGCTCCAGCAGGATCAGGCTGGCTGGTATGGCCCTCTTGGCAGTTCCGGTGGTCAAGCTGTTCGTGTTCGATGTCTTCCTATTGGAGCGCGGCTACCGCGTCGCCGCCTTCGTGACCCTGGGCGCACTGCTGCTTGGGACAGGCCTCATTTACCAGAGATACAGCCAGGCAATAAGAGGGTTCCTCTTTGGGCAGCGGGCCTAAAGGAATGATGCGGCTTCTGCCTATAGTCGTCCTGGCGTTCGCTGCTGCGCTGCTGGCAGCGTTGCCCGTCTTGGCCAACACCATCGAGCAGGACTGGCGGTACTACAAGCCAGTAACGCTGCCTCCAGACCTCACCTTGCCAGCACTGGTGGAAGTGGAGTTGGACCCGGAGATATACGCCTACGCAGCCAGAGGCCTGAACGATATCCGGGTTGCTTCGGAGCCGGAACTCCTGGAAGTCCCCTACAAGCTGTTGGTGGAGTCCGGCGACCAGCGTCGGGCAACGGTCGCGGCCAGGATGCGCGACCTGGGACATGTCCCCGGAGAGCGCACCACCTTCACCCTCGACCTGCAGACCGAGGGGAGCCTGCACAACGAACTGGAGATCAATACAGTCTCAAGGAACTTCCAGAGGCAGGTTGAGATCGAGGCCAGCGACGACGAGGAATCTTGGCGGACGCTGAAGGCGGGTATCACCATCTTCGATTTCACGGTCAAGGAACAGGGTTTCTCTACCAGCAACACCCGCGTCAGCTACCCCGACAGTACCGCCCGGTTCCTGCGGATACGCATCACCGACGACGGTCTGGAACCCCTGGACATTCGAGGCGGGGTGGTCTTCTTCGCCCGCAAACTGGAACCTCAACTCTCTACCATTCCCCTGGTAATCACCGAGCAGGAGGAAGACCCTCGGCGAAAAGAGACCGTGTTGGTCCTGGATGCGGGCCGCTCAGGGTTGCCCATCAACAGCATCGACCTGGACATTCCCCAGCGCAACTTCTACCGCCGGGTAACAGTGGATGGCGTGGACCGGTTTCCCCAAACAGACGACGACATGTGGATGTGGCAGACTGTCCAGTGGGATGAGAGCATTTACGACTACGATACCCCGAAGTTCACCAGCAATGATCTCTCAGTAAGATTCGGAGAGTCCCGGCACAGGTACTACCGGATCACCATCGCCAACGAGGACAACCCGCCCTTGCCTGTGGAGGGAGCACGGGCCATCGGTTATGTGCGGAAGTTGGTCTTCTCCGCAGACCCTGCCAAGTCCTACCGCGTCTACTACGGGAACAAGGACGCTGACACACCCTCATACGACCTTGAGCAAATTTTCCCTTACCTGGTCACCGAGGGCTTACCCGCCGCCATTTTGGGGCCACACACGGAGAATCTGGACTTCTTCGTGGCCCCGGCACCACCCAAACCAATCACCGAGCGTTACCCTTGGCTACTTCCGGTAATTGTGGCCGTCGCAGCCCTGGTAGTTGGCGCGTTCCTGGCCAGCATCATCCGCCAGCTAAAGGGAACGTTGCCTCCGCCGGAACCGCCCCAATAGACAGAGAGCCATGGCCTTCTTCAGAGAGGAACCCCGGTGATACGTTCTACCACACGGGACACCCAGCCTTTCGGCGTCCCGGTCTCAACACTGTCCATTACTCCAATCGGAAAGTAGCAGCGTCTTCGCTGACCCGACCCTCTTCGCGCAGCTTCTCCAGGTGGGTGCGGGTGTTGCGAGCCGCAGCGTTGCGCAGGTTCTTCCGGAGGTTGCCAGGGTATACTCGCCGGACGATGTCATCAACCGTCCTCGCTCCGGCTTCCAGCGCGGCAACTACCTGGCCTTCACGCTCCTGCCGGTGTTTGATGTACCACTCTATACGCGCCGTTCCGTTGTGGACCAAGCCCCCGTGGCCGGGGCAGATCATGTCCGGACATTGCTTCGCCAGCAACTCCAGGGACGCCATGTACTGCTTGAGGTTGCGGACGCTGGATGAGGAATTGCCCAGGATCGTATCACCGCTGAACAGCGTCTTCTCCCCGCGCATGAAGTAGCAGACGTGGTCGTCCTCGTGGCCGGGGGTGAACAGGGCGCGCAGTCCCATTCCTCCGCCGGTCTGGACCACCTCCCGCGATCTCAAAGGCACGACGCAGCCCTCGCCGAGGCGGTGGGTCAAGGCCGGTTCCAGCTTGGGATGACAGCGCACCGGGCAGGACAGGACGTCCTGGAGCCGGTCCAGCCCGCCGATGTGGTCGCCGTGGCCGTGGGTTATGAGGATCGAGGAGATGCGCGGCCTTCCCAATTCCTCGTAGTAGTCCATGATCTGCCGGGTCCAGGCCCGGTAGGGCTCCCCGGTGTCGACCATGACCATGTGGTCGTTGGGGTCGCCGACGAAGTAAATCTGCGTCCCGCCGGGGTGCATCGCCCCGAAGGTGCGCTGGTCTTCAATGATGTGGGTGCTGTAAATATGCGGGCTGATCTGCATCCCCCGGCCTCCATCTTGCTCCACGAATGGTCTCAAGCGAGCGTCGAAAGGCTAGAACGACTTGGACACCCCCCAAAGCTCAATTGCACCCTTTCAGTAAGGGCAACAGTGTCGACCACTGCATCCCTTACTCTGGCAGCGGCAACAGCATCGAAGTATGGTCCGTCACGTAGCGGGTGGTGTGCCCATGACCGGTCACGTCCTCGATCAGGCGCACGTCTCCGGGACCGAAGCGATGGACCGTGCCGTCCCCCAGACCAATTTCCAGGTCTCCTGACAGCGTGACCATCCACCTGCGGTTGGGTGCCGGGTGAAAGTCCAGAAAACGCCCTCCGGGGTTCTGTTGCACCTGCATTCCCTTCACGGTCTGCAACTCGCCTAACTCAGAGTGCGCAGACAGGGGCAGTTCCTCAATGTGAGTCTCGTTGTCGTCTCCAGTGTACATACGATAAATCCCCATTGCTCCATACCTCCATCTCTGCCTGACCATTCATGGTCTGGATAACCCTGGAATAGCATAATTTTGCGAGGCTTGTGCATATGCACAAACCGACGCCATATGTCCCATTTCTGTTGACACTCTCAGGCTCGGCGGCTATCATCTTACCATCTTGTAACAGTTGTTACGAAGAAACGGCGTCGGAAGCTGTGGAGTTGCAAATCCATGGGAAACTGACGCTTGTTTTGTCGTAACATATGAAAACCGGAATCCCCACCGCCTGAACAGTAAATCTGGAGACGAGGAGGAGAAGATGGCTGACCAAGATGTCGCACTAATGGCCCACTTAATGCGGCGCGCAGCATTCGGCGCGAGCCGCGACGAGATCGAAGCCAGAGTAGCCCAAGGCTACGACGCGACGGTTGAGGAACTGTTGAACCCCAATGACCAACCCGAGATTGAGCAAGACCTGGTGTTCCGCCTGCAACCGTCCTACTACCAGGCTGCCGCCATCGAGAACAACGTGCAGTCTTGGGTCTACCAGATGATCAACACCCCACGCCAGCTCCAGGAGAAGATGGCCCTCTTGTGGCATATGATCTTCTGCGCCGGACACAGCAAGATCGATAGTGGCTTCGAAATGGGAGCCATGATTGAGATGTTCCGCGATCATGGCATGGGCAACTTCCGGGACCTGCTCTACCGGCTATCCACCAGCCCCGGAATGATCTACTACCTGGACAATTCCGAGAGCCACAAAGTTGCCCTCAACGAGAACTACGGGCGGGAGCTCCTGGAGCTCTTCTCGATGGGAGTTGGTAAGGACGAGGAGTTCAACTACTCCGAGGACGATGTGAAAGCCTGCGCTCGCGCCTTCACCGGCTGGAACATCGCCCCGGCCCATCCCCCATTCCCCTACGGCCGCAGCCCGTGGGAGTTCCGCTTCGACCCCGCAGACCATGACGAAAGCGACAAGACCTTCCTGGGCGAGACCGGCCCCTGGAGCGGTGACGACATCCTCGACATCATCTGCAAGCAGTCGGCCACCGCCCGCTTCATCGCCCGCCACATGTGCAACTTCTTCTTGGCCGATGAGCCGCAGGTCCCCGCATGGCGGTTGACACCGCCGCGTGATGTGGAGTTGGTTAATGCCTTGGAGAAAGCATACTTCGATTCCGGATACAACATCACCGCCATGCTCCGGGTCTTGTTCAACTCCGATTCCTTCAAGTCCGAGGACGTCCGCTACGCCAAGGTCAAGAGCCCGGCGGAAGTTGTCGTCGGCACCCTACGCATGGTTCAGGAACACCAGGAGATAAAGCCTGGCCTGTTCGAGCTTTCCCAGGAACCCAAGTACATGGGCATGGATCTCATGAATCCCCCCACCGTCGAGGGCTGGCACACCGGCCGCGAGTGGATTGACAGCGGCACTCTCGTCGAGCGGATTAACTTCGCCTCCGAATGGCTGGGCAACACCGACACCCCTGGCGTCCGCTCCATGGTCGTCCGCCTCATGGCCCGCGACGGGGCCCAGAACCCCGAGGGATTCGTCGACGGTTGCCTGGACCTCATCGGTCCCATCACCCTTGACGACGCCACCCGCGAAGAGTTGATCGACCATGTCAGCAAGGGAGGCGCACTGCTGCACAGCACCGAGGCTGAGCAGGCCGACTTCGCACGCCGCACCGGCGAAATGTTCCAGATGATCGCTTCTACCGCCGAGTTCCAGTTCGAGTAACCCGCAACGGGAGCCAATCCGCCAGTGGCCGGTGACCTGAACAGCGGCCGCTGGCCACCGATTGCTGACAAAGAAATACAGGAGGAATCAAAAATGGTCTCCACCAGTAAAGACTCCGTCTTTGCGGTTCTTTCCCTCTCCGGTGGAAACGACGGCTTGAACACCGTGATCCCCCGGAGCAACGGGTTGTACCGGGACTATCGCCCCAGCCTGTCCATTCCCGAGGACCAGATCATCCCTGTCACCGACGACCTCGGCTTCCACCCGACGATGGCCCCCCTCAAGAAGTTCTGGGACGAGGGCAAGCTGGCCATCTTCCTGGGCATCGGATATCCAAATGCCAGCTACTCCCACTTCCGCTCAATGGACATCTGGCACACCTGCGAGCCGGATACCCAGGGTACCGAGGGCTGGCTGGGCCGGGCCATCAAGGAAATGGACCCCACCGGTGAGAACGTCCTCATGGGCGTGAACTTCGGCCGAGGCCTTCCCCGCGCTCTGGCCAAGGACGGAGTTCCTGTTGCTTCCGTGGGCGACCTTGAGACCTACGGTCTCCTGACCGGGATTGATGGCGAAGACCAGCGTACTGAAGCCCTGGATGTATTCGGTCGCATGTACTCCCCCGCCATCGGCAGGGGCGCTGTCATGGACTACATCAAGCAGACCGGCACCGACGCCCTGAAAGGCGCAGACATCTTGGCCACCGCCCCCCAGATGTACAGCTCCGACGTTGAATACTCCAACACCGTCGTCGGCCAGTACATGAAGAACATCGCCCAGACTCACTTGGCAGGCTTCGGCACCCGCATCCTGTACACCACCTCCCCGTACAACGGCTTCGACACTCACGCCAACCAGGCCGCGCTCCATGCCGGTCTCTGGACCGATGTGTCGAACACGGTTGAGAACTTCTTCGCCGACCTGCGCAGCCACGACGCCAGCGACAACGTGACCCTGTTCCTGTTTACCGAGTTCGGCCGCCGCATCGCCGATAACGGCTCCGGCACCGACCACGGCGCGGGCGGCGTTGCCTTCGCTGTCGGTGAGCACGTCAAGGGCGGCGTCTACGGCGAGTACCCGTCCTTGGAGCCCGGTCAGCAGGAAGAGGGCGGCAACTTGAAGTTCAACTTAGACTTCCGCTCCGTCTATACTGACATCTTGGAAGACTGGCTTGGACTGGAAGCGGCCCCCATCGTGGGCGGCAAATTCGAGAAGGCCGGATTCCTGTAGGCCAACATCCGTCCCGCCATTCTATAAACAACTAGGGGAATGCTCCTATAGCGCCAAAGCACGGTTTGGGAGCATCCCTGTAGAGGAATGCCAGCGAGGTAAGATTTATGAGCACTCATTTCTTCGGTCTTACCGACCGGACATTCGCCTACAGCCACTCCATCGGCCGCAACGAGTTTGCGGGGACCGGGTTCAGAAACCCTGTGGACATGGCCATAGGCGAAGACGATATCATCTACATCGCCAACCGCTCCTACGAGAACCGTCCCGACGGGATCCGCATCAGCGTGGTCTCCATGGACGAGGAATACATCTCCGAGTTCGGTTCCTACGGCGAGGGCCCCGGTCAATTCATGTGGCCCACCGCCCTGGCCCTCGATAGCCGGGGCAACGTCTATCTGGCCGACGAATGGCTCAACCGCATCTCCATATACACCGGCGACGGAGAGTTCGTGCGCAGTTGGGGCAGGGCGGGCTCCGGTAACGGGGAACTCGACCGCCCGTCGGGCCTGGCCATCGACGGTGACACCATCTTCATCACCGACAGCCGCAACCACCGAGTGCAGAAGTTCAGTCTGGACGGGTCGTACATCGGCCAGTTCGGTAGCTTCGGCTCCGGCAAAGGCGAGTTGAACATGCCCTGGGGCATCGGTCTGGACAAGGACGGCAACGTCTATGTCGCAGACTGGCGCAACGACCGGATCCAGGAGTTTACCGCCGACGGCGAATGGCGGGCCACATTTGGCCAGTCCGGCTCTGCCGTAGGCCAGTTCAACCGACCTAACGGCGTCGCCGTTGACGCAGAAGGCGACATATACGTGGCCGACTGGTTGAACAACCGCGTCCAGGTCCTCAGCCCCGAGGGACGCTTCATCACCGAGTTGAAGGGAGACCACGTCCTGTCCCAGTGGGGCCGGGACAAGCTGCTCTCCAACCCGGACATGATCCGCCAGCGGGCCCTGGCATTGGCCGCCAATCCGACCTACGAAAAGGAATTGGCCCACCCCTGCGCGGTCAAGGTCGACTCCCAGGGACGTGTAGCCATCCTCGACCACACCCGGGGACGAGTCCAGGTCTACGCCAAGTCCGCGGAGCCGATTCTAGTCTAATCCACGCCCTTGGCACAACCCCGGAAACCACAATCGCCGGAGCTTCGAAGCTCCGGCGATTGTGGTTTCTCAGGTCTCTCTTCCGACTAATCCGGCGGGACCTCCGGCATACCTGCATCGATCCAGGACGCGATCTCGTTAACCTCGTCACGGGACAGGAAGGGACCGTGCAGGGGCATCCGGCCAAAGGTCAGCACGGAGCGGGCCAGGGACCGCACCAACTGCGTTTCCCTGCCCGGCACGCCCGGTTCGATGGCCCTGACTCCCGACAGGACACTCTCCGCAAGGTCCTGGGGCGAGTCCCAGTAGTACTGGTGGATACCGGGTAGAGGCTCCCTGCCCCAGCGCTCCTTCCAGCGGTCCATCACCCCATCCAAAAGCTCCTTTACCCTGGGCCAATAGACGGTGTTCTCGGCTGACGGATTAGTGCTCATTGGCTCAGTCCCTAGCGTGGGTGTTCGTTCACAGCCTCGGCCTTCAGCAACTCCAGGGCATGGCCGAGAACGGGAGTCACCACCTCCAGGCACTCACGGACCCCCTTGGGACTCCCAGGAAGAGTGATGATCAAAGTGCTGCCTCTGATCCCGGCTACAGACCGGCTTAACATGGCCATCGGGGTAAACTTCAGCGTCTCCGCCCGCATGGTCTCGGCAAGGCCGGGAACCTCTTTGTCGATGATGGAAAGGCAGGCTTCCGGGGTAACGTCGTAGCGTCCAAGACCAGTGCCGCCGGTGGAAACGATCAAGTCAACGTCGGGCGCGTCGGCCCACTCAGCCAACTTGGCGGCGATTGTGTCACGGTCGTCGGGAACAACCTCATAACGAGCAACCTCGTACTCCGGGGCAGCAAGCACTTCCTGAATGGCCTGCCCGCTGGTGTCCTCTCTCTGCCCCTGAGCGCCCGACGTACTCACCGTCAAAACAGCTAACCGGAACATGACAACCTCCGCCCAGAATCATACCATAGCTCGACTAATTTGCCGAAGAGCGAACCGCCCTCCCATACCTCCGCGTATCCTTAGGACATTCACTCCCTGAAAATTGACAACCCTATAACTGCCCATTATATTCACAAGGCGGTCGGGACGGCGGAATCTGGCACTACCAAGCCGGTCTGCCAGAATATCCTGCCCACATCTTCCAAACGAGGCACTACCCCTTTGACTGCACATGCCGACTGCATCTTCTGCAAAATCGTCGCCTACCAGGAACCGGCGAGGTTCCGGTATATCGACGACGACATCGTAGTTATAGTTAACCGACTGACTTGGGTGCCGGTAATGCTTCTGGTGATGCCCAAGGAGCACCTGAGCCAGGTCCAGTTGTGGTCCAGCCCCATCCTGAACCGTCTCGGCGACGTGGCAGTCCAGATGGGTTGCGACTTCTGTCCCAACGGGTTCCGGGTGCTGTCCAACTTCGGCCGTGACGGTATGCAGAGCCAGAGCCACGGCCACCTGCACGTGGTTGGCGGCACTCGCCTAATAGAGTACGCCTAGCACGTCGGCCCTCTCCGCATCCATTCATACGAACTGGCTGCCCCATCGAGTACTAACGGCGATTAGGAACGATAACACCACTAAGGGCCGGATCCCCGGCGGCTATGCCGGCCGGTCCACAGTTAAACGGCGAGGTTTTCAGTGGCCGAGACAATTCTCTACGAAAAGCGGGACAACATAGCAACCATCACCCTCAACCGCCCCGATTCACTCAACTCCATCAACCGGCAGTTGCGCCGGGAGCTGGGCGAGGCCATCGAGGAATTCGATGGCGACAGCGACGCCTACGTGGCCATCATCACCGGTGCGGGCCGTGCCTTCTGCGCGGGTCGGGACCTGAAGGAGCGGGCAACGGACAACGCCGAGGGAATCCAGGCCCGGGCCTCGGCCAGCATGACGCCGGAAAGCCCCTATATGTGGCCCAGGACGTGGAAGCCGCTCATCGCTGCTGTCAACGGCTACGCCCTGGCCGGGGGTTGGTCCATCGCCCAGATGTGCGATCTCCGGCTGGCGTCGGAGGACGCCAAGCTGGGCATTACCGAGACGAAGTGGAGCCTGATGCCCCCCTTCGGGACGATACTGCCCAAGCAGGTCCCGCTCTCGGCGGTGCTGGAACTGGTGTTCACCGCCGAACCGATCACGGCCCAGCGGGCATACGACATCGGCTTCCTGAACAAGGTAACGCCCCCGGACCAATTGATGGACGAGGCGATGACGATGGCGAGGCACATAGCGGCGAACGCCCCCCTTGCGGTCCAGTACTTCAAGGAACTGGCCTACCGGGGCTTGAACATGTCTACCCAGGACATCTCATCCCTGACCTACCACATGTACGACCAACTCCTGACCACCGAGGACTCCAAGGAGGGGCCGCGGGCCTTCGCGGAAAAGCGCAAGCCCAACTGGCAGGGCCGGTAGCCCGGCCCGGCATTCCCGGGAATACGCAGAGCGTAACACCCAGTCCGTAACGGCACACCGAGGATCAACGGAATCTGACCAGGAGGAGCATAAGTTGGAACCGATAATCCGCAACTTGAAGGACGTATTCACGCCGGGAGGGTCTCCGGGGCGGCTCATCACCCTGGACGACAACCCGCCTACCTGCACCATGACCTACTCGGAAATCGAACCCGGCCAGACGAGCGCCCACCACATCCATCCGTGGGAACACGAGGTATACATCATCGAGGGATCGGGGACCCTGGTCTGCGATGGCAACAACTACCCGGTGAAGGCCGGTGACGCCCTCTTCATTCCCGGTGAGGTGGACCACTATACCCTGAACGACAGCGGACAGGGCAACATCAAGCGCATCGAGATCAACCCGCTGATGGCGGCCCAGCAAGGCGGGGCCAGGGAGGGCGGCGGGGTTGGCAGCGGGAAGCCGCCGATGATACGCAACCACGCAGACCTGAATGCGGAGACAGGCAGCCGCATCATCGGTTCAGCGGACGGCGCGCCCACCTACCTGATGCTCTACAACGGAGCGATGGCTCCCGGAAGCGTAAGCCATGCCGCCGAGGGCGGGCACGTCCACCCTTGGGAGCACGTGGTATATATCCTGGAGGGCAGCGCGGTAATAGCCTGCGAGGGGACCGAGTACCCGGTGACGGCGGGCGACGCCGTCCTGGTGCCCCCCAACACCTTCCACCAGTGGCGCAACCACGGTGACCAGCCCATGCTCCGGGTGACCTTCAACCCCCTGGAGTCGGAACACGCCGAAGGCTAGTAGAACTGCGGATGGTGACTCTGACAACGCTGGGAGTGCTGGACCGAAGGGACCGAACCCTTGTTTAGTGCGATAGGTCGAAGTTTCCAGTTAGCGAAGGTGTGCCTGCGTGTGTTGGCGGTGGACAAGGAATTGACGGTATTCCCGCTGCTGTCCTCCGTGGCCGCTGTGCTGGTGATGCTGAGTTTCGTGGGAGTGGGCTACGGGATTGGTTCCCTGGAACGGATCGGGACCGGAAACGTGGGCGCGATGGACTGGGTGCTGGCGGTTGTGTTCTACGTAGTGCTGTCCTTCGTGGCCATCTTCTTCAACAGTGCGCTGGTGTATGCGGCGCATTTCCGGCTGGCAGGCGGTGACCCCAACATTCGGACCGGGCTGTACGGCGCGTTGAACCACATTCCGGCGATCCTGGTGTGGACATTGGTGTCGGCCACGGTGGGCATTATCCTGCGAGTACTAGGCAACCAGGCCCGCGAGCAGGGAGGCGTGATGGGATTCATCGCGCAGATAATAGTAGCGATACTTGGCGCAGCCTGGACGATGCTGACTTACTTTGTGGTGCCGCTTATCGTGATCGAAGGCCGCAACTTCAGGAGTTCATTTCGTGGTTCGCTGGAGTTGTTCCGGAGCACTTGGGGCGAACAGGTTGTGGGGAACTTTGGCCTGGGGATGGCGGCGTTCCTAGCGTTTCTGCTGGCAGGGTTGGTGCTGGCCGTCCTGTTATTCGCGCTCTTGACGCTGGGTGGGGTCGGGGTCTTGCTATGGGTGGTTATCGCGGTGGTGACGCTGGGGGCCATTGCATTGGTATTCGCCGCCATGGGGGGCATCTACAAGGCGGCGCTGTATGTGTATGCGACCAGCGGCCAGATGCCAGAGATGTTCCCCTCGGAAATGATGCAACAGGGGTTCCGTCCCGCAGAACGGTAGGGGGCGGCCGGTGGCAGTCGCCACATAACCACTATCACACCGGCAGCGGCTCAAGCTTCACGGTCCTGCTCTTGGAGGCGGACTCGATCATTCCCAGAGTAACCTGCACTACTTTCAAGCCGTCGACGCCCGAGGCCGATGGTTCCTCGCCCTTCTGCACCGCCCGGTTGAACCCCTCTGTCTGCCACTTGAACAGCGCCAGCGGGTCCGGGCCATAGGAGGCAGCGGTGTTCACCGTTTCGGTGGAAACATCCAGAGCCCCCGAGTAGTTGGGACGGGAGGCGTCACTCAGGACAATGTGCCCCTCGCTGCCGTAGATGGTTACGTCGCACTTCAGGTCCGGCACGCGGTTGCTGCAACAGAGCGTGGCGATGGTCCCGCCATCGAACCTCAGACACATGGAGGCTAGGTTCTCCAACGGGTTTTCGTCGGTCTGGCCGTCGGTGATGGCCGCAATCTCCACCACCGTCTGGCCCAGGATGAAGTGGAGGTCATCGACGGCGTGGGTGCCCGTCCCCATCATGGTGGATGCGCCGCCCACCAGCCCCGGCTGGTCCCACCACGCGCTCAGGCCCGTCCTTGCCGCCCGTTGCGTCTCCCCTCGCGTTCCCCCGCCGATCTGCACTTGCGCCAATGCGACGCTCCCCAGCGCGCCGTCACGCACCAGGCGGCTGGCCTCAGCATGACCGGGATGGTGCCGCAGTTGAAAGCCGACGCCCAACCGCACGTCGTGGTCGCGGCAGGCTTGAACCATTTCTATCCCTTCTTCGAGGGTAACGGACATCGGCTTTTCCACCAGAACGTGCTTGCCGGCCCTGGCTGCCATGACCGTGTAGGGAGAGTGCAGGTGGTTGGGGGACGAGATGAACACCGCATCGACCTGTGAGTCTCCCAGGATGGCGTCAAGGGAATCGTAGGCCCGGGCAAACCCGTGTTTCCCGGCGAATGCCTCGGCGCGCCCGATGTCCCTGCTGTAAGTTGCTACCAACTCCGTACCCTCGGCCAGCGCCATCGCCGGCGCACCCGCCCGGTCCGGATACCTACCCGTACCAATGAATCCCCAACCTATAGCCAATTGATTCCTCCAGTTCGTATAAGGGGTTACCTGAACATGCCGGCAGAGGGCTGCTCCGTCACTCCCAACCCTGCACGGCCGTCTCCGCGAAGGTATGGAACCATCGCCGTGAAGCGAATACGAGCACCTAGACCTGGTATTCGGGCCTTTGGAGTAGCTGCCGGGCTATGAGCAGCCGCATCACCTCGTTGGTGCCCTCGCCTATGATCATCAGAGGGGCGTCCCGGTAGTAACGCTCCACCGGCGACTCTTTGATGAAGCCGTAGCCGCCGTGGACCCGCATCGCCTCCATCGTCACCTCACCGCAGACCTCGCTGGCGAAGAGCTTGGCCATCCCCGATTCCAGGTCCACACGGTCGCCCCGGTCCTTCTTGGCCGCGGCGTCGTAGGTCAGCAGCCGCGCCGCCTGGATTTTCGTGGCCATGTCGGCCAGCTTCAGTTGGATGGCCTGGTGCTGGGATATGGGCACTCCGAAAGTCTCCCGCTGCTGGGAGTAACGTATCGCCGCCTCAAACGCCGCCTGGGCCACACCCACTGCCCGGGCCGCCACGTTGATGCGCCCAGTCTCCAGCCCGCTCATGACGTACCCGAAGCCACGGCCCTCTTCGCCGCCCACCAGGTTTTCCACCGGGACCCGATAGTCCTCGAAAATCAGCTCGCAAGTGTCCAGCCCCCGGTAGCCCAGCTTGTCCAGGTCTCGGCCAACCCGGAAGCCGGGGCTGCCCTTCTGTGCGACGAAGCAGCTTATCCCCCGGTGTGGCGGCTGGGCAGACCGGTCAGTTTTGGCCAGCAAGCAGAAGGTGTCGCCGTAGCGTCCGTTGGTGATGAACATCTTGGAGCCGTTGATGACGTACTCCTCGCCGTCTTTCACCGCCGTGGTCTCCATACCGGCAACGTCGCTGCCGCCGCCCGGCTCGGTCAGGGCCAGCCCGCCCCGCTTCCGCCCCGATGCCAGGTCGGGCAGGAAACGCTTCTTCTGCTCCTCGGTGCCGTAGTGGGTCAGCACGTAGGTCAGGATGTGGTGGGTGCCGATGGCCCCGGTGATGCTCATCAGCCCCTTGCTCAGTTCCTCGAAGATGGTAGCGAAGGTCGTGTAGTCCAGCCCCAGTCCGCCGTACTCCTCCGGCACCGTGATGCCGAAAAGGCCCAACTCCTTCATCTTGTCGATCAGGTCGTGGGGGACGATGTCCTCACGGTCCAGCTTGTCGGCGACGGGGTCAACGTCCCGGCGCACGAACTCGCGGACCATGTTCACAATCTGGGACCGGGCCTCTTCTGGAGTTGCTGGGGTTGCAATGGTCACGTCCGTCTCCTTGTATCCTCAACTAACCTGTGTGTCGTTTGAGCATGTTCCCGCACGGCCTGAAATCGGGAGCGTGAGCAGTCTTGCCGAACCGCCACGCTGTCACCGGCGTTCTCTGCCTGCCATTCTACAACGTGACACCGTCGGTCCCGTTTTCGCAGGAATCAACAAGACTGTGAGTTTCAGTCAATCCCCAGAACTCTGGAATAGCGGCCACCGGGAGACCAATCTGCCTACCACCCAAGCATCACCGACTCTTTGCGCGGGTCGGCTCCTCCTTGGTAGACGCCGCTTCCGGCACCGCCCAGGATGGGAGTGAAGCCGTTGGAGACGCCCCACGGGCCGACTTCCCGGATCTCGTGGCCCTTGTCCCGCAGCGAGTCCGCGACGCTGGAGGCGATGCGGTCCTCAAGCTCCAGCATGTTGGGGTACTCCCGGTGGGGCCACGGCGAGCGGGGGAAGCTGTAGCCGCAGAACCGGGGGGCTTCCACCGCCTCCTGAACGTTCATCCCGAAATCGACGATGTTGTTGAAGACCTGGAGGTTGCTCTGGGGCTGGCTGTCGCCGCCCGGTGTCCCCAGGGTCATAAACGGCTGGCCATCCTTCAACACGATGAAGGTGCAGGGCGTGGTGCGGGGCCGCTTCCGGGGAGCGATGGCGTTGGGATTGTCGGGGTCGAGCCAGAAATAGCAGCCGCGGTTGTTCAGCAGAATCCCGGTGTCTCCGAGAATCATTCCCTGGGCCAGGGCGGCGAAGCTGCTCGGCGTGGCCGAGACCATGTTGCCCTGGGTATCAATGGTCGCCAGGTATGTCGTCCCGTCCTGGTCGCCGCCCACGGCCAACGGTTCGGACGGAGCGGCGGCGGCCCGCTGCCCGGGGATGGACGCCTTCATGCCTATGGGGTCTCCGGGCGGGTATTCGGCCTGGGCCTTCTCCGGGTCGATGAGGCTGCGGCGCAGGGCGGCGTACTCTTTGGAGAGAAGGCCCTGCACCGGAACGTCCACAAAGGCGGGGTCGCCAACGTAACGCTCCCGGTCGGCAAAGGCCAGCTTCAGTGCCTCCACCTGCAAGTGGACCGCTTGGGGGCTGTTGTGTCCAGGCGCGGCAAGGTCGAAACCCTCAAGAATGGTCAACGCCTGCAACAGGGTTATGCCCTGGGTCCAGGTCTGGTTGGTGTAAATCTCCAGTCCCCGGTAGGTGATGGAAATCGGCTCCTCCATCGGGGTCTCGAACTCGGCGAAGTCCTTGAAGGAGTACAGGCCGCCCAGGTCCCGGGTGGATTCCCACATCCGCCGGGCCACATCACCGATGTAGAAGACTTCCCTAGCAGCGTCGATGGCCACCTCCCGGCTCCGGCCTTGGCTCAACGCATCCTGCTCCGCCGCGATCATCATCGACAGGGTGCGCGCCAGGTCTTCTTGCTGGAACATGCTTCCCAACACCGGAGGTTGTCCGCCGGGCAGGTAGACCCGTTCCGAGTCGGGATACTTCCTGAGATTCTCCAGACGTTCCCGGCTGGAAAGCGCACGGCAGAATAGTTGATAGGCGGGGAAACCCTGACGGGCGAACACCAGCGCGCTCTCGGCAACCTTGCTGAAGCTCATGGTGCCGTAGCGAGACAGCATGGCCAGAAGGGCAGACACGACGCCGGGAACAGTACTGCTCAGTATCCCCGGCGGGATTTCGCCCCATTGCTTCATGTAGTGGTCCACGGTGGCGGAGCTGCCCGCCCACCCCTGTCCCACCACCGAGCGCACCTTGCGGCTGGAAGCATCGTAGAACAGGAACGCCACCTCACCGCCCAGAGTGTAATGGGCCGTCGGCTCCATGACTCCGGCGGCCAGGGCCGACGCCACGGCAGCATCGACGGCGTTGCCCCCCTGCCAGAGGATGCGCATCCCGGTTTGGGCGGTAAGCTGGGTCCCGCCGCCGACCATGCCCCTGGTGCCCCAGATGACGGGCCGGTGGGAATACTCCCCCTGGCTGCCGACTGTATGCCTGCGAGTATCTGCGCTCATGTCCACGCTCCCGGCCAAGGTTGATTAGTCCTGTTATACCCGCATAAGCAGATGCTGGCAAGCCAGCGGCTCGTGGGCACACCCCGGAGCGCCGAGACTTACAAACAGCAAAATGCGCAGTGCAGCGCGGCGGATACTGGTAGAATCAGTCGGCTAAAGGGACTATCGGTTAGGTTCCGAGAGCCGATACATCTCCCGTCACTCCCCTTCCACCGGCTCAATCCTCACCGCGCAGACCTTGTACTCCGGAATTTTGGAGTTGGGGTCGTAGGCGGCGTTGGTCAGGAAGTTGGCCGCCGACTCGGACAGCTTCACGAAGGGGACGAAAATCTCCCCTTCACGCATCCGGTCCGTCAGCAGAGCGCGGCCCGTCAGTTCGCCCCGGCGCGACGACACCCGCACCATCTGCCCGCCGGATATGCCGTACTTTGCGCCGTCCTGCGGGCTGATGGACACCTCCAGTTCCGGGGAGCGGGCCAATAGATTGGCGGCGCGCTTGGTGATGGTGCCACCGTGCCAGTGGTAGAGTAACCGGCCCGTGTTCAGAATCAGCGGGAAGCGGCGGTTGGGCGTTTCCGCGGCCACCGGCCCCTGCTCGTAGGGGAAGAAACGTGCCCTGGGACCACGGGGAAAGGTGTCGCCGTACAGGTACGCCGTCCCCGGATGGTCCGGCGTTGTGCAGGGCCACTGGATACCGCCTTCCCGGTCCAGCCGGTCGTAGCTGATGCCGGATATGATAGGGGTGAGACGGGCCATCTCATCGAAGATTTCCGAGGGATGGGAGTAGGTGAACTGGTCTTCCAGTCCCAACCCCAAACGGCGGCTCATGCGGCGACCAAGGTCGGCGATGATGTCCCAGTCGGGACGGCTCTCGCCCCTTGGGATTATCGCCCGTCTCACACGCTGCACGCGGCGCTCGCTGTTGCTGAAGGTGCCGTCCTTCTCGGCAAAGCTGGCGGCGGGCAGCACCACGTCGGCGATCCGGGCTGTCTCGTGCAGGAACAGGTCCTGTACCACCAGGAACTCCAGGCTCCCGAACGCTTCCTCGGCATGGTTCAGGTCCGGCTCGCTGAGCATGGGGTTCTCGCCGGTGATGTACATGGCCCTGATCCCACCCGGCTTCAACATCGAGTCGACCATGTCGGTTACGACCATTCCCAACTCGCCCGGAATCGGATGCCCGCCCCATCCAGCCTGGAACTTAGCCACCGACTCTGCTCCCAGTCCCTGGTAACCCGGCAGGGAGTTAGGGACACAGCCGGCGTCGCCGCAGCCCTGAACATTGTTCTGGCCACGCAGCGGCGAAACGCCGGAACCGGGGCGGCCAAGCTGCCCGGCCACCAGCGCCAGGTCCAGCAGGGCGTGGGCGTTGGCCGTGCCGTTGGTATGCTGGGTGATGCCCATACCCCAGATTAGGCACGAACCCGGTACAGCCGAAGCTGCCGGGTCGGTCCCAAAGGGAGGAACCGGCGGGCGGGCGTAGATTCTGGCCGCCTCCCGCATCTCGTCGGCGGACACTCCGGTAATCTGCTCCACCCGTTCCGGCGTGTAGGAATCAACGACAGCGGCCCACTCCTCGAACCCCTCGGTCCGATTCTCGACGAACTCCCGGTCCAGCAGACCTTCATCTAGTATCACCTTGCCCATGCCGTTGAGCAGCGCCACGTCGGTGCCCGGGTATGGCCGCAGCCAGACATCGGCGTAGTCGCACATGTCGATGCGCCGGGGGTTGACGACGATGAGCTTCGCTCCCCGCTCCACGATAGCCCGCCGCATCCGGGAGGCAGCTACGGGGTGGTTGGATGTCGGGTCGCAGCCGATGACCAGCAGACATGCGGCGTTCTCATAGTCGGTGTATGAGTTGCTGGTCGCGCCGCTGCCCAGGGAGTTCAGCATCGCCTCCACCGACGGGGAGTGGCAGAGGCGGGTGCAGTGGTCGATGTTGTTGGTCTGCATCACCAGCCGGGCAAACTTCTGCTGGATGTACCCGTCCTCGTTGGTGGCCTTGGCCGAGCAGAGCGTGGCGAAAGAGCCGTCCCGGAAATTGCTCAAACGCTCAACTATCAGGTCCAGGGCCTCGTCCCAACTGGCGGGGCGGAACTCGCCCCACTCCTTGATTAAGGGGGTGGTCAGGCGGTCGGGATGATGCACGAACCCGGTGCCGAAGCGCCCCTTGACGCAGAGCATCCCGACGCTGGAAAGATTCTCCGGGTCGTCCAATACTTCGACGATCCTGTCTTCCGAGTCCACCTGGAGATTGATCCCGCATCCGACGCCGCAGTAGGGGCAGGTAGACTTGACCAAGGTTAAGGGTCCGGTTTCCGAATTTTGGTGAACGAAGGACACAGGGACTTCTTCCCTGCTCTCTTGAAGGGGAGTCTGCGGAATTTCTTCTACCTTTTCCTTGACGGCTATCGCTCCCGTCGGGCACACCGACAGGCACTGGCCGCAGGTGGTGCAGACCGACTCGGCCAGAGGACGGTCCATGAAAGTCCCGATGCGGCTCTCCCGGCCCGCCCCCAGGAAATCGATCGCGCCAATGAACTGGTGGGACTCCTGGCAAGCCTGGGCGCACCGTCCACAGAGGATGCAGGAGTCCATTGCGATGCTGAATACAGGGTTCGACTCGTCGATTCCTTGCCGTCCCCGCGCCCTCCATCGCGACTCCGTTATCCCGTGACGTCCGGCGGCCTCGGTAAGTTGTCCATAGGCTTCTCGTTCTGCAGGCAGCATGGCTAGGGTAAGCTCCAGCACCCCGGCACGGATGCGTTCAACATCCGGCGAGTCGGTGAACACTTCCATGCCATCCTGGGCCGGAACCGAGCAGGACGCGGGAAACCCACGCATCCCCTCCACCTGCACCAGGCAGGTGCGGCAGGCCCCAATGGGCTTCATGTCCGGGTCCTTGCACAACTGGGAAATGGGAGTCCCCGTTGCGTTGATGGCGTCAAGCACCGAGGCCCCATCGCCAACCGTAACCGAGCTGCCGTTGATGTTCAGGGTTGCAGGCATAATGCCACCGTCCCCGGGCTGGTAGGACTACGGGGCCCTAGGTATCCAGTTGAGCAAATCGTTGTCAAATACCAGGGCTCGGCGGATTCCTATATGGTTCATCGACATCAATACTTCGGCGATCAATCAAATCGTTTCGTGCAGTATTAGCTATCGCCAAACGCCAGATGTGTCTCTCATTGGTCTACGTTCCTTCCACGGAAACCATCGTATATTCAAGCAAACTAACCGGCCCCCAACTCATCGGGGAAGAAGTGCAGGGCACTGGTTATGGGGTTCCCGGCCATCTGCCCCAAGCCGCACAGGGACGCACTGCCCACTATCTCGGCCAGATCCAGTAGGTCGTCCAAGTCTCCCATTTGCGTCCGATTTGACGCAAGCCTATCCAGTGCCTCCACGATGCGCGGCGTACCCTCCCGGCATGGAGTACACTTGCCACAGGACTCATCGGCGTTGTAGGCGGCCAGGCGGCGAACAATCTCAATGGCCGAAACGGTCTCGTCGACGACCATGACACCTCCCGCACCCATGACCACCCCCGAGGGATGCAGCATCCCCGGACGCAGGGGAAGGTCAAGTTCCTGTGCCGGAAGGATACCGCTTGAGGGACCTCCAACGGCAATAATCCCAATACGGCGTCCAGGCTGGGGACCGCCGCCGATGTCGTAGACTACCTGCCGGAGCGTCGTACCCATCGGCACCTCCGCCATCCCGGGACGCCGCACCGCGCCGCTGAGGCACACCAGCTTGGTGCCTCTGGCGTTCTCCAGGCCAAGGCTGGCAAAGGACGCCGATGTTGGCTGCGGGGTTTCAGTGTAAGCCGAACCGCGCATTATCAGCGGAACGTTTGCAAGCGTCTCCACGTTGTTGATGACCGTCGGCTGCCGAAATAGACCCGACTCTGTGGGGAACGGTGGGCGCAGCCGAGGTTCCCTGCGGTTGCCCTCTATCGTGTCCAGCATGGTCGTCTCCTCGCCGCAGACGTAGCCACCGGCTCCCCGTCGCACTGTCACCTGGAAACTGAATCCTGAGCCGAGGATGTTTTCCCCGATAATCCCCACTTCCCACGCCTTCTCAATCGCAGCCTCCAGACGTTCTGCGGGCAATTCCGCCTCGGCGTTTACGTAGATGTAGCCTGACACCGCGCCCGTAGCATATGCGGCAATGAGCATCCCCTCAAGCAGTAGATGGGGGTCACCCTCCAGGATGTGGCGGTCTTTGAATATGCCCGGTTCTCCTTCCTCAGCGTTGACCACTACGTAGGGAATCCCGACCGCAGCCCTGGCCGCCTGCCACTTGATGGCGGCAGGGAAATAGGCTCCTCCCCGCCCCAGCAACCCCGCTTCCCGGACGGTCTGTATCACTTCCTCCGGGGAGCGTGAGAGTGCTTCGCTCAGGCCGCTGTAGCCGCCATCTGCCAGGTATTCATCCATGCTGCCCGGCTCCACGTAACCGCACCTGGCAAGCAGCAGCCGGGTCTGGGGTCCAAAGAACTCGGCTAGGTCCGATCCCCCTCTCAGGCCGAAACCGTCCCCATCGGGGAGTACATCGGGGCCGACGGGCCAAGCATCGAGGGTATCTACCAGAGCCGGAACGTCGGCAGGGGAGATGCGCTGGTAGCGGCGGGTCTGGCCAGAAGGGATGGTGACGATAACCTGGGGCGTGGCGAAACAGGCCCCGTCGCAGCCCCCAACAGTCAGATAGGCATCGGAGCGACCGGCCAACGCAATTCCCAGCGCGTCTGCCACGACGTCCGCACCCACCGAGCGCCCACAATTGCCCATCTGCACGAGCACTCGAATCTTTCCGGAAACGCGCTGCTCCAGCCGTCCCAAGGCAGCATCATGCAGGTCGGAATAGGCGGTCACTTCACACCAGCCGGTCGACCAGGATTGAAACGTCACGGGCCGACACACGCCCGTACCAGCGTCCGTCCACTTCCACCGCCGGGGCCATAGGACACAGGTAGCCGCACGGGACTTCCTCTAGGGAAATCTTCCTGGATGCCCCTTCTTCCGAATCGCAGGCATCTGGTGCAGCAGGGCCTAGCCGTTTCGACAGCAGCCGCATCAGGTCTCGCCCCCCAGAGTGCCAGCAGCTAAGCCCAGAACATACCCTGACCAAGTGCTCGCCGGGGTGTTGCAAACGCAGTTCGGTATAGCTGGTAGCCGCGCCGTAGACCTCGCTGGCAGGAACGCGCAGGTGCCAACTTACGATTTGCAGGGCCCAGCCGGGCAGGTACCCGAACTCCCCGTGCAGGAAGTGGAGTGCCGGCAGCAGGTAGGTCCGGTCCCTTGGAAACATCTCCCGAAGAATGGGCCGAAGCTCGTTCCGTTCCAAGAACAAAACTCCGAGGCAAAGTTACTGGTAATCGATCCACTATTACCGTCCACACAACCTGTCATTCCCGCTAAAGCGGGAACCAATGTCGCCAAACCGGTGGTCTGCTAACCACCGCCGGCACGCGACCTACGCCGAGGCGCAAACACTACCAGCAGGGTCAAATCCTCGGTGATGGTATGGAAGTGGTGGGACACAGCTTGCCCGACGAAGACGATAGACCCGGTGGATAACAGACGGTCTTTCCCGTCTACATGCACCATGCCACGACCGCTCACCACGTAATAAACCTCGTCCTCGGTGTGGGGCGATTGCGGGTCCTGTTCCCCCGAGGGCAGCACGTACAGCCCAAGGCTCAGGTCGGGCACGGCAAAAAACTCATGGTACAGTTGCCCGGCCTCCTGGTGCGCCGCAATCACGTCGGATAGCTCGAAGGCGTCCATTGATGCGCGCTAACTCTGATCTGTTATCCGGGCGCTAGCCACTCGAGTCAACAGCCCTGAAAGCCCAAGTTCACCCAATTTCTCCTCCGGTATCAGACCATCCTCGTTCCAGCCCCGGGCGCAGTAGTAGCCGCCAATCATAAAGTCCAGTTCTTCCTGCGCCAAACCCACACCGGCAGCCACGCCCGAAGGCAGAGCCTCCTGCAATGCGCGGGGCGGCAGAGTATCGTCGGACCTGTGCCATCCTTCACGGACGTTGAACAGCTTCTTCAGGTTGTTGATACGTTCCCCGGCCACTTTCAGATCCTGGGCCGACATCTCCCAGCCGGTGATCATAGTGTAGACGTGGGCCGATTCTTCGTAGAAGTCGTTGAATGCCTTGCGCAGGAACTTGCACCAGATCAGGGAATCAAGGACAGCGGAGAAGTCCTCGCTCTCAGCGGCGATGCGACCCCGCTGCTCGTCGACGCTGAAGCGGTCCACCCGGTCGGAAAAGTCAGCTTCGTAGGCTGAGGAACGGTTATGGCACGCCCCCCGGGGCGTTACCGCCAACCCCAGGGCCATAGTTTTCAGGCTGCGGGGTTCGTAGCCGGGCATCTCCAGTCCCTTCACGTGCATCGCCCAGGCATCAGAACCCTGGCCAACTGTAGCAGATGCTCGCTTCGTGCCATCGGCCAGCAAATCTCCAATGCCCTCCCGGCGTCCTATCTGCTCAAGGACTGCAAGTAGTGCGTCCCCATTGCCGAAAACCAGGTCTATACCCCCGGTATCTGCAGCTGAGATTATGCCTCGGTCGAAGCACTCCATAGCCCATGCGACGCTCACCCCCGCGCTGATCGTGTCCATGCCAAGCTGGTCGCAGATGGCGGCGGCGCGTATGACCAAGTTGGGATCGTCAACCCCGCAGAGCGGTCCCAGCGCAAACAGGCTCTCGTACTCCATACGGCCCCTAGCCTTGACCTTGGAGTCGTTGGTGACCAGGATCTTCTCGCAGCCGATGGTGCAGTTGGCGCAGTTGGCGTTCTTCTCCAGGTGCTGCTGGTGCAGATGCTCCCCGCTGACCCGCTCTGCGCCCTCGAAAGTAGACTCCCGGAAGTTGCGGGTGGGCAGGGCTGCCAACCGGTTGAATACCGACACGTTGGCCATCGTGCCCAGCTCCCGGTACTTCTCCGTGGCCGGACCTAGGCTCCGGCGGCTCAAGTCTCTGGCGAACACTCGGGTCGCCTCCGGCTGAGCTGTGGGAGGGGAATCGTCACCCCGCAGCGCAATGGCCTTCATGTTCTTGGAGCCCATGACCGCTCCCGGCCCGCAGCGACCTGCCTGGCGTCCGCCGTCGTTGGCGATGCTGGCGTACCTCACCAAGTTCTCCCCTGCCGGGCCGATGCTGGCAACGCGCATCCGCCGGTCTCCCAGCAAGTCCTTGACCGCCTCCTCCGTCTCCCCCGTGCCAAGACCCATGAGACCGCTTGCGTCGAGAAACTGTGGCTCTCCCCGGTCGATGAGCATCAGCGTCGGCGTGTCTGAGCTTCCGGTGACAATCAGTGCATCTCCGCAAGTCTTCTTCAACTCGGTAGCCATGAAGCTGGAAGAGAGCGAGTCCCCAATGAACCCGGTCAACGGCGACTTGGTGAGGACAGCGAACTTGCTTGACGTGGTGAGCCGGGAACCCACCAGTGGGCTGCTCACGAATATCAGAGGGTTGTCCGGCCCCAGCGGGTCAGCTCCCGCCGGGCAATACTTCCAGAGCAAGTATGTCCCCAGGCCGATGCCGCCGATGAAGGACCGCAGCGCATCCTCCGGGATGGTGTCCCAGCGGTGGATGCGGCTGGTCAGGTCTACGACCAAGGCTTTGCCGTGGTAGCCGTACATGCCTTCAGCCCCCCGCCTGGCTGGACAACACAAGGAGCGAGTCGCCGGGTTTCAGGGAAATTTCCTCGCAACCCGTGCCTGCCATAGAGATAAAAGCAACGCCGCTGCGGTTCAGGGCGTAGCCATCTTCCAGTCCCGTGAGGTCGGATCGGATTACACGGCCCGCAAGTCCAGGGCAGGCCAGCGCCAGTGCCTGCACTAACTCGCTGCATGAGACGTGCGGACGCAGTTCGAGCGTCACGGACGATGTCCCAGAACGGATTCGCGCCATACCGAATAGTTCAACTGGAATATGCAATGTTGCCGCGGTGTTCGGCATGGCGGACAGCTACAGACCATTGGCGGCCAGGGCGAGGGCCCTGTCCAGGTCCTCAGGGGTGTTCACGTTGAAGAAGCTCAGAAATTCCGGATCGAGGGATCGGACTTCTTCCTCGGGAAAATACTTGACCCGCACGTCGTCGAAGAACCCGGAAATCTTCAGGTCGCCCGATACCAGCCGGGGTTCGATGAAGGGAAGGCAAGCCTTCGAGTAGAGGGAATGGGTCGGCTCTGGCCGTCCGTCTATCACCGGCACCACGGCGTCGAAACCATCCCGCAGGGATTCCATGCACCGAATCAGGTCGAGGTTGAGGAAGGGCATATCGCAGGCCACCGCCAGCACCCAAGGAGTGCTAGCAGCGTCCAGCCCGGAGAAGATCCCGCCCAGGGAGCCGGTCCCGGGATAGCGGTCCACGACGGTACGGCACGTACTCTCCAGGGGAAGAACGTCACCTCGCGCCTCGTCTGCCACCACCACCAAGACCTCTTCGCCGAGCGGGCTTATCCGCTGGACCACCCGCGAGATGAGGGGCTGTCCCTCGATGGGTTCCACGGCCTTGTCTCGCCCCAGCCGCCGACTCCGTCCCCCTGCAAGCACGACGCACGATACCTGCGCCTCTAATGAGCGCTCACCGCCGGAATCCTGCCTCAACACACCCGGTGCATCCCGATTTGCCTCACCCGACATTGCAGAAGTATACCATAGCAACCAGACAAGACGATGCTCCGGATGTTGTAGCGTTCCAGAATGATTACAACATCCCGACCTTTCTCATGGAGTTGCATCCACCCTATACCGCCAGCGTGTATAATCCCCATGATTCACAGGCCAGACAACAGGCAACCATCAATTTCGGGAGGGTCAAGACGCTATGTCTACTGCGAGTGAAGGACAGGTCTCGATGGATACCTTCAGGATGCTGGCGGAGTTAGCCGGGTTGGGCATGAGCCAGGAAGAGCTCGACGAGCTCAAGCCCCTCTACGACATTCATGCTGAGTACGTCAAAATTCTGCATTCCATCGACTTTGGCCCCGAGGAAATCGCCATGACCTTCCACCCCGACTGGCCATCATCGGGATAGCCTCGGGCATGGCTCCGCGAGAATGCAACACTGTATCTGAACCAATATCATCCGCCCCACAGAAAGGTAGAGAGACATGACTGGTACCAGTTCCAACCTTTACCATCTGACCATCGGACAGGCTTCCGAACTCTTGCGCACCCAGCAGCTTTCGCCCGTGGAGTTGGTACGGGCGTTTCTGGACCGCATCAAGGCCACCGACGACCAGCTTCACTCTTACCTACTGGTATTGGAGGACCAGGCACTGGCCGACGCCAGGGTCGCCGAGGCGGAGATACAGCGGGGCGAGTACAAGGGCCCGATGCACGGCATCCCCTTCGCGCTCAAAGACCTTTACGACACGGCAGGGGTGCGCACCACCTCCGGCTCCAGGGTGGATATAGACCGTATTCCCACTGAGGACGCCACCACGACCGCACGTCTGAAAGCCGCTGGCGGCATCCTGCTGGGCAAGCTGGCGATGCACGAGTTCGCCCTGGGCGGCCCAGACTTCACGACGCCCTTCGAGCCAGCCCGCAACCCCTGGAATACGGCCCACGTCACCGGAGGCTCCAGCAGCGGATCGGGTTCTGCCGTCGCCGCAGGCCAGTGCATGGGGGCACTGGGTTCCTGCACTGGCGGATCGATACGCGGCCCCGCATCCCTGTGCGGCATTGTGGGGTTGAAGGCCACCTACGGGCGGGTCAGCCGGGCGGGTGTGGTCACCCTCAGTTGGTCCCAGGACCACTGCGGCCCCATGACCTGGACGGTGGAGGACACGGCGTACATGCTCCAAGCCATCGCGGGCTACGACTCCAAGGACCCCACCACCAGCCGTTCGCCAGTGCCGGACTACTCACTGTCCCTGCGTGAGGACATTCGGGGCGTGAAAATCGGCGTGCCCCGCCACTTCTTCTTCAGCAATGAGCCGGGCGTCAATCAGGAGGCGGTCTCCATCGTAGACCGGCAACTGGGTGTACTGGAGGAGTTGGGAGCGGAACTGGTAGAGGTCACCATCCCCAGCCTGGAGTACGTCCGGCCCGCCAACGTGGTCATAATGCTGACCGAGGCATACGCCTACCACGAGCCGAACCTGAAGTCCCGCCCCCAAGAGTTCGGCGAGATGGTGCGGGCGCGGTTCCGCATCGGCGGGATGCTCAGCGCCAGCGACTACATTCAGGCCCAGCGGACCCGCAAACTAGTCAAGCGGGAGGTCGCCCAGACGCTGGAGCACGTGGACTTGCTGGTATCACCGACGATGACCCAACCGGCCGCGGCCTTCGAGGGTTACGATTCCACCAGCACGGTGCGCGGCCCCAGCTTCACCGCCCCCTACAACCTGACCGGGCTTCCTGCCATCTCCGTCCCCTGCGGCTTCACCGAGGCCGGTCTGCCGGTGGGGATGCAGTTAGCAGGCAAGCCCTTCGACGAACCGGGGGTCATACGCGCCGCCTACACCTATGAGCAGCACGCACGCTGGTTCGACCGCCGTCCACCCATATAGCCTTGGGCCGCGGGGATCAGATCCCTGTGGTAGTGATCCCCACGAAGGGTAGATTGCGCTGTGAAACTCCACAGGAAGCTGCTACGCTTTTCAAAAGCCCACGTCGCGGTCTCGCTCGCGTGATGTTCAACCGCCTGGCATCGGTGACGTTATTCGCGTGCCAGTCAAGTGTCCCGAGCAACTAGCCCATCTCCACTCCACTAACGAATGCGCCCCGGCCATCGGTCGGTACCAACGACGCAACGCTGGTACCGACCGCGGCGACTGCGGCTACCCCGGCATCCCCTTCACTCATCCTACTGCCGTCAGCCACACCTTCACCAGCACCAGACCTCGTACCCACTCCGACTGCTACCTTAGCGCCGACACCAGTCCCCACCCCTGATCCTACATTTACTCCCAAGCCGACACCTACCCCTACTCCAACACCGATTCCCACACCAACGCCAATCCCTACACCTCAGCCCACTAAGCCTGTGCCCACACCGACGTATACTACGACACCGACACCAAGACCCACATTTACACCAACACCACAGCCCACTCCCACAACGGTCCCATTCCACTCAAATCCCGAGGGGGTCGGAGAGCAGACGATACCAACCGGAACGTCCGTGCCGGAAATGGAAGTCTTTGACCATCTTGTACCCGAATTCATGGAGAAGCATGACATCCCCGGTGGAGCAGTAGCGATCGCGAAAGACGGCAGGCTAGTATTCGCTAGGGGATATGGCTTCGCCGACGTCGAGAGCAAAGAGCCAGTCCAACCGGATTCTTTCTTCCGTATCGCCAGCGTCTCTAAATCAATTACAGCGGTCGCCACGCTTAAGCTGGTCGAGGATGGAAAGCTGGATCTGAATGAAAAAGCGTTTGACATACTGAGTCGATTCAAAGAGCCTGAGGGAACGTCTCGAGATCCCAGAATTGGCGAAGTTACGGTGCATCACCTGTTGCAACATTCAGGTGGTTGGGACAAAGCGGCCTCCGGTTTTGATCCTATGTGGATTCCGTCGAGGGTAGCGAGGGAAACTGGCGCACCGAAGCCTGTAGGTTGTCCAGACGTTATCTCCTTCATGCTGGGGCAACCCTTGGATTTCGATCCGGGAACCCGCTACGCCTACTCCAATCTCGGCTACTGCATACTAGGCAGGATCATCGAGGCAAAGACTGGTCAGACTTACCAAGCGTACGTGAAAGACCACGTGTTGGCGCCCCTCGGAATATCAAGGATGCAGATTGGCGGCACCCTGCTGGAAGATCGGGAGGTCGGAGAAGTCAAATACTATGAGTACCCGGGCATGGCTTTGGCCCGCTCAGTATTGGCAGATGGACCAGAACGGGTGCGATGGTCGTATGGCGGGTATTCCATTGAGGGCAGAGACTCGCTCGGCGGTTGGATCGGGTCCGCCATCGATCTAGTGAGGTTGGTGTCCGGCCTCGACAGCAGCAAACCACCATCCCTGCTTGAAGTTGAGACTATAGATCTCATGCTGTCCCGACCGAACCCGCCACTTAGAGACACTCAATCCTATTATGGATTGGGGTAGTCAATCCGACCAGATGGCGACGACGCAAACTGGTGGCACTCAGGGTCGCATCCGTCATCCACGTCTCTGGTAGTAAGGACCCACCACGGGCTGATATGGGCTATTCTGTTCAACTCTCGACCTCGTAACTGGTCAGAAGTCCGAAGCGAACGCAGTGGGTTGATGTGGGATGGTGTGGACTATATTCAAAATTGGCCGACCCATGACCTGTTTGCCTTGTTCGGTTACGAATAGAAATCCAGCCTAATCCACCGAGGGGCACCAAGTGGCGAGGGTATTGGTCAAGAGTAGCGGAGAAACTTTGGCGCCGCCCTACCGCCGGGCGGTGGCGCGCCGGACTCTGAAGGATGCACCGTCCTTCTGTTTGCGGACCCACTTCAGGTATCTGCGCATGTCGGAGTTGCTGCGGATGGCGTCCAGTGAGTTCAGCTCCCTCGCCAGGGTGGACTCGGTGAACATGGCGTGGAGCTGCCGGTGGCAAGTGGCGCATAGCCGGGCAGTGGGGCCGAATTTCCCTCCCTCGGCCCGGGGGACAAGATGATGGACGGTGTAGCGTTCGACTTCGCGCAGGCAAAGCTCGCAGGGCTCCGGCGGCGCATCGGGGGATTGTGTACCGTTTCTGCGGGCGCGTTTCCTGGACATCGCGCCGTTACCTCAGTTCGGCACGTTCAGGTAACGCCAGCCAGGAAGGTCCACCCTCCATTCCCCTTCCTCCAGCAACATGGGGAGGATCAGACCGGACATGAGGCGGCGGCGGGCCACGCGGGCCACGTCGTTGGTCACTCCAAAGGGCAGGAACACGAAGGCGTGTTCGTCGTCAACGTAGTTAGTGGGGGCAACTCCCAGGTCCGTCAGATCCTCCAAAGGCCAGAGGCGGAGGACCGTGGTGCGGAAGTCCTCCAGCAATGCCAGGCGGCTGGGGTGGCCGGAGTCGTAGGCGGCGCGGTAGGCGATCTGCATATCGATGTCATTGCGGGTAGCCCAGACCCCCATGCGCATCCCCCGAGTCTCCTTGGAGAGCATGGACCATGCCAGTTCCATCTGCGCGTCCCGGAGTGCCTCAGCAAAGACGCCGGCCCGGTTGCCGCATTCGTCGGGTTGTTGGCTCCGTTTGTGGCCTGGTATCTGCATGGTTCCATCCTCCCGACAGGAATCATCACTCCCCGCCACTCATTTCCTGCCGGACTGGTGTCAAAGCTAATGGTACACCCACGGGCAAGGGGCTGCCAGAACACTCACCCTCGGGAGCCGGTACCTGCGTAGCGGGATAATACGTCTAGTACCCCACGGCATACCCGTCCCGGCGCGGGTCTGCTGCACCGTGAAGGCCACCATTGTCCGGGTCCACCTGGATCATTACCTCGCTGCCAGCCGCGCTCCACGGTGCCATAACGTTGAGGGAGTGACCTCGGTGCTCCAGTCCGGCCCGGACTTCTTCAGAGAACCGGCTTTCCACGTGCAGTTCATTGTCGCAGGTGTGGGGATAATTGGACTCCGTGGGACTCTGCGTGTTGCGCCAGCGCGGGGCTTCCACGGCCTCGGCCACCGTCATCCCGAAGTCCAGCACGTGGGTTATCACCTGCATGTTAGTCTGCACCTGGGTATCAGCGCCAGGGGTGCCGCAGACCAGGACCAGCCTCCGGTCAGGTTCTCCGCTGAAGACCATCACCGGGTTCATGGTGTGGCGCACTCGCTTGCCCGGTTGCAAGCAGTCTACGTGATCAGACTCGAGGTGCCAGTAGGTCATGCGGTTGTTGAGCAGGACGCCCGTGTCCCCGGCAATGATGCTCGACCCCCACCCGCTCTGGAGGCTCTGAAGTTGGCATACCGCGTTGCCCCAGCGGTCCACCACGGCGAAGCAGGTGGTGTCCTCCTCCTCGCTGGCAATGCCAGACCCGGCGGCCGCGGGACGGCGGACTTCGCCGCCCTGGTACGGCCAGGGGTCTCCGGGCGGCACGTCCGCAGCGGCGCGCTCCGGGTCGATCAGGCGCGCCCGCTCCCGGGCATAATCCTTGCTGACAAGCCCCTGTACCGGAACGTCGATGTAGTCCGGGTCGGCCACGTAGGCTTCCCGGTCGGCGAAAGCCAGCTTCTTGGCCTCCACCATGACGTGGATAGCCTCGGCGGTGTTGCAGCCCAGGGACTTCAGGTCAAACTGCTCCACCATGTTCAACTCCTGGAGCAAAATATGCCCGCTGGAGTTGGGCGGGGCCTCGTAGACTCGAAAACCCCGGTAGTCGGTGGAGATGGCTTCCTGCCACCGGCTGTGGCAGTCCGCCAGGTCGCGCAGGGTCAAGATGCCCCCCTGCTCCTCGCTGAACTTCACCATCGCGCGGGCAATTTCGCCCCGGTAAAAGACATCGGCCCCGCCGCCGGCAATCATCCGGAAGGTGCGTGCCAGGTCCTTCTGGTAAAGAATCTCACCGGGGCGTAGAGGCCGTCCGTCCCTGGTGAACACGGCCCTGGAGGTCGGGAAGGAGCAGAGAAGCGGGTCCGATGCGATAGCATGGGACAGGACGTGGCTGGTGGGAAAGCCGTTGTCCGCAAGGTCAATAGCAGGAGCAAGCACTTGGTCAAGTGACAGGACACCGTACCTCTCATGGGCGGAGAGCCAGCTATGCAGCAGGCCCGGCACGGATACTGAGAGGATGCCCTTGGCCGGAATCCCGTCGGGCAGGTAGCGGTCGCGGGTGGCGGCGTATGGGGCTGCGCCGGTGCCGTTGCAGACTTCCAGTCGTTCGTCCTGCTTCCGGTAGACCATGATGAACCCGTCTCCGCCGATCCCCGACATCAGCGGCTCCACCACGTTCAGCGCCGCGGCGGTGGCAAAGGCTGCGTCCACCGCGTTGCCTCCCTGCTGGAGCACATGAATACCGGCCTGAGAAGCCAGCGGATGGCCTGAAGAGACCATCCCGTTCCGCCCCATAACCACAGGGCGGTTGGACTCGTACTTGATACCGTGGGGCGTGGTTGTCATGGATGGCCTCCAGTTTTGTTTCTACTCTTCTAGAACATTCTGTTCCATAATGCCTATGAGAGAACTTCCGCAGTCTCTCTTGATGACCGGTGATGACTCTCTGCGCTGTGCCTGGAAGGATACATGTCGTGCGCGCAGCTTGGTAGTTTCCGCACCTTTCAAACGGCCTCTGTAGAGGAGTATTGGATACCAGTCGTCCGGGGTCTGGCCTGGCAGGAGTTCTGAGGCGACGTTCAACCCATTCTGAATCTGCTCAAGCGCCTCATCGACGTCAATGTTCCTACCACCCTTGAACTCAACCGCGCACACGAAGTCCCCACGAGCCCACTGGCCAAAGATAATGCGGTCACAGAGCTTCCCCTGATAATGGTGTGACCTCTGGTATTTCAGACCGTCCAACATGACCAGGGATGCCCGGCCCAGTTGGTCAAGATTCACACTACAGCCTCGGTCACCGGATGACCTCGTAAGGCAACAAGTGGCATGGAGGCTCCTGATGGAAGCGATGGCTCCCTCTGGCGTCACTTATTGACCCGAATCCTCTGCACCAACAAGGATTCCTCGTAGAGGCTCTCCACGACATTCAAGAACTCTCCCTCATCAATCCCAACATCGGGCCGAATCTCCAACTCCTCAACGAGACTCCCACCCTGCTCCTCGTTCCGGCGGAACAGGTACGCCCCCACATTCTCCCTGTCGATACACTCCTCTGGCGCAAAACCCTTTTCCCGCAGCCAACGTTTGCTGGCGTGGCTAACCCGCATCAGGTTGTTGACTTGGGCAACGAACAGGTCGCTATGGGTTGTAATCAGCACCTTCACCCCAGCGTTCACCAGCCGCACAATACCACGGGCCATCTGCCGTTGCGCCGCTGGGTGCAGGTGAGACTCCGGCTCTTCCAGTATCAGCAAATCTCCGGGCCGCACTAGGTACCTCAGGAACAGCACCAGCGGCGCAAGCTCCGACACCATTGAGGATGTCTGGTCCAGAGTGAATTTCCCCGCTCCAGCCTGTTCGTAAGCTATGTCGGGGAAGGGCAGTCCGCCGGATTGGTCCAGGTCGATGCTCCCGTGCAAGACCTCACGCTCTATGAAGTCGATTGCCTTGGCGAGCGCATCATCATCCAACAGGGTAGCCGTGCTCGGATGCAAGGTTATCAGCTTACTCAGAAACTCGGTGGTGACCCCTGGCAATGTAGGGATGTTCACGCTCTCTAGCCCAATGAAGGATGACTGGCGGATGATCGAAGCTGCCACAACTTTGTGGGCTTGCGTCATGCCGGAGCGGGCGGCCGGCAGGTAATATGCTTCCCTATCCGCATTGAACAAGTTTTCGTCCAAACCGGACAGGTATGCCCCCGCAAATAGACGGATGAAATCGCTATGTGTCTGATCGTTGTCCTGCGGCTGAGACTGGATCTGGTGGAGGATACGTGACGGGATGGTCGCCTCAGACCCTTGCGGAACATCTATGTCACTATCGCTCTCGACCCCATCAGGTTTGAAGTTGAGGTTTAACGTTAAGCCCGGAATACGCAAGGCCAACGTCTCTTGGCCTCCCGCATGATTGCGCTTCAAAATATGCGGGATACTCCCGTAGACCAGCCGGAATTCATGCTCCAGAAATTGGGTTGAGAGTCTCACAGACTCCATTAGGTATGAGTTAACAGCGTTATGCACTTGACACGGCAGGTCAGAAAACTCTACACAGACAGCGTTACCGTCTCCGGGGTCAGTTCGAAAGACCCAATCGTTGATTTCTTCAATAAGTTCGTCATCTACATTCGCTGCAAGGCGACTCGGTCTGACAGGGAAGAAAACGTCCCGACTATGGTATCTGGTTGCCACCGGAAGGTAGAAATTCACGGCTATCTCGTTGGAAGCCCGCATCACAGCATAAATCGCCCCGGCCATAAACGACTTCCCCGTGTTGCTGGGGCCGATGAATATGGTCAGGGGCTTCAGGTCCACCGAGCCTTCAACGATTGGGCCGAAGTTTTTGACTGAAATCCTTACCACGGCCTGCCCCTCCCGGCTGATGCGTGCTGGAATTATCGGTATGGGCCTTGGGGCGCGTCAAGAACGGAGACGGGCTGTGCCATCCCCGGAAAATCAGAAGAGGCCCCGGGACTCGGGGCCTCTGCAAAACTCGCGCTTGATGGAAAGTGGTGGGCTAGTGACCGCCGCCTCCGCAGCCACATCCACCACCACCGCCGCTTCCGCAACCGCACCCGCCGCCTCCACAGCCACAGCCCCCGCCGAACACGGGGTTGTTAATCACGAACCCAACCTGGCCGCCGAAGTTCTCCACGTAATCGATGGTCGCCTCTTCCAGGAATGGGGCGCTGTCCGAGTCCATCAGGAACTTCACGCCGTCCATATTAAGAACGGTGTCGTCGGGCTGCGTCTCCTTCTCCATCGTGAGCATATACTGGACGCCGCCGTCTGCGGGCATAGCAATCACGCGGAGGGAGCTTTCCGTCTCCCCTTGCTCTTCTAGCACGTCCCTGAGCTTTTCGATGGCCAGATCGGTTATCTGCATTTTTGTAACGCTCCTTGTCGATTGTCCAGACGTAGAAAGCCAATCCCGAATGCACTCGTGAGCCTAACACAAGCCGCACCCACGGTCAATGACGCCAAAATCCCACCCTGGCCATCCGGGAGAGGTAGCATGTCTTCTTGTTGCCGTGGAACATCGCCGTGAGCGGGGATGTTCCAGTTACGACACTAGCTTTTTGACCCGCGCCTCAACAACTGACGGAAATATCTCCAATGCAGGCAATATCCAGGTAGCCTTCCAAACTCACCGGAACACGTCCGCCCGACTCGTTCCCGCGCAAGTCCAACACCGATATATTGGCTAGGTTGCCCAACTCTTGAGGTATCTCTCCCCTCAACTTGTTCTCGCCTAGGCGCAACAATTCCAGACTGGAAAGTCGTCCCAGATCTGTTGGTATCTCCCCACTCAATCGGCTAACGTTCAGGTACATCCCTAATACGCGGTCACTGTCGTCAGTCTTGACTCCTGGCCATTCGCCAGCAGGCGCGTCGCTCAACCAGTTTTCGTCGCATTTCCATATGGACCGCCAGTGGAATTACAAAAGGTGATCAACACTTCCCTGTCCGTTTCGGAAGATGTCTGTGCGGGCACGCCAGTACCGCAAGCCGGGAGCAGAGGCAGAATCACAACAAGCGAAAATTAACAGAAGACTCTTGGAGCGGGTGCGGTATTTCGACATGTCTGTCAGTCTTCGGCCTTGATCAACGGTCTGCCTGCCGATTCCTGGAAGAGGGCAAGCCCAATCTGCTGCATATTTGATCCCAATTGAAGATGTCTCTCAAATTCTGGGCAGAGATCCCATACCGAAGACACCCTCTCCATAACATGCCACGAGGATCTCCAGATCCTGCCTTCACCGGAACGTGGCACGAGTACCTCGGCATCAATCCTTCTTCTTGCTGGTACAATGAAGATGCACCCCAGGCATTATTTGAGGGGTCCAGCCCTTGGCCTGCATATCGCGCCTCAGCCTAACCAACTTCAGGAGCTTCGAGGATCTGGAACTGGAGCTGCCCTCGGGGGTGGTCGTCTTCTTCGGGGCCAATGCCCAGGGAAAGACCACCCTGCTGGAAGGTGTCTACCTCCTGGCCATCGCCCGCTCCTTCCGCGCCGAGAACGAGCGCGAGGTCGTCCGCTTCGAGTCCGCAGCGGAGAGTGGACAGGCCCTGGCCGGCGGTGAGGTCCTGCGCAAGGACGGCGAGCGCGTCACCGTCCACGTCGGCTACCAGGCCCCTTCCCACGGCCCAGGGCCTTCGAACAATGGCGATGAAGGCAAGCGCGGTTCCACCCGTCCGTCTCCGGTCCGTAAGGAGATCCGCGTCAACCGGGTCCGCACCTCCGCCGCAGGACTTGTGGGCGCGGTCAATGCCGTCCTCTTCACCGCCGAGGACATCCAACTGGTCTTTGGCCCCCCGGCCGGACGTCGCCGCTACCTCAACATCCTCCTTTCCCAGTCCGACCCGGCCTACCTCCGGGCCTTGCAGCGCTACAGCCGTGTCCTCCAACAGCGCAACCGCCTGCTGCGGATGCTACGCGACGGTCGCGCCGACCCCGACGAGATGTCCTTCTGGAACGACGAACTGGTCCGCGAGGGGGCATGGATCACCTGGAGACGGCATGAGACCATCGGTGAACTTGGGAAGCTCTGCGAAGAACACCACCACAGCCTCAGCGGCATGGCCGAAGAGGTCCTGGTCCAGTACCTGCCCAGGGTCCCCCCGGGCGAGAACCTGGCCGCCACTGAGCGCAGCTTCCGCGAGTCCCTGGTCTCTGCGGAGGGCCGGGAACGCGCCACCCACACCACTGCCGTAGGCCCCCACCGCGACGACTTGGGCCTTCGCATCGACCGGGTGGACATGCGGGCCTACGCCTCCAGGGGCCAGGCCCGCACCCTGGCACTCGCCCTCCGCCTCGCCGAGGCGGCCTACCTGGAGTCCAGGCGCGGCGAGGGACCCATCGTCCTGCTGGACGACGTGCTCTCGGAGATGGACTTGACCCGCCGCCGCCGGGTGTTGGAACAGGCCTCCCGCTTCCAGCAGACCCTAATCACCACTACCGATATGGACGACCCGCACAGCTTCTTCGGTTCGGCAGCCCATTTCTTCCGGGTGGATAGCGGCAGGGTTACGCCTCTGTCCAACGAAGCAGCAACCCCTGCGACCACAGCCCTAACGAATCCCGTGAGAGACTGATACAAGAGCTTATGCCTGTAACTCAAGAGCAACTGGACGAAATCGCCCTCACCCGGGCTGAATACGACCTCATCGTCGATCGGCTCGACCGGGAACCCAACCCGGTGGAGCTCGGTATGTTCGGCGCGCTGTGGAGCGAGCATTGCGCCTACAAGCACTCCGCCCCTCTGCTCCGCCTGCTGCCAAGCCGTAGCCCCCACGTCCTGTCCCGGCAGGGAGCCGAGAACGCCGGCGCGGTGGATCTGGGCGACGGGCTGGTTGCCGTGTTCAAGGTCGAGTCCCACAATCACCCTTCCGCAGTCGAACCGCTGCAGGGCGCGGCCACCGGCGTCGGCGGCATCGTGCGCGACATCCTGGCCATGGGCGCGCGGCCCGTCGCCTTGCTCAACTCCCTCCGCTTCGGTCCCCTGGACGACCCCGCCAACCGGCACCTGTTCCAGGGCGTCGTCGGCGGGATCTCCTGGTACGGCAACTGCATCGGGGTGCCCGACGTGGCCGGTGAAATCTACTTCGACCCCTGCTACTCCCAGAACCCCCTGGTCAATGCTATGTGCGTCGGCCTAGTAGAGCGCGAGAAGCTGGCCACCGCCTCCGCCGGTGCGCAAGGCAACGTGCTCCTCCTGGTAGGCTCTGGCACGGGCCGCGACGGCATCCACGGCGCATCGGGCCTGGCGTCCCGAACGTTTGAGGAAGACCAGGAACTCCGACCCACGGTTCAGGTGGGAAACCCTTTCCTTGAGAAGGTGTTGATTGAGGCTTGCCTGGAGGCACTGGGCACTGGTTGGGTCCGCGGCATTCAGGACCTCGGGGCCGCAGGCCTCACCAGCGCCAGCATCGAGTCCGCGGCCCGCGCCGGGAGGGGCGTCATCCTGGACGTTTCCCGTATCCCCCGGCGCGAGCGCGACATGACCTCCTACGAGGTGATGCTATCCGAGTCCCAGGAACGGATGCTGCTCATTGTCCCGCCCGAGGGCGTCCCCCACGTCAGGGAAGTGTTCGAAAAGTGGGACGTGGCCTGTACCGAAATCGGATTCGTGACAGCCGAGCCGGAAGCAACAGTGGTTGATGGCGCCCAGACCGTCGCCAGTGTCCCCGTGACCCACTTGGCCAACCCGCCCCGTTACCGGCTCAAGGGCTCGCCATCCCCCGACTACCAAGAGCGGCAACGCCTGTCTCTCTCCGACGTGACACTGGAAGGGCTGCATCCGGAAACCGTGTTGTTGAGTCTCCTGGCCTCGGGCAACATCGCCAGCCGGGAGCCGGTCTTCCGCCGCTACGACCACCAGGTTCAGACCAACACCGTTGAAGGGCCGGGCAGTGACGCGGCGGTGCTGCGCCTTAAGGGAACGGATGCTACACGGGCTATGGAGCTATGGAATGGGGAAGAAGGAGAGGAGAGGGGGGGACCCCGCAACTGGGCTGGAAATGGAGGAAATGGACCGAAGACCGGTAGATGGGGGCGGGATACAATGGAAAAAGCCATCGCTCTGAGCATCGACGGCAACGGCCGTTACTGCTACCTCGACCCGTACCACGGAGGCCAGATCGCTGTCGCCGAGGTCTGCCGCAACCTCAGTTGCTCCGGCGCGACGCCTGTTGCCCTCACCGACTGCCTCAACTTCGGCGACCCCGGACGCCCTGACGTCTACTACCAGCTCGAATGGTGCGTCCGCGGGATGGCCTACGCCTGCCGCGCCCTGGGAGTTCCGGTGGTCAGCGGCAACGTTAGCCTTTATAACGAGTCTATGGGCCAGGCCATCTTCCCGACGCCGATAGTCGGCGGGTTGGGTATCATCGAGGACGTGAACAAGCGGGTCGGCTCGGCCTTTCCCAGCGAGGGAATGGTGGTGGCCCTAATTGGAGACTACATCAACAGACCCCGCGCCTCGGACCTGGCAGGCAGCGAGTACCTGCAGGTCATCCATGGCAAGCTTGCCGGGCGTCCGGTAATCGTAGCCGAATACGAGAGGCGGTTGCAGGCCTTGTGCCGCCGCGCAATCGAGGAACGTCTGGTAGCCTCCGCCCATGACTGCTCCGACGGGGGACTGGCTATAGCCCTGGCCGAAAGCTGCATCCGGGGCGGCGTAGGGTTCTCGAGCAGCGTCAACTGGCCTGCGCGATGGGATGCTGCCCTGTTTGGAGAACGCCAGTCCCGTATCGTGGTCTCCCTGCCCCAGTCCGCCTGGCCCGACCTGGAGCGTCTTGTCGCCGAGTCCGGGATCCCGGCACGCCGTCTCGGGACCACCGGCGGAGACCGATTCCGCCTGGGCCGCCTGCTCGACCTGTCCTTGGCCGAGGTGGCCTCGGCGTGGCATCACGGTCTGGAGGACACTGTGCGGGGCGGTGGGCAGGATTTGGAGGAAGGGTTATGAGCGGCCCACTGCGCGTCCTGTTCCTGACTCCTTACTTCAGGCCATACCTTGGGGGCATAGAACGCGCCATCGAGCAACTGACCTTCCAGATACAGGAGTCCACCGACGTTGAGGCCGTGGCGGTGCTGACCACCAAGTATTCCTTCCCCCGGGTGCCCCAGCCCACCTGGGCCGACCGTGACACTACCCCGGAAGGTATTGGAATCTACAGGCTCGACGGCTTCCCCCGCCGCTCCATTCCTCTCTACTCAGTGCCCCTGGTCTGGTTCTCCCCCATACAGGTCCGCCGCTACCTGGAAGAGTTCAACCCCAACGTGGTCCACTTCGTCGGCGATGGCTGGTTCTGGGGACATTTCTGGTCTTGGTTCTGGTTCCGCTCCAGGGCCCGGTTCGTCTTCACCCCTTCCTACCACGAACTGCCCATCAGTCGGTGGTGGCTGCGCCCCATCAACTCCTTCATCTGCAACGTCATGGATAGCGTAATCGCCCTGACCCGCCAGGAATCCGACCTGGTGCGCCGCGACTACTGGGTCCGAGAACAGAAGATGGGCATCATCGGCTGGGGTGCCCCTGTTCCCACGGCTGCTGCGCGGGGTGGCGGACGGGATATAGACGAGCAAGGACTTGCCATGGCTGATGCAAGGGAGTTCCAATCCACCGAAGCACCCCTGACTGTCCTGTGCGTGGGACGGCTGGGCAGGCATAAGGGACAGGAGTGGCTGCTGAGAGTATACCGGCAGGTGCGGGACCAGTTCGACCGCAGCGTCCGCCTCGTTCTGGTGGGCCGCGACGAGGGCGACGAGGAGAAGCTGCGCGAAATGGTCAAGACCTCCGCCCTTGAGGACGAAGTCCTAATGGTAGGCGAAGTCTCCGACGAAGACCTGGCTGCCTGGTACGCCCGCTCAGACCTCTTCGTCCTCTTCTCCCACTATGAGGCCTTCGGACTGGTCTTCTTCGAGGCGATGGCCTATGGCGCGCCTGTGCTGACCCACGACGTGGGCGCAAACCGGGAACTCCTCACCCGCGGCGCGGTAGTAGTCCCCAGGTTCGACCCCGAAGAAGCCGGCAACCAACTGGTCCGCCTGGTCAACGACAACGAATACCGCCAAACCCTGGGCCGTGACGCCCAGGAATACACCTTGGCCGAGTTCACCTGGCCCGCCGTGGCGGAGAAGTACCTGCGGGTGTACCGGAAGTAAGGAGTTCAGTTATTAGACAATCCCATTGTCCCGGATTCCCTGGAGGTAGCGTCGCAATTTGGGTGGGTTTGTTCCTAGCCCCAACCCGCTATTCCCATTTTCGCAGGAATCCGCCGACCCTCGTCAGTTAGCTAGACCACCCAATGCAGAACGCCACTTGCCCGGACCACATCTATAATGGGGTATCCAGATGAAGGACAGTCGAGATGAAGCTTCGAGATGAAGCTTCGATTGGAAGATTGGAACCCTGAAAGCTGGGACCCTGGGGAGTCGGCCGCAGAGTGCTATCACTGTAGCGGGCTACTTCACCCGCTATACGATTGGTGTTGTATCCGCTGCGACTGTCCTGCGTGCGATAATTGTTCTCAGGTGTGCGTGGAGATTGATGACTGCGACATAATCACGTGCTCCCGTTGCGTGGAAGACCATTGGTTTGAAACCCACACCGCCATCGGACGCATGATGGTGATTTGGGAGGGGCAAGCAAGATGAGCACCGATGCCGGGCCGCGTTCCTTGGCGCAGACGGGGTTGCGGCGCATTGAAGATGCCATCTTGGAACTGTTGCAGCATAACCCGTAGGGTCTGCGCAATATACAGATCGCAGATATGCTGGGGTTGCGTTCTATCCATAGGGGCGGCCAAAGGAACTATCTGACCTACTCCGCACTGGGAGGACTGGTCGAGCAAGGCAGAATTTCATGGGACGCAGAAGCAAAGCTGTACAATGTGTCGAGTGCTGACAACACTGTTCGGTCGTTGGCTGAGGAAGGCCTCAATCAAATTGAAGATGCCATCCTGGAACTGTTGCAGCAAATCCCCAAGGTCTAAGTAATGTAGACATCGCCAATATGCTGAATCTTCACTCCGCTGTTCGTGGTGGGCGGAGAAACTACCTGACCTATTCCATACTCGGAGGGCTGTTGGCGGACGGAAGGGTTGCCCGTGACGAAAAGTCCAAGACCTATACCAAGGAATGAGCACGGAGTCAAACATCGAACAACCTCCCTCTGGTCCGCGACTTGGTGGATCGGATATTGGCCTTGACCGAGGCAGGCAAAGACGGCGGGTAAATCAGGGCACAGGTATCTCACACTGACATCCGCCCCTTCCCAGGCCCGGATGCGCTGCCCTATCATATCTATGACCACACCAGACCCGGCTTGAATCCCGAGAATCTGACCAGGAACTGTTGATGTCCCATTCCCCTCCTGAGAACACATGCCCCCCGCTCCCGGCCCGGCCAACGCCCGGAATGGGTGAGAATGACCGGAACTGTCCGCATTTGTCCGGGAAACTGCAATTTCTTGCCCTTGCCAACTGGGGTGCGAGGGGATTCCCTGGCAGGGGGAAATGAGCGAAAATGCCCGGAAATGTCCGGAAATGCCCGGAGAAAAAAGTGGCTGTGCCCGGAAATGTCCGCAAATGTCCGGGGAAAATCCTCACTACACTCTCAGGAGGCCATAGGCATGGAACGCAGTGAATTGGAAGAAGGGGCACGCAACATTCTGCTGACTAACCTGCGGCGGGGCGTGGCCGACTGGAACGGCAAGGAGTACAGCTTCGTCTGCCCCTCCCTCACCGGCTACCCCTTCCAGTGGTTCTGGGACTCCTGCTTTCACGCCATCGCCCTGCTCCACCTAGACCAGGACCAGGCCAAGGCCGAGATGACCACCCTGATGAGCGGCGCGCTCTCCGATGGGTTCATCCCCCACATCATCTTCTGGGAAATGGAGAAGCAGCCAGACTTCCTGTCCCGCAACATCGTCGGCATGACATCCCCCAACTACAGCTCCACCATGCAGCCGCCGATAATTGCCTACACCGTGGAGCGGATATACCAGGCCACCGGAGACGAGGATTTCAAGAACGCTGCCCTGCCCGTGCTGACCGGCTTCTACCGCTGGCTTCGGACCGTCCGCGACCCCGACGACGACGGCCTGATTGCGGTGATACAGCCCGAGGAGGCCGGTACCGACTGCTCCCCCAAGTACGACGAGGCACTGGGTCTGGAGGAACTGACCAACCGGGGGTTCATCACCGCCCTGCGCAAGGTCTACGACGCTTATGAGCCGATGCGGGGCGACGACCACCGCATCCTGGCCGCCGACATCTTCCACTTCGAGGACGTGTTGGTAAATTCCATCTACGTCATGGGCCTGCGCTCCCTGGCGCGGCTGCTGGGAGACTCACCGGAAGCCGATGAGTTCAGCCGGGAAGCGGACAAGACCCGTGACGCGCTCCTGGCCAAGTGCTGGGACGAGGAAGCCGGGGCCTTCTTCGACCTTTCGGGGGTTGCCGAGGCCCCGGTCAAGGTCGTGACTATAAGCTCCCTGATGCCCCTGATCATTGACGACCTGCCACGGCCCATCGTGGAGCGGCTGGTCAATGACTGGGTGACCGCCCCGGACCACTTCTGGACACCCTACCCCCTACCGTCGGTACCGGCTTCTGATCCCAAGTTCATGCCGGGCAACCCACGGGGCTTCATCTGGCGCGGGCCAAGCTGGATCAACACCAACTGGTTCCTCTCCCACGCCCTGCGCAGGCACGGCTACCCTGAACTGGCTGATACCATAGTCACGCGCAGCCAGGAATGCATCGAAAAGTCGGGGTTCCGGGAATACTACCATCCCTACACCGCTGAGGGTCTGGGCGCACGGGACTTCGGCTGGTCAACCCTCATCCTGGACATGTAAGGCTGACGGACTACGACCTGGCCGCCGGTCAACTTCCGGACGGTAGCTTGGGAGAAGAAAAGCCGGCTGTCGGCGGATGGTGGTTACGCCGGGAAGTCGGCGGTTGCGAGGGCTGGTTCTTCATCCGGTTGCGCGGTCAAGGGTTCCGGCACATCCTGGTACTCTCCCGACGAGTCTTGCGAGTCCCAGCGGGCGCGGAGAACGCCCTGGACCAGCGGGTGCTCTCGGTTGAGGTAGAAAGTCCGCAGACGCCGGTCCCGTGCTCCGTCCTCGCTGGGGACCCGCTGCCAACCCCTGACGAAGAGCTCACCGTTGCCCAGCTCCCGGACCATTCTGGTAACGAAGTTCTTGGAATAAGCCTCGCCCCAGCGGCTGGTGATCTCTTCGTGCTCGGCCTTCAGGCCCTCGTCCAGAGCCTCGCAGACCTCTCCGACCAGGTAGTTGAAGGCAACATGGCTGACGTCACTGCGGTCCTCCAGCGTGTCCGCCATCACGATGAGGTCGACCACCCGCCGCCCGTTAAGACCATCATCGGGGCCTGAGGGGAGGTCCAGCGCAGGGAGTGCTTCGGCCAGCAGTACATCCAGGTCAATTGCGGGCTCCTCGACCAGATCGGGTTCAGCAACATCCTTGCCATCGTCTTCAGTCCGGGAATCAATGGCCGACTCCGGTTCTGCTGCATCCTCGCTGGCCATGGCCTGGACCTCTTCCCCAGTGGCCCCAGCAATGTCAACTTGTTCAGCTACAGCCTCGTCTATCCGCTCCTGTTCGCCCACGGCGGCTTCCACCGGGATCTCTTCGGCGACAACCGGCTCGGCCTCGTGCTGGTCTTCGGTTGGTGTGGACTCATCTACCAGTGTATCCGGTGTAGCGGCAACTTCCTCGGGTGGGGTGTCGTCCTCAACCTTGCCTGTGCGGCCCCGACCTGCGCTTTGCCTGCCGCGGGGACTGGCCGCGCGGGCAACAGGGCCAGAGTGCCGAGTATGAGGCTCTTCCGGCTCAGGTTCATCGGCCATGATTGCCCAGTCAACGAGCCCGGCGGTTATGAGGCGGATCTGTCCCTCCTCCGCGACACGGGACATGAGCTTCTTGAAGCCGGAGAACCCGACTTTCTTTTCGTCGAAGTCCGGGAACCGGCGCATCAGCCGCTGTTTTATGGAGGTGAGCAGCGGAGTGCCCCCGGCCTGGCGCTCGTTGCGGACTATGTCTTCGATGGCCTTGATAATCTGGGGCAACTCAATTTTGGCTGGCGGAACTGGCGCCGGCGCCTGGCGCGGCTGAGGTTCGCTCCGACCGTTTCCTGCTACCGATACGGGCTCCACCGGCGTCACGGCATCAACATCCACGTCGTACAGGATCAGTTCGTCCACCTGGTCCGACAGCCTGCGGGATGTTGCCCACGAAACGCCGATGATGATCACGCGCTTGCCCATCGTGCGCAGGGTGTTGATCACGTGGATGAAGTCCGAGTCCCCGGATACCAGGACGAAGGTCCTGATGTTGGGGTAGGAATGGGCATACTCGATGCAGTCCACAGTCATCTTGACGTCGACGCTGTTCTTGACGCGGACCGTCCGGCCACTGTCTCCGTGGGAACCGTTTCCGGTGGCCAGCCGTGTGGGCACGTAAACAGGGTCGATGCCAGCAGCATACAGAGCAGGAGGGTCATTGATGAACTGGCTGGCCCCGCGCAGCTCCGGAGCGCGTGTCACCCAATCGGCGTAGGCCTTGGCCACAACAACCCGGCCATGATTGGAGACCTCTTCCTTCAACGCCGAGACATTCGGATTGCGGCGACCCACTGCCAGGCTGATTTTGAAGTTTTCCCAGTCAATAAAGAGGGCGACATCCTCGCCCATGCGCAACGATTCATTCATAATGTTCAGGCGCCCAGATGCCTCCCATAAACCTTTGCCAGACGGCCCACTTCTGCCTGCCAATGACACGGCCCCAAGTCGACTACACGGGACGAGGTCGACTCTGATGACGGCACCGTCCTAATTTGTGCAGAAACAGTTGGAGTCTGCCTGCTGTGAATGTGAAGACCATCCTCTGCTGTGTATGCCGTTGGCGCGCGTACATGTCCCTCGCACCGCCGACACTGGTGCAAGTATAATACGAGAATCGTTGGGATGCTATCTGTTGCCCTGCGCGGCTATGCCCCTTTGCCGCCAGCCTGTTGGTCCGCGACACTGTTTCGGCATCCCGGGTTACCCAGAGAGAGCCAGTTTGGAGGGATGGATATGCCGGACCGACGTCCAAGGCTTGAAGGCAAGGTGGCCATCGTAACAGGCGCGGGTTCCAGCGGGCCCGGCATTGGGAACGGCAAGGCCACGGCCATGCTGTTCGCACGGGAGGGGGCCAGCGTGCTTCTGGCTGATGCGATGCTGGAGCGGGCAGAGGAGACCCTAGCGTTGATCCGGGAGGAAGGGGGCGAGGCTTCCACCTTCCAAGCGGACGTTACGAGCGCGGAGGAGTGCCAGGCCATGGTTGACGCCGCGATGGAACGCTACGGGCGGCTGGACATCCTGGACAACAACGTGGGCGTATCCCGCCGGGGTACGGTGGTGGACGTGCCGGAAGCGGAATGGGACCGCATCATCGCCGTGAACCTGAAGAGCATGATCCTGGCCAGCGGCGCGGCCATACCGAAGATGATCGAGAACGACGGCGGGTCGATCATCAACATCTCGTCCATTGCCGGGCTTCGCGCCCATTCCCAGACTCCCTACACCACCACCAAGTCGGCGGTGGTGGGCCTGACCTACTCGATGGCGGCGGACCACGGCAAGGACAACGTGCGGGTCAACTGCATCGCGCCGGGCCTGCTGTACACGCCGATGACCGCGCCACGCATGGACGAGTCGATGCGGGAGAACCGGCGCAGTGCGGCACCCCTGGGGACCGAGGGCACTGCCTGGGACGTGGCCCACGCGGCGGTGTTCCTGGCCAGCGACGAGGCCCGCTGGATTACCGGGGTGGTGCTGCCAGTGGACGCCGGCCTGACCATAACCAGCCCTGTAACCTATAACACCATCAATCAGCAGGCCAGGTTCTAGTTCGGTTGTTGATATTGTCAAGGAGTTTAGTTCGATGCGTGTCGAGATGACTCCCGAGAACCGGATAACCCTTCCAGAAGAGATAGTGCGCGATTTCCCAAGTGCCGAGTGTTTCGATGTGACCAAAGAAAATGGCCGCATTGTCCTGACGCCTATTCCCAAGACCAACATCGAGGATGTTTGGAAAAAGATAGCTGATCTGGGCATAACAGAGGCGGACATTGCCGATGCCGTGGAATGGGCCCGTCGGCGTTGAACCCCTGGCACCGTGTAGTCCTTGATAGCAATGTAGTAGTGTCGGCATTGCTGTTCCCCGTGGGGTCGTTGACATGGACCCGTGATGCGTGGTTGTCGCAAACGATTGTCCCATTGGCAGGTCAACACACAGAGGGAGAGATTCGTCGTGTCCTGTCCTATGCCAAATTCCGATTGAGCCAAGACCAACGTGACAGGGCGATGAACCTCTATCTGCCATATTGTGAGATGGTTGATGTTGGTGAGCCGCCGGTTGTTCCAGATTGCCGGGACCCGTCAGACCGTCCGTTTCTTGAATTGGCCCTGGCGGGCCGGGCCGATGCGCTGGTGACGGGCGATAATGACCTGCTTGCACTGGCCACGGTGTTTTCCGTCCCGATTATCACTCCAGACTCACTGAGGGACATGCTGTTCTCATAGCCTGGGCGGGAGAGTTGGGCTAGTTTGCAGCGTCGCCGGAGAGGTTTCCGGCGGCTTTGACCCTTATCAGGGTGGCGTTGCTGGGGAGGTAGGTGAGGGGGATTTCGTCGAGTTCGACTACCTCGACTGTGGCGGGGTCTGCGCCTGCGGCTATGGCCCTTGATACGGCCTCTTCCCGGGCGGCGGCGAGGGCCTCGGCGCGGCCCGTCTGCTCCAGGGAGTAGACCCGCTCCACCTGTCCGCTGACCTGGGCTATGGCCGCGCCGATGGCGTTGGCCACACCGGAGTTCCCGGGGCGGACGACACTGGAGGCACCCTCCAGGCTGTCGGGGAGGAGGATGCTTCCACCGCCCACGAGGACGATGGGCACCGGAGCCGCACTGAGCTTCACCTGGTCGATGGCGGTCTCGACGCGCTGGCGCATTTCGTCCAGCGCAGCCTGAGCCAACCCACCAGGCAAGTCCTGGACTTTCCCGCCGTCGCCGATGCTGGCACGACCTGCGGCGACGGCGATGTCGGTGGCGGTCAGGGTGGAGCCGCCGAACACCAGGGCTTCCCCGGACAGACGGTAGCCCACGCTCTCGGGGCCGATGGAGATTTCAAGAGTCCGGGGGTCTTGCCGCACCAGGCTTCCGCCGCCGAGGGCGATGGATAGGACATCGGGCATACGGAAGTTGGTGCGGACACCGCCGATGGAGACGGCGGTTCCAGCCTCACGGGGGAACCCGCGGACCAGCGCACCAACATCGGTGGAGGTACCGCCAACGTCCACCACGATGGCGTCGGTCTCGCCAGAGAGGAAGGCCGCACCCCTCATGCTGTTGGTGGGGCCGGAGGCGATGGTGAGGACGGGGAACCGGGCGGCGAAGTCTGAGTCCATCAGGGTACCGTCGTTCTGGCTCAGGAACAGTGGGGCACGCAGGTCCAACTCTGCCAGGGCTTCGCGGATGCCCTGGATGGCGCGGGCGGCCATCTCGCCAAGGCAGGCATTGAGGGTGGCAGCGTTCTCCCGCTCCAGCAGGCCGATGCGCCCATTCTCGTGGGACATGGTCACCAGAACGTCCGGGGCTTCCTGGCGGATGATGGCGGCGGCCTCGGTCTCATGGGAGGTGTCCACGGGGGAGAAGACACCGGAGACGGCGACGGCCCTGATGCCCGACGCCTTGAGGGAACGGGCGAACTCACGAAGTTCCGAGGGGTCGAGGGGGAAAATCTCCCGCCCGTCGAACTCGTGGCCGCCGTGGACCATGTGGGTGGAGCCGCCGATAGCTTCTTTCAGAGAGTCGGGCCAGTCCACCAGTGGCGGAAGCAGGCTGGTGGCGGGTAGGGCGAGGCGCACGACGGCGGTGGGGGCGAGACCCCGCTGCTCCAGCAAGGCGTTGGTGAAGTGAGTGGTGCCCAGCATGACGGCGGTGATTGGGGCGTCCGGGGGTCGCTGGGCCAGCACCCGCTCCAAGGCGGAGATGATGCCGGAGGTAACGTCGGGCGTGGTGGGGACCTTGGCACTGGCCAGCAGGTCGGGCCCGTCCATCAAAACGGCGTCGGTGTTGGTGCCGCCCACGTCGATACCGGTCCTCAAGAAGTCCCCCCTTTATGTTGGCCAGTGGCCAGTGACCAGCGGGTTGCTGTTCTCCGGCCGACGATTTTTTCCCCGGACATTCGCGGACATTGCCGGACATTTTGTGAGTGAAGTGCGAAACTCTTCCTGATGACATTAGGTCAAGCAGGAGAATCATTTGCCCGCGTCCAATGTACCTGAATGGACACGGAGTCCAACCTCCGATTGAACATCCCAATTGTTTGCGATGAACCACCTCGGATTCTTTGGATCTCTAATCGATTGAATTGCTGTACCTCTTCCGGAGAAATTCTGGGAAATACATGGCCCAAGTGTCCTTTGCCTGTAATTCCCTTTTCCCCAGACTTCAGGTGACTACCACCCATAGACCATACGCCGGCAACTTCTATCTCGGACTGGCCCCCGAATTCGGATGCAAACTCACCTGTAGAGATGTTTCGCATTACGAAACTGTGTCCCTCTGACGAAACCGGAAATACATCCTCGCCTCTTCCTCTCCTATAATGCAAGTTCAGAACATGGCCTTCCGAGGTTCTGCGAATCTGAAGCCAGTGGCAGGAACAGGTGAACAACGGAAACCCATGTATCTGACCTCCACGACCGTAGTTGCATTGCTCATGCATAGGCTGAAGGTTCCAATTTTGGTTGTAGTCCTTCCGTCTTATGCCGTCTTCCCTGTCCTTGAAGAATGACTTAGTAAAGATATGGTCCACCGTTGCCTCGGCACGAGTTGGTATCCGTTTCCCGCACCCACCGAGGTGGGGCCCACAGAGATATTCATCTCTACGAAGTAGCAGAGAAAGGCGTTTTCGAGGGTTCATGTCCAGTGCTCCCGTGGCTTTTGGTCTAATCGTCGGTAATGTGTCTTGGAACTCTGCGAACCCTATCGTTATAGCCTTTCGGTCTCAGGCTGGATAATTCCGGAGCTCTCTTATTTTTGGGGGCGTTTCGTCCGGTTTCCATTATGGCAATGGCTGGATGAGCGGGCCGGGTGTTTGGCTACGGCACCATTATACGCTGAGGCACAGCGGGTACGGGTCCCCACCCCCCTGTTTTTGGGCAGGGGGCTAAGCTTCGGCGGTGGCCCATTCGCGCCAGGGGCGGTCTTCGACTTCTTCATCAACACCCTCATTGGCAACACCCTCATTGGCCGGCGTTGTCCTGGGCAGGTATCTGTTGACCAGTTCCCAGTGATAGGGGATGAGGGCGAGGAGCATTTCCCTGGGGTTGGGGAGGTTGTTCTGCTTGCGGCACCGTTTCAGGCAGTTGTGGAGGGCCATATATGTGCTGAGGCGGAAGCCGGCCTTGGCAATTTTCAGGACCAAGAGTTGAGTCTCGGGCTGGGGCTTGTTCTCGACCTGGGCGCGCTGGCATTCCCGGGAGTAATCGTCGGCCAGCTTGTGGAGGCGGACGACGGCGAGTTCGGGGGCGAGCCTGCGTTCGAGGGCGCGGATGCGGGCTGCGATCGACCTGAGTCGGATTCTCATTCTGTGTTCGCTCCTTTGGTGATGGCTTCCGACGTTATTCCGGGAGACGGCTATTTCGGGGGACGGCTATTTCGGGGGTTTGGTGCGGTCATTGAGGCTGACGGCATCTTCGAGGGCCTGGAGTCGATTTCCGAGTTCTTCAGACCCGTCGACCTGGGAACCGAAGGAGAAGGTGTAGTTGGCAGCGCGGAGGCGAATGGCCATGTTGGGGTCTTCCATTGCCTCGGCAAGGACGGCTGCGCCGCGCACCATGAGACGCTTGAGTTCCTGGCGGACGAAGTTGGACTGTTCCGTACGGAGACGTGTCAGCTCCTCACGGAATTCTTCGTCCTCGAGCCAGCGGCGTATGGTACGTTCGCTGAGACCAGTGTCGCGGGCGGCCTGAGCGGTGGTTGGCGCGGCGGCGATGATGGGGATGGCAGACTGCTGGCGATAGGTGAGGTAGTCCTCCCGGTCGGCGCCGGGGTCGGACTGTTCGGGCAGACTCTCAGTCCCGGTGGGGACTGGCCCGGTTTGAGTTGGGGGCGGGCTTTCGCAAAGGGCCGGGGGTGAACTCTGCCCCTTTTTCGTGCGTTCAGGGTTTTTGGCGCGGTTGCGGCGGGAGAGTCTGGCGCGTTTTTTCGACATGTTTCATCATGGTGCCTCAGTGGCGTTCCAGATTTTGGCCCCGGTCATGGCGGGGGCCAATGTGTACAGGGACTATGATACGAGGGTGGGTTGGAGGTTGGAAAGGGGCAAGTGTCAGTAGTGGTGTCGAGGCAAGGGTTCCCTGACACCAGATAATGGCTTGTTCGGACTGGCGTTGCCCATAAATGGGCGGAGTTGCAAGGCGGGACTGCCCCAAAATCCACGTCACCTCTGGAACTCAGGGGCAGGTTCGTTTTGAATGGAGAATCTGAGGCTGCGGTCAGTCCCCCTACCCGCCCCCAACTGTCCTCGCTCTAGTAGGGCAGCATCCACGACTCGGAAAAGGCCAACGCGCAGGTGCTGTGCGCCCGAGCGTCCCGTTGCCGCGGGAATGGCCGTCCCCTGGCGAAATTCCCGTTGATGGTCAGACGAGCGCTGTTGGCCGGTATCAGCACAGTCGCCACCCCGTGAGGCCGTTCGGGGTTGCCGCCGGGAAAGGTGTGGCTCAGGAACGGCTCACCAAGGTCGTACCACGTGAGAGCGATTTCTTCATCACCGGCATTCACTGACTCCGTCCAATAGGACCTCAAGTCGCCGGAACTCTGGAAGGATGCATCCCGGGCCGGAGTTTCCAGATTCCCGAACGTGGAGTTGATCCTGCCCTGTATTTCGCCCTGCAGCCAGCGGGTCATCTGGATGTTGTCGGTGTAAATCCTCGGCTCGTTGCCGGTCAGCTCGCTCTGGAGAAACAGGACGTGGCCTGGGCCACCGGGGGAGAACAATATTCGCCAGAAGCTGGCGTCGGTGGTGACCGGCCCGTCGTCGGTCTCGCTGAGCCGGATGTAAGGGTTTTCCCCGGTGAGCAATACCCGGTTGGGGTCGATGGGGCTAGTAGTCATTTCTCGACTCCTTTGGACTGTATTGACAGAAGCGACGGCTGCATGAATGTGAGCCGGCATGGGGTGGGCTGACGGTCCGATGACGGACTCCTCACTCCTATCGCTATGGCAACAGGCGTTGGGCCAACTCGATAAAGTCGTCTACGATGATCTCAGGCTGGTACCCGGAGTCCTCGGTGGGCAGATTGTAGCGGTTGACATAGGCCGCCCGGAAGCCGCAAGCCTGGGCACCGAGTATGTCGAAGGCGTGCGCCGCGACCATCATAACCTCCCCCGGTCCGCAACCCAGCCGCTGCACGGCTTTACGGTAAATGCCGGGAGCGGGTTTGAACGCCCCCACCTGGTCCACGGATATAATCGCGTCGAACTCGACCGGGACGTTGGTGCCCAGCAGCTTCTCCAAGTACCACTGTTCCCCGTTGGACAGCGCCACCAGCTTGTACCGGCTGCCCAGTGACTTCAGACCCTCGATGGCGTCGTCATAGGGTTGCAGGTCCATGTAGACCTGCATGAACTCCCGCACGGCTTCGGCGGTATAGGCCACGTTGTGCTTCTTCAAGCAGTAAACGAAGGCGCGGCGGCAGGTCTCCAGGTAGCCGCTGTGGCCCAGCATCAGCAGGTTGTCCTGGTACTGCTCGATGCGCTGCCGCCCTCGCCAGTCCGCATAGAAGGCCTGGCCGGTCATGTCCGACCCGTTGGCGGCCAAGAAGTCCCCGGCGGGGCCGGCCAGGCTTCCCGTCAGGTCCATGACGGTGCCGAAGATGTCGAAGGTAAGGAACTTGACCCTTTCCAGGGAATGGCCGGACATGGAACAACCCTCCTGCCTGAACTGGTCGGCGGTGCGCTGGCCATCATTATCACCGTAGCCAGATACCATCACCGTAGCCAGATACCCCAATTTCCGGGCGTCCAGCGATTCGTTGCCGGTGAGGTCTTCGCCAAGTATTACAGTCAGGTATTACAGTCGCACATGACGGCCAGAAGGGTCAACCGGCGTTCAGCGTGACGGGAAGGGGCATATCCTGATGCAGCCGTTTCCATCCGGGCAAGGCATCCGGGCAAGGTACGAGGCCACTCCTGAGCGCGGCTGGAAGTCCCGTATTCGTGCATCGGCGGCCTCGGGCCCAGATTTGGCCCACCGGCAGGGCTGCCAGGCGGTTTTCGCCACGTCCGGTGATGGACTGCGCAGATGTTTCATAACGGTGAAAAGATCCGGATCACGTAACAAAGTATTTACATTGCAGAAATCGTAATGCAACAGGTCAAGAGTACTTTCGTTGTCATACCCAAAGGCTGCACCAGTTGCAGCGTCCTGCCCCCGAGTCACCGGTGCTCGGGGTGAGGCGGAGCTATTGGAGCGGCCAAGCGGGCCGGCGGCCCGCACGCGGAGACTATGGAGGAGTTTACACGATGAGTGGTTTATCCATGTTGCGTCCCGGAATGATCGCAACCTGCGTCAAGGTTGCCCTGGGCGCCCTACTGCTGATTTCCGTCATAGCCTGTTCTTCGGCTGCTCCGGCAGCCACCACGGCTCCCGCTCAGACCATGAAAGAGACTGCGCCGACGGCACCGGCCTCCGATGCGATGGCCGGGTCGATGAAGGAGGATGCCAGCGGCGTGATCAAGGTGGGTGTTCTCCACTCACTGTCCGGCACCATGTCCATCAGCGAGACGGCGGTGAAGGACGCCACCCTGCTGGCCATCGAGGAAATCAACGCCTCGGGCGGTGTTCTGGGCAAGCAGATTGAGCCGGTTATTGAGGACGGAGCGTCCGACTGGCCGACCTTCGCGGAGAAGGCCAAGAAACTGATCCAGAGCGACGAGGTGGCGGTGGTGTTCGGCGGCTGGACCAGCGCCAGCCGGAAGGCCATGCTCCCGGTTTTCGAGGCCAACAATGGCCTGCTGTTCTACCCAGTCCAGTACGAGGGGCTGGAGACCTCCCCCAACATCTTCTACACCGGGGCCACGACGAACCAGCAGATTGTCCCGGCGGTGGAATACCTGCTGAAGGAAGGCAACACCAAGTTCTACCTGCTGGGTTCGGACTACGTGTTCCCACGCACGTCCAACCTGATCATCAACAAGCAGCTGAAGGCCGCGGGGCTTGAGGCCGTCGGGGAGGAATATACCCCGTTGGGACACACCGAGTACAGCACGGTCATTGCCAAGATCAGGTCCGCGGAGCCGGACGTGGTGTTCAATACCCTTAACGGCGACTCCAACGTGGCGTTCTTCAAGCAGCTCAAGGACGCAGGCATCAGTCCCGAGGACCTGACCACGGTTTCGGTCAGCGTAGCCGAGGAAGAGATCACCGGAATCGGCGCAGAGAACATGGTCGGGCACCTGGTAGCCTGGAACTATTTCCAGACCACGGAAACTCCGGAAAACACCAAGTTCGTGTCGGCGTTCAAGACCAAGTACGGCGAGAACCGGGTAACAGACGACCCCATCGAGGCCGGTTATTTCGGGGTGTACATCTGGGCCAAGGCCGTGGAGAAGGCCGGAAGCACCGACGTAGCGGCGGTCAAGGAAGCCGCGAAGGGGCTGCAATTCCAGGCCCCCGGCGGCCTGGTGACGGTACACGATTCGAACCAGCACGTGGCCAAGACGGTGCGTATCGGAGCCGTCCGGGACGACGGCCAGATCGATGAAATCTGGAACTCCGGCTCGCCCGTGGTACCCGACCCGTACCTGGATACCTACGACTGGGCCTCCGGCCTGCGGGAGTCGGTCCAGTAGGGACCTGTTGCTTGAATCCCATATTCGAGACTACTATGGCCTCGGCCTCACCCCCCAGCGTGGACGGGGGTGAGGCTGTTGTCCTTGACCAGGGGCCGGAAGAGCGTCCGGCCCCGTCCCGTGACAGCCTGGCTGGGTCTGGGTACCGGCAACGGTCGCCAGGTTGGCCAATCTCTGAGCAAGGCAGTGTGACCTGAACATGGAAGTCTGGGCGCTGCAACTGTTCAACGGGCTCAGTCTCAGCTCCATCCTGCTGCTGATAGCGTTGGGACTGGCGCTGTCCTTCGGCTTGATGAACGTCATCAACCTGGCGCACGGCGAATTCATCATGCTGGGGGCCTACACTGTATACGCCCTGCAGCAGGCGGCAATGGCGCTGACCGGCGATGTATCCTCAAGCGTCACCTTCATCATGGCGATACCGCTGTCCTTCGTGGTGGCCGGGGCGGTCGGGATGCTGGTGGAAGCCGGCCTCATTCGCTTCCTCTACCAGCGCCCCCTGGACACGCTGCTGGCGACCGTGGGGGTTGGGATATTCCTCCAGCAGTTGGCCCGGTCCATATTCGGCGCGCCAAACGTGCAGGTTGTCGCGCCATGGTGGCTGACCGGAGGGCTGGAACTGACAGACGGACTGGTGCTGCCCATCAAGCGGTTGTTCATCATCGCCCTGGTGTTGGTCTGCATCGCCGGGCTGTACTGGTACATGTACCGGTCATCGGAGGGACGCCGTACCCGCGCCGTGATGCAGAACCGGGAGATGGCCGCGAGCCTGGGAGTCTCGACGCGGCGGGTGGACAACCTGACTTTTGCTCTTGGTTCCGGCCTGGCGGGCCTGGCCGGGTGCGGACTGACGCTGATCGGTCCCATCGGCCCTTCCCTGGGGACCTTCTACATCGTGGACGCATTTATCGTTGTGATTCTAGGCGGACTAGGACAGATCCCCGGAACGATTCTCGCAGCACTGATAATCGGGATACTCAACACCGTGTTCGAGTTCGGCACCACCGCGGTGGTGGGCAAGGTGCTGGTGTTTGCGATGGTAATCCTCTTCCTGCAGTGGCGTCCCAACGGCCTTGTACGAGTGCGAGGGCGATAGCGATGTCGGCACTGCTCCAGTTGAGCCGGGGCACGCTCGTGACGTCATGGGCGCCACTGATCGTCATGTTGGCCCTTTTGCTGCTGGCCCCGTTTGTGCTGTCGGACTTCCGGCTCGGGTTGCTGGGGAAGTTTCTCACATTCGCAATCCTGGCCCTGGCGCTGAACCTCATCTGGGGCTATGCCGGGATGCTGAGCCTGGGGCATGGCGTGTTTTTCGGCCTGGGCGGATATGCCATGGGCATGTTCATGAAGCTGGAAGGCACGGGCGGAAAGCTGCCGGACTTCATGTTCTGGAGCGGGTTGGAAGAGCTTCCCTTCTTCATCGCACCGTTCAAGTATGCCTGGTTCGCGCTGCCCATGGTGTTCATCCTTCCCGCAGCGGTGGCCGGGGGACTGGGATACCTGGTGTTTCGCAGCCGGATAACCGGCGTTTATTTCGCGCTAATCACCCAAGCCCTGTCGCTCATCGTGAGCATACTTTTCATCGGGCAGCAGCCATACACCGGGGGCACCAACGGCATCACCAACTACAGCACCCTGTTCGGTTACCAGGTGTTCAGCCCCGGAACACAGTTGACCCTCTACTTCATCACGGTGATTGCGCTTGCAGTTGTTTACCTTGTCCTTCGACTGGTGGTGAACTCCCGGTCGGGACGGATCATGATCGCCATGCGCGATGACGAGAACCGGGTAAGGTTCATGGGCTACGACCCGGCGATTCTAAAGACCATCGCCTTCGCCGCATCAGGTGGGATTGCCGGGATAGCCGGGGCGTTGTTCGTGCCCCAGGTGGGGATTATCTCTCCCTCCAGCATGGGGATTCTCCAGTCAATCGAGATCGCGGTGTGGGTTGCAGTGGGAGGACGCGGCACCCTGGCCGGGCCGATCATCGGGGCTGTCCTGGTAAATGCCGCCAAGAGCGGGTTGAGCGAGTCATTCCCGGTTATCTGGCAGTTCTTCCTCGGAGGGCTGTTCATTGGGGCCGTGCTGCTGTTCCCGGCAGGCATCATGGGGCTTTTCCGCGGCGAGCTCAGCCGGGAACGGTTCACCCGTCCCCTCACAAGGATAAGAGAGCTGAAGCAGCAGGGAATCGGAGGAGTAGTCCGACAATGGACAACGACATCCTTTCGGTAGAAGGTCTGACCGTAAGCTTTGACGGGTTCGTCGTTCTCGACAGCCTGGACTTCAACCTCGCACACGGCGAGTTGCGGTTCCTCATCGGGCCCAACGGCGCGGGCAAGACGACGCTGCTGGACCTTATCACGGGCAAGACCAGGCCAAGCCGGGGCAAAATCCTGTTCGACGGCGAGACGGACCTGACAAAGCTGCGGGAGCACGACCTGGTGAAGCTGGGCATAGGGAGGAAATTCCAGACCCCCAGCGTGTTCGCCAGCCTGACGGTTTACGAGAACATGGAAGTGGCCATCGGTTTCCGACGGAGACTCGGCGCACTGCTGCGACCACTCGCCAGAAGCGAGGCGGACTGGATCGACTCCACGCTGGGCAAGGTGGGGTTATCCGAGCGGGCCGCGACGCAGGCGGGAACGTTGTCCCACGGCGAGAAGCAGTGGCTGGAAATCGGGATGCTGCTGGCCCAGGAGCCCAAGCTGTTGCTGCTGGACGAGCCGGTGGCCGGCATGACACGCCGGGAGCGGGAGCGCACCGGAACGCTATTGCAGGCCATTGGAGGCGACCGCAGTGTGCTGGTGGTGGAACATGACATGGAATTCGTCCGCCACTTCGCGGAGAAAGTAACGGTGCTGCACCAGGGCAAGGTGCTGAGCGAGGGGTCCATGGAGAGGGTGCAGCACGACCCCGAGGTGGTGCGGGCTTACCTGGGCAGGTCCCGCAGGCCCGAGCGGAACGGATACGCAGCGGTTGCTTCCTAGCAGGTGGAATTCCTGTCCATACGAGTGGAGAATACAGGGAGAGCAATCCGGGAGGAATGTCTGATGGGAACCCGATCTCCCGGTGATGACGAGGTGAATGGCAGGGTGGAAGCGTTGACTTGCCGGGAAGGCGCGGCCGGAGCGTGGGGTGAGCGTTCTCCATGCCCTGCCGGGGTGTATGATGCAATCCGGGTTGGAATATGCACTGCTATGCGGACCCCCTGCGGACGCTCAGGCCCCGCACCGGGTATGGGGCGTCATCCTCAGTCGTGGGTGAGAATCATCTATGCTGCTGGTTGAATCTCTCTCCGTAGCCTATGGGCAGAGCCGTGTCCTGTTCAACATCACCCTAGACGTCCAGGACGGACAGGTCGTGTGCCTGATGGGACGCAACGGCGTGGGCAAGACCACGCTGTTAAAGGCCATTATGGGCCTGCTCAAGCTCCAGGGCGGCAAGGTGAGTTTCTTCGACCAGAACCTCACCGGTCTGCCGCCACACAAGAGGGCGAGGGCCGGCATAGGCTACGTGCCGCAGGGACGGCTGATTTTCCCCTTCCTGAGCGTACATGAGAACCTGCTCATGGGGCTGGAGGGCAAACGAAACAACGGTTCGACCGGCGACGACATCGAGGAAATGTACACCCTGTTCCCGGCACTGAAACTCGACCCTTCCAAGAATGCCGGCACCCTGAGCGGCGGACAGCAGCAACAGCTGGCCTTTGCCAGGGCGATGATACGCCGACCCAGACTATTGCTGCTTGATGAACCGACGGAGGGGCTGCAACCCTCGATCGTTCAAGAGATTGAAGACCTGATTATGAGCCTACGGGACCGGGGAGATACATCCATTCTGCTCGTAGAGCAGTCCATGGACTTCGCACTGGGCGTCGCGGACCACTGCTTCCTGATGGAGAAGGGGGAGATTGTGCTCGATGGCGCTACCCACAGCCTGGACCAGAATTTGATGCGGGAATACCTGGCGGTTTGATGGTACACCTGGAATGCCATCTGCTCGTCCCGTCCCGACGGGGAGCCGGGACGACGGGATACGCCGCGACCGCAGTCCCCAACGACGAGGTAAAGTCATGATGCTCACTCCCCGGGAGTCCGAGAAGTTGCTGGTGTACGTGGCCGCAGACCTGGCCCGGAAGCGTCAGGCCCGGGGCTTGAAGCTTAATGTCCCGGAGTCGGTGGCGTTGATAACCGAGGCGCTCCTGGAGGGGGCGCGGGACGGGAAGTCGGTGGCGGAGGTCATGTCCCTGGGGCGGGAGGTGCTGCGGCGGGAAGACGTGATGGAGGGAGTGCCGGAGATAGTGACCGTGGTACAGGTGGAGGCCACTTTCCCGGACGGGACGAAGCTGGTTTCGTGCCACGACCCCATAGTGTGACGGCGGGGAATCCGCTCTTGATACGAAATGATGAAACGCTGATGCATCCCGGCATTATCCATTGTTGGAAAACGCGCATATATCACTGGGGTGATGAGCCGGGAAGCGGGTTGGCCCACAACCTACTGGTTATCTGTTCCTGGCAGGAGGCCTTGGCATGGTAGAGCAACGTGTGCACGACCGGGAGTACGTCCTGGAGGAGTCCCGGAAGCAGGACGTGAAATTCGTCCGGCTCTGGTTCTCGGACATCCTTGGAAAATTGAAGGGTTTTGCCATCAAGGCCGATGACCTGGCCGATGCGCTGGAGCACGGTGTCGGGTTCGACGGTTCAGCCATCGAGGGCTTTGCCCGGTCCTACGAGAACGACATGCGGGCCTTCCCCGATCCAGCGACTTTTTCGGTCTTGCCCTGGAGGCCGAGACACAACGCCGTGGCCCGGATGTTCTGCGACATCCGCCGGCCCAACAGAGAACCTTTCCGGGGGGACCCGCGCTACGTCCTGAAGCGCAACCTCAACAAGCTGGCCGACATGGGATATACCTACAACGCGGGAGTGGAGCTGGAGTTCTTCTACCTGAAAAGCTCGGAACGGCCGGAGATATTGGACCGGGACGGCTACTTCGACCAGCTTTCCAGTCATCCGGCCAGCGACCTGCGGCGGGACACGGTGCTGAACCTGGAGGAGATGGGCATCCCGGTAAAGTATTCGCACCACGAGGCTGCCCAGAGCCAGCACGAGATAGACCTGCAGTACACCGACGCCATGAGCATGGCAGACAACGTGATGACGGCCCGGCTCTTGATCAAGGAGTTGGCCCAACTCCAGGGAGTGTACGCATCGTTCATGCCCAAGCCCATTTCCTCGTCCAATGGGTCCGGGATGCACATCCACCAGTCCTTGTTCACCGGCGGCAAGAACGCCTTCTTCGACGGAGACGACGAGCATTACCTGTCGGTCACGGGGCGCAGGTTCATCGCCGGTCTGATACGCCACGCACCGGAGATTACCCTGGTGACCAACCAGTGGGTCAACTCCTACAAGCGGCTGGTGGCCGGGTATGAGGCGCCGGTGTTCGTGTCATGGTCCCACGTCAACCGCTCCGACCTGGTGCGGGTGCCATCGTACAAGCCGGGATATGAGACCTCGATCCGGGTCGAGTACCGTGCGCCGGACCCGGCGTGCAATCCCTACCTGGCCCTGAGCGTTATGCTGGCAGCGGGCATGAAGGGAATAGAAGAGGAATACGCCCCGCCGCCGCCGGTGGTGGGCAGCGTGTTCGAGATGTCGCCCCAACGGCGGCAGTCCCTGGGCATCCGGTCCCTCCCTTCAAGCCTGGGCGAGGCCATAACCCTGGCCGAGCAGAGCGAACTGCTGCCGGAGGTGCTGGGCGACCACCTGTTCACCAGCCTGCTTCGGAACAAGGAAATCGAGTGGGAGGAGTACCGCTCCATCATCACAGATTACGAAATCTCCCGGTACTTGCCGGACCTGTAGGCTCCTGTCCGGTAGATGAACGAGGTCCAGATGCCAAACGTGCCCGGTGAATACCTGCTGTCCGGCAAGCCGGTACAGATTAACAATGGCAAGCCGACGGTTACCCTGAATGTGAGCAACACAGGGGACAGGGCCATCCAGGTGGGGTCTCACTTTCACTTTTTCGAGGTGAACAAGGCCCTGGTGTTTGACCGTGCGGCCGCGTTTGGCATGAGACTGGACATCCCCGCCGGGACAGCGGTGCGCTTTGAACCCGGGGACCGGAAAGACGTTGGCCTGGTGACCATCGGCGGGTCTCGCAGAGTGGGCGGCCTGAACGGGTTGACCGACGGCTTCCTGGATGCGCGGGATGTCCGCGACCGGGCGGAAAGACGGGCTGTCCGACAGAGGTTCGGCGGCGCATCCGTCACGGAGGGGTCCGATGAGTGAAATCAGCCGCCGCCAGTACACTGATCTCTACGGCCCCACTGTGGGGGACCGTTTCAGACTGGGCGACACTGCACTCGTATGCCAGGTGGAGCAGGACCTGCTGACTCCGGGCGACGAGCTAGTATTCGGCGGTGGAAAGACCGCCCGCGACGGCATGGGCCAGGCCCCCAGCGCAACCAACCGCGGCGGAGCGCTGGACATGGTGATTACCAACGCGGTGATCATGGACCCGCTGCTGGGAGTCATCAAGGCCGACATTGGCATAAGGGGCGGGCGAATCGCGGGCATCGGCAAGTCGGGCAACCCCGGCGTCATGGACGGGGTGGACCCGGGTATGGTTGTTGGCCCCGGCACGGAGATTGTGGCCGGGGAGCACTTGATAGCCACGCCGGGCGGTATTGACGCGCATATCCACATGATTTCGCCCCAACAAGTCGAACACGCCCTTTCCAACGGCATCACCACCATGCTGGGGGGCGGCACCGGACCCGCGGAAGGGACCAGGGCCACCACCTGCACTCCCGGAGTCTGGAACATCCACCGTATGCTGGAGGCGGCCGAGGGACTGCCGGTGAACTGGGGACTGCTGGGCAAGGGCAACGCCAGCAGCCCGGAGCCGCTGCTGGAGCAAGTCGCCGCCGGAGCCAGCGGGCTGAAGCTTCACGAGGACTGGGGCACCACACCAACAGCCATCGATTGCTGCCTGAGCGTGGCCGACAGGTGCGACGTGCCAGTGGCGATCCACACCGACACGCTGAACGAGGCCGGTTTCGTAGAGGACACGATAGCCGCCATTGCCGGGCGAACCATCCACACCTACCATACCGAGGGGGCCGGGGGCGGCCACGCTCCGGACATCATCCGCATGGCCGGAGAGCTTAACGTGCTTCCGTCATCCACCAACCCCACTCGGCCCTACACGGTGAACACCCTGACCGAGCACATGGATATGCTCATGGTGTGCCACCACCTCAGCCCCAACATCCCCGAGGATGTGGCCTTCGCCGAGAGCCGCATCCGCCCGGAGACGATGGCCGCGGAGGATGTGCTCCATGACATGGGCGTGTTGAGCATCTACTCCTCCGATTCCCAGGCGATGGGCCGGGTCGGGGAGAACTTTACCCGACTTTTCCAGACGGCGGACAAGATGCTCCAGATGAAGGGGAAGCTGCCTGAGGACGCCCCGGAGCACGACAACTTCCGGGCGCTGCGGTACCTGGCCAAGCTGACGATCAACCCGGCGGTGGCCCACGGCATCTCACACGTTGTCGGCTCCATTGCGCCGGGAAAGCTGGCTGACATCGTGCTTTGGCCCATCAACAGCTTCGGGGCCAAGCCCAAGATGGTGATCAAGGGAGGGATGGTCAACTGGGCGTTGATGGGGGACCCCAACGCCTCGATACCCACGGTTGAGCCGACGTTCTACCGCCCGATGTTCGGCGCTCACCCTCGCGCGACGGCCAGCACCTGCGTAACGTTCGTCTCCCGTGAGGCCTACGACCGGGGTGTGCATGAAGACCTGCGCCTGGAACGCATCATCGAGCCAGTCAGGAACTGCCGCGACATCACCAAGCGCCAGATGGTCCGAAATGACAGGACTCCCCAGATCGAGGTTGACCCGGAGACATACCAGGTACGGGTTGACGGGGAATTGGCCACCGTGCCCCCGGCGGAGCGGTTGAACCTGGCGCAACTGTACTTCCTGGTGTGAGTGACGGCTGATGAACGCAGCAAACTGACCACGAGACGCTGACCTCCGGCGACGCATGACCGACGCAAAATCATTCCTGGCCGCGCTGCAACTGGCTGACTCTTTCTTCCCGACGGGCATGTATGCCCATTCCCACGGGTTGGAGGCGATGGCTGCGCGAGGGTTGGTCGTCACCGCGGGCGACGTTGAAGAGTTTCTGGTCGGACAACTGACCTGGTCGGTGCTGCCGGGGGACGGCGTGGCGCTCCTCAACTCACACAGGGTTGCCGCTTTCAGCGATCTGGAATCGCTGATCCGCATCGACCAACTTCTGTGGGCATTGAAGCTGCCGTCGGAAGTCCGGGCAGCATCGGCCCAATTTGGACGGCGGCTGCTGGCCGAGACCAGGTTCATGGGAGATGGTGGGGTCCAGGCCGGGTATGCCGACATGGTGATGCGGCGGGAGAGTCCCGGAAATGGAGCGGTCGCCCTGGGTGTTGTGGCGCAGGGAGCCGGGATTGCAGCCGGGGAAGCGTTGCTCGTACTGTGCCATGGACATGCCGTGTCGGTCCTCGGGGCGGCGATGCGCCTGTTGCCTGTGTCCCACACTGACGCGCAGGGTATCCGTGGGCGGCTCCATGCGAACCTGGAAGGGACGATGGACGAGATCCGGGGTAGATCCTGGGAAGAAATGACGTCCTTCTGTCCGGGGCTGGATATTCTGTCCATGCGCCATGAGTCCGACGATCTGAGGGTTTTTGCGAGTTGATAATTCTCTCTTGGGGAAGGAGCGGACGTGTCTAACAAAGTACCGCGCATCGGAGTCGGCGGGCCAGTGGGTTCCGGCAAGACGGCGTTGATTGAGGCGTTGGTGCCCCGGCTGCTGAATGCGGGCTATCAACCCCTGGTGATAACCAATGACATCTTCACGCGGGAGGATGAAGCACACGCACGCCGTACTCTGTCAGGGGTGCTCGCACCGGAGTGTATCCGGGGCGTGCAGACCGGCGCCTGCCCTCACACGGCAGTCAGGGAGGACCCGTCCCTGAACCTGCTGGCGGTGGAGGAACTGACCGACGAGTTTCCCGACGCGGACATGGTGCTCATCGAAAGTGGAGGAGACAACCTCACGCTGACCTTCAGTCCCGCGCTGGCCGAATACCAGCTTTACGTCATAGACGTTGCTGCCGGAGACAAAATTCCCCGAAAACGCGGACAGGGAATTACCCAGACCGACCTCCTGGTAATCAACAAGACCGACCTTGCCCCACACGTCGGTGCGGACCTGGACATCATGGCGCGGGACGCCCGCATGGTGCGTGGCGAGAGGCCCTTCATGTTCACCAATTGCCGCACCGGAGAAGGTGTGGACCGGGTGATGGCCCAGGTACTGGAGGGTACGGGGATTGGCGCTCCTCAAGGCTAGGCCAACTCTCGGAGAGGCGGCCAAACGTCCACCCGTCACAGGCTCGGCGGACCTCCACTTCGCGGCCAGGGATGGCAGGACAAGGCTGGTGAAGAGCCTGGCGCGCCCGCCGTTCGTGGTGCAGCGGGCGTTGTACCTGGACAGTTGCCTGGATGACATGGCGTTCCTGTTCCTGGCCAACCCGACCGCCGGGATTTTCCAGGGAGACCATCAGCGCATCTCGGTTTCCATTGGGCCGGATGCCAGGGCACACATCACGACCCAGTCGGCGACGAAGATTCACGCCATGCCGGATTCCCTTGCTACCCAGGAAACCTGCCTGACGGTGGCGGACGGCGCGTACCTGGAGTACCTGCCAGAACCCCTGATCCCCTTCCAAGGGGCGAGGTTCCGGCAGGAGTCACAGATCACGGTCGCGCCCGGAGGCAGCCTGCTCTACGGGGAGGTCATCGCGCCGGGGCGGTTGGCCCGCGGCGAGTCACTGGCCTATGATTGGCTGGAAAGCCGCCTCACCGTTTGCCGCCCCTCTGATGTACCCGTGTACCATGAGTCCTACCGGCTGGAGCCGCAGAGTAAATCGGCACAGTCAAGGGTGGCCCTGGGCCTGGTAGATACACCGACGCTTGGGACTCTACTGGTGGTGTCGGGGAAGGTTGACGCCAATGTTCTGGTGGAACGGCTTCGGGAGACAATCAGGCCGGAGTGGGAACGGGAATACAGCATGATGGTGGGCGTCACCACGCTGACCTGGAATACCGGAGTGGCAGTCAAGGTCATGGGAACCGAAACCCAGCCGGTGAAGACCGCGCTGACTGAGCTTGCGTCAGTGGCGCGGGAGTCGATTACGGGCGCGCCCCTGCCTTTCGTGCGCCGGTACTGACCGGCGTTGACGGAGGCGTCCGAGTTGGTGAGACAGCAGTAGCGATGATTGTTTCGCAGCTCTTCCCGCCGAGTGATTTCCACCTACCACCACACCTGACCACCACCGACTTCTCCTGGCGCTACCTGTTCTCAATCTGCGGCTGCAATAGTTATGAGCCGGAGGACCGACATCGCCCACAGTACAAGGATTGAGGCAATGCTCGTGCCTGTCGCTCCGACAATACAGTGGCACAACTGCCATGGACAGGATACCTCGCGGGCGCGCCACGCAAGGATGGTAGACTACATTAACGGCTAAACACCGAAGGCCGGACCATACTTGTTGCCATTAATCCCGTCGGTTAATCCCGTGGATTCATGAGCAGGGTTTTGGAGAGCAGTTCACTGTTTTGGGAAGAGACAAACTAGCTATCAAAGCCGGGTCTTGAATCCAATCACGAAGTGGACGCTCTGCCGCTTTGCGGCGGACACGAGCGATCCATAGGCTCATCAAATGACCGCCTGAAGCGATTATGGTGCAGCATGGCGGGCAAAGGGCGTCAATCAGGTACAAGCGAGGAACGGACAGGCTGGAGGCAATAACCGTGCGAGGGGGGAAGACGATGACACCAGGGATGTTGGATGTTGAGGGGTTGAAGTCGGCGGTTGACGAAGGATCGATCGATACTGTGATACTGGCGTTTCCAGACCTGTACGGGCGACTCATGGGGAAGCGGCTGGATGCTTCGTTCTTCCTGACTGATGTGGCGGGCGGCACTCATGCCTGCGACTACCTGTTCACGGTGGATATGGAGATGGAGCCGGTCGCAGGGTACAAGTTTTCAAACTGGGACCGCGGCTACGGTGATATACACCTGGTGCCGGACCTGGGGACAGTCCGGAAACTGTCGTGGCTTGACCGGACTGCGCTGGTGATCTGCGATGCTGAAGTAGAGTCAGAGCATGGGCCGGTGGAAGTTGCGCCTCGTTCGATGCTGCGCAGACAGTTGGAGAGGTTGCACGCCCAGGGGTTCGACGCCATGGCGGGGTCTGAGCTGGAGTACTACCAGTTTCGGACGTCATACCCTGAAGCGGCGAAAAAAGGGTATCGAGACCTGGGAGAGGTTGGATGGTACATTGAGGACTATCACCTCCTGCAGGGTGCGCGGACCGAGGACCTGAACGGAGCATTCCGACGGCATCTCGCAGCATCCGGGGTGCCCGTGGAATCGACCAAGGGGGAGTTTGGCCGGGGTCAGCATGAGCTGAACATCCGCTACGCGCCGATACTGGAGATGGCGGACCGGCACCTGGTGCTGAAGCAGGCCGCGAAAGAGATTTCAGACCAGCTTGGGTGCAGCACCACCTTCATGGCGAAGCCGGACGAGGCGCAAGCAGGTTCGAGTTCGCATCTGCACGTGAGTTTGTGGAGAGACAAGAACGGGGAGTTGACGAATGCGTTCGCAGGGGACGGGAGCCTCGCCGGGATTGCGTGTTCAGAGGAGTTTCGCTGGTTCCTGGGCGGGTGGATGCGGTACGCGGCGGATTTCATGGTCTGCTATGCGCCGACTGTGAATTCGTACAAGCGGTTCCAAGCGGGAAGCTGGGCTCCCACGGCGCTGGCGTGGTCGCCGGACAACCGGACTGCGGGGTTCCGGGTTGTGGGCACGGGGCCAAGCCTGCGTATTGAGTGCAGGATTCCGGGAGCGGATGTGAATCCATATCTGGCCTACTCGGCGGTTATCGCGTCCGGGTTGGAGGGCATCGGGAGGCGGATTGAGCCGCCTCCGGCATACGTGGGAGATGTTTACTCTGCACAGGACGAGGTGATGCTGCCGGGTAGCCTGGAGGAGGCGATCGCAAGTTTTGAGGGGAGCGAACTGGCGCGTTCGGCGTTCGGCGCGGATGTGGTGGAGCACTACGCCCACTTTTTCACCACCGAGGCGAACGCCTACAGGCGGGCTGTGACCGACTGGGAGCGTGTGCGCTACTTCGAGCGGATTTAGAAGTGAGCCGTGCGGGACCGCGGCCGAAATTCACGTACACGTCGTGGAGCGGCCTTGAGAGTATATAATCGGAATGGACCCAGCCGGGTTGGCTGCTCAAGTCCGATTCGCCGCTTCGCGGCGGAAGGGGCATTACTTCAGCGACAGGCCGCTCACCAAATCAGGTATCAGGGCTCTAATATGTTTCGGATAACAGCTAAGCATCATCTAATTCTCTTCGGATTGATGCCGGTCCTGGCCATGGTGGTCATGGCCTGTGCAGGCAGTGAAGACGGCTCGGAAGCCGCTCCCTTCCGGATCGGAGTGATGGAATCGCTGACAGGCCCAGGGGAGACCTACGGCACCGTGGCAAACCAGTCCAAGCAGATGGCCGCGGACGAGATCAATTCCGCAGGCGGTATCAATGGCCGCAGGCTGGAGTTTGTCGTCGAGGATTCCCAATGCAGCGGGAAGGACGCGATCACCGCCTATAAGAAGCTGACCGGAGCGGACGGCGTGAAGATTATCCTGGGACCTTCATGCAGTGGCGCGATGCTCGGCGCAGCGCCGCTGGCGGAGGCGGACGGCGTTATCCTGTTCTCCGGGCTGGCGAGCAACCCGGACATTGCCAATGCCGGGGACTTCATCTTCCGCACCCAGATTAGCGACATACAAGTGGGCATAGACACCGGGAACCTTCTGTGGGCCGATGGTGTCCGCAGACTGGCCACCATCACGGAAGCCACCGACTATGCCGAGGGTGTGCGGCGCACCTCAGTGGCCCAGTTCGAGAAACTCGGAGGCACGATCGTAGCCGAGGAGCGGTATTCGTCCGACGTCACGGACTTCAGGTCCCAACTGGGAAAGCTGTTCGACGCGACACCGGATGCTCTCCACCTAGCTCCACAGTCCGAGTTCGTCGCCGGCACCATCATCAAGCAGGCGCGGGAAGTCGGTTATCAGGGGCCGATTTACGCTGAAACTGTGTCGGTGGGCACGACCGCACTTGAAATCGCGGGCGACGCGGCAACCGGGATGAAGGCGATCACGGCTGACCTGGACCCCAACAACGAAAAAGCGCAGGAGGTGCTGGCCAATTTCCGGGAGCGTTACGACTACGTGACCCTGCCGTGGCACCTGGGTTCCGCCTACGACGACGTCTACATCGCGGCTGAGTGTCTCAAGCAGACCAACGACGACCAGGATGCTGAAGGCTTCCGCGATTGTATGTACGAAATCACCTGGAGTGGGGCCATCGGGGACAACTACAGCTTTGACGCCCAGGGCGAGGTTGTCGGGTTATCCAGGGTAGTTGTAGAGGTCCTGCCGACAGACGAGCGGACGGAAGACCGCAAGTACAGGGTGCTCGGGCCTGCTCCGAAACAGTAGTCGCTCACTCCCCTGGCTCCCCGTTTCTACGCTCCCCGGGGGATGACACAGGTTCTGTACCCGCTTGGCGGCTGTTCACCCTGAGCAGTCCCCGGAGAATCCCGATGATCGAACTGACGCCGACACAGTCCAGCCGCCACTCCTGGGCGATGGCCAGCAGGAAATGGAATCTGGAAGCGTCATACTGAAGTATCGTTGACAGTCACCGGGCCCGATGTATACAGTTTTGTTGAAGGTTCATGGCTTAAGGTGTCATTAGTCTCCTGTGGGGTTGGACTGTTGGGAGTTGGTTTTTCATCCCGGCAATACGAAAATGCGATTGGACACAAGAGCTAGACCCCTGGGGCGGCCCGTGGATTTAACAATGGCCTGAACGCACACCAAAAGTCTCTGGATGTTAGCTATGCGGAGGGATGGCCGAGCGGTTTAAGGCGACGGTCTTGAAAACCGTTTCTCGCTTTCGTGAGACGTGGGTTCGAATCCCACTCCCTCCGCCACATTAATACGATTATCGAGCGTAATACAGGCGTTATTGAGACTGACATTAGCTATTATATACCTTTTTATATACCACTAATTTGCCAGTGGTCTGGACCTGCGCTGGCCGGCGTCTTCCTCGCCACAGCCGCGACTGAAACTCCCGTCTCCTGCGGAGACGACGGCTTTGCCGAACCAGTCCACGCCAGTACATGGCACGGCCGATTATCGTAGCTCCTCGGGTTCACTCCGAGCCCGACCTCCCATCTGACCGGCACTTCGCGTTTCGCGACCATCCTGGTCGGCGCCCCTTTCTTCGGGCGATCCTGTACTCGGCTGCCACCGCCCACACCACCCCGCCCCGTCCTTCACTTCCAGGCCGTAGGTTTGATTCCTCAGGATCCTGCGACGTTAGTCTCTAAACCAAAACCGATGTGACATGCGTAGAAGCACGGGATAAATTTGTGGAGGAACGGGATTAGGTTGTTGAGGATTCAGAGAGGAGTGGGTGATGGGCGTGAGGGAGATGGAGCGGTTTCTGGAACAATGGCAGATTGATGCCAGGAACCCGCGCAAGGGCATATTCCAACGCTGACTGATTCGACTTCCTCCTCCGGGATAACTTGGGCTATCTGCCCCAAGGGGCCGAACAATCGGATGTCATCTTCGGTTTTATAGCCGAACGCCGCATCCGAAAGTCCTTAGTACTACAGTCGCAGATGGCCATTGGGAGTCTTGGACGGTCCTAGAATCGCAACGTCTGGCTTCGGCCGAAGTCTCTAATGCTAACGAAATCAAGTCGAATTCGAGACCGGGATTTCCAAATCAGAATTAGTGCGACTGTAGTGTTAGGGCTAATCGACAATTAGTGACTCCAGGTAATGGCGGTAGCCAGATACCAGGCTGACAGGAAGTAGAGACTTTTCCGGTCGTACCTGGTAGCCAATCGTCTCCATTGCTTCAGTTTGTTGAAAGCCCGTTCAATCAGATTCCGGGTCCGGTGCAGTTGCCGGTCGTATTCCCGGGGGTCCTTGCGGTTGGACTTGGGCGGAATGACCGCTTCTGCGCCCTGCTTGTGGATAAAGCCCAGGATCTCATTGCTTTCATATCCCTTGTCAGCGATGACCCCTTCAGTCTCTATCCCGGTCAGCAGGGGTATGGCCTGAGGTGCATCGGCTTCCTGTCCTCCGGTGAGGGCGAAGCGTACCGGTTGACCCCGGGCATCGGTGACCATATGTATCTTCGTGCTCAGTCCTCCCCGGGACCGCCCCACAGCCTCACTTTGGCCCCTCCTTTACCACACACCGCCTGCTGGTGAGTCCTGACTATGGTGGAATCAATCATCACATACCGGTTGTCCGGGTCATCCAGCAACACCTGAAAGACCTTCTTCCAAATACCAGCCCGGGCCCAGCGGGTATAGCGCTTGTGGGCACTCTTCCACTTGCCGTACTCCTTTGGCAAGTCTTTCCATTCCGCCCCGCTGCGCAGTACCCAGAGAACGCCATCCACAAACAGGCGGTTGTCCCTGGCGGTTACCCCCACCGAATCAGGCCGACCCGGCAGAAACCCCTCAATCTGTTGCCATTGTCCATCGTTAATCTGCCGTCCCTCCATTCCCTCATCCCTCCACCACACTGGCGCTGATGACACCAAATCCTACCCGCCTTTACCTGCACCCTGCCTGTCTGCCTGCCTCAGAATTTTCGCCTATTTGTCGATTAGCCCTAGGTCGATAGTGCTGAAGATGTTGGCTTCGACCATGGTGGGGTGCCCCATATTGAGACCGCTGGAATTCGTAGCCGAGCAGCGGTTTTTAGCCTGTGGCTGGTGCGCCCGAACATTTTGCAATTTTCTCTTTCAAGACAGTTGCTTGACAATCCCTCGACGGATTCTGCCGTTCGCAGGATTCAAGACGCAAGAGGTAAGCCTCGTCCAAGCCACTGTAGCGGGCCAACCTGTACTTGCTTTTTCCAGACTTGGATCTCAGTTTCCTGAGGGTCCTGGAAAAGGCCGCACATCAGGGGAGGGGTTGGCATTGAGTTGACACCGGGCAAGGAATCCTCATCTGTGCCGGAAATCAGAACGACTCCTTCGGCAATTCATCCGACGTCCAGTGGGACCTTCCATGTTCCCCGCTGCTCTCCTCTGTGAAGCGTCTGATCTGCCGTAGACCGTTCCGGCTTCCTGCTGCCGTCTCCCGTCCTCTGTGCTGTCGGGGCTAACAACCAGTTTCCCATCAAGATGGAATATATCCTTTGAGCTTGTCATGAACGAGAGTCGCCAAACGCCGAAATGTGGGGTCTGCAGATATGCTACCTGTGCAAATTTCTTGCAGGGAGTGCTGGTGGCCTGGCTCGCCTTCAGACCTGGAATCGCCAGGGATCGCGTTCCATCACCCGACCGCCGAACCAGGGTGGCAACATTGCCGGAGCTCCGGATGGCGTGCATTGGAGAGATTCGAGGTTGCGGAGGCCGGAAAGCGACTCCGGAACGGGACTGAGAGCCCGGGTGCGCGAGCCACAGGATTGCCCGGACGGAACTCCCGGCAGCCGTCCGATGCATCCGCATCTCGGAACGGGGCGAGAGTCCAGGCGAAGTGAGCTTGTGCCGATGGGCTTGGTGGACCGTCCAACGTTCGCGTCAAAACGGATGTCGCGTGGTTTCATCTACCATGGGTGTGGGGACTTTGAACGGGGATGCCGAGTGAGGTGATTATGACCACACGTAGGGATCTCCGGCGGCGGGCCCAGCAGCGTCGCCGGATGGAGCGAAGGATCTGTGGCCACTGCGGCCGGCAGGCCGAGGCGATGGTGCGCTGGGGACGTCAAACCATCGCCATATGCAGTTCCTGCTGGCACCGGCTAAATGGCGGCAATGAACTCCCTGAGATTGCCCACAGGTGGCGCGGTCTGCACAACTACGGCCCTTGGTGTGACGTGGATGAGCCACGCCCGTGCGGGGACTGTGCCGTGTCCGGCGCCGGCGAGAGAGTGGGTCCGGTGGAACATGCACATCCCCGCAGGCTTTTGGGCCGCTTCTGGGGCAGGCCGTCGGGGTAGTGGTCCCGGCGCCGCGGGCAAGCACCGAGTTCCCCAGGCCTCGAGCGCAAGGAGTGGCGGGCATAGCGCCTGCAATCTCGGAAGTAGGCTGGATCGGAGGAGATCATGGACGCACTCTACTGGGTCGGCCAGTGCACATGGATTGCGGCGGACGAGTTGGCTCAATTGATGGACCGCCACGTTTCCACCATCAACCGGAACCTGATGGCGCAATATGACGATGGGCTTGTGGACTACATTGAAGTGGGCCGGGGTGGTCGCAGCCAGCGGAGGTGGGTGCTGACCTCTGCGGGGGTCAAGATCGAGTTCCCGGTCCCGGGACGAGTGCACCGGCACCCCGCCCGGGACAGGCACCTACACGACCCGCTGGAACCCGATCCGGAAAGCCACCTCCATCCGCCGTGGTCGGTTACGAAGAGAGGAGCTGGGGATCTCTACAAACGCCTGGAGGCCCTTCAGGCCTTCTACTCGATCTTCCCCAAGGTGTTCAGCGGTGAGGGAGGGGCGTGGCATGGGCAAGAGGAGTCGCCGCGTCCGGTCGCGTGGAGGTGGCTCAAGTACGGGGGGATGGTGTACGCCGTGGGGATCTACAAAGATTCCGGGAGGGAGTACCGGCTGGGATTCTGCTGGTTGGGCAGGCAGGTCGCTGAGAAGGCTCTGGTCGAGCAATGGAACGCCCGCTTCACCGACCGTCGCCTCGTGTGCGTGTCGGAGGCTGAGGAACGCAGTCGTGGATGGAACTGGTTAATCGACCCCCCCGACCCGGACTACGATTTCAGGCCCCAACTGGCCGGATACGTCCTTGTCACACAGGATTTCATGGCTCTGTACAAGGCATATGGGGCCATGCCCAGTGACTACCAGGTCCGGCCCCCCGCATACCTCTGGGTGGATGTCGAAACCGGCCAGTGGATCCCGGAGGGGTCGGTGACTCCATCCATCGACGATGTGGCAGACCGGTTCTCGTCCGAGACTCTGGGGCATCCGGAGTACCTGTGCCCCGACAGGAGCAAGGATGGAGAGCCCGGACCAGACCGTCCCGGATTGCCGGTGTTCATGACCAGGGCCGCTCCCCTTTCAAACGTCCTGGGATTTCGCATTCTCAATCTTCTGTCGGAGTGGTCAGGACTGACAATGCCGCAGATCCATCGCCTGTGCCGGGATTCCTGGAGCCGAACCAATGATATGCTCCAAGCCATGCTCGCCTGCGACCTGATTCAGTTCAGGGTAAACCCGCTCGGTGAGCGGATGTACTACCTGGGGCATGGAGGTGACACGTACGTTGCGAACCTGGATGGCTCACACGTGAACACCGTGCGCGGACGAATCACCACTGACATCGGGCAGGACCACCGGCAGGAAAGACCCCACTGGCGGCACACCCTTGGCCTCCACGAGACGGTGATCGAGTTGATGCATGCGGGACTGGGCGTTTACGCCGGCTGGCGGGCGCTGCTCCACATCCGGGGCGTGACCCAGATCCCGCCGGACGCGGTGCTGATGGCTCTGATCGATGACAGAACGCTTCCTGTCTTCGTGGAATTCGAGAGGTCTGCCACAACTCCGTCGCATGTCGAGCGGAAGCTTGTGCCGTACGTCAAGGCGGCGAGCGAGGGTCAGCCCGTCCGGGCCGCCTTCGTGTGCGAAACTGACCGGGGAGCCAGGAATTTTCTGGCTGAGGTTCGGTCGGTGTACGTTGAGCAGGGCGTGCTGGTCCCGGCTATGGTCACCACCCTCGGGGAGGTGAAGAAGGGGCGGCTGACAGGGCCGGACGCCATCTGGAACGTGCTTGGAACTCCCGTGGACATGAGGTGAGCGCCAGGATTTCATGTGCAAGAGGGCCCCGTCTCGGAGAGGGGTTTCAGAGGGTGAATCCGAGCCTGATGCCCCAGCGGAACTGGAGCATTCGCGTGCAGGACCCGACTCGTGCGCGTGCAACCAGGGTCAGAACCTCCATGACAGGGGCTATTCACCGAACGACCCTTGTTTCCGCCTGTTGGTAGGGAGTTCATGTGCGGGCGATGTCCGGTACCTGTGACCTGGGTGTTCGTCCCATCGTTCCTGGGCCAACGGTGTCTGAAGAGGGTTTGCCGGGCGGCCCATCTCTCGGTGGACATGACGGCGCCGGAGCCGGTGTCAAGTCCGAGGTAGAAGGTTGCCATGGGCATTTCGGTCCGGTGGGAAAGGTGTGGCGCCAGTTCTCCGGTCATGCCTCTCCGGACCTGGTACCGAGGTCCCAACGCTGCTGCTAGGGGGTAAACGCCCGGCGACGTTCCGACCGGTGGGTCGGTGTCCGCCCGATCCCTGAATGCTGTCCCTGGTACGGTTCCACGGCCATCGGGTTGAAGCTGTTCGCAGCTCCCGGTCTCCGGGGTGCCCCGGGTCGGCTTCCACCCTGGAAGCCTCTCTGAGAGGGACTGCTTCCCTGGCAAGTCCCCTCAGTGTTCCAGGTGCAACTCGACGTCACGGACGAACCCGATGACCTCTCCGGCGGAGCGGAAGTGGCGGACGGCTTTGGTTTTCTCGAAGGTCACCCGCACCCTTTCGCCGGCTAACCTGGAGTAGAAGGCCATACCGCTCGGCGCGGCGTCCGCCGACTGCCACACGGTGACCACGCTCCAGCCCGGTTGGGCGGCGAACTCACCGAAGCGCTCCTGGGTGATCTCCTCAGCCCGGCACATGGCGCGTATGTTGTCCGCCACGTCCTGCGGCGTGAGGTCCTCTCCGTGGTCCATTCGACCTCTCCATTTCCGGATGCAGGTGTTCCGGGTTGCCAAGTTTTCCCGGCAGGGTATCCGGGCGGAAAAACAGCGGTCGCCCTCCTACGTGGCCCGGCACTGGCGCGACCTGCGCAACCCGTATCTACGCTGTCTCCCGGGGTGTGGCCGGGCTACGAGGCCAGTGATTCCGCCTCCAGGTCACCCGGTTCGATGGCATACCAGTGGACCTGGCTGGATGCACCGCCTGCCTCCGCCGAGGAGTCCCTCACCACGCAGGCGATTACTGGGCGGCATGGGCAGCCGGCGAGTTCGGCCATCAATTCGGCGATCGCCTCAGCCGTCGAGACGTCCTCCGGAGTGGCCCTGAAGGGAGTCTCCACCGTGAGGTACCTGGTGTCTTCGCCTTCCGCCGCCTCCAGAATCAACAGGCTGGACCGGAGGAGACGGCTGAACCTGCTCCGGGCGATGCGGCCGCCCCTGGTGTCCCGGTACATCTGCTCCAGGTCCGTGGGGGTCGGGGTCCGCACGTACCCCAGGCCCAGGCTGGCGGCGATGTCGTGGACATGTTCCGCAGCGGCCTTCCGATGGCGACGGCCGGTGGTTCGCGTTCCCCGGCCGACGGGTCTGAGTGTGCATTGAGGGCTGGAAGCCGGGTTCGCACACGCGCCGGCCGGCGCAGCCGCAGTCGTCACCTGGCGGCCCTGGCCCTGTCTCCCATCTCTGCCCTCAGCCCCTCAACAGGCTTCCCGTGTCTCTCATACAGGTCGTAAAGCCGCTGTTTCAGTTCTTCCTGAGAACTTCCCTGGTGCATTTCACCCATCACGCACCACATTGCTATCCCTGCCGCGCGCCGCTTCTCGCAGTCCCGGTCATGCCTTCCAAGCGTGTCCTCGGGATCGGACCTGAACACAGTCCGGCCAAGCTCCGGACTCCCGGGCAACTCCGCACTGGCGATCTTGTCCCGGTACACTTGCAGGAAAACCTCCAGGCCTTCCTCGCCTTCCAGGTCGCAGCCTATCAGCCTCCCCAGATACTGGGTATATCCCTCCAGATTCCCGAGGCTCTTCCCCTGTTCATATGCCCGGTCCGTGGTCCGGGTCCACCACCAGGCCAGTCCCGCCAATGCAAGCATTATTCCGAGAGCCGGAAGCATGTCCGTATCCCCATCGTCCAGCCTGCTCGTGGCGGTGGCGTACCGTCCCCGTCTGTATCTGGAAACCGCCCACCCTCCCGCGGTCCTTCCATCTGATATGCGGCTCCCGCAGGAACGCGGCCAACTCCGGGTCGGCAGTCCGGCATTACGCCCTCTACGAACCCCAGGATTCCCTGAGCGCCTGTGCCCTGGCCAGCACCGCGCGGACGTCTCCTTCCACCAGATCCCTGTAGTCCGCGATGCCGGGCAGCGGGCGGTCGATGGGAAGTCCCGCCCTGGGAGAGCCGTACTGGCTGTAAACGTCCGCATCTATCGCAGGACGAAAGGTGAAGGCCGCGTCGGCCCTGGCGGCCAGGCCGGTCAGCATGCCGATGTCTTCAACACCCGGACACCACTCCCCGGAAGCGAAAACCATCGCTTTCAGCGCGTCCTTCATCGCCGCGAAGGCCTGTCTGCCCGGATAGTGGTCGTCCGGTTCACTCTCAGCCTGCCGGTCGAGGAAGAAGCGGAGATGGCGCTCTGCCTGCCTGACGTGATGGGAAGTTGTGGCGTGCCTCGACCAGGTCCCATAGTCAGCGCTGCTTTCGGACAGGATGGTCCCGTGGTCCAGGGCCTGTGACACAAAATCGTTCCTCCTGCGCCGCCTCCTGTCGAACTCCTCCAGCGTCAGCCAGACAACCTGCACCTGGACCCGGTATCCCCGGTAGAGTGACGCCGCGAGCGATAGCGACTTGAAGGCCACCCTTGCCTTTTGCTCCTCAGCCGGGAGGGCCTCTTGCACCAGCAGTATGTCCACGTCGGACCGCCCCTCCGCGTAGTCGCCCCTGGCCCTGGACCCGTAGAGGACCGTGACTGTTGGGTTTTCCGACAGGTGCAGTTCGCGGGCGATCTGAAGCGCCCGGGGGTCCGTGTTGCAGAAAGTCGTCAGCGCGGGCAACCTTTTCTCTCCTCCACTGTGGTTCCTCCCGGTCAGCAGCCACGCCAGGGTCGCATCAATCCGGCCTGGGAACCGGTCATGGGCGCCTCCCGAAAAGCGCTCGCGCCGGTGCCTCCCGCATTGCCGGGTGTCAACAGGCCGGCGCTATACCCTGGAAATGGGGATGCTTCGGTGCCTGCGGGGAACGGAGTTTGTATTTCACCCCGACGGATAGGGCGGGACCGTCACCGGCCGCCGCCGGCAATTATCGCGTGCATATGCCCGCCGGATGTGCCATACAGCACTCCGTCCAGCACTGTGGAGTAGTGGAAGATCTGGCCTATGTCGCTGGACCGCCAGAGAAGTTGCCCGGTGTCAGCGGACAGGGCCTTCAGCCCGTCGGACATGACGTAGACCACTCCATCCGCTGCCGTGAGAAATCTGAAACTGTCCCTTGGTCTGACCCGCCAGAGAAGTTCCCCGGTGGCGGCATCGTATACCGCGTCGAGTTTGGAACCACCACCGCCCAGCACCTCCGCTGCAAACACTCTCCCATCGGCAACTGAGGCTCTGAAGTTCCGACGAGTGCGGGTTTCCAACCACCAGGCCGGCTCTCCAGTTGTGGCCCCCAGGGCGCTGATGGCTTCGCTCGACCTCACATACACCATACCGCCTTCCACTGCGAGCAGTGCGGAACGTATTCCGCGGCGCCACATCTCCTGTCCGGTAGCGGCGTCCAGCGCGTAAAATCCGTAGCCGCCTTCCACATACACGACATTGCCTGCTACCGCAGAGAGGTGGATTGTGTAGCGCGGGGGTTTGAACCGCCAGACCTCTTCACCACTGGCGGCGTCCAGGGCGTACAGTTCGGTGCACCCGTCGTGACTGCAGCCCGACAAGGCGTACACCATGCCGTCCGCAACCATGGTCCGACCGAAAACTGCACCGGGTCCGAAATGCCAGAGTCGTTCCCCGGTGGCGGACTTCAAAGCGTAGAGACCGCCGCCCCATGTGGGCAAATACACCACCCCATTGGCAGAGGTTGGAAGTAGTCGGGCGCCGTCAGGTTTGAACTGCCAGAGCTGCTCTCCGGTAGCGGCGTCGACGGCGTGCATATTGGATTCGGCCGTTGCCACATACACCACTCCATCGCCGACTATGGGCTTGGACACCGCACTGCCGGGGTTGAAGAGCCAGAGCCGCTCCCCGGTTTCAGCGTCGAGAGCGAGAATGCCCTCGTCGGACAACGAGTACACCGCGACATCGGAGAAAGCGGGGAACCGGAGTCCGGATTCGGATTCATGACGCCAGAGCGTCCTGCCCACGAAGAATTCCCGCTCGTCTTCAGCCCGTTTGAACCTGACGAACCTGGGGACAGGCTCGGGGAGCGCCTCTGGTCCAATTGCCCGCGTGCGCTCCTCCGACACCTGAAAGACCGCTCCATCGGTGCGCTTCGCCGGATCCCTGGAGTAGGCGGCGTCGCCCCATTTCCGGTCTCCGGCCCTGGGGACGACGAAGGTGAGCGGGGAAGTCTGTCCGGGGGCCAGCGTCTCGCCCCTGATGGTGGTGGGAGCTGACCATCTGACCCGGAAGTCCTCTCCGTCCGCCCTTCTGTTCACCTTGCCGCTGGCGGAGAAGAGGGCGACCGGATGGAACAGCGGCGTGAAGTCCGAGGCCTCATTGCCGTTCCTGGCCGTCATTGCCAGCTCCAGGTGGCCGCGTGAGGGGTCGTGCTTCACGCGGTCGAGGACCACGGTCTTTCCGTCATGTTCGTAGAGGGCCGTCCCGGGAACGGCCTCCGGGTAGTGGACCGTGTAATCGTACACCGGCCCATCGCTCCTCATGCCCCTGAGGTCGATTGGTATCCTGTGGCTCCCGAACTTCAGGACGGCGCTGTCATGGTTGTGGGGCAGCCTGAACCGGATGTTGACGGGCAGAGGCCACCGGGCGTCCGCCGACCGAGCCCTGGCGAACCTGTCGCCCCCCTCCAGGTAGAGGGCGGCGTCGAACTGCTCCTCCGGGCCCCAGAAGACCTGGATGCACTCGCCTCCGTCCTTCCCGAAACAGACGGCGCCCGGCCCGCCGGCTTCGCCCGGTCCCGGGGCGGAGGGATCGTACTCGCCCACGGACAGGACCGACAGTCCCACGGTGACCGACGACATGAGCGAGCCGTCGTCCGCCATTGTCCGGGAGACTCCGGTCACCCCGATGCCATGCCCGGAGTCCATGAAGAAGGCCCCCGTCTTCGGGTCCTGGGACGGCGGCGCCGTCGACACGGCCACCGGGCTGTCATGGTCCTCCCTCGGGGCATAATCTCCGTCCAGGTCCAGGGGAATCTTGTGCTCTCCGAAGAGCAGGCTGGCCGTCGTTGCGTTGGAGGGCAGTTGAAACGCCACCCCGAGGTTGACCGCCTTGGGGGCCACCGGCCTGGCGTCGTCCAGGAGGACGGAGCGGCTGCCGCCGGGACCCGTAAGCTCGGCATCATATTGCTCCTCGCTGCCCCATTTGACCATGAGGCAGTCCGGGGAGCCCTCGGACCCCTCGAGGCAGATGGAGTTGGGTTGTTGTCCTCGCTCGAGGGTCACCCCGCCGCCATCGAACCTGACCGCCACGAGGTTGAGCGTGATGTTCACCCACCCCTCGCGGCGTTCAATGTCCTGCCTGGCGGTCTGGGCGAGGGCGAGGCCGTGCCCGGAACCGAGGTAGTAACCCGGCGGCTGGGTCGGGTCCTGCGGCTGCGGGGCCGCAGTGGTGGTGGCTGAATCCGGTGGAGGTCCCGCAGGACTGCGGGAGCCAGGCCCTGCCGGGCCGGAGGCCCGGGCGCCTCCGGGAGGTGGAGAGGCTGGCGCTCTTCCCGGCGGGGTTCCCACCGGCTGCGTGACCTGGCTCCCAGCATCCGGCGAGGAGCCGGCGGGGCCACCCGCAGCAACTCCGGTGGACCTGCCGGTGTCGCCGGCCGCACCGGACGTGGACGCAGTCGATGTTGCCGGGATAGAGCCTCCCGGGTTCCCGCTCCCGGTCCGCGAGTCCGGAGGAACCGGTTGTTCCGGCTGCGGCTCGCTGCAGGAAACGGCGATTAGAGCAACCAGCAGTGTGAGAATGACCATGTAGGTTGCCTGTTTCATTTTTGTCCCTCGTACCTGGTGTTCTCGATTACCCGCGAGTCGTGGGATTTGCGCGGAGAATCGCCGCCCGAGGCCAGGGGTAAGACCGGTCCGCGACCTGCATGTTCCTGGGAGCCAGCGAAGCTTTGCTCCCGCCAGGAGCCCGGGTGTGCGGCGGGGTGGTACGGGGGGCGGCCCGGCGTGCTGGCGGTGACTTCAGTCCACGAGCGGCGTTTCCTGCGTCATGTCCCGGGGGAGGTCGGTTGTAATGCAGATTCACGGACGCGATGGATTCAGAGGCAGTGGGCGCACCGCGATACTGCAATCGCCGGGCCCTGGCGGACCACAGCCGGTAACCGGGAATGGCCGTGCGGGGAGCGGTAGAGGGGGTCCTGGAGCAACGATCATGGGGGTGCCCCCTTGCGGTCAGGATAGGCGCTTGCCACGGCTACCAACCCTGTGCATTAAACCGGCAAGGAGGCGCGGGTTGCGCCAAATCCCGTCCCGGGCGGTCTAATGCATCCGCAAAAAGGGGAATTACCGGGTCTGTAGCCGTGGCGCGAGTAGCCTATCAAATCCCGGTGTTTCCCGCAAGGAGAAGCGGCCTTGTGCGGGCTCTTGGGATCTGGATGGCGGCCTGAACGTCCGTCTCCGCAATGCCTGGGTAGAGGGTTGTAAGTTACGAACTTAAGATGAGCCGAAGTTACAAGTTGGGATTGAGCTACCCGGGCAACAAGGGCATCATCTGCGGACACTCCGCGGAGGTGTCTGAAAGGATTGCTAAGAGGTGGAGACATGAAAGAGATCTACGAGATGAAGGGACGGGGCCATTCGGCCCGGGCGATTGCCCGGGAACTGGGACTGGCCCGGAACACGGTTCTCCTGCTCTTCGACAAAGGCGTCGAACTTCACGGGTAGCTACAGCAGTTCCCCGCCCAGTATCTGGAGTCCGGAATGGGGATATTGCGACACGAAGCCTGGACTCCGGGGCTTTGTCGATGCAGTCGAAGGCCCAGGCTCTTGATCGGCATTTACCTGGACGCATTCCAGCCTTCCCGTCGTTGAGGGATCCGGGTATGAATGTATACCACCCTGTCCCGCAGGGCTATTTTTTCAACACTCCCCCTAACCTGCAATTGACCGGGTCTCTGAACAGCGGTCAGGCGGGTGGGACTGGGGGCTGCTGTTTGTCCCGTGCCGGGCGACGCACGAACTACCCTGCGCCCAGCCAATGCAGGGCCATTCCGGCCTGATGGCGTACCCCTTGAGAGTCGTCATCGAGGGCGGCAGTCAAGGGCTCCACCGCCCGCGGGTCACCCAGTCGGCCGAGGGCGCTGGCCGCAGCCCTCCTGACCGGGTCAGCCTCGTCCTTCAACGCGCCGGTGAGCAGCGGCACGGCCTCCGAGCCTCCCAGGCGCCCCAGCGCCGAGGCCGCAGCCTCTCTGACCAGGGCATTCTCGTCCTTCAGAGCGTCGATGAGCGGCGGCACGGCCTCCGCGCCTCCCAGTTCCCCCAGTGCGCGGGCCGCCCGCCTCCTGTCCTCTGCGTCGGGGCTGCTCATCTGCTCCATCATCTCAGGGGCGGTCTGGCTGTCCCCCATCTGGCGCAGGGCCCGCGCCGCGTAGCCGACCCCCGGCAGCTCGGCGTAGTCCAGCATGGCCCGCAGGTGCGGCATAGCCTGGACGACCCCGCACTCGGCCAGGGTCCTCGTCGCGATGCGTTGGATGTCGTCCATGTATGCCATGGCGTCGATTACGGCGCTGATGCCGCGGGCATCCCCCAGCCTGACCAGCGACTCGGCGGCCGGGCCGGTGACCCGGGTGCTCCGGTCGTGCAGGGCGCGGATCAGGGCGGGCACCGCCTCCAGCGCGTCCAGTTGACCCAGCGACCTGGCCGCATGCCCCCGGACGTTGCGGTCCGGGTCGTTCAGGGCCTCGACCAGGGCCGGGATGGCCTCCACGGCGCCCATCTCTCCCAGCGCCTGGGCCGCAGTCTCGCGGAGTCCCCGGTCCGGGCCTGACGGGTCATAGACTCCCGCCACGCTACTCCACCGTCTCCGGTGAAGCAGCGCATCGATGAAGGCCGGAATCGCCTCCACGGCGCCCATCTCCCACAACAGCCTCCCGGCGTCGCCACGGGCGGGCTCGTGGGGGCCGGCGAGGATTTCGACCAGGGGCCGTACCGATTCCGGGACATGCCAACGCCCCAGTGACAGCGCCGCCCCGGCGCGGACAAGCTCCGACGGGTGTTCCAGGGCCTCCAACAGACCGGGCCTGGCCCATGACGCGTCAAGCCGGCCCAGGGCCCAGGCGGCGCTGGCTGCGACATCCTCCCCGGCATCGGCCAGCAGGTCTGCCACGCGCGCGGCGGCCTCTCCGGCCTCGAGTTCGCCCAGGGCGCGGAGGGCGTTGACCCTGACCCCGGCAGCAGGATCGTCCAGGGCAAGGACGAGCCCGGACGCGGCCCGGGAGTCCTTCAGTTGGCCCAGAGATTTGGAGGCGTTGGCGCGGGTCTCCTCGTCCGGGTCTGACAACGCGTCCAGCAGCGGTGGGACTGCGCCGTCATCCTTCAGCTCTCCCAGGACCTGGGCCGCGGCCCGGCGCGCCGCCCCGGTCCCCTGTTGCAGCGTACCGGCCAGGAAGGGAATCACCTCTCCCTCATCCCGGATGCCCAGCAGCCGGGCGGTGTAACGGCGCACCGAGGGATTGGGGTGGGACAGGGTGGGGATCAGGCCTTCAATAGCGTGGCTGACATCAGGCTCATCTGCCACCGGTTCCATGCGAGCGCTCCTGTCGTGTATTGAGTCGCGTTCCCTTTCATTGCAGACCCGGCCCTCGGCGTGGACCCCGTTATGACTCTGCTCAGGTAGCTCATGAGACTTCCATCTATTCCCGTGCCGGCAACGTGGGACCTGTTCTTCCCTGGCGCTGTTGCCCTGGTGGACGCTTCCGGACTGTTCCGGCGACCCGGACTCGCCGTTGGACCGGGAGAGACCCGCTGGGAGTATTCAGCGCTGACAAAAATAAGGCGGGAGACCCTTCTGAAGAGTCTCCCGCCTCTGCTGGTCAATCGCGGTGGGTCGTCTGTCAGTCTGGGTTCAAAGTCTCCGGTATCTCCCCGTAGGGCAGAGATGCAACGAACGGGGACCGCCAATGGCAAATACCTGCCGCTCGCAGCCCAAGAGTCCCGTGCCCAGTGGTCCCCGACTGGTGATCATCGTGATTCCAGCGTAACACCGGCCCTGGTGCCGGTCAAGAAGTTGCTGCCACAGGTATTCGCCGCAGAGGCTCATGCGCGAGGTCACTTCAGATATCCCCGGCAATGGGTCTGAGTGTGCATTGAAGGCTGGAAGCCGGGTTCGCACACGCGCCGGCCGGCGCAACCGCGGTCTTCACCGGGTGGCCCTGCCCCTGTATCCCAACTCTGCCTCAGCCCGCCGGATGATCACCACTCCATCATCGTGACTGCGGATGCACATGACGTCTCACCACACTGGGTGGAGCAATTGGCCGACGCGGGATGCTGGTGGCGCCCTTGTGGTTCAAAGGGTTCAGCCTGAGTGTGGCCCTGCAGAAGCGAGCCACTGAACTCAGGGGGCTCTCCGCATCACCCTGCGCATTCGTTCCCCTGCGATGGGCTCAGGAACGGACCGAGGGATACTTCCCGGTCTTGGGGCGGGCGGAACAGGCCCCTGCTATGTCGGTCGGACTAGACTGGCCGGACCAGATCGGTCTCGCCAAGGTTGGCGCTTTGCTGGGGTCGGGAAGATCGGAATTCAGGGATATCGGGCGTTCACTCGATGGGCAGTTCTACCGGTAAAACTTTAACTCGGGTCTGTACCTGTCTCTCACAACACACCCCAGGGTTTTCGCGGTGACGCCGACTGGTGAAGGTGGACCATTCCAATCTCCTGGATACGGGGTTTTCGATGCTGACCCTGGCAGTGCCGCCATCGTCAATGACCAGTTGCCCGAGCGAGCGCTGGTATTTGGTGATGGCCAGGCGTATCCAAAATTGCTGGAGCTTCTGGGCCAGTGGGATGCCCTGGGACACCCCACTTTCGATCGCTTGAAAATTCATGCCGTATCCGAATTCCCCGAGTATATCCCAAGGGGCAGCTGGGTGGTCCCCAAGAAATCCGACTATACCTGGATAATATCGTGGGACATCTGATCACAATCCCGGGGCGTTCATCCGAGAAGGCCCCATCTGGTGCTGTAGTTAGTTTTGACATGGTTTCTAAATCTTGCCCGATAGGGGTTTCGAGACGTTTCGAACCGCAATTGACACTCTACCCGCCCACCCCAGGGCCCGGAAGCCGGATCATCCGGTGTTTTGTGGTAAAATCCCACGCGCGACGGTACCAACAAGCATCCCTCGCCAATCGTGGCGGTCGTGCCAGGGACGGAAAGGCATGGCGTCCCCATGCCCCCCTGCCCGGCACGACTGGGTTTTGGGTACCGTCGCAAGCGCCTAATGCCTTACGCGAGCAGGGGGGCCCACCTGATAGTTCGCCTGGCCTGGGTCCACCTCTTTATTCCACCCTTCTACCGCCCCCCGGTTATCACGTTCTCCTCCTGATGGACCACCTGATGGACCACGACGGACACCCGTCTGCGCCATGCGCTCCACGAGTCCGTCCCGGAGTTGTAAGCTGGCTACGGTTGCCTGTCCGGCCACCACCATACCGGACCGCCATGACCATTCCATCTTCCCTTGCGCTTTGGCTGTAAGGTGGCCGCCGTCACGATAGTCCGTCCCGGTCTGATGGCCGTGGATACACAGCTGACAACGCCCAGGAGTCCCGCGTGCCATCTCCCAGCCGTGGCGGCGTTATGGGGCCGGGATGGTTCCGGCCGCAGGGCTGCACCGGTAGGTTCAGAAGTCCGTGGTCAGCCCCTGCTCCGGTCCTTCGTCCTCCGCCCGCTCCGGGCAGTCGGCTGCCGTGATGGGGCAGAACCGGCACTCCCCGGGGCTGGGGACCCGCCGCGCCGCCGCGTCCGAACCCAGCCGGGAGACCAGTCCGGACAGCCGCTCCACGAACAGGCCGTCCACCGCATCTGCCGGCACGTCCACCACATGATCCCCGTAGGCCACCTGGCCGTTGAAGACCACGCCCTGGTGCCGTCCCATAGCCCTGGGCACGGCGTACATGTAGATCATGACCTGTACCACGTGGGCCGGGTTGGGTTTCCCGGTCTTCACGTCGATGACCGTGCCGGAGTCTCCCGTCCTGGCGATCAGGTCCGGCCTGCCGCCCAGGGTCCCGGCGTTCCCCCTGAGGCTGAAGCCGTTCTGCCTCTCAGTGAACACCTTGTGGTCCAGGCCCTCCCAGCGTTCCCGGGTCTCGTTGACCATCGCCGTGTGGGCCATCTGCCACCCGGCCTGGTCGAAGTCGCCGGGGACCCGGTCCCAGCTTCTGCTGTCGTGGCGGCCCCGGAACCAGGCCGACCACTCGCAGGCATCCTCCCCGGCCAGCAGCCGGGTGAGCCAGGTCACCCAGAAATAGCATCCGTCCCTGCGCAGTTTGGCCATGCCGCACCTCCCCGGCGATTGTGTCAACAGTCCGGGTTTTCACAGTCGCTGGCGGGGCCATGGCCCCGCCAGCGGGCACCCGTTAGGCAGGGTGCGGCCTCAGGTGCCGGTGCGCCACTGGGGCGTGACCGACTCCGAGTCCCAGTCCAGGGGCTCGCTCATGGCCATGATCTCGGCCAACTCCCGCAGGTAGGCGTCGCCGATGACCGGGTCCCGGATGATGACGGCGTTCTCCCGGGACCGGGGGGACAGCCGGCTGATGTTGTAGGATCCGGTCCACACGGCCTCCACCCGCCAGTGGGGGTCCAGGGTTGATCCCTCCTGTTCGGATCTTCTCCCGGTCTGGTCGACGGCTCTGGCGAAAATCAAGAATTTGTTGTGCATCAGGGGGGAGTAGACACGGGCCTTCGCATCCCGGTTGTTCCTGATGCCGCAGCACCGGACTCCAGCCATGGGGTGGTCTTCCCCGTAGTTCATGTCGCAGAGAGGAGGTGGCATGTAGAGCCGTTCGAACGGGACGGGCCAGTCGGCCGCCCACCGGCCCGAGTCTGCGATGGCGTCGTACAGCTTCCGCAGGCCCGCCTGCCACGACCTGGTGCCGGCGCCGGGGCCGTCCGGGCGCAGGTAATCCTCCTTTTGCGTCACGATTGCGGTTGGTACCGTGGCCATGGCGCGGAGGACGAAGGGGTCGGTGAGCCACGCGACGGCGCCCATGCACGCCAGGTCTTCCTCGCGGGCCTCTTCGAATAGGCTGAGGAGCCGTCTCCGGTGGTTGCGAAAAACCACTTCGACCGGTCCGCTCTTGCGCCCGTGGTCGTGCTCGTCCGGGTCTCCGTCGTCGGGGGGGATATTGAGGTCTACGGGGTCCATGGTGCACCTCCAGGTAGTAGTATTGTGTTTGCGCCTGCGCGCCGTACCTGGAGGGACCACTGACACTCCACCGCCGGGTGGAGCGCCCCCGCCCCGTCCGGGGGCGGGGGCCTCTGTGCAAACAAAAGGCCCGCCCCTGACGGGAGCGGGTCTGCGTGTAGTACAATACCACCGCATCACCTGTGTCCTTCAGGTGGCGCCACGGCTCGGGATGTTCCACCATCGCCGAGCCATTTTATGTGGGTCGCTCTTCATCATACTGCACAGCAGGTCCCGTGTCAATAGGCAGGACGATTGCAAAGTCAGGAGGTTTGACCACAGAGACGGGCATGGTCTGCGTTGTGCGGAAGGCGGAGGTCTTGGCCCGCAGTGGCATGGACATTGAGGAGGGAACCCATCCTTCCAGGCGCAGGGCGTTCAGCCTGGTGTTGAGCAGGGTGGCTATACCTCGCCCAGTCCGGGACGGCGCAGCGTGTGGACGTCCTCGTCCCAACTGCGGCCCTTAACGTGATGCAGGCTGTTCTCCACCCTCCAGTGGTTGCGGAACACCCGCAGCAGGTCCCTTGGTCCGCACCGCCGGGAACTCATGCTGGCCAGCAGATACCAGTGCTCCCGGCTCGCCTCCCCGGTGTCTATGTCCACCCTACCCTTCTCCACCATCGCCCCCTGCCCAGCCCCAGGGAAGTCCAACTCATCCCGGACATAGTCGCCCAGGGTCTCACCGGTCCAGATACGCCGTCTCTCAATTACTCCCGCTTTTTTCGACCGTCTCCGCCTCAGGCTCCCCTGGTTCCTCTGCGGCAAACCCCTCTGTCAGTGCGGTCAGTACCTCCGGCTGATTCCCCTTGATGCGCACCAGGTAGTCCCGTCCGTGGCTCGCTATGGCTCGGCAGAGATCCCGCTCCGCGTACAGGGCATCCATGGTCAGCAGTTTCAGGCCGGGATAGCTCTCGAACAGTTGGCCCAACTGTTCCTGCAACACCCCCGGCTCGTGCCGTTTCTCCGATGCCGGCCCCCGGGCCAGGCACAGCTTCAGGTCATGGGCCAGCACATTCACCATCACCAGGGGATTGCCCTTGGTATCCTGGGACTGCTTGGCCCACTTGCCGTCTACCGAGGCGTTCACCTCCTGGTCCGCCACCACCCGGGCCACCCGCCCGGTCAGGGCTCATTGCAACTGCTCATATGAGACCCCGGCCAGGGTGCGGGAGATAGTGGTGGCGTGAGGCGGATGGTCCCGGAGAAATCCCAAAGACTCCTTGAGCACCGGCCAGTGCATCCTGGCGAAGGGGGCAATGTGGGCCATGGTGGTCTGACCGCAGACCAAGCCCAGCAGGGTCAATCGCGGGATGACCTGAAAGGGATGCCGAACTCCCCTGGCTCTCCTCGGGTCCGCCACCTGCTCCAAACACTCGAACAGAGATTCCACCGCCTCCATTTCTACACTCTCCCGTACCTCACTTCCCTGCCTTTGCAAACTACCTTCCTCGACTTTGCAATCGTCCTGGACGGGGCGGCACCAGACACGGAAATTACAGCGCGGACCCGGCAGCCCACCAAGCGGCAGGAGCCAGCCCGGCCATCCCCCGAAGGCAGTGCCAGACCCTCATCCGGTCAGGTCGAGCCCGACGCACGGTTCTGGTGCACTCTGGAAAGCTGGGCGCTATTGTCGTGAACTTGCTGCACCAGGAGTTCTCGTATTCCGGATCCAGGGACAGACCCTCCTCCCTGGCAGCACGGTTGCCTGCAGACCATGCGGAACCACACGACGCTGTGGGTGCTGACACGGGTACTCCGATGGTTCCAAACCCCGACCTTCTTGCATAGCTCCACGACCAACAGACGGCGCCCGACTCACCCAGTGGACACGATGCCGGCCAGCGCGCTATGGTTGGCTGAAAATGTGCAATTTTGCACATTTTCAGCATGGAGGGGCCTGGTCCCGGCATCCCGTCCTGCCGGAACGCGACACAGTTAGGAATGCCCTCTTGGTTCGCATTCTCAGCCCTGCCACCCACCGGGCTAGAGCGGATTACCCGGACTCCCGGCTAAGACCGGCTGGTTGTTGCCGGGAGCCAGAGGAGGTTCTCATCCCGGGGGGCCATGCTGGTTGGGGACACGGTCGAGCCGGTGTGGTCCGGCCGCCAGGGTCAGACGTTTCCACGGGACGCCGGCCCTCCGGATGCCCCGGGGTGGGTTGCGCGGGAACTTACCACGGTCTCCGGGGATTCCTGCTTCTGGGACTGCCGGAGCACTTCCCGGGTGCGGTCGATGCTGGATCTGTCCCGGTCTGCGCCTATGAATATGCAGCCGTTTTCCATGGCTCCCAGCATGGAGCCCGGCCTGCCCAGCATTGAAGGATCACACACCACCTGGCCAGCTTGGGTGAACCGCTCGACTGTCATCGCCATGGCGACTTCAACGGGATGCCACCCGCTCCGGTCCTCACTGAGTTCCCCTGGGGTGGGCACGGCGATCACGTCGGAGCCGCCATTGAGGGAGAAGCCCGACTTGGCGTAGACCAGCAGTGGACGCCGGTGAATATTGACCCGGTACGGATAACCGGACCTGCCCTGCGGCCCGGGGAACTGCAGGTCGAATTCCAGAATCCACTTGAGTTCTTGGCGGCTCAGGCGCTCAATGATCCGGGGCAAGAGCGCAGCATGCGCCATGACCACCATCACTCCGCCTGGTTTGAGTGCATGGCCCGCGAAGGAGGCCAGGTCGGAAAATAGCGGCAGCGCCTCAGCCGTGCCCGGGGGATGGGTGATGATTGCATCCACGCTGGCCGCAGCTACCAGACGATGCAGGCCGCTCACCGCCGAGTGGTGGATGGTCACCGTTTCTCCCGCCGGCCTGGCCCGGGTTGACTCCCAGGCCTCCTCGTTCTCCCGGAGGGCGATTTCGCCTTTTACCTGCCCGGCCGCGCTGGCGATGGTCCGGTGCTTCTTGGCGACAACCCGCGCCAGGGCCTCGCGCTGGACCTCCGGCGGGTCTTCGGCAACCGTGGCGCCGTCGCTGACCCGCAGGGTTCCCTGCTGGACGGCCCGGCGCACCTGGGGGTCCACCGGGCCGTCGGGGGAAAAGACCCTGGCGGCGTATCCGACCTCCCTCCTGCTCACCCGGAGCAGCCTGGCGGCTTCCGCCTGGGTATAGGACCGCTGCGGGAACTCGCCGTCCGTTCCTTCTCCGCGTGGGCGGCCCCGCGCCGACAGGGCGGATATCCTGTAGGCGATCTCGGCCCGCTGGCTGGTGGTGAGATGCCGGCGCAAGAGGTTCTTGGCCACGACGAATACCAGCGGGTCGGCGTTGTCGGGCAGGTGCGTGAACCTCGGCGCCACCCCGGCTGCGAGGCAGGCCAGGTAGCGGTGCCAGCCGTCAACTATGGCGCCCCGCCAGACAACGATGGCGTCAATCAGGCCATTCTCGCGGACATTGTCCACGAACTCGGCGAACTCGTCGTGGGGCACGGCTGGGAAGAGTCGCACCAGGTAGCTGAATATGTACCTCTGTACATGGGCAGTCATGGCGTAACCGTCACCTCCCTGGGTTGTTTACTACATCGTATGGGAGGATTGACTTCCCGCGTTTTAACTTTTTGTCGGCGAGACGTTGTTGCGGACCATCCCGTGGCCGCAGGACTTCGCGTTCAAGCCCCTATGGAAAGGGCGAGACCACTACGCTATGGGGTGTCGTCAAAACAATGAGCGAGTGGCAAATTGCTGGAAACGGGGAGAGTGTGGGAGGTGGGGAGTATGACGGCAGCGCACCGGCGCCACGATATGGCCGATGATGTTTGGGAGAGGCTAAGGCCGTACCTACCGGTGGGAGAGGGCAAGAGAGGCCGGCCATCCCATGACAACCGGCGGTTTATCGACGCCGTGTGCTGGATACTGCGCACCGGCGCTCCCTGGCGTGATCTGCCCCCGGACTACGGAGACTGGAAGAACACCCATCGCCGCTTCTTCCGCTGGCGGGACCGGGGCGTGTGGGCCGGACTGTTGGAGGCAGTGATGGATGACCCCGATTTCGAGTGGCTGATGATTGATTCCAGCTACATCAAGGCCCATCCCCACAGTGCCGGGGCCCGGGGCGGAAACCAGGCCATAGCCCGCACAAAAGGGGGCTGAACAGCAAGCTGCACCTGGCAGTGGACTCCCACGGAATGCCGGTACGGCTGGCGGTGACCGAAGGCACGTCGGCCGGCTGCTCCCAGGCGTTAACCCTGATTGAAGGGATTGAGGCAGAGTGCCTGCTGGCGGATAAAGCCTATGACACCAACGAAATCATAGCCGCTGCCACGGAGTTGGGAATGGAGCCGGTGATACCGCCCAAGAGCAACCGGAAGGAGAAGCGGGACTATGACCGGGCGCTGTACAGGTTGCGGCACTTGGTGGAGAACGGTTTCCTGGAATTCAAGCAGTGGCGCGGGGTGGCGACCCGTTATGCCAGAAGAACGGCGTCATACCTGGCAGCCTGTCAACTCCGGGCAGTGATGATCTGGAGCAAACTCTTTTGACGACACCCCATAGTTAGGTGGCAATTACTTGATCTCACAGCCTCGTGTTTTCTATGGCTTCCACTGTCCGCTTTAGCTCTCGCTCGGGGTTATTAAACCAATCGGTACTCCAGACACGGTGCAATCTCCACCCCAGACCTTGGAGAACCTGTTCTCGCAAACGGTCACGGTCCCGGGCCGAACGGGAGCTGTGATAGGAAGCACCGTCGCATTCGATACCCATGACATACCGGCCGGGATGCTCCGGGTCCACAATTGCGATGTCCACGAACTTGCCGCCTGAAGCGGCTTCCTGATGGACCTGATACCCCAAGCTCTCCAGCCGTCTGGCGACTTCCTGCTGGAAGGGCGAGTCAACACTGAAGTCGCTCTCGTATGGTACATCCGTCGGAATTACGCCCGTTTCTGCGTATGCCAGGAAGGTCTTCAAAGCACGGACGCCGGTGGATCTCGTCCGGCTCACGTCAATGTCGTCGGCTCGCAGGTTGGTAAAGACGTGACACTGATGCTTGGCTCGGGTGATCAATACGTTCAATCGGCGCTCGCCACCCTGGTTATTCAGCGGCCCGAAGTTCATGGAAACTTGTCCGGTCCCATCGCGGCCGTAGCCTATGCTGATAAATATGACGTCGCGCTCGTCGCCCTGGACGTTTTCCAGGTTCTTTACGAAGAAAGGCTCCTCGGGATGATCGGCGAAAAACTCCTCGCCGGAATCGTCCTGGAGCCGCAACATTTCCAAACGGTCTTCGATTGCCCGTGCTTGGGCCTGGCTGAACGCTGCCACTCCCAACGAAAGACCAGGGGTGTTTACCGCGTGTTCCATCACCGCCTGAGCGACGGCTTCTGCCTCCCCACGATTGGCCGCACTGCGCCCGCGGTCGTAGACGGCATCAGGAAGGCGATGAAAACGCAACCCTGTGGCTTCCCGGCCAACGTCGGGACTGGAGAAGACCACCAGGTTGTTATCGTAGAATTCCCGGTTGGAGACTGCAATCAGCGACTCATGGCGGCTGCGGTAGTGCCAACGAAGATAGCGGGATAGTGCGCCCTTGCTTGCGAACAGACCCAGAATGCTTTCGATGTCCGCTGTAACACTCTCTTCCTCCTCATCATCAGCGTCATCACTTGATTGGACTACGCGGTCGAAAAAGCTGGAGGGTGGCAGTTGCCGACTGTCGCCCACCACTACGGCTTTCTCAGCTCTCAACAGAGCGCCCAGGGCGTCCACCGGGCGAACCTGACTGGCCTCGTCGAATACCACCAGATCGAACTCGACACTATCAGGGGCCAGGTAGTTGGCGATGGATAGCGGGCTCATCATGAAGACGGGTTTCAAGTCCTGAATTACCGCCCCGGCTTCCTTGAGGAGTTGGCGAATTGGCTTGTGCCTGGCACGCTTCTGAATTTCGCGTTGCAAGACCCGTAGTTGCTGCTGCCGTTCCCGAACCTGCTTAGCTCCTTGGTAGGAATTCAGTCGCACCAGGCGGTCTGGCAGTTGATGTGGTAGCGACGCTTTTCTCTGATGGGCCGAGGCAACCCGAGTCCGGTTGTATACCAATGACTGTCTGTCAAAGGACTTGAACCGCTCGATTCGCCCCTCGTGCAATCGACCGTCAAATTCCCTGAGAACAGGACGCTCCGAAAGGGCTGTTTCAACGACGTTTTCGTACCAGGCGCGTTCAAACCAGTTGGTCAGGGATTCTGCCGCCATCGTTTCCACCGCGGCAACGTCTACAACTGTTTGCAACCCCTCGGACAATGCGGTATCGGCGCCGGCATTGAACGCCGCCAGGTCCTGGATCCTTGCCAATTTGCGAGTCCAATCCAGCAGCACTTGTTGCTGTTCGCCGAACGTCAGGGACATCAGGCCACCAGGGTTGCCGAACCGCAACTGATTGTCCATATCCAGCGCTGACTGCAATTCCCTGATGGCAACCGGGTACGCCTCCAATGCGCCCCTCAAACTCTCGATCTGCTCTTGCCAGTCTCGCGGCAAGTCACTGGCGAGGGCCTGTCTGGCCAATTCTTGCAGAAGTTCAACAACATCTTCTGTAATACGGCCCGCTGCCGCCTCGGCGAGTAGGTCGAGCCACCACCTTACGGCAGGAGCGATCGCCTCCCAATCGGTGTCCAGGTTGTTCCAGGAACTGCCCAGAACTGGACCGACGACGTTGTGCAGGCGCATTATTTCCCGCGCTATATCCGCTGGCCGTTTTCGGGTTTCAGAAATTACACGCCCAGCTGGATTGGTGGCGTGTCGCGTTCCCGCTGGGAGTTCTTCAATAAATCGCGCGATAAGTTGACGCTGTTGGTTATAGGGAAGACGGTCGACCTCAGGCGAGATCTCTTGCTCTACCACGCAGGTCACTTCCAGCATCTCCTGCAAGTCTTGGGCACATGACCCGTACCTGCCAATGGCCGAGTCCAGTGCTTCAATCTGAGGTTGCACTGACTCCGCGTTGAGACGCACATCCAACTGTCTTAGCAACCTCAGCGTTCCGTTCGGCACCCGACCGAAGACAACGGATGACAAGACGTCGAGCCACCAACGGACGGCCGGTTCAATGGCATCCCAATCGGTATTTTGTCCGTCCCAGTATCGCCCAAGAATGGGGACGATATCAGCATACTCTCCATTTATATCGGCCCGGAGCCCCTGTTCCTCGCTGATCGCGTCGATAAGGGGCAACTGCTGGTCTACATCGCCCGGCAATTCGCCTCGCATTGCGCCGGCAAGCTGCCTTTTGGCCTGCTTGTAGCTCGAGGAAAACCAGCGCTTCCACCTGCTTCGGCCATCGGTGTTGAGGGCCAATCTTGCCTTCTGAAAGTTGGTACCCCATGCCTGGGGCAACAATAGCGAATCGTGATCTGTGTGAATTTGCTTCCAACGGAGCCCTCGGTCCAATAATTGACGTATTTTCTCCGCATTGGATTCCCACTGGGGAGCCGAAAGATCCAGTCCGCTTGCATCTGGCGCTCCCACCGCACATTTCGCGGCGGCCAGGAGATCGGCCGACTCAGAAGTGTCCGCCGGATGGTCTATGCGCATGGTGCCGGCTAGAGAGGTTGAGGTGTCTTCCAGGTCCTTCAACGCCCCTGACATGTCGTGGATACGCCTCCAGCGCATCCATTGCCACTGGAGGCCCGACTCGACCAGGCCCCAGACATCGGCGCCGTTGGTTTCCCATTGGCGGGCCTTCAGGCTCAGTCCGGCAGTGTCCGGCGCATCATCGGCGTGCTGAGAGGCCGTCAACAGACCATAGGCCGCAGAAATATCACCAGGGGACGGCAGGTTTGTGTCCTTCGCCAAATCATTCGAGGCTTCGGCCAACCGTTCAGTGTCGGCTAGGGCGCTCTCCAGTCGTGCTTGGAGTTCTGTCCGGGCATCTGGAAGCGCAATCCGAAGCCGACTGCCCCAGAATGGGTGCTGACTGGGGACCCCCGTGCTCTGCAACCGCAGCCGCAGGTCCTCCACAGCCTCCTTCTTTCGCCGGTAATCGGTCCCGGTCCAACCGGATATGCCGGGCAACTCCCTTCTGGCAATTGGGTTGGCAGTATTGTCATACTGGAGCGCCAACAATTCTCCAAATGCAACGTGAGGGGAAACGCCGGTATCCCCTACCGGATTGTTGACCGCATCAGCGTACTCGTTGAGCTGACCTCTTGTTCGGGATAGCTGTTCCAGGAGTTCCCGGCCGGAGCCATCGGTGGGCTGAGGGGAAAGATTCAAGCTGTGGCCCAGTTCGTCCAGCGTTTCCCGCTTGTTCGTCTTGTGGCTGTGCAACTCCAGGCAAGCGCCTCCAAGGCCGATGTTCTCCAGTCGGCGCATGACGACTTCCAACGCGGCCATCTTCTCGGACACGAACAAGACACGCTTGCCCCGGGCGACGGCATCGGCGATTATGTTGGCGATGGTCTGAGACTTGCCGGTTCCGGGCGGGCCTTGGATTACCATGTTGCGACCCTGCCCTGCTTCGTGAATAGCCAATGCTTGGGATGAATCCGCGTCAAGAACGTGGAAGACATCGCTGGGCGCAAGCCGATTGTCAACCCTCTCTGGGTCTCCAACAGTAGGCCCAAATTCCGAGAATCCTTGATCCCCAAACAGTGCCGCGATTATTTCATTGTGGACGACGGAAGGATCGCCCAGGTCCAGGTACATCAGGAGCTTGTTGAAAGAGAAGAACCCTAGGACCATCCTGTCTGGCTCCACTCCCCACCAGTCCGGCGCGGACCTGCGGATAACCTTTTCGACTTGGCCTATGTAATCGTCCACGTCGATGTCCTGGCCATCCGCAGGCTCAAGCGCATCCTGTCCCGGCAGACCCAGCCTGAAGTCTTCTTGAGCCTTCTCCAGCAGCGAGAGATTCACCCCCAGGTCCTCGCCGGTGTACCCAAGGCTGAACCGGGCACTGACTCCGGTGCGTTCCAACCGTACAGGAACCAATACAAGGGGCGCCCAGCGTTCCTCCTGGCTGGAGTCTGACTCATACCACCTGAGCATCCCCAAACCCAAAAACAGGGTGTTGACGCCCGTCTCCTCGATGGCGGAGTTGGCTAACCTGTAAGTATTCAGCAACCGCCGTTGCAAAGCCGCCGGCGTTTCGCCGGTCTGTAGTTTTCGATCGTTCTGGTTTGCTGCAATTGCCGCCTCGGAATCGTCCCGGGAGAGATTGAAAGCACCTTCCTCTTCATCTTGACCAGCGGGAAAGAAAGTCATGGCCTTTCTTTCAGTCACCAGCGTTTCAAAAACCTGGTGGGAGTTCTCACCCACGATTTCCACGCCGCGGGCGCTCAGGGGGCGATAATTTAGGAGGGGATTGCGAAGGCTCAGGTCAAGCAGTTCCTTCCGGGAGTTCTCCAGTCTTGCCCTGATTTCCGCTTCAGATGACGTTCTCATTGACCACGGACTCCGGCGTGCCAAAGGTCCCGCATTGAGATCTTGGCATCGTGTGTGATTGATGATGATCGCAGCCGCGAACGTTCAGGACCGACAATGTGACAAAGCGAAGAGAGCTGACAGGAATATGCTACGGCGTGGGGGCGCACCCTCTCGCTGCTATAGCTGGGGGAGGGCTGTTGGCTAGCTCCATTTAGTGCTGGTCACGCCCCACAGGGGAGGCGACGGTCCAGATGTCAGGCGATGGAGATGTCGTGTTGCGCGGATGACAGCCGCACTAGCCTTTTCCCGAACAGGACAAAGTCGCCTTTAAACTGCGGGTGATTGTAGCATTCCAGTAAATGCTTTTCACCTCGTTGGTGAAATGAGGTAGGCCCGGGAAATCGGACGAGTAGCCAAGTGAAAGTCCTGCTTCTAGACTAAGCCCGAATCCACCGAAGGGATGTGACCGCGAGGGTGAGACCGGAGGTAGGAAGGGAGGGAACGAGATTGCTGGGTTCGATGCTGGCAGATATGGCCTGTCCCTGGGTGTGGCAAGCAAGGGAAGGGGATTTCTGGCGGCCCGCAGTACCAGCGGGGACGAGATCGGCGGCCAGTTGGCAGCAGGAGACATACGGGGCTCGACCGGCGCGGGCCGGGCAGGCGGTTGAGTAGCGTTGGGGACGGGTCGGAGGGCAAAGCCGCCTGATCAGGAGGGGAGTGGCAGGGCGCGCAGTCGTGCCAAGGCGTTACTGAACTGGTTTTGCCAGGGCCAGTTGTGGGGCAAGTGCAGGGTGAGGCGCCGGGCCTGGCGGGTGAGCCTTCCGGCCAGGGAGAAGAAGCGCCTCCGGAGGGTCTTGGTGGTTGCCAGTTGCTCGCCCAGGCCGATGCGCCCAGTCCAGCGAGCCAGATTGTGGGCCATCACCTGGACGGCCAGCCAGGCGGCGTTGGCGGGGAAGCGGCCCGAGGGGAGGTGATTGAGTCCAACGCCGTACTTCAGGTCGCGGATGGCGTTCTCGATCTCCGCGTGGCGGCGATGGTCAGCCTCGAGGTACAGGGTATCACCGTCCCGGTCGGTGATACAGCAGTGATAGCTGTAGGTGGCAAACAGCGCCATTTGGGAGCCGGGTGTGGGTTTCACCCGCCGGACGATGAGCCGCACCGGTGCAGCTTCGGGCTTGCTCTGGAAGGGAGTGTAGACAGTCTCTGCCACGTCGGCGGCGCCGTCCATCCAATAGGGGATGGGCGTCCACTCTTCCTCAGGAATGGCCTCTATCAGGTTGCGCAGGGTTTGGTGCTGGCGGACGGTGATGGAGAAGCGGACCTTCGCCTTGCGGCAGAGGGCGACGATGGCGTGGTTGTAGAAGCCGCTGTCGGCCCGCATGGTGAGTTGACCCGTGGCTCCGGCGTGGCGCACCCGACCCACCGTCTCCCGCAGGAAGTGAGCAGCGCCCCGCGCCGTGTTGGCTCGCCCCTTGCGCAGCCGACACATCAGCACGTCGCCGGTGCCGGCAGCGACGGCGAGGAGCGGGTGATAGCCCCGCTGGCCGGTGTAGCCGTGCTGGCGGGCTCCCTCCTTGGCCAAGCCGTAGGTCTCGCAGATGGTGGAGTCCAGATCGATGGTCAGTGGATCCTCGCCTGGTCCGGCCCCGGCGGCCCAAGCCCGGGCCAGCAACTCCCGGCTAACCCGGTCCAGTTGCCTCACGTGTCCCCAACGGAAGCTGCGCAGGAAGGTGCCCAGGGTGGACGGAGCCTTGACCACCCAGCCCAGGACCCTGGCGGTACCGCCACTGCGCAACGCATCAGCATCGACGATGCAGTCGCCGCCGGCCAGGGCAGAGGCCACCAGTGTCAGCAGCTTGTCGCCGGTGTTGGCCCGGCCGGGGGCGTTACTCAAATCGAGGTACCTCTCAACCACTTCACCCAGACCCAGGCGGAGGGCAAGGATGGCGGGCAGCAGCAGCCCTGCATTGGCCACTAGGCGGTGATCATCAAAGGAGACATTGATGCGATCGGGGTGCTCAAGTGATAACATCCAAAAGGTGCTCCTTCCCTGGGGTCAGTTTTTCGATCAAAAACCATTATCCCAGATACGCAGGAGCACCTCTTCACGCCTTCAGGACACCCTTAATCCCCACTCCTTCGGTGGATTCGGGCTTAGGTAGGGGATAAGGAAACCTATTACCCTTTACAACCTTCTGTCTATCTTACGAGCAGGTTACAATGACGGCCACAACAACCATCAATATGACTGCTAGGCAACCGGCCTGCGTGCCGCAAGAGTTCGCAGGCCCTTGCATCCGGTGTTGATGGCAGTAACGCTCTCCGGGACTCACGTCGTTATTACATCCGGCACCAGACCATGAACCGATGTACTGACACTTCATTGAACCATCTGCCAAGTAGGGCGCCAAATGGCCTGTCAGCCGCACCACCCTTCAGCGCCCCAGGAACCGACTCCGTGGCCATCGGTCATCCCGGTTGTCACGCAGGTTTTCCGGCTGCCGTGGTTCCTCCGGTTCCATTTCTTCACCACCGGAGGGGCACACTCGCTGCCGCTGTTGCATCGTCCGCTTGGGATTCCGGGTTTCGAGGCAAATCAGTCCCCGATGCGATAAAGCCTGCCCTCACGACAGTCCAAGTGAATCCAATTGTGATACCTGTACACCCTGAAGGTGAACGGTTCGCCGTAAGGCATTTCCACTTCTTGACGGTTATCGTCCCCGTAGTTGAGGATTAACTTACAGTTGTCTCCAAAACGCCCCTTCGGTACACGGTTGTCTCCTTCCCGCCGGTATTCGTAAGTGCCCGGCAGAAGCTGGTGTGGCCCATCTCCGACCGTACGCCCGACCGAATCTCCTTCACTCGAAATTCTTAGGACTCCACGCGGGAATTCAGTAAGGCACAGGTGGTTCGCTTGGTTGGCAGACAACTGCGGGTGGTTGGGTACACCAGGGGACACGAGACTACGGTCGCCACTCGGATATTTATGATAGTAGTTGCCCTGCTTTATCCACTCCAGCACCAGGGCTTCCCACTCCTGGCAGAACGTGCGTGGATGAGGTGTTGGGGTGGGTAGTGGAGTCGGCGTCGGTTCCGGTGTTGGCGTGGGTGTTGGAGTCGGCGTGGCAGTAGGCAGGGGCGTAGGTGTTGGCAACGGCGTGGGCGTTGGTGTGGGTAGTTCGGCGATACGGGTGGCTTCCAGCGAGGCGGCGTAGCGTTCAGCTTCCTGCTTGGCTTCGATAGCGGTACGGGTTGCCTGCACCACTTGCCGCCGGTGAGCGTCTAATGCGTCTATCGCAGCTTTTGTAGCCTTGACATTGGGGGGTGGAGCTATTGTCGGGAAGAGTGTCGGCGTGGGAGTTGGTAGCGTCTTGCCAGCCTGAGGAGCTTGGCCTCCAAGCCCGGACTTCACTACGTTAATTGGGATAGCGAATCCGATGCCGGTAATGGGCCTTCCAGCGTCGTTAGTTTCCATCCTGGACACGACCACCCCAACCGCCTGTCCGTACGTATCCAACAGCGGCCCGCCGCTGTTTCCCGGGTTAAGCGATGCGTCTGTTTGCAGGCGATTCAGCCGTTTGGCCGAGATAATCCCGACGCTGACCGTGGGGTCCAGACCCAGAGACTGGCCCAAGGGAAAACCGATGGTGATAACGTCTTCGCCAACGCGAATTTTGTTAGAGTCACCAATGGCGATGGATGGAAAACGCCGATTGGCATCAATCTGCACGTAGGCCAAATCGAGACTTGGATGCCGTTGGGTCACGCGGCCTTGATATTTCTCTCCGGTAGCCAGCCGGACGGCAACCCGGTTATTCTCTTTGACTACGTGCTTGTTTGTAACCGCCAGCCCGTCCTCGTTAATGATGAAACCCGTCCCAGAACTGGAAGCCACGAGGACTCTGACCACGCTGGGCAGCGCCTTCTCCGTCACCTCGGCAACGGACAGACCGGAGGACAACGGCTTGTCGAAAGCTGTCTCAACATCGGAGCGAGGTACGGGGGTGCCAACGACGTTCGAAACGGATGGAACTTGCGACGAATCATCCGCGGGCGTTGCCGTAGGTTCGCTCGTGGGGGTGGACCCGCAAGCGGCGAAAACGGTCAACGCTCCTGCGACAAAGATAGGGGCCAACCATTCCAGTAACCGCATTGCTCTACTCCTCGAATAAGTACAGCCCACCGGAATGAATGCTTGGGCGCGGCTTTGCACACATAATCAATTCTGCACACAGATTCAGCCGCCTGCACATAAATAAAGGGAATTATATACCCAAAGGGATTCAGGCTATTGACTGGCTGATACGGTTGCTAACCTTTGCTGTTGCTCTGACCGTAGGCTGGAATTGGCTTTTGCAGGAAACAGAACTCACTGGCCCTGGCCCATACCTGCTTGCCGTAATGACCAATTTCGGGGTATGGGTGCTGCTGATTATGCTGATTATAATGGGGCTTGTAGTTGCTATTTCATGCTACGTTCTCAACAACTTGCGGTGTGCGATGGTGCACGATATGGAGGTGGGTGCGAACCAAAATGGACATTGTGAGAAGGAAATCAGCCGAACGCAAGTATAAGAATGAGGTGGACCCGGAAATCTGGCTCTTCCGCGCTTTTGGTGAAGGGAATCGAAATTGGCCGCAGGGAATGGATGTGCCGGGGCCGCTGGTTATGCAGCACACCGGTGCAGTATTCGCTGACGCAACAGGTCCGGCTTGGCCCGGCCATACCCCATCCGTTCGATCAATTTAACCCGGCAGATCTGCCCCTCGCATTGTCCAGTGCTCCACGGGCTGGTCAGCGCCAGCTTGATGGCTTCGTAATCCTGTCGGAAACTCCTAGCGATGGAGTGGAATTGTTTCAGCCCCGACCGGCTGGCTTCAAGGCTCCAGGCATCCAGGGCTTCCAGGTCGCCTTGTTTGACGATCTCGTGAAACCACTCCTTGAGTTGGTGTCCCAGGGCGAGAGGGGGATTGGCTTGGAGAAGGTGGTCCAGTTCCACTTTTTCTGAGCTGTTCAATCCCCGGCGGGGACGTAGGACCAGCCATTTCACTGGAGGCCTGGACTTGGCAGGGCGGCCAGTGCCCTTTCGCCATGGCTGAACCGCCTTCCGGATGTGGCGCCCGGAGCCGGAGTATCCTCGTTTGACTACCTCCCGGTAGAGAGTACGAGCATTGTGGCAACCTTCGATCCATCTCCGCCTCAAGTGAGGCAAATGGGGTCTGACTTTGGAAGCCCCAGGGGGACGCCCCGCATATTCCGGAGGCTGGTCTGAGGCCATGTACCTGCTCACGGTCTTGCGGTTCAGCCCCAACTTTCTGGCGATGGCACTCAACGACAGCCCGCTGTCTTTGAGCGCTCTCACCGCTTCCCAGTGGCCCCTCTTGAATCGGGTGGCCCGGGATTCTGAGGAAGCAGACACCACTTCTTCAGAGGACTCGGGCTGCTGCCAGCGCCTGGAAGGGTTTCCACCGCCGAAAGGCGGCGGCCCCATTGAAGCGTCCAGACCGATGAGGGAGAGTCGATCCGGCAAGTCGCGTTTCCACCGCCGAAAGGCGGCGGCCCCATTGAAGCTTGGAGGAGTACTCGTAGCGAGTGATGGCCTCCCCGGTTTCCACCGCCGAAAGGCGGCGGCCCCATTGAAGCTTGCCCACCCTGTCGATGGCACTCATGTCCAGGCGTGGTTTCCACCGCCGAAAGGCGGCGGCCCCATTGAAGCCCTATGTCTAGGTGAGAATGCTCCATCCGAACAGAGTGTTTCCACCGCCGAAAGGCGGCTGACGGGCCAGCCAAGCGATGGAGTTGGACTTGCCGCTCCCCGCGGAGTGCTGGACGAGGTACCGCCGCCCGGCGCCGTTGGACGATACGTCGCAGAGTGTCCGGCGCACCACCTCGAGCTGGTGGTACCGGGGCCAGAGCGGCCTGTTTCGTGTCAATTTCCAAGGTTATTAGGCCAGGGATTTACAAGGACATTAGGCCACCCTGGGGCGTGGTAATTGGATGAATATCAGGTTGTGGTTGTTTGGTCAATCACCTCCTTGCTGACCCGGGCCCAGCAGTTTCCGGTGGGGCGACTGTCTTTCCCGGTAGCTGGAGCCCTCGATGACGATCTGGTAGCTGGCGTTGGCCAGGCGGTCGAGAGCGCTGTTCCCCAGGATGGGATCGTCGAAGATGTTCAGCCACTCGTCCACGGCCCGGTTGCTGGTGATTACGAAGCTGGAAGCCCGGTGCCGGTTGAGGATGAGCTCGTAGAGGTCTGCGGACTGCTGGGCGGTGAGCCGGTGCAGACCCAGGTCATCCAGGATGAGCAGGTCGGGGGTGAGGAAGGACCGGAAGGTGCGGTCCACCGAGTTGTCCACCCTCGCCTGGGCCATGGTCCGGAAGAAGCCGTCGGCATGGATGAAGCGGACGGTGTGACCGGCGCGGACGGCCGAGTAGCCCAGGGCCTGGGCCAGGAAGCTCTTGCCCACGCCGGCGGGTCCCACCAGAAGCACATGCTCGTGTCTGTCCAGGAACTCCAGGGAGAAGACGGCGTCCAGCAGGCGGCGGTCCACGGTAATTGACGCGGACCAGTCGAAGTCCTCCAGGCGGCAGGTCTCCTCGAAACCGGCGTTGTGGAGGCGCAGTTCGACCCGCCTGTTCTCCCTCCGGTTCACCTCGTCGCTGAGGATGATCTCCAGGAATGAGTTGTAGTCCAGTTGCTCCCGGCGGGCCAGGGCGATGCGCTCGGGCAGGGTGGCGGCCATGGTGCCCAGGCGGAGCCGCTTGAGCAGGGGCGTGAGGTCGGTGGAGCGGGTCATGACTGGCCTCCTTCATTGAAGTGGGCATCAGCATGGGCGAAGACGGAGCCGGGACGGGCAGGAGCAGCTGGGGCAAAGTCTCCTCTTCCAGGGCCTGCACCAGGATACGTTCCAGGCGGCGGACGTCGATGAGGTCCACCTCCAATGCCCTACGGCAGGCGGCGTCGAGACGCTGGGGCGTGTAGCGCTCTCCCAGGCGGAGCAGCTTGTGTCCCTGACGAATCCTGGACCATGGCAGCGGGCCGCCCAGGAGGCGCTGGGCGAATTCATCCACCGCCGGCCCCAGCTTCGCCGCCTCGCTCTTGATGTGGTCCGGCACCCTGGTGGTGTACCGGGAGACCGTGTCGGGATAATCGCCGGCGTCGGTGGACCGGCCGCCCTGGGGCTGGCGCTGGTGGACCTTGAACAGCCGTCCCTTGTGGTAGATCCGCACCAGCTTGCTGTCCAGCCTGACCTCCACCGTCTGTCCCGGCGGGCAGGCGGCCGAGGGAACCGAGTAGAGGGCCAGCCGGCACTTGACGTGATGGTCCGGATGCACCTTGAGCGTGCGCCAACCGGCGATCTCATAGGGCACGCCGTCCCAGGGGAGCAGGGCATGACGCTCCTCCTCCTGGAAGACCAGGAGGGGTTGGCGGCGGGTGGTGCCGTGGATGCGCCTGCCGCCACCTGGAGGCACCATCTGGGCGCTTCGGCCCGGATGTGGGCCAGGCCGTCGAAGCTGGCTCCCTTGAAGAAGCGTTCCCTGGCATAGGGCACGCCCCGCTCCACCCTGGGCTTGTCCTTGGGATGACGGACCCGGGCTGGGTCGACGAAGAAGCCCCGGTGCTGGGCGTACTCCAGGAAGCCCCGGCTCAGGCGCGGGTGCAGCGGGTCCGTCCCCGCCACCGCGGCGGGGAAGTTGTCAACGACCAGGTATTTGGGCATCCTGCCGAAGAAGGTCCAGGCTGCTTCCAGTCCGGCGATGACGTCGGGCAGCTTCTGAAAGTGCATGGGCCAGAGGAAGCAGTGGCGGGAATGGCACAGCACGATGAGCATGGCCCACACCAGCTTGCGCCGTCCCGTACCTCGGTCCCCGATCAGACCCAACCGGCCGAAGTCCGCCTCGGCCACCTCCCCGGGCGGAGTGTCCTCCATCCGCACCGTGGTCTTGCTGGGCTTGCTCCAACTGCGCTTGATGATGAAACGGCGCAGGGACTGGTACGTCACCCCGCAGCCGCGACCCGCCAGCAGCTCGTGAATGCGGGTCATCTGCAGCCGGTCCGCCGTGATCCACTGGTAGATCTGGTCCGCCCACGGCTCCAGCAGGTCGTCGCTGGGCTTCGCTGCCTGGCGCGGACCCACTCGGCCCATCGCCGCCAGGCGGCTCAGTTGATCCTCGCTGGGAACCGGCCCCTCCTGGGCAATGCCCTGCGACACCGCCGCCGCAAGGTACTTGGCCACCGTGTCCCGGGACAGTCCGGTGCTCGCCGCGATCTGTCTCCGGCTGTGTCCCGCCTGCCAGCGGCGGATCACTTCTCCTATTTCCATTCGGGGAACCTCCCGATACGCCATCGCGCCACCTCCTTCTGAAGTGGGGCAATGGTCGTAGGTATGGCTCCCAGGGTGGCCTAAAGACTCTGTAAATTTTCGTCCTTTACTGGCCTATTGTTCCTGTACATTGACATTTCGGACCTTCTGGGCGTAGTTCTCGATGATGTCCGTGAGGCTCCGGGGGGTCAGGGATTTCTGCCAGAGGTGGTCGGTGCGGAGTCCCTGAGGGTTGGGCGGGTTGCCTGCGCCGCCGTCGTATGCCCTGTCGAAGGGCAGGAAGACGGCGGCCTGGGCGGCCATCTCCGTGCAGAACTTCACCCTGTTCTCGTCGACGGCCATGTGGGCGGCGCAGCGTCCGGCCCGGAACAGGTCCCTCCCTGGGGTCGCAGTCCCGCTTGTACTGCTCCACCGCGTCCTCCACGGTCTGCTTGGTCAGGTTGTTCTTCAGCTCGAAGGTGATGACCGACAGGCCGTTGATGAAGAGGACCAGGTCCAGGGACAGGTTGGGGTTCCTGGCGCTGTGTCACGGAGAACCGGTTCCTGCCGTTGAGGTCCGCGGCTTCCTGATTGCCCGGCGACGGTGTGCCGTAGAAGAGCGTCGCGCTGTGCTGGCCGTGATCTATGCCGTTGCGGAGAATCTCGATAACGCCCCGGCTCTGGACCTCCCGCCTGAGGCGGTTCAGGAAGCGCTGACGGGTGTTGTTGTCGGAGTCGAGCTAGAGGGCCTGAGCGATATCCGGCTGCGTCTCCCTGAGGAAGTCGGAGAGTTGTGCGAGGTCGACGCAGGCCGCGGAGTCGTAGTCTTGGTTGTCGCCCATAAGCCAGCCGGATTCCCCAAGCAGGGTGCAGACCCGGGTCTCAAACCCCTTCTCGCTGGTATCGGTGGGCATCGGAACGGCTTTCCCTCCCGGGTGCTGGTCCCTAGTCGGCGGCTTCCCTGGCCGCTCTTCTGCCTGGAAACCTCACCCTTCTCATGTGTTCCACGAGGGCTTGGTTAATGGCCTGTTGGGCTTCTTCGGGAGTTTCGGCTTGCTCCTCGAACCAGTCGACGACGTTCCGGTCGAGCCGGAGGGTGATATCCTGCCAGTCGGGCTTGTAGAACATCCCGCGCCTGGCCTTGGACCAGTCGACGGGCTGCTCTGGGATGTCGGAGGTCTTGGAGTGCATGACGTTCCAGTTCCAATACTTCTCCCCGCCGACCGTCACCTGCATTTCGTCGGCAACCCATTCATCGCCGGTCTGGGCCTTGTACTGAGGCTGGCCCAAAGTCTCAACGGCTTTGTCGGTGTAGGCCCTGACCCACTCGTAGATGGTGGCCTTAGAGGGTTCGGGAATGTCGAAGGCGTCGGACATACTCTCGGCAATCTGCTTGTAGCTCATGCCGGAGTAGAACATCCGAATGGCCATGCCGATTTGCTCCACCGGGACCCGGTGGCCGTGGGCTATGCCATTGGCCCGGAACTTCTTGGAACATTCCCGGCAGAGATAGCGTTGCTGCCCGTTCTGCTTCCCTGTCTTGACCACACGGCTTGAGTCACAGGCCGGGCAGTTGACCGTGTATGTCGTGGTCTCGGTGAACTTCGCCATTACTCCTTACCCGACTCTTCATCGGTCTCTTCGCGAATCCTGATAAAGCCTTCCCGCTCCAATACTCGGAGGACAAGGTCTCCGTTGGTTAGATCATCCATTTGAAACCTTTGGCCTCTCAAGTCTCTTCCTTCGCCAGTGAACTTATTATCGTCAATGAGTCTCACATAAGCCCAGTGGTCCTCGGTTCGGTCATAGGTCAACACCAACTCCCCTTTGGGCGAGCAGAATAGACCTGTCACAGAGGCGAGGCTCTCGCTTCCTACCAAATGGCGCAGGGTTGCCTTCGCACTTGCGTGAGTCGGCGGACGGTGGCCTTCTTCCAACGTTCCCATGCCTTCCATGTAGAAGATTCTGGCCACTTTGTTGGGTTGCCCGGTTTCCCGGAAATACCTGACCAGTCCACGCATTGTTTGGTTTCGGTTCCATCTGCGCAGTTCTTTGAAACCTCTGTAAATCCCGTAGCCAACTGCCCCTGCTGCAACGGCGGGTGCCGCTACTGCGGTAGCCGCTCCGATACCTATTGCACCGCCGCCGAAGGCCAAGCCGACGCCACCCAGCCCTGTCGCGGTAGCTATTACTCCGCCACCCAGAATTGCGCCTGCCGCCGGAGCCGCGATTTCTCCTGCGTCTATTCGGCGGCGGGCTTCCTGTTCATCAACCCCTGCTTCGATGGCTTCTCCAATGTACCATGCGCGCGTCGCTGACGATTCGTTCTCTGCCATGTGTCCCTCTCTAGCCCATCCTTATCGATGATTAGAACCTTCCCGATACCTCTCCAGGCTAAGCCACGCGGGTTACTGCTACGCTTGCGCTGCGTCGGCTGATTGCGCGGAGAAGACCTGCGCCTTGGAGAACGTGTCTGTCAGGTGCGACGAACGCCAGTCGCAGATTCTCTCTAAGCAGGGTCGTCAGCAGCCTGGTGGATTCCCTCGTTGGCCTGTCCCAAGTTCGGCCTTGGAGCAGTTGAAGGGTTGCTTGGTGGAGGGCTGTCCGGCGGGTTCCTTCTGACCGGAGCCCCTCCATTACTACCCGGAGGGCTATAGCCATACTTGGTGGCGAATCCCACGTTGGAAGCAGTCCCTATGGGGAACAGGCGGTTCAACCTTACTTCGCTTCTTATGTTGTTGTCCAGAGAAAACGTCCGGTTAAGTGCTCAGGGTAAATGGCCGCCGATCTTGTCCTGAGTGGCTAAGTGAGCGGCCCGTCGACGAGCAGGGTTGATAGGGGGAGCCGGCAGGTCGACGTACTTCCTGACTGTATTTCTGGAAATACCCAGTTGCTTGGCAATGCCTCTGAGGGAAACACCCTGCAGCTTAGCGTGGTGGACAGCTTTCCACAGGGCCTGTTTGCGCGGTGTTGCCTGTCTGGGTGGCGGAGTGTAAGAGGTTGGACCGTTCTCATCATCCACCGGCTGGTCGGCAGGTGCTCCCAAAGCGGCCAGGCGCTGCAGTTGCACCCTGGTGAGACCATGCCGGCTGAGGTTCCGGACCACTTGGGACAGTTCGGGAGTCGGGGCTTGAGCTCCCTGTGCAGCCCGCAGGGCTCCCGCCTTGGGAGGCGCTACTTGGTGGGCAATCACTTTCCCCTCATGCTGGACCATGAACTGTCCGTCGCTCCGCTCCAGCACCTCCACCTTGACACCGGCATAGCTGGAGCGCTCCTGAGCCGGAAGCAGTTGCAGAGTGCGTAACTGGTACTTGACGGTGTTGTCTTTGGCCACTTGGCGCAGATGCTTGAAGCAGAGGATCCGTTCCAGAGCCAGGGAGGAGTCCAAGGAGCGATAAGCGGACTGGGACTGCTGGGCAGGTACACGGAACTGTTTGTTGAAGCGAGGGAGGAAGTCCCGCAGCACGGCGTTGGCCTGGTCGATGGTGGTGGTTCCAGCCAGCCTGAGTTCGCTGACCAGCCGGTCCTGGAAGGTGCCGGCCATACGTTCCACCCGTCCCTTGGCCTGTGGGGAACGGGCAAAGATCTGTTCAATGCCCAGTCCCCGCATGGCCAAGGGTGAACTGGGTTGGGCCCACTGGTTGAGAGACATGCCGGGGCTCGCCGTTGAACTTGAAGACACCGTGGCGGTCGCCGTAGATGGCCAGGGGGGATGCCGTATCGCCGGATGATCCCTTCCATCAGCAGGAAGCAGCCCCGGGTGTCCTCCCCGGGCCGGAAGAGAGCATTGGCCACCATGTCGGTGGCGTCGTCCACTGCCAGCAGCAATACGAATCTGGGCCCTCTGTCCTCCAGCCAAGGGTGATGGCTGCCGTCGATCTGCAGCAACATGCCCTCTTGGGGCATCCTTTCCCGGCGTACCCGGTGCTTGGGCGGACGATGCTGCTTGGCGCTGGTCAGGCCATGGCGATTGAGAAGGCGGCTTACCGTTTGGCGGCTCAGGTGAATACCCTCCCGCTCCGCCAGCACTTCGGTGAAGTGGCTGTGGTTGAATCCGGCGTACTTGTCGCTGGCCGGGATGACCGCGGCGGCAGCGACATCTTCGGGGACCGCGTTGCGCGGCTTGCGGCCCCGGTTGCCGTGGACCAGCGCGGCGGTCCTATCCCTCCGGTAGGCAGCCAGGACTCGCCGGAGTTGGAGTTCACTGATCCCCAGAAGTTCCGCCGCCTGAGCCCTGGGAAGTTGATATTCCATCACGCTGTTGAGTACCTGGAGCTTTGCCTGCTCTCGCTGGTTCAATGTCACATCCTTCATGGACGGACATTTTCCCTGAGCAAATTACGCGGACGTTATCGTAGAGCAATGACATTTGTGCCAAGTTAAAATTGAGCCACTTGGCCGTTGGATTTAGCCTCCTCGGGGGTAGCGTTCAGTTGTTGGGACGGGAATAGACCGGCCTGGCGTTTCTCCCGGAGGCGGTAGCTCTCGCCCCGGATGTTCAGCACGTGGCTGTGATGGAGCAGCCGGTCCAGCACGGCCGAGGCGATCACCGTGTCTCCCAACAGTTCACCCCAATCGCCGAAGCCCTTGTTCGACGTCAGGATGATGCTGCCCCTCTCGTAGCGGGCCGACACCAGGGTGAAGAAGGCGGTGGCCGACTCCCGGTCGTAGGGCCAGAAGCCGAATTCGTCTACCACCAGCACCTTGGGAGAAAGATAGACCCGCATCCTGCGATCGAGGTTGTGCTCGATGCGGGCCTTGCGCAGGTCTTCCATCAGGTCGTAGGCGCGGACGAAGTAGGCTCCTTGGCCGTTCTCAATGGCCTTGAGGGCCAAGGCGATGGCCAGGTAGGTCTTGCCCACGCCGGGCGGCCCCAGGAGCAGGACATTGCTGGCCTCGGCGACGAAGGCCAGGTTGGCCAGTTCCTTGACCAGCCGCTCGTCGATGGAGGGCTGGAAGGCGAAGTCGAATTGCTCCAGGGTGCGCTGGAAGGGCAGGTGGGCCAGCCTGGTTTTAGTGGTGAGGTAGCGCGTCCGGCGGGCCTCCACCTCGACACCCAGGAGTTGGGCCAGCATCTCTGGATAGGGCAATTGCTTATTGGCAGCGGCGTCCAGGGTGTGCTCCAGGACCTCCACGGCCTGCTTGAGGCCCAGGGTTTCCAGATGCTGGCGGGCCTGTTCCAAGGCGATCACCTTGCACCTCCTACGGCGGCTAGTTCGTAGACGTCCAGGGAGCGGCGTTCCACCTCACCCACCGGCACCTGCACCGCCACGGCTTCCTGGCGGGGTCTCCCTTCGCCCTTGGGCAGGCCGGCCCACTGGCCGGGCAAAATGAAACGCCGTCCCGGTTTCTGGGCCCGGGGATGCACCGCGATACGCTCATCGCCGGCCCAAATCTCCACTGTCCCCTGGCGCTGGCCCACCTGCACCGTAGCGCCCACCAACTTCCAATGGACCCCTTAGCGGGAGCCTTCCCAGCTGACGAAACCGTCTCTGGACACGGTGCGTTCCTCTCGCAGGTAGGGTGCCAGCGCGGTTCGATCGGGAAGCTGCCCCAGGTGAGGACGCTCCTCGGCCAGCATTTCCCAGGGCACCCTGTAGGTGGTGCCGTGTACCCTGGCGTTGGCCACCGCGTCGCACCACCCCAGTCCCTGGCGGTTGAGATCGGCGTCGTCGGTGAAGCGGATGCTGGGCCACATGTTGCACCGGACGTACTTCACCCCGCTCTCGACCTTCCCCTTGGTCTGCGCCCGGTAGGGACGGCACAGCCGGATGTCAAAGCCCACCCGCCGGGCGAAGTCCAGCATCCTGAGGTTCCACTGCACCTGGCCCTCCTCGTCCTTGCCCAGGGTCACCACCTTGGCGTTGTCGTAAAGGCAGCGGCGGGGCACGCCGCCCAGGTACTCAAAGGCGTTGACGTGGCACTGGATGAAGGCGGCGGTGTCGGCCCGACGCACCAGCTCCACGTAGCAAGCCCTCGACCAGCCCATGGTCATCACGAAGACCCAGATGCGGTGCTTCTTCCCGTCGGAGCCCACGTACCCCAAGCTGCCCCAGTCCACCTGAGCCTGCTCTCCCGGCGCCGCCTCGAAGCGCATGGTGGCCTGGGTCTGACGGGGCCGGCGGCGGTGCTGCACATAGTTGGTCAGGGTGGCGTAGCACCCGTCGTAGCCCAGGGCGCGCAACTCCCGCAGCAACACCACGCAGTTCTCCAGCCCCTCTTCCATCCGGCTGTCAATGTGCCCGGTATATGGGTCCAGCTTCGATCCACGGGACCGGCGCGGCTTGGGGTGCATCGTCTCCGGCGAATTCAGGTACTTCAGCACTGTGTTGCGGGCCAAGCTCAACTCCCGGGCAATCCCACGTGCTGAATGACCCTGACCTTTCATCTCGTAGATCTCTTTCAAGTCTCCACCTCTCAGCAAGTCTTGCAGGCACCTCCACGATTACTCCGTGGATGATGCTTCTACCATCGAGGTGGCTCAATTCCAACTTAGAGATTTTGGCTCACTCTAAAGTTAGAGATGACAGTACAGGCGGCGGCACGTCCCCGGCCGGTTCAGCGTCCTCCGGCCTGAGCCTGCTCAAGGGCCAGCTGCCTCTCCTGGCTAACGGACGGGTCACCGAGGTCCAGTCGGATGAACTCGTCATTGTGATGTAACAAAAGAGGCGGAGTGATGTTCCACCTAGAGCAAGTACTTTCACTTGGGATGAGGGGAAATGACCTTAGGACTGTTCTTCTCTTTCTTTACCATCTAATGGTTTTTCCAATGGTCCCAAATGTGGTGCACCTCATCAACCCAAAACGCAGCATGGGCGGTAGCATCCCCGCTGCTGTCGTCATACCTACCGAGGTTCCTGGCCTGAACAAAGAAGCGGGAACCGGGTATACCAAATCCCCTGCGTACCACCAGTGCGCTCAGTAAGGGCCTCTCCTCCTCATGTTCATGGAGATTGATTGAATCCAGGATTTGATAGAGTCTACGGCTCCGTGGAGGGAGGTCGATGAGCTCGGACAAATCCCCGTAGAAGCGGGTTTGTCCGCTCCTTGCCACCCTCTTTAGCTCTTCATAGATGGTTTGGGTATCGGCGTCCATGTTCCTCTCCTTCTAGCTCACCACCATGTCGCGGACATAGACGATCGTGTCTTCGCTAGTCCATTCGACTCGGTCTCCTCCAACCCAAACGACCTCACCACGGTCGGGCCACTGGCTTCCTTGTGGAGGCGGGGGTTCCCACCCCTGGACCGAGTCGTCTCCCAAATGTTCCAATTCATCATTCGCCTTGAAACGATATACTCGGTAGATCATAAGAAGTCCTCCTTTCAACAGCATCATGTGGGGAAGGGTAATAAACCCAAATTCCACAAGCAACCGGACCCGCCGGTTCAGCCCCCCTCCCCCTCCGATTCCTCCAGGGCCTGCTGCCTTTCCTCCCTGACGGAGGGGTCGTCCGGGTCCAGGCGGATGACCTCGTCGTAGTCCTGCACCGCCTTGTCCGGCTCGCCCAGCTCCAGGTACATGATGGCCCGGTTGCGCAGGGAGTCGATGTCCTCCGGGTCCAGGGCGATGGCCCGCCCGAAGTCCTCCAGGGCCTTCTGAAACTCGTCCAGTTCGGCGTGGGCGGACCCCCTCATGTGGTAGGCCATGGCGTCGTCCGGGGTGAGTTCAATGAGCCGGTCGAAGTCGCTGACCGCCTTCCCGTGCTCCCCCAGCGTGGTGAGGGCGAAACCCCGGGCCAGGTACGCGCCGGCGTTGTCCGGGTCGATCTCGATGATGGCGCTTAAGTCCTGGACGCCCCTCTCGTACCGGCCCAGGCGCATGTGGGCCATGCCCCGGCTGTGCCGGACGGCCGTGTGGCCGGGGTCCAGTTCAATGACCCTGGTGTAGTCCTCTATCGCCAGATCGTGCTGCCCCAGGCTGGTGCGGGCCAGCCCCCGGGCCGTGAGGGTCTCGCCGTTGCCGGGGTCCAGGGCCAGGGACCGGTCCAGTTCTCTCACTGCCTCTTCGTTGCGGCCCATGCTGCCCAGGGCCACGCCCCGGCCCCGCAGCGCGGCGGCGCTGTCCGGGTCCAGGCCGAGGACGGCATCGAAGTCGCCGAGCGCCTCCTGGTACATTCCCAGGTTGAGCGGGGTGATTCCCAGGGCGTGGCGGGCCAGGCCGTAGTTGGGTTCCAGCTCGACGGCGGCGCCGAAGTCGCTGATGGCCTGCTCCGGCTCGCCCAGGGCCCGGTACACCAGCCCCCGGTGGTAGCGGGCCTCGGCCAGGCCGGGGTCCAGCTCGATGGCCTTGCTCAGGTCCTCCACCGCCCGCCGGGCCTCTCCCATCTCGGCGTAGGTCAACCCCCGGTTGAAGCGGGGCTCCACGTCATCGGGGGCCAGGAGGATGGCCACGTCGAAGTCGCTGACCGCCGCCTCCAGGTTGCCCAGCTGGGCGTTGCACGCCCCCCGGTTGTAGTGGGCTACAGCATCGCCGGGGGCCAGGCGGATGGCGTTGTCGTAGTCCTCTACCGCCGCCCGGTGCTCCCCCAACTCGGAATGGGCGCGTGCTCTCTCGAAATAGGCGTCGGCATTATCGGGGTCCAGGGCGATGACCCTGCTGTTGTCCTCCGCCGCCCGGCGATGGTCCCCCAGTTCGCTGTAGGCCAGTCCCCTGGCGAGCAGGGCTACGGTGTCTCGCGGGTCCGCCCGGAGGTCCCCGGTCAGATGCTCGATCATCCGCAGCAGGCCCTCACGGCCCGCGTCGTCCATCATCCGGCGGTACTCGCGGTAGTCCTCCGGTGGCTGGCCTTGACCTGTCCCGTCGTCTTCCCCGGCCATGACGTTCCTCCGGTCTGCATTGCTGTCCCGCTACCGGGCAGGCTCCGCCGCGGGACCGGCGCGAATGTAGCCTCTATGATGGTGCAGCCCTTCCATCAACGCAACGCCCGTTTGTCAGTTGCCGTGGGCCAGCGCCAGCGCCTGGGCCGGAAAGGCCGGGAGCAGAGGGACAGTCCATTTCCCCTTGCATTGCGAAGAGGACGCCTTTCCGGCAAAACTCCCGTGTATGCCGCTCCTTTTGCATTTCAGCCCCGCCGGTCGCGGGCTCCGCGCTGGCCTTGGACGGGCGTCTCGTCCGGGAGAGTCCAGGCGGTCAGGATGTGGGCGAGCCCCAGGCTCTCGGCCAGTTCCAGCAGCGCCATCTGGTGCCGGTAGTGGGGCCGCACCCCGGCTTCATGCCAGCGCCACAGGGTGAAGGGAGATGACAGGCCCCAGCCGGCGGGCGATCTAGGTCCACGGCAGGCCCGATTCCTCCTTGAACCGCTTGAGGCGCCGGGGGAAGTCCTCGGGAAATACGTAGACCGTTCTGCCGTGCTGTGTGCGCTGTCGCGGCATCCTCAGGCCGGTCCTTGAACGTTTGGGCCGTCACCGTCTCCGGCGGGAGCGCGGGTCGGGTCAGTGGCTGCCTGTTGGTCGATTACTCCTCCGGGTCCGCCAGGGACAGCACCGTGACCCCGTGGCCCTCCAGCCTGGCCCGCAGTTCGTCCAGCTCATCCTCACGTCCGCAGAGCCTCCCCTTGTCGTGGACCAGTATCTGCCGGAAGGGCGGGTTCTCACCGGTTGCCTCGGCCATCATCGCGTCGAATTGGCTCCGGCCCCCCTGGATGTCGAAGAGGACCCTGGCCACCGCCAGCCGGTTTCTCTTGGCGTAGCCCTGGAGGGCCGTCAGCTGGACCGGCAGGGAGTCGTCCGGGTCTCCCTCCAGCGTCCGGATGTAGAGGGCGACCGGCACGGTATCCTCGGACTTCTCCAGCGGCATTTCCGGCACCTCCGTCCCCCTGCGCCGGGGTTGGATTCGGAGATTGGTCACTCGGGATTCCCGCTTTCCCGGACCGGAGACTCTTCTCTCCAGTGCGAGGGCAAGCATCCCCGTTTCCTGTCCGCCTCAGCCCTGGGCGTGGGGACCGCTTGCCTCACCCGTCGGTGGGCGCCTGTTTGGCTTGTTGCCCCCTACTGGCCCGGCCCCGATACGGTGAAGCTCAGCGAGTTGGACAGCTTTCTGCCGTCTCCGGTGCAGATGGCGCCGGTGGCGTCGCAGTCGGTGGTAGCCGGCAGCAGAACAGTCACGCCGGCGTTGGAATCCGGCGTTACGGTGATTCTCCAGCCGACGTTGCTGCCCTGGGTCAGCCGCTGGGCCTTGATGACCGTGCCGTTGGTTACGCTGAAGGCGTGGTCGCGCAGGGTCAGGTAGCTGACGGGGACCTCCTCGCTGAAATGCAGCTCGAAGCTGAAGTCGTTGGCGGAACCGCGGTGTGTCTCCGGTATTTCCACCCGGTCGAGGGTGAGCGGAGTCTCGGGCACGGTCAGGGCAACCTCCACCTTCTCCCCGTCGGACCAGTCCGGCGGCCCCTCGTCCCACTGATAGGTGTACCCGGCCTCTCCCTCGAGGGTGGTGGCGTCCTCGGAGGCGAACCGGACGGCCCCGGCATGCAGCGTGAACGGGGTCGGCAACGAACCGTCCACACTGAGGGACAACAGCCCGTCGTCGCTCTCTGTCAACCGCTTGACGCGGTACGTTGTGACCCCCAGGGAGAACTCGTCCTCCGAGACTGCCCCGGACTCCGGGTCCGCGAGGTAGCCGGAGTCCGTTCCATTGCTGCCCGCGGTCAGGGTCGCGGACCAGAGGAGCATGGCCACCGTCTCCGTTCCCTCGCTGGTCAGCGTTTCCTCGTTTTCGGCGTCGTCGGTGAAGGTCACCCGGACCTTGATCGTCTTGCCCACGTCGCCGTCTGACAGCTCATATGTCCGGGCCGTCTCTCCCGCTACGTGGGCGTCGCCGTCCTCGTCGCTGCGAATCCACTGGTAGGAGAAGACGGCGTTGTCCAGCCCGTCGGCGTCGTCGATGCCCGACGTGGAGGCGGTGAGCGTCTCGCCCGCCCGGGCGGTGCCGGTGATGGTCGGAAGGCCGGTGGGCTCGGTGTTGGGGCGCGCCTCCACCGCAGGTGTGGCCGCGCTGGTCAGCGTTTCCTCGTTTTCGGCGTCGTCGGTGAAGGTCACCCGGACCCTGATGGTCTTGCCCACGTCGCCGTCGGAGAGCTCATAGGTCCGGGCCGTCTGCCCCGCGATGTTGGCGTCGTCGTTGCCGTCGTTCGCGATCCACTGGTAGTTGTACGACACGTTGTCCAGCCCGTTCTCGTCGGCAATGCCGGACGTGTCCGCCGTCAGCGTCTCGCCCGCCTGGACCGTGCCCGTGATGACGGGCAGGCCGGTGGGCGCGTTGTTCTCCCAGTCGGCCGCCCTGGTCGGGAAGAACATCTCCATCTCCGTCCACTCGGAGGCTCCGACGGCGTTGACGGCCCTGACCTGCAGCCACCAGAACCGTCCCTCGGGCAGGTTGTCCACCACCGCGCTGGAGCCGTCGAAGACGACGCTGATCCCGTTGAAGGGGAGCACGTCCAGGGTGCGGGTGTTGAAGTCGTAGAACTGGACCTCATAGCTGTCGGCGTCGGCCACATCATCCCAGTCCAGTGCCATGCGCAGGTGGGCGGCGGCCTCGGCCTCAAAGTTCGTGGGAGTTGCCAGCGGCGGAATCAAGTCGGCCGCGGCCAGAACCTCGGTCGTGGCCTCGGACTCCACCTCCTCTTCATACTCCAGGTCGTCGACAAATGTGACCCGGACACGGAGGGACTTGCCCAGATCCTCGGGTTGAACCTCGTAGGTAACGGAATCGGCGCCCGCGATGTCGGTTGTCGAGTCCGGGCCCTGTCGGTCACGGTCAATGACCCGTATCCACTGGTAGGCAAATGAGGCGTTTGCAGTGCCATCGGCGTCCTCAATGCTCGTGGTCTCTGCCGTCAACGTCTGGCCGACGGCCGCCTGACCCACGATTCGCGGGGCGCCCGTGGCCGGGCGGTTGTCGCTGTTGTTGATGGTGCCCTGGGCGCGACCGTTCACTATGGAGGCCCCCGCCGGGTTCGACAGCACCAGCGTGAACGTCTCGCCTGCGTCCTCAACGTCGTCGTCCATAATGGCAACGGGCACCAGCTGGCGAACCTCGCCTGGGAAGAACACCAGGGTGCCGTTGACAGCCTCGTAGTCGGTACCGGCAACTGCGGTGCCGTCCGTGGTCGCAAAGTCCACGGATACGGCGTCGGCCCGCTCGGGGAACAGGGTGACGACAAAGTTCACGGAGCCGGTCCCGTCCTCCTCCTCATAGCCAATGGCGTCGGCGGCGGACAGTGCTGCTATCGGCAGGTAGGCCACGGCGTAGCTCTGCATACGCACGCGCATGTCGCTCAACGCCCGCACACGGTTGGAGGCAATATCCCTGAGCGGGTTACGCGCAGGTGGTGTGTACGAGACCGTAACCGTGTCCGTGTCCGCCGCCGGGGACGCCAGCGTCAGGTATACCTGGTTCTCGTGGCGTGCACCGCTGACGGGGTCCTTGTTGAATGTAGCGGTAACCGCGGTTACCTCCCGGGGACTGCCGTTGACGGTCGCGGAGAAGGATTGGGGCCCGGGCAGCGCCATCGGGTCCAGTATTTCGCTGAACTCCAACCTGGTCCTGCCGCCGTGACCCCACGCCGACACCAGCCGCGGCGCCTTGGTGTCGTCGGCGAGGCTGTTGGAGGTCAGCTTGACCGTCGTGCCCGCAGGCAGACTCGACAGGTTCACGTCGTCCCAGTAGACGCGGACCGCCTGCGCGTAACCCAAGCTCGTGTCCTGCTGAAGATTAACGCGCTCACGCAACAACAGGGTCACCCCGCCGACGGTGAGCTCGAGATGCTGCTTCATCTCCTCGAAATGACGATGACGCTCAGCCAACTCCACAGGGCCGGACCGCCCGATACGCAGGTACAAGCCCCCGGAATAACGCGTCACCAGCGTCACCTGGTAGTCCAGCCCCCCGTAGGTGAACACGTTGAGGTCATCACCGCCGCCGCACCCCGACGACCCTCTGCAGCCTCCCGCCTCCGCGAGCGTCATCGACAGCAGCTCCTCGTCGGCCCGCGGCGTGGCGCTGGCCGCGTTGGAGGCGTGGCTGTGGTCCGTGGCGTTGACCGCACGCACTTGGAACACATACTGAACGCCATTGTCCACATCGGTATCCACCGTGAACGAGTTCTGGTTGTCGCCGCCCGTGGCGCTGTTGGGAATGTCCACCCAATCCGCACTCCGCACGCTGTCCAAGTCTAAGCTTACGCGGTACTGGTGGTGTGTGACGGGCACTGCGCGCGGCGGCGTGTCCCACACCAGCCTTACTTTCTGGACCCCAGCCAACGCCCTCAGGTAGCGCGGAGTTTTCGGCACGGGCGGCACCGTCACGCCGTTGACCTGGATGCGCAGGGGTTCGGCCTGGGAAGCCCAGGGAGTGTTGGCGTGGTGCTGGTCGCCTATCGACCAGCCGGTGTAGCCGGTTTCGGAGGTGGAGGCCGTCTGGTGGACGGCGAAGGCGTCGCTGGCCGAATACTCGACCACGACGTGGTAGGTGGTGTTCGGAGACAGGACGGTGTTCTCAGGCGCAGTGAATATGTTTGTACCAGCGGTGAACGCGCCCGGGTTGGTCAGGGCGTGGACTTCGGAGCCGGGGTTTCCGCTCGAGTCCGAGTAGATGCTGACGGATGCCGCGGAAGGGGCGCCGGGCAACGAGGTGTGTATGGAGACGGAGTGGAGGGCGTAGCCTCCCTGCTCTGGGCCGGTGACGAAGCTCTGCGCGGCTCTCGGAGTCACCGTGGTTGCGGCCGTGCTCTCGTCGAGGTTGGTGACCAGCGGTGGCACACGGAATGTTAGGGTTACGGTCTCAGAGGACCCAGCTACAGAAAATGCCTGGAGCTCGTAAACGTACTCGTTCAGGTCCAATATGGCGGCATCATGTGTCAGCATGGTGGCATCACCCGGAAGTCGGGTCCAATTGGGGTCCCAGACACTGAAATCCGTCGGATCGGAGTCCGCGGCCCGGCGCCGCCACTGCTGGAGAGATGAAGCTGGACTTCCGTCTGATATAGCGGGGCTGCCAAGCGTCCATGTAAGCACCACGTCGCTGTATTGCATGTGCGCCGCAAAGTCCTGCTGAGGCCCTGGCGCAAAATCGTTGTCCTTAACCGTCACGGTCACGGACGTCGTCGTGCCCAGGACGAATGGCGCCGGGGGCGGGTCCGTAATGCTGAACGTTATCTGCTTGTCACCCTCAGCCCGACCATCATTCGGGGTAACCACCCTCCTGGTCCCGCTTTGTTGGACTGCGGCCAACGTTATACTTTCGGATACAAGGCCGGCAAAAACACCGTCCGGGTCGTCTATGGTGATGGGTATAGGAGCCGCTGCCAAATAGCCCACTGTCGACGTCAAGATGAGGGTAATGGGTCCGCCCTCGGTAACCGTTGTGGTTGCCGCCGTCAGCGTTATCACCGGTGGGTCCTCGTCTTCTAAGACCGTAAACGGCGACAACGTGGCCAACACCGTGGACCCCACCCTGGCCTGGATGTCATGCATTTGATCGCCACCGTACAGGGTGCCGTCCACGGCCAACAGCGTAACGCTGCCATGGGTTTGTCCCGCGGCTATGGTGATGGCGTGGACGTTATTGACACCCACCAGAAAGTCCACAGCCGGTATGGGAGCGTTGCCAAACCATAAGCGGGCCGTTATCGGTGAGCTGAAGGTGTGGCCATTGGTTATGTTCAGGGTGAGGGTAACGCCGTTAGGGTCGCCCTCTGTTACCGTGGGACTGGTCGATGTAAGCTCCCATGTGGCCTCTGACAGGTCGATGGCCGACTCCGTAAGAGTTTCTTCGTAACCGTCGTCATCTTTGAACGTTGCCGTGACCGCCAGGACGCAGGTTGCGTCTGTGGCGCCCACCGTGTACGTGTTGGACGTGGCGCCGGAGATGTTGCTCTCGTCAGCCGGGTCCGTGCAGTTGGACCTGCTCCATTGCCAGGCCAGCGTGGACGATATATTGTCCAAGCCGTTGGGGTCCACGATGCCGCTGGTCGTAGCGGTCAGCACCTCGCCCTCAGCTACCGCGCCTGTGATCGTGGGCGCGCCGGTGGCGTCGACGTTCTTGTTCACGACGACGGCGAAGGCCACCTTGTCTCCAGCGGCCCAGCCGGGGTCGTCGTGTGGAGACCAGTCGTATTTGTCAATGGCCCCCTCGGCGCCGGCGGTGGCGGCGGTGGTCGCAAGCGTGGCATCTGCGCCATAGGCCAGGCGGACTAATCCCCTGAACGCCGGGTCGACGTAGAGCGTCAGGGTGCCGCTGCCACCGCTGTCGTAGGTCACGCCCGCCACGCTGTGGCTGTCCTGGCCGACGATGTCGATGGCGCTGTCCGACAGGGCGCCGAAGGGGGTGCCAAAGAAGTTGAGGGCAGAGCCCAGGAAGCCGTCCAAGCTGCCGCCGGTCTCCTCGCCCACGGTCACGGTCGCCGACCACGGCACGCTGACGGTCGCCGACTCGGTTACCGCCGCGGTGGCGGCGCTGTTGATCGGCCCCTCGTCGTAGCCGTCGTCGTCCTCGAATCCGACCTGGACGCGGATGCGTTGGCCGATGGTGCCGTCGCTGGGGTAGTAGTTGGGGGCGATGGCGCCGGTGATGTCGGTCCAGGCGTTGCCGTCGTCGCTGCGCTGCCACTGGTAGTCGAACCCCTGAGCGTCGTCGGGCAGGCCGTTGCCGTCGCTGATGCCGGACGTGACCGCCGTCAGCGCCTCGCCTACCTGGGGCGTGCCCATGACGGTGGGCGCGCCGGTGGCGGCAACGTTCTGGTTCACGACGACGGCGAAGGCCACCCTGTCTCCAGCGGCCCAGCCGGGGTCGTCGTGTGGAGACCAGTCGTATTTGTCAATGGCCCCCAAGGCGCCGGCTGTGGCGGCAGTGGTCGCAAGCGTGGCATCGGCGCCGTAGGCCAGGCGGACCAGTCCCGCGAACGCGACGTCGACGTAGAGCGTCAGGGTACCGCTGCCACTGCTGTCGTAGGTCACGCCCGCCACGCCGTGGCTGTCCTGGCCGACGATGTCGATGGCGCTGTCCGACAGGGCGCCGAAGGGGGTGCCAAAGAAAGAGAGGGCAGAGCCCAGGAAGCCGTCCAGTGTGCCGCCGGTCTCCTCGCCCACGGTCACGGTGGCCGACCACGGCACGCTCACCGTCGTGGAGGGTTGGACGATGACGTCTGCGGTGGCGTCGTAGATGTCCCCCTCTATCGCGATAGAGACAGTCTGCCCGTCGGTCCAGGTGATCCCGGGACTGGTCCAGGCATATTCCTGAAATGGGGTTGAAAAAGTTGCCGCGCTCAGCGGGAATCTGTTGCTGCCGATGACAAGGGTGAGCGTATTCCCGTCAGCTGTGTCCGGAACCGGCGAAAGTCCAATGACCAAGTTGGCGACAGAAGCAACCAGTTTGGTTACCGTATAGTCGGTGCCCCCGTAGGAGAAGGTTTCGGGAGTGAGCGCTCCTTGATTCGAAGTTGGTCTGTAGCCAGGTGACACATCGAGTGACGTCCCCACCGTCAACGTCGCGGTCAGGACATTCCCCCGCGTCACTCTCCCGACGCTGTTGATCGGCCCCTCGTCGAACTCGGCGCCGTCCTGGAAGCTGACCTGGACGCGGATGTGCATGCCCGCGTCGGCGTCGGTGGGGTAGTAGTTGGGGGCAGTGGCCCCGGTGATGTCGGTCCAGGTGTTGCCGTCGTCGCTGCGCTGCCACCGGTAGTCGAAGCCTTGGGCATTGTCGGGTTTGCCGTTCCCGTCAACGATGCCGGACGTGCCCGCCGTCAGCGCCTCCCCCACCTGGGGCGTGCCCCTTATGGCGGGCGCGCCAGTGGCGGGGCTGTTCACCTCCAGCACCGCCAGGGCGATGCGGTCGCCTTCGTTCCATGACTGGTTGTGGTCGGTCCATCTGACGCCGCTGGCGCCCGACTGCGTGACATGGGTGCCCTCGTCCAGGTTGAGGCCTGCGCCGGTGACGCCCCACCGCCAGCTGGCCAGCTCCCCGGCTCCCAGCTGCGGGGACACCCCAAGGTTCAGGCCCAGAGGAAACACTGAGGCGGCCGTTACGGTGTAGTCGGTGTCGCCGTGGGTGAACTCGTCGTCGGCAATCGACCCGTAGCTGGCGGTACTGGAATAGCCCACTGCGCCCGCCCCCTGTTGCCCCACGGTCATGGTGGAGGACCAGAGGACGTTCACCGAGTCGGAGTCGGCGATAGCGGCGCTGGCGGCGCTGGTCAGGGGGCCCTCGGACACCCCGTTGCCGTCTTCGAATTCGACCCTGACCTTGAGGGACTTGCCCACGTCGTCGGCGGTGGGGTAGTAGAAGGGCGCGGTGGCGCCCGCGATGTCGGTGTCGTCGCCACCGTCCACCCTCACCCACTGGTAGGTGAATCCCTGGGGAGAGTCGGGTTTGCCGTCGGCGTCGCTGATGCCCGTGGTGTCGGCCACCAGCGCCTCCCCGGCGGCGAAGACCCGTTCGGTGTAGGGCGTCAGGGACACCTGGACCGTGGAGCCGTCGGACCAGGCCACGCCGGGGGCGAACCAGACGTATACGTGCTCACCAAAAACGGTTCCTCGCGAGACATTCGCGTTTCCCGAATGAAGGGGGATCCCGTCGATGGTCAGGGTGAAGGCGACAGGTATCTCCCGGTCCAGCTTCAGCGAGAGAGGGTCGGAGTCGGAATCAATGAGCTCCAGCACGGTGTAGGTCTCGCCCTCCAGGATGAAGGTGGATCCCGGGCTGAGGGACCCGTAGGGTGGATCCGTCGAGTACCCTAAGGCGGTCTCAAGCCCCACGGTCAGCGTGGCAGACCAGGCGGCGGTGTCCCCCGGGCCACGGACCGTCGGCGCGCCCGTGGCGTTGGCTATGTCGTAGCGGTAGAGCTTGTCGTCGGTCCCATCCACCACGTACAAGAAATCGCCCTCGCCCCACACTCCCCTGGGGTCGTCGTTTTCCGAAACCAGATCCACGTCCTTGTCGGGGTCCTGGCTCATGTCGGACATCTCGTAGGCGAAGAGCTTATTGTCGGAGCTGTCGGCCACCCACATCGTCGTGCCGTCGGACCAGATGCCCTCGACGTCGGCGTTGCCGGCATCGTCGAGGGTGTCGAAGTCCTTGTCCGAGTCCCGGTTGCCGTTGGAGCGCTGGTACGCGAAGATCTTGTTGTCGGTGCCGGTGCCGTCATGGGACACCCAGATGGTGTCGGCGTTGCCCCAGATGCCCCTCGGCTCGTCGTTGAAGCTGCTCAGCGTGATGTCCTTGCCGCTGTCGTGGGCCTTGGTGCTCACGGTGTAGGCGTAGAGCTTGTCGTCGTCGCTGTCTACGACGAACATGGTCGTTCCGTCGGACCAGATGCCCTCGACGTCGGTGTTGCCCGCCCCCTGCAGGGTGTCGAAGTCCTCGGAGGAGTCCCGCGTGCCGTCCCGGTTGTAGGCGTAGATCTTGTTCTCGGAGCCGACGCCGTCCTCGGACACCCAGATGGTGTCGTCGTTTCCCCAGACCCCCCGCGGCGCGTCATTGTCGCTGTGCAGATCGAACTCCGGCACCGGCGTGTCGACCTCCTGCTCAAACTCCGTCAGCGCGTTGCCGTTCTTTGCCGTGTCCTGGACCGCGTCCTTGCGCACGACCACCTTCACCGTGTCGTCGGTCGGCGCGTCGACCGGCGTGACGCTCGCCGTCCAGACGTGCGGATCGAAGGCGTCCTGCGCGAGCGATCCGGCGACCAGCGCCCCCTGGTCCACCGTGATGTCGTCCTCGGCGAACCCGGTGACGTCTTCGCTGAACTCGAAGCGGACCTCGAACGTCCCGCGCGGCGGCGTAGCGGGACCCGTGATAGTCACCGTCGGGTGGAGCGTGTCGACTTGGACGTTGAGCGAGACCGACTCGTGGTTGTAGACCCCGCCCTCCTCTGTGGCCACCCGGTCTCCGACAAGCCCGGCGACCATTTCGCCCTCGTAGTTCTCAGGCGGGTCGAATTGAACCGTCCAGGTCTTCTTCACACCCCTCTCTGAAATGTTGTCGTTGTTGGACCTGTTGTTGGCAGGCACACTGCCGGGATTCGCCGCGAAGTCTGTGTACCAGAGTTGCCAGTCTTCGACGACCTCCAGGCGGTCATCCTGTGAAGTGGCGTCCCGGCTGAATACCACGCGGACATCGAAGGGTCCTGTGACCGGCTCGCTCCCGAGCAGGGTCATGGTCACGTCCATGGACTCCTCGACTGTGAACGTTCGCGAATCGGGCTCGTTCCCGCCCTCAAACACATCGCCCAGGACGGTGACGGTGATGGACTCTCCGATCATGACGTCGCTATCCACTGTGACTTTGAAGCTATGGTGGTGGTAGCCCACGTTTTCCCGACAAGCTGTCAGACGATTGCTGCCGGCCTCCCAACATTGGGGATCGGATACGGTTCCCTTGTCGGCGGTGACACCGTCAAGCAGGTTCTCGATGGCCCAGCCCGGTTGGGAATGCAACCTCACCACGACGACATAGAACTCCGGCCCAATCCGTAGCACCGGTTCGGCATTGCTCGGCTGGCAGGCCGGCACGTCGTGCACCTCTCTCGAATGGCACAGAATGGCGGCCTGCCGCGATTCGTTGTCCTTGATCGTCACCGACGCCGTGTCGCCGCCATCGCCGCCCGGCACGTAGCCGGCGCCCGACTGCACCACCGCCGTCACCGTGCCCGCGACCAGGTACACGCCCGGCGTGAGAATTTCCTTGTCCGAGTCGTCATCCGTGGCGACGCTGAGCGCGGCCGTCGCGCTGCCCGCGGCGAATGTCACATCTACCGCCGAGGCGTAGTCGCTCGCGGAGGCGAGAACCTCTCCCTCCTGCGTCACCAGCGCCGAGACGGTCAGCGCGTCATCCGTCGATTCCGTGCGCGTCAGCGTGAAGGCCGCTGCCGTGCCCTCGGTCACCTCATCGGCATCGGCCGCTATAGTAACCACCACGTCGGCTGCTTGGAGAGCCTCGCCCTTGACGGCGATCTGAGCCACGTTGGTGAAGGTTACCCAGGACGGCCCGGAAAATTGGACGTGCCGCTTGTCTCCAATACCCCAGCCCGTTTCCCCGGTTTGATTGGTCGATGACGCCAGCTTCACCTTGAATCCGTCGAAGCCGGCGGTGTTGGCGACGACGACGAAGTACGTCGTGCTCGCCGAGAGGGTCGTGTTGTCAGGAGCCGTGAACGAGTTGACGCCAGTGCTCAGCGAGCTCGGATTGGACAACGTATAGAGGGACGAGTCCGGATCGCCGCCACTGGTGGCGGAGTAAATCTTGACGCTGATCCCACCGGTCGCCGTGGGTAACGTGCTGATATCGACCTCGACCGAGCCGAGCGTGTAATCGCTCGAACCGGTAGCGAACGACTGGGCGACTGTGTGGCTATTTTTGATGTGGGAAGATGCGGTGACGGAGGTCTCAGACAGGTTGCTGACGAGGGTCACCTCCGCCGCCTGGGCCACGGAGGCCGTGGGCATACTCAGCAGCACGGCCATGGCGGCTATGGCCAACAGCAGCCCGGGCAACCGGGCGGAGGTCAGCGTGAGCCTTGCAGTCTTCATGCCCATGTCTGGCCCTCCTCTACCGGAGGCTGCAACCGGGACCGCGCGGCCTCACCGGCGACGTTGGCGAGCATCGGCGGAAAAGCTCCGTGCAGGACGCGAGTGGACCTGCGTGGAGGCAAGATGCTGGTGCGAGAGGGCTGCTGGAGCCGGAAAACCTTAGAGGGTGAATTTAGATGCGCCATTCTTCGCGTAGACGGGCGGCGGAAGCAGCGGTCGTCATGGCGGAAAGCCCCGCCGCGTCCACGCGCAGTCCGGAGCCTGATTTGTCGCAAGTGGAATGCAACGCAAGCCCCTCCGTGAGTAGGGTCGGTTAGGCCAAGCATTCCATTGGCCTGCATGTGGGTATCTCTTCCTTGGGCATTCACGAGCCTTGTTGCTGACCCTGGAGCCGGCGTCTGCCATCCGCGATCGACCAGAGGATATTTCTCTGTGCGAGGCGTCTTCACCTCATCTGCCCTGCCTTCTCTCCGCGTGGGTCGCGCCGGGTCCGGGTCCAGAAACGACGAAAGAGTCCCATGCCGGATGTCCAAAGTGGACTCCGGGGGCCCCTAGAACTGCGCCTCTCGGAGTCGTGAAGGGCGCTCCGTTGGTTGTAGAGAGCGGGGTGTCAGACGTGGGCACAATTGGAGCAGGCAACGGGGGAGCCTCCGAGCTAGAATGCAACCTAAAAGCATTGCCGCGACTGACGAACAGTCGGCAAAGGGCAACCGATTTGGGGCTTATGTACCAACTATTCCCACAGCAGCGGGTAGAGGGCCGCATACCGCTTTCGAAGTGGAAAAGCTTTGGGAAATGCAGTCACGGCCACCAGGAACAGGGTCCCCGTAACTAAGGCTTTTCCTCATTTGGAGGCAGTTTGTTTACCCATGATGGGGATCGTTCCGACTGTTGACAGCCCCAAAAGGATGACGCCCCCGACTGCCGGTTGCCCGTGGCGCGGATTGTTCCGGTTCGAAGGCCAAGCCAGTATCTCCCGGTCCTTGGACTGGTTCGCCCATTGATTCTACCAGAGCGGTATTATATTACCGTGAGTTTTAAGGCTAATTTATTATGAGTTCTTGTTATTATATGCTGACACTGCCATAATGGTCCCGGTATAATGGCCCCGGTTGGCCCAGAACCAGGCTCGCCGCGAGGAGGTGGGAGGAATGGACCAGGACCGGCTGTTGCGGGAAATCGAGGCGCTAAAGGAGCGGCTGTCCCGGCTGGGCGAGGCCGACCTGCGCATCAACGAGAGTCTTGAATTCGAAACGGTGCTCCAGGGGTCCTGGACAGCGCCCGCGCCCTGACCGAGGCCCGCTACGGGGCGACGACACAGTACCTGCTCACCTCGGGGTTGACTCCCGAAGAGGCCCAGGGGCTTCGGCTCGTGCCGGAGGGCCAGATGCTCTTCGTGTTGGTTATTCTGCCGGCGTGGGTGTGCTGTCTCGGCATGGCCTGCCGGTCCTCCCGGGGAGGACGGCCGGATTAAATCGTCAGCGGGAGGCACCCCGGACCCGCCTGCTAACCCGCTCTGTCTCTCTCTCTGTGTGTGGCCCTTTCGCTTGTCCACCCTCCGCCGGGGACGTCTGACGTCTCCGGCGGGTGCGGTGTAAACATGGTCTATTGAATAGGTCCTGAGACGGTGAACTCGTTCCGGTTGGACAGCATCCTGCCGTCCTGGGTGCAGACCTCCCCGGTGGCGTCGCAGTCGGTGGTCGCCGGCAGCAGGACAGTCACGTCGGCGTTGGAATCCGGGGTTACGGTGATCCGCCACCCGATGTTGCTGCCCTGGGTCAGCCGCTGGGCCTTGATGACCGTGCCGCCCGTGACCGTGAACGCGTGGTCCCGCAGGGTCAGGTAGCTGATGCCGAACTCCTCGCTGAAATGCAGCTCGAAGGTGAAGTCCGCCTGGCCGTCGTGAGACGTTGTTTGGCTGCGGAAGCCGGCGGTCAGCGTCGGCGGCGCCACTGGTGCGGTTGGCTCGCTGGTCAGGGTCTCTCTGTTGCCTGCGTCGTCATCGAAGGTCACCTGGACCCTGATGGTCTTGCCTTGGTCTGGTGCCGACAGTGAGTACGTCTGGGCGTTCTGGCCGGGGACTTCCGTGCCGTCTCTGGTCCAGCGGTAGCTGAACTCCGGGCTGGTCAGGCCGTCGGCGTCGCTGATTGTGTTGGTGTCGGCCGTGAGAGTGATTGGGACTTGGGGGACGCCTTGGATTGCAGGCTTGCCTGTCGGGGGCGTGTTCTGGGCCGGCTGTGGCTGGTTGGGGTCTGACGTCATTGTGATGGCCACGCTGACGAGGTCGCCTTGGGACCAGTCCAAGGAGCGCCTGGGCCATTGGTACAACGACGAGGTGGATCGTTGTCCGGCTACGACCGCGGCGTCTGCCACTGCGAACTCCAGGTTGTCGGCGCGCAGTACCAGGTTGGGGGGAGCGTCCCTGCTGAGCCGCAGGTACATCGTGTCGGCGTCGTGGAGGATCACCCATGCGACGTAGTCCGTTCCGTTGATGGAGAACTCGGTGGTGGATAGTTTTCCGAGCCGGTGGAACATGCTGTAGCCGGAGCCGTCGGGGTGGTGGCCAACGGTTATGGTTGAGGACCAGATGGCAGGGTCGGTTACGACGGCGGTGGGCGCGCTGGTCAGGGAATGGTCGTTGTGGGCATCGTCGGTGAAGGCGACGCGGACCCTGATGGCCTTGCCCAGGTCTGGGCTTGTGAGCTGGTAGGTCTGGCGCGTTGCTCCGTCAACCTCGGCGCCATCCCTGAGCCACTGGTAGCTGAAGGTCACGTTGTCCAGGCCGTCGGCGTCGGCGATGGCGGACGTGTCTGCGGTCAGGGTCTGGTCTGTCTGGGGGATGCCCGTGATCCTGGGCAGGCCGGTGGGAGGGCTGTTGGAGACGGGCGCTGGAATCAGGGTGTCGTTTATCACCCTGACCGGGATTGTGTCCCCGTGCTGCCATGCCACTTCTACGCCGGTCCACCGGAAGCTTCTTTGTCCCGAGCTGTTCTCTGGGAACGGCAGGGCGAGTTCGCCTGCCTGCAGTGTCAGATCTGCCGTATCGGGAATCGGCTGGTTGAATTCCAGGCGGAGGTCCTGGTCCGGGGTGAATGACCACAGGTTCAGTGCCTGGAGGCAGGAGGCGCCGCCTACGTTTGAGAACAGGGAGGGGTCTGTCGCGCCTATGGAGACGCTGGTGTACCGGACGGCCAGCATGTCTGCGGACCAGAGTGTGGCCTCATCCTCTGCGGCCGTGCCGCTCAGTCTGGGGGCGATGGTGGTCGTCGCCTCGCTGGTGAGCAACTCCTGGTTGTCGGCGTCGTCGGTGAACGAAACCCGTACCTGGATGGTGTGTGCTTCGTCGTTGGCGGTCAGGTTGTGGCAGACGCGGTTTGCGCCTTCGATGTCCGCCCCGTCGGCGGTCCACTGGTAGCCGTAGGCTGGGTCGGTCAATCCGTTGGGGTCGGTGATGGAGCCGGTCTCCGCAGTCAGGGTCTTCCCGACTTGTGGGACGCCGCTGATCGTGGGCTTGCCCTTGGGCGGGGCCTGTTCGGCGGTGTCGTCGATGACGGTCACCGTGGTGCTGAGCGTGGCTGAGTTGAGCGCATCGTCGCTTGCCACCACCGTGACCCGGTAGACGTTGTCCTCATCCGAGTCGGTGGGGTCCTCGTAGTCGGGTGGACTGGCGAAGGACAGCACTCCGGCGTCACTGATCGTGAACTCGCTTTCGTCCTCGCCTTCGAGCGACCATGTGACGGCGGTTCCCTCGGGGTCTGAGGCCTGGTAGTGATGGAGCGGCGCGGCGCTGTTCTCGCCGTGGGTGATTGCCCCGGCTCCCGAGATGGTCGGCGGCTCGTTGACGTCTTGGACTCTGACGGCCACCGATAGGCTGCCCTGGCTCCGTCCGGCGGAGGCGCCGACGGAGATGTTGTACTCGTTGTCCTTCCCTTCGTCGGCGGGGTTCTCGTAGTCCGGGGCTTTCCGGAAGGTGAGTTCCCCGCGGCTGCTGATGGCGAACTGCTCGGCGTCTGCGCCGGCGAGGCTCCAGCCGGTGATGGGCTGACCCTCCGGGTCTTGGGCGCCGTAGAACGCGAGTATGCGTTGGGCTATCTGGTTCTCGGCCGTGGCGACGTTCTCTTGGCCCGACACCGTGGGGGGATCGTTCACGTTGACGACGTTGACCTCGACCCGCAGCGTGCCCGCATTGGACTGGCCGTCGTCGGCCACCACCGTGACTTGGTAGGCATTGTCGTGGCCGGCGTCGGTGGGGCTCTCGTAGTCCGGGGATCTGGCGAAGCTGAGGACGCCGGTCTTGCTGATGGTGAAGTCGTCCTGGTCCGGGCCGGACACGGACCAGGCGATGGTCTCGCCCTCCGGGTCGTCGGCCTGGTAGGTGTGGAGCGGCTCTGCGCTGTTTTCCGGGTGGCTGATGGCGGCGTCGCCCGTGATCGATGGCGCATGGTTCACGGTCTCCGGCGTGTTGGTGACGATGACCTTGAGCGTGGCGGTCAGGGCGCCGTCGGATGCGTGTAGCGTTGCTTCGTAGCGTTCCTTCAGGGGGGTGTCGTACGGCGGCCGGAACTGGAGGTCGCCGCCGGCGCTCAGTTGCAGGCTGTCGCTGTCTGTCCCGGTGATGGGGAGCCAGGTGACGGCGGCTCCTTCCGGGTCGGTCGCCTGGTAGGTCGCAATGGTCTGGGTCGGTTGAGTGGGGAGGCTGGGCCGGTCTGGACCGGTGATTACCGGTGGTTCGTCGGCTCCGGAGACCCGGACCGACGTCGAGCGGGTCGAGGTCTGGCCGCCGACGGAGACCCGTACGACTAATCCGTAAATGTTGCCGTCGAGTCCCTCTGGGTTTTCGTGGTCCATTGGGTTCCAGAAACTCAGAACTCCGTCATCTATCCTGAAGCGGTGCGCGTGCTTTCCCGAGAGCGACCATCTGAAGTTGGTCAATCCCTCCGGGTCAGTGGCGGAGAACGTGGCGATGTCTGCGGTGGAGTTCTCCTCGATGGTGGATGTGGTTGGCCCGGTGATGACGGGCGGTTCGTTTACGTCGATCACCGTGATCGTTATGGTGATGGCGTCGTCGATGTCGTTGCTGGCGTTGCTGGCGTGGTCCTTTCCGTCCTGCACTGACATTGAGAAGGAGTAGGAGGACTTGCGCTCGTAGTCCAGGGGCGCCTTGGTCCGCAGTTGGCCGAATCTCCGGTCGACGCTGAAGTTTGCCGCGTCGTCGCCCGAGATGGAGTAGGTGAGGGTGTCCCGGTCGCCGTCGCTGGCGGCGACTGGTGCTCCCAGTGGCTGTCCTGGCTTGACGCCTTCTCTGACGCCTCTGAGCCCGGACTCGGTTGCGGCGAAGGACGGCTGGCTGTTGGGCGCGGCGAGGGTCGTCACGGTCGACTGGGCTGATGCTCCCTCACCGTTGATGTTATGGGCCGTCACTTGGGCGGTGTACTGGACGCTGCTGAAGGTCTGTCTGATGTCGTAGGAGGCGCGGTTGGGGTCGTTGAGCCTGACTGTGCGTGACGGGTGGAATTCCTGGGCGCCTGACTTCCAGCGCACGGTATAGCCCTTCAGGGGCGAGCCGCCGTTGTTGGCGGGGGTGCTCCACGACAGGGTGACTTTGCCGTCGCCTACGGATGTCGCTTCCAGGCCGGTGGGTTCGGTCGGCACGCAGCCGCCGTCCCGCCAGGGGTTGGTGGTGGGTCCTTCTCGGAACGCTGATTGGGCTGCGTTGCCGAAGTCGCAGTACCCGCCGAAGGCGTCCTGGAGGTGTGAGAAGGGTATGACCCGTTCGCCGTGGGCTGGGATGGCCTTGAGGTCCGACCAGAACCTCTCGATGTCGATGTCGCCGTTGGCGTCTTGGTATTTATTCTTGAACCAGTCTGGGATCTCGCCGGCTGCGGCGCTGCGTACCACGGCCAGGGCCTCGTCGGTTTTGGGCGCCGTTCCTGCGCATGAGGTCCAGTAGCTGTTTCCCAGCGAAGCTTCTCCGTGAACAAGGAGTTTGAGGAGGTCTGCGTAGAGTTCATTCGTTTCGCAGGCGCTGCCGTGCAGTCCCAGTTGGTGGATGTACAGGTACGCCATGCCGAGCGGGGCGGTGTACTCTGTGGTGTTGGTGGTGAGGGAATACGTGTGGCCGAGCTCGTGGGTGACTACGTAGACCAGGCTGTCGGTCCACTGGTTTATCCTCACTGATTGGGCGTAACACTGGTATGAGTCTTGTGGCACTATGTGGCCGAGCGTGCACGTGACGTCCACTCGGCTGGTGTCTTGTTCGTAGAAGGAAAAGGCGACGTGCCGTGACGTCAGGTCGTCGAAGGTGTCGCGGAGCCAGGGATGCTCTTTCTCGTGTCTCTTGACGACCTCGTCCTCAATGAAGGCTCGGGCGTCCGCGTATGTTATTTGGGGCGTGGCGGAAGCTTCCGTTGACGGGTCGCTGTCGCCGTTTTCGTTGGAGGCGATGACCCGCACGGTGTACTCGGTGTTTGCGGTGAGGCCTCTGATCTGGCGCTTGTGGCGGGTCTTGGTCTCCGTGGATGATTCCGGCACCGCGCTGGTTGCCGGTCCCACCGAGTCTTGACGCGAGGCGCTGTACTGCTGGTCGCCGGATTTCCACTGGATCTTGAACGTGTTCGTGTTGGCGGTATCGGTGGTGGACCAGCGGACCTCGATTCTGCGGCCGACTAGGTCGTATGCCTCCACCTCGGTGGGTGTGGCCGGGACGGCCGCTTGAGCGGATATGCCAGGGATGGCGGTGCTTGCCCATGCGACGATGATCGCCACCGACAGCAATGCTACGACGGCGGCGGTCCAATGTCGTTTCGCGCCACGGGCTTGGTTGCCGGCTGCTTGATGGCTTGCGCTGTCGTAGGTCTGGGGCATCTCACGGCTCCGCTTGGCGGCTGTTCAGGGCGCTGTGGCCTTTTTGCTTGTCCACGCTCCGCCGGGGACATGTGGCGTCTCCGGCGGGTGCGGTGTCGACATGGTCTATTGGGTCGGTCCTGAGACGGTGAACTCGTTGCGGTTGGACAGCATCCTGCCGTCCCCGGTGCAGACCGCCCCGGTGGCGTCGCAGTCGGTGGTCACCGGCAGCAGCACGGTCACGTCGGCCGTGGAGTCCGGCTGCACGGTAATCCTCCAACCGATGTTGCTGCCCTGGGTCAGCCGCTGGGCCTTGCCGACAGCGCCGCCCGTGACCGTGAAGGCGTGGTCCCGCAGGGTCACGTAGCTGACGGGGACCTCCTCGCTGAAATGCAGCTCGAAGGTGAAGTCCGCCTGGCCGTCGTGGCTGGAGGGCTGGCCCTGGATGCTGGCCGTCAGGGGCGGCCGGGGAGCCACGACGCCGGTGGCGGCGCTGGTCAGGGACTCTTCGTTATCGGCGTCGTCGGTGAAGGTCACCCGTACCTGGATGGTCCTGCCCACGTCGTCGCCGGACAGTTCGTAGGTCTGGCCGGTCTCTCCGGCAATGTCCGTGTGGCTGTTCCCGTCGCTTCGCATCCACTGGTAGCTGAACGAGGCGTTGTCCGTGCCGTCGGCGTCGGCGATGCCGGAGGTGGATGCGGTCAGAGTCTCGCCGACCCGGAGAGTGCCGCTGATGGTGGGCAGGCCCGTGGGTTCGGCGTTTTCGGCCGTCTCCTCCTCACCGGACTCCTCGGTATCGTTGAATACCAGCGTCGACCGGAACGCTGCCGCCGCGTTGCCCGCAGCATCCAGGACCCTTGGACTTGCCTCATCCTGGGGCGGGGTGTAGCTGATCACCACGTCGTCCTCTGCCGTCGCTACGGAGGCCAGGGTCAACACCACCGCGTCACCATCCACCGACACGCCCTCCACCCCGCGCCTGGCCTCCTCGTCCTGCCACCTGGTATCGTCGCACCGGCAGGCCACCTTCACTAGGAAGGCATCCGTGGACGGTACCGAATCCTCGTCCAGAGCCTCATCGTACGACACCCTTAGCGTCGCCCCGTCCACCCTGGCCATGACCATTTGCGGCGGCGTGGTCTCCCTGGGCGTACCCATCGCCTCCGCGGTGGGGGCGCCGTCGCCTATGTCGTTGCGGGCGATGACCCGCACCACGTACTTCACCCTGTCGGTGAGACCGTTGATGGTGTGAGTGGTTCCGCTCACCGTCTCCTGGGAGACGTCCACCGGTGCGTCCCAAACGCCGTCAGCCTCCTTCCACTGGACCTTGTACCCGGTGACAGGCGACCCGCCGTCGCTGGCCGGGGCCTCCCAGGATACGTCCAGGCCCTGGGCATCATGGGGGAAGACCCTCAGGTGCATGGGTTGTCCGGGCACCGTGGTAGCCGCCACCACCACTGCCGTGGGTTCGCTGGTCAGCGACTGTTCATTTTCGGCGTCGTCGGTGAAGGTCACCCGGACCTTGATGGTCTTGCCAGCGTCGGCGTCCGAAGGGGAGTAGGTCTGGACCGTCTCTCCGGCTATGTCGGTGTCCGTGCCGCCCTCCGTGCGAATCCACTGGTAGCTGAAGTTCGCGTTGTCCAGCCCGTCCGCATCGTCAATGCCGGAAACATCCACCGTCAGTATCTCGTCCACTTGGGCAGTTCCAGTGATCACGGGCAGGCCCGTAGGGGCAGAGTTGGAGTTGATCGGTGCCCTGGTGTTGTTGGTCACCGGCTGATTGCCGAAGGAGGCGGCAGCGTTGCCAGGCAGGTCGCGGATGGGGGTTGCCGAGGATCCGGTGGGGGCAGTGTAAGTAACCGACAACGTGTCCCCCGCGGCCACAGCAGAAGCCAGGGTTAGGACCACAGCGTTGCCCGACACCGAAACCTCATCGACCCCGCGAAGTGTACCGTCCACCGCGACTTTGAACGCTCCTGTCTCCGGTTCCGACGCCTCATCCAGCCCTTCGCTGTAGGTCAGGGTGAGGGTGCCGCCATCCACCGTGGCACCGGCAAGCTCTGGAGGGGTGGTCTCATGGGGAGTGCCGGTCTCCTCCCCGGAGGGCGTCCCGTCTCCGATGTCGTTGGTGGCCAACACCCTGATTGAATACGTCACACCGTCGGTCAGGCCCGTCAGGGTGTGGGTGTTGCCGGTTACCGTTTCTTCGGAGACGTCTTCAGCGGCGCCCCAGCCGTCGTCGGTCTCCTTCCACTGGACCTTGTAGCCAGTAACCGGTGAGCCGCCGTCACTGGCGGGAGCCTCCCAGTAAAGGTCCAGGGCGCCGCTGCCATGGCGGGAAACGTTGAGGTGTTGGGGTGGGCCGGGAACAGTCGCCGCCACCTCGGCAGTGGGCCCGCTGGTAAGCGACTCCTCGTTGTCGGCGTCGTCGGTGAAGGTCACCTCTACCTTGATGGTCTTGCCCACATCGTCGTTGGACGGGGTGTAGGTCGGGGCCGTCTCCCCTCCTATGTCCGTGTCGGCGCTCCCGTCGTTCCGTATCCACTGGTAGCTGAAGTTGGGGTTGGTCAGCCCGTCGGCGTCGGCGATGCCGGATTTATCGGCCGTGAGCGTCTCGCCCGCCTGCGGCGTACCCGTGATGGTTGGCAGGCCGGTGGGCGCAGAGTTCTGGGCTGACTCCAACCCCTCCTCGTCTCCCGTCCGGGACAGGACCACCGGCACCGTGTCCCCTGCGGACCAGCCCACCGTACCCCTGGGCCAGGTGTACATCTCTGAGATCTGCCCGCTGACGACCGTGGCGTCGGCCCGGGCGAACTCCACGCCCCCGACGTGAAGCGACAGGTTGGCCGGAGTATCTTCGCTCAGGCGGAAGTACAGCTTGTCGGCGTCGTGCAGGATGACCCACACGGTGTAGCCGGTCTCCCCGATGGAGAACGCCCTGGATGACAGCTCGCCGAGCGGTCCGAAGTAGCTGTACCCGGCGTGGTCTCCGTCGACGCCGACGGTCATGGTGGCCGACCAGATGGCGGCGGCAGCCACGGTCTCCGTGGCCGCGCTGGTCTGCGATTCCTCGTTGTCCCGGTCGTCGGTGAAGGTCACCCGGACCTTGATGGTCTTGCCCACGTCCTCTTCGGACACGTCGTAGGTCGAGGCCGTCTCCCCTTCGATGTCAGTATCGGTGCCGCCGTCGTTGCGCACCCACTGGTAATTGAAGACGACGTTGTCCAGCCCGTCCCCGTCCAGCCCGTCCGCGTCGGCGATGTCTGCGGTATCTGCCGCTAGGGTCTGGCCCACTTGGGCCGTGCCGCTGATGGTGGGCGCTCCAGTGGCCGGACTGTTGGATAACTCGCCGAGCGCGATGTCTTTGCCCGCGATAAATTCGTACGAACCGTTGAACAGTTCCACTTGCAAAGTGTCTGGCCAGGGACCTTCAAGACAGCCTCCTTTGACGTGGGCATCCATTGCCCACCGGCCGTCTTCGGGTACCGTCTTGAGAAGATAGCTGTAACCCACATTTCCTAAGCGGCACCATGGCACGTCCTTAACCGGTACGCCGCCAAAAACCGGCCCGCCATCCCCGATTATTCGCACTCTCACGACATAGTCAGTCGTCTCCCTATCGGAGTCGGGAACCAAGCCGTCAATGGACAAGGAGAACGTCGTGAGTGTCCGATTCAACCTTGTCGACTGTTTGACACCCTGAACCTGCACTTTCCTGTGGGGGAATGGCGTGTCGGGATATGACGCCGTAATGAATTCCACTTGCTCAATGGAGGTGTTATCTTCATCATCTCCATTGATGAAGAAGTACCTTAGAAATTTCCCGGCATACTCGTACTCTTGGTCTTCATAGTTGTACCTGTACCAATGGGCGTATAGTAGGTAGGTCCCCACAGGACATAGGTTGAATATTGTCCCTTCGTCGGTGTACTTGAAGTTACCGCTCCCATCGTCGGGAGTGACCTCCATCGTCACGCTATCAGCCAGTCCCGGACCCAGGCAGAGGTCATCAGCATTTACTGCTTTGGGGTGGCCGATTCTGTCCTCTGCCTGGTTAACGTGGAACTCGAACCTGTATAACTGGCTGTTTACCGACCGCGCGATTTCAATCTCCACCTCGATTTCATTGCTTGCACCTTGGTCGATTGAGACGGGATCGTCACACTCTTTCTTAGGTATGTCGTCATCGTGCACGTTCATGGAATCGCAGGTAACGGTTGTCCCATCAATGCTTAAAGCCAATTCAGCCTCAATTGGGACGACGACAGTGGCGGTGCTGGTCCGCGATTCGACGTAACCCTTGTCGTCGTTAAAATCCACCCGCAACTTAATGGTCTTGTCCACGTCTGCGGCTGTTACCGTGTATGTGGCGCTTGTCGCGCCGTTGATTTCTGATTCAGCGCTGCTGCCACGGTAGTTAACCGATGTAAATGAGGCTCCGGCTCCGGGGGGGTAGTCCGTGGGAGTTCTGCCGTCCTTCCTAAGCCACTGGTAGCTATATGACGCGTTGTCGAGGCCATCGGAGTCGACGATACCCGACGTGCCTCCGGTGAGGGTCTCGCCCACGGCCACCGTGCCCGTGATAGTGGGCGCGCCTGTAGCCGGAATGTTTGGTGATACGGCGGCGGTCGCCGCGCTGGTCCTGGACTCCTCGTAGCCCGAGTCGTCCATGAAGTCGACCCTCACCTTGATCACCTGGTTGGCGTCGGACGCCTGGAGCGTGTAGGCAGGACTCGTCGCACCTTCGATTTCGGTGTCCCGGCTGGAAAGCCACTGGTAGCTGAGAATCGCCCAGTGCATCCCGTCCGTGTCGGCAATGCCCGACGGGTCTGCGGTCAATGTCTCCCCCACCTGTGGCGTGCCCGCAATGGTGGGCGTCCCTGTGGCCGGATTGTTGGGTTCAGGGCCAACTACCAGCGTTGTCGGACGAAGGCTTGTGGGGATACTTATACCCACAACTCCGACATCATTGACGGCTCTGACGTGGTACTCATAGAGAGTTCCGGCTACTACGTTCCTGTCGGCCCAATGAGTGTCAGTGCTGTTGGTGTTGTCCACATACACCCGGTATCCGAACTCACACTGTTCGGGGCTCCTTCGCAGTATCTGATAACCCGTCACTTCCACTTCGGGAGCTTCCCAAGTTAATCCAATCCCGTTTTTTATCTGACTACCGGCGAGATTGGTCGGGATCCCCCAAGGAGGACGGGGACCACCACCAGGCCAGAAACCATCGGGTTGATACTGAACTTCATACGACGAAGAGGATATTCGACCTACGCCAACGGAGTTCATCGCCCTCACGCCGTACACATAGGTCTCGCCCTCCACGACGTCGGTATCCGTATACGTGGTTGCATCGCTGCCGGTGTCTCTGATGTGCACCTCCATTAAGGGAGGGCATCCGTAGGGGTAGTACCACCCCAAAGAGAAACCAGGCGGTACTACAGTCCGCAATATCTGGTAGCTGTCAACGTTCCCCTCCGGGGCGGTCCAACTCAGTTCGAGCCCCTTTTCTTCCCCTTGGCTCCGCCCAACCGTTGGAGCAGTAGGCGCCGCCAGGTCGGAAGTGGTGGGCATGGCCGTAACTGCGTTCGTCTCGATACTGGTCAGCGTTTCAACGTTGCCCCCATCGTCGGTGAAGGACAGCCGGACCTTGATCCTCTTGCCTTCGTCAGCATCCGTGAGCGTGTAGGACTGGCCAGTTGCGTTCGGGATTTCGACCTCGGTCGTTTCGTCGTCACGAAGCCATTGGTAGTTGAAGGTCGCATATGTTAGGCCGTTCGCGTCGGAGACAGTCCGGCGCCATCCTCTGCTCAAGCCGACTACGCGCAGCTTCTGTCCGACTTCTGCCATGCCAAAGAGTTCCAGCCATCCACTTGGCGGATGATTAGGACTCGCCTCCACCGCAGCTGTGCCCGCACTGGTCAGCGACTCTTTGTTGCCCGCGTCGTCGGTGAAGCTCACCCGTACTTTGATGTGCTTTCCCAGGTCCCACGGTTTTATGACGTAAGTTGAGCTTGTTGCGCCTGCGATGTCGGTATCCGTTGTTCCGTCGCTGGAGATCCATTGGTACTCGAAAGTGGCATTGCCGGTCCCATCAACGTCTGAGATCTCCGACATATCCATCGTTAGAGTCTCCGACGCCTGGACCGTGCCGATGATTAGGGGTGTGCCGGTGGCGTCCCCAGCGGCCGCATCCACCGGCGGGGTCTTGGGCACTGCCAATAGCAGTCCCAGGACCACGATGGCCATTGCCGCCGCCAGGACCAGGAGCCTCCTCGAGCCGGACAAGCCGGCCAGGGCAGAACCCACGGCTTGGTTCTTACTCATGAAATGGGGGCTGGGGATGGACATCGTTCACCTCATGTGCTGTGCGCGGTTCGGTTGGTCTTGGGGGAATACGAAAAGAGAGGCCCGCGCTGGAGGCCTTGGGCGTGCTCCAGGGGCTTCGGGCCCCGGGCGGTAACGGGGTCTCGGGATTCTGGTTGACCAGAGGGGGCCTGAGAGTCGGAGGTTGTACAAATGGGGGTAGTAGTCTGGTACGAGTAGGCGTAGATCTTCTTGTCTGCCTGCTCCAGGACATACATCGTGTCGGCTGCGTGGCAGATGCCCCTGGGGTCCGTGTTTGATGTGGCGAGGCTGAAGGTCTGAGTTTCGTCCTCGGCATTCAGGGAATGAACCGGAGTAGCAAGCAACATCGCCAGCACGGCGATGGCGGCTATGACCAACAGCAGCCCGGGCAACCGGGCGGAGGGCAGCGTGAGCCTTGCCATCTTCATGCCCATGTCTCACCCTCCTCTACCGGAGGCTGCCACCACGACAGCACAGCCGTTCCGCTGGCGTTGGCGTACATCAGCGGAACGGCTCCGTGCGGGGCTGGAGTGGACCTGCATGGAGGCAAGGGGCCGGTGCGAGACGGCTGCGGGAGCCGGACAACCGCAATGGGCGGATATAGATGTACCATCCGTCGCATAGACGGGCGGCGGAAGCAGCGGTTGTCACTGCGGAAGACGTCGCCGCGACCGCGCTTGCTGTCCGGTCCTCGAGGTGGCGCAAGTCGAGTGCCACGCAAACCCCTCCCTGAGCAGGGTCGGTTAGGCTATGCATTGCATTGGCCTGCATGTGGGCATCTATTCTTCGGGCATTCACGGGCCTTGTCGCTGACCCTGGAACCGGCGCCTGCCATCCGTGAGTGCCAAGGGGATATTTCCCTGTGCGATGCGTCTTCACCACATCATCCCTGCTTCCTCTCGGCGTGGATCGCGCCGGGTCCGGGTCGAGAAACGACAAAAGAGACCCTTGCCGGAGGTCCAAAGTGGACTCCGGGGCCCTCGGAACTACGCCTCTCGCGGTCGTGAAGCGCGCGCCGTTGGTTGTAGGGAGCGGGGTGTCAGACGTGGGCACAATTGGAGCAGGCAACAGGGGGCCTCCGAGCCAGAATGCAACTTAAAGGCATTACCCGCGACTGACGAACAGCCGGCAAAAGGCACCCGACCTGGGGCTTATGTACCAACTATTCCCCTAGCAGCGTGCAAAGGGCCGCATACCGCTTTCGAAGTGGAAAGGCTTTGGGAAATGCAGTTACGGTCACCAGGAACAGGATCCCCGTAGCTAAGGCTTTTCCCCATTTGGAGGCAGATTCTTTACCCATGGCGGGGATCGTTCCGACTGTCGACAGCCCCAGGGGGGATGACGCTCCCCGGTTGCCGGGTGCCCGGGACACGGATTGTTTCGGTTCGAAGGCCAAGCCAATATCTCCCGGTCCTTGGACTGGTTCACCCACTGATTTTACCAGAGCGGTATTATATTACCGTGAGTATTAGGGCCAATTAGTTATGAGTTCTTGTTATTATCTGCTGACACTGCCATAATGGCCCCGGTTGACTCCGAACCAGGCTTGCCGCAAGAGGTGGGAGGAATGGACCAGGACCGGCTGTTGCGGGAGCGGCTGTCCCGGCTGGGTGAGGCCGGCCTGCGCATCAACGAGAGCCTCAAATTCGAAACGGTGCTCCAGGGCGTCCTGAACAGCCCCTGCGCCCTGACCGAGGCCCGCTACGGGGCGCTGACACCGGACTTGCTCACCCCCGGGTTGACTCCCGAAGAGGCCCGGGGGCTTCCGCTCCTGCCAGAGGGCCAGATGCTCTTCGAGTTGGTTATTCTGCCGTCGTGGGTGTGCTGCCTCGGCACGGCCGCCGGTCCTCCCGGGGAGGATGGCCGGATTAAATCGTCAGCAGGAGGCACCCAGGACCCGCCTGCTAACCTGCTCTGTCTCTCTCTGTATGTCGACCTTTCGCTTGTCCACGCTCCGCCGGGGACATGTGGCGGCTCCGGCGGGTGCGGTGTCGACATGGTCTATTGAGTCGGCCCTGAGACGGTGAACTCGTTGCGGTTGGACAGCATCCTGCCGTCCCCGGTGCAGATGGCCCCGGTGGCGTCGCAGTCGGTGGTGGCGGGCAGCAGGACAGTCACTTCGGCGTCCGAGCCGGGCGTTACGGTGATTCTCCAGCCGACGTTGCTCCCCTGGGTCAGCCGCTGGGCCTTGGTCACCGTGCCGCCCGTGACCGTGAAGGCGTGGTCCCGCAGGGTCAGGTAGCTGATGCCAAACTCCTCACTGAAGTGCAGCTCGAAAATGAAGTCCGCCTGGCCGTCGTGGCTCGACGGCTTGCTCTCGAACCGGGCCGTCAGCGGCGGTCGGGGGGCCACCGCACCGGTGGCGGCACTGGTCAGCTCCTCCTGGTTGTTGGCATCATCCCGGAAGGTCACCCGCACCCGGATGGTCTTGCCCACGTCGGCGTCGCCAATCTCGTAGGTTGAGCTTGTTGCCCCGGCTATGTCGGTATCGTCCCTCATCCACTGGTGGCTGTAGGAAACGTTTGTCAGCCCGTCGGCGTCCGCGATGCCCGTCGTGGAGGCCGTGAGGGTTTCTCCTGCCCGGGGAGTGCCGCCAATGGTGGGCGCACCGGTGGCCTCGCTGTTGGGCTTGGGTTCGACCTCGGATGTGGCGGCACTGGTCACCGACTCCTCGTTGTCGGCGTCGTCCCGGAAGGAGACCCGCACCTGGATGGTCTTGCCCACGTCGTCGCCGGACAGGCCGTAGGTCCGGCCCGTCTCACCAGCTATGTCGGTGTGGGCGTCTCCGTCGCCACGCATCCACTGGTAGCTGAACCCGGCGTTGTCCATCCCGTCGGCGTCGGCGATGCCCGACGTTGATGCGGTCAGGGTCTCGCCCACCCGGAGGGTGCCGCCGATGGTGGGCGCCCCCGTGGCGGGGCTGTTCTCCGGCGCACCGGTGGTGACCGGGGTTCTGAGGATCTCTGCCGAGGCTGTCTCTCCTGCGGTCCAGTCCACGTCCACGTTGTGCCAGGTGAAGTCGCGGGAGCCTCCGCCCTGGTCCAGTGGTAGTTCCATGCCTCCGGCATGGAGGGTCAGTCTGTCGGTGTCTGCGATGTTCCGGTCGAACATGAGCCGCAGCCACCGCCCCGGTTCCCAATACCAGAACTGGCTTGCAGTGAGGCCGGCTGTGCCTCCTTGGTTGGTGATAAGGTCCGAGGTGGGCGCGCCCAGCGTCCCGTTCTCCCACCGAGTCGCGGCGATGTCCGCGTTCCATACTGGCTGGCCGTCCTCGACTGGCCCTTCGGCCCGGCTGACCAGTATTTCGATGGATCCATTGAGGTAGGCAAGCGTGAGCCGTACTTTCAGGTGCTTGCCTGTGTCCCTGGACCCGAGGGAATAGGTCTGGCCCGTGGCGCCGGGAATCTCCTCGTCCGCGGCTTTACCGGCCCACAGCCACTGGTAGCCGTATGTGGGAGGGTCCTCTCCCGTCCTGTGCTTTATCGCAGAGGTGTCCACCGTCAGGGTCTGTCCAGTCTGGAACGCCCCGTTTACCGCGGGTCGCTGGTCCTGCCGGTTCCTGCTTACGGTTACGGTGTACGTGGTCCTCGCGGCCTTGTCGGGGGAGGCCACCACCAGCTCTATGGTAGTGATGCCCTTCAGGAGAGTCACGGTTCCCCGTCCGCCCACTAGAATGTTCTTGGAGTCCACAGTGGTCCCGGGGACCCGTATTTCGACAGGAGCGTCGGTTACCGTGGGGTCGGCCACTATCTCGACAGTGCTTATCCCTTGGTCCACGGCGGCCTCGTAGCTGGTTGTCCTTGCATCGAAGGCACCGAGGTAGAGGCCGGGGATTCGCAGCGACCTTAGGGTCGCGTCGCCGGACAGTCTTCCGTCCTCGGCCTTGCGTATCCTCTCTAGAGTCGCTGTCAGTCGAGCCACTACTCCCGGGTGGTCATCTATGAGGTTGGTCGTCTCCCCGGGGTCGTTCTCCAGGTCGTACAGTTGCCACGGTATACCGAAGGGCGTGCCCGCGTTGGCGCCTTTCCCGGCGCCGCTGCCGTTTCCGAAGATCAGTTTCCACTGGCCGTCCCTGACGGCGAACATGCCGCGTCCCGAGTGGTGGACGACCGGCTCGCCCCGGTCGGCTCTCTCGCCCCGGATGAGCGGCAACAGTGAGACGCTGTCCGGTCCTTGGCTGGCTCCTGGGTTCGCCTCCAGCAACTCCGCCAAGGTGGCGTAGACGTCCGTGAGGGATACGGTGGCGTCTATCGTTGTACCTGCGGCGATTACCTCCGGCCACTGCATCATGAAGGGTACCCGTTGTCCTCCCTCATAGATGCGGCCCTTGTAGCTTCTCCAGGGTCCGTTGTGCATGTGTGGCCTTTGGTTCGGGATGTGGTTCCTCTGGTACTCGGACCCGTTGTCCGATGTGAAAATGACCAAAGTGTCTTCGTGGACGCCGTTGTCCTTCAGGGCTTTCAGCAAGAGGCCCACACTGTGGTCCATCTCTGCGACCACGTCTGCGTAGTCTCCTATGCCGGTCAGGCCGTCGAACTCCGTGCTGGGGACCAGCGGATTGTGGACGGCGTGAAACGGCAGGTAGAGGAAGAAGGGGGTGTCCGCTTGGGCTTGGCGTTCGATGAACCGGGTTGCTTCCTGGGTAAGGAGGCCCAGGGACTCGTCCGCTCCGTACAGGCCGGGGGCTCCGGGCAGGTTGGCGTCCGGGTTGCCTGTGAAGTTCCTGTCCCTGATGTAGACTTCCTTGTCCACGAACAGGTTCGTGGTCGTCCCGAAGAACTCGTCGAACCCGTGGTCCAGTGGGCCGTCGACTATCTCCCCGCTGTAGTCCACGCCTAGGTTGAATGCGTTGACCTCCGCTATGCTCGAGAGGTGCGTGAAGTCCATGCCCAGGTGCCACTTGCCTACGGCGGCGGTGCGGTAGCCGCGCCTTTGGAGCAGCGTGGCCAAGGTTTCCTGCCCTGGGGCTATCATCGGGCGTGAGTTGAAGTGGAGTACACCCCTTGGCAGCCACGAGCGCCAGGCGTACCGTCCGGTGAGGATTCCGTACCGCGTCGGTGAGCATACCGCCGAGGGCGAATGGGCGTCGCTGAAGTTGATGCCGCCGACGGCTATGGAGTCGATGTTCTGGGTGCTCATCTGCGAGTCGGGGCTGTTGGTCGAAACGTCGCCCCAGCCGAAGTCGTCAGCCAGTATGAGGACTATGTTGGGTCGCGGCGGGTTCGGCGTGTTGCCTTGGATCTCCTCCGGCGCCGACTCGTCTTCCGTGATCCGGAGTGAGACGGTTGCGCCGTCGGTAAACGGGGTGTTGTCTTCTCCCAGCCGCGGGTGGCCCCACTCCCAGTCCGACTTGGATCGTGTCCCGTCGGCGAACGGCATTGCGATGTTCTCTATGTGGAGGGTCAGCCCGTCGGCCTGTTCGGCGGTGGGCAGGGGCTCGAGTCTGATGGCGGCCTTCGCTCCGGCTTTGTAGTTGGACACTCCCTTCACGGAGTAAGTGATGCCTTCGTGTTCGAAACTGTCGTCCGTGATGGACGAGCCGGTGAAGAAGGGATGGTCCAGGTATCCCACGAAGGTGGGGACGTTCTCTCGTGCCACTACGACGGCGTTGGCGCACCACAGGGAGTTGCAGGTCGGCTCTTGGCTGAAGACCCAGGGCCTGGCCTGCTTGATGGCCAGTATGTCCTCGCTGGTGATCTTGAACTCGATCTCCATGGCGAACTGCTCTACAGCTTCGGTGCCGTACAGGACGGCGAACCGGTCGTGGATCGTCCGCATGTGGCTCCGGAGCTGGTCCAGTTGCTCCGTGGTCAGCAGCAGTTTTTCTCCCTCGGTCTGGTTCGAGCGGGCCAGTACGGTGTGGCTGCCGTCCGTGTGCAGGAGAATTTTCTCCGGCAGGGAACCGGCCTCGGGGTTGGTCACCAGATCCTCGCCCAGCTGTGTGTTGACGTAGTAGCTGGTGCCTTGGTTGATGGTGGGGTCGAAGGTGACGGCGGCGCCGTTGGCGAGCTCGTTCTCGAAGTTCGGATGGACCAGGACGCCCATGGCGGCATGCAGGTGGTCTATGCGGTGGAACTCGCGCTCGGTGAAGGCCCGGAAGTTCCACAGGCTGGCGTAGACCTGCTTCAAGGACTTGTCGATGCCGTCCTCTTCGGTCTCCGCGGGGTGCTGTGTCTTGGAGTCGTAGAGGCCGGCGCCGCTGAATCCGGGCAGGTCCTCGTTGTTTGTGCTGGACCGGTAGCGGAGAGACTGGCCCTCCGGGTAGGTGGCGTGCATCTCCTCGAGGGCGGTTATGATCCAGCCCGGGGACCTGGCGTCCTTGATCTTCCTGCGCAGCTTCTTGAGTTCCGATTTCTGCACGCCGTAGTCGGACTGGAATTCGGGGCCGTCGAGCATCTTCCGGACCTCGTCGTAGAGGCCGTTGTGCTTCATGAACTCGTCGTAGAAGTGGAAGGGGGCGGCGAAGCCGTCCGGGACGGTCCCGGCCGGGAAGCCCAGGGTGCGCAGGACGGCCAGGTTGGCGGCCTTGACGCCGAAGGCGTCCCAGTCCTGGAACGTGATGTCGTCCAGGTCGGTTAGCGTGGTCGCGCTGAGGTCGCGCTGCGGGACCTGGGTCTTGTAGGGCCGGGAGGCCGCGTGGTGGGCGGCGACCTCGGCGGGGCTTGCCTTCCTGATGGAGTATCCGGTTTCGGTGGTCTCGAACCGGACGTACTTGTCCAGGAGGTCTTCGATGCCGTCCTGTTCCAGCGCTTCTCTTATGAAGGCATTGGGGATGTTGTCCTGGACCGCGCGGAGGTTGACGTGGGAGAGGGGTGTCTGGGGTACTGTGGTGATGATGCCGGCCACTCGTGAGAGGTCGTTGGGCAGAATGTCGTAGACCACTATGTCCCGTGCGTTGGGCCGTTGGTCGGGCGCCAGGTGGCGCAGGAACCCGTAGCCTTGGCCCACGTTGAGCGGGATATAATCCGCCTCGGGGAATATGTCCTCGTCGAGGATTACGTTCACACGGGAGGCATCGTAGAACTCCTTTTCCAGGTGGTAGAGCGGCAGCGCACCTGGCATCGGGTAATACACCAGGTTGTTGTCCAGCAGCGTCATACTGGCCGCCAGCACCTCATACGAATGACGGACCTCCTCAAAGGAATAGGTATCCGAGGGCTCGAACGCGTAGCGGTAGACGCCCCGGGTGCCGTCAGGGGCCACCACGTCGGGGTGGTACACGATCTCTCCCTTCATCACTCCTGTCGGCCCCCAGAGGGGGTTGTCCCAGAGATCCACGACACCTGCAAAGGAGCCGTGTGCCCGGAATTTCTCAGTGTTCTGAAAATAGACCGCGGGACGGTCGGTGTCCATGCCGAGCAGAAAGAACTTAACGTACTCCAAGTCAATTAGATGTGAGTCGATCAGTACCCTGTCGCCCTGGTAGGAAAGCGTCTCGAAGGTCTCACGGTCGGGGATGGTCAAAGCACCAAAAGACAAAGGTATCGTCAGCGCGGGGTTCAGCGGGTTCATTCCCACCGAGTCGTGTAGTTCAGTGATGTCGTCGACGCAGTCGCCGTCGACGTCGCTCGGGTCCGAGGTGAGATACCTCTCTACTCGGTAATGCTCCTTGGGGAGAGCTGAGGGCTGCTCGGTCAGCGTTGTCGTGCCGTCTCGGCCGAGCGTCACCGACACCGGGATCTCCCAGTGAGAATCCAGGTCTGGCCTTACGTAGAGCACGAAATATTCCTCGGTCGTGGATTCGACCATGACGGGAACGGCTCCGGCATGCTCCACCGCCATCGGTGCCACCCTGTGCCCACCCTCCGGGCACACCGACCTTACTAGGTATTTGAAGGACCGTAAGCTGGTTAGACTCTCCTCGTTGTCCCTGTCGTCGGTGAACGTCACCCGCACCCTGATCATGTTGCCCAAGTCGTCGTCCTTGAGAGTGTAGGTGGAACCGGTGGCGCCACTGATGGTCAAGTCAAGCTTCCCGTATTTGCTAACGTTGAGAATCCACTGGTAGTTGAACACCGCGTTTTTCAGGCCGTCAGCGTCGGAGATCCCAGACGTGTCGGCCGTCAGGGTCTCACCTACCTGAATCGTGCCGCTGATGGTGACACGCCCCGTCGCAGGTCTGTTGGGTCTGGCGGCAACTTTAATCATCGCTTCGCTGGTCAGCGTCTCTTCGTTGCCGGCGTCGTCGATGAAGGACACCTTTACCCTGATGATCTTGTCCTCGTCATCGTCCGACGGCGTATAGGTGGGGCCAGTGGCCCCGGCAATGTCCGAGTCGTCGGCCATCCACTGGTAGCTGTACGAGACGTTGGAAAGCCCATCGGCGTCGTAGATACCCGCCACGTCCGCCGTCAGAGTCTCGCCCACCCGTACCGTCCCGCTGATGGTGGGCGCTCCCATGGCCTCGCTGTTGGGCCTGGGCTCGACCTCGGATGTGGCGGCGCTGGTCAGGCTCTCCTCATTATCGGCGTCATCCTGGAAGCTGACCCGCACCTTGATGGTCCTGCCCTCGTCGTCGCCGGACAGCTCGTAGGTCTGGGCAGTCTCACCGGCTATGTTGGTGTAGGTGTTCCCGTCGCCACGCATCCAGTGGTAGTTGAAGGTCGGGTTGTCCAGGCCGTCGGCGTCGGCGATGCCGGAGGTGTTGGCCGTAAGCGTCTGTCCCACCTGGGCCGTCCCGGTGATGGTGGGCTTGCCCGTGACGTCCCCCGCCCCCGCCTGCACCATTGGCGCCTGGGGCAGGGCCAGCAGGACGGCGATGGCCGCCGCCAAGGCCAAGAGCAGCCTGGCAAGACGGGCCGGCGACCGTCCACCGTACAGGTCCCGGTAGTGGTTGCCGAGGTGGTGTCTACCGTTGTACACGGATACCTCATGCGTCTAATGCGGTCTGCGATTAGCGCGTTGTCGGCGTGGGCGGCCTCCCACGCCGAAATGCCCCTGCCGGTCAGGGATCGGAGGGGTTGAAGGGTAACGAAAAAAGAGGCCCTCGGAGGTCGTCTCCGGGGGCCTCGGGACCGCTACGGGCGCGGGCGGCTGCGGGGTTTCGGGATTGGGGTTGGCTGGAGGAGCGGGAAAGTCGAGGGGGCTGACACTGACAGGGGTAGGTAAAAGCGAGACTATAGCTACGAACCAGCCCTGCCATTCCATCATTCCGGCGTAAGCCGGAATGATGGAATGGGCCCGATAGTAAGCTCTTGGGGGAGATTCTGTATCTGAGCAAGCCTGACCTACCGCATGAACTCACGTTTACCAGAGGGAGTCGCAAGTGAAATACCTACCCGTGTCAGCCTCTCAGGGAGGTTAAATGCGGCTGTCCATGCAACGCAGTGGAGTTCAGCCGCGGGCGTCATTGCAGCAGTCAGCGGGAGAGCCGCCGGGCCGGACGGGAACCCAATGACGGTCCCGGCCCCGCGGCGAGGCAGGGAATGGGATCCGCGCCAGGCAGGATGACGCCCCCGGCTGCCGGTTGCCCGAGACACGGATTGTTTCGGATCGAAGGCCAAACCAGTATCTCCCGGTCCCTGGACTGGTTCGCCTGCTGATTGTACCAGAGCGGTATTATATTACCGTGAGTATTAGGGCCAATTAGTTATGAGTTCTTGTTATTATCTGCTGACACTGCCATAATGGCCCCGGTTGACTCCGAACCAGGCTTGCCGCAAGAGGTGGGAGGAATGGACCAGGACCGGCTGTTGCGGGAGCGGCTGTCCCGGCTGGGTGAGGCCGGCCTGCGCATCAACGAGAGCCTCAAATTCGAAACGGTGCTCCAGGGCGTCCTGAACAGCCCCTGCGCCCTGACCGAGGCCCGCTACGGGGCGCTGACACCGGACTTGCTCACCCCCGGGTTGACTTCCGAAGAGGCCCAGGGGCTTCGGCTCCTGCCGGAGGGCCGGATGTTCTTCGAGTTGGTTATTCTGCAGTCGTGGGTGTGCTGCCTCGGCATGGCCCGCCGGTCCTCCCGGGGAGGATGGCCGGATTAAGTCTTCAGCAGGAGACACCCAGGACCCGCCTGCTAACCTGCTCTGTCTCTCTCTGTATATCGCCCTTTCGCTTGCCCGCGCTCCGCCGGGGACGTCTGACGTCTCCGGCGGGTGCGGTGTCGCCATGGTCTATTGGGTCGGCCCGGAGATGGTGAACTCGATGCGGTTGGACAGCATCCTGCCGTCCCCGGTGCAGATGGCTCCGGCGGCGTCGCAGTCGGTGGTGGCCGGCAGCAGGACAGTCACGTCGGCGTCCGAGCCGGGGGTTACGGTGATTCTCCAGCCGACGTTGCTGCCCTGAGTCAGCCGCTGGGCCTTGATGACCGTGCCGTTGGTTACGCTGAAGGCGTGGTCCCGCAGGGTCAGGTAGCTGACGGGGACCTCCTCGCTGAAATGCAGCTCGAAGGTGAAGGAGTCCTGCCCGTCGTGGCTGGAGGGCTGGCCCTGGAAGCTGGCCGTCAGCGGAGGCCGGGGGGCCACCATGCCGGTGGCGGCGCTGGTCAGCTCCTCCTCGTTGTTGGCGTCGTCGTCGAAGGTCACCCGCACCTGGATGGTCTTGCCCACGTCGGCGTCGCCAATCTCGTAGGTTGAGCTTGTTGCCCCGGCTATGTCGGTATCGTCCCTCATCCACTGGTGGCTGTAGGAAACGTTTGTCAGCCCGTCGGCGTCCGCGATGCCCGTCGTGGAGGCCGTGAGGGTTTCTCCCGCCCGGGGAGTGCCGCCAATGGTGGGCGCACCGGTGGCCTCGCTGTTCTGCTGTTGTTGCGGCGCTAGTCCCGGGACGGTCAGAGACAACTCCGTAGACAGTTTCTTACCGCTGCCAGTGCAGACGGCCCCATCGGCGTTGCAGTCCATGGTAACCGGCAAGACCACGGTCACGTCGGCGTCTGAATCCGGGTCGACGGTGACTCTCCAGCCGACGTTGCTCCCCAGGGTTAGCCGCTCGGCCTTGTCTACCTCACCACCCGTCACTGTGAAGGCGTGGTCTCGCAGTGTGAGGTAGCTCAGCTCCACCTCCTCACTGAAGTGCAGCTTGAAGGTAAAAGAGTTCAGACCGTCGTGAGAGGTGGGGACGTCCTCGTGGCTGGCCGTCAGAGGTGGCCGGGGCGCCACCGTGCCAATGGACTCGCTGGTCACTGACTCTTCGTTGTCCGCGTCGTCCGTGAAGGAAACCTGTACCTTTATGGTTTTGCCCTCGTCGGTGTCATCCAGCGCGTATTCCGAGCTGGTCGCCCCCGTGATGTCCGTATCAGTGCCAGCGTCGCTGTGTATCCACTGGTAGCTGAAGGAGGCGTTTTCTATCCCGTCGGCGTCTGAGATGCCGGAATTGTCCACCGTCAGCGTCTCGCCCACCCGGGCCGTACCGATGATGGCCGGAGTACCTGTCGCCGCAATGTTGGAGTCGGAATTCCCAGCCGAGTTCTCGGTGTTCCGGATGGTTCCGGTCGCCTCCCCGTCCGTGATGGACGCGCCGGATGCGTTGCTCAGGGTGAGAGTCACCGTCTCGCCATCGTCCATTTCGGTATCGTCGATAACCGGCACCTGCACCGTCTTCGTCGTTTCACTCGGCTGGAAAGTCAATGTCCCTTGTATGGCGGTGTAGTCACTGCCTTCCATCGCCGTGCCGTCGGACGTGGCGTAGTCCACAGTGACCGGGTCGTCCGTCGCCGGTGCAAGCGTCACCACGAAGTCCAGCGTCGCGTCCGGCCCCTCCAGCGTCAAGGCATCGGCAACCGACAGCGCGCCGATGGCCTGCGCCCGCGGCGATGGCTGAACGCCGGGCCGGACCAAGCCCCTCGTCACCGTGTAGTTGGTAATCGCCGCAACCTCGTTCCCCGCTTCGTCTCGGAGCGGGTTGGTACCCGGAGGGTCATAGGATACTGTCACTATATAGGAGTAGCCGCCGTACATATTGGCGGCCAGCATCAGCTGCAAATCGCTCGTCAGTTCCGCGCCCCCGTTAACCTCCCCGACCAACGCGACCCCGGTCACCGGACGCTTGACGCCCGCGGCCGTCACTGTGAACGCCGACGGGTCCGGTATCGAGTTCACGTCCAGCACTTCGCTGAAGTCCAGCTCTACAATGTTCTTCATGTCTTCCCACAATGCCCCGGAGAGGGCCGGAGGGGTGATGTCCGTCGCCAAGCCCTGTCCCGTGTTCAGCTTCAGCATCACCGAGGAACCGAGGGTGTTCCAGCCTGGCGTTCCGGTGCCGCCCCAGTAAAAGCGCGCTCCGGTTGTGAAGACCCGTCCAGCGCTCGAATAGGTGTTCTCCTGCAGGTTGTCACGCTCGCGGAATAGGAACTCCCGGTCGTCCACAATGAGATTCAACCGCTCCTTCATCTCCTCGATATCCGCATCGCGCTGCTGAATTTCCTCCCAGTACTCCCCATGAGTCGACGGCAGGTTATGCGAAGCAAAGTTGATCAGCACCCAGTTGTCGATGCTCACCTCGAGGTTCACTATCTCGTACGACTTGCCCCGGAATTCGAATGTGTTTGGGTCCAGTTTCGAGCTACAGTGGTGCGAGCTATCGCTGCGGCCGTTGGCGCAGCCCATGAAATGTCCCTCGCGGGTCAACGACGCCGACCAGATGTCGCCGGCGGCCAGCGGCCGCGCGACCGCCGAGTTCGACTCAAGGCTGAAGCCGACCGGGCTCTCCGCCCGCACTTGGAAGGTATAGGTAGCGTTGTTCATCAGGCTGCTCAGGGTGTAGGCATTGGCATTGGCCTCGTTCTTCGCGCTATCGGGGATGTCCATCCAGCCGTCCCAGTTCTGCCCTCCATCGGTGCTCTGACGGTACTCGTGCCCCTTGATGCTGCTGCTCCCGCCGTCCGCCGTCTCCCAGATCAGCCGCGCCTCTCCGTCCCCGGACAGTGCTTCGAGGTTCATGGGGGCGGACGGCCTGACGATGCTGATCCCTCTGACCTGGATGAACAGGACTTGCCCGGTCTGGGCATTCCAGGGAGCGGGACCTGTATGGTGTTCATCGCCGATGCTCCAACCCGCCTCGCCGTTCTCGGTAGTTGACGAAGTTGACTCCACCGAGAGAGAGCCGCCGCCCGTGTGCTCGACGACCACGAAGTAGGTTGTGTTCGCCGCCAGCGTTGCGTCTGCCGGGGCGATGAAGGTGTTCGTCGCAGAGGGGGTGAACGTATGCGGGTTGGCAAGCATGTGAAGGGACGACCCGGGGCTGCTGCCGCTCTCAGAATAGATGCTCAAGGTGACGTCGGAAGGCAAATCCGGCGATGCATTGCCCAGTTTGACCTCAACTGAGCCCAGCACGTAGCCTTTTGAATTGGCCCCGGTTGTGAAGGACTGGGACCCTGCGTTGGTCCCGTCTACAGCGATTGCACCTGGGCCGCTCTCGCTCAGATTGCTCACCAGCACGGGCGGGGGCGGATTCACTGTCCCATTGACCTGGATCTTTAAGGGTCTTGCCATTGACATCCAGCTCACCGAGGTCTGTGTCAGGTCCCCGTGACGGGTTCCGTTACCGATGCTCCACCCCGCCACGCCTCTCTCGGAATTGGCCAAGGTGACAGCCAACTTGAACTCCTGACCGGTGCCCGAGTACGCAATCACGACGAAGTAGGTAGTGTGCGCCGCCAGCGTCGCGTTGGCCGGCGCGGTGAAGTTGTTCGCTCCGGTGGTGAACGCCGGGGGGTTGGTCAGGGTGAATAACGGCGAACCGGGACTCCCGCCACTCTCGGAGTAGATGCTTGCCGTGACCCCCGACGGCATGTCCGGCGCCGCCGCAATCTCAACTTGGACCAGATTGAGCGTATAGCTGTAGGGGTTGGCGCCGGTGGTGAAGGACTGGGCCTGTGTGCTTGTGGAATCAGGGGACGCTTCTGCTCCCGGCTGTACAAACTCATGCAGGTTGGTCACCAGAGCGCCCGGTACAGCGCTCAATTCCGCCGCGGGGCTGTCGCCCGCTTCATTCACCGCCCGCACCTGGAAGATGTACTCCGTGTTGTTCGTCAGGTCGGACACCGTGTAGGATCCCTCGTTTGCCTCGTCGGTCGCACTTTCCGGTATGTCGGTCCAGTCCGGGTCCCAGGTCTCCTTGTCGTCGTTGCTCTGGCGGTACTGGTGCTTGGTGATGCTGGTGCCAGAGAGCGGCGGGATCCAGGTCAGCCTTACCTGGCTATCCAAGCTCACCGCCCGGAGACCGTCCGGGGCCGCCGGCGGATTCACTGTCCCATTGACCGTGATCATCAAGGAGAGCGGTTGTGTCTCCCAGCCTTGGCCGGAATCGTGGCGGCGGTCGTCGCCGATGCTCCAGCCCACGGCGCCGCTCTCGGAGTCCGATGCGGTCTGCTGCAATTCAAGAACTGTGCCCGTGTACTCTACGACCACGAAGTAGGTGGTGTTTGGGGCCAGCTCCGCACCCTCAAGGGCCGTGAAGGTATGCGCACCCGTGGTAATGGTTCTGGGGTTCGTAAGGGTGTGCAGGGATGAGCCAGAGCTCCTGTTGCTATCGGAGTAGAGGCTCACGCTGACGTCGGACACCGAATCCGGCGCCACGCCCACAGCCGTACCGATCTCGACCCAGGTCACCGTGTAGCCACCCGTGTCCGGGCCCGTGGTGAACGACTGGGCGGCCTTGCCAAAGACTCCCACCGAGGCCGTGGATGAGTCGGCGGTCTCGCCCAGGTTGCTCACCAGAGGAGGCGGCGGGACCGGTATGGTCAGGGCCACCGCTACCTTGTCTCCGTCCCTCCAGCCGAGTCCCGTTCCTGCCCAGGAATAGATATTGCTGGCGGAACCCACTATAAGTTCTGCTGTCGTCGAGGAGAGATTCCCGCTCGCCCCGTGGAGCAGGGTGAAAGGGACCGGCAATGCTTGGTCGAGGACAAAGCTTGCGGCCGGGCCCACGGTGCCATACGTCAGTCTGTTAACGGTATGGGTGTGGGTCCGGACAATTATGGAGGTATCAGAAAGCGAACCCAGGGGGCCGCCGAGATTATAGCCTAACGTGTTATCTTGTGCCTCCCTGGCTAATCCCACCGTAAGGGTGGCGGACCACGGCACAGACACCGTGTCCGAGGCCGGGACGGGGGCGGTCGCCGCGCTGATGAACGGCCCCTCGGGGTTCATAGCGTTGTCTGTGAATCCGACCTTCACCTTGAGGGTCTTGCCCACGTCGGCGTCTGAAGGGTAATAGTTCGGCGCCGTTGCGCCCCGGATGTCGGTGTCCCTGCCGCCGTCCACCCGCACCCACTGGTACTCGAAGCCCTGGGCGTCGCCGGGTTTGCCATCGGAATCGGCTATGTTGGAAGTGTCGGCGGTGAGGACGGCCCCCAGCTTCACTGTGCCCATGATAGTCGGCTGGCCCGTGGCGTTCCCGATAGCCAACCCGTTGACCTGGAGCATCACGACGCCTGTTTGTCCGCTCCAACTCGGGGACGATTGGTGGTGCTGGTCGCTGATGCTCCATCCCGCCGCACCGCTCTCGGCAGTGGATGAGGTGAGTTGCAACTCGAACTCTGTCCCAGTGCCCGTGTACTCGACGACCAGAAAGTACATGGCGCCCGCATCCAGCGTCGCGCCGGTCGGAGCCGCGAAGGTGTTCATACCGGAGGTGAACCGGACCGGGTTGGTGAGCATGTGCACCGACGAACCGGGGGTCCCCGTGCTGTCCGAGGAGTAGATGCTCACGGTGACAGCGGACACCGTGTCCGGTGTTCCAGCTATCTGAACGTCAACCGAGTCCAGCCAGTAGTCTCCCGAGTTTGAACCGGCGGTGAACGACTGGGCCAGCTTGACGGCACTGTTTACTGCGACCGTGCTGGAGCTCCCGGTCTCGCCCAGGTTGCTCACCAGAGGAGGCGGCGGGACCGGTATGGTCAGGGCCACCGCTACCTTGTCTCCGTCCCTCCAGCCGAGTCCCGTTCCTGCCCAGGAATAGATATTGCTGGCGGAACCCACTATAAGTTCTGCTGTCGTCGAGGAGAGATTCCCGCTCGCCCCGTGGAGCAGGGTGAAAGGGACCGGCAATGCTTGGTCGAGGACAAAGCTTGCGGCCGGGCCCACGGTGCCATACGTCAGTCTGTTAACGGTATGGGTGTGGGTCCGGACAATTATGGAGGTATCAGAAAGCGAACCCAGGGGGCCGCCGAGATTATAGCCTAACGTGTTATCTTGTGCCTCCCTGGCTAATCCCACCGTAAGGGTGGCGGACCACGGCACAGACACCGTGTCCGAGGCCGGGACGGGGGCGGTCGCCGCGCTGATGAACGGCCCCTCGGGGTTCATAGCGTTGTCTGTGAATCCGACCTTCACCTTGAGGGTCTTGCCCACGTCGGCGTCTGAAGGGTAATAGTTCGGCGCCGTTGCGCCCCGGATGTCGGTGTCCCTGCCGCCGTCCACCCGCACCCACTGGTACTCGAAGCCCTGGGCGCCATCCGGTTTCCCGTCGGCGTCGCTGATGCGCGAGGTGTCGGCAGTCAGGACCGACCCCAGTTCCAACGTCCCCATGATGGTCGGGTTGCCCGTGGCGAAGGTGTTTATGACCGCGCCCTTTACCTCCAACAGTAGAGTGTTCCCGGATGTAGACCATGACGCGTCGGTGCTCCCTTTGGAGTAGCCGGCGTCCCCGATGGACCAGCCGTCCGCCCCGCCGGAGTCTTCCGGGTCGCTGGCAGTAACGCCGAAGTCAATGGTACCCACGGCGGACGAATCCCGTTCCATGACCACAAAGTAGGTAGTTTTGGGGGCCAGCTTGCCGCAGTCGGTGGGCGCGCCAAAGGTGTTCACCGAGCTCGCAGTGTAGCTCGCAGGGTTGGTCAGGGTGCACTTGGCTGTGCCAGGCGCATCGGCATCGTTGACCGTGGCGCTCTCGTTCAGCGTCGCCGTAAAGCCTGTCGCGGTGGGTACGGAGCCGAAGTAGACCCCGAGCGATGAAAGGGTATACCCGGGCGCGTTGCCCCCGGTCGTGAACGACACGGCCCCCAGCGGAACCGAGGCGGTAAGCTCGGATGTGGAACTCTCACGGGTCTGGCCGGTGTTCTTGACCAGGGTCGCCACGTTGGCGAGGACGTAGATGTAGAACTTGGCGTCCGCGCTGTCCACCACCCACATCCTGGTCCCGTCGGACCAGATGCCCACCGGGTCGCTGTTGTCCGGATGGAGGTCGAAATCATTGCCGGGGTCCCGGGACTTGTCCGACATGTTATAGGCGAAGACCTTGCCGTCGGTGCGGTCCGCCACCCACATGGTGGCGCCGTCCGACCAGATGCCCTCGACATCCTGGTTGCCTGCCGCTTCGAGGGTCTCGAAGTCGTTGGAGGAGTCATGAGTGCCGTCGGAACGGTTGTAGGCGAATATCTTGTTGCTCGGGGCAAAGTCGTCCTGGGCCACCCAGATGGTGGTCTCGTTTCCCCAGACTCCCTTCGGCTTGTCGTTGTCGCCGTCCAGCGTGATGTCTTTCGCGCTGTCGTGCGACTTATCGCTCATCTTGTAGGCATAGAGCTTGCTGTCGGCACGGTCCGCCACCCACATGGTTGTGCCGTCGGACCAGATACCTTCGACGTCCTGGTTGCCGGCGGCGTCTAGGCTGGCGAAGTCCTTGGGTTGATAGCGCGTGCCGTCCGAGCGATGGTAACCGAAGATAACGTTCTCCGAGCCGGAGTCGTCCTCGGCCACAAAGATGGCAGTGTCATTGCCCCAGATGCCCTTCGGATTGTCGTTGAAGGCGCCCAGGCCGATGTCGCTGGTCTCGACCACCTGCACGGCAGCGGAAGCTCCGAACGGGATGAGGAGCCAGGAGAGCGCCGCCAGCAGGACGACTGCCAGCAGGACAAGAGGCAGGATGCGCCTGCCTGCGAACGCACCCTTCAGAGCCGAACCCACGGACTGATTCCTATGGGCGAAAAGCAGGCCGGAGTTGTACATGTGGCACCTCACATGTGCGCTATTGACCGGCGGCGGCGTAGACAGTCCTCAGAAGGGGCCATATCAGGCCGCACGTCGAACTGTCCATCCCCTGCAGCCTTACCTTGAGAAGGCCGTCCTCGCATTTTCAGAGATCCAGGTTCCTGGCCCCGGCCGGTTCATCCTGTGTTTGCCGGAAAGGTCCTTCAGTCACATATGTTCGTGGTTTATTAAGAGTCCCTAACAAAAAGAGTTGACGAGGAGATGGAGGAGGCCTAGATCCTCTCCAAGCCGTTGGTTGCAGCGTACAGGTATGGAATGTGGATCGGGGATGACCTGCTGGCGCCGTCTGAAAGAATGGCATGAAGCCGGAGTGTGGCCGAGTCTCCATGAACTCCTGTTGTCCAAACTGCGAGGGGCTGACGGTATGGACTGGTCCCGTGCCTGTGTGGACAGTGCGTCGGCCCGGGCGGTTGGAGGCGGGGGGAAAAACGGGCCCCAATCCTACGGATCGCCGGAAGCCTGGGAGTAAGCATCAAGTGATCACCGACGCCAATGGGACTCCTCTGGCGGCAATTCTGGCCGGAGCCAACAGTCACGACGTGACTCAAATGCTGCCATTGGTGGATGCGGTACCGCCGGTACGGGGCAAACGCGGTCGTCCGCGTCGCAGACCGGAGCGGCTGTATGCGGACCGGGCTTACGATTCCCTTGAGCCTCGGGAATCGCTGCGTTCGCGCCACATCACACCAGTGATCGCCAAACGGGGCGCCGGGCCGGGCGTATACAGGTGGGTTGTCGAGCGAACCCCGGCATGGTTGCACCAGTTCCGCAGACTGCGGGTGCGCTACGAGCGGATAGACGAGATACATGAGGGGTTCCTGTCAATAGGATGTTCACTCATCTGCTTCAGACGCCTATCCTCTTTTTGTGAGGATTTCTAAGTAGTTAATCTGTTACATATGGTATCTCTATGATGTGATGATTTAATGAAAAATAACTCCTAAAGTGTGACAAAAATATGAATATATAACCAGACCATTCAGGCTCTGAAACAATGTCGACGATCGTGAGACCGTTAAATGCCCCCGCGAGGGGCCGGGGCACCGTCGAGTGGCACCGCTGGGTGGCGCGAGTTAGGCTTCTATGTGGCTGAGGCAACCTACTGGGTCGAGTACGGGCCATTCAGGCACGTTCTGCACAATTTCCAGGTTCTCGGGTGGATGGTAGTGAACGGGTACGCGCATTACCTGGTGCGCCGCAGAGGGAGGTCCGGATCGGTCAGGTTGCTGGGCATCAGGGTGATGGGGGAGCCGGGGCTCTGAGAGGGGTAGGTATTTCACTTGCGACTCCCTCTGGTAAACGTGAGTTCATTTGGTAGGTCAGGCTTGCTCAGATACAGAATCTCCCCCAAGAGCTTACTATCGGGCCTATTCCATCATTCCGGCGTAGGCCGGAATCAAGAGATGGCAGGCTGGTTCGTAGCTATAGTCCCGCTTTTACCTACCCCTGTCAGGAGCCGGGGCTGGACATCACCGGGTGGGAAGAACGAGACCCGGCTTGCAGGGTGGTGGCCCTGTACTCGTGTCAGCCGCCGTAAGTCTCGTCATGAGGTTCGAGAAAGACCGGAGGAGAAGGGGGAACTGGAGGGAGCGGAAACTGCAACGCCAGCACATCGAGGTCCCCCAGACTATCACCGCCCAGCGGGCCTATATGATGGGCTTGTGGGTGGAGCAGGCCACGGAGGTCGCGGGCAAGGCCAATGAACAGCTGCTTGAGAAACTGTGGCTGGCCCGCCAGCTTTCCCGGTCGTCCAGGCGCTACGGTAGCATCAACAGGCCCTAACCGGAGAAGTAGAGCAGGATGACCTCCACCACCTCATCCCTGGTAATAATTCCCTCAAAATAATCGATTACCGCCGCGACAGCTTCAGACTTTTCGATCACCCCGTTGTCGTTCAGGTCATATGCGTTGTCCAGACCTACGTTGGTCACTGCGATGGTCACCATAATGGCGGCGTTGTCGCCGGATGGATCGGTGGCGGTGACGATCACCTCGTACTCGTGCTCCGGTCTGTCCGGGTCTTCATAGTCCAGGACCGTCGTGGGTCCCACCCTAATCTGACCCGTGGCGCCGTCTATTCCGAACGAAGCCGCGTCTGCGCCGTTTAGGGTATAGGTCAGTATGTCCGCGTCGGAGTCCGTGGCGGCAACCGGGGCTCCCACGGGCTGACCCGCGCCCGTGTTCTCGGCCACCTCTCTCCTTGTACGGGCATTCTGCACCCCGTCGGTCTCGGGGTCCATGTCAGGGAACACCGGCGCGCTGTTTACCGGGGCGGGACCGGAGGAAGCGGAGAAGTAGAGCAGGATGACCTCCACCACCTCATCCCTGGTAATAATTCCCTCAAAATAATCGATTACCGCCGCGATCGCTTCGGACTTGTCGATCCCGTCGTTGTCGTCCAGGTCATACGCGTTGTCCAAGCCCACGTTGGCAACCATGATGGTCACCGTGATCGTGGCGCTGGCGCCTGACGGGTCCGTTACCGTAACTTCGACTGTGTAAACGGTCTGTGTCTCGTAATCCAGCTCTGTCTTCGTAATCAACTGGCCGCTTGCCTCGTCGATGTCAAAGGAGTCGGCGTCAGCGCCGCCAAGAGCGTAGGTCAGGGTACCGCCGTCAGCGGCAGTAGCCCCCAGCGGAGCGCCGATGTGTGTGCCAGGTCCTGTGTTTTCCACCACCGAGCGAATCGTGGTTTCGCCGTCCGCGAATGCGGGCGCCTGGTTGCTCGGAAGGCTGCTGCTGCCGCCGCCGCCGCCTCCAGTGGACCTTCGCGGAGCCGTGACTTCGATGATTACTTCAAGATTGGCGTCTATTGACTCAGAAGGCGAGTAAGAGGCGTCAAAACCGTCGTGGACAGACACCCTGATGGTGTATACGTCGTCAATCGCGAGGTCCAGAATGGCTTTGGTCCTGATCAGGCCAGTGGAAGCATCGATGTCGAAGACAACGCCATCTGCCGTAAACGAGGAGATGACGTAGGTGAGAACGTCGTCATCCGGGTCCGTCGCCGACACCCTGCCCACGTTTCTGCCCGGGCTCACGCCCTCCGAAACCCTAAACGATACTGTTTTCGGCTCGAACTCAGGCGCAGTGTTCGTTGTGGGCGCCGTCTCTTCGATGGTCTTGAACATCACGCCGTGGGCGGTCTTGTCCGGGCCGCGACGGTCGGTATACGTGACAGAGGCTCGCAAATAGTTGTCAACGTCGTCGGCGCCGGGAGAGTAGGCGCTCGATCCGGCCCCTTCTATGTCCGTCCAGCCGGAGGACCGGCTGCGGGACCTGGACCATTGCCAGGACTCTCCGCTCACGCCGCCGTCCGGGTCGCTTAAATCAGCAGAGACAGACTGGCCTATCCAACTCCTCGGGGGTGTGATGGCGACGATACCCAGCTCTTCCACGTCTTCAACCGTAACGGTGACATCCAGGGTTCCTGCCAGAGAACCATCTGATGCCTGCACGGTGACAGCATAGGTCTCCTTAGCTTCGAAGTTGGGCGGCGCGGAGAAGTACAACGCTCCGCTGGAGGTGACTACGAAGCTGGCGCTGTCGGAACCGGTTACCGACCAGGTGATGCCGACACGCCCCGGGTCCGTGGCCCTGAAGGACCCCAACGATCGGTTGGTGTTCTCACGGATGGTCAATTCCGTGTTGCCGGTGACCACCGGCGGATCATTGTCCACGACGTTCACCGTCGTCGTATCAACCTCGCCCACCAGATAGCCGGTCCCGGTAACGACTCGCGCAGTCACCACGCCATTAGCCTCGTCCTCAGCATCCTCCTCCGTTGCCAGCGTGAGTGCGAAAGTTTCTACCCCCACCCCCATCTCCACCATCCGGTTGCCCTTGTTCTCACTCGGGGCAAGGTGCCGGCCCCGCTCGGAGATATTCACCGTGACCGTGATGGCAGTGTCCGTCTTGCCCACCCTGTTCAGGGTGAATGCGGCGGGACTCCCCTCGCTGACCTCACCTCGGTCCGCGCTGATGGTGATGATAGAGTCGTCATCAGTGACGTTCACCGACACTTGTGCCACTTCGATTTCACGGTATTCGTTGTCTGTTGTTGACACGGCGTGTGTGATGGTCACCTGGTCGTCATCGACGTCGTTGTCCTGCCTCGCCGAGACCGTCACTTTCCTGGGCGTGTCCCAGTTGCGAGTGGAGAAGCCGACGCTGGTGGGACTTACCCTCACGTCATCCGCCGTGGTGGTCCTGACGGTAACGCTGCGCAAAGGCTGGGTGTCGAGCACGACCGTGTATTCTCCCATGCCGCCCTCGCCTATGGTCAGCGAAGGCGTGGAAATGCTCACCCCCGCCGTATCGTCGTCGGTAACAGTTACCTCCACGCCGCCTATGCGGACCCGGTTGTAGTCGGAGTCCGAACTGGCGGCGGAGTGGGTGATGTTCACCGTGTCGTTGGCGGCGTCGGCATCATCCCCCGCCGAGACGGTCACGGTCTGCGTCGATTCCCAGTCGACCGTGGTGAAGGTGAGGCTGACGGTGGCGGCGAAGGTGACGCCGTCCGAGCTAACGGTCAAGTCGTCGCGTCCCCTGACGCTCAGGGTGACGTCGTCGGTCGGTTGCGTGTTCAGCCGTAGGGTATAGACGGCGGTCCCGTTTTCGTTCACCGTCAGCGATGACACTGACAGCGTGGCGCCGGGTATGTCGTTGTCTTCCACCGTCACGTCAAGGCCGTCGATGCTTATCTGGTCGTAGCCGGCGTCGGAACTGGCGGCGGAGTGGGTGAGAGTTTGCATGTCATTGTCGGGGTCATCGTCCTCCACCGCCGACACCTCCACCGTCTGGGGGGAGTTCCAGTCACTGGTGAAGAAGGTCAGGCTGGCGGGGCTGACGCTCACGTCGCCGCCCGCGGTGATGTTCACGGTAACGCTGGAGAGAGGCTGGGTGTCCAGCACGACCGTGTACTCACCCAACCCTCCCTCGGGCACGGTCAGCCTGGACCTGGACAGGGTCACGCCCGCGGTGTCGTTGTCGTCCACCGTCACGATTACCCCGCCGATGGTTGCGCCGCTGTAGTCGGAGTCGGTGCTTGTGGCGGAGTGACTGATCGTCACCTCGTCGTTTGCCGCATCAGGGTCTTCGCCCGCCGAGACCCTCACCGTCTGGTCCCTGTTCCAGTTGGAGGTGGTGAAGGTCAGGCTGGCAGTTGGGGTGAATTCGGCGCCGTCCGTTCTTACGCCCACGTCATCGCCAGCCGTTATGTTCACGGTGACGGAGTCGCCGGGCTCGGTGTTCAACCTCACCGTATAGCTCCCCGTACTGCCCTCGTTCACCGTCACGGAGGACTTTGAGAGGCTCACGCCCGGGATGTCGTCATCGGTTACGGTCACCAACACGCTGTCGATGGCGATTTCGTGGTAGTCGGAACCAGAGCTGGTGGCGGCATGGGTGAGGGTCACCGTGTCGTCGTTGGAATCATCGTCCTGCCGCGCCGATACCGTGACCTTCTTGGGCGTGTCCCAGTTGCCGGTGGAGAAGCCTACGCTGGTGGGGCTCACCCTCACGTCGTCGGCCGTGGTGACCCTCACTGTGACGCTGCGCAGTGGCTGGGTATCGAGCACGATCGTGTACTCTCCCGTGCCGCCCTCGCTGATGGTCAGCGACGGTTGGGAGATGACCACTGCCGCCGTCTCGTCGTCGGTAACGGTTACCTCTACGCCCTCTATCCTGACCCTGTTGTAGTCGCGGTCTGAGCTCGCTGCGGAGTGAGTGATCGTCACCGTGTCGTCGGCGGCGTCAGCGTCCTGTCCCGCCCTGACGGTCACGGTTTGGTCCACGTTCCAGTTGAGGGTGGTGAAGGTCAGGTTTTCTGGATCGACCGTGACGTCGTCCCTTCCCCTGATGGTGATGGAGACTGAGGATTGAGGCAGTGTGTTCAACTTCATCATGTACTGCCCCGACCCGCCCTCGGCCACGGTCACCGTTGACACGGAGAAGGTGGCCCCCGGTATGTCGTTGTCGGTAACCGATACGTTCACGTCATCTATGTCGAGGCCGATGTACTCCGACGAGCTTCCCAAGGCCACGGCATGGGTGATCCTCGACAAGTCATCGTCCGGGTCATTGTCTTCCCCTGCTGTCACGGTGACCGTCTGGAGCGTTCCCCAGTTGTTGGAGGTGAAGGTCAGGCTCGTCTGTTTGAGGCCGTTGAAGCTCAGGTCATCCTCAGCCGTGACGTTTATGGTGACGTTGGACAGCGGTTGGGTGTCCAGCGCCAGCATGTAATCACCCGCTCCCCCTTCGCTGACAGTCAATCTCGAAGTGGTCCTTAGAGGCTGCCCCGACGCCGCCAAGCCCACGCCTACCTCGTCGTTGTCGTCCACCGTCACGACCACGCTGCCCATGTCCTTGCCGTTGTAGTCGGAGCCCGTGCTTGTCGCCGAGTGGGCCAGGGTCACCTCGTCGTTGGCCCCGTCGGCGTCCTCCCCGGCCGTGACTCTCACCGTCTGGGGCCCCTCCCAGTTCACGGGGGTGAAGTCCAAGCTGACCGGGTCTACGGTCACATCGCCTCCCGCCGTGATGCTCACGGTGACGTCCACCGAGGGCGCGATGTTCAGGCGCACCGTGTACGTCCTGGACGAGCCTTCGTTGACCGTAAGGGTGGACGACGGGAAGGTGGCGCCCGGCACCTCGTTGTCGGTCACGGTAATGGCCACGCTGTCGATGTTCAGGTTGGCGTCGATATACTCCGCCGAGCTCCCCGTAGCAATGGCATGGGTGACGGTCTCCTGGTCGTCCAGGGCGTTGAGATCGTCCTCCGCCGCCCGCACCGTCACGGGCCGGGACACGTTCCAGTCGTTGATGCTGAAGTTGATGCTGGCGGGGCTCACGCTCACGTCTCCGGCGCCCGCTATGCTCAGGGTGACACTGGCCCGCGGCTGGTTGGCGAGTTCCACGGTATACTCCCCCTGTCCACCCTCGCCGATGGTCAGGTCCGTTCTGGAGATGATGACCCCCGGCGAACCCCAGTCTTCCAGGGTCGCCGTTGCCGAGCCTATGTCCGCCCCGGCGCGCCGGGCGGTGATCTGCACCGTCTCGTCGGGCTCGGTAAGCAGGTCGTCAATGGCGGTTATCGTCGCCGTAACAGAGGCCTGGCCCGCGGGCAGCGTGAGGCTGTACGGCGTCGTGAGCTCGGTTCCACCGCTGTCAGTGATGGAGTAGTCCGTCACAACCGTTGCCGTCCCCGCCAGGACCAGCTCTATGGTCTGGTCTTCGGCGAAGGTTATGGGGCTGGGTCCGACCGACACCTCCAGCGTGGCGACTCCCTCACGCTCCCAGATCGACGCCTGCGACAGGGTCACGTCCCAGACCGGCACGTCGTCGTCCTCCACCGAGACGTCAACGCCGTCGATGGCGGGCGCCAGGCTGACGTAGTCCGCGTGGCTGCTGCTCGCCAACTCATGGGTGAGCGAGTACATCGCGTCCCGGAAGTTATTGTCATGCCGGGCGGCCACCGTTACTTCCTGGGGTTCATCCCAGTTCCCGCTGTTGAAGGTCAGCGCGGTCGGGGACACGGTCAGGTCGGTGGTGGAGAACCCGCCCACGTTGATCCGGACGGTCCCGGGGGTGTAGGAGTCCAGCACAACGGTGTAGGTCTCTCCGGCAGTGTCGCCCTCTATGATCTGTATCGCCGGCGTGGAGACCGTGACCCCCGGCACGCCGCCGTCCAGGAGCGTCAGCGTTGTCGAGCCTATCTGCGCGTCCTCGTACCGGGCCGCGAGGGTCACCGTCTCGTTGGGCTCCGCGTCCGGGTCGTAGATGCCGGAGATGGTGGCCTGCGCCATGGTCTGGCCCGCGGTCAGGGTAAGGTCGAAGGTCAGCGCGGAAAGGGTGTCGTCCATGGTTGGCGTGACCGTAGATCCGTTGACGGTAATTGTGTAGTCGTTGCCGGAGGCCTCGGCGATCAGGGCCGTTCCCCCGAGGACAATGGTGAAGGTCTGGTCATCTGGGAAAGTGACGGGTTCGAGGTCAGCGGGGTCGACGGGGTCCGGGCCCGTGGCGACGGTGAGCGTGGCCGCACCGTCCGGCTCGTCGATCTGCGCGGCGTCGAGGCTCACCTGCCAATCCGGGAAGTCGTCGTCGATGATGGTGATGACCTGGACCAGCTTGGGGCGACCGCCACTCTGCGGTGTGTCCGCCGAAAACCGGACATTGACTTCCGGGCCGTTAAACGCGGTCTCCAGCAGGAACTGCTCCTCCCCCTCCACAACCCGGTCTTGCCGGATGTCGATCGCAACGCCGGTCGCCGTCGTGTCGCCTAGTTGAAATACTGTCAAGGGGTTTCCCAACTGACGGAAGTCAGTTGGAGGCCCTGCAGTGAGAGGTTCGGAGTTCGAAACGATGGTGAAGGGGAAACCAGTCTGCTTGTCCAGGTTGTAGGTTGGGGCGTACGTCTCCCCCTCGGCAACGCGGAAGTCCCCGACGGCATCTAAGGTGGCATGACCGGTGCCGTCCACGACATGGATGTTCGCATTCGTGGTGGAGCCCAAACGGATGCGATTGTGCTCCAAGTGATACCTCAACATGTCGAGCTGGAAGGCTATGGTTTCTGTGTGTTCCGTGATGTCGTCCGACGTGAAGTCCAGCTGGATGTTCTTGGTGGCGACGAATTTCCCGTCCCTGAGCACGTAGTCCTCGGGCGTGAAGGTCAGCTCCGAGGGGAATTCGGTGTGGTCATCGGCCCCTGCAAATCTGTCAACGTTCCTGTTGACCAGTATGGTGACGGTGACGTCGCTCTCTGGGTCATCGGCGCTGCCAGTAGTGGCGGTCACCGGCACATTGAGCCTGGCGCCGCCTTCTCTCGCATTGTATGTCCCGCTAGATAGAGAGATGGTGATGGCAGGGTTAGTAATATCGTGGACGACGCCTTCGTAGATGACCGGGGCCACGCCACGGTAGCGTGGGCTGCCCTGCGTCACGCTGTGCGTGGCGATCACCTCTTCATCCTCCGCGTCGATGTCCGCAAGAGAAACAATGGTTACCGTTTGAGCCACGTTCCAATTGTCGGGAGTGAATGTCAGGTTCCCACTGTCAGGGAAAGCGACAGTTCGATTGTTTGTATTGGAGACAGTTACGTCCTGGATGGGCGGGGCGTCGAGCACCAGCTGGTAGTGGTACGGCTCAAACTCAATCATCGTATCCGGGAAGCCGGAGACGGTGATGCCCGCCGTGCCCCGGTCCGTGATGGTGACGGTCTCCGCCGTTCCGACGGCCTGCTGGTTGTGGTGGGCGGTGACGATGATCGTCTCGGCCGGCTCGGTGTAGTCGTCCAGCGTCATGCGGAGCGTCGCCGTCACGCTGCTCTGTCCCGCCGGAAGCGTGATGGAGTAGGAGGAGCCGCTGAGCTGCGTGCTGCCGCGGTGAACGGTGTAGTCCACGCCCGCCGTGGCCGTGCCGCTTGCCGTCAGCTCCAGGGTCTGGTTCTCCGGGAAGACGACGCCTCCCGTGGACACGGTGACGGTGACCTCCCCGTTCCCCTCGTCCACCTGGGTGGAGCCCGCCATCACCGCCCACGCCGGCACGTCGTTGTCAATGATCCTGATGGCCATCCGGCCTGGCAGAATCAGCCTGTCGATCTCGGTCCTCCTTACCTCCACAAAGAACATCTCGTCCCCTTCGACGATGTTGTCTTCCAATGCCGGCACCGAAACAACGGTCAAGGGTAAGGTGTCAGACGTCTTAATAGCTACGGCAGCGACGTTGCGGGTGTAGTCCACGTTTTCCATTGCGGTATCGCCGACCGTATTCACATTGAGTGACACCGCGCGGCCAAACGTGCCGTCCAGGTCCATCTTGAAGTCGAGGGTCTCGCCCTCCTCCACCTCGAAGGGCCCGAAAGTGGGCGTCGCCACGCTAGTGTCCCCGATATCCACAATATGCTGCCTTCTCGATTCGGCTGACGACACAGAGACGTGGTCGAGGTCCTCCTCGAACAGCAGCTCGAAAGCCTCGGTGGACTCCAGGGCGTCGTCCTCCTTGATATCCAGCGGTATCGACCTGGTCGCGACGTACTTCCCGCCCGTCAGGGCGAAGTCGGCCGGGTCAAGGGTGATGGTCTCCGATACCGCAGAGAAGTCCTCCCCCGCCGTGGCGGGTGCGCCACTGGTCGCCGCGGACACGACCTTGAAGGTGATGGAACTCCTGGGCCGGTTGGCGCCGGAGGTCTCGGCCTTCACTGAGGTGAACGCCGCGGATCCCTCAGGCACTCTTTGGATGCCGGGATCGAAAGAGAGGGTGATGTCGGGCTCGTCGTTGTCCGCCACCCGCACCCCTACCCCCCTACTCTGGTCGTCGTACTCGTCAGCGCTGTCGGCGTCTCTTACGAGAAGGTTTACGGGAATGGACTCATCGACCTTGTCGGTGTCCTCGCCGGCGGTGACGGTCACCGTCTGGGCCATGTTCCAGTCCGTGGTCGTGAAGGTGAGGCTGGTGGCGCTGGCCGTCAGGCCGATACCTGTGGTGATGTCGACTACCACGTTCCCGGTGGGCGCTTTGTTCAGCGTCACGTCGAAGCTCTCCCCCGTGGCGTCCCCCTCGGTTATGTTCAAGGTCGTCTTCGTGACGACAACCCTCGGCGACCCCGAGTCGATGATGGTTAGAGTCACCGGGGTGATAACCACGGAGTTGTGACTGCCCGAGATGACGATATTCTCGTTGGTCTCGGCGTCCGTGTCGGACGTTGCCGTGATGGTGGCTGTGACCTCGCTCGTCATCGCCGGCAGCGTGAGGGTGTAGGGCGTTGTGAGTTCGCTCCCGCCGCTGGCAATGGTGTAGTCGGTACCGGCCGTGGCTTCGCCATCGATGGTGAGGGCGATGGTCTGGTCGGTGGGGTAGACGACCCCGCCGGTGGACAGCGTGACGGTGGTGGTCCCGCCGGACTCGGTTATCCCAACGAGTGAGCTGTGCAGGTCCCAGGCGGGCGCGTCGTCGTCCTTGATGGTGACCGTCAGGCTGGCGGGGAACGTTACCCGGTCAGGGCGTTGCCCGGAGGGGAGGGAGAAACGGACGGTGAAGGTCTCGTCCCCCTCGACGATGTTGTCCTCCGTTGTATTGACCAGGATCACCCCGGCGCCCTCTGCGGTCCTCGGGACGTTGGTGAGCCTGCTGGCGGCCGCGAGGTCGGCGGCGGTGGCCGTGCCAAATGCGGTATCCACCTGGATGGAGTAGGCAACGTCTATATCACTATCTTCACTCAGTTCGATGACGATGGAATCCCCTTCGTTCACTTCATTCGGAGAGAAGCTGACCGTGCCATCCGTGAGGTTGTTGATGCCGACCACCGCCTCGCCCGCGCCCTCCATAGCGCTCGCCGGAAGGGATACGTGGGAAGGAAGTCCCACGGCGGAAAGGCGAAACGACTCCCCGGCCTCAACGATGGTGTCCGTCTTGATGTCCAGGGAAATGGTCTGCTCCTGGGTGTAATTCCCGTCGGCGTCTACAGTGAAGCCGGAGGCGGCAAAGGTGAGGGTGGTGTCGATGGCGGTGTAGTCGGTCCCCGCCACCGCCGTTCGCGGTTCCGACGGCCTCGACCGGATGGTGACCTCCACGTCCTCCCTGGGAGCGACGGCCACGTCGGTGGTGAGTTTCACCGCGGCGGCGGCCGTCGCGTCGCCTTCGCCAAATACGTAGTTCCCGCTGACGAACTCCAGGGTGATGGACGGCTCGTCGTCGTCCGTGACCGTGACGCCCACCCCTGAGACCGTGGCGCTGCTGAACTCGGAGGCCCCGCCGGCAACCACCGAGTGGGTGATGGCCGGCGTGTCGTCCGCCGCGTTGGCGTCGTGGCCGGCGTAGACGTTGACGTTCTGCCCCTCCCAGTCGTTTGGCCTGAAGGTGAGCGTCGTCGGGTTGACGACCAGGTCGCCGCCCGCGCTCACGGTGATGGATACGGTGTCCGTGGGCTGGGCGGTGAGCCACACCGAGTAGGCGCTGCCCTCGCCCTCGTTCAGCGCGAGGGAGTCCAGCGAGACTTCCACCCCGGCGGAGTCGTCGTCGGTCACCTGCACCGTCACGTCGGCGATGGTGACTCCCGTGTACTCCGTGGCGCTGCCCCGTTGCACCGCGTGTGAGAGCGTATTGGTGTCATCCACGGCGTCGTCGTCCCCAGCGTCGGTGATGGTGACGTTCTGGGGGGCGTTCCAGTTGCCGGGGGTGAAGGTGAGGCTGTTGGGGTCGGCGCTGATGTCCCCGGTGGTCTTGATGTCGATGATAACGTTGGCCGTGGGCTGAGCGTCGAGCACGACGCTGTATTGCTCGTTGTCCTCCTCGGCCAGGGTCCGGGTCGACGACTGAGAGGGGAACGTGAGGGTCGCGCCCGTGGTGTCGTCGTCGGCCACCGTCGCGTGGGTGAAGGTGACCAGGTTTCGGTATTCCGGCGCGCTGCCGGCGGCCACGGCAAGCCTGATGGCCTGGGTGTCGTCCACGGCGTCGTCGTCCGCCCCGGGCGTCAGCTCCACGCCCTGAGGGGTATCCCAGTTGTCCATCGTGAAGGTCAGGCTGCCGGGGTTGACGCCCAGGTCGCCGCCCGCCGTGACGTTTATGGTCACGTCTCCGGTGGGCGGCGCAAGCAGGCTCACGTTGTAGGTGTGTGGAGTCCCCTCCGCCAGGGAGAGCGTCTCCGGCACGGTTATCTCGGCGAACTGGTCCGTCGCCTCGACGAAGGGGCTGTGCAAGACCTCCTCGTAGCCGGCCAGGTCGGTGAAGGTGATCTGTACGCGCAGGAGCCTGCTGGCGTCCGCGTCGGCCTGGGTGACAATGTACATCGGGCGGGTAGCCCCGGCGATGTCGGTCCAGTTCGAGCCGTCGGCGCTCTGCTGCCACTGGTATTCCGGCCTCAGAGGCGAGGGAAGGCCGGAGGAGTCGATGATGCCTCCGGGCTCGGCACGCAGCCCGTACCCGACCTTGGGGAACCCCGACTGCCCCAGCCCGACCGCGTTGTTGCGGTACTGTAAGAAGAAGATCTTGCGGGCGCCGGTGGTGTCGTCGACTACGTACATGGTCTCGCCGTCGGACCAGATGCCCCTGGGCCTGTTGTTGCCGGGCGGCAGGGAGATGTCCCGCCGCGCGTCCCGTGAGAAATCTGAGAAGCTGTAGGCCACGAGCTTGCCAGGGGAGCCGTCCATTGGGACCCACAGGGTCTCCCCGTCGGACCAGATGCCGTGAATTACGCTGGCGCCGCCGACGACCGAATGGGACTCGCCTACCTTGCCGTAGGGATCGTTCATCAGATTGGGATCATCCCCCAGGGTGTAGCGGACGACGTGTCTAGTGGAGCCATCGCCGACCCACAGGTTTTCACCGGCGCCCCACATCCCGCCGGGCTTGATGTGATGCGAGCCGACGGAGGGCTGCAGTTCGAACGTCCTGTTTACGTTGAAAGTGAAGGATGGAAAGTCGTAAGCAAATATCCAGGCCGGGAACCTGACGTCGTCAGCTAGGTAGACCGTCCCCGTTCCGCCTTCTACGGCGCCGTGGAAGCCGGTGGGGCCCAGCAAGAGTGTTTCTGGTGTACCGGCCACCGTCAGTTCGACTATAAGGTCCACGTCCTTGCTCGAGTCGCGCGTGCCAAACTCGTTCACGTCGGTATTCGGGTCATCCACAAGCTTGTACGCGAAGAGCACGTGGTCTTCGTCGGCCACCCACAGGGTCGTGCCGTCGGACCAGATGTCGGTTGGAGATTCATTGGAGGGGTCCAGGTCGAAGCTGCCTACCTGCCCCAGCTCCACCAGCCCGACGTCGGTGACCACCACGGTCACGCCGGACGCGGTGACGGCGGCGTAGTTGCCCTGGCCGCTGACGGTGTGGGTGATGGTGAAAGTCTCGTGCTCGATGTCGCCGTCCCGGAGAGCGGTGACGGAGACAGCCTGGGAAGTGTCCCAGTTGTCCACGGTGAAGGTCAGGCTGTCGGGTGAGACGGTTAGCTCGTCCCCGCCGTCGATGGCGATGGTAACGTCGCTGGGCGGCTCGGCCTGGAGCACGACCTCGTAGGCGTCCTCCAGAGTGGCGGCTTCGTCGATGGCGAGGCTGGTGGGGGCCACGCCGACCCCTCCCTGGCCCTGTTGCGGAAGCATCTCCAGCGGCAGGCCTGACGCCTTGGCGAGGGTATACCCCTGGTGACCTGACGGCAGCGAGGGCAGCGTGCCCAGGTCCACGGTTGCCGCCCCTGACTCGCCGGACGTGCGCGTGACCGAATGCGAGCCGCTGTGCAGCGTTCCCGCCGCGACGGTGACGCTGTCGGTGGTGTCCGCCGCAGCGCTCCGGGTGATCGGCAACGTGAGCGCGAAGGGCGCTCCCGTAGACACCATTGCCCGGAACTTGCCAATCTCCGGCACCTCCAGGCCCACTTCTACCGGCAGTGGACTGACGGTGTTGGACGCCAGGTTCAGCTCCGTCAGCCCGTCCAGTCCTTCAAATATCCCGTTGGGCAGTGCGGAGAGCTGGTTGCCGTCCAGCCGCAGCTTGGTCAAGGCGTCCAGGCCCTCGAATCCGTCTCCGGTAAGTGTTGTAATCTGGTTCCCGTTCAGGCGCAGATCGGTGAGTTTGGCCAGATCGTCAAACACGTCGTCGGGCAGGGTGGACAGCGTGTTTTCGCCCAGGTCCAGCAAGGTGAGATTGGCCAGGTCGTCGAACGCGTCGTCCGGCAGCTCGGAGAGGCCGGCGTTCGCCAGGTGGAGGCCTTCAAGCCGGGTCAGCGTGTCGAAGATGTCGCCCGGCAGCGTGGAAATCTTGTTGGGGCCCAGAGACAGCTGGCGCAGTTGGACAAGGGGGTCGAAGAAACCTTCGTGGATGCTGGTCAACTCTCCCGTTCCCAGGTCCAGCGACCTCAGCCCCGTGCGGCTGTCCAGCAGGTCGTCCGGCAGGGTAGTCAGGCTGGCGTTTTCCGACAGGTCCAGGTCCTGCAAGCCGGTCAGCGCGTCGAAGGCGTTGTCGGGCACGCTTGAGAATTCGTTGGAGCTCAGGTCCAGCGTGGTCAAGCCCGTAAGAGGAGCTAGGACGCCCACGGGTACGCTGGTGAAGCTGTTGGAGCTCAGGTCCAGGGTCTTCAGGGAAGTCCTGCCGGTGAAGATCCCGGCAGGCAGGCTGGCGAGACTGTTGGAGCTCAGGTCCAGCGTTGCAAGCGTCGTCGTCTTGCTGAAGGCGGCGGCGCCGACGGTTGCGATGCTGTTGGAACTGAGGTCCAGCGTGACCAGCCTCGTAGTCTTGTCGAACGCCGAGCCGCGCAGCCGCGTGAGTCCGTTGTCGCTGAGGTCGAGGGTGGTCAGCGCAGTCAGGGGGTCGAATATGCCGCGGGGCAACGAAGTCAGGCTCGGATGACCGCTAATGGTTAGCGTGGTCAGCCCCGTCATCTCGCCGAAGTCGCCCACCTGCAACGACGAGAGGCCCGCGCCCGAAATAGTGAGGCTCGTGATCGAGCGCAGCTGGGCATCGGTGATCGTAGCGCAGTCCGTAGTCGCGGGAAGGCTCAGCGCGGTGAGCGCCGCCGCCTGGACTTCAGACGTACGGTCGCAGAAGTCAACGTCGGGATTGATCGTGCCCCTGATCTCCAGTTCCAGGGACTGATCAGCGTTCAACTCCCAGGTGTCTTCTTCCCCCCCTCCATGCTGCCGAAGACGGTGAATGAACGACCAGCCCGGCGAGCCGCCCGAGTCCGCGTCCCCTGTGCCGATGCGCTCGGGCGCGATGAACCCGGTGGTGACCTTGAAGGCAAAGAAGTACGCTGTACCAGGATCAAGGATTCCGCAACTATCCGGAGCGGTGAACTCGTAGAGCTCATTCGTGTCCGGCACACCCTGCGGAGTCAGGGTGCAGATCTCAGTGCCCGGCACGTAGTGGCCCGCATTGTTGGAGTCTGCATCCGCCTGGTTCAACGTCGCGGACGCCCGCGCGTCATTGGACGCGAACCTCAGCTGGATGCTGATGCCAGACACGCGGTATCCGCTCACCCACGAACCGGTTTCGAAGGCCTGGGCCAGCGATTCGCCGGCCTGGCTGGCCGTTCCTTCGACGTTGGTCTGGCCCGTGTTCTTGAGGAGGACCGGGTCTTGCGCGTCCTGGGCCTGGGTGTCCCAGGGTGTGGCAAGCAAGACGGCGACGGTCGTCACTACCAGAACCAGACCGATCAGCCTTAGGGAGGGCCACTTGAGCATCGCCAACTTCATGCCCACGTCTCACCCTCCTCTACCGGAGGCTGCCACCACGACAGCACAGCCTTTCCGGCGGTGTTGGCGTACATCAGCGGAACAGCTCCGTGCGGGGCTGGAGTGGACCTGCATGGAGGCAAGGGGCCGGTGCGAGAGGGCTGCGGGAGCCGGACAACCGCAATGGGCGGATATAGATGTACCGTCCGTCGCGTAGACGGGCGGCGGAAGCAGCGGTTGTCATGGCGGAAGGCGTCGCCGCGTCCGCGCAGTCCGCAATCCGAGGTTGTCGCGAGTCGAGCGCCATGCAAATCCCTCCCTGAGCAGGGTCGGTTAGGCTATGCATTCCATTGCACTGCATGCGGGCATCTCTTCCTTGGGGCATTCACGGGCCTCGTTGCTGACCGTGGAGCCGGCACCTGCCATCCGCGAGTGCCAAACGGATATTCCCCTGTGCGATGCGTCTTCACCTCATCTTCCCTGCTTCCTCTCCGCGTGGGTCGCGCCGGGTCCGGGTCGAGAAACAACAAAAGAGTTCCATGCCAGAGGCCCAAAGTGGAGTCCGGGGCCCTCGGAACTACGCCTCTCGCGGTCGTGAAGCGCGCGCCGTTGGTTGTAGGGAGCGGGGTGTCAGACGTGGGCACAATTGGAGCAGGCAACAGGGGGCCTCCGAGCCAGAATGCAACTTAAAGGCATTACCCGCGACTGACGAACAGCCGGCAAAAGGCACCCGACCTGGGGCTTATGTACCAACTATTCCCCTAGCAGCGTGCAAAGGGCCGCATACCGCTTTCGAAGTGGAAAGGCTTTGGGAAATGCAGTTACGGTCACCAGGAACAGGATCCCCGTAGCTAAGGCTTTTCCCCATTTGGAGGCAGATTCTTTACCCATGGCGGGGATCGTTCCGACTGTCGACAGCCCCAGGGGGGATGACGCTCCCCGGTTGCCGGGTGCCCGGGACACGGATTGTTTCGGTTCGAAGGCCAAGCCAGTATCTCCCGGTCCTTGGACTGGTTCACCCACTGATTTTACCAGAGCGGTATTATATTACCGTGAGTATTAGGGCCAATTAGTTATGAGTTCTTGTTATTATCTGCTGACACTGCCATAATGGCCCCGGTTGACTCCGAACCAGGCTTGCCGCAAGAGGTGGGAGGAATGGACCAGGACCGGCTGTTGCGGGAGCGGCTGTCCCGGCTGGGTGAGGCCGGCCTGCGCATCAACGAGAGCCTCAAATTCGAAACGGTGCTCCAGGGCGTCCTGAACAGCCCCTGCGCCCTGACCGAGGCCCGCTACGGGGCGCTGACACCGGACTTGCTCACCCCCGGGTTGACTCTCGAAGAGGCCCAGGGCTCAGTACCTGCCGGAGGGCCGGATGCTCTTCCAGTAGGTTATTCTGCCAGCGTGGGTGTGCTGTCTCGGCATGGCCCGCCGGTCCCCCTGGCGAGGATGGCCGGAGTACATCTTCAGCAGGAGACACCCCGGACCCGCCTGCTAACCCGCTCTGTCTCCCTCTGTGTGTGGCCCTATCGCTTGTCCACGCTCCGCCGGGGACGTCTGACGTCTCCGGCGGGTGCGGTGTCGCCATGGTCTATTGAGTCGGCCCGGAGACGGTAAACTCGTTGCGGTTGGACAGCTTCCGCCCGTCCCCGGTGCAGATGGCGCCGGCGGCGTCGCAGTCGGTGGTGGCCGGCAGCAGGACAGTCACGTCGGCGTCCGAGCCGGGGGTTACGGTGATTCTCCAGCCGACGTTGCTCCCCTGAGTCAGCCGCTGGGCCTTGATGACCGTGCCGTTGGTTACGCTGAAGGCGTGATCCCGCAGGGTCAGGTAGCTGACGGGGACCTCCTCGCTGAAATGCAGCTCGAAGGTGAAGGAGTCCTGCCCGTCGTGGCTGGAGGGCTGGCCCTGGAAGCTGGCCGTCAGCGGAGGCCGGGGGGCCACCATGCCGGTGGCGGCGCTGGTCAGCTCCTCCTCGTTGTTGGCGTCGTCGTCGAAGGTCACCCGCACCTGGATGGTCTTGCCCACGTCGGCGTCGGACAGCTCGTAGGTCCGGCCTGTCTCACCGGCTATGTCGGTATAGGTGTTCCCGTCGCCGCGCATCCACTGGTAGCTGAATGAGGCGGTGTCGATCCCGTCGGCGTCGGCGATACCCGACGTTGATGCGGTCAGGGTCTCGCCCACCCGGGCCGTACCGCCGATGGTGGGCGCGCCGGTGGCCTCGCTGTTGGGCCTGGCTTCGACAGCCGCCGTGGCGGCGCTGGTCAGCTCCTCCTCGTTGTTGGCGTCGTCGTCGAAGGTCACCCGCACCTTGATGGTCCGTCCCTCGTCGTCGCCGGAGAGCTTGTAGGTCTGGTCTGTCTCTCCGGCTATGTCGGTGTGGGCGTCCCCGTCGCCGCGCATCCACTGGTAGCTGAATGAGGCGGTGTCGATCCCGTCGGCGTCGGCGATGCCCGACGTTGAGGCCATAAGTGTCTCGCCCACCCGGAGGGTGCCGCCGATGGTGGGCGCGCCGGTGGCCTCGCTGTTGGGCCTGGCTTCGACAGCCGCCGTGGCGGCGCTGGTCACCGACTCCTCGTTATTGGCCTCGTCCCGGAAGGAGACCCGCACCTTGATGGTCCGTCCCTCGTCGTCGCCGGAGAGCTTGTAGGTCTGGGCCGTCTCACCGGCTATGTCGGTGTGGGCGTCTCCATCGCTGCGCATCCACTGGTAGCTGAACGAGGCGTTGTCCATCCCGTCGGCGTCGCCGATGCCCGACGTTGAGGCCGTAAGTGTCTCGCCCACCCGGAGGGTGCCGCCGATGGTGGGCGCCCCCGTGGCTTCGCTGTTCTGCGGTTGTTGCTGCGCCGCCGGTCCGGGGACCGATATCGAGACCTCGGCGGACAGCTTCCTGCCGCCGCCGGTGCAGACCGCGCCCTGGGCGGAGCAATCCGTGGTGACCGGCAGGACGATGGTCACGCCGTTGTCGGAGTCCGGCTCGACGGTGACCTGCCAGCGGATGTTGCTGGGCGCTTCCAGGCGGCCGGTTTCGATTACCTCGCCGCCGGTCACCGTGAGAGCGTGATCCTTGAGGGTGAGGTCGCCCAGCTCGACCTCCTCGCTGAAACGAAGCTCGACAGTGAAGGCGTTCTGCCCGTCGTGGCTGGAGGGCTTGTCGTGGAAGCTGGCCGTCAGCAAGCGGGCCTCCACCGTCGCCGTCGGCTCGCTGTCGAGGGTCTCGACGTTGCTGGCGTCGTCGGTGAACTTCACCCGGACCCGGACGGTCTTGCCCACGTCGTCGTCGGTCAGGGTGTACCTGGCGCCGTCGTCGTCTTCGATGAGGGTCTCGTCCTCGCCGTCCACCCGGAACCACCAGTAGCCGAAGGACGCCCGCGTCATCCCGTCCTCGTCAGAGATCTCCGACCGGGAGACGGTTAGGGTCTCTCCCGCCCGGGCGGTGCCGCTGATGACAGGCAGGCCGGTGGCCGGGCTGTTTTCGACGGGTTCCGCCTTGGGGATGACGACCGCGAGTCCGTCGCTCAGGGGACGGCCGTCGCCGGTGCAGATAGCTCCGTCGGTTGCGCAGTCCGTGGTCGGGGCGATGACGAGGGCAACCTCTGCGTCCCCGGCGGGCTGGAGGGTCACCTCCCAGAGGTCGCTTCGGTCCTCGACCTTGCTGACGCTGTCGATGGTGGCTCCCGACGTGATGAGGGCGTGGTCCCTCATGTCCTCGACGCTGATGTCCACCTCGTCGCTGAAGGCGATGCGCAGCGTGAAGGCGTCGGCGCCGTTGTGGCCCTCGGGGTTGTCCTCAATCTTGGCGGTGAGCGCCGCGTCGCTGCCGGGGGCGTTCTGCGGATCAACGTTCTGCCGTGAGCCGCCCTCAGCAGGCGTGCCGGTCACTTCATCTGAAGGATGTCCGTCGCCTTCGGCGTGGACCGCTATGACCCGGACGGCGTACAGGACGCCATTGGTGAGCCCGGTGATGGTGTGGGATGTCCCGGTTGCGTTCGCCTCGGAGACGTCTGACGGCGTGTCCCAGCTGCCCGAGGCCTCCTTCCACTGGACCTTGTACCCGGTTGGCGGAGACCCATTGTCATGGAAAGGTGGATACCAGGAGGCGCGCAACTCCCCAGACTCCCCGGGCGAAACCTCAAGGTAGTGGGGTGAGTCGGGCATCAGATTGGTCACCACGAAGGTTTCCAATGGCTCCGCCTTGTTCCCGGCCAGGTCCTTGATCGGGATGTAATCCCCCCACGGCAAATCCAGGCAATGCAGCACCACTAATTCATCCCAGACCACCGGACGGTCGAGAGTCAGCACAAGCTGCTTCCCGGTGATCGAGATCTTGCGAATCTCCCTCCTGGGCGGTTCCGCCGAAGGCTCCCGGATGCTCTGGAAAGTCACGTAGAACACCCGGCCCGACGGCATCACCTGGTCATCCAGTTCCTCGTCAAAGGTCATCGTCAGGACATCGTCTCTGATGGTGGCCCCGACCAATTCCGGGGGCTCGGTATCGGCGCCGTCCTCGGGGAGCTGGCGCTCTTCGATGCGCAGCCGGTATGTGCCTGCGCCGTCAAAGCCGGAATTGTCGAACACGGACCACTCTGCGTCCATCCACAGGAAATGGGTGTTATCGAGACCGACCTGTGCGTCCTTGAAAGGCAAGGCCAGGTCCTCGAAATACAGCACCCAGTCGCGGTAGTACTCCTCATGGACCGGCCCGCGGGCGGTGTACCAGTCCTCCCCACCGGAGGCCATGGCGATAGAGAACGTTGATCTTCCCAGCACCGCGTAGGGGGAGTTGTAGAACAGCTCCTCGGGGAGAACGTGGATATCCATGTTGATGATCGTAAAGTCCTCGCCCTGATAGGTGAAGCGGTCCTCGCTGAGGCTGGAGTCGGGATTCAGAGCATGGTAGATGTAAAGGGGAGGCATGCCCTCCTCCGGATGCGCCCACTCGGCCAGCTTCAGTTCGGCGCACCAGATGGCGTCACCGCAGTAGTCGCTATCCCCGGTCACTGTTATCCCGGTGATGGTGACCGTGGCCTCCTTGGTGGTGCCCTCGCTCACGCCGGCGGGCAGGCTCCCGAAGGTGAGCTTCACGCTCTCCCCATCGTCGTTGTCGCTGTCGGCCTCGGCGGTGAAGGTGAAGGACTGCTCGGTGTCCCCGCTCTGGAAGGTCAGACTGGTCGGTACCCCGGAGTAGTCATCGCCTGTGGCTCCCCCCTGGTCGGTCCTGGTGATCGGGATGGTGACGGTGCGCTCGGGGTCGGCGCTGAGGCTGACCTTGATGGTTGCCTTGTTCTCCGCTACACCGGGGGTAGCCGAGTCGTCGCTCTCGGCCACGGTGTAGCTGGACTGCTCGAAGCTGACCGTCACCTGGGGCACGTCGTCGTCGTTGATGGCGACGGTCGACTCGCTGGTGGCGCCCTCGCTCACCCCGGCGGGCAGGGTTCCGAAGGTGAGCTTCACCGACTCGTCGTCGTCGTCCAAGTCGTCGGCTGCAGCGGTGAAGGTGAAGGACTGCTCGGTGTCCCCGCTCTGGAAGGTCAGACTGGTCGGTACCCCGGAGTAGTCATCGCCTGTGGCTCCGCCCTGGTCCGTGGCGGTGAGGGGGATGACCACCTCCCGCTCCGGGTCCGCGCTGAGGCTGACCTTGATGGTTGCCTTGTTCTCCTCTACACCGGGGGTAGCCGAGTCGTCGCTCTCGGCCACGGTGTAGCTGGACTGCTCGAAGCTGACCGTCACCTGGGGTACGTCGTCGTCGTTGATGGCGACGGTGGCCTCCTTGGTGGTCCCTTCCGAAACTCCCGTCGGAAGCGTCCCAAAGGTCAGCTTCACTGACTCGTCGTCGTCGTCCAGGTCGTCGGCCTCGGCGGTGAAGGTGAAGGACTGCTCGGTGTCTCCGCTCTGGAAGGTCACGTCGGCTGGAACCCCGCTGTAGTCGGAAGAGGACGCTCCGCCTTGGTTGGTGGCGGTGAGGGGGATGACCACCTGCCGCTCCGGGTCCGCGCTCAGGCTGACTTTGATGGTTGCCTTGTTCTCCTCTACACCGGGGGTAGTCGAGTCGTCGCTCTCGGCCACGGTGTAACTGGACTGCCCGAAGCTGACCGTCACCTGGGGTACGTCGTCGTCGGTGATGGCGACGGTGGCCTCCTTGGTGGTCCCTTCCGAAACTCCCGTCGGAAGCGTCCCAAAGGTCAGCTTCACTGACTCGTCGTCGTCGTCCAGGTCGTCGGCCTCGGCGGTGAAGGTGAAGGACTTCTCGGTATCCCCGCTCTGGAAGGTCAGACTGGTGGGCACTCCGGAGTAGTCGTCGGCGGTGGCGCCGCCCTGGTCGGTCCTGGTGATCGGGATGGTGACGGTGCGCTCGGGGTCCGCGCTGAGGCTGACTTTGATGGTTGCCTTGTTCTCCTCTACACCGGGGGTAGCCGAGTCGTCGCTCTCGGCCACGGTGTAGCTGGACTGCTCGAAGCTGACCGTCACCTGGGGTACGTCGTCGTCGGTGATGGCGACGGTGGCCTCCTTGGTGGTCCCTTCCGAAACTCCCGTCGGAAGCGTCCCAAAGGTCAGCTTCACTGACTCGTCGTCGTCGTCCAGGTCGTCGGCCTCGGCGGTGAAGGTGAAGGACTTCTCGGTGTCCCCGCTCTGGAAGGTCAGACTGGTCGGGACCCCGGAGTAGTCATCGCCTGTGGCGCCGCCCTGGTCGGTGGCAGCGATGGGTATGGACACCTCCCGCTCCGGGTCCGCGCTCAACTGCACCTTCACCGTCACGCTGCTTCCCTCCGCCACGGTGTAGCTGGACTGCTCGAACATCACGCTGACACTGGGTACGTCGTCGTCAGTGATGGCGACGGTGGCCTCCTTGGTGGTACCCTCGCTCACTCCGTTGGGCAGGGTCCCGAAGGTGAGTTTCACCGACTCCCCGTCGTCGTCCACGCTGTCGGCCTCCGCCATGAAATCGAAGCTCTTCTCGGTATCCCCGCTCTGGAAGGTCAGACTGGTCGGGACGCCGGAGTAGTCGGCGGCGGACGCTCCGCCCTCGTCCGTCGCCGAGAGAGGAATGATCACCTCCCGCTCCGGGTCCGCGCTCAGCTTCACCTTGATGGTTACATCGCTGCCCTCGGCAACCGTGTATGAGCCCTCTTCGAAGCTCACTGTCACGGACGGCACGTCGTCGTCGGTGATGGCTACGGTGGCCTCCTTGGTGGTACCCTCGCTCACCCCGGCGGGCAGGGTCCCGAAGGTGAGCTTCACCGACTCACCGTCGTCGTCCACGCTGTCGGCCTCGGCGGTGAAGGTGAAGCTCTTCTCGGTGTCCCCGCTGTTGAAGGTCAGACTGGTTGGCACCCCGGAGTAGTCGGCGGCGGACGCGCCGCCCTGGTCCGTGGCGGTGAAGGGGACCACCACCTCCTGCTCCGGGTCCGCGCTCAGCTTCACCTTGATGGTTACATCGCTGCCCTCGGCAACCGTGTATGAGCCCTCTTCGAAGCTCACTGTCACGGACGGCACGTCGTCGTCGGTGATGGCTACGGTGGCCTCCTTGGTGGCGCCCTCGCTCACCCCAGTGGGCAGGGTCCCGAAGGTGAGCTTCACCGACTCACCGTCGTCGTCCACGCTGTCGGCCTCGGCGGTGAAGGTGAAGCTCTTCTCGGTGTCCCCGCTGTTGAAGGTCAGACTGGTTGGCACCCCGGAGTAGTCGGCGGCGGTGGCGCCGCCCTGGTCCGTGGCGGTGAGGGGGACCACCTCCTCCTGCTCCGGGTCCGCGCTCAGCTTCACCTTGATGGTTACATTGCTCCCCTCAGCCACGGTGTAGCTCGACTGCTCGAAGCTCACCGTCACTTGGGGGTCGTCGACCTCGATTATGGTCACCTTTACGCTGTTGGAGGTCGCCCCTTCGTACAGGCTGTCGGTGCTGGTAACGGCGTGGCTCAGGGTCACGTCTGCGTCCGTGTCGGCGTCGTCGTCCTCGGCGGCGGTCACCTTCACCGACTGCGCCGTGTCCCAGGTGTCTGTCGTGAAGGTCAGCGTGGTCTTGTCCAGGTTCACGTCGGTGTTGGCGTGGCCGCTGACCGTCACCTCCACGCCAGCTGAGGGCTGGGTGTCGAGGACCACCGTGTAGCTCGCCCCGTCTGTATCTCCCTCCCTGACTGTCAGAGACGTGGGGTTGACCGTCACCCCGGCGGTGTCCTTCTCCGTGATGGACACGGTGACCGATGAGGCCGTCGCCCCGTCGTAGAGGCTGTCGGTGCTGGTAACGGCGTGGCTCAGGGTCACGTCTGCGTCCGTGTCGGCGTCGCCGTCCTCGGCGGCGGTCACCTTCACCGTCTGCGCCGTATCCCAGTTCTCCGATGTGAAGGTCAACGTGGTCTTGTCCAGGTTAATGTCGGTGTCGGCGTGGCCGCTGACGGTCACGGTCACGTCGGATGAGGGCTGGGTCTTCAGGACCACGGTGTAGGACTCGCTCCGGCCCTCCAGGACGGTCAACTCGTTAGGGGTGACAGTCACTCCCGCATCGTCATCGTCGGTGATAGTGATGATGACATGTTGCGGCGTCTGGAAGCCGGGCACCGCGGTGGACGCCATCAACTTTAGGGTCTCGTCATCCTCGTCAATAGAGTCGTCAACCGGAGCCACCGTCAGCGTGGCGGTGCCCGCAACCCAACCCGCGGCGATGGACAGCGTTGCCGGCAACGATGAATAGTCCGAATCGGTGGTTGTGTCGTTGCTGGTGGTCAACGTGATAGAAGTATCGGACTTCCTGGTGCCGCCCCCGCTCAGAGTCGCCTTCACGGTCAGGTCCTGCAGCCCAGCCCCCTCGGGAATCCGGTCCTTGTCCAGAGACAGGACGATAGCCGTAGGCTCAGTGTCGTTGTCATTGATGGTGACACGGACTCCCGTTACCGGCAGACCGGGGTCGGCATTGCTCCCGCGGACGGCAACCTCCTCTGGCCCTTCGTGGATACTGTCGTCCAGTACTGGCAGGGACAGAGCCGCCGTCCCGCTGGTGCTCTCAGCGGAGATGGTGAGGGTCACATTTGAGGGGACCGTGTAGTCCTCGCCGGAGAAGGCAGTCACATCATGGACGCTCAGCGTGACCGCGGTGTCCACTGACCGGACCTTCCCTTCGGTCAATGCCGCCGTGACCTGCAGGCTTGCTGTCCCGGCGTCCTCGGCAACCTCCGTTGGGGTTACGGACAACTCGATTCCGGTCGGCGCACTGTCGTTGTCGGTGATGGTCACCTCTACCGGAGATACGGTCAAGTCCCCGGCAGCGCCGGTCACCTGCACCGTCTCAGCGCCCTCGGAAATGCTGTCGTCCACCGGGGTCAGGTTCAACGTTCCGGTGGCGCTGGACTTCCGGGCGGGGATGGTGATAGTTGCCGTTGTGGCCGTATAGTCCTCGCTACCGGCCGTGCCATCGGACACAGTGACCGACACCTGGGTGTCTGTCACCAGCGGATTGCCGCCGTCCAGGGTGGCGGTGACGGCCAGCGTCGTTTCTCCACCGTCCTCGGCAACTGCGTCGGGGACCACCGACAGGATTACTCCCGTAGGCGGATCGTCGTCGTCTGTAATGGTCACCTCTGCCGGAGATACGGTCAGTTCCCCGGCGGTCCCGGCCACCTTTACCGTCTCATCGCCCTCCGAGATGGTGTCGTTCAGAGGAGTCAGCTTCAGAGTCCCGGTGGCTCTGGACTGCTCGGCGGGGATGGTGATGGTTGCCGTTGTGGCCTTGTAGTCCTCCCTATCGGCCGTGCCGTCGGCTATATTCACCGGCACCGTTGCGGCGACCGGCAGCGTGCTGTCGCCGTCCAGCATGGCGGTGACGGTCAACGCCGTCTCGTCCGCCCCTTCGGCTACCGACGAGGGTGACACCATGAGCGTCACGCCGGTGGGCGGGTCGTCGTCGTCCAGGATTTTGCCGAGGGCGGAAAAGACCCCCAGGGGTACTGCCTCGGGTGTGCCGGCATCCACGGCCCGGGTGGCGCCGGTCAGGACCACCCGCAGGAGTTCGTCCGGCTCGGCCACCGTGTCCTGCGTGGTCGCGACGGTGAAGGTGGCCGAGGTGCTGCCAGCGGCAATGGTTGCCGTGTCGCTGGCAGTGGTGTAGTCAACATCTGCCGTGGCCGTGCCATCCGCCGAGGCGTCTTCCGTGTACTCGCGGGTCTCCCAAGTGACGCTCACCGGGGCATTGGTTGCTTGGGACAGCTTGACCTGGAATTGCAGGTCTTCGCCTTCCGCGGCCTCGGCGGCGGCGACCGTTCCCTCGTCCGTCGTTGGGACCGGCCCAACTGAGATTGACTCTGCACCCGAGTCCAGGATGGTGACGGAGGCCGTACCCCCCTTCCTGACCACCGGCCGCTCCAGCGACGTTGCCTTGGCGATCTTCAACTTCAGCGTCTCGTCCGGGTCTGCCTCGCTGTCGTCAAGCGTGGCGATGGAGATGACGCCGGAGGTCTGGCCTACGGGTATGGTCAGGGCGCCGCTGGGCGCGGTGTAGTCGACTCCGGAAGTTGCCGTGCCTTCCGTCGCGTACTCGACACTCACCGGTGCCGTGGCTTTGGCGCCCGCAAGCCGCACCGTGAAGGTGGCGTCCCCGCCCTCGGCAACGGTCTCGGCATCGGCTGAGATGGCGGCCGCCAACTGGTCGGTATCCCGGATATGGATGGTGGTGGAATATTCGGTGGCGTGAAGGTCCACCCTCTTTGTTTTCGAGTCCGCTGTCCTCCTGTCGAGCAACTGAACCATGAAGTCCTCGGTCTTGGCTTCGAAGAGGGAATCGTCCACCATGTGGACCTCAAAGAAGCCGTTGGTATGTCCGGGCGGAAACCGGAGGATGCCGGCGGACTCCACATAGTCGTCACCGTGGGTGGCCGTGCCCGGAGTCACACGCCACTCCACCTGTACATTTCTCTCGCTGGCCGCGACCGTCCCGTGGCTTAAGCTCACCCTGAATCGCACCGGTTGGTCCGTATCTTCCGGTATCCTCCTTTTCGACGGCGGGATAAGCCGAGCCACCAAGTACTCATTGTGGTCCCTGACAGTGCCGGTGGCGGAAGCGTCCTGCAACCGGCCGCCCTCCGGGTTGCTCAGCTCCACGGTGAAAGTCTCGACCTCCTCATCCCACTTGTCCTCCAACAGCGTTACGTTGAATTCCTTCTCCTGTTCCCCTTCCGCGAAGGTGAGGGTCGTACTCTTGGCCTCGAAGTCCTTGCCGAAGTCGGTGGCGGTGACCACCCCGTGGGACGTGGCGGTGCCGTCCACCGTCGCCACATCCACTGTTACCTCCCTTGCCGCCGCCTCTTTCAGGCTGACCTTGAAGGTAATCGTCCCGTCCTCCTCACTGGCGTCAGCATCGGCGACGGACAGCCCGATATCGTTGTCCCAGACAGCCACGGTCGCGCGGCTAACTTCCGGGTTGGTTTTGAGCGCCGGCGGGCTGGCGTTGGCAACCCACAGTTTCACCGACCCATCGGCCTCGAAGGCGTCGTCATCCACCGTCGGCACCCTCACAATTCTGTCCCCCCAATCGCCCGACTCGAAGACGACGGTGGTTGGCAGCGGAACACCCAGGAAGTCCCCCGTCTGTTCCACTGCCAACTCCAGGACCACCCTGTCCCCGGGATTCTCCGGGCCCGGGGAAAATGGAATGCCACCTAGCAGGGCACGCCTCTCTATACGGAAGGCCGCATCCCGCCCTTCTTCCACCGATTCGGTGTCCGGGAACACGAAGACGGTCTGGGTGAGGTCGTCGTCGTCGATGGTCCCCGTACCGGTCGGGTCCGTCAGGGTCGCTCCCACCGGGTTGGTCAACTGTACGAGAAAGGTCTCGTTTTCCTCGTTAAAGTGGTCGTTCAAGACGGTCACCGTGACGGTCTTGGAGGTGTCGCCGGCGGCGAAGGTGAGGGTGCCGCTGGCCGCCTCGTAGTCCACGCCCTCGGTGGCCGGGTTCGGGTGGGCTTCACCCGTCGCCGCCGCGGTGGCCCAGTCCACGTTGGTCTCCAACGTGCTGGCGGCGGGCAGGGTGACCGTGAACTCCAGGCTACCGGTCTTTTCACGGCCGCTGGCGTCGGAAATGGAGTAACCCAGTTCGTCGTTGTCGAGGACCTGCACGGCGGCTGTGCTGGACCAGTCGGAGAATTCGTTTCCCTCCACCGGTTCGTAGGTCCTGATGGCTGCCTCCACCTCATCACCCGTCAGCGGGACGATGGTCAGGGTAATTGCGCCGTCCGCCTCGTCCAGTGCGTCGTCGTCAGTGGCGATGGTGATCGTCTTGGTGAGTTCCCCAAGACGGGCCTCCGAGGTGATTACATCCGGGCTTCCGGCAAAGGTCACCTCCTGTGGAGGGGCGCCGTCGATGAACTGGCCTTCCTGGGTCACCAGCACCTTGACGGTGATCGGATAGACCAAGTCGTTGAACTTGCCGCCGTAGCGGTGCAGCGTGAAGGTTACGTCATCGCCCTCGGTCGCCGGTCCCGCACCGGCCTCGACGCGCACGCCTTGGGCGCTGTTGTGGATCCGGTACTTGGCTACGTTGGACTCTCCCACGCGGTACTGGGGAAAATATCCACAATCTCCCGGGACTTCCTCGCAGTAGTAGGTGTAGATTACGGCGTAGGCCGCTCCACCCAGGGGGCCAACCCCAAACGGCGGCCGGTAGTTAAAAGTGCTCGCATCCCCGGGGTAGATTGCGGTTCGATAGTCTTTATTAGTGGAACCAGCCGGAGGGAGGAGGTCGCCGGCAAGGGCTTCCTCAATGGTAGGAGTCGCCTGGTAAAGACCAGTGGATACAAGCACGTTCCCGTCGACCAGAGCACTCCCGGCATGGACGAACACGGACTGGTCCCACCGGGCAATGGAGTAGCTATGGCCGCGTATGTGGAGGGTGTTCGTGGTATCGCCGGTGCGGCTCAAGACGACCCCTGGCCATTGGGTCAAGGTTTCAGTCCAATCGCTGAATCCGGTCCCGGCGAACGGGCGTGAGCTGGGTACCCCGTTTTCGTCCCTGATGGGGTCGGGAACGCCCTCATTGTCCACTCTCGCCGAATACGCCGTGTCGACCGTAACCGTGGGAATGTCGTCGTCCCTGACCCACACCTCGGCGGCGGCGGGGCCCGGGGTCAGGGTGTATTGTCCTAATTTGATCGCCACCCTCACCCTGCTGTTGCCGTCGTTCAGCGCCTCGTCTTCGGTGGCTCGGGCCAGGGTGGCGGTCCGCGAGTTGGCCGCGAATTCCACTTCAAGATCACTGACCGTGGTCCGCTGGTAATAGTTGCCGGTATAGGGGTCGGGAGCGCTGTCCTGGAGATTGTCATTCCACCGGGTTTCTTGCACCTGCACCTGCACGGTGAGGGCCTGGCCCAACTGGTAGACCGACCTGGTCAGGGTGAAGGCCGCGTTATCGCCCTCGGTTACCACACTCTTGTCGGCACGGATAGAGACCGACGGGTAGGTGCGCAGGGTGTCGAAAAGCGTCACCTCGGCGCTGTCGGGGTTGCCTGCCGTGTATCCGGGGTCGGCGGTAATCTCCACGCGCACTATGGCGTGTTCGTCCTCACCGGGGTCATTCTCCGTGTTAAGGGTCAGCGACGTTGTGTGCCGGCCCACCGGAAACTGGACCGTCGCCGGCCGTGTACCGGTGATGAATGTGTCCCCGCCGGTCACGCTGACCTTGACGGTCAGGGGACTGGTGGGGTTCCCTCGCCTAGTCAGGGTAAACGTCACGTCCTGGCCCTCGGTGCGGTCGTGATGGTCCGGCACGATGGTCACCGTGGGTAGGTCATTGTCCTTTACCGTGACTCGGGCGTCGGCCGCGTCCACCCGGTAGGTGGCTGGCTGGGGAGGGTCCAACTGATGGGGTGAGGGCACCGTCACGACTATCCGGCCATCCACTCCGTAGTAGGCGTCATCCACGGTGGGATGTTTCCAGGTGGTTGTCGTTTCTCCGGCGGGGAAGGTTGCCTCCTGATTCCGGGCCAGGGTTGCGGCGAGCCCGCTGGAAACCACCAGCAGGGGCACGGTAAGCGCCTCGCCGGTGTTGCCGGTGCGGGTAAGGTCAAACATCGCCGTCTCTCCCTCGCTGATCTGGGACTTGCTGGCAGCGATGGACACCACCGGTTCGTCGTCCTCAATGGTGCCGGTCACGGTGATGGAGGTCTGACTGTCGGACAGCACGGCGTTGGAGGGGTTGTCGAGGGTGAGGGTGAGGGTCTCGTCCGGTTCGGACAGGTTGTCGTCGATCAGCGGGACGGCAATAGTGCGGGAAGCTTGGCCCGGCTGGAAGACGAGGACGCCCTCGGCCAGCTTGTAGTCGGAACCGCCTACCGCCGTGCCGTCCCGGACGTAGGCGTCCACGGTCACCTCCCGTCCCGAGGCCGCGCTCAGGGTTACGGTGAAATCGATGGTACCGTCGCCCTCGGACGCACTTGTGTCGGCGACGGATATGGTGGGCGGCGGGTCGGTATCGATAATTCGGGTCGAAGCGGTGGCCCTGGCCGGGTCTATCCGGTAGGTGGGGTCCGGGGGGATTCGCGCCGTGAGCAAACCCTCGGGCTCGTCGCCGTCGCCGCTTTCGGCTAGGTAGCTCTTGACCAAACTGGTATTCCCCTGGTAAATCCAGGTGCTCAGGTTTCTCGCGAAGGGGTAGGCGCTCCTGTCCACGACATGAGTGACCTCGGAGAATTCCAGGTAGATGTTGAGATCGGTGGTGATATCCCCTTCCCGCACCACGCGAAACGCGACGCTCTCCCCCTCATTGCGGGACTCGGCAATGGCCTCTACCCCTAGCACGGGGAGGTCGTTGTCGGTTACGGCGACAGTGGCGGTGGAGGAACCTTTGACAGTCCAGTATTCGTCCTGAACGTCGGCGCCGTATCCCTCGGGATAGCGCAGCAGGTTAAACTCGTACACCCGGTTGGCCTCATCCAGGTCGTTGTCGTCGGTGCGAACGGTAAAGACGATATCCGAACTCCCCGCATCAATGCCGGTGTAGCTCTTTTTCAACTGGCCCCGGAACCCGCTTTCCACGACTATGTCCACGGCGGCCGTAGTGTCGCTCCCTACGCGGCTAACGGTTATGGTGGTGGACCCTCCCTCCTCTATGGATTCCTGTCCGACGCTCAATTCCAACTCCGGCGCCGTGTCGTTGTCGGTCACGTTGACGCTGGCGGAGGCGGGACTGCCGGGATGGTAGTCGGTCCCGTTTTCGACGGTAACCGTCAGGGTGTTATTGGCTATGTCCCGCCGGTCGTCCTTGGTGTCCAGGGTGAATGTGGCGGTGCTGGAGCCGGTGACGAACTCCACCTCGGTGGGAAGGACGGGGCCGGGTTCCCAGTGGTCTCCCCGCAGGAATGAGCCGGGGTCGGAAACGGATATGTTTACGACCAACTTCTCGTCCGTGGAGCCGGGGCGGGTGAGGGTGAAGGTCGCCGTTTCCCCCTCGGTCATGCTGGCCGGACTGGCGGCGATGGTCACCAGCCGGTCTTGGACCGACACACCGGCACTGCCGGTGTTGATGTTCTCGATCCGGTACGGGCTGTTCCCGCCGCTGATGATCTCCGCGTTGAGATAGTCCAGAGTTTCGAGCTTGCCGTCATGCTCCACGGTTACGGTCAGAGGGGCAGTACCGGAACTTGCCTCGAAGGTGACTGAGTGCACTTGGAAAGTGCTCGAACGTTGTTGGTGATAATAGGTCCCCACCTCCACTGTCAGCTGTTGACTGGTGTCCCCGGTCCGGGTCAGGGTGAAGACCGCGTCGTCGCCCTCGTACACCACGGGCTGGGAGTTGGTGATGCTGATTACCGGCAGGTCGCTGTTCTGGGCGTGGGCAGTTGAGGCAAGGAACATGGCCAGCGCTCCGGCCAGGCACACGGCCAGTGCGGAGGCTGGCAGCAGGTGAATCAGTACCGGTCCGGCGGAACGGATCACAGATCCCTCCCGAACCGGCTGAGGCCGGCAGATGGTTCCGGTCCATTTGAGGCGCGCGTCTCCGGACGCCGGAAACATCTGGGGAGTGGCTTGCCGCGCACGGTTCCTTTGCGCTGACATACAGGGGATGTATTCGGCGATTTCATTGGACGCCTAGCGGCTGCGAGCTGCGGGACTGCGAGAGAGAGGCATGGTTGGCCATGATCTTGGAGGTGGCGGACGCCAGGGCAACCATCTCCTGCTCGGTCACACCCACAGAGAGCCTGGCGTCGTGGGCCTGTACGCGCCGGTGGAGTTCAACCGTAAACGCCTTCCCCTCTTCGGTCAGCGTGAGTATCACGACCCGACGGTCTTTGCGTGGACGCCGCCTGCTTATCAGGCCCCTGTCGGCCAGCTTGGTGACCACGCGGCTGATGCGGGACGGCTTGACGGGGAGCACCTGGGCCAGCTGGGTCGTGGTCCACTCCTCCTGCCTCAGAAAGGCCCTGAGAAGGGCGAACTCCAGCGGGATGAGGTCGTGGGAAGCAACCTGATCGGCCATCCCCTTGGCTACGACATTTACCAGTCCTGCCACACACTCCCCCAGATCGAGTGACGAGATGCGGACCGGGCCACTCTGGGACAGTGGCCGGGAGGGTTCCATGCTCACGGCGATACGCGCTCCTTTCAACGGTTTCTTGAAGAAACAGATTACGGAGTGCGTGCGAAGCCATGGCGAATTTCAAGCCCGGAGTTGCGAAGGTTTTGCGAAGGTTTCCGGATATGGAGGCTGTGTTCCCCACCGCTCCCTATTGCCGGCTACAAAGGTGAGCGATTCGGCGCCATTGGGTGGAAGCCCAGAAGCGGCGATAGTGGGAGGGCCGGAGGGACCGGGACGACGCGCGACCCGGCACGCAGGACGCCAGCGTTCTTGTGCCTTGATCAGACGGCTGACACACCTCTGTGCATCGAGCCGCTGACGGGGAGAGCGGGCGCGGTGGGCGGCGGCCGGGTAGTGGGGCTTACCTGGAGGAACGTCTAGGCAGTCTAGGCCGTCATGCCAATCGCCTAAGTGGCGGCCTGCAGAAGCGCTATTCCGATGGCCCCCGGACCCGTGTGGACTCCGAGCGCCGGGCCGAAGCGGGTGACGTAAGGCTCGGCCCCCTCCGGGAGCATGTCTCTGAGGCCGTCCGCCACCTCCGCCGCCACCCCCGGCGTGGTGCTGTGCATGACTGCCAGTGAGTCGACCGGCGCAAAGTCGCGCGCCGCCTGCATCATATGGGCCAAGGCCTTGGCGAACGTACGGGTCTTGCCCAGTGCATGGACCTCGCCGTCCCGGACGATGACCATCGGCTTGACCTGGAGGACGGAGCCAAGCAGTGCCTGGGCCTTGCCGATGCGTCCGCCCTTCCGCAGGTACTCCAGCGTCTCGAACAGGCAGATGCACTGGGCTCGTCGCACGGCGTCCTGGGCGACCGCAACGACTTCACTGTGAGCTGCGCCCCTCGCAGCTGACTCGGCGGCCGCCAAAACGACCAGACCGGCTCCCATGGAGGCCTGCAGGGTATCTACGACCTCGATGGGGCAGGAAGCCGACGACTGCGCGGCTCCCTGGAGGGCCGAGTTGAAGGTGCCGCTTATCCTGGACGATATGTGGACCGACACAATGCCGTCCGCTTCGACGCCCACCACGTCGTACGCGTCCCTGAACTCGCCGGGCGATGCTTGTGAGGTCTTCGGCAGTTCAGGGCTGGTGACCAGCATCGGGTAGAACTCATCCGGCGTTATCGTGACGTTGTCCTTGAAACTCTCTGTGCCGAAGTGAATGCTCTGCGCGATCACGGTAAGACCGAACTCCTCGGCCATGTCGGTCGTGATGTCGCAGGTGCTGTCGGTTACTATGCGTACGGCCATGACCTCGTCTCTCCTTTTAGGAGGCGTCTCGCTCGAGTCGCTCCATGGGTCAGGTTCTTGGCATCCGGTATCCCACGCGAAACTCCGTGAAGATGTATGATGGGCGCTTCGTGTCGTCGCCCAGCTTGCGCCGGAGCGTCTTGACGAAGGCCTGCACGAGCCTTGGATTGCCGGAGTAGTCGAACCCCCAGGCCCGTTGCAACAGTTGGTCGTAGGTCAGTACCCTGCCGGCGTTGGCGGAAAGCTCGACGAGCAGCCTGTACTCCGTCGCTGTGAGCTGGACGGTCTGACCGGCAACCGTCACACGGCGCTCCGAGTAGCTGATCTTGAGGTCCCCCGTCTCGTAGGGCTCCGTCGGTTGTCTCTGACCGAACGCCGCCCGCTTGCGCAGCGCGGCTCTGGTCCTGGCCACCAGCTCCGTCGGCGAGAAGGGCTTGACCACGTAGTCGGCGGCGCCCATCTCGAAGGCCCTTTCGATGATCTGCTCTTCCGAGCGGCCGGACACGAATATCACCGGAGCGTCGGTGATGCCGGAGATGCGCTTCAGCAGACCGTATCCGTCGGTCCCGGGCAGCGCCAGGTCCAGCAGGATGAGGTGCGGCCTCTCCGCTTCGATCAGGGCTTCCACGTCCCTGGGGTCGCCCGTCACGAGCGGGGCGAAGCCCGCCTGCAAGAGAGTGCTCTTGATGTGCCTCAGCGTCTGCGGCTCGTCGTCCACCGCCAGAATGCGCGCCCGCCCCGCCGCTCTCTGCGCCGAGCCAGGCGGTGCCCCGCCGTCGCCGCTCGCTGAGACATCTACGACCTCTTCGAGGGACGGAATCGTGAAGCTGAACCGCGCTCCGAGTCCCGGCCCTTCGCTCTCTGCCCATATGCGGCCACCGTGAGCTTCGACGATTCCCTTGCAGATCGCCAGACCAAGGCCCATCCCGTCGATGTCGGGGACCACTTCCTCGGCACCGACCTGTGAGAATTTCTTGAACAGGTTGGGCAGGCGCTCGGGAGATACCCCTGCCCCCTCGTCCTCGACGGATATGAGAACGTGGAACTCCTTCTGCGACGCGGTGACCGTTATGGCCGACGACTCGGGCGAGTGCTTGGACGCATTGGAGAGGAGGTTGCTTAGAACCTGCATGATCCGCTGCCTGTCTGCGGCTATCCGGGGCAGACCCTCCGGAATATCGACCTCGATCCCGTTCCGGGAGCCGCCCACCAGGAAGGCCTTCCTTGCCTCATCGATCACATCAGACACCTCCGTGGGCTCAGCGGTCACCGAGAGCATGCCCGCGTCGATCCGGGTGACGTCGAGGAGGTTGTTGATCAGGCTCCGCATCCGGTCTGCCTGCTCGTCGATGATGCCCAGGAACTGGCGTATCTCTGCGGCGTCGAAGGGGGACGCCGTGCTCAGAAGGGTGGCCGTCGACCCCTTGATGGCGGCCAGGGGAGCCCTTAGCTCGTGGCTCACCATGCCGAGGAACTCTGCCCGCAGCCGCTCAAGCTCCTCCAGCGGCGTCATGTCCTGTATGGTGGCGACGACCGACACGATCTCGCCCTCTTCCGAGAAGATGGGCGCGACGTTGACCACCGTGGTCACCGCCTGGCCGTCCGGGAGCTGGATGACGAGCTCCTCGGCCCGCACCGTCTCGCCGGTGCTTATCGCCCGCTCTGTTGGCAGCTCCGCAGGGGTGACCTCGCGGCCATCCGGGCGCCGGAAGCTCAACACGCTGAGGATCTCCGCGAGGGTATGGCCGGGCGCATGATGGCCGCGCACGATGCGTCTCGTCTCCGGGTTGAGCGACACGAGGTCCCGCGTCTTCGCGTCAAAGATCAGCACGCCCACGGGCGCAATGTCCACAAGCGTCTCCAGGTCGGACCGGGCCCGCTGCTCCTCCCGGTAGCGGCGGGAGTTGGCCATGACCAGCGCCGCCTGGGAGGCGAACATCACCAGCATCTCTTCGTCCACTGGAGAGAACTCCCGCCCGCATTCTCCGTTCGCAAGGTAAATGACGCCCCGGGCTCTGCCCTGGTGACGGAGCGAAGTCGCCAGGAAGGACTTCGCCGGTATCGGAGGATGGAACTCGGGCAGGCCCAGCGACCTGAAGTGACCGAGCATGTCAGGGATTCTCAGCGGTGCGGACAACCCCATGAGGTACTCGAAGAAACGCAGGCCGTCCGGCGTCTCGGCCAGCGCTTGGTGCTCCTCCGGTGTCGTACCAGACGTGACGAAGTCCATCGGCTGTCCTTCGTCGTCAATGGTCGAGAGTCCTCCGTATCGAGCCTCTGTGAGTTCTCGCGCGCTGTCCAGAACCCCCTGGAGCACCGTGCCGAAGTCGAGGCTCTCGTTGATGCGGAGGCTGGCCTCATTCAGCCTGGAGAGTCGGTCTCGCGGCGTCGGGCTTTCTCGGTCCGTTTCGTCGGCTTGCTTCAACACGGCTCCTATAGAGGCAGGCGCGAACTACAACCCAGTCCTTTATGGGTGGAGCTTGTCGCCTGTGTGACTGGGGTAATTTCAGAGCCCGCCCACAACTACCGCTTCCGTCGCCTCGCTGGTCAGCGACTCATCATTGTCTGCATCGTCCGTGAAGCTCACCCGTACCTTGATGACCTTGCCGTTGTCGGACGACTGGAGCGTGTATGTGGAATTCGTCGCCTCGTCGATCTCGGTGTCGTCGGCCAGCCACTGGTAGCTGTAGGTCACGTTGGTCAAGCCGTCCGTATCCGCAATTCCGGAGGTGTCCGCTGTCAAGGTCTGGCCCACCTGCGCTGTGCCGCTTATGGTGGGCGCCCCGGTGGCCTGAGTGTTCTCACTGCCCGCGTCAGCCGTAGATGTAGAAGCGAGAGTCAGGCTATCGCCGGTACCGGTCTGGATGCCCTGGTGTGAACCCTCCAGGAAAACGGCGCCGACAACGGTGACCGTGACGCCGTCGTCGTTGCCTAATGGGGTGTTAATGACACTGCTCCTCAGTCCGCCGCCGTTAACGCGGACGACGAGGTTGGTGGAGAGATCACCGGCCGTGAAGTTCAAGGTGACGGCCATGTCGAACGGTGCGCCCTCGTCAACATGGACCACCGCGCCGTTGTCGCCCCGCTGCTCCAGCGCGGCAGTGAACGTGAAGGGAGCGCCGGGATTGTCCCCAAGGTAGAGGATTTCCAGGTTGTACAGACCGGAGAATACCTCGTCAGGCAGGGAGCTGATCTGGTTGTATTTGAGATTCAGTGTTTCCAATTCACTGAGTCCGTCGAAGACATCCTCCGGCAACGAACCTATGCGGTTGTTGTAGAGATTCAACAGGGTCAGGCTACCGAGGCCGTCGAAGAGGTCCTCCGCCCACGCCTTTCTCACCCGCCCCGACACCGCCTGGGTCGGCCAGGGACTGCCTTCAGCACCTCCAAGGCCAAACGTCATTGCGCTCTCCTGGTGGTCTGGGACGTCGAGCAGGAGGAACCCTGGATCATCCTCACCGGCCTGCCGCCCCGGGAAGCCGGGGTAAGTTGGTATGCTCTCCGCTTCTGGATCGAACTGCGCTTCGAGGCCATCAAGAGCGTGGGCTGGAAGTGGGACAAGACCAGACGCGTCGACCCGGCCCGCATCTTGCGCCACTGGTTGGTGCTTTCGGTGGCGACGCTGCTGGCCTTGGCCTACGGCACCAGGGTGGAGGACGCAAATGACCGCCGGATTGCCCCGGGCAACCTGAGAACTCCGACCAAAGCTTTGGCTCCCAATCATCGGGACCCTCGGAGCCGTCCGGTGCGCACCGTCGGCATATTGCGCCACGGCATAAACTGGCTGAGACGCCTGATGCTCAAGGGCAGGCTCTGGACCAGGGTCTGGCTGCTGCCCGAACCCTGGCCCAAACACAAGACCAACTTGGAAATCACCTACCACGCGCCCCCCTGAAAATCCTTTACATACCCCTGTCAGGGGGGTAAATGCGACTGTCCCTGCAACGCAGGAGGAATCAGCCGCGGGCGTCATTGCAGCGGTCAACGGGGGAACCGCCGGGCCGGGCCGGAACCCGGTGACGGTCCGGGCCCCTGCGACGGCCCGGCACTGGGCATCCGCGCCAGGGGGGATGGCGCCACCGGCTGCCCGGATTGTTCCGGGTCGAAGGCCAAGCCAGTATCTCCCGGTCCTAGGACTGGTTCGCCCACTGATTTTAACAGAGCGGCATTATATTGCCGTGAGTATTGTAGCCAATTAGTTATGAGTTCTTGTTATTATTTGCTCACACTGCCATAATGGACCCGGTTGACCCAAAACCAGGCTCGCCGCGAGGAGGTGGGAGGAATGGACCAGGACCGGCTGTTGCGGGAGATCGAGGCGCTAAGGGAGCGGCTGTCCCGGCTGAGTGAGGCCGGCCTGCGCATCAACGAAAGCCTGGACTTCGACACGGTGCTCCAAGGCGTCCTGGACAGCGCCTGCGCCCTGACCCAGGCCCGCTACGGGCTGCTGGCGCCCTTCGATGAGACGGGAGATATCCAGGCCGAGGGCTCTCTGAGCTTCGGAATTACTCCCTCCGAGGAGGAGCTGCTCTGGACCGGGATGACCGGTTCGGAGTACTGCGATTTCTTTGAACAGCTGCCGGGGCCGACGCGACTGCCGGACCTGCAGGGCCACCTGGATTCCCTGGGCCTTCCCGGGTTCCGGCCACCCATGCCGTTCAATCCCCCGCTGTCCTTCCTGGGTGTGGTGCTCCGCCACGGCGGCGAGCGCATCGGTGCCATATACCTGGCTGAGAAGACGACCGGTCCGGAGTTCAATGGCGAGGACGAGGAGGCCCTGGTGATGTTCGCCTCCCAGGCGGCGCTGGTTATGGCCAACGCCCGCCGCTACCGGGAGGAGCAACGGGCCCGGTCCGACCTGGAGACGCTGATCAACACCTCGCCGGTGGGGGTGGCGGTCTTCGACGCCCGGACGGGAACGCCGGTTTCCTTCAACCGGGAGGCCAGGAGGATGGTCGACGGACTGGTCGACCCGGGGGAACCCGGCGAGCGGCTGCTGGAGACCCTGACCGTCCGCTTCACCGACGGCCGGGAGGTGTCGCTGGCGGAACAGCCTTTTTCGCAGTTGCTGAGCATCGCTGAGACCATGCGGGCCGAGGAGCTGGTCCTCACCGTGCCCGACGGCCGGTCCATTGCCGTCCTGGTCAACGTCACCCCCATGCGGACGGAGGCCGGGGAGGTGGAGTCGGTAGTGGTCACCCTCCAGGACATGGCCCCCCTGCAGGAACTGGAGCGGATGCGGGCCGAGTTCCTGGCCATGGTGAGCCACGAGCTGCGCACCCCCCTGACCTCGGTCAAGGGGTCGGTTGCCAGCCTGCTGGACCCGGCGGCGGGGCTGAACCCCTCGGAGATGACCCAGTTCCTGCGGATCATCGACGAGCAGACCGACCGGATGCGGCGGCTGATCAGCGACCTGCTGGACGTGGCCCGCATCGAGACCGGGGAGCTGGCGGTTTCCCCCGCGCCAGCGGAGCTGGGGGTGCTGGTGGCGGAGGCCTCCAACGCCTTCCGGGCCGGCGGGGGACGCCACGCCGTCCAGGCGGACCTGGCGCCGGAGCTGCCCTGGGTGATGGCGGACCGGCTGCGGCTGGTGCAGGTGCTGGGCAACCTGCTTGCCAACGCGGCCCGGAACTCGCCGGAGGCGTCGCCCATCCGGGTGGGCGCGGTGGCCCAGGGGGTCCACGTGGCGGTGTCGGTCTCCGACGAGGGCCGGGGCATACCGGCGGAGCGCCTGCCCCACCTGTTCCGCAAGTTCTCCCGGGTGGGGGGCGAGGAGCAGGGCGGGGACACGGGCCTGGGGCTGGCCATCTGCCGGGGGATCGTGGAGGCCCACGGGGGGCGGATCTGGGCCGAGAGCGGCGGGCCGGGGCTGGGGGCCACCTTCACCTTCACCCTGCCGGTGGTGGAGGCGGCCGGCTACGTCTCTCCCGTGGCGCCGGTCAGGCGCGCCGCCCGCACCCCCAGGCGGACGGCGGGGGCGGAGCAGGTGCGGGTGCTGGCGGTGGACGACGACCCCCAGGCGCTCAGGTACGTCCGGGAGACCCTGACTCAGGCCGGCTTCGCGCCGGTGGCCACCGGGGACCCGGAGGAGGCGCTGCGGCTGATGGCCGAGCAGCGGCCCCGGCTGGCGCTGCTGGACCTGGTGCTGCCGGGCATCGACGGGGTGGAGCTGATGCAGTCACTGCTGAACATCGCCCGGGTGCCGGTGATCTTCCTGTCGGCCTACGGCCAGGATCAGCTGGTGGCCCGGGCTTTCGACATGGGGGCGACGGACTACGTGATCAAGCCCTTCTCGCCCACGGAGCTGGCGGCCCGCATCCGGGCGGCGCTGCGTCGGCAGGAACTGCCCGAGCCGTCGGAGCCCTTCGTGCTGGGGGACCTGGCCGTCGATTACGCGCGGCGGGTGGTGACCCTGGGGGGCAGCCCGGTGCGGCTCACCGCCATCGAGTACCGCACCCTGGCGAAGCTTGCGGCCAACGCCGGGCGGGTGACCACCTACGATTGCCTGCTGCAACAGGTCTGGGAGCTGGAGCCCGGCGCCGATCTGCGTCCGGTGCGCACCGTGCTGGCCAACCTGCGCCGCAAGCTGGGGGACGACGCAGACAACCCGCTCTACATCCACACCGAGCCCCGGGTGGGCTACCGCATGGCCCTGCCCGATGCGGCGGAGCCGGAAGGACCGGTCGCCGCATGAGCCGCCGCGCCATTGTCCGAAGGGAGTCTTGACCCGTGCCCCACCCCGACCAGGCCGTGGTCACCGGGGCCTTCGGCTACACCGGCAGGTACGTGGCCCGGCGCCTGCTTGACGAGGGCGTTAGCGTCAGGACGCTTACCCGCAAATCCGGACGGGCGGACCCATTCGGCGGCCTGGTGCTGGCGGCTCCCCTGAACTTTTCCGACCCGGACGGGCTGCGCCGGTCGATGGAGGGAGCGGGCGTCCTCTATAACACCTACTGGATTCGGTTCGGGCGGGGGTGGAACACCTTCGACCAGGCGGTGAAAAACACGAAGGTCCTGTTCGACGCGGCCGCCGATGCGGGCGTTAGAAGGGTGGTCCATTTCTCGGTGGCGAATGCCTCCGTGGAGTCCAGGCTGCCCTATTTCCGGAGCAAGGGGCAGGTGGAGGAGATACTGAAAGCGAGCGGGATGTCCTGCGCCATCATCCGGCCCACGTTGGTCTTCGGCGAGGGCGACCTGCTGCTGAACAACATGGCCTGGGCGCTGCGGCGGTTCCCGGTGTTCCCCGTCTTCGAGAACGGCGATTACAGGGTCCAGCCCATCTACGCCGGGGACCTGGCGGCCCAGGCGGTGGCGGCGGGATTAGGCAGCGACAGCTTCGTCGCTGACGCCGCTGGGCCGGACACATTCACCTTCGAGGAGTTGCTGCGGCTGCTGACCCAGGCGGTCAACGCCCGCGTCCGGCTGGTGCACACGCCGCCGTCCCTGGAGTTCACCCTGACCCGGCTGGCCGGCCTGATGCTACGAGACGTTGTGCTGACCAGGGACGAGGTCGACGGGCTGATGGCGGGACTGCCGACCTCGGACAGGCCGCCGGCCGGGACCACCAGGCTGGCCGGTTGGCTGGTCGAAAACGCGGACCTCCTGGGACGGCGGTACGTGTCCGAATTCCGGCGCAACTACCAGCGCTGACCGGCGGTTGTGAAACATTCTCAAACGACACTTTACCAAGGTCACCGGCAGTGGAGCGCCGCCGGCACCCCGTTCCGGCTCCACACCGTGACCGCCCCGGTCACCGGCCCGGCCAGGGCCCGCTCCAGGGTGGTGGTGAGCATGGGCAATCCCCGGGCGGCGTTTCTGAAGTTGCGCCGCCCCCGCGCCGTCTCGCAGACCATCAGCAACGGCAGGGCGCGGCCCGCTGCCGCCATCCGGCGGTAGGGGCCCAGCTTGTGCTCCACCTCCTGGGGAGACACCGCGTTGCGCTCGAACTCGATGCAGTGGGCCCCCGCTCCCAGGGTGCCCTCGCTCACCTGCACCAGCAGGTCGGGCCGCACCTGGGTCAGGCCGGGAACGTTGATCTCCCCCCGCCAGCCGGCGACGGCCTCAACGCCCTCACGGGCGAAGCGCACCACGAGCCGGTTCACCCCGTCGTTGTGATGCTCCTCGTGCTCCCGGTACCAGCGGTCCAGGTAGGCCCCGTGGCGGCTCTTGATCACCGAGGGCAGCACCCGGCTCATGTTGGCCGCCCGCCTCATCCCCAGGTCCGACAGGTAGTGCCGCCCGTCGTAAACCGCCACCAGGCCCGTGTCCACGAACCGCCTCAGGTGACGGGAGACCTCACCGGAGGACCCGCCCACCACCTCCCGGAGCCAGGAGGCGCGCATGGCGGGGAACTGGCAGATGGTCAGGAACAGCCGGTGGGCCGTCCTGCCGTCGATGGTCTCCATGTCCGGGTTCTGCCTCAGCCACAGCTCGGCGGACTCGGGCCTGCCGACGGAGGGGTGTTCCGAGGGGTCGGACACCAGGTCCCGGGAGGGGCGCAGTTCCACGGCGGGGGTGCACCGGCCGTCGGGTGTGCAGAACAGCGTGGGGGTGTTGTCGCTCAGGGTGCTGCGGGCCAGTTCCCTGGCCCAGGCGTCCACGGCCACCACCACCTGGGCCGAGGGCTCCACCTCCTGGTCCGGGTCCTCGTAGAAGACCCGGTTGCCGATGCGGAGGTAGCGGTCCTCCTCGTGGGAGTAGCAGTCAACGCCCCAGAAGCGGTGCTGCTCCTTGCGCCGCAGGACCCGCTCGGTGGCGTGGAGACCGGCGTAGGTGAAGGGCGTCCAGACGTCGGGGCCGTAGCGGGCCACGGCGTGGTAGAAGCCGCCGTGGCGCAGCAGCCGGAAGTCGGTCATCCTGACCTCCCTGGAGGCCGCCGTGTCGTCAAAGAGCCGGTTGACCCTGCCGCTGTGAACCAGGTCGGGGGCCAGCTTGTAGACCGGCTCCAGCATGGCCAGGCGGCGCAGGGAGGTCTCGATGCCCCGCGACGTGGCGGTCCAGGGCGGATGCTCGTGGTCGGGGCCGCCGCCGTTTTCGTTGGCCGTATCACCTGCGGCAAAGGGAGAGCCCCCCTGGCTCTCAAGGTGTACCGGATGGTCGTGGTCCAGGGCGAACCGCTCCCGGTAGTCTGCGGGCAGTTCCCCCTCGGGGTGGAAGGCGGCCAGGCCTGTCGCCCTTGCCTCCTCCCTGGGTGCCGGGTGCTGGTGATCGGTGACGTAGAGCAGGTCCACGGCGCGGCGGGTCAGGAACCAGCGGTGCTGACGGCGCTCGGTCATGCCCCGCACCACCGAGGTTACCCAGCCGCCCCGCCGCAGGTTACCCAGCATCCTCCTTACCCTGTCCTCGTCCAGGCCCAGCACCGGAGCCAGGTTGGCCACGCTGGCCAGGGGCATCCTGGCGGTGATTTTCAGCAGACGTCGCTGTTCGTCACTCAATTGTTCCCGTTGCGCCATCACTGTATCTCCACTCCCCTCGACGGTTTCCTCCCGTTCTTTCCCGGGTCGGTTGCCCCCGCTTCGCTGGGGATTTCAACAAAAGTATTCGTAGGTCTGATATAAGGTATACGTCGTGAAGATAGGCATGGATTGACGATTCCATGCCCGGACGGGCGGAAACGGGGGTTGGGAGTAACTGGGAAACTGGTTTTCCGTTGGGGCGGGCAGTGCCTTCAGGCACCGTCGTCCAGTTCGGGAACGGAGCTGTGCAGCCGGACCAGGGCTATGCCCCAGGCCTGTAGAGTGCTGGCAAGCCAGGTGACAACGCGGTAGACGTTCTCGGTGATCTGGGCCGCGACGTTGGCTTCCAGCACGGTCCGGTCGCCGGTTCTCATGTGGAGCCTGGTCAGGGTCAGCCGGTGGACGGCCTCCCTGACCAGGGCCATGCTGCGGCCCAGGGCTTCGCTCCATTCCTCCCGGGGCGCGGTCTCCTCCGGCAGGGTGCGAGCCGTTCTGAGGTCCGCCCAGTGCAGCCAGCTTTCGATGCCGTCGGCACCGTCCGGTTCTTCCATCATGGGCCTGGCCCGTTCCCTAGCCCAGTGGTCTATGTCGCTGGCCGGTTCCAGGGTCATCGGGGTCTCGAAGTCCTGCCCGCCGGCCTTAAGTCCCGGCCCCAGGTTCTCTTTGAGCCACCTGTTACAGGCTGCCGCCGTGGCCAGGATGACCGAATAGACCTGGTTGGCGCCGAGTTCTCCGGTCTCCTCCTCCTGGTCGCCGGTCCTGTCGTCATCGCCGTGGCTGCCCCCGGCAGGCTGCTGGGATGGCTGGTCCTGCTGCTGCGTTTCCTCGAACTCCAGCGAGAGTTCGTTCCGCACGGGCATGAGGATTTCGGTTATCAGGGTCAGCCGCTCGAACTCCGACATTCCGGCGGTGATCTCCCCGAGCCAGGCCTGCTGGCTGCCGGCTTCCGCGTCCTCAAGGTCCAGTCGCCACCGGGCTGCCGCCTCTTCCCTTGTGACCGCGCCGTCCATGCTGGACTCTCCTTATCGGCCTGTACTCTTTCGGGGCGCCGGTAGGATTGTTCCAAGGTTCCGGCCCCCAGTGACGCCGGTGCCAGTTGTGGGGCCGCCCCGCGACTCACGCCATGAAGGGCTCCATTATCCCTTCGTCCCCATGCCGGGAACAATTGTCCCGGTTTCCCGCGCCGGTGAAAAGCGCCGATTGGCAAACTTTGGACGCGGTCCATGGCTCTGCGGAAACACAGCCAAAAGCCAGTGGGCAAAGTGAATGAACGCAGGTACCCACGTAGGAAGCGGTGCTTCCCGCGATTGGCGAAGCCTCCTGGGACTTTACGGCGTGTGTCGTGAATTGATACACTTGATGCGCTGTGGCAGCATGGCGATGGGCGCCGCTCCGGGGGATGTGGAATGCCTACGGTGGCGGTGGAGGGGCAGTTTCGCTTTGTGGTGAACACCAGGGGAAACGCCTTCGATCCGCCGCACGTGCATGTTTGGGTTGGAAACGAGGACGTCTGCCGGATTGAGTTGAACGGGGGCGCCTACATGGACCAGCCTCCTCCCGGCAACTTCCGGGACATCATGCAGGCTTACGCGAGACACGCGTCGGAGATCAGGGCGACTTCGGACGCCATCCACAGGAGGTAGCCGATGGATGTGGTGCTGGTGAGAAACGCCAACCGGATGATGACCACCGCCAGCCTGTTGGATGACGGCATCGAGCTGAGCTTCGCCGATGGACTGAAGGGTCTCATACCCTACAAGGAAGTTCCTGAAGTCAGGGACCGCGAGGGCATCTCCGGCCTGGAGTTGCCCAACCCTTACGAGATGGTGCTGCAAACTGCCAGAGGCGAGAGCATTGAGATTCCCTGGGACTTCGCCAGGCAGTATTGCGACGCAACCTACCGGCCAACCATTGAGGCCATAGCGGCACTGGGGAGGCAGACCATCGGCGACAGGGTGCGGCGTTACCGGGAGTCGGCCGGGTTGACCCAGGTGGCGCTGGCCCGCGCTGCGGACATCGGGAGGGCCACCCTGGTAAGACTGGAGCATGGGGAGCAGTCCCCCAGGTTCAAGACCCTGAAAGCGGTGGCCGACGCCCTGGGGATGGAAGCCCCGGACTTGCTGGTGGACCCGGAGTACTTGCCCTGATAGCCCGCCGGAGTTCGTAGACGAAGGAGATAGACACAGGAAAATGGCGGCAACCGGAAGAAAGCTGACAGCGGCGGTGGAGGAGTACCTCGCCGAGCTGCGCCGCATCCGTGCGACGGGGGGCGGCACCGGCGAACTGTCCTATTACCTCCCGCTGGGCAACCTGCTGAACGCCGTGGGCGGCTCACTGAGGCCCAGGGTGCATTGCGTCAGCCAGTTGGCGCAGCAGGGCGCGGGACATCCCGACTTCGGCCTGTATGCCGCCAGGCAGGTGTCGAAGGGCCAGCCCAAGCAGGGTCAGACGCCGGAGGGCGGTGTGGTGGAGGTCAAGGCCGCCGGCGACGACGCCTGGGTCACCGCCGACAGCGCCCAGGTCAGCCGCTACTGGCAGCGCTACCGTCTCGTTCTGGTGACCAACACCCGCGACTTCGTGCTGCTCGGCGAGGACTCGCTAGGTCAACCCACCAAGCTGGAGACCTTCCGGCTGGCCGACTCCGCCGCCGACTTCGAGGTCGAGCTGCAACACCCCCGCGCCTTCGCCAACAACGTCGGCCCGGCGCTGGCCGAGTACCTGGGCCGCGCCCTGTCCCACCGGGCCACGCTGGCGGAACCCCGCGACCTGGCCCGGCTGCTGGCCTCCTACGCCCGCGACGGCCTGGCCCGCGTCGAGGCATCGGGCGACGCATCGTCCCTGAACGCCGTTAGGTCGGCGTTGGAGGAGGCCCTGGGCGTGCGTTTCGAGGGCGAGCGGGGTGCGGCCTTTTTCCGATCGACGCTGGTGCAGACGCTATTCTACGGCGTCTTTTCAGCCTGGGTGCTGTGGGCTCGGCAGACTCCGGCTCCGGCAGGCCCCTTCGACTGGCGCACCTCCGTGTGGCACCTGCGCGCTCCCATCATGCAGGCCCTGTTCCAGCAGGTGACCAGCCCCGTACAGTTGCAGTCGTTGGACCTGGTGGAGGTGCTGGACTGGACGGCGGCGGCATTAGACCGGGTGGATCGGGAGGCCTTTTTCGCCCGGTTCAACGAGGGCGAGGCAGTGCCCTACTTCTACGAGCCGTTCCTGGAGGCCTTCGACCCGGCCCTGCGCAAGCAGCTCGGCGTCTGGTACACCCCGGCCGAGGTGGTGCGCTACATGGTGGCCCGCGTCGACCACGCGCTGAAGGACGACCTCGGCATCGAGGACGGGCTGGCCGCCGAAAACGTGTACGTCCTCGACCCCTGCTGCGGCACCGGAGCCTACCTGGCCGAGACGCTGAAGCGCATCGCCGCCAACCTGCGGGACAAGGGCCTGGGCGCCCTCACCGGCGCGAGGGTGAAGCAGGCGGCGACGCAGCGGGTGTTCGGCTTCGAGATCATGCCCGCGCCCTTCGTGGTGGCCCACCTCCAAGTCGGCCTGACGATGGAGGCCCTGGACGCGCCACTGTCCGAGGACGGCAACGAGCGGGCCGGGGTGTTCCTGACCAACGCCCTGACCGGCTGGGAGCCGAGGACGCAGAAGCCGCTGCCCTTCCCGGAGCTGGAGGAGGAGCGCGACCGCGCCGAGCGGGTGAAGCAGGACACGCCGGTGCTGGTCATCCTGGGCAACCCGCCCTACAACGGGTTCGCCGGGATGGCGGTCGAGGAAGAACAACGGTTGTTGGACGCATATAGGTCAGCGAAACGGGTACAACTGCCTGATACGAGGGCACTTCACGATCTATACGTCCGCTTCTTCCGTATGGCGGAGCGGCGCATTGTGGAGAAGACCGGGCGGGGAGTGGTCTGCTTCATCTCCAACTACTCATGGCTGGATGGCTTGTCATTCGCAGGGATGCGGGAGCGTTACCTGGAGACATTTGACGCGATACGCATTGATAATCTGCATGGTGACCGAATTATTTCAGAGTACGCCCCAGACGGACGAACCAGTGAGACAGTCTTTGCCATTACGGGCCAGTCGCCTGGAATCAAAGTGGGCACAGCAATCACATTGCTGTCCAAGTCCGGGGCTGCAGACGAACAAGCCGGAAGCGGACGTATCCGCTACCGCGACTTCCATCATGCGAAAGCAGAAGAGCGTCGGTCGGCATTAATAGACAGTCTTAACCACACCGAAATTAACGAGGGATATACAGACATACAGCCCCAACTTGCGCACGGTCTGCCATTCAAACCGATGGCGGTCAGCCAAGGTTGGAGCGACTGGCCGACGCTGTTAGAGATATTCCCCGTATATTTTTGTGGCGTTAATACCAATCGCGACAGGTTTCTAGTGGACACCGATATTGACCGTCTCAAGTCCCGCGTCACTGACTACTTCAGCCCCGATCTCAGCCATGATGAAATTGAGCTGCGTTACCCGGCAGTTATGAATGTCACGGCACGATTTAATGCGCGAGATGTGCGCGACACACTTCTTAGACGTGGTGGCCCGGCGGAGGCTGGATTCATCCGCTACTGTCACCGACCATTTGACACACGCTGGCTTTACTGGGAGGCAGACACGAAGCTGCTCAACGAAAAGCGTCCTGATTACAGGCCGCATGTTTTCGCCGGCAACCTGTGGTTGTCCGCAGTTCCCCGTCTTCGACGTGATGAGACCGAACCGCAGGCCACAGTCACGACACATATGGCGTCCCTCCATTTGATCGAGTGGGGCGCCAATATGTTTCCTGCATGGCTGCGGGATGAGGGCCTGGGGCTGGGCGGAGACGGGCTGCAACGCCGCCCCAACTTGTCGCAAACAGCCCAGGGCTACCTGGAGCGTCTGGGTTTGGGGGTGGCGGACCTGTTCCACCACACGCTGGCGGTACTGCACGACCAGGATTACCGGGAGGCCAACGCGGGGGCGCTGCGAATGGAATGGCCCCGCATCCCGCTACCGGGCTGGCCCGACGGCGACGCCCCCGGCGCTGCCCATGAACTGAGGACATCTGCCGAGCGGGGTCGGCAGTTGGCCGCTCTGCTGGATCCAGAGACGCCGGTGGCGGGAGTGACCGCCGGGGCGCTGCGCCAGGACCTAGCGGCCATCGCCATCCCATCCACAGCCGATGGGCGGAATATGGCGGGCGACGATTTCGCGCTAACCGCCGGCTGGGGGTATTTCGGTGCTGGAGACGCCGTAATGCCGGGCCAAGGCCGTGTCGTGCGGCGGGAATACACCGCCGTGGAGCGGGGGGCGTTGGGTGCTGTGGTTGCCGTGCTGGGCGATACCACGGTCGATGTTTACCTGAACGAAAACGCTTGGTGGAGCAACGTCCCCACCACCGTGTGGAACTACAAGCTGGGCGGATATCAGGTGCTGAAGAAGTGGATGTCTTACCGGGACAGCAAGGTCCTGGGCCGAAATCTGCTGCCGGAGGAGGTGCAGCACTTCACTGACACGGCGCGGCGGATTGGGGCTATATTAAGGGTTGTGAATGGGGAAGGTTATGACTCGAAGCAATACTGACAACGCGTTGCCATCAGTTGAGGGTGTGCTTTACAGAATGGCCTACGAGAGCAGGACCAATGTAACCTCCCCCATCTTACCGCTTGGTCATGCTCTGCGGCCCGGATTCTCGGAGTTTAGGTGGATATCCGAGTGTTCTACTTTGAGGGAGACTTTCATATTGTGGGGTGCTTCCCTTAGAGGGTGTGTGAGAAATAGAGGTCAGGTTGGTTTGAGTCTCTTGAGCATCAGGTGGACCGTCGCTATATGAACCCATGCCTCGCTGGTTTCCGGCAGTTCCTCGAAATCCTTGCTGAGCCGTCGGCAGCGGCTCAACCACGCCAAAGTGCGCTCCACCACCTACCGGCGAGGCAGTACCTCGAAGCGATGGCTGTCTGGATTGCGCCGCACCACGCTCAATATCCATCCCCCAGCGGCCCAAGCCCACTCCACCAGTTGGCCAGCATAGGCGGCATCGGCCCAGATCAACTGGAGCCTGGGGAACCGGCCCAGCAGCTTGCTCAGCACCAACTTGGCGCCGTCCCGGTCCTGGATGTTGGCCGCATGTACCACTACTGCCAAGAGCAGGCCGGTCGTATCCACTACGATGTGGCGTTTGCGCCCAGATACCTTCTTGTCGGCGTCATAGCCCCGAGGCCCCCCTTTTCCGTGGCCTTCACCGACTGGCTGTCAATGATGGCAGCGCTGGGTGTAGCATCCCGTCCTTCCCTCTCTCGGACCTGGCTCCGCAGCGCCTCCTCAACCCGCTCCCAAGTGCCATCGGCCCGCCACTTTCGGAAGTACCACCACACTGTGCCCCAGGGTGGCAGGTCATGGGCACCATTCGCCACGGTATGCCGCCTCGCAATACGTACAGTATGCCGTTTACCACCTCCTTTAGTTCCACTGTCCGTCGCCGCCCTCTGGCCGACGTGGGAGGCAACAAAGCCTCCAAATGCTCCCACTGGGAATGCGTCAAATCACTGGGATATGCTCTCCGGTTCATATCCCCAAGTTACACTCCTACCCCCAGCTTGCACCAAGCTACTTCTAGGCGACTTTACAATATTTCTCACACACCCTCTAAGACTTCCCGCTAATTTTCGCTATTTCTTCTTGACCTTCGGATTGACGAAACTAAACTCCGGAAACGGCATTAAGTTTGGCGGTGTTGCTTGGGTCAGGTAGTATGATCTGACTGCCAAGTCGCATTGCACGTAGCCCCAGTTGATTAGGATTGCCTTCTCCTCATCGCTGAATGAGTTGAGGCGCGTCCTAATGGACTCAATGTGAGATCGCCAACCACTTCCAACGTCGAATGGACTCCGTAGGGGGTACCTCTCCAAGAGTGTGCCAATGCCCCACAGCGCACCGTGTTTCTCTCCTTGCATAAGCTGGTTTACGGTCGCGTGGCGTCTGAGTGCCCTTGTCTGCTCAATTGCGATATCTATCGGACGTTTCGACCGATGGGACAAACCCCGGAGAACGGACCATCCTCCTTTAGAATTCAAAGGGCTACTAGCATCAGAGATCAACAAAGTTCCGAAGTCGCGAATCGAGTGCACGCCAAGGTTGTCGTAGACCCCGCCATCGGTTAGCGACACCTTCTTCTTTAAGTCGGTGCGGTCGAAAAGTTCTGCTAACTCAGATTTCCGAAAATCATTTGGGTCAAATCTGAGAACGACGGGTGAAAAGACAGGAGGAAAAGCCGACGAGGCGGCAATGACCTGTGACAATCTCGTGCGTGGAAAGTCTATAACACCGAGTTTATAAGTCCGCATTAAAGATTTCGAGAATATCCAATTTCGCCCTGATTCTAAGTGGGCCGCATTGAATACAAACTCAGGATGGTCTGGAATATCTTGGAGCGTCTGCTTCCCAACGAGGTGATTCCGGTAATAGCGCGAGAGCATATTAACACCAGGTATCACGCTCCCAGTGGCAGCCCATACATCAACACTGAGACCACAAAACTTCCATATAGGAGCTACGATTTCCTTACGGAAATTGACAGCCACCCCGCCTTCGAAAGAGAGCCTAGACCACCGGGCGGCGAGGAGCCCTGTTAAGATTGAACCACCCGAGACTGCCGAGATTCGGTCGATTGTCGGAAGCAAGGACAACTCATTGAGTCTCCATACGGCCCCAAGGTGGAAAAGGGTGGCTCGGAATCCGCCCCCGGACAGAGCCAGTCCCTTGAGATCGTCATAAGGTGAAGTCAATAGAGAACAACCTCAGCGTTAGTCAATTGTCACACTTACAAAGGGTTTGCCGTTAGGATTTCGTCCAATGGCGACATCGACCGTGCCATCATTCCGAGTGGTGACGCATTTCCTCTTCCCGTCAGGGCCATTACGCCTTTGTACCGTCCATCCCTTTGTCACTTGCCCGTATCGGTCGGTGGCACTTGTATCGACAACCCTACCGTCAGAAATGATGGTCAGAAGCGGGTTGAAATAATCGAACAGTTCCTTGTGAAAGCCTGAGTCTCGACCGTGATGTGGAGCTATCAGTATGTCCACGTCCGAAATGCAGGCTCTGAAATCAGGTCTCCCCAAGAGTTCATCCCAAGACGCAGACTCGTTGTCGCCCGGTAATAGGATCTTAGACCCCTCATATTCAATGACAGTTACAACGCTGTGATTGTTGAGATTAGCGTGGGGGCAAGTCGTCGGGACGAACGTCCGGATCTTGGCTCCGCCGTTCACACTTTGGTCCGTCGGATTTTCGCCGGGACCTAAAGGGTCCGTATAGGTGGAGTCAAAGCGAAGGTACTCCTCAATGATATGCATAGCGGCTGGGCTCAGGTCTTTGTTGTTGGCCAATATGTCAGCCTTCGTGAGTTGTTTGGGACGCAAGAACGTGCGAGGGTTCGAGGACTTGAGATTAAGGATGTCGCTAATGTGGTCTAGATGTGGATGTGTGATAATCGCCATATCTAGCCTTGCTAGACCCAGCTGATTTTTCAGAGCAAGCAACGGACTTCCCGAACCTCCGCTACCGACGTCTGCGACTATGTGCTTGCCATTTGGAGTGCGAATATGCGCCGCGCTGCCGTGTTGAACGTCCCATATCCTAAGGGCTACTGACATGACCTGATCTCTCTTTAGGTAACGTGACCTGGCAAGGTTAATGATCTAGCATTCTAGACTGATTGGTCGGACGCCTACAGTGTCAAGCGACGCCCGTCCGACCGGCAAATTCCACTTTGCTCTAGGGGTTCTCACTGGCCGCCCGAACGTTGATAGTGCGGCCGGGAATGACGAAAGTCCGGTCGCTGCCAAGCCTCGCCACTTGGGGAAGGTTTAGCCTACTGCTGGAATAGACAGTGGGCATTGAGACCGGCAATTGGAGCCAAGAGTCGTCCCGGTAACCACTCTGATGTCCTCCGCAGGTTCAGGACTGGGATGTCAATGAGGTAGGATTCTGTCTTATCTTCGTTGAGAAAGGGGGCCTTACTGATATAACGCGGTGCCGCAGGGGATGAGACTCAACCTTTTTCCGCTACCTAGAATGCCGACAACTCCCACTTGTCCTTCAACGTCCAAAGTATCCTTCACCCACTTGACAACGTTCCTGTCTCTGGAGCTTGGCTCGGTGTTTTGAGTTGGATGCGAGTGCCATTCGCCGATATAGTCGAGCCTGCCGCTGGTCGCTTTCCGGATTCTCTCAACGGCCTCCTGGAGGCCTGCCGAGCCACGCAAAAACCCGTGGGGACACTCTTGGCTATCCGGGGGGGCTTCGGTTGCATCGAAAACGTATATGATCCGCCGTGCCATGTCGTAGGAACCTATGAGGACTCCGCCCGTTTCTTTCGGTAACTTCGCGCTCCGGTATTCCTTCAGTTTCCTCTCCAGTTCAGCGTCCCAGAAGATGCGCCACCCACCTTTCTTCTTGCGGCGAACATCTGAAGCCTCAATCGTCAAGTTGCTCACCGAGTAGTTGGAGTCATCCACAATCCAAGTTGCAATTTGGGCCTTGTCCGTCTCAGAGGCACGTCTGACTGCCCGACTCCCTATGCCCGAGAATAAGCTGACCAAGTCCTGGGGTATTTGAGTGGACACATCCCGACAACCCACACCGGAGCGTATGGTAGAAGACGGAGAGAGAAGACCACTTAGATTTGGGTCCCAAATTAATGCTCGGTAATGTTGCATCTCTAGGACGTCAAGGGGAACGGTCCTTCTACTGTCCTCCGCAAGCAATGTCAGTGAGGTGCCGGAAGGATTGAGGAACAATGAAACCCTTCGGGCAGCCCCCCCGACGTCATGGCAGAGATGGCGAGCCACGGCAATAGAAGCAGACATATCGAGAATTATGCTGCTGGATTTCCAATCCACGGCCCGTTGATTGTCGAAGCCCCCGTTCCTGAGCACGTTTGATATCACTCCCGACGCTATCGGCGGGCCCTCGACAATCGAGTTCAGCGTACCAGCCAGACCAGGTGCCTTGGGCGTACCCAGTGCCCAACCGCCAAGTGCATGCCGTCCTAAGTTGTGTGGCAGCAACAGATCGTGATCGACCAAGGTCCACTGACCGAATCCTCCACGCACAAGATTCACCACAACCTGGGATCCAAGAGCTCCTGCTCCCACGGCGATTACCGGAGTGGGATCTTCGCGTTTTTCACCATTGACCCTCGCCGCCAGCGATCGTGAAAATCCTGGCCTGGGGTTTAGAGGCTGGACATCTATCTCTCCTCCGATGTCTTCCGGTCCGCCCGCGTCGGTGTCATCAGGGTGTCCCGCAACTACCTTCGCTATTTCACTGATTGGCTTATAAAACGCAAATGCCCTCAGTTCCTCGGACTCTACTTCTCCGCCCTCAACCCTGGTCTTCGGAAGACGGACCACCAAAACTAGAGTCACGCCCTCGGCGCTGTGGAACTCCCCGGCCTCGCCGATCCATCCGGCGAGCCACTCACGTAAGATTTGCCGTAAATCCATGCCGGCTGGGACAAGGAAGTCATGGAGATCCCTCATGGTCCGGGGCGTTGCCTGAATCACACTATGCTGTTGAGGTTGACACGTAACAACCAGCGCCAAGCAAATGCCTACTTGTGCCTTCTCACCGGGCCTCGTCGGGGAAATCGGAGACCTGACTAACCGCAGGCTCCAACCGGTCGTGTAGCACATAAGGGGCTCGGGATCACTGGCGGCACCGCCAGATAAGAGGTCGCCTGGAATAATGAGGTCCAACCTCGGATCGAATAGCAGCGGCTCCAGAGGCTGCTCCTCTCCGTGAAGGGTCCCGTTAGCCGTCCCCTCCAGCCACCACATGATTCGCGCAATCAACTTCGGGGAGGTCAGGTTGAGCTTGACCTCATCCCAAGGTTCATAATAGAGGCACAGACTCCTGGGTTCCCCGACTTCCGTTAGGTTCGTATGGGGTACGCACGGGAAGTCCTTTCTTAGCGCCTCTACGGTGGGATACCATGCATCGTCCTGCCGGAAGACTATCAGGATATGTTCAGTCTGGCGGATGTCGTTGATGGGGCGTTGGGGGACCGTCGCCGATATGGCTAGGGCGACGGCCTCAGTTCCATCATCCCGAAACCCATAGCAATTCAGCAACCGGACATTCGGGTTCGCAGTCGTATTGGCGAATTGCGCGACACTCCTAGCTCTCGGGACAGTTAGCTTTCCCGGCTCGATCGCCGCCCCGGGAACATGAAAGTCATGGCCGCTCATCGGGAAGTATGGTCCCCCGCTCTCGGAGGGGTAGCAGCTACAGCCGCGGTTCCGGATGGAGCGACTTTCTCGAGGGCGACCCCTTGCCCCCTGCCGCTGACTTTCAGATTCACGGGCTTGGGATTCTGCTTGGTGGGGTGTTCCATCGTGACGACATAGCTTCCCCCAATTTTCTTGGAAGCACTCTTGTAGTATTCAGCGGCCTGCTTGTGTGGCGGTAGGGTCTCGTCCGAATCAGGGATGACCTTGCTGGGAGAAACGATTGTCCCTGCCTTCCGCCCATACTCCTCGTACAATCGCTTGACACCCGGCACCGGCTTGGTGACTTGCTTGCCCTTGTCGGGGCCGAGAGAACTGTAACTGGAGTGATGAGGCACCTTGATGATGTCCCAAGCTAGCCTATGCTTATTCCCCGCCTTCTCGCTCGTCTCCACGATGCGACTCAACACGTCGTAAGGAGTGTCCCCGGTCAGAAGGAGCCCGACCTCGTTTGGACCATCCTTGACAGTTACGTGAAAGACCGATGACTCTCCATTGCGGTCCACTTCGCTCTCGTCGCGCTGGTCCGCAAAGGGAGCGTGAGCGAAGAACTCGATTCCCGTGTCCTTAAGAGTAAAACCGGGCATGAGGTTGCCCGCGCTCACAATTAAGTGGCGTCGCGCTCGAGGGTTTATGCCCTGCTTCTTCAACCAATCTTCAAGAGCCTCGGGGCGAGAGATCACCCGTATCCCCTTGCCTTCCCTCAACCTGTGGCGTGCCTCAGCCTGTATAACGCGGCCCTCCTGGGACTGATCCCACTTGCTTTCAAGGATAGCCGCCGCTGGCACCCACATCTCCTGGATGCGGAACCGGCCTAGACCCTGGTACTTCGCGGCGTGCTCGAGGTGGAAGAACTCCGAAGCGCCGGCGAAGTGGTCGGTATCAAGATGGCTGAACGAGACTACATCAATGTTGTCGCGCTTCTCCTTATTCAGTTCAGCACGAAGCGTCTTTGCCAAGTCGATCCGATGATCATCCCCACCCTGGGGTGTGGGCGCCGCAAAGTCGAACACGAACTTGCGGCCATCCGAATCGATGACACAGGTATCTGCATTTCCAATGGGGAAAAACCGTATATTTGATTGCATTCCAATCTCCTAATGCCGTTTTACTACAACCTTAGCCCTGTTTGTTGCGGAATAGGTCTCGCGCACCGTCTGCGTCGGGCGAGGTATCCTCATCCAGTCGCCTCGTGGGTTATCATAGGGTACGATGCTTCACTCGCAGTTCAACTCCGGGCTGGTCCGCCGTGGTTTACACTTGGCATTATAATGGAGGTCTTGTAAACTAGTCAATAACATCGTCGAGATTGGGGAGGAACAAGATGATAGGCAATCGTTTGAAACTGGCCCGTTCTGCCACGGGATTGTCCCTCCGGGGGTTAAGCGACCGCGTCGACAATCGAGTTTCCGCTCAGGCCATTGGGAAATACGAGCGGAACGAAAACATGCCGAGTTCGGGAATCTTGATAGCGCTTGCCGACGCCTTGCGGGTTTCAGTGAGTTACCTGACGGGAGACCCAGGCATCAGCCTCCAAGCCGTAGAATTCCGTACTAAAAAGGTCGCCAGCAAGCGTGAAGAGGACCGGATAAAGGCCACGGTTCTTCACAAGCTTGAGCGCTACCTCGCTATTGAAGAAATCCTCAACTTGTCTAGTGTTCGCTGGCACAACCCTCCGTCAGCACCTTATCCCGTCATCAGCGATCTTTTGGAGGTTGACCGGGCGGCCAGCAGCCTGCGCAATGATTGGGGGCTGGGTATTAATCCGATCCCTGACATGGCCGAACTCATGGAGGACAGAGGCGTCAAGATCCTCTTCTGCCAACTACCCGATGTAGCTGGTCTGACGGCCCAGGTAAACGGCGATAACATGCCGGATGCCCACGTCATAGTGGTTAACCAAGAGGATACCCGTGATAGGCAACGGTTTACAATCGCACACGAAATAGGACACATGGTTCTTGGCGTTTCTCCAAGTGTGGACCAAGAGAAAGCAGCCTATCGTTTCGCGGGGGCGTTCCTCATGCCGGAAGAAGTGCTCTGGTCAAAAATCGGTAAGCATCGCTCTGACATAGATTGGAAAGAGCTCCTGGGACTCAAGATGATGTACGGCATGAGTGTTCAGGCGATCACTTATAGATCCAAGGACCTGGGGATCATCAGTCAGGCCTCCATGGGCAGACTCTTTGATATCTTCGAAGAGGACGGATGGCGGAGTCCCCCATACAGGGAACCTCTTGACACGCTGGGGGACCGGTTCGGACGCTTCGAGCGGCTGTGCTTTCGTGCGTTAGCAGAGGGAGCAGTCTCGGAGTCAAAAGCCTCCGAACTCCTGGAAGTATCGGTGTCCCAACTGGATTCCGTGTTAGAGCGGGAGTTGAGACAGTGAATGTCGTGGTCGCCGATACTTCCGTCCTGATGGACCTGCAACGGGGTGGACTGATTGAGAAGTGTTTCAATTTGCCATACAACTTCGTGGTCCCCGACCTTCTCTATCACAATGAGTTGGCGAAGCCCGCAGCTGGACCATGTCTTGGTGAGTCTCTTGTCGCCCTCGGACTGAGAGTGGAGGGCCTGGATGGAGATGAGCTCAGCACCGCAATACGCTACAGACGGAAGCGTCCGAGCCTTTCGCTTCCTCAGGCATTTGCTTTGGTTCTATCCTTAAGCAGGAGGTGGATGCTTCTCGCTGGCGACAGGGTGCTCCGTACATTGGCAGACAAGCTATCGTTACCCTGTCACGGCGTTCTTTGGATTCTTGATCAGGTCTATCACGCCGGCATCTCAAGTCTAGAGGACATCGTGGGAGGACTTCAGGCCATCAGTGATCATTCTAGGTGCCGACTCCTACAGAATGAAATAGCCGATAGGATTGTGCTTTACTCCTCAACGTCCGAAGTGGTTGATCTAGGAAACTGAGAAAAGCTGCAATCCTACCGAGGAGGACCGGTTCGATCCTCCTCTCCTGTCCGCTTTACCTACCTGACAGCTTCCAAATCGACCGCCCATGAGTAGCGTAGATTTCCGTTGCTATCGAGTCCGCCGAATGAAGGGTCTTGATTTTGTCCAGCTTGGTTGATGCTGTGAAGAGGCGGAGCGGAAACGCGCTGCTTTGTATTATTGTTTGGTCGTGCCAGTGTCTAATTTTATCGTAGTAGCGTGGACATTTTGCTGAAGTTCTCGGTGGTTATCTGGACGTGGTTCAGGATCGATTGGTTCATCGCGGCCAGACGTGCTTGGGTTACACATGCGTTGGCAATTTCTGCTCTCGGACTATTCATGGCCGCTACGGCGTTGGGTCGGCAGGATGAAGCGGTAGCCGTGTTGGGCGTTCAGATGGACAAAGAGTGGACCCTATTGTCCCACGCGGTTGTTCACGATGGTTGGGATCACTTGGCTGGCAACTTGATTGTTCTCGAGCTATTTGGTCCGTTTGTTGAGAGATGGGTCCGCCCCATCCTGTACATACCGTTTGTTTTGCTGGTGGCGGTGTCCGGTGCTTACTTGTCCGTTGAACTCGCTACCGAGCACTGGGATAACGGGAACAACCCTGTTGGAATGAGCACGTCTGTGTACGCTCTCGCGGCAGCAGGGTGGTATCTGGTTGTCCGTAGGTTTATCCTATCTCGGCAGAGTCAATTACTCACCCTTTGGGGTGCGGCGATGCGCGAGTGGATAAGCTGGTCGTCAGTTGTGGTGGCGACGGCTGTGGTAGCCTTCTTTCTGTGGGCGGAGTCAGACTTTACAGCAGGGCCGACCGCAGTGGGTCACACTACCGGTGCTGTCGTCGGCTTGCTCGTTGCTTTAGGAAACGCTGCTCTTAGGACGCGGCGGGCGGCGCAGGAATCGGGAGCAGATGATATAGAGGAATGGGGACTGGGCTGCGTTTAGATGACGGAGTAGAAAACCTGAAAGTAGCGCTATGTACCTGTTGGCGGCAGAAACAGAGTTCCCTTGGGCCGCGCGCGTAGTTCTTCTCGCATACGCTGTCCTCTATGATTTTCTGGATCAGGTGGATATTAGTGGGCTAAGCGGTACTGTACTACAAACCTTTGAGTAGGCGGTGGCCCTCTAATGCTCCAAGGAAGGAAAGATCGAGACTAATTTGGTTGCCCATGATCCACTCCCTCAACCGGATTGTGGTCTGAACACTCTCGGCTCGTGCTGTTTGGTTTGCCTTGATGCTGGCTGGAATGGCCACGTTGTTTACCGCTCTCACCCCAGTCCCTTGAGCAAGTCAGCAGACAGATGCTTGGCTTGGAACTTAACTTAATCTGTCACGGCGTGACCGCTGGGGCGTACTCACCGGTTAGTCGCCTCTGCACGGGCCGGATACGGGCATAACAATGCTCTCACTTAGCTAGTTGTCCAAGATTCCGGGTCCACCTCAGTCTTTGTTTTGCTGCAGTCTTAACGGACTTTTCGTCCTTGCAAAGCGGTCATGGACCGCCTTAAACTGGGTGAATAGAGACAGGTAGGAATCAGAGAAGGGGGAGCCTTAGAAAAGAGCTTAGTCCCAGCAACAGCGAACAAAGATACCCCCTTGTTGCTGGGGCTTCAGTTTTGGCCTTGTTTTGGGGTTCGTAGAGACGTGTGCCCCCTAAGGCATGTTCAATTAATAACTGGGGGTTGGTTGCCGCAAAGGCAATACCACTAAGGAGCTTGTTAATGACCAGCAGCATAGAAGTCAAAGGAGTGAAGGTTATAATCAACGCTAGGGAGGAGTTCTTTTCAGAGAACGAGTTAGACCCGAACTATGAATTATCCTACGAGCAGGTCGTAGCCAGGGCGAAAGAGTACCTACCTTCCTACGAGCAAGTAGAGTACACCGTAACTTATTTCAACGGAGCAGGCAGACCCCAGGACGGAGAACTGAAACCGGGGGAGAAAGTAAAGGTAGCGGACGGCACAGGATTTGATGTAGATGCAACCGATTTATCGTAGCCCCGACATAGCAAAGCTAATAGAAGGGGGCTACGAGGTTGATGTAATTGCCGGCTACCTGGTCCTGAGAAGCATTCCTTACCTGACAGAAGTGGGGGAAGTGAGGAGGGGCATCCTGGGGACTGCCCTCGAACTAAGTGGGGATGTTACTGCTAGACCAACCGACCATACTGTCTTATTCGCAGGGGAGCTCCCGCACGACACGGACCGAAATCCTTTGCCACTTAGTGCGGCCGGGACCGGAGTGGACATAGGGATCGGTTCGGTTTTCAACTATCAATTTTCGGTGAAGCCTCGAAAGGGGTATAGGGATTACCATCAAAAGATGGTGACCTATATAGGCCGTATCTCAGGACCGGCACAACGGAAGGACCCCGCTGCAAACCCTCGGACTTTTGTTCCAACGATCGCGGGAGCTGACCGCTCCCCTTTCAAATATCTGGACACAGCATCCAGTAGGGCGAACATTACTGCCACTGCCTCCAAGCTGGAGATCGGGTCCGTGGCTATAGTGGGACTGGGTGGCACTGGTTCGTACATACTCGACCTCGTCGCGAAAACCCCAGTTGCAGAGATTCGCTTGTATGACGGTGACGAGTTCGCACAACATAATGCGTTCCGAAGCCCTGGCGCTCCGACAATCGAAACCCTTCAGAGAAGAACTCTGAAATCGGACTACTTCGCAGAAGTGTACTCGTCCATGCGAAACGGCATATGTGCCTTTGGGGGTATCAACGAAAATAACGTAGAGCACCTGAAAGACGTGGACTTCGCGTTCATATGCGTTGATGATGGCCCTGCCCGGAAGACTATCGCGGATGCCCTGATACAGTTCGGCGTTCCGTTCGTTGACGCGGGGCTGAACCTGCGCCTGTACGGTGACACCTTAAGAGGACAGTTGAAAGTTGTGGGCTGCGTGGAGCCTTTCAGAACTGAGGCATACCGGAGCCTACAGACGGGAGCACTAGCGCAGGAAGGGCTGTACGATACAGCTATCCAAGTGGCGGATATGAACGCTCTGGCCGCTGCAATAGCGGTAATAAGATGGAAGAAGTATCTTGGCTTCTACGCTGACGACAACCCGGTGTATTCGACCGTGTACGTGGTTAGTCGCGGGGCAGTCACGGGAAGGCCTGATGAAAGAGACATCGGCGATTAAGGACATCCAACATAGATTTGTAGAGCAAATACCCAAAGAACTCGCGGAGGGCTTGCTGTACATATCCATAGATTATAGAATAGCGATACACAATTGTTTTTGTGGCTGTGGTCACCAGGTCGCCACTACCCTCAGCCCGTCTCGATGGACACTATCATTCGATGGCAAGTCGGTATCGCTGTGGCCGTCAGTTGGGAACTCAAACTTACCGTGTAGGTCACACTATATCGTTCGCAAGAACAGAGTGTGGTGGCTCCCGCCCATCCGCAAGGGGAAAAGGGGATTTTGGTTGCTCGCTCCGACCCGCAATTAACGACGGTCGAAGAATAACCCGCCGTTCCTCCTTTTCCAGAGCACTCCCTCGGACACGGTTATCTAATATGCCCCAAAATCCCGATAGCTGATAACACTCCGATACACCTTTGTGAGTCGTTGAGGAGAAGATTGTGCAAGCTCAAGTTTTGCCGGAACGTCTGCTTGATTTTGCCTGGATCCCCAGTTTGGAAGGTAGATTGCAGGCTCTAGCTTCACAAGCGGAGCCGGAGGATTGGCGTCCTCAGAACGCGAGTAACTCTTATCCGCATCCGATTCTGCGCAACTATATAATGCGCACTTACACGCGTTTAGCAGAAGAGCAAAAGATCGTATTTTCGGTGAACCAGGACCGGGCCTGTTTCAACACCGGTTTGGTAACACCAAACCAGGAGCCACTATTTGCCGTATTTGGTCCAAATCCCAACCGAGATCAGGGCTATCCACCGTGGATGTTCTTGGGATGGTACAGAAGAGGGCAAAGGGAACTAAACGAATTCCAAGCCCTCCCTGATTTGGCCCATTACTTTGATGACTCGTCAGTCTTGGTACTAGACACCGGCAAGGAGCTACGGGTCAACATCGAGCACATTATTGAGCAGACTCCTAGAGAGCGGTTCCCCAGAGAATACAGATCTCAGGAGAACTTCGCTCTGATAAACATGCTTGATGGAGCTATATCCGCAGCCAAAGACAGAGTGCGGCGAAACTATAAGGTCGCGATCCCGCAATATTACCGAGGGCAAGTCCAATTGCTTTTGCCATTGTGCCTGAGCGATCCTCGGAAGGCAGATCTTGCTCTTGTCTTGGAAATCCACCAGGGATACTACAGGGCGTCAACGTGTCTAACCTTGGATATGGCCTACAACAATGCAAGGCAACTCGTACGGCCTGACAGGGATTGGTTGCAACCCTAACTCCTATTCTGCGGCGGGTAGTCAGGGTGTCTTAACAAACGCACCGACGAACGGGACCAAGGTCATGGTCAGTAAGATGTCGCCCCAAAGCCCCTGCTTCTCACGGGCGCTTTGGATGAACTAGTGTATAGTAGCGTTCGCCCATCATGCTCGTGAGCAACGCTTGGGCAATCTGGTGGATGTCCGGTACGCGACGCAAGGGGAAGTTAGATTCTTTCCTGCTTCGCTGGTTGCTGTTGGTTCCGTTCCCGTCCCCGGCTCCTTGGGTTGTCCTACCGCTTCCCCCTTTACCGCGTAATTAATCCGTGTGATTTACTCGTTGTGGCTAGTAGCGCACTGGGTTCCCAAGGGGACCTATCAACCTCCCTGTCCGACACGAAGCAAGGAGGCGACGAACACATGGCAACCGAACTAGACGTCATCGACCAGTTGGTGAAGATGACAGAGAACGGAAGCTTGAGGTGGACGCCTACGACGGGAGGGGGTGGCACTTCGATTGCGGGTTGGAGAACCGGTATGTCGGATTGCGACTTCTCATTGCGTGGCCCCGGCAGTGGTGCGCGGCTGTATGTTCGCTATCCGGGAACCAGTTTGGCTACCGAGTTGGCAACGGGTGCACAACTTGATGGCTTGCTTGAAACTGTTGAGGCCATGTACAAGAGAGCGCCAACAACCAAAGACGAGATGTTGGAGATCGCTCTCCGTTGCCTCGTCGAAGGTGAGGAGACAATCCGTCCGGAGTCTACAGACTGACCAGTGATGGAGGCGGTCTATTATTGCAGATAAGCTCCCTTGCTGAGAAGGCCAAAGAACTGGTGGAGCAAACCGAGTGGCTGGAAATCAACACCACATTGGCCCACTATCCCACCGGCATTGACAGTGACCAGTTCTCGTTCAAGTTATTCCGTCAGCGTAGGTAGCCTCTTTCCATCCTCCGGGTGGGATAGCGGGAATGGGCGACTACACCGCCACCACGAACCTGATATGAAAGGTTCTTGATTTTATCCAGTTAGGTGGGCCAGCCCGGAATGGTCTGCCGCCCTGACTCTCCCGCCTGTACACAGGCTCTCGGCCGGTACAGGCGGGATGGGTCATGTCGGGAAGTGGTTGGCTTCCCGTCGGGGATGTCAGGGGCCCCGCTTTCTGCGGGGCCCGGGCCCGGGGTGTTGGTTGGGCGACTGCGAGGTTGTGGGCAGCGGGAGCTGTCTCTGCGGCGTGGCAGTCACGGCTGTCGGCAGCCCCGGGAAATCTGTAAATGAGGGCCGTAATGGCGGAGCGTCGCAGGAATGGTCCCTACATCTGGGTGACCTGGTTGACCCGGCTGCTGGCGGGGAGAATTCTTGTGAGTGGGTAGCGTGGTCTCGGCCCCAACACGGGAGTCGGAGTTGGGAAAGGGTTTCGCGGCTTCGACCTGGTGGCTTGGTAGATGGCACACTTCGGGTATCAAGGAGAATCGCCTAGTACTCAGCATTGTTATGCCCGAAATCGGGCCGTGCAGAGGGGAGTAACTGGGTTGGCGCTGGTCGGGTAGGATTATGGCAAGGCGTGCTGGCCAGGTGAAGGTCGACTTGACAGTGGTGCCAGTTGCCCGTTACTCAGCATGGTCTGGGCGTCCAACGGCTGCATCATTGGTGATGCCCTTTCAGGCACTCCCGTTCGATAGATTGTGACTTGCTGTTGGCGCCCCCTGGCGGCACGCCCAGACGCCAACAGGGGAGGGACCTATGAGGGCGCGACGAAGGAAGGACAAGACGAGAGGACAGGGGGGTAGTCTTCCGGCGGAACTGTCCCGGGTGAATCTGAACGCTGCGGGAGTTGATGTGGGATCCGGCAGCCACTTCGTGGCGGTGCCTGAAGGCCGGTGCGCGCAGCCGGTGCGAGAGTTTGCGTCCTTCACGGCAGACCTGTACCGGATGGCCGACTGCCTGGAGGAGTGTGGGGTGGAGACGGTGGCCATGGAGTCCACCGGGGTTTACTGGATACCGCTGTTCGGAGTCCTGGAAGAGCGAGGGTTCCGAGTGATGCTGGTGGACCCACGACGGATCAAGAACGTGCCTGGAAGGAAGACCGACGTGCTGGACTGTCAGTGGTTGCAGCAACTCCACACCTACGGGCTGCTGTCCGCGGCCTTCCGGCCCGAGGCCGACATCCGGCGGCTGAGAAGCTATCTGCGGCAGCGGGCCATGCTGGTGGACTACGCGAGCCAGCACGTGCAGCACATGCAAAAGGCGCTTACCCAGATGAACGTGAAGCTCCAGCACGTAATCAGTGACATCACCGGCAGGACCGGTATGGACATCATCGAAGCCATTGTAGGTGGACAGCGGGACCCCCGTAAGCTGGCGGAACTCCGGGACCCCAGGACCAAGGCCGACGAGAAGACCATAGCCCTGTCCCTGGAGGGGCACTGGCGGGAGGAGCACATCTTCGAACTGACCCAGGCCCTGGAACTGTACCGAGTGTATCAATCCAAGATTGTCCAGTGCGACCGAGAGATTGAGGCTCAGATGGGGCGATTCGCTGACCGCAGTGGTGGAGTTCCAACAGGGGAACAGCCCAGAAGGAATCGCGTCCAGGGGAACGCGCCGCGCTTTGACGTCCGCGGCCACCTTTACCGGATGACCGGTGTCGACCTGACCCGGATCAACGGCGTGGACGCCCACACGGCACTGAAGGTGGTCAGTGAGGTGGGCACTGATATGACCAGGTGGCCGACGGGCAAGCACTTCGCCTCCTGGCTGGGGTTGAGTCCCAACAACCGGGTAACCGGTGGCAGGGTCATCAGCTCCCGGACCAAGCCCAACGCCAGTCGGGCCGCCAAGGCGCTAAGGCTGGCGGCCAACGCCCTCTACAGGTCCGACAGCGCCCTGGAGCCTTCCTGCGCCGGAAGAAGGCCCAGTTGGGCGCCCCAAAGGCCATTACTGCCACAGCTCACAAGCTGGCCAGAATCATCTACGCCATACTGCGCTTTGGGCAGGACTACGTCGATGCCGGGGCGGAGTATTATGAAAACCAGTACCACGAAAGAGCCTTGCGGGCGGCAAAGCGAAGAGCGGCACAGCTGGGCTACGAACTTGTCCCCTCATCAAATAGCCAGGTTGAACCCCAGAATCCGCCCTTGGAAGTAGTTGCCAGCGGCGCGTGACAAGATTAGTTACTCGATAGTCAAGCTGGGAATAGGGGATAGAGGCGATGGAGTTTGGTCCTGGCGTCCTGGGTGGTGAAGCGCCAGTTGATGATCGCCTGGGCCTCATTGCGTTCCAGCGCCAGGGCATGCACCTCCCGGCAGAGACTGTCCTCTTCCGGGCGCCTCTGCCCGAGGCAGCGGCGGGATATGACGCTGAACTCGATCTCCGCCATATTCAGCCAACTGCCGTGCTTGGGCGTGTGGTGAAATTCCAGCTTCCGGGCGATGCGCCGGGCCTCCTCCGCCGGGAACGCCTCGTACAACGACGCCTTGCGATGGGTGTTCAGATTGTCCAAGACCACCCGGACCACTTCGGCCTCGGGGTAGGCCTCCTCCGCCAGCCAGCGCATCTGATGGGCGAAGTCCACCTTGGTGCGCCGCTCCGTTATCTCCACATGGCGCCAGCCGGCCAGGGGCTCACAGGTCAGAAACAGGTTGCGGGCGCCTCCCCTTACGTACTCGTAGTCCTCCCGCCGCGGCTTCCCCGGCTCCACCGGTATCGGCGGACGGGCATCGGCCAGCAACTGGGTGGAGGTCTCGTCGAAGCAGACCACCGGCCTCATGGGATCATAGGGTTCGGCGTAGAGGTCCAGCACATCCTCCATGTGGGCCACGAAGTCGGCGCTCACCTCGGGAATGCACCACTGCTTCCTCTGCCACGGCTTGAGGGTGCTTTTTTGAGATGCCGGCGCACGCTCTCATGGGACAAAGACGTAACCAGTCCCAACTCCACCGCCCTGCCAGCCAGGGCCCGCAGCGTCCAATGGTCATGCCCCTCGGGAGCCGGGGTGCAGGCCAGGGCGGTGAGATGGGCCCCGGCCCGGTCATCCAGCTTGCGGTACCGGTTGGCTTGGGGCCGGTCCTTAAGCACCCCGTCCAACCCGTCCTCGGCGAAACGCCGCTTGATGCGGTATACGCTGGACTCGGCCACATCCAGGGCCAGGGCCACCTTGGGAGCAGACCAGCCCTCGCTGGTCTTGAGCAGGATGCGTGCCCGTGTCGCGATCCGGGCAGGGCTCCTCCCCGCCCGCACCAGACGCTCCAACCGTTCCCGCTCCTCCGGGTTGAGTCTGACCGCAAACCTCTCTCGGACCATACCGCCACCTCACAACTACACAATCCAGCACCAGCATACTATCTGAAGGGGTAACCCTGATTCACCGCCTAAATCAACTTTGACTGGGTACTAGAAGCAAACGAAACCCTACATACGGTTATCTGGACAAGGCGTAGAAGCCACCATCCTGTGATACGACGTAGATTGTGCCTCCTGCGACGACTGGAGAGTCAGTGATACTTCCCTCGCCGACTTGAAACGTCCACTTCACTTCTCCGACCTCGGAATCCAGCCCCACCAACCTTCCTTCCGAGGTCCCCACAAGTACGATGTTCCCAGTGGCAGTGACGGGAGTAGTAATTTCCTCCCCCACGCTGGTAGCCCATAACCGTTCTCCGGTGGACCGGTCGCGAGCGAGTACCCGACCCTGCACCGTGCTGAAATACACCGTTTGTGGGCCCACCGCCGGCGCTCCCAACAGGTCTCCCCCAACTCTCCAGACCCACACTGTACCCTTCTGAATCGGCACGCGGGAAAATACCTGGGCCTCGTAGAGTTTGACCTTCCAATAGAACACTGACCTGCCCAAGGGTCGTGTCACGGCCCGTCGGTCCAAGGCCCAAATGATTCCACCTGCAGAACCGACGTATACGGTATTGCCCGTTACTGCCGCACCGCCAACCTTGTTCCTGCGCCGCTCCGTATCATAAATCAGGCTCCTCCGCCCCGTTGCGGCATCCACAACGTAAACCACGTTGCTTTCGGACACTACGGCCAGGCTTCCTGCCTCGTAAGCTACTCTTGAGGCGATCCGTTCCCCAGTATCGAAAGCCCATCGCCGCTTCCCAGTGGAAACATCCAGAGCTATCAACTCGCCCTCTATCGTGGCGACATATGCTGTCCCGTCCACGGCAATCGGAGGAGCGTACACGAGACTCTCGAGGTGCACTGTCCACACTGGCGTTCCGCGGGACCTGTTTAGGGCAATCACTTCGCCTGAACGCAGAGCGGCCAGGACCAGCTGTCCGGTTACAACAGGAGAAGACCTCGATGGAGAACCTCCGAGATACTCCCATATACCCTCACCAGTAGCCGTATCTAATGCAATGATGCGACCATCCTCTGTGGATATGAACACCCTGTCCCCGGCGATCGCGGGAGACGACACCAGGGCCCTCTGTGTCTCATATGCCCATTCCATTTCGGTGAAAAAGTGCCATTTGACTCTAGCCGGGACCTGGAGGAATTCTGGGGTGTAGGAGGTGTTTCCTGCATCCCCACCTCGCTGGGCCCATACCCCAAATCCACTGGGTTCCGCAGTCACCGAGGTTGAGGCTTCCGGTGGCCGAAACATAAGTGGAGTCAGGTCGTACAGGTTAACTACCCGCCATACGGCCAGTCCCATGAGCAACAGGATCCCTACCAGTAAGTTTCGGCGGCCCACGATCCGGCGCAGCCTCAGTTGACGTCGAGAGAGTCCCTCCCCTTCCTCCTCTGCTACCGGAGCGACTCCAGCTAATGAACGCCAGCATTTGCGGCATGCGGAGGCGTCGGTCGGGCTTGTGGTCCAGCAACTAGGGCAGACAAGTACCAGATTTTTCCTTGGACCTGGGGCATTGTTGATCACCAAGTCTTTGACCATATCGCCGACAGGCGATGGGAGATATAGAAGTCTCGGTTGCGTTGGATTTTCGGCAGGACTCAGGTAGGGTTACCGTCCCCTCAGCTTAGGGTCCAGGACGTCCCGCAAGGCGTCTCCGAGGAGGTTCACCCCGAATACTGCCAGAGCAATGGCTATGCCGGATGAAAGGGCAATCCAAGGGGCTGACTTAATAAACTCCTGGGATGCTCTGGCCAGCATACCGCCCCAACTTGGAACATCGCCTGGTATCCCCAGCCCGAGGAAGCTGAGGGACGCTTCCGTGATAATGGCGGTCCCTAAGGTGATCGTCGCCAGGATGATGTAGAGCGCGAAGCAGTTCGGCATTATGTGTCGGACTACAATACGGGCGGGAGACATCCCAATCGCCCGAGCCGCGATGACGTAGTCCATCTCTTTCAAACTCAACACCTGAGAGCGGACAGTGCGGGAAGCGCCGGGCCATAATACGGCGACCAACGCATAGATTACATTATTCACCGAAGAACCCAACACGGCGATTAGAGTTAGTGCCAAGATTATTCCTGGGAAGGCGATCATCGCATCTACTACGCGCTGAAACAACAGGTCGAAAGTCCCACCGATGTAGGCGCTGACTGCGCCCAGGACAAAGCCCAAGGATATACCCGCCGCCACGCTGATAATGCCGACGTACAGAGAGATGCGGGCGCCGTAGAACACGCGGCTCAACACGTCCCGCCCCAGTTGATCGGTGCCTAACGGGTAGGCGATCTGGGGAGGTGCTTTCCGGTGATCGGCAAAAATCTCGTACGGGTCGTAGGGGGAGATCCATGGGGCGGTAATAGCGATGATCACCAAAGCGACCAGGATCACCCCGCCGGTTGCGCCCACCGGCTTCCGCCTAGAGAATGTGAGTATGACCTCCCAGAGCCGTTGAGGTTGACGGCCTCCTGCAAACTCCGGAAGTCCCTCTTCTTGTGTTCTGTTACCGACGATCATGGTCACTCCAGTTAACGGCCGTGCTAGCTGTAGCGGATCCTGGGGTCAATCACCCCGTAGAGAAGGTCCACAACGAGGTTGAGACACACCACTATGACTGCTGTCAGCACCACAACGGCCTGGATTACGATGAAGTCCTGATGGATTATGGCGTCGATCAACAAGTTCCCGATTCCCGGCACGACGAAGATGTTTTCGATGATCACCACCCCGCCCAGAAGACCCGCAAACCGCAGCCCGGACACCGTAAGCACCGGCAGGATCGCGTTCTTCAGGGCGTGACGGAACAGGACCACCGCTTCCCGTAGCCCTTTCGACCGGGCCGTCCTGATGTAGTCGTCCTTCAGTACCTCCAGCATGGACGATCGGGTCAACCTGGTGATTGCCGCCAGGTCGTGGAACCCTAGCGCCAGGGCGGGGAAGATAAGCTGCTGCAAGTTCTTCAACGGCTCTTCCCACAGCTTGGCATACCCCAGGGGAGGCAGCCAGTTGAACCAGAATGCCAGGATGAACACGATCATGATCCCAATCCAGAAGGTTGGAAGGGCCACCCCTGAGATGGTGAACAGCCGCGCCAAATAATCAATCGGGGTGTCCTGCTTCACCGCTGATAACACCCCTAGAGGCACTGCCAAGACCACCGAGATTATGATGGCCATGACCGCCAACTGAATACTCACCGGGAACCGGTTCTTCAGCTCGTCCATCACCGGGATCTTGTACCAGATGGAGTCCCCGAAGTCGCCTCGCAGGAGGTCCCACACCCAGTCGGCGTACCTGATGTAGAGGGGCCGGTCGATACCTAGCTCATGCCTGAGTTTCTGCAGATCCTCCTCCCGCACCCCTGTACCGCCGTCTTCCTCGCCTCCGCCTGTGAGGATGAACAGCGCCGGGTCACCGGGGATTATCCACATGACGAAGAATACGATCATCGTCAGGATGATGATCGTGGGGATGAAGAGCAATATCCTTCTTACTGCGTACCCGCCCATGATTCCTCTCCAGGGACGTAGCCCAATCGCGCGAACCGGCCCCGCGCGTGGTATGGTGCGACGTTCTCAATGGTTGGCAAGACGACAATGAACCAATGCCGCCGATACCGATGTATCGGCGGCATTAGCGACTGCTCAGGACTATGGAGGAGGTGTCTGAGGAGTCGCGTCGGGGTCATACCAGAGATGTTCCAGCTTATGCACGATGTGAGTCGTGAAGTTCGCCTTGGGAGTATGATAGTTCCTTATTTTCACGTTCAGGGCCGATCCCGAAACTATCCAGATGAGCGGAATCCACTGGCCCTCCCCGGTCAGGAAGACGTCCTCGACCATCTCTCGGAGTATGACCTGCCGCTGTTGGGCATCGAACTCCTCGGCGAGGCTGGCGTTCAAGTTTAGGATCGTGGGATGGGACCACTGGGCCGGGTTTCGTGCCCCCTCCGGCATGTAGAACTGGAAAAGCAGGTCGTCGGGCAGGGCAACCGCCGCGCCATGCCCGCCGAAATACCACAGGGGATGCGTGTTGTCTCTCAGATCCACGTAGAATGTGGCCAACGGTTTGGAATCAAGGGTCAGCTCCCAACCGAAGGCGTCTTCAAGTTGCTGCTTCAACACCGCTCTAGCGTCGATGTTCGCCTGTGCGTTAGTGCCGGCAAAGGTCCCCTTGAAACCCTCTGCGCCCGCCTCTTTGATCAGACGCTTGGCCTCGGCAATGTCGTCGGGATGTTTCACCACGTTGTCCCGGGCGAATGGGTTGGTCACTACGTTGCCCTGAGGGTCTACGTACCGGAAACCGGGCCACTGGGCAGCTTCCTCGGGGGTGAAGGCATGGCCCGGATGGAACCACTGCCCCATGTTGTATACTCCCCGGTGGGCCGATTTGTTCAGTTCCAACCGGTCCGTCACCAGGTAGATGGCGCGCCGGACTCTGGGATCATCGAACGGGGGCTTGTTCACCGACTGCATGTAACCGGTGATGAAGGTATTCGGGGAAACGATTCCCCGGACCCGGCCTTCGGTCTCTTTCTCCAGGGTCGGCAGATCGTCTACCCGGACCCCGCTGCTCATCCGATAATCCCCCATGACCTGCTCGGTCTTAATGGAGGCGACTCTCCGCTGGTAGTCCTTGATTAGGAACACCTTGAAGCCGTCCAGATAGGGCAGGCCGGCCTTGAAGTAATCGGGGTTTTTCTCATGGGAGTATGAATCGCCCCTCTCCCAAGACTTGAAGATGAAAGGACCGGACCCGATCAGGTTCTCGGGGCAACAGTTCAGGTCGTCTTGGGACTGTCCCTCGACAACGTGCTGCGGGTAAATCTTCATCCAGTCGCTGGCCATCCAGCGGGTGAAGGTGCCCGCCGGAATCTTTAGCTTGATCTCGACGGTCTTGTCATCGATGGCCCTGGCATTGCCGGGATCATAGAAGCTGCGCATTACGCCGGTCCTGGAACGGATCGCTCCGGGCTCGACCCAGCGGTCGATGCTGTAGACTACGTCCTGAGCCGTGACCGGCGTTCCGTCGGTGAACCTGGCGTCATGGAGCCTGAACGTATATGCGTCGCCTGCGGGGTTGACCTCCCAACTCTCCGCCAGGTCGCCGATGACCTCATCGGGATTGACCGGGTCGAACTCCAAGAGTTGATTGAACCGCACACCCGACGGGATCAGTGCGGTATTTAGGCTGGAGGCGTAATGGAGGTCCCAGAATCCTGGGTCCCTGGCAGCCACGAAGGGGATCTCACCCCCACCGTATTTTCCCTGGTCAGCCCAGCGTTCCCAGGGACGCTGAACCACGACGGGCATTGGCGTAACCGTAACCATTACCTCTCGAACCACCTCCCTCACGACTTCTTTCTCGACCACAATTTCTTTGGGGACTTCCCTTATCACCTCTTTCTCAACAATTGTGGTTTCAGGAGCAGCGCCGCCGCAAGAAAGGATAAAAGCCAACGATGCTAATATGAGAATGTGAATCCATAGTTTTCTGGAGTAGTTCTTCCCTTTTTGCATCCGAACACCTCCAAGAATGCGCAATTTCGCCGATTGCTTCTAGTGTCAACGTAATATAACAATGAGTTGAACCAATGTCTACTATTTGCAGTCAATAGAACGTTAGATATATATTCTTAACATCGGTAATTGTGCAAATAAGATATGTACTTGCTGTATTTCCCTCTCGAAGACTAGGTTCGGCCATCAGAAGTGACCTGACCCCCGAGAATCGATCTGGGATCGATGTTGGGATTCTGGACAAAACGGAGGGACGAGACATGCCCAAGGGGAAACACACGGCTGAGGAAATTATCCACTAAGCCAAGATACAAGGGTGTTAATGTTCGGCAAAAGAGTCCAAGCTAGTACTACAGTCGCACATCCACTCGGACAGCATTTATGGACTCTCAATCAGCTTGGTTTCATCTATTGCAGATGGATAAGCCGGAGCTAATTTCCACAGCCTTCAAGGCCCTACGGCCCTAAAGTCACTCATCTGCGACTGTAGTACTAGGCTGTGTTGACATTTGGTTACAATGGAACTATGTCAAGACTTGAACTCTCTCCAGATAAATGGACCAAGATTCTCCAGTTCTTGCGTAGTCGCACCGAACTGTACGTCGGTCAGGAAGAAGAATGCCGACGTTTTATAGAAGCCGTCCTGTGGGTCGATCGCTCGGGTGCCCAATGGCGGCTCCTTCCAGCGGAGTATGGGAACTGGAACAGCGTCTACAAAAGGTTTGCCCGCTGGGCCGACCGGGGTATCTGGGAACTGTTGCATCAGCATTTCGCCGACGACCCGGATATGGAATACCTCATCATCGACAGCACGTTGGTCCGGGCCCACCCCTGCGCTGCGGGAGCGCCCCCAAAAAAGGAGGCCAAGCAACCCAGGCCCTGGGCCGGAGCCGCGGCGGGTTCAGCACCAAGGTCCACGTGAGCGTGGATAGTCTGGGCAATCCCTTGCGCTTCATCCTGACTGGAGGACAACAGCACGACATCACGCAGGCCGAGGGGCTGATAGACGGTTATGAAGGTGAGTATGTGCTGGCTGACAAAGGGTATGATCCCCAAGGGTTTCGCCAGCACATTCTGGAGCATGGCATGACGCCGGTGATTCCCCCACGCTCCAACCGTAAGCAACCCTCCAACTACGATGCAGATTTATACCGGGAGCGTCATCTGGTCGAATGCTTCATCAACAAAATAAAGCATTACCGCCGGGTCTTCTCCCGGTTTGAGAAGTTGGACACCAGATACCTTGGCTTCCTCCATTTTACTGCCGCTCTCATCTGGTTGCGGTGAAATGTCAACAGAGTCTAGTCTATTTGGTGAACCCGCGTGATTCGTCTTGCGCGAGAGGGGTCTTTTATGCGGAACTCGATCCGGGCACCAATCGCCAACTCTACACAGGTTTGTAACTTCCGCAGCTTCGCATCTTCGTCGGGCTCAGTGGAGTAGTGACCGGGATTTGCGGCCAAGAGTTCGCGTGCTCGTTCGACGGATATAGAGTTGACTTCAACACGTAGGTCTTGTTCAGCTTCGAACTGGGCGCGCACGAAGCAACCCCACGCCCCCGGCTCGACGATGTATAGACAGCGCTCACCATCTGCCGGACCCCTGAGGATCTGGTGACCTCGGTAACGTCCCATCCTCCCTTCTTGGTTCCCCTCCGGCAGTCGCCATTGCCGCTCATATCCTTCTGGGTCTTCCACGATGAGAGCCACTACAAGGTCTCTCCAATTCCCGGCGAGAACAACAACCATCTCACCCGATGGGTTAAGGTCGTCTTGGGCCTCGTCGATTACCCGCAGCAATTCACCTGGTGCGTCCAATAAACCTGTGATGTGAGGTGCGTTGTCGAGTGCCATGCAGAGTTGTTGGAGCTCGTCTTGGTATAGCCTCTGTCCCCACTGATGCCCTTCTAGGGGGTGGTAGAAAGTTGGGGCGTTCTCCGGTGAGACTGTCAAGGAAGCTCTTGGGAGGAGCTCATAAAGCCCGCGCTCCGAAGGAGCGCCATCTGAAGCGTCGGAAAGGTATAGGAAGGCTCCCGACCGCTCAAATAGCGGCTCAACCGAGTTGCCTGAGAATGCAGCTGCATACACCCCGGACGTGAAAGCAGAGATTCTGTCCACACTGAGTTCGCGCCCGATGATTTCGTGGTCCTCCGCGACCTCGTCTCCACGCACGGCTCCCTGCAGAGCATCAGCCGCACGCTCTCTATGCTGATGTTTAGTCACGCCGGTGTCCTCGCGAACATGGCCTTCAAGCCGTTTCGAGTTGTTTACAAACCAGTCTGAAACCCGCTTCGCGCTGCCGTGCAGATCGAGAGCCGTGACCTGGTCGACAGCGAGTTCCATGAGGCGCACAGCGAAGAACGTGAGGGGATACTTTTCCGGAGAAATGAAACGGGGTTGGTTTCGACCGACATCCTCCATCTCCCATTCGCGCCACTGGGAGAAAGCCAAGCGGTTCTCGTGCACGAGTGACTGGGCAACGTCGTCTGCTAACGTCTTCGGGTCGGGATAAGCTCCTCGCGCTACGTTGAGGTACGGGCTCGTATCGGGCATCTTGCTCGAATCCGCGAGGATCATGGCACGTCCTCCGAGGCCCATTAGGGTGATCCGGTAGTGCTGGTCCAACCGCTCGTACAGTAATGCTGACTCTGAAGGCAGCCAACTGTCGGTTCGCCAGTCCGATCGGACACCCCGAAGGAGGGTCTCAAATTCCGTGTGCAGTCTCGTATAGTTTTTCGGGAGACCAGCTGCCATCGCGTCGGATAGCATGCGTCCCTGATGTCGTACCATCTCCCTGACGAAAGGGAACGCGACCTTTGGCTCTACACCAAAGACAAACTCGCTTCCGGCCAGCCATACGTGTCCAAGCAGCATCTCTCGGAACTCCCCACCGCTTATGCGGTTCGCGACTTGGAAGTTCCTGCGATAGCCATCAAGGCCCACCGCGAAGAGCTCCCCACAACGTCGGTGTATTCCAGTGCTAGAGAGCCAGTAGTCTAGACTCAGAAGTTCGAGCACGTACTCCTGGCTATTATTTCGGATCACATCTTCGCGTAACGATTCAATGTTCAGCCCTAACTCCCTCATCGGAGGCCACTGTGGCTGCGACTCGGGGATCCCCCAGCTGATACCCTCGCCCTCGATCAGGTCCATTGCGTACGAAACAAGCCCCTCGATTGATTCTAGGGATCGCTTGAATTCTGCGTGCCTACGCTCATTCACCGCCCTGCGTGCATCGCCCACCAGCACCCGAATTGCTTCATCGGCCGAACCTTCCCCAGGATCTGGGGACACCGTGGTCAAGTCTGGTTGCATTGCCTCGATGGACGCAGCCGCTCGCCGGTTCCTGCTCAGAAATGCTAGGACCGCTCCACGCACGTCACGCTCGTTTACATACCGTCGGAGAGACCGCCATTCCTGTGGATGGGTAAGGTGGATTGCCCTTTCGAAGAGAAGGCCTGCGAGCGATAGGTTGGCGATGAACCCTACTGCTGCGATCAAGATTATATTGTGGCTACTAGGTGGTAAGCCGGTATCTTTAACGACGCTTCCCACCATTAGAGCAGCACCTGTGAGAAACACGGCTCCTAAGCTGCCCCAAAAGATGTGCCGTATCCGAGATCGACGTACATATTCGCGGTACATCCGGTCGTCAACGTCTTGTCTGGCGCTGACGCCCTGCATCACAAAGAGCGTGACCGCCAGCGTTAGTGCCGCGATCGCCGCCTGGGCGGTGAGAAGGGTTCCGAGAAGCTCCCCTGCTTCCCCAGCCTCAGGCTGCCAAGGGAAGGGTGGGATTACGAAGGACACAACTGCAAATGCCACTGTCGTGAGCAGGATGGGAAGGCCACGGGCTGTATGAAGGATGACTATCATCAGAGGCTCAAGCACCTCGATCGCCATTCGACCAGTAGCCAACCAACCATGGAAGTTAAGACGGTGGCCGAGGTGAGACATCAAGCCAATCCTTGCCCATATTAGGCCTCGCTCAATTGGAGAAATTCTACCATTGGGCCACTGTGAGGCGCGATCAGCAGATAACTAAGAAACTATCTCAAAATAGGATTGGTGTGAAAGGGGGAACAGATCGGGGGTCTGGTTAAGATAGGGGAAAGTTGTGTGGTGGTGAATTATGGGGAAGAGGGAAACTCTGCCAACGATATGGGAAATACCGGATGATCTTTGGGAGCGAATCGAGCCGGTAATTTTGCGGTTGGACCCACCCAAGCCGAAGGGGCGCAAACGGGTGGACCAGCGCAGGATGCTGGAAGGCATCATCTTCCGCATGCGCAGTTCCTGCCAATGGAACCGCTTGCCCAAGGATCTGGGGGATGACAGCACCATCCACCGGACTTTCCAGCGTTGGGTAGAGCGTGGGGTGCTGGAGGCTATCTGGGCCGCCCTGGTCGAGGAATGCCAGGAGTTGGACGGCGTAAACTGGGAATGGCAATCAGCCGACTGCTCGATGGGGAAAGCGCGTTTTGGGGGGGCGCTATTGGACGCAATCCCACAGACCGGGGCAAGGCTGGGAGCAAGAAAAGCATCCTGGTCGACGGGGACGGCGGGCCGCTGAGCGTGGTGGTGGCCGGAGCTAATGTCCACGATACGAAACTCCTCAAGCCGACACTGGAGAGCATAGTGGTGGACTGTCCGGAAGGCTCCCAGAACCTGTGCTTGGACAAGGGGTATGACAATCCCACAGGCCACCGGACCGTCGCCGACGCCGGATACCAGCCGCATATCCGGCGTATTGGCGAGGAGAAATTGGACCAATCGGGCGAGAAGACCCACCCGGCCCGGCGTTGGGTGGTGGAACGCACCCTGGGCTGGCTGTCCAAGTGCCGGGCGATATTGGTGCGCTACGACAAGAAGGCATCCAATTACCTTGGCCTGCTCCAACTGGCATGTGCCCTCATCTGGTACCGCCGTCAATGGAGCCTCGCTAATTTGAGATAGTTACTAATACTACAGTCGCAGATGCCCATTGGGAGTCTTGGGAGGTCCTAAAATCGCAACGTCTGGCTGCGGCCGAGGTCTCCAATCCTAACGAAATCAAGTCGAATTCGAGACCGGGATTTCCAAATCAGAATTAGTGCGACTGTAGTACTAAGAAACTATCTCAAAATAGGATTGGTGTGAAAGGAGGAACAGATTGGGGGTCTGGTTAAGATAGGGGAAAGTTGTGTGGTGGTGAATTATGGGGAAGAGGGAGACTCTGCCAACGATATGGGAAATACCGGATGATCTTTGGGAGCAGATTCATCCGGTGATTCTGGAGCTGGACCCACCCAAGTCCACGGGGCGCAAGCGGGTTCATCCCAGGCGAATTCTGGACGGCATCATATTCCGGATGCGCACCGGCTGCCAGTGGAACCACCTGCCCCGGGAACTGGGGGATGACAGCACCATCCACCGGACTTTCCAGCGCTGGGGGGAACTGGGAGTGCTCGAGCGCATCTGGTCGATGTTGATTGAGGAATGCGAGGAACTGGGAGGGGTGGAGTGGCAATGGCAGGCTGCCGATTGTGCCCTGGGCAAAGCCCGTTTGGGGGGGATGCAGTAGGCCGCAACCCCACGGACCGGGGCAAGGCGGGCAGCAAGCGCAGCCTTTTGGTTGACGGGAGCGGCGGGCCTCTGAGTGTGGTGGTAGCCGGAGCCAATGTTCACGACACCAAGCTGCTGGCCCTGACCCTGGATAGCATAGTGGTGGAGCGTCCTGACGCCGGAATTGAGCATCTGTGCCTGGACAAGGGATACGACAACCCCACCGGCCACGGGGCGGTGGCGGCTCACGGGTACCAGGGACACATCCGGCGCATCGGGGAGGAGAAACTGGACTCCCATGGGGTGAAACGCTATCCCGCCCGGCGGTGGGTGGTGGAGCGAACTTTGGCCTGGCTATCGAAGTGCCGGGCTATCCTGGTGCGCTACGACAAGAAAGCATCCAACTACATCGGTCTAATCCAATTGGCGTGCTCCCTGCTCTGGTACCGCCGCCAATGGCACCTCAAGTTTTGAGATAGTTACTAAGTCTGACCAGAACGATACGATAGAGAGCCGCATTGGCCTGCCGGCCGCCACCCCGGTTCAGCCGGTGCCGGTTGGTCTTGCCGGAGGAAGCCTGTACCGGACTCACTCCGCACAGAGATGCGAAGGCAGCCTCGGAGTGAATGCGTTGAGGGTTGCTGTCGGCAAAGAACCCAATAGTAGTTGGCGCAGTCGATTCAAACACCGCCCAACGGACTACTCACAAGCCAGCCGTATACGCGCCTGATTCTCAATCTGCCGTTCGATCAACTCGGGAGACACCTTGAATACGCCAGCGATCTCATCGACATCCTTGCCTCCATGGCTCATGTCAATAACCTTGTCTACTGGAGCCAAGAACTCTGCCGCGAATGCTCTTCCCATCGCCTGCCTCTCCGCCCCATGCAGCCCGTTCACCACAGAGAAACCGGTATCAGGGAAACACACGGCATCGCCGATCGCCCGGGCAAAGTTGAAGTTCTCAGACCACTCTGGACCTGGCTGATACCTTCGCAGGTGAATCCGCACATCACCTCGGCGAGAAACCACCGCAGGAACACCATACAGCCCATCCGTGTACCCAAACTTGGTAGCACCAAGTTTCTTGGCGATTGTGGAAACGGAGGTTAGATATTCATCGTCGCGCAAGGAGATCGCGTGACGAAATTCCCTGGCTGATCTGTATCCAGGAGCCCATGCGCCCTCACCCGGACGGCGCTCTCTGAGGTCGGTACATACAGACTGGGCTGCCACACTCAAATCGGGGAGCCGGGAAGAGTCCTGTGCTCCCGTCTCAACGTGTTCTATCGCCTCGAGGATATGGTTCCTCCGCCCATGGTCAACATCCCTGACGCCAGCCAGGAAATCGTGTAGAGAATGGCTGCTGAACAGTCTACCTGCTGCTTCAATGAATTCTGCATCAGCGTCGTCAATGGAGTACGGGTCTCGCCCCAACGCCCCCGCTGCCTCGCAGAAAGCACTCTCATCCGGGTCTCCCCGGGATTCAGAAACACGGGCCCAGCGAAGACCAAGTTCGCTGTCTACAATACCGTCAGCGTCCAGCCTCTTGACCACCCTTTCTACGAACTTCGACAGCTCATTTTCCGCGTTATCACGGGAAAGGACCTCACTCTCGACCCGCCAAAACCGCAGGCCCGGGTTCTCGCAGACAAGTTGTTCTCCAGAGACCTCAAACGTAGATCCATCAGAACCGAAACTCAGGCAGGGCAGAACAAATCCGGTTCGATAGCGCCATATCGAATGCTTGATGTCACGGCCCCCGAAGATTGCCCACCAGTCAGTGGCGATTCCCTCGGCCAGGTATACGGCAGGTACGGTAACATAGTCGAATGGACATGAGGTCTTGTCATCCCAGTGAGAACAAGCATTCACCTCGCCCACGAGTATCTGCAGGTCACAGAGAGTCACTCGCTCCTCGGCAGAGGCGTTTTGCGATTCAGGTACCCACTCTACCAAAAATTTCATCTCTCTCTTCCTCGCTGATCGGCCAACCCTTGTACTCGCCAGACACGCTGTTTATGCGCAGACCCATCCAAATCTGACCTTCGGCAGACCGGTACCATATTTTCTTCGGAAAGTCCCTGTCCGACTCAAGGAACAGGCATTGACCCGTTGCGATCGCTTTCCGAACCCATCTGGTGGCACGAACACGGTCCTCCAAAGTAGTCAGAGGACAAATCGTCGTTGTCTGCTTGTTAGGGCGGCCTACTTGAGCACCACGAAGTTGACGCCCCATCGGCAAACCACCCCACCATCTTGTTTCTTTGTGCTCCGCGCTTCCCGTATACGAAGCGCGCTTAGCCACTAGCAAAAGCTCTTCTTGAGTCCTCTGACGTACCCTCCTCTGAACCGGGCGTCTCATATTCCAGCGAGTACCATCCATAGGCAACGGCATCTGCTTCGGAAGACAACTGAGTCCCAAGTGACACGCTCAACAGCCGCTTAACCCAGGAAAGTCTCTGTTACAGGATCGAACGCTGGCCGCAATTGGGTCGTCAAGGATCAAGGGCAAAGAGGAGGGGGATCAAGGCTGGAAGACCGCCACCAGCGCAACTCCCGCAAAAGCCTTGGCCATTGATCCCCCTGCCACTGACACAGTCAGCACGGAGGATGGCCACATCTGTCTTAGTCACGAGCTAGATGTAGGCCCGCTTCCAATCGACCGAGACGCCGTTCCATGGTAAGTAACTACCTGCCTCTCAATTGGATTGCAGGGGTCGGTTTGAGGTGTTCAGGCAGTGAAGTTATCATAAAACGCCAAAACGCGCAACCGCCGGCATATGGTATAATTTATCGCTTTTTTGCGCTACCACAAGTCTCCTTCCCTGGCTTTGCGCATTTCAAGCGGCGTAGGCGAGGGAATCTACAAGCCGGTGGTACAGGCCGACCGGGACAGCTCGGCCATCAGCCGGAGCTTGGCCTTCAGTTCCTCCTGCGTTTCGTCCGCCAGCTCCATCGCCCCCTCGACGCCCAGGCCGACCATGTAAGCCCACTGGGCCGTGGTGTCGTGGATGGTCTGCGAGAGCTCGATGCGCTACCGCTGTAACTCCCGCTCCCGCTCCAGTCCTTTTCGCCTGCTTTCCCGCTCCAGCCCGGAGATGATGCTGAGCACCGCCGCCACGGCGTACAGGACCAACACGCGGTAGAACAGGTGCTGCTCCTCCTTCCCGGCGAGGTCCAGCACCGGCTCCACCGTAAAGCTCAGCACCGAGTAGATGGGTGCCACCAGGGTCGTCCAGGGCAGGACGAACCTTGGAGAGGTAACCACATAGGCGAACACCGCCACCGCGAAGTAGTACACCACGAAGTAGGGACTGTTGAAACCGCCGGAAATGGATATGCTGAAGGAGATCACCGCCAGGTCCAGAACACTCAGTCCCAGCAGCCAGGACGGTTTGACCGTCTCCCTGCGGTGTATGAGCCACTGGACGTACCCGTTGATCGCCAGGAATCCCAGGCAGTAAAACGTGTTCAGTATGTGGCTCAGGGAACCGTAGTCGACGTGGTAGTGAATTTCTACAAGAGCGGCGATAAGCCCTAGCCACCGGACCCACAGCAGCACCCTGGCGGTGTGCAGAAGCTCCTCCGGGCTGGTGTGCTCAACTCCGCGGAAGAACCGCAAGAACCTTCTCTCAGCTATGCGAATCACACTTGACACGGGGCTCTCCAGGGCACCTCCCGCAACTGATTTACAGTCGTAGACCGTCGCCGTATCACGCCGTTTGGCACGAGCTTGCCGCCAAAACGCAGAGAGCGGGGCCGGCCCAAAGGGACCGACCCCGCTCGTCTGTAAGCAATTAGTCTTTGTTGTCAGTGGCGGCTCACGCGGCCGCCCTGGTTTCCGGCCCGCCACCCGAAGGGGCGACGGGCCTAGAGTTCCTGCCGGTTATTCAGTTGTTCCGGGTGGTGGACTGAGGTGGACCCAAATAACCGGGTCCGCCTCACCAGGTCCTCTTCCGCATAGGGGTACTCGTAGAAGTCTGGGTCTATGTCGAGGTCCATCCTTTCTCCGATGTCGTCCACGAACCTCTCGTACGGGTTGGCGGCGTGCGGGAAGGCGTTCCCGGGCCGGCCGTTCTCCCCGGCCCGGTGGACGTGCGTTGTGGAGAGCATCGGCTCCCGGGCTCCCGGCGCCTGCCTGGCCGGGGCCCATGTGAAGGGTGGCCTCCCCCCGGGCTTGGGGACGCGGGGCTCGTCCCGGACGGCCGGCAGGATGGAGACCGGGTTGCACCCCGGCAACAGCACCACGGCGCGGCAGGTCCGGCCGGATACCAGGTCGGCCATCACCTGGGCGGCGATGGCGATCTCGGTGTCGGAGTTCTGCGCCGGGTTCCCGAACCTCTGGGCCCCCGGACCCGGATCTCCAGGCCGGGGAAGCGGTCCCGGGCCCACATGCGCCAGAGCCCGGCCCGGCCGGCCGGCGCGTGCAGCCTAATACTACAGTTGCAGAATAAGAAAGGATAGAATTTCAGGCAACCAAGGAGTGTTGAGGTGGGGCGGTGATTGTGGGTAGAGATGAGGTGACGGAGGTCGCCCGGTGGGCCGAGGGCATTGAGCGGGTGCACCAGTGCATCGCAGGCAGGTTCCGGCGGCCGGAGCCGCGCAGGCGGGCCCTGGAATATCTGAAGGGGTTGCTCAGCCCGGTGGAACGCAAGAACGGCTGGCAACTGGCGGAGCAAGCGGGCGACTCCACTCCCTACGGGGTGCAGCGCCTGCTGTCCGGTTACGTCTGGGACGCGGACCTGGTCCGGGATGATCTGAGGCAGTACGTGATGGGGCATCCGGGCGACGGCGATGCGGTTCTGGTGGTGGACGAGACCGGATTCATCAAGAAAGGGGAGAAATCGGTTGGGGTGCAGCGCCAGTACAGCGGCACGGCGGGGCGGATCGAAAACTCTCAGATCGGGGTATTCCTGGCCTATGCGTCGGCCAGGGGCAGGACGCTGCTGGACCGGGAGTTGTACCTGCCCCAGGTGTGGGCTGATGACTGGGCACGCAGACGCGAGGCCGGGGTGCCGGAGAGCATCCGCTTTCGGACCAAACCGCAGCAGGCACGGCTGATGCTGGAACGGGTGCTGGAATCGGGTGTTCCCTTCGCCTGGTTTACCGGGGACGAGGTCTACGGGAGCGACCGCAACCTGCGGTTGTGGCTGGAGCGTGAGGAGATTCCGCATGTGATGGCCATAAAGAGCAACGAGAAGCTGTGGGCTTTGACGGACAGGGGACCGCTACAGGTGAGGGCGGACCGGCTGGCATCGCAGGTCGCGGAATCGGAATGGGTCAGGTGCAGCGCCGGCGACGGGGCCAAGGGGCCCCGGGTGTACGACTGGGCCGCCGTGGAAATACGGCCCCTGAGAGAACCCGGCAAGGGCCACTGGCTGCTGGCTCGCCGTAGCGTGGCCAACCCGGAGGAACTGGCCTATTACGTCTGTTATGGCCCGTCGGGAACGGCCTTGGAGGAACTGGTTAGAATCGCCGGGAGGCGCTGGACCTTAGAGGGTGTGTGAGAAATAGAGGTCAGGTTGGTTTGAGTCTCTTGAGCATCAGGTGGACCATCGCTATATGAACCCATGCCTCGCTGGTTTCCGGCAGTTCCTCGAAATCCTTGCTGAGCCGTCGGCAGCGGCTCAACCACGCCAAAGTGCGCTCCACCACCTACCGGCGAGGCAGTACCTCGAAGCGATGGCTGTCTGGATTGCGCCGCACCACGCTCAATATCCATCCCCCAGCGGCCCAAGCCCACTCCACCAGTTGGCCAGCATAGGCGGCATCGGCCCAGATCAACTGGAGCCTGGGGAACCGGCCCAGCAGCTTGCTCAGCACCAACTTGGCGCCGTCCCGGTCCTGGATGTTGGCCGCATGTACCACTACTGCCAAGAGCAGGCCGGTCGTATCCACTACGATGTGGCGTTTGCGCCCAGATACCTTCTTGTCGGCGTCATAGCCCCGAGGCCCCCCTTTTCCGTGGCCTTCACCGACTGGCTGTCAATGATGGCAGCGCTGGGTGTAGCATCCCGTCCTTCCCTCTCTCGGACCTGGCTCCGCAGCGCCTCCTCAACCCGCTCCCAAGTGCCATCGGCCCGCCACTTTCGGAAGTACCACCACACTGTGCCCCAGGGTGGCAGGTCATGGGGCACCATTCGCCACGGTATGCCGCCTCGCAATACGTACAGTATGCCGTTTACCACCTCCTTTAGTTCCACTGTCCGTCGCCGCCCTCTGGCCGACGTGGGAGGCAACAAAGCCTCCAAATGCTCCCACTGGGAATGCGTCAAATCACTGGGATATGCTCTCCGGTTCATATCCCCAAGTTACACTCCTACCCCCAGCTTGCACCAAGCTACTTCTAGGCGACTTTACAATATTTCTCACACACCCTCATAGAGGAATGTTTTGAGGAGGCCAAGGGTCAGGTGGGTCTGGACCAGTACGAGGTGCGGCGGTGGGATGGCTGGTACCGCCACATCACGCTGGCGATGCTGGCCCACGCCTATCTGGCGGTAATCAGAAATCAGGCGGCGGAACAGGGAGAAAAGGGGGTCACTACGGCCCCGGTGAGGAGTTGATTCCCGTGACTGTCCCCGAGGTGCGACGGCTGCTGACACGCTTGGTATGGACAGAAAGCCAACCGCCCGATTTCATCCTGTACTGGTCGTGGTGGAGACGGCGCCACCAAGCCCAAGCCAAGCAATGCCACTACAAAACGCGCCTGTCACATCTGCAACTGTAGTACTAATACTACAGCCGCAGATCACATTCAACAGCTTCAGTTAGTGCTCTTAGCAAGCGGCGGGGACAGGGATTTCGCCTCTTGTGCAAAGCTAAATTTACCTCCGTCGCTTCTTTAGAAGTGATGAATCCCGAGATGTGCGACTGTAGTACTAAATATCGGGAGAGAGGTAGGCTCAGGCCATATTGGCCTAGGCCTCGGTTTGGGTCGCTCCCTGTGGAAAGCACGGGTCGAGTACCCAGCCACGTCGGACGATAGGAAACCCTTACCGGGGATTATTCCGGTCTCGCACAGCTGTACCATGGTACGCTGACTCGATGGGAACGCGACCACATGAGTTGGGGGAACGAGTGGCAGCCATCTGATGAAGTATGTACTGTTCTGTTACGACGGGCGGATAAGTCGCAGCCAGTATTGGACCATGGGAATATTGCCGCTCCTTGCGTTGGCGTTCCTCTGGGGCATCACACTTTACCCTATCTCCTATTGGTTTCCATGGGTGAGCGTACTCGTCTCGATTGGAGCGATTCTGTTTCTGGTTTCGGGTTTCACTGCCGTCAGCGTCAAGAGGTGCCACGACATAGGGTATTCCGGTTTCTGGACTCTCCTCTATCTAATCCCCGGCGTCGCCCTGGTCGGACTTATTATGTTAGGGGCGTGGCGTTCTTCCGGCCCAAACAAATACGACCAAGTCGAAGAGATACCCGCATTGCTCCGAATGGGGAAGATGGCGCTTGCCCCTCTTGCAGTCCTCTGTGCGCTGTTCATTTATTACTGGCCCTTGTGGGAGCCGAGCCTTAACGCCGCTCCTCAGGTCAATGATGAAGGACCAGCGGGATTCTATCCCACAACAGAGGAAATGCAAGCCGGCACAGAGATCCTGCGGGCATCGGGAATCGTGGAACGAATCAATGGCGGTCAGGAATGGGAGCCAGTGCATCGTGTTTCCGGGTATACGGGCCAGAGAGGCACCCGCAGACTCACAGTGGAGGCCAAATGGGCTGAACCTGTGGAGCATTCGGGGCCATGGTCATGGACGGAATGTGATGAACCTCGTAAGGTGATGACCCGCCAGCGATACAGCAATATAACAATCCTGGACGCATGGATCGACCTAGATGAAGGCCGCGCCCTGGAATACGGCCCAAGTGTGTGGGGAGATGATGATGAGCAGCCCGTCTTTGGTGGTGTTAATCCCATCGGGCTGGTCCGCGTGTATGACGCCAAGACGGGGCGGCACTTAATCACCGGCCCGATAATCCTCATCTTGCCTCGACCGATTCTCTGCACTCCGGGGCGATATTATCGGGACTGACCGGTATGCCAGCCCACCGTGGTGGACTCGAACTCATTAAATCAGTCAATCAGATATAAGACATCGTTGGGCAACCTGGTGGAATTCCGGTATCCCGGCTGGCTGTTGTATCCACCCCGCCGGTTAGTGGTACCCGAAGCGGCTTCCGACTGAGGCAAGCTTGGCCTGATGCCCCGGCATCGGGGAAATATGCTGGCCCTGCTTGTGTGAAGACTCTTTCATCTGCTTGCCAGCCCAACATGGTACAATAGGGTCATATAACCCATCAGGAGGATGCCGGGACTCTGACAAGCAAAGAACATCGCGCAACTGAGCGATGGATGTCGCCCTTCAGGGCCGAAATTTACTGCCGAACCTCTTGGTGAGGCGGCACCCCTGCAACTCAACCGAACATACACTTCGGGCCCTTTGACAAGGCTCCCCGAACTTCATGAGGACGAACAACCCGTCTCGTCCGAAACATATTCTTCCACCCGCCTGACAGGCGGAGGGTCCAACTCCCAGAGGATCCGGCGTCCCTGAACTGATTCTGTGTTCGGGGTGTTGCCGTATGTCTGCCGAAGAGCCTCAATTGGTTCGCATTTCCGAGGTTCGGGCCTTGCTCGCGATCTCCAAGACCACCTACTATGAACTCAGAAACGCAGGGAAGCTGGGCCCTGTCCTGACAGTCGGCCAGCGAGGGAAGCGTCACCGGAAGGCCGACGTGGAAGCATACGTGGAATCCCTGCTCACAGACTGCTAGCGCGTCCCGGTCGCCGGGGGATGGAAGCGGGTGATAAAAAGGGCCGCCGGGAAGCAGCGGCCCTCAGGGCGCGGACAGAAACTCAGCCCATTCGTCCATCAGCGGGCGGCGCAGTTCCAGGAGGTCGCTGCGGGCGTAGGCCATCTGGGTGGGGCCGCCCAGGTTGTGGGCCAGGGCCGCCTCGCTGAGGAACCACCGGTCGTCGCCGCCCCGGACCTCCATGCACCAGTCCTTGAAGCTGCTGCGGAACCCGTGCGGCACTGCTGGGATCTCCAGCCGCCGCAGCAACACCGTGAGGGTCATGTCGGACAGGGTCTTCCCGGGCCGTCCGGCCGGGAAGACCAACCCGCTGTCATGACCGTCCAGTTCCCCGGCCTGGCCCAGGATTTCCAGGGAACGCCCGGACAGCGGCACCCTGTGCTCTCTCCTGGCCTTCATGCGCTCCGCCGGCACATTCCAGGTGGCGGACTGCAGGTCCACTTCGCTCCAGGTTGCCAGTCTCGCCTCTCTGGACCGGGCCGCGGTGAGCACCAGGAACTCGAATGCCAGCCTGGTCGCCACGTCGGCCCCCGACTCCCTGACCGTCCTGAGGGCTGCCGGAACGTCGAGGACGGGCAGGGCTGCGTGGTGGCGCTTCACCCGGGAAACCCTGGGCAGGGCCCGGGTGACGGCCCTGCCTGCAGGGTTGTCGGGCCGCCATCCCTGGGCGACGACCCAATCGAACACGGCCTCCAACCGCTGGCGCACCCGGCTGGCGGTCTCCGGTTTGGCGGTCCAGATAGGGGATAGTATGGCCAGGACGTCCCCGGTGGTGATTTCGTCCGCCGGTTTCCTCCCGATGACCGGATGGGCATAGGTGGCCAGGGTGCTGGTCCACTGGGCCGCGTGCTTGGCGTTGCTCCAGGTGGGCCGGCGCATCTCGATAACCCGTTCCGCGGCTTCGGAGAAGCTGGGAACGGCGGGGCGTCTCCGTTCCTCGGCGGCCTGCCGCTTCTCGGCCATTGGATCCCGTCCCTGTTTGACGGCCCTCTGCTTGGCGGCGGCCAGTTCCCGGGCATCGGCGAGGGATACGGCCGGGTACCCGCCCAAGCCCAGCATGGTGCGTTTGCCCGCGACCGTGACTCTTTGCACCCACTGTTTGGTTCCCGACCGTTCCACCCTGAGGTTCAGGCCGTTGCCGTCGGAGTACATCCCGGGTTTTGAGACCGTGCGCACCAAGGCGGCCGAAAGGGTCTGACGAGTTCGTGTTCCGGGCATCCGGCGCCTCCGGAAATATATACCGCTTTATATACCAGACTGAGCCGGATTCTAGCGGACCTCGGCGGGCCTTGCAAGACCTCGACCATATGCTATTGATACTGATTCGTGCGCAAGTATCAGGAGCAGATGGTTCGTGGAAGTCCTCTGAAGTTCGCTGAAGTTGTCATAGAGGCGGACACTCCCTCCGCCACTTTACTGTTCCAAACAGGCCAACAAGGTCTCAAAAGGAATCCATTCATGCCTTACTAATGAGACCGGGGCTTGAGTTAGTCCAGTAACGTCCTCCAAAAAATACGACCACGTCCCGCTCATCGTGTGGGAATATATGTGGGAATGGAGAGGACGCACATGGGCAACCTCACCGCACTCTCAGCAAAAGCCCTCAGCAGACCGGGCAGGCACGGAGATGGGGACGGTCTCTATCTATACATCTCACGCTCGGGTGCCAAGTCCTAGGTGCAAAGAATTGTGGTTGACGGACGCCGCCGGGATATAGGGCTGTGCGCTTATCCAGACGTCAGTTTGGCTAGGGCGTGTTTGAAAACTCCCAAAGTGTCCTGAATCGACCATGTCAAACAAGGCCGCGGCGTCTCCGAGGAGCACAAAGCGAAGGCAAATGGCCGACCGAACATGGCGAGACCGAACCGATTTTGTTCTGGTTATAGTTTGCAAACACGCCCTAGCCCTCTGGACCAAGTCAGGCGACCGGTTGACGATCGCGGCGTCGGCTGACTTCAACCCCATCTACGGCACAGGCCAACTCACAGCCTTAGCCGAAGCTGACAAAGAATCATCCGGTCTATTGCCATTACACGTCGTCCATTTGCATCGGGTCGGCCCCCAAGTCCCCGGCAATCTCCTCTAGCTGCTCCAGCGCCGCCCGCAGGTCCTCCAGTATCTCCTCGGCTATCACGTCCGGCGGCGGCAGCGTTGCCGAGTCCTCCATGCTCTCGTCCCGCAGCCAGAAAATGTCCAGGTTCGCCTTGTCCCGCTTGGTCAGTTCGTCGTAGCTGAACCGGCGGAACCGCTCCGCCTCCGCGCGCTCCAGGGGGTTGCCCGCGTTGTAGCAGGCGACGAAATCGTCCAGGTCGGCGCGGGTCAGCGGACTGGTCTTCAACGTGAAATGCCGGTTGGTGCGCAGGTCGTAAATCCACAGGTCCTTCGTCCAGGGACTCTCCGCCGCGGGCTTCCGGTCGAAGAACAGCACGTTGGCCTTCACCCCCTGGGCGTAGAAAATCCCCGTGGGCAGCCGGAGCAGCGTGTGTACGTCGCACTCCGCCAGCAGCTTCCGCCGCACCGTCTCTCCTGCGCCCCCCTCGAACAGCACGTTGTCCGGGACGACAATGGCCGCCCGGCCCTGGGTCTTCAGCAGCGTCCGCACGTGCTGTAGGAAGTTTAGCTGCTTGTTGCTGGTGGTGGCCCAGAAATCGGGACGCTCCACCATCAAACTCTCCCGCTGCGGACCCGACGGGTCGTTGCCTATGGTCAGGCTCGACTTCTTGCCGAAGGGCGGGTTGGTCAGCGCAAGGTCGTAGTTCACCCCCGGATGGCTCCGCAGGCTGTCATCCACGACGACGTTCGTCTCGTCCCCGCCGATGCCGTGCAGGTACAGGTTCATCACGCACAGCCGCGCCGCGCTGTCCACTATCTCCCAGCCGTGCAGCGCCCGGTCCTTCAAATGCGCCCGCTGCCCCTGGTCCATCGCCGGATGGTTCTCCACGATGTAGTCATGGGCCGCCAGCAAAAACCCCCCGGTGCCGCAGGCCGGATCGCAGATCGTGTCGTCCGGGCCTGGGCGCATCACGTCCACGATGGCCTGGATCAGCGGCCGCGGCGTGAAATACTGGCCCGCCCCGGTCTTAACGTCCTGGGCGTTGCGCTCCAGCAGCGACTCGTATGCGTCCCCCTTAACGTCCGCGCTCAGACCCAGCCAGTTCTCGCTGTCGATAAGCTCCTTCACCAGCCGGGCCAGCATCGCCGGTTCCTGTATCTTGTTCTGCGCCTTGCGGAAGATCACTCCCAGCGTCCCCGGCTGCCGCGACAGCGTCTCCAGCGTGCGCCGGTAATGGCTCTCCAGCGCCTCCCCGTCCCGCGCCACCAGGCTCGGCCAGTCGTACCCCTCCGGGATCGGCGGCGGACGGTAGTCCGGCAGCAGGGTATACGGAGGGCGGCTCCGCTCGTCCATCATCTTCAGGAACAGCAGATAGGTAAGCTGTTCCAGGTAGTCGCCGTAGGACAGCCCGTCGTCCCTTAGCACATTGCAGTAGTTCCACAGCTTCTGGCCCACGCTGGCCGCAGTGGTCATGGCGAAACCTCCGATGAGATAAGCTCCCCCTGCTTGTCAGACGCGCCCCGCCTCCGGGGAGCGCCCCGCGACCGCCGGGTACGCGACTTTCCAGACTCCCCGTCCCCTGCCGACTCCCGCTCCGCCCGGATGCGCTCCAGCAGCGCCGAGGCCGGTTCATCATCGGGGTCCTGGGCCACCAGTTGACCCGAGAAAGCCTGCTTCAGGATGCTCTGCCGCAGCCGCCCGGCCCGCGCCAGGCTGGCCTCCACCGCCGCCTCCGACTGCCCGATCACCGACAGCCGCCGCTCCACCTCCTCCACAATGCGCCCCTGCTCCGCCAGCGGTGGCATGGCTATAGTCCAAGATTCCGCTCGCTGTGCGCCAAGGTGATGAATTCCAACCCCTCTTGCAGCTCGCCCCAGTGCTCCGGAACGAGCGTCATTTAGAAGGTGGCAATGGACGTAGGGTACAAGCTCACTGGGAACCCTTACCCGAATTAACGTATTTTGGAAACAACACCCATCAATTTGGTTGTTCCATACTGCTGGTTTTCCTACTTCATCGACACTGCCAGATGCTTCGGATAACAGTATGTCACCCTGTTGCAACTGATAAATCTCGTACTCGCTAGGGTTAAAGTCCATGCTCTTGACATCTGACAGGTCAAGCCCGTCCCAGGTAACGTTTGCGGCGCGTAGATATGGACGCATATATGGGCCAATGGCTCTCTTGGGAGAACGCTGCCGACCGAGACGAACCTCTCCTATCATGGACAACGTCGCCCACACCCACCCCTCCGGCAGTCCCGGCAACTCCGACGCATCCGGCGGCGACGGCTCCCGGTACTTCCCCCGCCGCTTCTCCTGCGACTCCCACCGTGCCCGCCGCTCCAACAGGACGCGCTCCAGCAGCGCGCCCCCGGCCTCATAGTCCCGGCCCTCCTCCCGCGCCAGCGACGCCTCCGTAGGGACCAGCGATCCCTCGCAGGCCGACTTGAGCACACTGGCCCGGTAACGTCTCAGGTTCGCCCGCGCCCGCTCCAGCGAAGCCACCGAAGCATCCAGCCGGGTAAACTGCTTCTCAATCTCCGCAACAATCCGGTGTTGCTCAAGGAGGGGGGCTAGTGTCAATGGAATCGTGGCGGCAGCCGCGCCGGAAATTTCCTTGAAGGTAGTGCCGCCCCCTAGACTTTCGATAGTTTCCTTAGCTCGGAGGAGATAGAAATAGACGAAACTGGAGTTTATTCCATCGGGCAGAATGAAGCTCTTGAAACCTTGATTGGTGGCCACCGGCTGGGAAGCGATAGCTGCATACCCGATGGGTGCTCGAGAGCTAAACAACACTGTATCGGCGGGTAACAGTCGCGCACTGGAACTGTTCAGACCTTTTTCAGTGATGTTCCGTGCTCCACGAGAAATATATTTCTCTTTGTAACCGGACAAGTCGGCTGGAGTAATCCAGGGTATATCCCCGCCCTCAAAGTTATCCGGTTCGGATGTCTTGGGAGTACCGCCGCCAACGACCATGGCAACTTCACCAATTTTCAGCCATTCCCAAGATTCGGGAGTTTCCCAAGGGTGTGTCATCTGCCGGACTTGGCGGGAGTTTCTTCAGGTTGGACGGGAAGTTGGACTTCCACATCTATGACTGCGCTGGTGGGCGCCGGAATGGTCTCGCCATGCTCGGCCATTATTTCGACGTGGTAATTGGCCGCTTCGCGGATTAGTTGACTGGTTTCCTCGAAGGTGTCTCCGGCGGCGATGCAACCAGGCAGGTCGGGCAGGTATGCCGAGTAGCCGTTGTCCGTTTTCTCGATTACGGCTGTGTACTTCATCGCAATTCTCTCTATCGATCCCAGCTTGCTTGAGTATTCTGTCCCAGGTCCCGGCCGCCAAATCCTTGCTCGGCCTTCCCGCAATTGTAACGGTTCCCGGTTTCGTCGGATGGTGGTAGTGCCGGTGGCTCCCGCGTGTACGCACCCAATACCACGTCAGGCATTTCAACCTCGCTTGGCAATTCCGTCGGGGCCAATCACCCGCCCGTCTCAACCTCCCCTTCCCCGCTCGCGCCGGGCATGGGCACCTCCACCTCGATAGCCGCGTGGTGGGCGCAGGTACGGTTTCGCCATGCTCGGCCATTATTTCGACGTGGTAATTGGCCGCTTCCCGGATTAGTTGACTGGTTTCCTCGAAGGTGTCTCCGGCGGCGATGCAACCAGGCAGGTCGGGCAGGTATGCCGAGTAGCCGTTGTCCGTTTTCTCGATTACGGCTGTGTACTTCATCGGTAGTCCCTCCTATCGAGACCCGATTATCCTCTCGTACTCATCGTGCCCGCCTATCCACACCCAGACGAAATCGTCGCCATCCTGATAGGCAAGCGCCCGGTAAGAGCGTCCGACTCGAACCGACCAGTACACGCCAACTTTCTTAAAGTGGAGCGACGCATATCTGGGGTCGTCCTTGAGCCTCTGGAAATTCCTTCTGGCTGTCCTCTGTACTGATTCGGGTAATTGTGCCAAATACCTCCAGAAATCGGGCTCCGTCCGATGCACTAGAGGTATCCTAGCGTACCCTCTCGTTTGGCTTTCAGGGCTTTCTCTTTCAAAAAGTCCAGCCTTCCGGCCTTGGCGTCTTCTTCAATCTGGCGGTCCCACGGGTCTTCTTCCAGTTCATCCAACCATTTCATCAGTTCGGCGTATTCAGTTGCGGTCAGGTCCAGGATAGCCTGCTTGATTTCCGGGACTGTCATCATTGCTGCCAGTTCTCCTCTACTATGGTTGGTCAAATCACCTTGCGGTATCCATAGCTGCTTCCCCGCTAACGCCTGGAACGGGCACGTCCACTTCGATAGCGGTGCTGGTGGGTTCGGGAACGGTCTCGCCATCTTCAACCATGCCTTCCATGTGGAAGATTATGGCCTCTTGGACGAGCGACACGACTTCTTCTCTTGTTTCAGCTACCGCTACACAACCGGGCAGGTCCGGGATGTATGCGCCGTAGCTGGTCGGCCCCTTTTCGATTATGACGGTGTACTTCATCCGTCGCCCCCGATTGCTACCCGCACCCTGGTCACAGGCGCAGCACATTTACCGGTATCAGGCGCCCGCCCACTGGGTCTACTGCCAGGAGGGCATCCTCCAGCGTGACCACTCCCAGCAGGCTGGGTTCGGATTCTTCCCCGAATATCACCGGCGTGGGGAATTCCTGCCCTTCCAGCCTTATGACCGTCCTGCCTATCTCCACTGCAACGACGCTGCCGTCCGCCAGTTCGGACTGGGCTGATCGCTCAACTGGCACGCCCAACCGTTGCAGCAGTTCTCTGGGCACTGCCGTGAAGGTTGAGCCGGTGTCCACCGTAACCTCCACGTCCTCGAACAGCCGCCCCTGCGGGTCTCCCACTCCAATGGTCACCTTTACTGTTCCCACCTGCGTTTCTCCCGGCTCTACCGGGCCAGCAACTCGTAGAGGCGGCGGTGCCTCTCCGGGGATGCCCGGCTGGAAAACTTCTCTCGCGCTGCGGACATATCCAATCCCCCAATGGGTCTCCTGCCATTATCGGGAGCCCGCCCCAGGAGGGTCAAGGAGACGGCAGATTACTGACATTTGCTACTTTCCAGGCCCGGCCCCCGCAACGTATCATAACTGCACGGGAAACGGTTGGAGCGATGGGGACTCCGGTGGCGCGGAGCGCTCACCGCCAGGCCAAATCCCGGAGATGGGGAGACCGACCGGAAACTGAGGTTTCCAGGCGGGGCGATGGCCCGGCCAGTGGCCAGGAATGGGGAGACCTTGCCACGGCCCAGTCTGTCCCTATGGAAACGGGTAGCGGGAATACAAACGGGTGAGAATGTCCGCAAATGTCCGGTCAGTCGGCCACGGACTACCAGATTTCGTAAAAGTGAGCGGAAATGGGCGGGAAATTGAAATTTTCCCGCAAATCCGCCACTGCACCAGTGACCGGAAATGTCCGGTTTTGTCCGGAAAATCGAAAATTTCCCCGGCGGGGGCAGGCCGGATGGAGCGGACGCGGGACACGGAAGGAAGTATAGCGCAGCGGCTGGACCGCAGGCGCGTGGAGGGCCAGCGGAGCAACGCGACGGGACCCGGCAAGTGCCCACTGAGCGTAGCGGAAAAATGTCCGCAAATGTCCGGTTTTTACCGGAAAAATCGGAATTTTCCCCGGCGGGGGCAGGCCGGATGGAGCGGACGCGGGACACGGAAGGAAGTATAGCGCAGCGGCTGGACCGCAGGCGCGTGGAGGGCCAGCGGAGCAACGCGACGGGACCCGGCAAGTGCCCACTGAGCGCAGCGGAAAAATGACCGGAAATGTCCGGTTCTGACCGGAAAATCGAAATTTTCCCCGGCGGTCCACCGCCGCAGGCTGCTGACCTTAGATGATTAGCGCGGGACAGACCAATGGCTACCCCGCCAGCTCCAGGTTCAGTTCATCCAGCAGCGGTTGCAGCCCCTCGCCGAACAGGTCATAGGCCCGCATCAGGCCGCCCTGCTGGATGAATGGGACATACTGGAAGGCTTCCGCGTCGATGCTGACATTGCCCGCGATGTGGTCCTTGATGTCCTCCAGCCACCGCCGCTGTTCGTCCGTGAAGCTGCGCCCCGCGATCTCCTGCGTCGCCAGCCACCCGCTGAACCGTTCCTCCACCCGGTCGGCGAAGGGCGCAAGCTCATCGTCCGTCCCGATGGCGTAGCGCACCAGCGACACGACGTTGGCCAGCACACGCTGCCCCGACCCGCGCACCCGCGACTCGTCAAGTTGCCGGTACGCTTCCCACAGCCGGTCGGGAGTCCATGACCGGGGCGGGCTTTGCAGCGAGTCCGCCAGCGCCTTGATGTCGGCAAACCTCAGCCGCTGCCGGTAGGGACGCTGGTAAAGTACTTGAAGGGCCGTGATTTCGTCGCGGTGTTCCTCGATGTACTCCCGGAAGGACCGGGTCAGCGCATCGGCCTCCGCCCCCGAGAACTCCGCCCTGATCACCGTGTCCTGGGACACCGTATCGATGGTCTGCTCGTAGGCCCGCTGAATGTCGATCAGCCGCTGCCGTAGCTCCGGGTTGACGGCGAAGGGCTTGGCGGCGGCCTCCAGCAGCTCCCGCCCCGCCTTGGCCACGGCCTCCTCCGGCGGGTCGTCCTGCCCTGTGGCCTCCCGCGCCGCGTCCAGCGCGGCGTCGGCGTCTCCGGCGTTGACCAGCCCGGACACCAGGTCCTTCAGGGTTGCGCCACCGGCCAGCGCCTCAACCTCCTGCCGGTCCTGCGGCGACAATCTCCGGTCCAGCCGCGCCAGGCGACTCGCCAGCGACGACAGCGTCTCCGGGTCCCGGTCGCCCATAGCCACCATCTCCAGCAGCCTGTCGAAGGGCACCGACGGCTGCCGGTCCAGCGAGTAGGACTCGGACAGTTCCCCCTCGGTCACCCCCACCGCGTCAACGATCACGAACCGCTCCTTGCCCTTGGCATCGGGAGTCACCGCGTTGAAGTCGGTGTCGGAGATGGTGCGGACGCCGCGCCCCTTCATCTGCTCGAAGAAGTTCCTGCTCCGCACGTTCCGCATGAAGAACACCACCTCCACCGGCTTGATGTCGGTGCCCGTGGCGATCATGTCCACCGTGACCACGATGCGGGGGTTGAAGCTGTTGCGGAACTGCGCGATCAGGTCCTCGGGCCTGGCCCCGGTGGTCCGGTAGGTTATCTTCTGGCAGAACTCGTTGCCCTTGCCGAACTCCTCCCGCACGATGCCCACGATGTCGTCGGCGTGGCTGTCGTCCTTGGCGAAGATGATGGTCTTGGGCACGTGCTCCCGCCCCGGGAATATCTCGGTCGTCACCCTGTCCCTGAAGGCCCGGATGACCGTGCGGATCTGGTCCACCGCCACCACGTCCCGGTCCAGTTGCCCCGGCGAGTAGGCCAGTTCCTCATCCAGTTCCTCCCAGCGTACATCCCGGGTGCGGCGGTCGCGCCGGTCAACCTTCAGACCAGCCTCTATCGTAGCCCCCTGCTCCGTGATCCGGGTCTCGATGCGGTAGACGTTGTAGTCCACGTTGATCCCATCAGCCACAGCCTGCTGGTGGTTGTACTCCATCACCAGGTTCTGGTTGAAGAAGCCCATGGTCTGCTTCGAGGGCGTGGCCGTCAGCCCGATGAGGAAGGCGTCGAAGTACTCCAGCACCTGCCGCCACAGGTCGTAGATGGAGCGGTGGCACTCGTCCGTGATGATGAAGTCGAACTCCTCGATGGGAAAGCTCGGGTTGTACTCCACCGTCTGCGGAGAGTGCCGCGCCGACGCCACGTCGAAACCCGACGGTTCCTCCCACTCCGGGTCCAGTTCCTCTCCCCTGAGCATGGAGTAGACACGCTGGATGGTGGCGATGCAGACCCGGCTCACCGGGTCAATGTAGCCTGAGTGAAGCAATTGGACGTTGTAAAGCTCGGTGAACTTCCGCCCGTCGTCCGGCACGGTGAACCCCTGAAACTCCCGGAGGGTCTGCCGCCCCAGATTGCTGCGGTCAACAAGGAAGAGCACCCGCTTGGCCCCGGCGTGCCTGATGAGCCGGTACACCTGGTTGCAGGCCATGAAGGTCTTGCCGCTGCCGGTGGCCATCTGCACTAGGGAGCGCGGGCGTCCATCCTCCAGCGACTGCTCCAGGTTGCGGATCGCCTGCGCCTGCACAGGCCACAGGTTGGACTCATCCAAGGGCGGCATGGTCGTCAGCCGACGCCGCAGGCTGTGCCGGATGCGGTAGCCGCCGCCAACCTCAGCCACCAATTCCGGTACGGCGGGCTGGGCCTCAACGATGGCATCCTCTTCCCCCAGCCAGTTGGCCAGCGTCCCGGGGGTGTGAAAGGAGAAGACGTTTCGGCTGCGAGGTTGAGGGTCAAGCCCGTTGGTGAACCGGGTCTCCATGCCGGTACTCTCATACAGGAACGGCAGGGGACGAATGTGGGCGGGTAGGTTGGGCGGTAGCCCTGTGCCATACCTCCCCGACTGGGCCTCCACCCCGGTGAGCGTGTAACCTTCAGGCTTGGCCTCCACCACGCCCGCCGCCCTGCCGTCCACATACAGCAGGTAGTCTGCGGTGCCATGCCCGGAGGCCAGCGGAAACTCCCGCACCGCCACACCCCGTGCGACACTGACGTTGAGGGCAGCCATATCCTGCACCGCCCATCCCGCTTGCCGGAGCAGGCGGTCAATGTTTGCCCTTGCCAGTTGTTCAGGGGTTGCCAACGACATTCTTGCGTCAGCCCTTGGACCGAAGTGCCGATGGAAGGTCAGGCGTATCGCTCTAGTCCGAAGAGGCCAAACAACTCTTCACGACTCAACCTGGATGATAGGTCAAGTGATACGTCATCAACGAGGCGGTCGAAGAGGTCCTGCTTCCTAGCAAGAATGGCGTCTATGCGCTCTTCGATAGTGCTCATGCATGAATATTTGATGACATTGACCTTGGCTGTCTGGCCTATCCTGTGGCTTCGGTCTTCAGCTTGGCGTTCCACCGCGGGATTCCACCAGCGGTCTAGATGGAAGACGTACGATGCTTCTTGCAGGTTCAAACCCAGGCCACCCGCACGGAGGGAGATTATTAGCGCTTTGTTCTGATCATCACTCTTGAAGCGCTCAATTATCGACGGCCTGTCCTGGAGAGGGATGTCCCCGGTAATAACCAACGGGTTAAATTCCCGTAAATGACTGGCCGCCGCCGCTACTCCTGAAGTGTCGCTGGTGTACTGGGAGAAAATCAGCGCCTTGTGCCCCTGGGATACCAATAGCTCCAACCTTCCCCTGATGTCGTCCAGTTTGCTGGACTCGCCGTTCTTGGGGTCGGCATTGCATATCTGTTTCAACCGCGTGATCAGTTCCAGCACGTGCTGGATTCTAATGTCCCTTCCCAACGACCGCAGGTATACAACCCCTTCCTGTTCGGCCTTGTTATAGCTCGCCCGCTGGCCGGCATGAAGCTCGATAGGCAACAGGGCAACCTGCTTCTCCGGGAGATCATCCAGCACGTCTCCCTTCTTGCGCCGTAACTGGAGCTGGCGGTGGCGAGTGAATAGTTCGGGGCCGGGTTGAAACCGCTTGGACTGTCCCTGCCCGTCATGATCCACGAACTCCAGGATAGAAGCCAGTTCCTCCTCGTGGTTCTCTATGGGCGTTCCGGTGAGTGCCCAAGACCGGACACGATTCAGCCCCTTGAGAGACTTGCTGGTATCGTTGCGGTTCTTGATCCGCTGGGCTTCGTCGGCCACCACTACATCCCAAACTTTCCTCCTTACAGGCGCCTGGGTGTTACCATCGAAGTCCGACCGCAATGTCTCATAGCTGACCAGTGTCACATCCGTCTCGGCTTGCCACTGCCAAGCCCTGTCCGAAGCCGACCCACGAATAATAATTGCCGAAAGCTCAGGAGCCCACTTGCGTAGTTCTCCGCGCCACTGGTCCAACAGGCTCGCCGGAGCCGCGACCAATGCAGAACGGATGTCTTTGCGTTGCTTCAGGATTCTGAGGGCCACAATGACCTGCAGGGTCTTACCAAGTCCCATGTCGTCAGCCAGCAGGAGGCGACCGCTGCCGATAAGGGCCCGCACCCCCTCCTCCTGAAAGGGCATCAGCGGGCCAGGCCACTCCAGGATGTCCATCGGTCGCAACTGAGCGCCAGGCGGAGACAACGCTCTGTACAGTCTGCGGGCAAGGTCAAGGTCTCCTCGGAGATGAAGTGTGCCCGTTGACTGACCGGGATGCTCTGGTGATCCCGACGCCCCCACCCAGTGAATCCACTCCAGATCAACTCGTATCGCCGGATCAGGTGGCGTGGGCGATGCCACTGGCAGGAACCTCACCTGTTCGATATGATGGCCACGATTGGACTCTGGGGCAGGAACTCTCTGCAAATTCCCCTCCTTCACCGTCCTTCGTAAGCTTCTGCTATGCCTGCTGCCACCCTGTCGAACGTTTCCAAGAGATTTGGGCGTTCTGCCAACACATTCAGCAGACGCCGAGCAACCGAACCCTCGGCGGGTGGAGGGGTGCTCCAAATCAGGAACAGGGACGGGCCGAGTTTTTCGATCTCCTCCGACACCCCTCTCCTTGGGGCCGGATCAGTGGAGACCCGGCAGACAGGGAAATCTACCCTGATGTCTTCGGAGAAAACCAGTGGCGGGATCTCCTCATCCAGTCCCAGGATGACATCAGGAATGCGATTTGCCGCCCGGAACAGCGACCGGATCAAGGACGCCGTAGCAACCCTACGTGCTTCTCCCTTCTTCCACAATACGGAATTGTCAAGATCCGCGCGCGTGAAACAGAATTCAAGAGGCACATCCAGGGCCGATACAGCAAACAGCGCGGCACGGATTCCTGACTCATGTTCCTCTTCCAGGAACCGCAAGAATCCAATGGTGCCCGTCGTGCCATCAACCCTGGTGTTTTCGAACAGAATTGGCACTCCTGCTCACCAAAGCTGACCAACTCGATAGGCTAATCGACCCTTGGGTCGTCGCCCTCTGTACCAGCTTCCCAGTCCGAAATCTCCACGTATTGGTGTCTGAACTCCCTCTCCTCTGTCTCAGGCTTGGAGTCTGGATACAGCCTGAGCAGGTCCCACTCGTTGATGGCGGAGCGAATCTGGTACCGCATCCGTTGCCGAAAGCTGGCTGCTCCAGTCCTCGCCTCTAGGGGCGGAGCGTCCCATCCGTAGGCTTCGCTATATATTTGCCGCAGTGTGTTCAGGGTGTTGTTCACGTCGGCTTCAGCGGGGGCACTCAGTGGTGTGCATTCGCGTTCCAGCAGCCGCATCGCCGTTTCTGCCCGGGCGGCCCCATTGTCGTCCCCGCGGGAGCGTAGCCTCTGCCCCGCATAATCGCGGTCCTTCTTGCTAGTCGCCTCCGCCGATATGTTCGCCAGTGCGTAATCGGCGGTGACCGTGCCAACGACAACCAGTCCGGCATATAATTCACCCTGAGTCTGACCAAGCCAGCGGGCCAGTTCGGCGTAGGAGCGGGCCCGCTGCAACAAGCTGTATTGGCCGACCAATTCGATCTCGTCCAGCAGAACGACCCATCCTCGGTAGCCTGCTCCCTTGATCAGCTCGGTGGCGAACCGAAGACGTTGGGGAGGCAGATCAGACGCTCTGGGAGCCCTGAAGGGATAACTCTGCAACTGGCCAATCTGCCGAAGACCATTCTTCACGTCGCTTACCTTGATCCTTTCCCCGGCCCAAAAGGACTCAATGGTGCGGTTCAGTTCCAACTCGTTCGACCTCTCGTGCACCAGAAGGCTCGCCGGGAAGATAGGGTGAACTCCGCTCGAAGGTGAATTGGCCCAACTGAAGAGGTTCGAATACTCGTCGGAATTGTAGTTGAGCTGTAGTCCGATTTCCTCAATCAGCGGGCCAGTGCGGTCTAGCATTCTCCCATTATCCATCGCCGACTTGAACACCTTGCTCAGGTCGTAGAGTGGCGTTTCCTTGCTGATGGCCACCTTGCTGCACACGAAACCCTGGGAGAGCGCCTGGTATTCGAAGTGAGAAAGCAGGTGAGACTTGCCAGCGCCAAAATCTCCTGAGACAAGCATTCCCAGAGCGCCTTGTGGTGGAGCGTCAGTATCGGACGTCCGTCCTAGAAGTTCTTGGAACTGCCTTTCTGCCTGCGGTTGGTTGCAACCGAGTAGCCTGACCGCCTCTCGGTTGGGAACCCCGTTTCGCAGTGCTTCCATTGCTCGACGGTAGGTCAGATTCGACAAGACATCGTCATGTTCAACCATTTTGCGGTGCCTCGTGTGGAGATATCCGGACCAAAGACGCTACCGGGTTGACGAGGTTACGGTCCCGGACGTCGTCAATAACTCTCGTCATCAGAGCCTGGTAGATTCCGAACCCCCTGCTCCTGGACCCGGCTTCTTCTTCGAGAAACTCATTGGACGTGACAACTACCAGCATGGTCGCGGTGAGACGGTCGGTACTATCGACGAACTCCCTGAGCAATTCGTAGTGCTCCAGGACCATGGCCCTGGTGTAGTACCGCAACCCGTCCCTGGGGTTCCGGGCCAGCGTAACTCGGGAATTGTCTAGCAGGATGACGGTGCCCGAATATCCCACATGATGCAGCCAGAACAATGCCGATTCAAAGAAGTGGCGGGCCGTCGTGCGGTTAATGGGCGTATAAATGGAGAATGGCCTTACACTGCTGATCCTGGTGTTTCTGCCGGACAGCCAGTCGATAATTGGCTGTCCGGCATACGATTCTCCCGCCCTGGTATCTTCTGCCAGGCAGATCTGAGTCATCGCAACCCTGAAATCTCTGGCCATCATGGGTTCGCGGTATACTCGTTCCTGGATCTGCGGACGAAGGTTGCTCAGCACAAACTGATGCTCTAAGCCATTTGCCTCGGCGATTGCCTCGAACACGTTCATATCGGCTTGGGGGTCGATGCCTTCGACAATATAGACCCTCTCCCGGGCAAGTCTCAGAACCATGCGTCTGGCCGCCTCACGCCAGTTCACGGACGAAGCCAGCCCATGGAACAGGTCCTGGGGCATGTGCGCCCGCAGAGTGGCCGCGTCGAGGGACACAAGCTGCATTCCCAGATTTTCGCACCGCTCCCGCACAGCCGCATACAGGTCGACCTTCACCTGATCGGAAGTAACGGCGAACTTAACCGAGGCGCCTCCATTCGGGATGAATGTGGACAAATACTCGGACTCTATTGCCTCCAGCCAGTCAGGGAGCAGGACCGTGTTAGCCATCAGCCGATCTCGGAGAACTGTATGCCGTAATAGGTCACGACCTGGCCATCGGGCGCCACGAATGAAAACACCCCCCGGCTGACGCGGGTCCCGGAGGACGCAGGGAAAGACACCTGCAAGCCCCTCCGAGTGGTCTTCGGGCCGTCGCGGTCCAGCAGGTACAGATCACGGGTGAAGTCGGTCCGGTCATATTCCCGGTCACTGCCGGGCAGTGAGGTGAACAGCCGATACACCCGCTCCAGTTCCACCACTCTACCTTGCCGCCCTGTCATCATTCCGCTAGGTCCTTCCTCCCTGGTTACCTCCGCATAGACCTGGTACAGGGATTCAAGGAACCTGTCAGCCCGGAACCGGGGTGGCTTCCTCTGGTTATTCAGCAGGATGTCCGTCAGACGTGTGGGGCGTATAGCGGACACCTGCTTCCGGTCTATCCTGACCGCACGGGACCCGGGCAGAACCCGGACAATGGACGGGTGTGCAATCATGCGTCCGTCGCGTTCGTAGATCTCAAGACCCCTCTCGGCCGCCACAGTGCGTAGCTCACTGCTGTAACCATCGCTGAGATACTGCTGCTCCTCATCGTCTCCAAAAGGCCAAGACTCCACGGAGTTGGCGACCTCCTGTTGCAGTGCGTTGAGAGCTTCTCTCATACTGTGCTGGGCCCGTTTCGCGGCGGCGATGTTGCCGTCCTTCGCTGCCTTCTCCAAGGTCCGGGCCAGTTTGGTCAAGTCAGCAGATGATTTGGCCGTTGACGCAGCTGTCTTTTCCATGTCGCTGAAAGCCTGTTCGAAACTGACCATTCCCCATCCTCTTTCACGAATCCGTCACTCAGGGCATTATACCAATTGGATTGCCCGATTAGACCTAATGAGATTTTCGGTGAGTTTCTCTTTCGGCCTCAGACTGATGAGGAACATCGCCGTAGATTTTATGTGACAGCAGTTCAACCGACTCGCTCGTCCCGTGAAGCCGGGAGCTTTCGGTCTCTTTCAAGCCTGCCGTAGGCGGGCTTGGACAGTATCCGGGAAATCACCGAGTCCCTCTCGGCCCTGTCGGTAGCCTGTTTCTGGTCCGATGGCTCGTACAGGTACAGGGCTTCGGGAATGTGCCTTGGGCTGGAGGCCATCTCGATTATCGGGACCATGAAGGCCCAGTCGTTGGCAAGGTCGATCCACTCCCCGTCGAGCTTCAGGTCTTCCACGTCGACCGCGTCGAACAGGTACTTCCTGAAGGTCCGCAGGTGCTGCCACATGTTGCTGCGCCAGGACCGGGGCTGCCGGAAATCCGCAGGATAGAATGCCTCCTTGTCCAGCCTCAGCATGGACCCGACCGTCACGTCGGCCCCGGTCTCGTACTCTTCCCGGACCCGTGTGAGGACCTGTCCGCCCAGCAGGGCGTCATCGGCGTCAAGGGTGAGTATCACCGTGTCCGGGTCGTCGCAGAACCTGGCGACGGCGTTCCAGGTGTTGAAGAGGGCGCCCCGGCGGGTGGCGTTCCGGATTATGGTGACCCTGTCGGCGTGGTCCCTGAACAGCACCCCGGCGTAGTCCCCGAACCCGTTGGTAGAGGCGTCGTCCACCACGACCGCGCCCCAGTCCCGGCAGTCCTGCGCCGCGAGCGACTCGAAGCAGCGCCGGAACCTGCCCGGGTCAACGTTACGGCCGCATATCACGAAGACGAAGGGTTCGCTCCGCTTGGGACCGGCCCAGTCGCACGCGGAACCGGCCAGTTCCACCCTATCGAGCTGGACTGGAGCGACGTAACCCCGTTCGACGCTGTGCATGATGTCCGACATGCCATCGTCGCCGGATTTCCGGTCGTTGGGAACGTGGATGAAGGCGGTTGCCGGGTCCCCGCCTCGGTACGAGCGGTGTTCGCCGGACGCGATCAACCGGTCGAATGCGCGGTGCCAGGGCATGGCAAACCGGCCGCCCTCGAGATCGTTGGCGACAGGCAGCGCCGACTGGAGCCTGCGCCTGTCGAAGAGGCATCCCCTGACCTCGACGCGCCAGTCACCTCGCGGCCCCTGGTGCGTGTAGGGTTGGGGGCCGGAGCGGCAGATGCTGAGGGAAACGAAGAGGGTCCTGCGGTCGCTGCGGAGGACATCCGTCATCTCGCCGAGGTAGTTGTGCTGCCTGCTCGCCCTGGCGATGATGAGGTCGCTGTCCACCTGGAGCACGTAGTCGCCGGTGCACGCATCGAACCCGTACAGCGTGGCGAATAGCTGCTGTCCGTTGGCTGAGTGAGTTTCTTCCGACTCCACCCCGAACCATTTCGCAAAGGTGCCGCGAATGGTCTCGGGGTCCTCCGGGGCGTAGACCACCCGGTCCACCAAGCCGTCCGCGACCAGGCGCTCCATGGCGGCGCGGTGCGCCGCCGCATCCGGGTGGTCGTACTGTCGGGCGAAGGGGCCCATGGAAGGGTCGACCACGATCCCCCGCTCCGCGAACCTGACCGGTCCCTCGAGTTGTCCGACCTGGTGGCGGACCAGCCTCTCGATGGAGCGCCACTCCATCAGGCACGTCTTGATCAGCAGGGACACCTTCGGCCCCGGGTTGCCCGAGGGAAAGGCTGTTGAGGGTTTGAGCCGGAACACAAGGTGCTCGGACGCCGGACGGAGGTGACGCGAATCGGTCCCATCCAGTTCCACGACTCTGTCGACCCGGAACCCTGCATCCTCGAAGGCCCGCTGATAGGTCGCGAAGCTCCTGTGGACCTCCGCCCGCCGGTTGCCGTTCATCCTGAGTGTCTTGGTGTACTGGAACGTGTCCTCGTACCCATGATCACGGGGCAGATGCTTTTCCGCCAACTCGGTCGATACGACCGGCAGATAGAACGGGTTGCACACCGCCACGAACACCGTCCCGTTCCCGGCGACCAACCGGCGCAGGTCCTGGAGAACGGTTTCGAACTCGTCCGTTCCAGGAATGGTGCACAGGACCCGGCTGCACACCACGACCTGGAAACCGGTAGACCCTGACCTGAGGTGGTCAAGCAATTCCCTGCCGCCGTACTTGGCGGCACTGCCGCGGGCGAGGCACCCTGCGACCATGGCGGGGTCCGGGTCGTAACCGGTTGCCTGGATCCCGCATTCCGCCAACCGCTCCGTCAGCCGGCCGTCTCCGCAGCCGTAGTCGAGGACGGTTTCGGGCCGTTCCGTAAGGACAATGTCGGCCATCGGGCGGTGGAACAGTTCCTCCCAGCCCCGCGGGTCTAGCGCGTGCAGAAACTGTCCGAATCCGGCGAGTTCCGGCAGGTGCGGATCGGTCAGCGCTCTCGTCATCAACCCCTTGAGGTCGGACCGGAAATGAAAACGGCAGGTCAAAAACGCCCGCTTGCACATCTGCTCGAACTCCCGGCCGTTTGCCGGGACTATGTCCGACCCGTAGTCGATGAGCTTCAACCCGGATGAGGTGACCAGCAGATTGTCGGGGTGGATATTACGGCACGCGATTCCCGCCTCCCGACATTCCCGGAGCAGGGTCAGCATCTCCCCGAGTCGTCCTCCCGAGTACTTCGTCCCGGCCTCATACGGGTGGACGGTCACCACGTGGCGGCCCCGGCGCCGGACTTCCCGGATGTCCAGCAGCGTGCTGTATCCTCCCAGCTTCCCGGCGAGGGAGTGGAGGAACGCAACCTAGCGCTCCATGTTGCGGGGCTTCCAGGAATGGAAGTGCTTGTACGCCATCTGCCCGTCGGTCAGCACGACACCCTCCTCACCCACTCCGAGGCACGTGAGAGGTCCGGTCCCGAACTCCTCGCAGACGAAGGTCTCGGCGGTCCTGGCGAGGGCTTCTATGGGCAGCCTGACATTGGCCCGGTACTGCTCCACGATCTGGCGCAACCTCCCGAAGTAGTCCTTGATGGGAGCGGTATCCTCTTCCGACAGTCGCCCGAGGAATTCCTCAACCCGCTCCTCGCTGTAGACCGACGCCAGGGTTTCAGTGAAGCGCTTGAGCCTCTCGGCCGGTCCTTCGTACCGGGGAGATTCCAGCCACCAGGGAATTAGCGGTCCCGATGGGTCCCGCTCGCAGAACGGGCGAAGTGCGCGAATGAGTCCGGTGACCCTGATGGAGTTCAGCTCAAAGTCCCGCAGTCGCTCGCGGAGGTGATTACGGTACAATGCGGCCGCCCGGCCGATTTCATCTTCGTCGAAGTCGAGCAGGCTCCGCCCGTGGGGTTCCCTGCCCTGAGCCTGTCGCTGCTGCACCTTCCGCAGGAGGATGTCGTGCAGGGCGGAGTACAGCGCGTGTCCCCGGATATCCTGCGCCAGGGTGCCGAAGCCGGGGTCCGAGCCTGGACTCGCCGACCTGTGCTGACGTACCGGGAGCGGGGCCTGGACCACCCTGCGGCCGCCGATGTGCCTGTTCAGGAGGCTCCAGACCATGTCGCTTCGCCGGGTGTCTGTTCCTTCGATTGCAGCGGCGGCGTTGGGGAACTCCCGCAAGGCGTCCACATCGAAGACCAGGGTGTTCGGCCCCCGCTCTACCGACGGCACGAGTCCGGCGTCCCCATGGGCTTCGGGGTGGTGACCGGCGTTGTAACAGAAGTAAGCGTAGCAGTTGGGGCAGAGGTCGGCATCGGTGTCGGCATCGGTGTCGGCATCGGTGTCGGCGTCGCTGTAGGAGCGGGTCTCGGTGTGGGTGTAGTAGTGGGAACTTTGATCGACGTGGGCATCGGTGTCGCTGTGGCAAGTGGAGTCTGGCTGGCTGTGGCGCCGGTTTCCTTGCTAGCGCCAGATCGTGATTCCCCATCGCCCCCGCAAGCAGCCAGTAGGGGCGCTGCGACCAAGAGGGCAAACCCGTTTAGCCAAAATCGCAGATTGACCTTCTGGATGGCCGCAGTTAACAGATACGTGCACACTTCGAACAGTTCCTTACCGCGTATGGGGCTTTCTTGGCCTCAATGCCAAATGTACCGCAGACACTAATCTAGCTCACCCATCGTTCCTGAAAGGAATGGCCGGGCCGCTCATGTCCTTGTGGCCTCGAGTGTCTGTGAAACGAGCCTCCCCCGGACCCTTCTCGTAGGTGAGTAACGACCTCGCAACATCGTTACTTTCTAACCTCAACTCAGTTCCACCATTTCTGGCCGAACTAGACGTTTGGCAGTGCCATGATTGAGTCAGTGGTTGGTACTTTGAAGCTTGCTATCCTGTGCATTTCCCGTGTAATTCAGACAGAAGCTGGGGTGGCTCATACTTTAGCAAGCGTCCCTCGCCTGAAAGCCGTCGAAGCAGACACTTTCCGAAGCCTGCTGCCCAATCTTTGGGCGAAGGACTTCATAAGCTTTCGAGGTACAGGCGAGGAATCGCAAAATTCGGCAGTGCCAGCAAGCAGCAGGACACTCTCGCCCAATATCATTATGGAATGACTTCGTATTCCACCTGCGCCACCTTCCGGTCTCCGTCATAAACGATGACCCAGTGGTTCCCGACGGCCCTTGGTTGGGAACGGGACACCCAGACGGTTTCCAACCCATCATCCGAGGGGGTCAACGTCTTTTTGTGCCGACGGTAGGCAAACCCGTCTTCATAGGCTTCCACCACCTGCACCGGAACCCGGAATGGTCCAGAATTCCGGTGAGAAAACCGGAATGTAAATAGCAGCCGGTCAATGTCTTGGGATACCGAAATCCTGTTGTGGTCCAGGTAGGCATCTTCTATGCGTCCACCTATCTGCGGCAAATCTGGATCTACCGGTGTGCCTTCAATTAGCGAGAGGTCAAAGGGCTCGCTCGCGTCGTACCAGCGATTGATCACCTTTTGAGCCAAGGCAGCCGTTTCTTCCGATACATCGGTAGTAAACGCCGCTCGAACGTGGCAGACGCTAAGTTCGGTACCTTCACACTCGGCTTCCGGGTCGTCGAAGAGCGATAGAAGGTATAACTTGCGAAAGCCCTGCCGGAAGGTCGTTTCATCTAAGCTACGGTACAAATCGTGAAACAAGCGCTCCCCAAAATCCACAGAGCAAAGATACTCGCCGCGAGGCTGTTCAATGTCTACTTCTTCAAGCCCCGAAATGTTGTTAGCGTAGGGACAAGGGGATCGCTCTGGCATTACCGGCCATCCCCTCCGGGCATTCCAGACGATTGACTCCAGGAACACCGGCGCGCCTTCTCGAATCCACACTTCCCTGCCCCGGAAGAAATAGTGGCCAAGTTCATGCGCGAAGTGGTTTGAAGCGTTTTCAATTGGGTAGTCGTCGCTGTCCACAACACTCCTGCTCGCCACAAATGGGCCTGGGTGCACTCCACGACCCACACCCAGTCCCCTTATTGCATCAAGCAATTCTTCACTAAAAAAGTAAATGACCTGTTGCTCGGGCCAGGATGATGACATGAACTCCGCTTCAATCCGTATCGCCTCCTCCAACAGGTCCATGGTACGCGCTGCTCCAGCCTCCGTACGAATGATAGTGATGAGTAGTTTCCCATATCGGGGTACCGCAATAGACCGCTCTTCCAGCATCACCCGCTCCGGGGTCAGCAGAATATCCACCAACAGAGGATGATATACCTGAACACTGTAAAGAACCGTGATGATTTTAGCCTCATTGTCTGAAATTCCATCCCTGACAGTGGGATGGTCCACAATTTGGCGGAAAGCGGTAGATTCCCGTTGAGCCAGATTTCCAAGGGATTCCATTGCGGCTAAGTGTTTTCCTTCGGGCACCCACGACTGCTCCATCATGTCAAAGAAAAAACTTCCGCCATACCGTCCCAGGTAAATCAACCCCTGAACCGCTCCCATTTCGGGAATGCCGATGCCGTCGTGGACCCAGGGCAGTTCGCGTATCTTTCTTTCTCTGGACGGCATATTCGTACGCAGCCAGCCATCATCCCGCAGGTCGTAAGCATTTAGATTGGGGCCCCGGTCATCCACTAGGGACGTAGCCGGCGTCGTCAGGGTCGGCAGTGGTGGCCTGGGCGTGGGTATTGGCGTCGGGGAGGTAGTCGGCGTGGGCGCCGCTGTCGCCGTTGGCGTGGGCAAGGATGTGGGCGTGAGCGCCGCTGTCGCTGGTGGCGTGGGCGTTGGCGTGGGCAAGGATGTGGGCGTGGGCGCCGCTGTCGCCGTTGGCGTGGGCGTTGGCGTGGGCAAGGATGTGGGCGTGAGCGCCGCTGTCGCTGGTGGCGTGGGCAAGGATGTGGCTGTATGCAGCGGCGTCGCGGTTGGGACGCCAGTGAAGATCGGCTGGGATGTCGATGTGGGCAACAGCGACCGCACTGGCGTAGCAGTAGAAGTAGGGGTCAGCGTCGGCGTGGCTGTGCCAAGCAGAGCTGGGCTCGGCGCAGCGCTAGTTTCTGTGCTTGCGTCCGACTGCGATTCCTCCTCGACGCTGCAACCCAGCAACAGGAGCACCGCCACCAAGCAAACGAATCCAGTCAAGGAAAATTGCAATTTGGCCTTCCGGATGGCCGCTGGTAACAGATGCGTCGACACTCCTAGCCAGTTCATCACCGGATATGGGGCTTTCTTCTCTCAACTCAACTGTACATCTGACCCCACTGAACCACAACCGTCGCTCCTCTCAGGAACAGCCAGACGACCAATCCCTTTGAGAGGTTGAGTTCCATAGTATCGTGCCGCATCGAAGTATTTCTTCCGGCAGTAGGCAACAACCTCGCTACTTTGGTACTGCCTACCGTCCCCTTGGCCCCATCGGTCCCAATAATCGGTGATCCGCCGCACGCCAGAAGCCCCCACCGGACCGGCAGGGGCTCCCGTGCGATCACTTACTCAGACGCAATGACTTGCCACTCGTACCTCTGGTGGGTTCACTTCCGGTCGGGGTGGGCGGCTGATCACAATTGCAGAGTGAAGGAAATTGTGAAAGTTCTTGATTTTATACAGTTAGGTGGGCCTGGATGGACTCGAACCATCGACCTCGGTCTTATCAGGACCGCGCTCTAACCGCCTGAGCTACAGGCCCATGAGGGGCGAAAACGATTATACCCATTGCAAATACCGGTATCAAGGTGGAGTGAAGGCGGGTATCCGCGGCGCACGCCTGCAATGGACTGAATCCGGTAGAACCGGACCTGGCGTTGCGGGTGCGTGAACCGGCCACATCCTCCTCCGCGCGCAGGCTGGGCGCTAGTCGCCGCTGCCGGGACCCGGGCCAGCCGGGGACTCTCCGCCCTCTGGAGAAGTGCTGAGGTCCTTGGGAAGAGGACGGCGTCGCCTGCGGCGTTCGGGGCGGCCGTTGAGACGGCGCGGGATACCGGCTCCGGCCGGGGGAGTCAAGGGAGTGGGAGCGTCCAAGCCGGAGAACTGCACCGTGCGCATCGGGTAGTTGATCACGATCCCCTCTTCACGCAGGCGCTCATGCACCTTCTGCACCACCGTTGACTGAAGTGTAAAGCTGGCCAACCTGTCCTTGGCCTGGAGAAACAGCCAGAAATTCACGTTCGAGTCCCCGAAACTGTCGAACCCGAACCATCCCCCATACTCCTTGACGCCGTCCGGACCCTCCTCCAATACCTGGTCCATGATCTCATGGCAGACCCGCTCAACCATGAACAGGTCACTGTCGTAGCTGACACCGCACGTGAGGAAGATGTTCACCGGCGGGTGCGGGCGATTGTAGTTGGTGATGATGGTATCGGCGAATTTGCTGTTGGGAATCACGACCAGGTTGTTGGTCCACGTACGGATGCGTGTGCTCCGCCAGCCCACGTCCACCACATATCCCGCCACGCTCCCTTCGAGCTGTATGTAGTCGCCCGGCGACACCACGCCTTCTGTCATTACGTATGTGCCGGCAAACAGGTTGGACAGGGTCGGCTGGATCGCCAGGGCAACGGCCAACCCACCAAGGCCCAGTCCGGCGATCAGGGGACTGATGTTAATGGATAACAGGTCCAGCACCAGCAGACCGGCGAGTCCGTAAATCAGGACGGTCCCGATGCGCCGCAACAATGGAGACAGTCTCTGGTCCAGCACCTGATCGGGCCGGTTGGCCAGCTCCTCCAGGTACCATTGCAGCACCTGCCTCAGGGCCATCGCCATCGCCAGCACTCCCAGAGCCAGCGCCGTCGTGCCGATCCACTTGCTGGCCAGGGCCTCGAACCTGGGGTGAATACCTTCGGGAACGGTCACTGCCACGTATCCGCCGACCACGATAATGCCGAGGTTCAGGGGCCACCGGGTGGCGTTGATGATCCGTGAGTCCAGGTTGGTGGGGATCCTCCGCGCTATCCGGAGGGACAGGGGGAAGAGGACCTTATGGGCGATAAATGCGATCAGGAGAGAGGCGAGAAAAATGCTCGCCGCGGCGGTCATGCCGGTCCAATGCCAGTCCAGAAGTTCGGTGCGGGTCAGGTCGGGAGGCACTTCAGGTTATCAGTTCCGTGTGGGTCGAATTGGGACCATTATATCAACCGGCATGGAACGCCACCTCGATCAGGGAAGACGGCTCCGTCCCATAATGTCGGGGAGCAGGACCATTTGCAGGAACGGGTCAACCCCACGTCGGGGCATGGCGGGATGAGAAAAACACGGTCGAGCTTCGAGTCAGTTCTGGGGCCGGGGGAAGGCTCCGGGTCCAAGCAGTGGCACGAACCGGCAGGGTCCGAGCATACGCAGCGACAGCCCCTCGCCAGTTCGGTGGCATTCTACCAATTCCTGACGTTCAAGAGACCCTACCGGGACCACCATGCGGCCTCCGGGGGCAAGTTGGTCCACCAGTTCGCCGGCCAGGCTGGGCGCGGCTGCTGAAACCACAATTGCATCGTATCGGCCATCTTCCGGCCATCCGAGGGTTGTACCGGCTATCTTCACTTCTACGTTGGCGCACCCCAGCTCGCGCAGAAGGGACCGGGCGCGGTCGGCCAGGGAAGGGATGCGCTCCACGGTTATGATCCGGCCGTGCGGAAGCAGCAGCGACAGGATTGCGGCCTGGTAACCGCTGCCCGTACCCACTTCCAGCACCTTCTCGTTGCCCCGCAGACCCAGAGCCGCAGTTATCATCGCCACGATATATGGCTGGGAGATAGTCTGCCCCTCTCCGATGGCAAGAGGAATGTCGAGGTAGGCCATGTGTCGGGTCGGTGGCGGCACGAATTCCTCTCTGGGGACGCGTTTCATGGCGTCCACTACTGCTTGCGAGTCTATTTTGCGCGATATATTACGAAAAAGTCCGCGTTTGGCCTTCTCCAACTCTCGTTCCATGCGGCACCTCAACACGAGATACTTCACTATAACATAAATGTCGAGGACGAATAAGAAACTGTGAGGTCTCCCTTACGCGAAAAGGACCGGATGCGCAAAGGACCGGATGTGAAGGTAGCCAACGCTCATTCCGTAATGATGCTTTGGCTCCGCATCGACGAGGCGTAGAAAGGGCGCCATAATTGCTCACTCAATCAGGACAAATGAGGCGTTTTCCGGCATTGACGGAAATGCGGCGCTGTGCTAGGCTCTATCGGGCAAAGCGGGAAACGAGAATTCTATAGATTTCTGTATATTTTCATGGTCAAACTTCCCACGAATGGGGACCGGTGGCTTTCGCTGGGAGAGGCGTGCCGTCTGCTCGATGTGAACGAGGCCACACTTCGGCAGTGGGCCGACAACGGCCATGTGCCGGTGTATCGGACCCCCGGCGGCCATCGCCGATTTCGCAGCAGCGACGTTACGGCCCTGACCAGCCCACCGTCCACGAGGCCGCAACCTGGAGGCGACGGCACTCTGGAGGGTTCTGCGCTTCGGCGCATCCGCCGTCGGCTGCACCAGGAAAAGGTCGCCAGCCAGCCCTGGTACCAGAGTGTTGAGGAAGAGGGCCGGGGCCGGATGCGCCTGTTCGGACGCAGGCTGCTCTCGTTGCTCGCACAGGAACCCGGTGGCCAGGGCGGACGCCGCCAACGTCAGGACGCCCTGGCTGAGTCCAATACCCTGGGGCGCGAATACGGGGCAGAGATGTCCGAGCGTGGCGTTCCCCTCAGCGACACGCTGGAGGCGTTCATATTCTTCAGGTCGCTGGTCGTGGACTCCGCCGACCCCGAGCACCAGGGACGCATCCTTGAACTGGCCGACCGGGTCCTGATCGGCCTCGCCGAGTCTTATCAGAACCGTATGTGACAAGTTCTTTCCCAGCGGGACCAATCCAACTGAGAACGTCGCCAGATGCCCACACGCCGACCGGTACGGTCGCCAAGGATCCGATTCTTGATGTAAGGAGCACGCCAGGACAATGGACCTTACCGACAGAAAGCTGTTGAACCTTATCCAGAGCCGCTTCCCGATGGTGGACCGACCCTATGCCGAGTTGGGCGAAGAACTGGAAATATCCGAGGACGAAGTGCTGGAGCGGCTGACCGAATTGAAGCGCCAGAACGTGCTCAGGCAGGTCAGCGCCATATTCGACACCCGACGCCTCGGCTACAAGACCACCCTCGTAGCCATGGCATTCGAGCCGGATGATCTGCACCGCAGCGCCCTCTGGATCAACCGCCATCCCGGTGTCAGCCACAACTATGCCCGGGAGGGTTCCTACTACAACTTGTGGTTCACCCTGGCGGTGCCGCCGGACCATGACCTGGAGTCCACGGTGAATTTCATGGCCCGGGAAACGGGCGCGCTCAGTTGCCGCATCATGCCCACCATCCGGTTCTTCAAGATTGGCGTCAACTTCGACATGGTGCAGCAGAAGGGATCGTCCTACAACTACAGCCCCGACGGCTACGACAAGTCAGCCGCCGAAAGCTGGAACCGTGCGGTGGACGTGAGCGACGAGGACAAGGCGGCAATCCTAGAACTCCAGGAAGACCTGGAACTGATTCCCAGGCCCTTCGACGCCATGGCGCAGCGGCTGGGCAAGAGCACGGAAGAGCTTTACGCCATGGCCCAGGAATTCCAGGACCGCCGCATCATGCGCCGGTACAGCGCCGTGCTGCATCACCGCCGCTCCGGGTTCCGGGCCAACGCGATGATCGTATGGAAGGTGCCGGAAGAGCGCTCCGACGAAGTGGGCATGACCATGGCCGGGCACAAGGCCGTCACCCACTGCTACCAACGCCCCACGTTCCCCGACTGGCCCTATACCCACTTCACAATGGTCCATGCCACGTCGCCGGAGGGTTGCGAGGAAATCGAGCGGGAGATCAGCGAGGCCACCGGAATCACCGAGCGGCTGATGCTCTACAGCACCAGGGAATACAAGAAGACACGGGTGCGTTACTTCGTCGATGACTACGAACGCTACCGGGTATCGGAAGCGCCCGGCCATGACCTGGCCATGAAACCCGATCCGGTCTCGACATCCTAGTTGCCATCACCGGAAATTCGGATCCTCTGTGTTGTGGTGGGTCGCTGCACTCGCTGAGGATCCGTATCTAAGGAACGGACTCTATACTCGCGAGCCGACCGGTGCGGCTGTCGAGGGTCCACATTACCGAGGGGATACAAGGGGATACATCTAAGAAAATGTCTGAATACTATCCGGTTTATCTCAACCTGAAGGGCAGGCGGTGTGTCGTCATTGGGGGAGGCACGATCGCCCAGGACAAGATAATCAAGCTGTTGGAATCCGGAGCGGTTGTGTCCGTGGTCAGCCCCGACGCTACCCCCATGATCCAGTCTCTATCCGAAGAGGGAAGGCTGGAGTGGACGCCACGCGAATACCGCCCTGGCGACCTGTGCGGTGCGTTTGTGGGCATCGCCGCCACCAACCGGCGGGACGTCAACCGCAGCATCTTCGAGGAGGCAGAGGAACACGGCATCCTCCTGAACGTGGTGGACGACCCTGTACTGTGCTCATTCATCGCTCCAGCCATCGTGAAACGGGGCCAGGTGACCCTGGCCATATCCACGGGCGGGGCCAGCCCGGCCCTTGCCCGCAAGCTGCGTGAGTCCCTCGAAGACTCTTCTGCCCTACAATGGTCCGACCTTGCCCCCGTGCTGTCCCGCGTACGGCGGGAGATCAAACGCATGGGAGTAAAGGTCCACCCCCAGCGGTGGCAGTGCAGCATGACTCCCGAAGTGCTGGAATTGGTCCAATCGGGCCGTGAGGAAGAGGCCGAATCCGCCCTACTCGCAGACTTGACCAACCCGGAAACCTCTGACCTCTGCTCCTCGGTTGACCGGTGCGACCCGGATTCACCAAACGGGCCATGCGCGGCTCTCCAACACGGTCAACTCCCTGCCGCGACCGGAGTCCGAGGACGCTAGGGGGCGTTAGGTTGGTGGCCCGCAACACTTCCCAACTGACAACGCCGCTCCGTACCGCCATGCCGGCCAGGGACCGGCGGATAGGACCCGTCTCCCAATGAGAAAGACGTTCAAGGTTGGCACTCGCGGCAGCGGCCTGGCCCTGCGTCAGACCGAAGAAGTATTGACCACTCTGCGAGGGCTGTACCCAGACCTGGACTTCCAGGTTGAGGTGGTGCGCACTCAAGGGGACGCCAACCCGACTGCCCCCCTGGCTGGTATGGGGCTGGGCATATTCGTCAAGGAAATCGAGCGGCAGTTGCTGGACGGAACGCTGGATATGGCGGTCCACAGCCTTAAGGACATGCCGACCGAGCTACCAGACGGCCTGGCCATCGGCGCGACGCCTAAACGCGCCGACCCCAGGGACGTTCTGGTTAACCGCTGGAACTGTCGCCTGTCTGATCTTCCCACGGGGGCGCGCATCGGCACCAGCAGTCCGCGTCGCCAGGCGTTGCTCCAGACCCTTTGCCCCCAGGCCACAGTGTTGCCCATTCGCGGCAACGTTGACACCCGCTTGAGCAAGGCCACCGGCGATGACCCAGACTCAGGATATGACGGCGCAGTCCTGGCGGCGGCCGGTCTGGCCCGGATGGGGCTCACCGGCCACATAGCCGAATACTTGTCCGCCCAGAGGTTCGTACCTCCTCCCGGACAGGGAGCGCTGGCCATCGAGGTGCGGGCCAACGATGCTGAACTGATGGACATCCTCCGCCCTGCCGAAGACCCTGAGACCAGGTTCGCCGCCACGGCAGAGCGGGCCTTCCTGGAGAAGCTGGGCGGCGGCTGCCAACTGCCCGTGGGCGCATATGGCCGTGCCCAGGGTGAGGCTTTGTACCTTACCGTGTTCCTCAGTTCACCCGACGGCCAAAAAGCCTTCCGGGCCAAGGTTGAGGGCCTGACTCACGATCCCCTCCAACTGGCCAGCGACGCCTATCTTGCAGTGCTGGAACGCGGTGGTGGCCCGCTGCTGGAGGTGGAGTGGGAGGAGTTGGGATCCTAAGTTGCCCGGACCGTGGATACACCACAAGATAGAGTCCGGATAGCGTTCTCTCCTGTCGAAGAAACGCTATCGCCAGATGCTCTTCCGGTCTGATACCCTGTACACGGCAACCTCGGGCTATTCAACTTCACCGTTGCTCTCATTCGGCTACGGTGAAATTTCTATACCAATCGGCAACCAACCACTCGGAGAGAAAGATGTTCCAAACTGAGGATATGCTTCGGGTCTTCCAGCAATACCGGGGCGACGCGGTGGTCATCCCCGGACGCGGGGGCCGCCATTGGGTGAACATCAGCACCAATGAGACCAGGGACGTCCCGCTGGGCGATCCGGCTATGGGCGGCCACGCATCATTCGGACTGGGCCTGGCCCTGGCCCGCCCCAATGAGAAAGTGGTGCTGTTCGACTCGGAAGGCGACGTTCTGATGAACCTGGGCGCACTGCCCACCATCGCAGAGAAAGCGCCCGAGAACTTCTACCACTTTATGCTCGACAACGAGTGCTACGCCACCACCGGGGGCCAGCCTGTCCCCAATGCGGCCAACGTCCAGTACGATGTCATCGCCCGCGGCTCCGGATACCCCGCAGCCTACGCCTTCGACAACCTGGAGGACTTCTCCAACAACATCCAGCAAATCCTGGAACAGCCAGGTCCAGTATTCGTGGCCATGAAAGTCTACCCGGAGATCGAGAACCTCCCAATTGGACAGCGCAGAAGGTGGCAGACCCGCTCCCGCGACCAGGTCATTGAAGACCTGAAGAATTCAATGGGGCCCAGGACTGCCTGACCTTTGGACCGATACCCAGGCAATCATGCGAGCTATCGGTCCAATCCCGACAGCCAAATCTACGAGTCGGAGAGAAGACATGCCGGCAGCAACAATTTCGTTGACCACTCTGGAACGCAACTGGGGTATGGTAGACCGCGCCATCAACGACCTGGGCGACGAGGCCTGGAACGCCCAGCCCAACGATCAGAGTAATTCCATCGCCTGGCTCCTCTGGCACATGACCCGCGTCGTGGACACCTTCGTCAACACCCGGTTCCTCTCTCAGCCCGAGCTTTGGGTGCGCGACGGTTGGCACGAGAAGTGTGGCATGAGCTCCGATTCGGGCACCGGACAGGGAATGTCCGCCGAGGACGTGGCGGCCTGGCAGGCCCCTTCCCGGGAAGCCCTGACCGGCTACTACGAGGCGGTCAAGGGGTGCGCCAGGGAGTGGCTCGGTTCCGTCAGCGACGAGACCATGGCCGGGACTATCACCATGCCCAACGGGGATTCGCGCCCGGCGGCCGATATGCTGGGGACGCTCGTCTACGACAACACCGTCCACGGCGGCCAGATTGCCTACCTGCGCGGCTACTACCGGGGCATGGGCTGGTTCGTATAGAACCAGTGACCGCCTGACAGTTGGTGGTAGCGGTCCCGCTTGTTCATGATGCAAAATGCAGGCAAACGTCTTTGTATCGATGGATGAACGGACTGGGTTTCGCCCCCTGCATACTGCCGGTCGGTGCCGTCAAACATGTCCGCCACGGTTACCCATCATTTCAGGATTCCGGATTCCTGGGGGAGATTTCAGGAACGGAACACCGCCGCAGTTCTCACAGCAATTTCCCCGATTGCAAGGTGGGAATAGGTGAAAGTGACCGGAAATGTCCGGAAAACTGATGAATTTCCCTTTAGCGAAAGGGATGAGACGGACCGGCCACTGTTCTGAGACAGGTACAAATCAGTGACTACCCGCCATCGACATTCTTAATCTGGATGAAGGGAGCGATGACATGAGCACTTCCGCACAGGGCACGAAGCCCTACGTAGTGCATGGGCCGCAGGAGGCGACCACCACGGCGCAGACCAGGGGCATGGAGCGTCGTCCTGGGATAACAGCGCTGACCGCTGGTGCGTCCAAGATCTGGCTTGGGTTGGTCACCGCCGCGCCCAACGAGGCCGGACCACCCCACCACCACGGCGAGGCCGAGACCGCCGCGTACATTCTCAGCGGCCGGGTCCGGGTCTATTTCGGGGAAGACTTCAAGGAGTACGTGGAGGCCGGCCCCGGCGACTTCCTGTTCGTCCCGGCCAACACCCCTCACATAGAGGCCAACCCCTACGACGAACCGCAGACCGCAGTACTGGCCCGCTCCCCGGACAACATCGTGGTCAACCTGGGCGAGTAAGAGCGTCCGTTTACTAATCCGCCATCAGCCCATCATCAGTCATTTGTTGACCGATGCCGCTGATATGGACATCAACCATTGGAAGCTGATCACTGACCACCGGCCACCATAAAGAACCGGAGATTCTTGTCAATGAAATACGACTGCATCGTCATAGGCTCAGGTTCCGCGGGGTCAATCGTAGCCACGCGGTTGAGCGAGGACCCCTCCCACTCGGTGCTGCTGTTGGAAGCCGGGCCGGACTACCCCGACTTCGAGCATCTGCCCGAGGAGGTCAAGTTCGGCTACGCCACTGGCACCGATATCATGACCAGCGACCACAACTGGCAGTTTACCGGCAAGGCCACCGAGCAGGCCGAGCCGATGCTGGTGCCCAGGGGCAAGGTCACCGGCGGGTCGAGCGCCATCAACGGCCAGGTGTTCCTGCGGGGCGTTCCAGAGGACTACGATTCCTGGGCGGCTATGGGCAACGACCAGTGGCGCTTCCAGGACCTGCTGCAATACTTCCGTATGATCGAGACTGATACCGACTTCGGCACCGACGACTTCCACAATTCTGACGGCCCCATAATCGTGCGGCGGTTCAAGCCCAATGAGATGCTGCCCGACCAGCAGGCATTCTACGATGCCTGCCGGGCCATCGGCATCCCTGACAGCCCTGACCACAACCTTCCCGACGCATCGGGGGTCGGCCCATGCCCGGTGAACAACCCCAACGGCATCCGCTGGAGCACGGCCCTGGGCTACCTCAACATGGCCCGGCACCGCCTGAACCTCACCCTGCGGCCCAACTGCACGGTCCATCGCATCGTATTCGAGGGCAAGAAGGCAGTGGGAGTAGAGGTTGAGAGCGGGGGTGAAAGGTTCGTCGCTGAGGGCGACGAGATAGTACTCAGCTCGGGCGCAATCGGCTCGCCCCACATCCTGATGCTTTCGGGCGTGGGACCGGCGGCGCAACTGGCCAGCTTCGACATTCCGGTGGTCCACGACCTCCCCGGCGTCGGCCAGAGTATGCGCGACCATCCAACCGTTCCGGTGACGTGGCGTACCAGACCCGAACACCCGCTGGACGGCTTCGCTCCCCGGATGCAGATGGCGCTCCGCACCACGGCAGAGGGTTCCCACCTGCGCAACGATATCCAGGTCCTGATGCAGTCCTTCGCCACCGAGCGGATCAACCGCGGCGGCGACCGCATGGAACCCCTGGGCATACGGATGCTGGTGATCCTGAACCTGGCAGTGGGTTCCGGCGAACTCCGGCTCCAGTCCGCCGACCCGTCGGTGCAGCCCTTCTTGGACTACAACTACCTCAAGGAGGAGTTCGACCGGAAGCGGTTGCGTGATACGGTGCGCATGTGTGTGCGGCTGGCGGACCATCCCAGGTTCCGGGAGATAATCGAGGACCGTACCGAGCCGACGGACGCCGACCTGGCCTCGGACGATGCCCTCGACGAGTTCCTCTACCGGGAGGTCTCCACGGGCCAGCACATAACGTGTACCTGCAAGATGGGACCGGCATCAGACCCAATGGCGGTGGTGGACCAGTACGGGAGAGTTCACGGATTGGAGGGCATCCGTGTGGTGGACGCCTCCATCATGCCCGACTGCGTTCGCGCGAACACCAACGTCACAACCATGATGATCGGAGAACGCATTTCGGACTTCATCCGTCGAGGTATGTAGGGAACTCTGAAACCCCGTCCATCCCACCAGAATTGAAGCTGGCCGGCGTCCGGAGACTATACCTCCACGTCGGCCAACGCTGACATCCGGGCAACGAACCGATGGACTATGGGCCGCTCCGCTTCTATTTCGTAGGGTTCCAGGCTGTCGTGGTAGAAGTGCCAATGGAACCTTTCCGCGGTATTGAATTCGCTGATTATTGAGTTGTCGGAGTGCTCCTGAGCCAAGCGATAAACAACGTTCTTCATGGAGCGGTGGCTCTCATAACGCCAGTTGCATTGTTGGGCGATGGCCGTTACAACCTGGACCGCCGCGCCGTAGAGTTTCTCCGAGGCTTGCAGATGGTCTCCGGACGCGAACTCCTCGTCCGACTGTTGCAAGAACATCATAGCAGTCTTGATACGTTCCTGCGGGCTCATCTCTCTGGTAGTCACTAGTTGTCTCCATGCCAAGTTGCCGGGTCAGCTCAATAATACCCTAAAGCCTTGTCTCTGTGCCTATGATGTATTGGCGTCACCAGCCTGGCAGCTAGAACACCACCACTGACCTCAGAACCTCGCCTCGCTCCATCTTGTGAAAAGCCTCTTCCACTCCGTCCAGTGGAATCGTCTCAGAGACGAACCTGTCCAGGTCCAGCCGGTCCTGGAGGTACAGGTCGATGTACATGGGGAAGTCCCGGCTGGGCAGGCAGTCGCCGTACCAGGACGATTTGAGAGTGCCGCCACGGCCAAAGACCTCCAGCAGCGGAAGTTCGATCCTCATGTCCGGGCTGGGCACACCTACCAGCACCACAGTTCCCGCGAGGTCTCTGGCATAGAACGCCTGCTCGTAGGTACTGGGGTTCCCCACCGCTTCGATGGCTACATTGACTCCGTTACCCCCGGTCAGGTCGCGGATTGCCCCCACCGGATCGGTGCTGGTCGAGTTGATAGCGTGGGTCGCGCCGAACTCCCGCGCCCACTCCAACTTGCGGTCGTCGATGTCCACGGCGATGATGGTGTGCGCCCCGGCCAGCTTTGAACCGGCTATGGCCGCGTTTCCCACGCCGCCACACCCGATGACGGCCACCGAGTCTCCCCGGCTCACGCCGCCGGTATTGATGGCCGCTCCCAATCCCGCCATGATCCCGCAGCCGATAAGTCCGGCGGCTGCGGGGTTTGCCTTCGGATCAACCTTCACCGCCTGTCCGGCATCCACCAGGGTAAGCTCTGCGAACGCGCCGATGCCCAGGGCCGGTGAAAGCACTGTTCCGTCGGCCAGGGTCATAGGGTTCTTGGCGTTGCGGCTGGCAAAGCAGTACCAGGGCCGCCCGCGCAGGCATGACCGGCACCCGCCACACGGCGAACGCCAGGCAATGATCACAAAGTCGCCGGGGGAGATGTTGTCAACTCCCTCCCCGACAGCCTCTACGGTGCCCGACGCCTCATGCCCCAGGAAGAAGGGGAAGTCGTCGTTGATCGCCCCTTCCCGGTAGTGCAGGTCCGTGTGGCAGACCCCGCAGGCCTTGACACGCACCAGTGCCTCGCCAGGGCCTGGGTCCGGAACCACGATGTCCTTGAGTTCCACGGCTGCGCCCTTTGCGGCCGCAATGACTCCGGTAACCTTGTGTGGCATCGACTATCGCTCCAATTTGCTCGTGGTGTGGTGATCCAGAGAGTCGTGACCCCGAAGATAGCGGATGTGCTACCTGCGACCCAAGCTGCTGGTCCCCCCGTCAACGTACACTGAATCGCCGACGTGGGACAGCCTGATCTGCTGCCGGTACACCCTGTCCCCGGCGAGACATTGAGTGCTGTAGAAGTCCGAAGACCAGTCCACGTCTGATGGGTCTGGGCCACCCACCATCGCCTCTTCCAGGGCGCGGCCTTCCATGCCATCGACAGGGAGCAGACCCAATAGTTTCAGGATCGTCGGAGTCAAGTCGATATTGCCGGAAGGCGCATCAACCTTCAGCCTGTCCTTGAAATTGGGCCCGCGGGCAAACAGGATGTTGTGCAGTTCCGACCGCCCCATCGACCCGTGCTGTCCCTGTCCCGGCGTTCCACCCGAAGAGTAAATCGTACCGGCGTATCCGGCGTCGTTGCCCTCGGAACGCCAGCGGAATGACATGGTTACGTCGGGGGCGCGTTCGCCTTCGTTGCCCACCAGCGACGCAGGTAGTGTGCCTTGCACCCTGCCGACTCTCTCCCCGGTGGTTACGTTCCCGCACCAGGGCTGGGCCATCAGCCACCGGGCCAGCCGGACCGCCGTATCCTGGTCCCAGGGACTGGAGTAGAAGAGGACCGCGCCGCCGTTGTTGGCCACCACGACGCCGCCCGGCTCACCGCCGAGGGGGAACCCGGCCTCCCGCACCAGTGCCTGAACGTTGACCGCCTGCGCTATGGTGGAATAGCCGTGGTCGGAAACCACCATCACGTTGGTCTCACCCGCCCTGCCGGTCTCGTTCAGCCATCGCAGGATGTTGCCGAACTGGGCATCGGCTTCACCTACGGCGGCGTTGGAAAGCTCCGACCCGACCCCGGCGTCGTGCTGGGACTTGTCCGGTTCCGACGACCATATGAGAGCGACCGACGGGTCGCGTTCCGGCAGTATGTACTCGGTCAGGATGCGGACGGCGTGGGCCATGCGAGCCGTGTTGGGTCGGCCTTCGTCGGGCCAGGGGCCGAACCGGGCAGTGATGTCCTCGTACAGGGCGCGGGGAAGGGCGAACTCTGGGTGGATAGTTGCACCGCCGCAGACCTCGGCGGTGGGATTGTGCAGGTAGGCATTGCCGCTGGTGCCTACGCCGATGGCCACGTATTCCTGGCCGTGTTCGGAAAGCACCTCGGCCAGGGTAGGAGCCAGCAGGACCCGCCCGGTCTTTTGGGCCACCCGCTCCAGGTGAGGTTCCATTGCGGGGATGGCCTGGTCCGGGTCGAAGTCGCGCACCAGAAGAGTGTTGGCGGACAGTCCATGACCTCCGGGGTTGCGTCCCGTGACCATGCTGGAGGCGTTGGCACGGGTCACGGTCGGGTACACAGGATGGTGGTTGGCGAAAGTCACTCCGCCAGCGGCGAAGGCGGCCAGGTTGGGCATCAGCCCTTCGGTCACTTGCGTCGGTTGAAGCCCGTCGAAAACCACGACCAGTACCTTTGTCATACTACCCCCAGACCGGCCACACCGGACCTGATCAAGAAAACCCTAACTCGTATTTCTCACCCGGACGTTACTCGCTGAAGCAGGTTCAGCAATCTCCGCCGTCTCCCACAAAGTGGTCGTACTTGCGCCCGGCCAGGTCTACCACCTCGGCGACGTCTTCCTCCAGCATGTATCCCTCACCTACCAGGTCCATCGCGGCGCGGGTCACCTGCTCCAGGTAGTCCTCACGGTCGGAGTAGCGTTCCGCGATGGAGACGCGTGGGTCTGCAGTGGACTCACGCTCGGCTTCGGTCAGGGGGAGTCGGAGAGTCCAACCGGCAAGGCCGCCGGTAATGCCGATAAACAGGTTGGGGTTGCCGATGCTCTCGTCGCGCAGGTTCCAGCCGGTGTACGTGGCCACCGGGACGGTCAGGTCCGGCAGGCAGATGCCTCTCCGCTCGTTGAAGGACTCGTCCAGATCGGCCACCAGAGCCGGGAACTCCGCTCCCTCATCGGCAGGCAGCTTGGTGGTGCGGCCCAGGTGTGACTCGGGGCCGTAGTCCAGCCTTATCGCCCTTGTCGCCTGGGGCGGGACTCGCACGCCGGGAAGCTGGGCGAAGCGTTCCAGCAATGTATAGGACTCCACTGCCGTACCGTCGTTCAGGCTGGGGTGACGGCTGGCGGGAGGCTCCTCTCCCGTGGTGACCCAACGGTCCAGGTTGTCCAGCGCGGCCCGCAGCAGGGGAGCGTAGTCCACGCTGTTGAAGGGGAGTTGCCCCTTGATGCCATCGTTAGTGCGGACTTCCAGAGGGGGGAACTCGCCGGAACCATGCTGACACCCGGCGAAGTGGTAGCGGCGGACGTTGGGGGACTCCGCGGCGTCGGTCAGGGTTTCCAGGTCAGTATGTATCAGGGCAGCGTCTCCCCGCCAGTACTCGGCCGAGGTGTTGGTAAACATGATCTTGGGCACATTGCCCTGCTGTTCCATTGCGTCGAGCAGGGAACCCTGGGCGCCGGTCACCGGGTCGGTCTGGAGTGTGTCCGTGAAGGGGAACATCTCAGGGATGATGTAGCAGACGTCCTTGGAAGGCTGGCCGAAGCGCAGGTTGAACTCGCCGCGCATCCCGCCCGCGACGTGGGGGATTATCCCGTCCAGCGCCGCCCGGTCCTCTTCGTCCTCGTTGATTCCCGTGTGGATGTACTGGCGCAGGAAGCGTCCGCTCTGGGAACGTCCCATCGCGTAGGCGTAGTCGATGGCCCCGGCGCATGGATTCCCCGCAGATGAGGGAGCGTGCTTGAGGAAGGACACGACGTCCCGCATGGCAGCGAACCCCAGTCCCACTATCCGGCTTCCCGTTGTGGTGTAGACCAACTGGTAGATCTTCCCCGGTTCGAAGCCGGACGGCATGTAGATGTGGCTGTGCTGAGGCTCCACGTCCTCATCCTCGACGCGTACGAAGGACCACTGGCCCCGGTCAACGGGCGTCGCAGGGCTGTTGGGCAGGTCCCGCACCGTCAGGGTGGCCTCGGCCTCGTCGGGGTCGGCGGCGGGATTGGGCAGGTGCTGCCGGTCGGCCAGCAGGAATACCTGGGTGGGTTCGTTGCACTGGAACTGGCACAGAATCTTCCCGGTCAAAGACCCTTGAGGGCCGATGGCTTCCGGCCCGTGCAGGCCAATCAGTCCGGGGGTGGGCGGCACGTCTGCCTGCCAACCGCTGAAGACCACCGTGTAACCCCGGCGCATCAGGTATCCGTTGCCTGCCTCCAGGGGCGCGGTGGGATCAGTGGAAGCAGGGACGCTGTTCATGCTCAGGGCGGTCTTCCGGCCCCGGTTCACCACATCGAACAGGATGCGGCGGTTACCCCGGTCGACATTCACGGGCTGGAGCATGGCGAAGTCTGCCGAGAACTCCACCTTGCCGGCGGAGTTGCGTGGGGCCAGGTCAAGGTCGGTGATACCCTGGTTCCGGGGGTGGAGCGGGTCCACGGCATAGTGGGCCGTGCCTTCCAGAAGCTCATACGCGCCCACGTCGGCGAAGCTCTCGCTAGACGCGAAACTGGTGCGTTTGGTGATTTCCAATTCTGTAATAGCCAAGACGCCTCCGGTTGGCCAGCGGCCCTTCGCCCAATGGCCATAATTCAGTTTTCGGTTGCCGGTCTGCGGCTTAATTCCGGTCCAACCACCGTGTGCCGACCGGCATTTCCGCTGAGGGTCTGTCCCTCGAAGGAGATTTTAACACTTGCGGACAGCCTGTGGAGGCGGCATTCGTCCATGCAGCATGGCGATCGGTTGATTGTCGGGACAGCCATTCAGTAGACTTGTCATCACTCCCGGTTCCGCAACTTCCATCCCGCGACCATCTATGCTTCGGTGATCCGCCTTCCCCGATGCCCATGCACTTTGCTGTTAATCCAAGGGAGTTACAGACATGAAGCGACATTTGCACTTGGTTCTGGTCCTGCTGACCCTGATGTCAACCACGATATTCGCCTGTGGGAGCCCCAGTGCTCCCGGAGGTCCAGAATCCCCTTCCAAGGATCTGCCGAAGCCCATTCCCGACTCGCTCGAAACTCCCGAGACGGTAGACCCAGGAGTTTCAGAATCCCCCTACGAGGAACTGCTGAGGGCCATTCCCGACACACCCGAAGCGCGCGAGGCAGTATACATTGAGGACTACGCGTTGGCCCGTCAGATATTTGCGGACGTAGCCTACATGCCGGGGCCGGAAGACGACGAGGCCGTGACCGAGGAATTTTACGACTGGCTGCCCCCCATGTCATTCCGCGGTGATGCCAGCGACCCGCCGATTCTGTCGTTTGGGCGCAGGTCATTTCTCAGCCCATATCGTCATATGGAATACAAACAGGCCAAGGGCATGTCTTACACCGAATACCTTGCCTTCAGCCAACAAGTCGCTTTCGATGTCCGGAACGTTGACCGGGTTGCCGTGACCGAGCCTGGGACGTTGGTAGATGTGTTGGAGGTGGCTACAGGCCGTTTCGACCCCAAGACCATTGACAACGCCCTGGAATCCTGCTCCGAATGCCCAACGCCCAGCCTGGGAGAACATGGCGGCATCTCATATTACAGCTGGGGCGAAGACCTCGAGATGAATGAGGAACTAAGAATGGCGCCTCCGGTCTTCGACAGATATGGCAGAGGCGGGCGAATTTCAGTGCTGGACGATTACGTGCTCCGCGCCTATTCCACCGCCAACCTGGAGGCATTGATAAATGCTTACCAAGACAATAGGCCGTCTCTCGCGGACGCGGAAGAGTTCCGGCTTCTGGCACAGGAGATGTCGCAACTTGGAGCATACACAATGCTTCTGAGCGACAACACCTTCGGACCTGATATGTATAGGGCGAGTCCGATGCTGGAGGGTCTCTCTCAAGGGGAACAGGATCGTATTTTGGCAAAGTTGGCCGAGCCTGTCCCCTTGCGCCCGTACCAAGCCTTCGCCACCGGCGCAGGCAAGGACGACGCTGGCCCTTACATGGCCCTCGTGTTGGTCCACGCCGACGGCGGTTCCGCCGAGGAAAATGTGACGCTGCTGCGCCAAAGAATTGATGAAGGCACCGGGGCCGTATACAGTGACCCGTGGTCAAAGTCTATTGATGAAGCGGAGATTAACGCTGATGGACGCCTGCTCATCGCCAAAATCAGAGGCCGTGTGGCTATCAGCCCATATGAGTGGGTGATCAACCGTGACAACCTCATCTTGCACGAGTAGCGGCCGCTGGCAAGGGCCGTGGCGTACATTCCCCGCGATGCTATAATTCCCCGCAGGCAACCCCGGACTCATAAGGAGGGAGGATGATATACGACGCTGAAAAACGGGACATATCCATAGCGGTGGGCGGCGACGCCATGATCACCCGGCGAATGCAGCCCTTCCGGGAGGAGGCTTTCCACAAGCTGGTCAAAGTGCTGCGCGACGCCGATGTCAGCGTGGTCAACCTGGAAATGCTCTTCCACGATTACGAGAGCAGTTGGCAATGGAGCGGCGCGACCTACACCCGCTCCGACCCGGCCAACCTGGACGAATTGAAGTGGATGGGTATCGACGCGGTGACCACCGCGAACAACCATTCCTTCGACTTCTCCGAGGGCGGATTCCTGACCACGCTCCAGCACTGCCACGAAAAGGGCCTGCCCCAGGCCGGTGGCGGGCACAACATCGACGAGGCCAGGGCGCCCGCGTACGTGGACTCGGCAATGGGCCGAGTCGCGGTCATGTCGGCCACCAGCACGTTCAGCGACCAGTCGCGCGCCGGGCCGGGCCGCCCCGACTTCCCCGGCCGTCCGGGAGTGAACGCCCTGCGGCACCAGTTGGTCCACCACGTGGAGCGGGACGTCTTCGACGCCCTCAACAAGGCCAACCGGGAGTTGGGCTACGACGATCACAAGGTCGCCTCCAACGCCTTCGGGTTCAGCGGAGTTGAGGATGCCGTGGACCACAGCACGGAGCTGGAATTCCTGGAAAAGAAGTTCCTGTTGTCCGAGGAGTTCGGCATTCACACCTCGCCAAATAACGATGACCTCTCCGGAATGGCCAAGTGGATCAGGGGGTCTCAGAAGCTCTCTGACTTCCAGATTTACGGCGCCCACTGCCACGAGAGCGGCAGCGCCGGGGAGTACCATGGCACGACCCGTACGTCGCCGCCGGAGTTCCTGGAAGACTTCGCCCGCTGGACGATTGACCAGGGCTGCGCGCTGTTCGCGGGGCATGGGCCGCACCTGCTGCGGGGCATCGAGATATACAAGAACCGCCCCATCTTCTACAGCCTGGGCAACTTCATCTTCCAGAATGAAAGCGTCCTGTGGCTGCCCGACGAGTCGTACCGCCGTTTCAACCTGACCCATGAACACACCCCCGGCGACTACCTGGACACCCGCTCCGGGGGCGGCAGCCGCGCCTTCGCCGGCGACCCGGTGTTCTGGCAGAGTGTGGTCGCGGTGTGCAACTACCAGGGTGGGGACCTGCGGGAGATAGTCCTGCATCCCATCGACATGGGCCACGGCCGTCCCATCCCCCAGCGTGGTCGCCCGGTCATGGCCGAGGGTGAAATAGCCCAGCAGACCCTGACATGGCTCCAGGAAGTCTCCAAGCCCTACGGCACGGAGATAACCATCGAGGGTGACACGGGCTACATCCGCCTCTAGTCAGCGAATCTCGTTACCATCGTAGGGCACACACCGTCCGGCGCAGGATGACCTGCGCCGGACCTGTTTTCTGGGAGCCGACGTAACGACAACCACCGTTGCTATAATGCAGCGCGAGGGGTGGCTCAGATGATTACAAAAATAGGTCTGCGAAACTTCAAGTGCTTCAGCGACCTGGAAATCAGCCCCAAGCTGGTAACGGTGCTCATTGGCCCAAACGGCACCGGCAAGTCCGGCGTCCTGCAAGCGTTACTCCTGTTGAAACAGTCAAAGGACGCCAGCCAAGCCCTGGACTTGCATGGGGATTTGGTGCGAATTGGCGAAGAAGACTTCATGCTGCATAGCGCAGACTCTGAATCGGATATAGTCGGTGTTTCACTGTCTGGAGATTGGCCAGTTTATTGGGATAGACTCACAATTCCAGTTGATTTTAACGTCTATCTTAGCTTCACACCCGATGCTTCAAAGACTCTATCAAAAACCGGCAACACTAGGTTCGAATTCGGGCAAGTCCCATTCGTTATAGCCGCGAACACCAACGATGATTGGACTACGATCCAGTTCGGATATCTAGAATTGTCTTACGCTGGAGCGCCAGGAATCGACGTTGCAGAAATGACGTTCAGTGGGAGCAAATCACTGGACCACTCAATAATTTGGCCGGTAGAGACTTTTGACCACTTCTTAGAGGACGCATCACACGCTCCAACGAGGGTAATGGAGACACTGAGGTCAGTACCCGCAGCCAGAGCACTGGCTCGCCAAGTTTATCAATTGGGTCCGAGGCTGGTGAATGATATTTCCCATGTCAATGGATTAGGGCAGCAGGAGGAAGATACAGCCACGTCTTTGGTCTACTCCAGTTCGGATGTATCCAAAATCTCCGATTGGATGAAAGAAGTTACCGGGGTAGGTTTTCGGATGGACATGGTACCGCCTGTATCGACCAAGCCCGTATCCCTTGCTCCAGCAGGTGAAGTAAGCTTGGTTGCCGAAGGCTTCGGTACCAATGCCCTTGTACGGCTACTGTTCGAGCTTGCCAGGGCCGAACGCGGAGCCACTCTACTAATTGAGGAACCGGAGTTGCACCTCCACCCCAAGGCGCAGGGCGACCTCACCCAAGTGCTTGTAGAAGAAGCAAAGTCCAACGACAAGCAAATAATCATGACCACCCACGGCGAGCACATGCTGGGACGACTTCTGGTGTTGGTGGCTGAGGGGGTAATCTCTAAAGAGGAAGTCGCAATCTACGCCTTTGAGAAAGACGACCGGGGAATCTGTTCCGCCACCGAAATCGAGGTCACGGACAGGGGCCAGACGATGGGCGGACTCCCGGGTTTCTATGATGCGAACCTGGACGAAATGGACCGGCTAGTTGAAGCGTTACGGAAGAACTCTTGACACCAAACAGAGCCTTTATTCTGGACGAGAATGTCCTGATCTTCGCCCAGACCGGAACCAACGAGAACGGTGAACCCGACGATACCTGTACCGAACTGGTAAACCGAATCATCGATATCTGTCACACAATCGTGATAGATATTCCTCTATGGGCGAAATATCGTCACCAACTGGACCAAGCCAGACGCCCGCCGGTCAGTCAGAGATCTGCGATGGTGCGCCTCTTGCGCGATGCGATTCGAATCGATGGCAAACTCGATGGCTTCGACAGATGCAATGCTGTGTCGTTTGCTGAAGAGGGACTGATTCCTCAGGGCAGCCAAGACGACAGATTTATTGTGAGGCTGGCAGTAGCTACCGGGGCCACACTGGTAACCGCCGACACCCCTCTGCGCGACGACCTGGAATCCTCCGGTATTCGTGCCCAATACGACCTGGAAGTTGTCACTCCCGAAGAAGCCCTCGCTTCCCTCGCTCCCTCCGAGTAAACGGACTCTCCGGTAACCGCCCTCCGTCCCCTCCGTGTTACACTATAAGTTACACTTTTTTCTAAGGGCGTCGTCCGCACGCGACGACGCGGGGAGGCCATCGTGCCGCCGTTGAACATCGGGCCGAACATCCTGTCCTGGGTGCCGGAGGAGCAGATTGAGGACTCCGCCCTTCAGCAGATCAGGAACCTGTCGGAACTGCCCTTCATCTTCAAGCACGTCGCAGTCATGCCTGACTGCCACTTCGGCATGGGCGCGACCGTCGGATCCTGCATCCCTACGCTCCGGGCCATCATCCCCGCCGCCGTGGGCGTGGACATAGGCTGCGGCATGATCGCGGTCAAGACACCCCTGGTCAAGGACGACCTGCCCGAGGACCTGTCCGATCTGCGCAAGGCCGTCGAAGAGCAGATACCGTTGAGCGCTGGACGCTACAACCGCAGCGTCAAGCGGACGGCCAGGGAGCGCATCGAACAACTGGAGACCCAGGCAGCGGAGTTGGACCGCCTCGACTTCTACGACAAGATTGACCGCAACTGGCGGAAGCAGCTTGGCTCGCTGGGTTCCGGGAATCACTTCATTGAAATCGTGCTCGACGAAGAGGACTCTGTCTGGGCCTTCCTCCACTCCGGCTCCCGGGGAATCGGAAACAAGCTGGCCACGTTCCACATCAAGACCGCCAAGGCATTGATGGAGAAGTGGTACATCAACCTGCCCGATACCGACCTGGCCTACCTCGTCGAGGACACACCGGAGTTCGATGACTATATGACCGACCTGCTGTGGGCGCAGGACTTCGCCAAGCTCAACCGCGAGGAGATGGTCGAGCGCATCCTCAAGATCCTCCAGTACCGCTTCGGCGAGTTCAACGAGGTTGAGCGCATCCAGTGTCACCACAACTTCACCCAGCGCGAACACCACTTCGGGAAGAACGTGCTGGTCTCCAGGAAGGGCGCAATCGAGGCTAGGGAAGACCAGCTTGGGCTGATTCCCGGCTCGATGGGAACTGCCAGCTACGTGGTGCGGGGCAAGGGCAACGAGGCGTCGTTGAACACAGCCCCTCACGGTGCGGGGCGAAGCCTCAGCCGCAACCGGGCACGCAATTCCTTTACAATGGAGGACTTCGACCAGTACATGGAAGGCATCGAGGTCAGGCGCTCCGAAGCCTTCCTTGACGAACTGCCGGGCGCTTACAAGGACATCGACCTGGTAATGGAACAGTCCCGAGACTTGGTGGATGTGGTGCACACGTTCCGACAGATCGTCAACGTCAAGGGAACATAGGGTAGCGTTGCAATTTACAACTACAGCCCGCCCCCGGCTCGACCGGGGGCGGTTTCACTCCGGACCGCTTCCGGGTTCCACATTACTGACACTTGCCCCTTTTCAACCCTGGTCGCGCTTCCCTATCATGTCTTTCCAGGAGAGGGTTGGGGGGGTGACTGGAACTCGGTGGGAATGTGCCTCTCACGTGCCCCCCTGCCAATGCGCCGGAATTCGTAAAAGTGAGAGGAAATGAGCGGATATGAGAGGAAAACTGAAATTTTTCCCGGCCCTGGAGAGTCAGCAGTGACCGGAAATGTCCGGAATTGACCGGGAAATTAAATTTTCGCCGCTGGACCGCCACCGGTCAGCCGTGCCGCCTGAAACGAAACTCTACCGGAACATAGACCGCAGAACCTTCTATCAAGAAGCCATGCCATAGGAGCAATGATGCCGGACACCGACTTGCTATACGCGCCCGTGTATGAACTTCGGGAGATGCTGGACGCCCGCGAGGTCTCCTCGGTGGAACTGACCGAGCTTTACCTGCGCCGCATTGAGCAGCTTAACCCCATTCTCAACGCCTATCTCACCGTCACGGGAGAAGAAGCGCTGGCCGCAGCCCGCGCCGCCGACGGGATGATAGAGAACGGGACTCGGGGAGTGCCGCTGCTGGGAATCCCCATATCTGTGAAGGACCTGGAAGCCACCAGCGGAATCCGCTCGACTATGGGGTCCCTGGCCTTCCGTGACACGGTCCCCGACATCGACTCCGTGGTTTGGGAGCGGGTCAAGGCATCGGGCGCGGTGCTCCTGGGCAAGACCAATACTCCGGAGTTCGGTCTTCAGGGCACCACCGAAAACCGGCTGGGTGAGCCGTCCCGCAATCCCTGGAACCCCGAGCGCACTCCGGGAGGCTCCAGCGGTGGAGCGGGCGCGGCGGTGGCCGCTGGCATGTGCGCCATCGCCACCGGTACCGACGGCGGCGGCTCCATACGCAACCCCAGCAGCTTTTGCGGGCTGTACGGCATCAAGCCCACCCTGGGCAGGGTCCCACGCGCCGGGGGCTTGGGACGCCCCTCACCCAACCTCACGTCCCAGTCCGGGCCGATGGCCCGCACCGTCCGGGACGCTGCCGTGTTGCTGCAAGCCCTGGCGGGCCACGACCCGCGAGACCCGGCATCCATGAGAGACACACCCCAGGACTTCGAGGCGGCGCTGGACAATGGAGCGTCCGGATTGCGAATTGCCTGGAGCGCCAACATGGGTTATGCCGTGATCGACCCGGAGGTTGTGGAAGTCACGTCCAGGGCGGCGCGGGTGTTCGAGGAGTTGGGCTGCGTCGTCGACGAGCCGGACTTCGTGCTCGATGACCCGGTCCCGGCGTTCCTCAACATCTTCTACATCGGAAATTACGTTAGCTACGGTCACCTTCTGGACGAATGCCCGGAGCTTCTCACCGACAATACCCTCTTATGCCTGGAACACGCTCGAAACGTGACGGGCGCAGATTACGCGGGGTCGATACGCGCCGTGGACCAGATGCGCGCCCGTGTCGATGACCTGATGGAGTCCTACGACCTGCTGCTCACGCCCACCCTGGCGGTACCTGCCTTTCCGGTGGGAGAGCCGCCGTCCACCATCGGAGGCGTGGACGTTCCGGCCCGCGGCGGGTTCTCGCCCATGACCCGCCCCTTCAACCTGGGCGGGCAGCCCGCAGCGAGTATACCGTGCGGGTTTTCGGCGGAGGGTCTGCCCATCGGTCTCCAGATAGTGGGCCGCCGGGGCGAGGAAGCCACGGTTCTCCGGGCGTCGGCAGCATTCGAGCAGGCAAGACCATGGCTACAGCACCGCCACCCTGAGTTGGGGTAAGAGGAACTGCGGTAAATCTCAGGAGGGATGCGCTGTAACGGAAGAGTGGTCTTCGTAGATGGACAAGCGGAATCCACGAGGAGTTGTACGAAGACCAGTGAGGGGCGTACACGGAAAAGGTGTATTCCCCCGCCCTGGTCCTGTTCTAACCCGGCATTCGCGGCTATCTCAGCACCCTGCTGGCAGGGCTGAGCCGAAGCCGATGAGGTGGCGGCGGAACAGCGGGGTTTCCTAGTCCTCCACCTCCACGATCATCTCTATCTCCACTGGCATACCGCCGGGGAGTGTGGACATACCCACGGCGGAACGGGCATGGCGGCCCTGCTCCCCATAGAGGCTGATCAGTAGGTCCGACGCCCCATTGGCTACCTTGGGTGTGTCGCCAAAGTCGGGGGCGGCGTTGATCATGCACAGCAGCTTGACCACCCGCTTCAGATTGTCCAGGTCGCCTATCTCCCCCTTCAGGTTGGTCAGCAGGTTCAGCATCGTTTGGCGCGCGCAGTCGTATCCCTGCTCGATGGTAAGGTCTGAGCCCAGCTTGCCCACGTGGAGCAAGGTGCCATCGGGCAAACCAGGGCCGGTGCCTGACAGGTACACCAGGTTGCCGGTACGCACGGCGGGGATGAAGTTGCCCAACTGGGTACGCCGCGCCGGCGGAAGCTCGTAGCCCAACTCCTTCAGTTTGTTCTCCACTTCTGGCATGAGAAATACTCCTTCATTGACCGTCTGGTCCGGGCGCTATGTTACCATGTAGCCCATGACGACAGTTATCAGGAATGCCACAGTTGTCACGGGGGACCAGGCCCGGACGGTGCTGTACGACGCAGCTATAGCCATCGACGGGAGTCGCATCGCGGCGGTCGGTCCTACCACCGAAGTTGCCGCTGCCTATGCCGATGCCGAACAGGTGGACGCGACGGGACAGGCCGTGTTCCCCGGACTGGTCAACTGCCATACCCACCTGCTTGCCACGGCAGACCGGGGAATCCTGGAGGACTTCGGTTTCCCCACCACGTTGCGGTTCCCCACGGCGGCCCGCTCCCTGCTTTCGGTAGAGGAACAGGAAGTGATGGCGACCCTTGGCGCGCTGGAGGCCATGCGCAGCGGCACGACCTGCCTGATGGAGATTTCCGCAGGAGTCGCAGGCTACGCCCAATCCCTGGCGCGCACCGGGTTGCGCCTGGTCTTGGCCGACAACATCAACGACGCGGAAGAAGGGCAGGCGCGGGGAGGAAACAGGTTTTCCCGGGAGCGTACTGACCAAGGGCTCGGCCGGAGCGCCGACCTGATAGAGGGCTGGCACGGCAAGGAAGAAGGCCGCGTCACATGCTTCGTAGCGCCCCATGCGCCGGAGATGTGCTCGCCGGAGTTGCTGCGTGCCAGCCGGGAGATGGCGGAGTCCCACGGCACCGGTTACACGATCCATCTCTCCCAGAGCCAGGATGAAATCGAAGCCGTGATGCGCAGCCGGGGAGTCCCTCCCACGCACTACCTCTTCGCTAACGATTTCCTGGGGCCGCGTCTCGTGGTCGCCCACTGCCGCTATGTGAACTCGTCGGAAATAGCCTTGCTGGGTCAGGCAGGGGTCGGGGTCTCCAACAACGCCGCCATTGCCGCCCGGCGCGGGGCAGCGGCGCCGGTGAAGGAGCTGCAAGCTGCGGGCTGCCGCATCGGCATGGGTTCGGACAATATGGCCGAGGATATGGTTGAAGTGATGCGCGCCGGGCTGTTCCTGGAGCGGGTGCGCCGCAACGACCAGATGGACCCGCAGCCCGAGGACATGCTGGAGTGGGCAACCCAGGGCGGGGCGGACATACTTGGTCTCGGCTCGGAGACCGGCTCACTTGAGGTGGGCAAGAAAGCCGACCTGTTCCTCATTGACATGATGCGTCCCCATCTTGTCCCAACTCTGCGCATCGTCTCGTCGTTTGTCCACAACGGACAGCCCGCCGACGTGAAGTCCATGATGGTAGACGGCGAGTGGATAATGCGCGACGGCAAAGCATTGACCATTGATGAGCCGTACATAGTGCAGCGCGCTGAGGAAATCGGTCATTCGGTGTGGAACAGGGTCGTCAGTCGCTATCCAAACGTTCCCTTCCCGGTGAAGTTGCCGCCTGTGAGGGAGTAAACACCGGAGGCGGCGCGGCGGTGGGATACAAAAGGAGGTCCAAGCGTGAAGATAACTGACGTGGAATGCCTGGTGCTTGATCGCCAATTCCCTTTCGTCCGTGTGTACACCGATGAGGGTCTGGTGGGGATCGGCGAGTGCTTCCGCCGCCAGCCGCAGGTGGTCAAGACCCTGGTGGACACCACGTTGAAACCGGCCCTTCTCGGCAAGGACCCTGTGGACACGGAAGTGCGCTGGCGGGAGATGGTCGCTGCAGGGTCGGCGGCGGACATGGGAGGCGCGGTCTACTGCGCCATCGCCGGCTTGGACATAGCCCTCTGGGACCTGAAGGGCAAGGCGTTGGGTGTGCCCATATACAGGCTGCTGGGCGGCAAGGCGCGCGACAAGGTACGGATGTACGCCAGTTCCATGCGGAGGGACATGACTCCAGCAGAGGAAGCCAGGCGCGCCGCATCTTTCGTAGATGCCGGGTACTCGGCATACAAGTTGCACAGTGCAGTTCCGGGGGCCATCGACCACCCAGCGGACCAGACGATAGACACGGTCAGGGAAGTCCGTGCCGCCGTGGGCGACGACATTGAGATCCTGGTGGACGTGAACGGCGCGTTCTCCACTCACCACGCCCTGGAGATTGGACGGGCGCTGGAAGACCTGGGAGTGTTCCATTTCGAGGAGCCACGTCCCCATCACGACCTTGAGGGTCTGGCGACCATCGCCGACACCCTGGACATTCCCATCGCGTCGGGGGAGATGATCTATACCCACTGGGAGTACCGGGACCTGATGCTCAGGGGCAGGATCGACATAGTGCAGCCGGACATCGTGAAGGCCCCCGGCTTTACTGAGTTCCAGCGTATCGCCGCTCTGGCGTCGGCCTTCGGCAAGCCCATAACCGTACACAACACCCAGCCAACGATAAGCACCGTAGCCCACCTGCACGCCTGCGCTGCCTATGCAAACATCCCCTACGCCCAGGAATACAACATAGAACCCACTTCCATCCGCGACGAGTGGCCCATACTGAAGGAACCGCTGCAGGTCAATTACGGATACCTGGACGTGCCCGAGGGACCGGGCCTGGGGGTGGAGCTTGACGAGGATGTGGTGAACAGGCTGGCCGCAGCCTGACAAATGAAAGAACGCCCGCGTAGCTGTTGGCACGCGGGCGTCACCGCCTTGACCGAAACTGGGCCGATGGCCCCGGAAGTCGCGTCTAGACCAGCACTCCAAAACCTGACTTGGTGCAAAGCTCTATGCGGTTACCATCGGGGTCATTCAAGTAGCAGGCACGCTGCCCGTCATGGCGAAGGCTGATGTCTGTGACCTCAACACCCTTGCTCTCCATATCAGCCTTGGCCGCCTCGATGTCGTCAACCTCGAACGCGGTGTGGTGCGAGGGAGCCGAGGGAGCTTCGGGGTTCTCAATGATGTGCACCATCGCCCCGCTGGGAAGCTGGAGCCAGTAGAGGTTATCGCTGTCCACCATCTTGGGAATCTGTCCCAGCCCCAGGACCTCAGTGTACCACTTGAGAGCGGCGTCCTTGTTCTTGACGTTATAGGTGATATGGTTGATCGCCTTGAGCCTGATGCTGTCGTTCGACACGGCTGTCACCTTCCTTACATATATGTTGGTTTCGGGAATTGAGTCCCGCCGGTTAACGCCGCCCTATGATAGCAGGATTGGGCCATGTGTAGTATCGGAGCCGTCTGTCCGCTGGCATCTACGCGCCAGGTGGCGGCCTGCTCTCCCAAATGCACCATGGTTGCGTAAGTCCGTTTTCGTATAATGTGGCCACATAACGTCACTGTTTCGTCGCCAGGCGCGCTGCTGCCATAACTACGGGCCGTTGACAGTCATACGGGCATGGCATATTATCGGAACCAAACCGCCCCTGTCGATTTATGCGTTTTGCTGGCGGCGGGGTTGTTGAAATTTGGAGACCAAAGCAATACAAAAGGAGGCTGTTGGATGTCTAACAAAGAGGACGTAGCCCTGCTGGCACACCTGATGCGCCGCGCAGGGTTTGGCGCAACCAAGGAAGAGCTTGCCCGGTACACCGAGATGGGCTACGAAGCCACTGTGGACGAGTTGATCGATCCACCCGAGGACAGGCAATCGGGCAAGACCGCCATGTTGCTGCGCTACCTGCCAGGTTGCCTGCTACCCGGCGGTACGCCCACCCCGGGCCAGTACAACTGGATGTACCATATGATCACAACCCAGCGGCCACTGGAAGAGAAGGTCGCTCTGTTCTGGCACCACGTTTTCGCCACCGGCAACGCCAAGGTGGACAACTGTGACCAGATGCTCGAGCAGTTGACCATGTTCCGCAAGTACGGCATGGGCAACTACCGGGAGATGCTGGTCCAGCTTTCCAAGAATCCGGCCATGATCTTCTGGCTGGACAACAACGAGAACCACCGGGACGCCGTCAACGAGAACTGGGGCCGGGAACTCCTGGAACTCTTCAGCATGGGCGTCAGCAACTACACCGAGGTCGACGTCCGTGAAGCTTCCCGCGCCTTCACCGGCTGGACCATCATGCCCAAGCTGCCGCGCCAGCCTTTCGGACGCTTCCCCTGGCGGTATGAGTATCTGGGCGAGGACCACGACGACGGCGAGAAGACCTTCCTGGGGTACACCGGCAACTTCAACGGCGAGGACATCATCGACATAATCGTCAAGGAGCCGGCGACAGCCCGGTTCATCTGCCGCCACCTGTACAACTTCTTCGTGGCCGACGAGGTGCAAGTCCCGGCCTGGACCATCGAGCCTGCCCGCGATGAAGAAGCCCTTGACATGATGGTCACGGCCTTTGAAGAGTCTGGCTACGAGATGAAGGCCGTGCTGCGCCTGATGCTCAATTCCGACTTCTTCAAGAACGCGCGCTTCGCCAAGATCAAGAGCCCCGCCGAAGTCGTCGCCAGCACCCTGAAGCTGGTGGGCGCTTACAAGACTCCAGAGCCGACCCTTCCCAGCATCGGCTCAGAACCCGGCTACATGGGCCAGGCCCTTCTGGACCCGCCCAGTGTTGAGGGTTGGTACACGGGCTCCGAATGGATCAACAGCGGCTCCCTGCTGGCCCGCATCAACTTCGTGGCCGACCGGGTTGCCAATACCAGCTTCCCCGGTGTGAGGAGCATCATCGGCGACATGAAGGCTGCCGGAGTGACTTCACCCGAGGAGTTGCTGGAAGCATCCCTGGAGCACATGGGCTTCCTGGAAATCGGCGACGAGACCCGCCAGCAGCTTCTCGACCATGCCAAGGCCGAGGGCAACATGGACTGGAGCAACGAGGAAGCCTCAGGCACCCGCGTCGGTGAGATGCTGGCCTTGGTCGGCGCCACCACCGAGTACCAGTTCGGCTAGGCGGATGATCCCTTTACCGAAGATCTAAGATGGCCGGGGTGAGGAATAACATTCCGGGAACCCTCCTCATCCCGGACTCTCCTATAACAAGGGGAGTGACCTGTCTCTCTATGTGGAGAGGAAGCATCAAGTCAAGGAGACAGACATGACCTCGACCAAGAAGGACCCTGTCATCGTAGTGTTGCAGCTGACCGGCGGCAACGACTACTTCAACACTGTGATCCCCTACAACGACCCCCTCTACTACGACAACCGCCCCGCGGTCCAGTACCGCCAGGAAGACATCATCAAGGTCGACGACCAGCTGGGCTTCATGCCCACCATGGGCCCCATCAAGAATCTCTACGACCAGGGCAAGGTCGCCGTCCTCCATGGCATCGGCTACGCCGACTCCCCGCGCTCCCACTTCCGCTCCATGGACATCTGGCACACCTGCGAGCCGGACAAGGTCGGGACGGAAGGCTGGGCCGGACGCCTGGCCCGCGAGCTCGACCCGAACAAGGAGAACGTGCTGTCGGCGATCAACTTCGGCCACGGCCTGCCCCGCGCCCTGGTGGTCCCGGGAGTCCCCGTAGCCGCCATCGCCGACCTGGAGACCTACGGCGTGCTGACCGGCATCAGCGACGACCAGCAGCGCATGAAGGCCCTGGACCTGTTTGCGCGCATGTACTCCCCGGCCGTCGGTTCCGGGATGGTCACCGACTACCTGCGCTCCACCGGCATGGAGGCCATGACCGGGGCCGACATCGTCAAGGTCGCACCCGAGATGTACTCCTCAAGCGTTGAGTATCCCAACAGCCCCATCGCCGCCCACCTGAAGGACATCGCGCAGGTGTACCTGGCTGACCTGGGGACGCGGATCTTCTACACGCAGCACGGGAGCTTCGACACCCACGCCGGTGAGGCCGGTGCGCACCCGACCCTGTGGAAGGACGTCTCCGAGGGGATATCGGCGTTCTTCGAGGACCTGCACGCCCACGGCACCGGCGAGAACGTAGTCATGTACCTGTTCACCGAGTTCGGACGGCGGGTGCACGACAACGGTTCCGGGACCGACCACGGCGCGGCCGGAGCGGCGTTCGCCATCGGCGACGCGGTGAAGGGCGGGATGTACGGGCAGTACCCGTCGGCGAAGGCGGAGGACCTGGAGCAGGGAGACCTGGTCCCGAACTACGACTTCCGCGGCGGCTACACCACCATCATCGAGGACTGGTTCGGCCTGGACGCAAAGCCCATCGTCAACGGCTCCTTCGAGAAGCACAGCTTCCTCTAGGGCGTTGCTTCTGGCACATCCGGCGGGCAGAGCAGCTGGGCGCGCTGCGCCGCCCGCCTTAACTCAACTGTACCGAGGCAATCGCGCCCATGACTCCAAGATAAACCGGAGGTAACCCAACATGGCGGAAATCACAGTAGCATCAGGGCGCTGCTGGCAGTACAGCCACTACGTGGGACGCAGGGGTGGCGCCGGTAACGGCCTTACCCAGCCCATTGGCATAGCCGCCGGCAAGAACGACGTAATCTACGTTCTGAACCGCACGTCCCCGCGCGTAACCAAGGCCACCGTTGACCAGGAGTTCCTGGGGGAATTTGGCCGCGGCGGCGAGGAAGAGGGACAGTGGGTATGGCCCACGGACCTCGCCTTGGACAAGGATGAGAACGTTTACACTGCGGACGAGTGGCTCAACCGCATCACCGTCTTCGATTCTGAGGGTAACCTGCTCAAGGTCTGGGGCGAGCATGGAGAGGGCGAGGGCCAGCTCAACGGCCCGTCCGGTATGGCCTTCGATGCCGATGACAACGTATGGGTCGTCAACAGCCTCAACAGCCGCATCCAGAAGTTCACCAAGGACGGGCAGTACATCACCGGGTTCGGCAGCAAGGGCGACGCCGAGGGTGAACTGGACATGCCCTGGGGAATTACCCTGGACAACAACGGAAACATCTACATAGCCGACTGGAACAACCACCGGGTCCAGAAGTTCACCGCCAGCGGTGACTACCTGATGACCTTCGGCTCCGGCAAGAAGACCGGGGTATCCAATTCCGGGGACACGCCCTACATCCATGCCACGGTTCGGGAGATTGGGGAGAACCCCAACGACCTGAACCACCCCACCGGAGTGGCCGTTGACCAGGACGGCGACGTTTATGTGGTGGACTGGATGAACGAGCGGGTAGTGATATTCAATTCCATAGGCGGCACCCTGGCCACCCTGAGGGGCGAGGCCCGCGGACTGTCCAAGTGGGCCGAGATGTCCATCGTCGCCAATCCCGACATGGGCAAGGCACGCCGCCGGGTGAAGAACCCGGAGATCCAGAATTATTTCCGGATGCCGGTTGCCTGTGCCTTCGACCAGGCCACCAATCGCCTGATGATAACCGACTCCCACCGTGGCCGCGTCCAGGTATTCGAGAAGGACGAAAGCTACATGGACCCCCAGTTCAACCTGTAGTCAGGGTTCCAAGCACCCAATTCCCCGGCTTCCCAACCGCGCCCCTGCCAAACAGGGGCGCGGTCTTGTTTGCGGCCAGTACCGACTGGGCCAACCCCTATCATGGCACTGGATATATTCCTGTAATCAACATCACAAATCCGGTCTTGACATCACTTCTCCCAATACTTTACATTACTCTCCAAGTCCATTCGGCAGACGCAATACGATACGATATTCGAAGAATTGTGTCGAATTGCTAATGCCAGGCTACTTCAAGGGTTAGCGTAAAGCCTAAATACAAAGAAACATAGCAAGCAAACAACAAAAGAAAGACCCCAGGCGGGCTCGTCGCACAACTAGACCGCCTGGGGGGAGGTGGAACGTGCTGGTCACACGTGCCATGTTGCATATTACCATACCCCGTATAGGCGCTTCCACATTGGAGTCGCGGCCTTCACCTTGAAGGCTTCCGCCATTCCCGGCGGATTCCGTGTCCGATAGAAAGCGCCTTTTTCTATGCCAACTTTTGGAGGGCGAGATGTTAAGGCTGAACAGTCGGAATGTCAGGTATGTCGTACTAGGTTCGATGCTTTTCACACTGCTTTTCCTCATTGCCTGCGGGTCTGCCGCGCCAGCCGAGCAGGTAGTGGTGGAAAAGGAGGTGATCAAGGAAGTACCCAAAGAGGTGGTGGTCGAGAAGGAAGTAGTCAAGGAAGTGGAAATCACCAAGATAGTCGAGGTGAGGCCCGAGGGGATGAAGCCTGCCCAGATGGTGGCGGCAACTGTAGCCCCCGAGGCCAAGCCAGAGCCAACGGCAGTGCCGGTAATGGCTGAGACCAAGCGCGGTGGCTTCATCACCTTTATGGACTACAACGCGCCCACGCAGAAGGCCATCTGGGAGTGGGCTGGATCTCAGCTCAAGAACACCTCCCCGGTGTTCAATGGCCTGCTGGAGTTCAACCCCGAGACAGACGATCCTCTGGACATAAGGGGCGACCTGGCTGAAAGCTGGGAGCAGACCGGACCCACGACCTACGTGTTCTACCTGCGGAAGAATGCGGCCTGGCACGACGGGAAGCCGGTTACCGCCGAAGACATCGTGTTCAGCATGGACGGCGGAGTTTGCGCGGATTGCAACGGGCTTGATGGTATACAAGGCGCGACTCGGAGCGGGGCCATCTTTACAGACAACTACTACGAGGCAGGGATGTCCCGTGCCATCGATCAGCACACCGTGGAGGTGGAGACACTGTTCCCCGCGCCCGCCTTCATTCCCACCCTGTCCCTCGATGTGTTCAAGATGCTCCCCAAGCACACCGTGCTTGGGGAAAGAAAAGCCCAGACCATCAAGACTCCGGAGGACTTCAACGGCTCCGGCCCCTTCCTGCACAAGAAGTACACCAAGGATGTCCAGAACGAGTACGAAGCCAACCCGAACTACTGGAAGGAAGGCTACCCTCGTATTGACGGGATGCGGCACGTCATCATCATCGACTCTGCCTCCCAGATGGCGGCGTTCCAGACGGGCCAGGTGCTGATGGTCAACTGGATCGTGCATCAAATCGGCGTTCACGACGCACTGAGACTGCAAGAGGAACTCAAGGGGAAGGTGGACTTCCACTGGGCCGGTCCCATCCTGGCCCACGGGGTAGGGTTTAACACGACCAAAGCCCCCTTCGACGATGTCAGGGTCAGGCAGGCGGTCAACCTGGCCATCGACCGCTGGGAGGTGGTGGATACATTGAGCGCGGGAGTCTGGTGGATGGGGTCTCCGTTCCCACCAGACACGGTCTTCGGGCGCAAGACTGAGGAACTGCTCTCGCTGCCCGGCTACCGTTATGTTGATGGATCCGGTACTCCGGTGACAGGATCACTGAAGGGAATAGAGGGCCTGCAGAAGGACCCGCGAGACCTCGACCAGGCAAGACAACTTCTGGCTGAAGCCGGCCTGCCTGATGGATTCGAGGTGACGCTCTCTGCCCGCAACGCCGTGGGGTACCCGGACGAGGCTGCTATTGTCGCGGAGCAATTGAAGAAGATCGGCATCCAGGCCACCATCAAGACCTATGAGAGCGCCGCGGGCTATAAGGCCTACGACGCTGGGGAGTTCCAGTTCATGGTCCAGGGACGCTCACTGTCACTGATGGACCCGGACGTGGTCTATGCCCAGTGGGTCAACAGCACCATGACCAGGTGGGGTGCAGGGGGCGCCCCAGGGGCCAACTTCCAGCACCCCAGCGGGTTCGAAGACCTGTACAAGCAGCAGTCCCAGGAGTTGGACCTGGAGAAGCGGAAGGCCATAGTCCGACAGATGGAAGACATCCTTATGAACGAGGATGCACAGTACATCAATCTGTTCTGGGGCGCGCGCGCCTTCCCGGTGGCCACTCAGGTCAAGAACTTCCACCTGCATCCCAGCCACTACATGGGTACCAAGTGGGAGCATCTCTGGTGCGATCCGGTGGACGCTTGCCGTTAGCATTCCGCCAACATTCATTCTACAGAGAGATACGCAACGACGGGGCAGGACGTATCCTGCCCCGTCTGATGAGACCAAATCTTAAGAAGGATAGGCCGGGCTAATGCAGGCATACGTAGCCAAAAGGACCCTCCTGTTCATACCTACCCTGCTATTGGTGACCATCGTCATCTTCGTCCTGTTGCGCATCGTTCCTGGCGACCCGGCGGTGATGCTCCTGGCAGGCGGGGAAGCGGGCGGAGAGGAAAACGAGTACAGCCAGGAACAGTTGGCCGAGTTGCGGGCCAAGTTGGGTACGGACAAGCCTATCGTCATCCAGTACGCCATCTGGGTAGGCAACATGGCCCGGCTGGACTTCGGGACGTCCTTCTTCTACGAAACCCCCGTCGCCGCCGACCTGAAGCAGAAATTCCCCGTCACCCTGGAGCTCGCCATTCTCGCCACCATTCTGGCCATAATTGTCGCCGTTCCCATGGGGGTCGTATCCGCAATCAGGCAGGACACCATTGCGGACTACGCGACACGGGTCATCACTATAGCCGGGGTGGCAATCCCCAACTTCTGGCTTGCCATCTTGATGATCTTCTTCCTGGTCCTGATCTTCGGATGGATGCCGCCAATCGTTTACGTCAGCCTGTGGGAGGACCCGACGTCTAACCTGAAGCAACTCTTCTTCCCGGCGCTGGCGTTGGGATTTTCCAACATGGCTTTCATCGCCAGGATAACGCGGTCAGCCATGCTGGAGGTATTTCGCGAGGACTACATCCGCACGGCCCGTTCCAAGGGTCTGCGGGAAGCGGTGGTGGTCTTCCGCCACGCCTTGAAGAACGCCATGCTGCCGGTGGTAACCATCTCCGGTTACGAATTCGGGCGGCTCATGGCAGGCACAATCATAATCGAGGTCATCTTCATGGTCCCGGGAATGGGGCGCTTGCTGGTGACCAGCATATTCCACCGGGACTTTCCCATGATCCAGGCGGTTATCGTGCTGATCACGGTGCTGGTGCTGGTGCTGAACCTGGTGCTGGACCTGTTCTATGCCTGGCTGAACCCACGCATTCGATACACCTGATCCGCCGCAGGTACGGTTTCCCATCTCGGCTCTTGAAGAGAGGATACAGACCCCACAAAACCGGCCCCCAGGAGAGGACTGATGAGTCAAGACCGAGGGATCGGGGCGATCGCCCTGCCCGGACCACCGGAAGGCGGATTGAGGCCCAAGCGCACCGCCGTCCAGAACCTTATGAATTTCTTCCGGACCAAGCCACTGGGGACGTTCGGTGCCTTTGTGGCTGTTATTCTCGTCTTCGTTGCCGTGTTCGCAAACGTGCTTGATACTCACGATCCCTACCAGATACGTCCCGAAACCTCCACCGGGAACAAAGTTGACGTATTCGCATCGCCGGACCCCCAATTCTGGCTGGGCACCGACCACCTGGGGCGGGACGTATACAGCAGGCTTGTGCATGGCGCGAGAATATCCCTGTACGTGGGTCTGATGAGTTCCTTCATCGGATGCACCATCGGGATGATGGTAGGAGTGGCCAGCGTCCACTTTGGGGGCATCACAGACCTTTCGGTACAGAGGGTCATCGATGGCATGATGGCCTTCCCGTCGTTGATCCTGGCAATTGCCATCATGGCGGCCCTGGGGTCGTCGCTGAACAACGTGGTGATCGCCCTGAGCATCATATACATACCAAGCACGGCCCGTATCCTGCGTTCCCAGGCGCTGGCCATCAAGGAGACCGACTACGTTCTGGCGGCCAGATCGGTGGGTGCCGGAGACTGGAGGATAATCATCCGCCACATGATCCCCAACTGCTTCGCGCTGTTCATCGTTAGCGTGACCATTCACCTGGGCGGGGCAATCATCGCCGAAGCATCCCTCAGTTTCCTGGGAGTAGGCACACCTCCCAACGTGCCGTCCTGGGGCGGGATGCTGACCGGCGCTTCCGCAAGCTCCATCAAGCTCGCGCCCTGGGTGGCGATATTCCCCGGCCTTGCGATCGTCGTCGTGGTCTTCGCCTGGAATCTGCTTGGCGACGCCCTGCGGGACGTTCTGGACCCCCGGCTGCGCGGGACTGGATAGAGAAGGGCTGTACCGGCTTCCAACGGCTCACGCCTGCGGCCTCCAGCGCAGGTAAAGCACAATCACCCGCAGCCAGAAGTGGGCTGCCTCGCTCAGGAGGCAGCCCACTTCTGTTGTTCTTGGCAGTATCTACCATTAATGAAGCTGTGTTTCGTAGCTCATATATCTGCATTTATTGTCGAGAAACGTGAGATTCGAAATATAATACCAAGGTTTCGCAAGTAAAATCTGCCTTTAGTGCATCTATTGACATAGATATAGAGCCAATATATATTGTTTATCGCTCTAGGATAGGTAAAACGGTTCACATGTATTATACGAGTTGATAAGGTGCTTTCGATAATATTAACCAGCGATCGATATTCTCGTTAGGGAATCACATCCTGTCCTGGAGCGTGGAATCAACCCGGTGCGACCGGCATTCACCGGACAGAATCCGTCGAAATGTTGGAGGGCATTGTAGTATGGCATCAGGTAAGTCAAGGACTTCACTAGGACTCATTCTGATTCCACTCCTGTTGGCGCTGGCTTTGGTCATCGCCTGCGGATCAGCCGCACCGGCCGAGCCGGTGGTGGTGGAGAGAGAGGTGATCAAGGAAGTTCCCAAGGAAGTAATCGTTGAGAAAGAGGTGGTCAAGGAAGTTGAGGTCGTCAAGGAAGTAGTAGTCACCCCGGAAATCTACGAGAAGAAGACCCACGAGGGCGCCGCAGTACAGGTTGCCCCCGGAGCCAAGGTCGAGGCCAAGGAAAACCCCTACTACATCGCCGAGGCCAAGCGCGGCGGCTTCATCAACATGAGCCAGTACGCCGACGTGCGCCAGCGGATGATCCACCAGTCCGCCGTGTTGAACATGAACATGGCCCCACTGTTCAACAACCTCATTGAGTACAACCCGGAGACCGCCGACCAGGGAGACCTCCGCTGTGACCTGTGCGAGAGTTGGGAGTTGGCCGACGATGGTGTGACCTATACCTTCCACGTTCACCCCGATGCCACGTGGTGGGACGGCACCCCTGTCACTGCCAAGGACATCGTGTTCAGCCTGGAGAGCATGGTGGCGCCGGACCAGTTCCCGGCCATCAAGGGACGCTCCACCTCCACCCACTGCAACACTGGACTGTACTACGATTCAGGGCAGTCGCGGGCCATCGACGAGAAGACCGTGGAGGTCATAGCCAAGTTCCCGACCGCCGGCTTCTTCCCGGCCATCGCCAACCACACCTGCCTGATCATTCCCGAGCACGTGGTGGTCGGCCAGGAGATACCCCAGGCCGGGAGCGACATGGATGGGCTTGTCGGCTCCGGCCCATTCAAGTTCGTGGAGTACGTCAAGGAGGTTTCCGTCGAGTACACCCGCAACGACGACTACTTCAAGGAAGGGCGTCCCTACATCGACGGGATGAAGCACTTCGTGATGACAGACTCGGGGCGTGTGATCGCGGCCTTCAAGACCGGCCAGATCCTCACCAGCAACCAGTCCATCGACAACCTCACCGTCGCCGAGGCGCTGCAGCTCGACGAGGATATGGAAAACCTGACCATGCACTGGGCCGGCCCCATCAGCATGATGTACATCGTGATGAACACCGCCAAGGCCCCCTTCGACCAGCCCGAGGTCAGGAAGGCGGTCAACTTGGCTGTCAACCCGCAGCCGATCATCGACAACATCAGCGAGGGCATGTACACCAAGGGATACCCGTTGCCCAGGGGCTTCTGGTACAGCCTCTCCGACGAGGAGTACGACAACCTGCCCGGGTACCGGGACATTGATGGGCAGAAACATCCGGACGACCTGGCCGAGGCCAAGCGGCTGCTGGCCAGCGTGGGGATGGACGGTCCATTCTCAATCACCCTGCACGCCCGGAACTGCTGCGACTACCCGGACGTGGTGGTTCTGGTCAAGCAGCAGCTTGAGGAAGCCCTGGGCTGGGACATCACCATCAAGGTGATGGAGAGCGGCGCGGGCTTCGATGCCTACTGGGCAGGCGACTACCAGTTCGCCATCCAGGGTGGCAGCATCTTCATGAATGACCCCGACGCCATCTTCGCCCGGTACATCCGGGGCACCATTCCCCAGTGGACCGGCGGCGGGCGGGGCAAATACTACGCACCCGCAGGGCTGGAGGCGCTCTTCGACCAGCAGGTAAGGGAGCCGGACCAAGAGAAGCGGAAGGCCATCGTCCACGAGATGGGAAGGCTGGCCTATGAGGGCACAGCGAACCCCTACATCTACTGGACCGACCGCCACCACGGCGTGGAGCACCGCATCCAGAACTACAACTTCACCTACCAGGGGATGCGCTGGGAGCATGTCTGGTGCGACCCTGAGTGCAAGTAGGACAAATCGCCTGAAGATGAAGAAGGGGCCGGACCTCCGGAGGTCCGGCCCCTTCTCTTTGGCATCCCGTCCGGCATGTAAAATAGTCTTCTGAGCTTGAGTAATAGTCAGAATCAACAGTTATGGTGATAGTGTTTCGTCACACATTTCGAGACGAGGCACCACGGCTGTATCGGGTTTCGGAGCTGTAGTACGCCTTTTCGAAATCAATATTCCACATTTATGATGCTATTGACATGAATTTAAGGGCTATCATATAGTGTTTGGCGCTTCACTCGGGGCAAAGCTGTTCTCATAACACCTACGAACAACGTGGTCGGTTTAATTGGAGCAGCGAGGAGAAATAGCTCTCGTTGAGTAATCTACCCTGGGAATGGAGCAGGGCCCCAACCCGGTCGGACCGGCATCCCCCCCAGCCAGATTCTGGCAAAATGTTGGAGGACAGTGTATGGCACCAGGTTTGTCGAGGGTTTCACGGGGACTCATCCTTATTCCGCTCCTGTTGGTACTGGCTTTGGTCATTGCCTGCGGGTCAGCCGCCCCGGCCGAGCCGCAAATCATCGAGAAGGAAGTGGTCAAGGAGGTTCCCAAGGAAGTAATCGTTGAGAAAGAGGTGGTCAAGGAAGTCGAGGTCATCAAGGAAGTCGTAGTCACCCCGGAAATCTACGAGAAGAAGACCCACGAGGGCGCCGCAGTACAGGTCGCCCCCGGCGCCAAGGCCGAGGCCAAGGAAAACCCCTATTACATCGCCGAGGCCACGCGCGGCGGGTTCATCAACATGAGCCAGTACGCCGATGTGCGCCAGCGGATGATCCACCAGTCGTCGGTGTTGAACATGAACATGGCGCCCCTGTTCAACAACCTGATCGAGTACAACCCGGAGACCGCCGACCAGGGCGACCTCCGCTGTGACCTGTGCGAGAGCTGGGAGTTGGCCGACGATGGTGTGACCTACACCTTCAAGGTCCACCCTGACGCCACGTGGTGGGACGGCACCCCCGTCACTGCCAAGGATGTAGTGTTCAGCCTGGAGAGCATGGTGGCGCCGGACCAGTTCCCGGCCATCAAGGGTAGGTCTACCTCCACCCACTGCAACACTGGACTGTATTACGATTCCGGGCAGGCGAGGGCTATCGACGAAAAGACCGCAGAGGTCGTCATCAAGTTCCCCAGCGGCGGGTTCTTCCCGGCCATCGCCAACCACACCTGCCTGATCATTCCCGAGCACGTGGTGGTCGGTCAGGAGATAGCCCAGGCCGGGAGCAACATGGAAGGCCTCGTGGGCTCCGGCCCGTTCAAGTTCGTGGACTACGTCAAGGAAGTATCCGTCGAGTACACCCGCAACGACGACTACTTCAAGGAAGGGCGTCCCTACATCGACGGGATGAAGCACTTCGTGATGACCGACTCGGGTCGGGTCATCGCGGCCTTCAAGACCGGCCAGATCCTCACCAGCAACCAGTCCATCGACAACCTCACCGTTGCCGAGGCGCTGCAGCTTGATGAAGAGATGGACAACCTGACCATGCACTGGGCCGGCCCCATCAGCATGATGTACGTCCAGATGAACACCGCCAAGGCCCCCTTCGACAACCCCGATATACGGAAAGCGGTGAAGCTGGCCGTCAATCCTCAGCCGATCATAGAAAACATCAGCGAGGGGATGTACGCCAAGGGCTATCCGTTGCCCAGGGGCTTCTGGTACAGCCTGCCGGATACCGAGTATGACAACCTGCCCGGTTACCGGGACGTCGATGGGCAGAAGCACCCGGACGACTTGGCCGAGGCTCGGAAGTTGGTGGCCAATGCCGGGATGGACAATATCGAGATCGTCCTCCACGCCCGGAACTGCTGCGACTATCCCGACGTCGCGGTGTTGGTCAAGCAGCAGCTTGAGGAAGCCCTGGGCTGGGACATCACTCTCAGGGTGATGGAGAGCGGCGCTGGCTTCGATGCCTACTGGGCAGGCGACTACCAGTTCGCCGTCCAGGGCGGCAGCATCTTCATGAACGACCCCGATGCTCTCTTCGCCCGGTATATCCGCGGGACCACCCCTCAATGGTCCGGCGGCGGACGAGGCAAGTATTACGCTCCCGCTGGGGTAGAAGCGCTCTTCGACCAGCAGGTACGGGAGCCGGACCAGGAGAAGCGGAAGGCCATCGTCCAGGAGATGGGCAGGCTCGCATACGAGGGATCGGCCAACCCCTACATCTACTGGGTTGACCGGCACCACGGCGTGGAGCACCGCATCCAGAACTTCAATTTCACCTACCAGGGTTCACGCTGGGAGCATGTCTGGTGCGACCCTGAGTGTAACTAGGGTCTAACGCACACGGATTCCAGGGGCCGGTCTCTCAAGGGACCGGCCCTTTTGCTTGGCCACGGGCTACGATCTGTAGAACTGGAGTGCCTTCGCCGGAGACCCTGGGCTGGTCATTCTCGTATCGAAATCCGACAACGACCAGGCGTCGAAAGGGAGCAGATTGCCCCTTAGCTGCCGACCTGCATGTCCCAATTGACCCACATCAACTCCGTATGCCACATGCACACACAACGTGATTACCCGTACGAATATCCCATTACATACAACAAATGTTGCATTATCGTCTCATATCGATAATTGCAATAAACTTATTGACATATAATCACGAAAGATAATATAGTGTTGACCTTCGAGGCGGGCGGAATCCTCGGATATCGCATCGTTCAGGCCTTAGACCTCTCGACCCCGGGGTTGTGGTGGCCAGCCTGAAGTGCATTCCCGTCTCGGGCCCGAGCTATCGGGGGAATGGGAGCCTGGGTCTCTCTTTACCCTCAAATCTAACGTATTCGTCGGAGGACAATCTATGGCATCAGGTTCGTCAAGGGTTTCAAGGGGGTTAGTCTTTACTTCGCTCCTGCTGGCGTTGGTATTCATCATCGCCTGTGGGTCCGCGGCGCCGGCCGAGCCGGTGGTGGTGGAAAAAGAGGTAATCAAGGAAGTCCCCAAGGAAGTAATCGTTGAGAAAGAGGTAATCAAGGAAGTCGAAGTAGTTAAAGAGGTAATTGCAACTCCCGTGGTCGAAAAGAAGACCCACGAGGGTGCAGCAGTCCAGATCGCTCCCGGTGCCAAGGCCGAGGCCACGGACAACCCCTACTACATCGCAGAGGCAACGCGCGGCGGGATCATCAACATGAGCCAGTATGCCGATGTGCGCCAGCGGCTGATCCACCAGTCGTCGGTCCTCAATATGAATATGGCTCCCATGTTCAACAACCTGGTCGAGTACAACCCGGAGACCCCCGACCAGGGCGACATTCGTTGCGACCTGTGCGAGAGCTGGGAGCTGGCAGATGACGGCGTGACCTACACCTTCAAGGTCCACCCCGACGCCATGTGGTGGGATGGCACTCCCGTCACTGCCAAAGACATTGTGTTCAGCCTGGAGAGCATGGTGGCGCCGGACCAGTTCCCGGCAATCAAGGGCCGCTCTACCTCCACCCACTGCAACACCGCCCTATACTACGATTCGGGGCTGTCGCGGGCCATTGATGAGAAGACCGTGGAGGTCATGACCAAATTCCCCAGCGGCGGTTTCTTCCCGGCAATCGCCAACCACACCTGCCTGATCATCCCGGAGCATGTGGTCGTGGGCCAGGAGATACCCCAGGGTGGCAAGAATATGGAGGTCATCGTCGGTTCTGGCCCATTCAAGTTCGTCGAGTACGTCAAGGAAGTGTCGGTCGAGTACACGCGGAACGACGACTACTTCAAGGAAGGGCGTCCCTACATCGACGGGATGAAGCACTTCGTAATGACCGACTCGGGTCGGGTGATCGCGGCCTTCAAGACCGGCCAGATCCTCACCAGCAACCAGTCCCTTGACAATCTCACCGTTGCCGAGGCCCTGCAGCTCGACGAGGATATGGAAAACCTGACCATGCACTGGGCTGGTCCCATCAGCCTGATGGCTATCGTGATGAACACAGCCAAGGCCCCCTTCGACCAACCCGAGGTCAGGAAGGCTGTGCAACTCGCGGTGGATGCCCGGCCCATCATCGACAACATTAGCGAGGGCATGTACGCCAAGGGTTACCCGTTGCCCGAGGGCTTCTGGTACAGCCTCTCTGAGGATGAGTACAACAACATGCCCGGTTTCCGGGAAATGAACGGGGCGAAGCACCCCGACGATCTGGCTGAGGCAAGGAGGCTGCTGGCCAGCATTGGTATGGAAGGTCCGTTCAGTATCACTCTTCACGCCCGGAACTGCTGCGACTATCCCGACGTCGCGGTGTTGGTCAAGCAGCAGCTTGAGGAGGCCCTCGGCTGGGATATCACGCTCAGGGTAATGGAGAGCGGTGCAGGCTTCGATGCCTACTGGGCCGGCGACTACCAGTTCGCCGTCCAGGGCAGCAGCATCTTCATGAACGACCCCGACGCCATCTTCGCCCGGCTTATACGCGGGACCAATCCCCAGTGGACCGGCGGCGGTCGGGGTAAGTACTACGCTCCCGCGGGCCTCGAGGTGCTCTTCGAGCAGCAGGTAAAGGAGCCAGACCAGGAGAAACGGAAGGCCATCGTCCAGGAGATGGCGAGAATCGTGCAGGAGCACACCGCCAGTCCATATCTATACTGGACCGATCGGCACCACGGCGTTGAACACCGCATCCAGAATTACAACTTTACCTACCAGGGGATGCGCTGGGAGCATGTTTGGTGCGATCCTGAGTGCAAGTAGCCAACTCCCCGGTTCAGCCACGGATACAGCCGGTCCCCAGCAGGGGACCGGCCTCTTTCTTTTCTCGGGAACCACACCGTTTTGCTAGCGCGAGACCGAGGTGCCAGGCATCCCAGGAAAAGCTATTGACACTTTATTCGAGCCTATAATATAGTGTGCTGCACTCCGGCAAGGCAGGAGAACATTCTCATCGCTTAGGTGGATTAAGGCTGCAATTTCACTAGCATCGTTTACAAGGACTTGTGCTGGAAATGCAGTCCAGGCCCTCATCGGAGACGCATAAGCTCAACCCTATTTGACCGGAGTTAACGTCGCAATTCACAATGCCCAGGCATGTGTCGGTCTGATCGACTCTGAAATCATCGTCACGACATCCCTAGAGAGCCGTAGCCCGGTTCCCCAACAATATTCAGGAGCAAGATGAAGACATACATTGTCAAGCGGTGCTTCTTGTTCGTACCTACCCTGATCATAGTGACCGTACTCGTGTTCGCCATTCTCCGGGTGGTGCCCGGAGACCCGGCGGTGCTTATCCTCGGGGGAGAAGAAGGGGAGGACGATTATAGCGAACAGCAGTTGGCCGACTTACGGGCCAAACTCGGCACCGATAAGCCCATATATGAGCAGTACATCAGATGGGTTGGGAGAATGCTCCGGGGCGACTTTGGGACTTCATACTTCTATGAAGGCGACCAGGTCATTGACGACATCAAGCACAGGCTCCCCGTCACCATAGAACTTGGCCTCATGTCCCTCATTATGGCCAGCATCGTGGCCATACCATTGGGAGTCCTTTCCGCAATCAAGCAGGACACCGTGGGCGATTATGTCACGCGGGTGATTACGATCGCCGGAATCGCCCTGCCCAACTTCTGGGTAGGCGTGATGACGATTTTCTTCCTGGTGCTTTTCTTCGGCTGGGCCCCGCCACTGGACTACAAGAACGTTTGGGATGATCCGTGGAACAACTTCCAGCAGTTGGTATTTCCTGCGATCGCCCTGGGCACTTCCAACATGGCGTTCATCGCACGGATTACCCGCTCGGCGATGCTGGAAGTCTTGCACGAGGACTATATCAGGACGGCCCGTTCCAAGGGCCTGCGGGAAGGAACGGTAATATCCCGCCATGCCCTGCGGAACGCCCTGCTTCCGGTAGTCACGCTCACCGGCTATGAATTCGGCCGCCTGATATCCGGCACGGTAATCATCGAGGTGATATTCTTGCTTCCCGGCATGGGCCGCCTCCTGATTACCGCCATCACCAGCCGGGACTTCCCCGTAATCCAGGCTATCGTAGTGATGATAGCGGTGGTCGTACTGCTCTTGAACCTGGTGCTGGACCTCACTTATGCTTGGCTGAATCCCAGAATTCGCTACAGTTAGCCTGGCAATTCAACGTATTCAAGTAGGGGTATAGAGATGGCCCAAGAACAAACTCCCGCCGGAGCGGTCCCGGAACAATCAGCGGCGGCGGCCCCGGCGCAACCCATCTTCGTTCTGCCGCCGAAGCGAACCCTCGCCCAGAACGTCCTTTTCTTCGTAACTCGCAAACCTCTCGGAACGTTCGGAGCGGCGGTGGCGGCGACCCTGGTTCTTATGGCCGTTTTTGCGCCTGTGATAGCGAATTACAACCCGTATTCTGTCATCAGTCAATGCACTTCCGAGCAGAATAACAGGTGCAAGTGGGCCTCTCCGGGCGCCAGGTCCGAAAACCCGGAAGGGATTATGTTGTTCGGCGCTGATCACCTCGCGCGGGACGTTTTCAGCCGCTTGATCTACGGCGCCCGCATTTCCCTGTACGTGGGAATCGTGGCATCCCTCGTGGGTTGCACCATCGGCATGATGGTGGGGGTCATCAGCGTCCATTTCGGGGGTGCCACAGACCTCACGGTCCAGAGGTTCATAGACGCCCTCATCTCATTCCCAACGCTGATCCTGGCCATCGCCATCATGGCTGCCCTGGGTGCTTCTCTGCTCAACGTGATTATCGCGTTGAGCATCGTGTATATCCCAAGTACGGCCCGGATCATGCGTTCCCAGTTCATGGCCATCAAGGAGATGGACTATATCCTGGCATCTCAGGCGATCGGTGCGGGTAACTGGCGGATCATGATAAAGCACATGATTCCCAACTGTTTCGCCCTTTACCTGGTGATCTTCACCTTCCACCTGGGCGGCGCTATCATCGCCGAAGCGTCCCTTAGCTTCCTGGGCGTCGGCACTCCCATCGACGTGCCTTCCTGGGGCGGGATGCTCAGTCAGGCCAGTTCCGCCAACGTTACCGTGGCTCCATCACTGGCGATATTCCCCGGCCTGGCGATCGCCGTAGTAGTCTTCTCCTGGAACGTCCTTGGAGACGCCATCCGAGACGTGATGGACCCCAAGCTGCGCGGGTCTACCTAGACAACCCAGAAAGAGACCTGCTTCGGTCGCAGTGCTAAGCGCCCGTCAGTGGTGAAATAGTTACCAGAAATCCCCCCTTGGTCGCACTCGTGACCTGGGGGGGGATTTTATACTGGAGATTCATCCAAATCTCGGATAAGGCAGGGAGTGTTATGAGATCAGGCATCGTGTTCCCACTACTGGTAATGGCTCTGGTCGGTATGCTGACTCTGGCCATGGGCTGCGGAGCGTCCAGTCCGAGCGGCGGATCTGAATCCGGCGGCGGGTCGAGTGAGGGAGCTGCTTCCGCTAGCGACCCCGGTACTTTGGCCACTGAGACGGAGGCCATGGGGTTCATCCCGTCATCCAAGGCTGGTGACCACGTCGGTGCGGAAAATGTGACCGTCCGCGGCATCGTGAAGGATTACCAGTGGATTTCCGGCAGGCCAGGGAGGCCGCACTTGCTCCTGTTCGACACAGGCGCATTGATAGAACGGGGGTCGTCCATCTCGGAGCAGGAAATCCCGGACACTTTCACCGTGCAGATATGGAAGGAAGATGCCCTGAAACCCGAGAACTTCCCCGAGAGCACCAATTTCGCCCCGATATACCTGGACAAGGTAGTCTGCGTGACCGGGACCATCGAGAAAGACTGGGACGACAGACCCTCCATCAGAGCCACACATTCGGACCAACTCAAAGCCGACTGCTAGACGGCACCGGCAAGGCCGCAGGGGCCAGTCACAGAGCCCCGCGATAACCGCCAATCAATGGGCTTGCCCGTGGGCATCGTGTCCACGGGCAAGCCCATTTCATGCCAGGCGTTCGTCTCCCGTAGGGGCTGCAAACTACAGGGTGTGTGTTCTCACCGAGAGGAAGGGGAAAGGACGCAGGGTAGCCAGCGTTATGAGGGCGGTTTGGCTTGGGGGGGTGGCATCAAGCCCTGTCCGGCAACCAACCTTTTGACGGGGCTCCCCGTGCAGGTCTGGATCTGGCCGGGGATGGAGGGTGATTGGCCGGGGCAGTCACCTGTGTTCACAGCCGCCGGGGCTGGCCGACGGCTGTGGCAGCCTCTAGTTGGCGGCGGTGACTGCGTGGAGGACGCCGCCCTCGGTGACGACGAACATGGTGTCACCGGCGACGATGGGGCTGGCCGTGACCAGCCCGGTCCCGGCGTCGAAGTCCCACAGGACATCCCCCGTGGTGGCATCTACTCCGAAGACCTTGCCGCTTTCCGTACCTGTCAGAACGGTATTCCCCGCAACGGTGGGTTCGGTGGATACGGGCTCGTCCAGTTGGGCCGACCAGACCTCCGCACCGGAGTCTGTGTCACGGGCGAAGACCTTGCCTTCCCTGGTGGCGCCGATTACCTTGCCGTCGGCCACTGACAGCAGTCCCTGTATCTGGCCGCCGACCCGCTTGGACCACAGGCCGCCAGGCTGGACCGGGCGCGTGTGGATCACCTGCCAGACAAACAGGTTGATCTTTACCTTGAACCACTTCCGTTGCCCAGGCCATGACTTGGCCAGCCGGTCGATGGCCCAGACCCAGCCACGGTCGGAACTGAAGTACACGACGTCGCCGCTGACCGTCGGTCCGCCTCCGAAACGCTGTCTCCCGGTATCGAACATCAGCCGCTCCTTGCCAGAGTCGGCGTTGACCAGGTAGACCAGGCTGTCCTGAGAGGCCACCACCACCGTCCCGTCATGGTAGGCAACCGGGGAGACGATCCAGTCCTTGGTGGGAAACGTCCATAGCTCTTCGCCGGAAGTCACGTCCATTGCGTGGAGCAGCCTGTCGCCCGCCCCGAAGTAGAGGGTCCCTTCGGCCACTATGGGCGAGGCTGATATGGGCTGACGCAGGTGCACCGACCACTGGGGGATGCCGGTAGCCCGGTCCAGTGCGACAATCAGGCCGGGGGTATAGGATGCGATGACCAGGTCTCCCGATACGGCGGGGGATGAACTGGACGGGAAGCCGGTATCGTGCTCCCAGATGAGAGACCCGGTATCCTGGTCCAGCGCCACGGTGCGGCCATCCCCGGTGGTGAGGAACACCTGCCCCTCGACGACCGCCGGGGACGACTCCATCGGCACGTTATCGGTAAATGTCCACTTGACCTGTCCGGGCACAGGCGCATCGTCCGGTGTGAAGCCCGTGTTCTGGGCGTCAGCCCGGCCCAAGGCCCAGGTGCCCGGGCCCGAGTGCGCCTCCATTGTAGTCATGGCGCTTGCCGGGTTCGGCCCCCACTGGAAGAAGGCGAACAACCACCACATGACGCCGACGACGATGATTGCCAGGGGCACCCACTTGACCATCATGCCCGCTGTGAGCAGCCTGAGCCACCAGCTCTTGGGTACGGACTCCCCGATGTACAGGGGCGCTATGCCTTCGAGGAGCATCCAGCAGTTGTGGCAGCGCTCCGCGCCCTCCGCCGAGTTCTCGTATCCACAGGAGCGGCACCGCCGCACCTGCTCGGCGGAAACGCCGGGCGCGCCGCCAGGATCGTTCAATGGCATTCCGCTAGTCGTCATATCTACTCAAGGAACGTCCGTGGCACCGCGTCCAGAATCGAACAAACCACCGACGATTGGGCCGATTAACGCTGTCTCACCACCCGTACTCGCAGGCACTGAGAACATAATACACAGCCTTTCGAGTGTAGTTGCCACAGGCTGTACTGTCAATCTCGACGGCAGAAGACACTCTTGCCGAAGTACCAACAACCAGTCTTGCATCGGAAACGGACAGTGGCAAATCCAGTTGTTCTGAATGTTAGATGAGGGTGCATAGGAACGATGTGGCTCCGGGTACGATGGCGCAGGAGAATGCTATGGGAAGTTATCCTCGGTCTCTTTGAGCAGTCTGTTGTCGTGAGGTTCAGGGAGTATCGGGCATCCCGGTCCAGCAGATTCGGCTGCTATCGACCCATAGTCCGCAGGAATGGTGGCCGTTGCCGGTGATGACGTGGACACCCACTAAATCGTCGGGCCAGGTGTGGGGTTCGGGCATTTCGTTGACCCACCAGCAGACGCCGTTGTAGTGTCCGCGGGTCCCGCAGGCGTGGAAGTGACCGACGCTGATGGTGTTCATGTCGTTTATGGCGGGTTCGCGTGCATTGCGTGTGTACTGGTTACCGGTCATGTCCCAGTACCAACAGGTGGGAGACCCATCGGTCCTGATGGCGCAGAAGCTCCAGCCCGCGAGGTCTATGGCCTTGAAACGTTCTGATTCGCCGGGTTCTGGCAATGATTCTAAATCCTGTTCGGTGACGCCTTCTATATCCGGGTAGCAGAGGAAGGTCCCGTTGGCACGGAGTCCGCAGGAGATACCGTGTCCTCCGGTGAGGGCGGTAAATTTTTCGTTGGCCGGTGGCTCTACCATTTTGTATTCGGGGCAGGTGTCGTCGTCCATGAACTGCGGCCAGCAGAGGGGCGTACCGTCCGGGCGGATGCCGCATGTGTAACATCGGCGGCTGTCTATGAAAGTAAATGTCTCCCCTTCGGGTGGAGACATTATGGAGTCGAAGCCCCAGCCATCTGACGCGAGCCAGCAGACCGGGACGCCGTCTTGCCGGAGTCCGCAGAAGTGGGCGTTCCCGGCGGTAATGAACTTGAAGACTTCGTCCGGCGGGTCGAAGATTGTTGGCTCGGGTATCTCTATCTTCTGGCCCTCGATGATTGTGGGCGTGGGAGGTGGCTTCACGTCCTTCAGGTAGTTCCAGCAGACTGGCCTGCCTGAAGCGTTCAAGGCACAGGCTGTCAGGAAGCTCATAGCGAAGGTGGGATGTTCGGTCGTGTAGGCGGCCATTGGGTGGAAGCTCTTGTAGCCAGGATAGCGTGTAGGCGGGGGTGGAGGCTCGGGTGGCGCTGGCACGTATTTCTCGGTTGGCCCCGGCCTGAAGACAAGGGTCGGTGTGGGAGTTGGAGGCGGTCCAACAGTGCCCGGTGTTGGTGTGGGAACCGGGGTTGATGCAGCGGTCGGAGTGGCTTTGGCAGTAGGAGTTGGTCTGGGTGACGGTGTTGGTATAGGGACCTGAGTTGCTGACGTTGCGGCAGTGGCGCTTTGGACCGTCGGAATTAGCGGAAGTTCGGGCTGTGCTTGCTCTGTGCAGGCGGTCATTGCCAGGGTGAAGGCGATGAGCGTTAGGCAAGTGTATATAAGCCAGTGAAGTTTAGTCATGCGGGGTTCCGCGCCGGTGGCGTTGGCGGGCGACTATCAGGCCAGGTTCTGAACCGGAGGCGGCGACGGCACTACAGGCCATTGCCAGGTGGCAACCGCATTGAGGACAACTTGAAGTGGATGGGCGTTGTATTAGGCGTTCTCTATGGGAAGGGTAACGCTGTGGCGACGAGGGTTATGGTGCATCTGGTCAGGCCAGCTTCAGTTGAGATAGTGACCACGATCTTATCATATCAGGACTGACTGTTATGTTGTTTTTCGTTGGAGTGTAATTCCGGAACGGGTGTACCCATTCCCGGCGCTATTTTTCCGTCTCCGGAATTTCGCAATTCTCTCGACGGCAGGAGACGGCAGCGTTCCGGTACCAGGTGGCCGGGCAATCCAACGACGGCCAGCGGGGTCCCATCACCGGTCAAGCCGGGGCAGGCTCTACGCTGTTGCCCCTTCTGCCAGGCCCGGTCCCGGCAAGGAACCCTTGGCCAACTGCCGCCAGTAGTCCATCTTCTGCCAGTGTTCGATCAGGTCCGACAGACCCAAGCCTGACTGGCCTGAATCGTCACCCTTGCCAGCGTTCTCCAGCCCGCGTTTCATGGCGCAGATGGGGACGGGGTCTTCGACGGTGCGGGGGATAAGGCCGCGTTCGGCTGCCCTGGGCAGCAGGGCACGCAGGACCTCGCGGGCCTGGGGGAGGACGCGGCGCTCCTGCAGGCAACGACTCAGGTAGTTCTGGATAGGCGTGAGGTTCCGGGGGCGGTAACCGCGTTTGGCCATCCGCTTGAACAATACGGAGGCCCAATCGAAGGGGTCCTTCACGGGGCCAGACTTGGGGTTGGTCAGGGCGTCGGCCACCTCATCGCAGAATTCAGTGGTGACTTTGCCGAGGCGGTAGGTCTCGACTTCGGTTGCGTACTTGCGTAAGAGGGCGTCGACCTGGGACCTGAGCTGGGAGAAAGTCATTGCTTTACCTCTTTAAGAGAGTGAGCGATTGGGTGTGGAGTGACGGGGTAAATCCCCCTTAATCCCCGTTTTGCGAAAGGGGGAGATTTCTCGATTTTCTGGTCAAGTGTGGCAGTCCGTGGCCGACTGAGCGGACAGAACCGGGCATTCGGGGTGGCTGGGGGTGGAATCCGGGGAGCAGAAATACTGCCGGGAACGGGTCGCCCTGCAATAGATGGGACAGTGGGCAGACCGGACAGTGGAAGGAAAAATTCCGATTTTCCGGTCAGATGCGGACAAAACCGGACATTTTGGGTGGCTGGACGAGCCAAAGGTGGATTCTGGGGAGGGGCCAGGCTGGTGTTCGCGGGTTGCGTTGTCAGCTATTTCAGACACTAAACATCATGCGCCTCAGTGGCTGTCCTGGACTGGCCCTGCCCTCCTTATAAGGGTATCTTCCGATAGAGGGTCTTACGGGTCGGACTGACGTCATAGTACATAAGTTCTATACCTTTGGCAAGGGGCAATTTTCAGCAGGCAGTGTCTCGTGTTAGGGGGGGCGGCCGTCAGACGGCCGCGAGCGGGTCCTGACCCTGCTCGGGTCGAGGGCAGGGGTTATTGCAGGAATTGAGGTTGGCCCGGTGGGCCACGCACAACCGGAAGATGCTATTCTCATGTCACTGACGGTTGGGCCGGGGAGTTTGACACAGGAAGCGCCTCTGAAGAGACCCTGCTGAGGAGGCTGTGCAGGTTGACAAAGAGGGGTGTACGGGCTATATTTTCGGCCATTGTGGTAGCGCTGGAAAAGGCGCAAGCCGGGCAGCCCGCCATTGCTGACACGGACGTCAGTGTCTAAACGAGGAGGAGGTTCCCAGATGGATTTCAAGTACCATTACACACCGGAGCAGGAAGCGTTTAGACAAGAGGTGCGCACCTGGCTGGAAGAGAACATCCCCGGCAATATGCGCGCCCCGGTGGACCGGCTCGACCTGACCGAGGAGCACTACACCTTCTGGCGGCAGATGCACCAGGTCCTGGCCTCCAAGGGCTGGCTCTATCCCACCTACCCCAAGGAGTACGGCGGGGGCGGCCTCAGCGGAGAGCACGAGACCATCATTAACGAAGAGTTCGAGCGGGCAAGGGTCGTCCCGGACTTCACCAACACCTACGTCTTCCCGACGATGCTGGTGTGGGGCACCGAGGAGCAGAAGCGAAACCTGCTGGCCCCCATACTACGGGCCGAAAAGGTCGCCTTCCAGAACTTCACCGAACCCAATGCCGGCTCCGACCTTGCCTCCCTCCAGAGCCGCGCGGTGCGCGACGGCGACGACTGGATAATCTCCGGCCAGAAGACTTTCATCAGCGGCCACGGCGACCCTGACTTCCTGTTCGGCCCCATCGTCACCGATCCCGATGCGCCGCGACACCGCAACCTGGGTTACTTCCTCATCCCATGCCCTGCGCCCGGTCTTGAGTTGAAGAGGTTGAACCTGCTCACCGGGAACGACCAGAGCTTCATCTTCATGGACAACGTCCGCGTCCCCGGCGACCACCTGATCGGTGGGGATCGGGAAGGCTGGCAGGTGTCGCAGACCACCCTGGAAATCGAGCACGGCGGCCGCGGCATCGTGATGCCCCGTGACGAGGCGCTGGACAACCTGCTTATGTACGTCCGGGGCACCGGCAGCAACGGGGACAGCCTTGGAGAGGACCCCGTGGTGCAGCAAGACGCGATGGGGGCCTACATTGAGTCCCGCATCCACGACCTGCTCTCCCGGCGCAACTACTGGATGTACCAGGCGCGCCAGGAAATGACCTACCACGGTTCCCAGAGCGCCCTGTACCGCAAGGAGTTCCGGATCCGGAATGCCGACAAGGCCCGGAACATCATGGGCATGTACTCCCTGCTGGGCGTCAATGAACCACGCGCTCCCTTCGGCGGGCAGCCGGAGGTGTACCAGCGCAGCAGCCTGACCGGGGCGCATCCCGGCGGCACCATCGAGATTCAGAAGGTAATCATGGCCCGGCGCCTGGGCATCAGCCGCACCAGGGAGCGGGCCGCCGCCACACCGTCCACCTCGGGCGTCTCCGGCGTCTAGGCTACAGCGAACCAGGAACCATCGTCCGGCGAGGTTTGAGGGCACGACGCGGTCTGCCCTGGGGCCCGCCGGATAATTTCGTCCAGAAGGGACACACGTCCCGTCCAGAGGGCCATCATAGAGTTTGAGAAGAATTACACCAGGGCCCAGCAGGAGTTCCGTTGGGCGGTGCGCAATTGGCTGCAACAGCACGCTCCCCGGGACCTGAACATCCCGCCCGATGGCCGGCCTCTGAATAACGAGACCCAGGAACGGGTCAAGGAATTCAGGAGGCTGCTGGGGGCGCAGGGCTGGCTTGCCCCAACCTGGCCCAAGGAATACGGAGGCGGCGGTTTCAGTCCAGCATTCGCCGAGGTGCTGCAGGAGGAAATCCAGCAGCTTATCCTCCCGTCCATGGGCGACAACAGCCGCTGGATACCGGCCATGATGGTCTGGGGAACCGAGGAACAGAAGCAGCGGTACGTCCTGCCGGCGCTCCGGGGCGAGACCATCACCTGGCAGGCTTTCAACGAACCGCGCAGCGGGTCTGACCTCGCATCCATCAGCACGAGCGCGGTACTCGAGGGCGACGAATACGTTGTCTCCGGCGAAAAGGCTTTCATCACCGGGCGGTTTGACCCGGACTACCTGTGGACGCTGGCAGTCACCGACCCGGACCGGCCTTCACGCATGAACCTGGGCATACTCATGGTTGACGCCACCCTGCCCGGCATCTCGATAGTCACCAAGCGAATGCTGGCGGGCAGCGAGCGCACCATCGTACTGGACAGTGTGCGTGTGCCCAAGGACAGCCTGGTGGGATTGCCGACTCAGGGGTGGGAGATTGCCCAGACCATCCTGGAAGAGGAACGGGGCGGCTACGCTTTCCGTTCCAACGAAGATGCAACCATAGAAAGCATACGCCAGTTCCTCCAGCAGGAACGGCAGTAACCGGCCTGGGACCGGACCCGGTATTTCATCCAAATGCGGATCCTCTGCGGTGTCTCCGGCCCCACACCACATGGAGGACTCGTCACTTGATGCAGGGGGCCATTCCGGGAGCGCGCGTTGGACTTTCGGTACCACTACTCCGATGACCAGGAACGGTTCCGCCTGGAAGTGCGGTCCCTGCTTGACCTCCATTTGCCCGGCGCATCAACCGCTCCCTCTGATGCCCAGGAATCCACGGGGCCGCTGATTTCCCTGCTCGGCCAGCGGGGTTGGCTTGACTCATCCCAAGACCCGGACCGCAGGGTTGTGCTGCTCCAGGAGCTGGAGCGGCTCGGGCTGCGGGAGACGGTCCAACAGGCGGCGGTGGTACTGAACGCCGTCGACGAGCATGGTTCGCCTGATCAACGACGCACGTTTCTGTCCGCCGCAACGCCGGGAGAACTGGCCTGCTGGATGCCGTCTCAAAGCTCCGATGGCTCAGTTGATCCCGCCGGAACGCCGGTTGAGGTCCTTCGTGACGGCGACGACTACATTCTCGCCGGCTCCGACCTGTTCTCCGGGCCGGGACCGTCGCCGGACTTCCTGTGGGTACAGGCGGTCAGCGGGGCTAATGGTCCCGCGCCGGACGTCTCCGTGTTCCTGATACCGGCGGGTCTGGATGGGGTGTCGGTGTCCATGCCGCGCCGCCTCAACACTGGCTCAGACTGGCTCATCACCTTTCACAACGTCCGCGTCCCTCCCAATTGCCTTTTGGGTAGCGAGGATGACGGCTGGGCGCTCGGACCGGCGCTCCACGCGGCGGATATGGAGCCATTGCCGCCACTGCCGGAGGACGAGGGGCTGACCCAGCTCTTGGATTACGCCGGTGAGACGGTGCATGAGGGCGAGAGCCTGGCCAATGAGCCCAATTACCAGCAATTGCTGATGGAAGCCTGCATCAACTCCCGTCTGGCCGCCCTGTTCCGCACCCGCGACGCCTGGATGAAGGAGACGGGGCGGGAATTGACATACCATGCGTCCCAGACTCGGGAGTTGGAACGGCGCACCGCCCGCAGGATGGCCGAGATTGCGCGGCAGGTGGCGGGCATGTACGCCCTGCTGGATGCCGGCGATCCCCGCGCTCCCGCCAGCGGCGGGTTTGAGCGTATGCAACGGCTGGCTGTGGCAGCCACGCCCCCTGAGTCCGAAGTTGCGGGAGACCTGGCGGTCATCGCAAGCGCCCTGGGGCTGGGCAGTCCGCCGGAAGAGGTTGCCAGCAACTCGCAGGACTGGCAAGATTACCAGGAGACTCAACATGCAGCGCCGGAGGTGACGGCTCCCACCCGTTAGAGGAGGGGGCCACAAGCAGTCGCTCCGGACCCTTGCAAAGACCATCTAAGGAGACCGACATGGACCTTGCCCTTACCGAGATTCAGACTCTGTTGCAGAATTCCGCCAGGGAATTTCTGGAAGCGGAGATGCCCAAGTCGCGTGTGCTTGAAATCGATGACAGCGAGAGCGGTTTCGCAGTCGACATCTGGGAAATGATGTGCGAGATCGGCTGGGCCGGCATGGCTATCCCCGAAGAGTACGGGGGTTCCGGCAACTCCTTCACCGACATGGGCGTGGTGCAGGAGCTGCTGGGGTTCTACGCCTGCCCCAGCCCGTTGCTGTCTTCGGCGGTGCTCTCCGCCCAGGCCATCCTGGAAGCCGGAGACGAGTCCCAGAAGCAGGCGTTGTTGCCGTCCATCGCTTCGGGGCAGCAGATATTCGCCTTTGCCCAGACCGAACCGGACTATGGCTGGGGTCCCGGAACCGTGCAGCTTCCCGCCACTCGCCGCAACGGCAACTTCGTGCTGAACGGGTCCAAGCTGTTCATCCCAGACGCGAACGTGGCCGACCAACTGATCGTGGTTGCCCGCACTTCCCCGGGTGAGACACCCGACCAGGGCATCAGCATGTTGGTGGTGGAGAAGGACGCGCCCGGCGTTTCGGTCCGGGTGCAGACGGGGTGGATCGGCCCCAAGGTCTGCGAGGTCAACTTCTCCAATGTGGAAGTCCCCGAAGCCAACGTGCTGGGCCCGGTGGACGGGGCGTGGCCGGCCATAGACAAAGCAACGGAAAGGGCCACAGCCGCCCTCTGCGCCTACATGACCGGCGGGACCCAAAGGGTCTTCGAAATGTCCCAGGAATACAGCCAGACCCGGATCGCCTTCGGGGTGCCGATTGGAACGTTCCAGCGGGTGCAGGACCACGTGATTGATTGCCTGAACGAGGCCGACGCCGCCAAGTGGTCCACCTACGATGCCCTTTCCCAGATAGACGAGGGCGACGCCGGCGCAGGCGTGGCTGTGTCGATGGCCAAGGCGGTGGTCAGCGACGGGTTCCCCAAGGCGTGCGACTGCTCCCACCACGTCCACGGCGGCATCGGCTCAGACCTGGAGTACGGTCTGACCCAGTACACCAAGCGCGCCAGGACTCTCCAGCACTACCTGGGGGACGCCATTTATCACAAGGCAAGGATGGCCCGCCTGATGGCCCTGTAACGCAACCCAGGCACGGACGCAAAGAGGCCCGGAGTCAATGTCTTATTGGCTCCGGGCCTTCGTTTGTTACCAAACCGGCCGTCAGTTCAAATTTCCTGTACTGCTATAGATTCCTCTCCCCCTTGCGTCCTGATGGCAACGCCGTCCGGGGTTACGGTACATGTCCCGTGTCCCAGGTCGGTTAGCCTGCCCGACTCAAGAAAGCGGCTTATGCAATCGAATGTTTCAGGGAGGTTTAACGGTCTGCCCTCAAACCTCTGAGGAATAAAAATCGTGCCATGATTGATGGAGCAAATACGACGATTTGGAAATCCCCGGTCACGGGTGACGATTATGCGCTCGTCCGCGTTCGCGTCTCTGACAATTTCAGTGTCTCCTGGATCGGGATCATTTGAGACCACCCGGACGTCCGAGGCATCAAAACTACGAAGCAGGGCCACCAACTTCCTGTCGATGTGGTTCTCGCACAGGAAGCGCAAGGCCGCTATTCACGCTCAGCAGCGGAATAATCGCAGAGAAGCGCACTGAACTCCAGACAGTCTTCGATATCCTTCGGAGTCAAGCCCAAACCTTCTATAGGGTCTTCGTTGGTGGCTATGTAACGCAGCACAAGGGACACCGGAATCCTGGTCCCGGCAACGCAGGGCTTACCCTCAAGTGTTGACGGCTTTATTGCTATACCCGGCTGCAACTCCGAACATTCGGAATACGCCGCGGACAGAGAGGTTTTGGTGCGTCTGGTCCTGGTTGCCGATGTTCGGCCTGTGCCCGCCGCCATGTTGAGCTTGCCTCCACTGAGATATTATATCCTTCCGTCACGTTAAGTTAACTCCGGCCAGGGGGGTCGAACCCCTGCTCGAGGTCCTTGAGGAAGTCCTCGATGGTAGCAGGGAGTTCGCTTGAGGACGACCCCTCTCCATGGTCCCGGTCGTAGCGCTCTTCCAGGCGCTTCAGGAGTGACGCCACTTCCTCGGAGTCGTCGACTATGCTTCGTAGAGATTCATACTGCCGGTGGCCTCGGGCTTCTTCCTTCAATCGCTCCGGCAGACCGTAGAGGGTGCAAAGCACCTCCATCAACCTGGCAGCCCCGGTGAAGTCCTCATCCACCTGGAAATACTGGGGCAGATGCACGATGAAGGACCGTGTCTCCATGCCCATCGCCTCGGCCTGCTGGGATATCAGGTAGGTGATGCTGGTCGGACCCTCGTAATCACTGGGGTTGGCCCCGACCATCTGGTTCTCTTCCTCGGCGCCGCTCTGGTTCGATCCGCCGGACACCAGCAGAGGCCGGGTGTGGGGCACCATGTCATACATCGCGCCAATCAGCGAATAACGCTTTGCCTCCAGAAGTTTCAGCACTTCCACCACGGAATCCGTATAGTCTTCGCCGTAGACGTGGGGTTCGAGAAGATGGGCGAACACCAGATCGGGTGGCTCTTCCCGCACCGCGTAGCGGAAGATGGTGCTCGGGATGGAGTACCCGCGCTTACCCTGGTCTATGTAGGACCGGGGACGGTAGCGGGTGAAGTCGTAGAACCGGCCCGGTTTCTCCAGCCGGCCCAACTCCTCGGCCTTCAGGTGCCTCTCGACCCGGTCCAGGCTCAACGTGCCGACGTTGCCCACGTCGATCCACGGCCTGAGCACCGCCAGAACGTGGGGGTCCCTCAACTCGGGGAGGGGTTCTTGCAGCGAAAAGTACCCAGTCAACATGGCTACAGTCTGACACCGTAAGTCTGGGTTTACAAGGGGCTAATACCGCATCAAAACCACAGTTGGGGGAGTGTGCGCGCCTCCCCAATCAGTGCAGGTTTTTGCGGGACTCCTGGGTGCGCTCTCCTGGCTGGGATGTTCTTGAAATCCGTTCCCGTTCAGTGCTGGAGTAACCGGTGGCAGCCCGGGATGAAGACGGACGTGGAGACCGACTTAGGGCTGAGAAGTTTGCCGTTCTTATGTGCCTTTCCCGAGAAACACCATGCACATGTTCCAGATGGTTGACAATACGCCACAGGGACTCAGGGTCCCGGAACTCAACCTCATGGCCATTCCCCCCTAACCGCCATAGGGTATACATGTATGGCTCATCCTCGCTGGGTCTGCGCGTTAGCCTGATTTTCTCGATGGCTTCGTATGGCACCGTGATGTTTCTTGGTTCGGAAGACTGTTTACTGGCCGGACCCGCATACAGGCATAGCAGGCGTTTATTGGTGGCCACGATAATGAATGGACAGGGGTCGCCATTGATCCTCATGTTACCCAATACCCTTAGCTCGGGAAATTCGTCGTCTCCAATAAAGTCGTAAAGCTTCTTGCGCACCCCGCCGTATTTATTGAACCATCCCAGACGAGGCTGACTTTTCCACCAGTCGTCGATCCACTGCCTCTTGTCATCCGCATCAATGTAACCCCCACCAGTTTGAGGAGTTGGGGCGTCGCCCGGGAGTTTCTGCGGTTCCCGCGACGGCTGGACATCAACGCTCTTCTCATCCGTGACTGCCGGGGGTGTTGCGGCGGGTTGGCGAGATGAGATTGCATCCTGCCGGCCCAGCAATAGCTCCCTGTAACTCTTCTTGTCATCAGACATGATTGCCTCAGACCTCCATAGCAGTATGGTGAATCCTGGCAGCAGTGTTATTCCTGCTGCCAGTACCAGCCGCGGCCCCGGCAGTTGGGGCATCTCTGAAAGCCCGTACCTTCACACTGACGGCAGTCCTCCCACCGGCCGTTGCGTCCGGACAGGTCCCAATGCTCCGCGTCCATGACGTAGACGTGGCCCCGGTCGCAGTCCGGGTTAAGACAGCCGGTGGAGCCTTCGCCGGCACAATCCTGGCAGGGTTCCCGGATCATGGCCATTTCGGCAACCTACCATCAAGAATGAAACCAGGGATTCCCGCCGCCGGTCCGACCGGGGCAGGTTTTCCCGGAAAAACCAGCAGGGACGGTACTCCCCGGAAGGAAACGGGAGTATCTGTCCTCAGCAGTTGCCCATCTGCATGAGTTGACCCTCGCGCCACGCGACGGCCCCGGCCCGGACTGACATGAAGGTGTCCAACCGCAGTTTGCCGTCGACGCTGTGCCCGGCGCTGTCGAACCACACGAAGCGCCCTTCCCGCAGGTCGTAGACGGCGGCGTCGCCGGACATACCGGGGGCCAGGGACCCTATCTCGTCCTCCATGCCCAGCACACTGGCGGGCTTGCTGGTGCTGGCCGCCACCGCGTCGGAGAGGGACATGCCCATGGCGTGGAACTTGCTCACCAGGTCGTTCATCAGGTATACGGTGCGGCCCGGCGGCGCGATGTGAATATCGGTGCTGATGGTATCGGGGAAGAACTCCTGCCCCAAGGCGGACTTCACCACGTCCACGTCGCAGTGCACCCCGGCGTGGGCCACGTCCATTATCACGCCGCGCTCGGCGGCTTCCTTGACCTGGGGGCGTATCTTCCCCTGGTTATCCAGGATTCCCTCGGGGTTGCCGTTGAAGGCGTGGGTGACGATGTCTCCCGGTCCCATGAACTCCAGGATGTCCGGCAGGGGTATGGGAGTGCCGCTGACATGCACCATGAGGCGGGTGCCCGACTGCCCGGCGGCGTCCTTGGCCTTGCGCATGGCCTCGTGAGCGTTCCAGGCGGCGACTGCGTTGATGTGCATCCGCACCTTGACGCCGTAGCAGAAACCGGGGTTCTGCTTGATGGCGTCGGCGGTCTGGTCCACGTCGATTATCCGCATATCGTGGAGTCCTCCGCCCAGTACCCGGTTGGCCGCCAGTCCAATCGCACCAATATGAAGGAAGGACAGCAGCCGGGTCCGGTGGGCGGGGAAAACGTAGTCGCGCATGGCCGGATAGTTCAGGAACCCCGCGCTGCCCGCGTCAACGCCGGTGGTGCAGCCCGCGGAAAGACACATTTCATCGGCATGAACGGCGGTGCCGTTGGCCCCGTGGTAGAAATGCCCGTGGAGGTCGATCAGGCCGGGGGTTATCAACTTTCCCGGCACGTCCACCACAGAGGAGGCAGAGGCCGGATCTATACGCTCTGCCACGGCGGACACCACACCGTCCTTGAAGGCGACGTCCCGCCGGTCGTGGATTCCCTGGGACGGGTCGAGCAGTGTGCCCCCGGTCAATAGCAGGTCGTGGGCTTCGGGTCCGGAGTTAAGAGGACTGGTCACGGCTCCCCCCTTGATTTCATGATTGGGATGATGGCGGCTGCGCGCGGCTATTGGCTCTCGTCGGGGTCCGTGTACTCCAGGCGGCGCAGGCGCGGGTAGACAAGCTCCTTGGGGTTCTGAAGGTCCTGGTCGGAGACGACCGCAGACTCCTCGATCGGCCGGGTCCCCCACTCCTCGATGGCCTGGCCCATAAACAGGCGGACCACCTGCGGGGAACGGCCCTCCAGCCGCCCCAGTTGATAGGCCAATGTCACCGCAAGCTGGTTACGGGTTATCTGGTCAAAGGCGTCGGAGGCGGTCAGGTCCTCTGGCATACTCCCGCACTGTTCGAGAAAATCGTCCAGCACCTGCCCGATGATGTCCGGCAGTCCACCCAACTCAATCTCGGTCAGGTAGCCGGTGAGCTTGTCGGTAAGATCAACGATGCCCTGTTCCGGCAATAGCACCCCGTCGAGGTCGGCCTCGGGAACGTCTTCCGGCTGTTGCGCCATCGAATAAAGGCTCCCTATGTCGATTCCAGATACCCGACCTGGACTCTCTCCCCAAGCACAGGGCAGGGGCCGTATCGAGTTACCGCATTCTAGCACGAGGAGGGGACTGGAAGCGGGAGTTTGTCACCAGGCAGCGGGTTTTCTGAACTCGCCGTTGGAGTCGGCCATCACCGGAGGGAATTGGCTGTTCTCCAAAACACTCCGGTTTATCTGCCTGTATGTCCAGGTGGCTGCCTGCCGAAGTTCACTGCTGACCCGGCTGCGGTGATGCGGGTTGATAACTCCGACTTGTTTGTCGAATCGATTTCCAACGTACTGGATAGGCAGCGTCAAATCTGAATCATTTGATATGACAACAGCTTCATCGAATTCGTTGTCGAAACAATCGATAAGCAATAGGGTCGCTAGGTTCACGTCAGAACGTTTTTCTTCGGTCTTCTGAATCTGGACAGTCTGCGGCGGGCCTGTAGGACTCGGGTAAACGAGAGGATAGATAGGAGCTCTGAATGGGTTGGAGGAGAACCTACCGTAGTGAATGGTTAGATTAGGGATGGTTCGGAGGGCACGAATATAGGAGCTCTGCCGGTCACGGACTTGCTGATCGTGGGCCAAGGGGACAACAGGGGCAGTAAAATACCTGATTCTGTTGATCTGGCGGTCGGGCAGGAGACGCCGGCACGTCTCAGCGAGGTCCAACCACTTATATGGAGTGTTCTTCAAAGCACCGTAGTAGAGGTTGAAACCATCGACGTAGACATTTGTAACCATGTCATAAAAAATGCAACGACCACCCCGAAGGGTGGCCTTGCGCCCTGCCGCTGTGGGGGGCAGGGGAGATGGTACGTCTATACTACGACACTATAGGCCGCTGGTCAATGGAGTCTGACGACAGTCATGCTCAGTGATTAATGAACTCGACCCTGATGTTCCAGAATCCGTTGAATAACACTTGTAGAATCACGCCTACCCGCCTACGGCCAGGGAGAACAGGAGGTTTACCGGGCGGGAGATTATGGTCCCAAGGATGCTGAAGTCAATCAGGAAGTCCAGCATAATCAGGCCCACCAGGACCACCGGGCCGAACCTCTGGAACCGCTCGTAGCTTTCCCGCCTCTGGCTGGGAATCAACCCACCCAGCACCCTGGAACCGTCCAGTGGAGCGAGGGGAATGAGGTTGAACACGGCCAGGACAAGGTTGAAAAGCACGGTCATTCCAAGTGTGGCGGCAAGGAAGTCTCCCATGTCCCCGCTTCTCAGGTTCATGATCGAAGCCAGCCCGAAGCCATAGTATTCCACCATCCTGAGCTTGATGGGGACAGCCATCAGGAACGCCGTTGCCAGGTTCGACAGTGGGCCGGCCGCCGACACCATGGTCTCGCCGACTCCCCCGTGGGCCAGCCGGTATGGGTTCACCGGAACGGGCTTTCCCCAGCCAAACCCGGCGACCAGGAACAATAGAGACCCGGCAGGGTCCAGATGCCTTACGGGGTTCAGGGACACGCGGCCTTGATGCCTGGCTGTGTGGTCGCCCAGCACACTGGCGATTGCGGCGTGGCTGAATTCATGGATTGTGACCGCGATGACCACGGAAAGTACAGTCAACCCCACCAGGATCAGGTAACTGGCAGGGTCGTGTTGGAGGAGGTCCAGGTATCTGAGCAGCATTGATTATAGGACCCGGCGTGGAGGCGACAGCCGGTCAGTCAAGGTCATCGTCGTCGTCTGGATCGGGTTCTGGTTCTGGTTCTGGGGTATGGCCACCCGAGGGGAACACCGAGGAAGGAACCACTGCGCTGGCCCGGTCCCTGCGGTGGGGGCGCTGGCGCGGCATATCGAGCAAGTTGGTCTTTAGTTCCTGCAGAGCCTCCGGGGATACCGCTCCGATGTCCAGGGCAAGGCCCTGAACGCCGACATTGCGGATCGCTTCCAGGTCCTCCTTCTCCGGTGGCTGGGACAGGTGCAGCAGAACGTACTTGTCCACCCGGCGGCTTACCCCGGCGACAGCCGCGATGTCTGCCAGCGTCCACCCACCGGAACGGCCCTGCATGTCCACCAGCAGCACATCCACTGGCAGCGCGTCGATGGCCCGGGCCTCGCGGTTGGAGAGACGGGGTTCAATACACAGGACGCGGGCAACGTCGTCGGACGGCAGGGCAGAAACGCGAGTCCCCTCAAGGCCAAACGCCAGCAGGTCGCAGCCCGCTTCTTCATAGGCTTTGGTGTCCTCGGAAGTGAGGGATTCGCAGAGGACGCCCCAGGGGGCGGCGGGCAGGCTGTCCTTCAGGGACTCCAGGCCGGCGGGGCTGCCGAGGCCAGACAGGACCGCGCCGTCGGGGGCCACGCTGGCCACTGCGGCGCAGCCTTCCGCGTGGTTGCCGGAGACCAAGGCCACCAGGGCCATGCCAGGGGTCCTCTTGGCGCGCGATACGCCGAACCCCAGCCGTATGGGTGCGTTCTGACTGATCCGTTCAAGTTGGTCCAAAAACCTGCTCATTGAGTGTTTCTCCCTGACTCCTCCGGGAAGCGCCGTCCGGGTCATGCACTACGCACTATACATAACGGGCTATACATTAGAGGACTGTCCTCCGTGAGACCAGTCCGTGACCCCTTGACCTGCGCTTTGCAAAAGGGGGGGTTGCCATCTGGGTTGGAACGCCAGTGATTATACCTTATATCAACAGGAATTTGTGTCCGAAGCCTGCGGCGCAACGCCCGGTAGATTTCCGGCGTTGGTCAAGCATTGGTCAAAGGAGCGAAGCCTGGCGGGGAATTAACAGGTGGAAATCGCTCCTACTTTTTAATCATTATCATGTGTGACTTGGATTCCCGCAAAATGACGTTTTTCAGTTGACACGCCCGTATTCCTGCCATAGAATTTACCAATATTAACAGGTGGCACTGGGTCACGCGACCCAACTAGGGGACGGATCCCGTCCGCCGTTCCGCGGTCGGCACGGTGTTATGGGGCAGCGTTCTCAGGGAAAACTAATCTTAGGAGGAGGCATCGAATGGCGAACAAGGAAAAACTCGCTCAAATGGCCCACCTGATGCGCCGGGCCGGTTTCGGCGCTAGCAGGGAGGAGCTGGAGGAGCGGGTCGCCAAGGGATACGAGGCCACCGTTGAGGAGCTCGTGAATCTCCCGGCGAAGCGGCCCGAAGACAAGGCCGGCCCCTTTGCTATGGTCACCCGCTATCACCCCAGCACCCTGCTCCCAGGCGGAGTGCCCACCCTGGGCCAGGCAAGCTGGATGTACAGCATGGTCAACACCGACCGGCCGCTGGAAGAGAAGATGGCCCTTTTCTGGCACCACGTCTTCGCCACCGGCAACTCCAAGGTGGACAACTGCGACCAGCTCCTGGAGCAGCTTGACATGTTCCGCCAGTATGGCCTCGGCAACTACCGGGATATGCTGGTACAGCTTTCCAAGAACCCGGCCATGATCTTCTGGCTGGACAACAACGAGAACCACCGGGACGCCGTCAACGAGAACTGGGGCCGCGAGCTCCTGGAACTGTTCTCCATGGGCGTCAGCAACTACACCGAGGTCGATGTCCGTGAGGCCTCCCGGGCCTTCACCGGCTGGACCATCACCCCGAAGATTCCCCGCCTGCCCTATGGCCGGTTCCCCTGGCGGTTCGAGTACAAGGAAGAGGACCACGACGAAGGGGAGAAGACCTTCCTCGGTTACACCGGCAACTTCAATGGCGAGGACATCATCGACATCGTCGTCAAGGAGCCCGCGACTGCTCGCTTCATCTGCCGCCACCTGTACAACTTCTTCGTGGCCGACGAGGTTCAGGTCCCGGCCTGGACCATCGAGCCCGCCCGCGACGAGGAAGCCCTTGACATGATGATGACCGCTTTTGAGGAGTCCGGCTACGAGATGACGGCTGTCCTCAGCGCCATGTTCAACTCCGACTTCTTCAAGAACGCGCGGTTCGCCAAGATCAAGAGCCCGGCCGAAGTCGTCGCCAGCACCCTGCGCCTGTCCGGCTCCTGGGACCTTCCCAAGCCCGGAATCAGGGACATCGGACTGCAGCCCGGATACATGGGCCAGTCCATCCTCGATCCCCCGAGCGTTGAGGGTTGGTACACCGGGCGCGAGTGGATCAACAGCGGCTCGCTGTTGGCCCGCATCAACTTCGTGGCCGACCACGTTGCCGACACCAGCCTGCCCGGCGTGCAGAGCATCATCAGCGACATGAAGGCTGCCGGCGTTTCCTCCCCGGAGCAACTGCTGGAGGCCTCCCTGGAGCACATGGGCTACCTGGAAGTCAGCGACGAGACCCGCCAGCAGCTTCTGGACCACGCCAAGAATGGCGGAGACATGGACTGGGGCAATGAGGACGACGCGGGCGCCCGCGTCGGCGAGATGCTGGCCCTTGTCGGAGCCACCACCGAGTACCAGTTCGGCTAGGCTAGGCGGATAGTCTCTCCCCTTACTTAAGGAGAGGACCAGGGTGAGGGAACGTGTCCCGGTAGATACGGAAGGGCCCTCACCCAAGCTCCCCCGGTATCGAGGGAGCATACAGAATAAGGAGACGCGACAGACATGACCTCGACCAAGAAAGACCCTGTCATCGTAGTGTTGCAGCTGACCGGCGGCAACGACTACTTCAACACCGTGATCCCCTACAACGAACCCCTCTACTACGACAACCGCCCCGCGGTCCAGTACCGCCAGGAAGACATCATCAAGGTCGACGACCAGCTGGGCTTCATGCCCGCCATGGGTCCCATCAAGAATCTCTACGACCAGGGCAAGGTCGCCGTCCTCCACGGCATCGGCTACGCCGACTCGCCCCGCTCCCACTTCCGCTCCATGGACATCTGGCACACCTGCGAGCCGGACAAGGTCGGGACGGAAGGCTGGGCCGGACGCCTGGCCCGCGAGCTCGACCCGAACAAGGAGAACGTGCTGTCGGCCATCAACTTCGGCCACGGCCTGCCCCGCGCCCTGGTGGTCCCAGGAGTCCCCGTCGCCGCCATCGCCGACCTGGAGACCTACGGCGTGCTGACCGGCATCAGCGACGACCAGCAGCGCATGAAGGCTTTGGACCTGTTCGCGCGCATGTACTCCCCGGCCGTCGGTTCCGGGATGGTCACCGACTACCTGCGCTCCACCGGCATGGAGGCCATGACCGGGGCGGACATCGTCAAGGTCGCGCCCGAGATGTACTCCTCAAGCGTTGAGTATCCCAACAGCCCCATCGCCGCCCACCTGAAGGACATCGCCCAGGTGTACCTGGCCGATCTGGGGACGCGGATCTTCTACACTCAGCACGGCAGCTTCGACACCCACGCCGGCGAGGCCGGTGCGCACCCGACGCTGTGGAAGGACGTCTCCGAGGGGATCTCGGCGTTCTTCGAGGACCTGCACGCCCACGGCACCGGCGAGAACGTAATCATGTACCTGTTCACCGAGTTCGGACGGCGGGTGCATGACAACGGTTCCGGTACCGACCACGGCGCGGCCGGAGCGGCGTTCGCCATCGGCGACGCGGTGAAGGGCGGGATGTACGGGCAGTACCCGTCGGCGAAGGCGGAGGACCTGGAGCAGGGAGACCTGGTCCCGAACTACGACTTCCGCGGCGGCTACACCACCATCATCGAGGACTGGTTCGGCCTGGACGCAAAGCCCATCGTCAACGGCTCCTTCGAGAAGCACAGCTTCCTCTAGACCGCACAGCAACCGGCGCGATTGCGCGCCACCGCTGACCACGACCTACGGGCCGGAGGGCAACGCCTCCGGCCCCAGCGTCACACAACAGCAGGAGGATAAAGCATGGCGCTGGAAACCGTAGCCGGCGGTCGTGCATGGATCTACAGTCACCACGTGGGCCGAGGGTCCGCAGCAGGTGAAGGATTCAGCACCCCCGTCGGTGTAATACCAGCCAAGGACGGTGTCCTGTACGTCGCCAACCGCGGCTCGGACACCAACCCCAACCAACGGATTTCCAAGGTAACCGTCAACCACGAGTTCATCACCGAGTTCGGCAAGACCGGACCGACCTACGGCTCGACCGAAGAGCCCCATTTCGCGTTCCTAACGTCCATTGCGATGGACAAGGACGAGAATATCTACGCCGCCGACGAGTGGAAGAACCTCATTTCGGTCTTCGACTCCGAGGGCAGCCTTGTCAGGACCTGGGGCGAACAGGGAGACGGCGAAGGACAGCTCAACGGCCCGTCCGGGGTCTCCATGGATGCCGACGGCAACCTCTGGGTCGTCAACAGCCTCAACAGCCGGGTCCAGAAATTCTCCCCCGAGGGGAAGTTCCTCAGCGGCTTCGGCGAGAAGGGCAGCGACCCCGGACAACTGGACATGCCCTGGGGCATGACCATCGACAATAACGGCGACATTTTCATCGCCGACTGGAACAACCACCGGGTCCAGAAGTTCGACACCGGCGGCAACCTGCTCGCCACCTTCGGTTACGGCGGCAGGGGCCCTGGCTCCCTGCGCCACCCGACCGGCGTGGCCGTGGACGGCGAGGGCGACGTCTATGTCGTGGACTGGATGAACGAGCGCGTGGTCATCTACAACCAGGATGGCAACCCCTTGACCTACCTCAAGGGTGACGCGGTCGACGTATCGCCCTGGGCGATGAAGTCCATTGAGGCCAACCCGGACATGCAGCGCCGCCGCCGCCAGGTCTATGACCTGGAGGACCAGCAGCGCCCCTTCCGGATGCCGGTAGCCTGCGCTTTCGACCAGGATGCCAACCGCCTGATCGTCTGCGACACCCAGCGCAACCGGCTGCAGATCTACGAGAAGGACATGAATTACCAGGACCCCCAGTTCAACCTCTAGGTCTGCTTTCGGCAAACACAGTCCTGGCGCGACCGGCCCCGAATTGTTCGGGGCCGGTCTTTTGTTTCTCCAAGGCCAACTCTCTGTCTCGCAGGGCTGCGCGGGAGTGTGCTATCATCAGCCTTGGACATCTCCCCGCGTCTGAGAGGCCCGCAATGACCACCAAGCCCAGGATGCTGCCGTACAACCGGCAGGGGGACATCGACTACGAAAGCCTCAGCTTCGACCCTTTCACATTCCATGTCCCGCCCGACGCTATGATCCAAGAACTTCCCCTCCAGGAAGTCGTTCACATATTGAGCGGGCGTTTCACCAATCTCGGGGAACGCCCGGACGTATTTCTCAGCGCCAACACCATCATCTGTTACGACCGCCGCGACCTCAACGTGCGTGTATCTCCTGACTGCTACATAGCATTCGGCGTCGATGCCCGGGCCATCAGGGACCGGCACCTCTACTTACCCTGGGAAGTTGGCAAACCACCTGACTGGGCGCTGGAGGTGGCATCGCCCAGCACGGGGCATCGTGACGTGTCGGGAAAACGCCTCATCTACGCCCAGATGGGCATCCCCGAGTATTGGCGGTTCGACCCCACCGGCGGAGACATCTATGGAGATCCGCTGGTTGGCGAGCGTTTGGTCAACGGCGTCTACCAACCATTTGACTTGACTACCGAACCCGACGGCGTGCTCAAGGGCTACAGTCCAACCCTGGGATTGCACCTGTGCTGGGACAATCGCATGATGTATCTCTACGATCCCGCCACCCAGGCATATCTCAGAAACGTCGTACAGTTGGAAGAGGCTCTTGAACAGGAACGCGCTGCGCTTGAACGGGAACGCGCGGCGCGGGGGGCGGTCGAGGCCGAGTTGCGGCAGCTTCGGGAAGAGCTGCGCCGACGGGACCTGGAGCCCTAGCCGGTCCGTACCATGCTACTTTGCATCGACATCGGCAACACTGCGGTGACGCTGGGAGTGTTCGACGGCGACCGGCTGAACACCACTCTCCGCGTGGCCACCGACGCCCGCCGCCTCGCGGACGAGTACGGAGTGCTGCTCACCAACCTGCTCCGCCTGAAGGAGATCGAGCCTGATGAGGTCGACGCCGCCTGCATTTGCAGCGTAGTGCCTCCGTTGACGGTGGTCTTCGAGGACGTCTGCAAGTCCTTCTTCAACGTCAGTCCCGTGATGGTGTCTGTCGGCACCCGGACAGGCCTGCGCATCCTGTACGACAGTCCCCGGGACGTGGGCGCGGACAGGATTGTCGACGCCGTGGCCGCCATCGAACTGTACGGCGCGCCTGCCATCGTGGTGGACATCGGCACCGCCACCGTGTTCGACGCCGTGAACCGGGACGGCGAGTACCTCGGCGGGGCCATCGCGCCGGGAATCAGCCTGGCCGCCGACGCCCTGTTCCTGAACACCTCCCAACTCCGGCGGGTGGAACTGGTCGCGCCGGCCAAGGCGATTGGACAGAACACAACCACAGCCTTGCAGTCTGGCCTCGTACTTGGCTACGCGGGCCTGGTCACCGGCATGGTGGAGCGGTTCAAGCAGGAGTTGGGGCAGGACGCCCGCGTTATCGGCACCGGCGGCTCCATCAGCGTCGTCGCCAGGGAGACCGACGTGTTCCACGCCATCAACCCAGACCTGACCCTGGTCGGCCTGCGGTTGATCTACAACATGAACCAGGACCGTACCGGCTCGTCCACATCGCAGGCAGCCAGGACCGAGTAGGAGAACAAGATGCCCGGCCCACTTGAAGGCAAGCACATCGTCCTTGGCGTCACCGGCAGCATCGCCTGCTACAAGGCAATTGACCTGGCCAGCAAGCTGACCCAGGCTGGGGCGCTGGTGGACACCATAATGAGCTACGGGGCAACCCAGTTTGTCACGCCGCTGGCTTTCCGCAGCATTACTCACCGGGCCGTTGTCACCGACACCTACGACTCCAACTCCGAGTACAGCATCGAGCACGTTGCGCTGGCCCACCAAGCCGACGTGGTGGTAATCGCCCCGGCCACGGCCCACTGCATCGCCAAGCTGGCCCAGGGTCTGGCTGACGACCCGCTGACGACAACGATCATCGCCACCACCGCGCCCGTCATGGTCGCTCCGGCGATGGATGCCAACATGTTCGATAACCCGGCGACCCAGGAAAACGTGGACACCCTGAAGCGCCGGGGCATGGTGATCGCGGGTCCCGCGCCTGGACGGCTGGCATCGGGCCTGATGGGCATGGGCCGCTTGCTGGAGACGCCGGACCTGTTGGGCTACATCTCCTACACCATGGGCAAGGACGCCGACTTCAAGGGCCGCAAGGTGGTTGTCAGCGCCGGTGGCACCATGGAGGCCATAGACCCGGTGCGGGTGATCACCAACCACTCGTCGGGGAAGATGGGCTATGCCATCGCCGAGGCCGCGCGCGACCGTGGCGCAGAGGTGGTGCTGGTCGCGGCATCCACCAGCCTTCCCGATCCGGCGCTGGTGAACGTGGTGCGCGTGCGGTCAGCTCAGGACATGTGCGACGAGGTGCTGCGGCAGGTGAAGACCGCAGACGCGCTGATAATGGCTGCTGCCGTTGCCGACTACCGCCCGGCCTCCGAAGCCGAGCAGAAGATAAAGAAGTCCGCCGACGACCTTACCATCGAGTTGGCCAAGACGACGGACATTCTCGAGGCGGCCAGGGGCAACTTCGTCAAGGTGGGGTTCGCCGCCGAGACCCAGGACCTTATTCCCAACGCGCGGGACAAGGTGACACGGAAGGGCCTGGACCTGATAGTGGCCAATGACCTGACCGACCCCCAGGCCGGTTTCGGCGTGGACACCAATAAGGTCACGTTTATCGACGGAGACCTGAAGGTCGAGGACCTGCCGGTAATGACCAAGTACGAGGTCAGCCAGTGCATCCTCGACCGGATACACCAGCTATTCCCCGCCTGAACTCAATACCGCTTATCTCCTCTACGAGAATCCCCTGACCTCTTTCTCGCAAAAGAAGCGGTGTCTGAGACTCTAGCCCGAGACCGCGTCCTTGAACCGGCGGATGGCGTCGATGTGCTGGTCTGGGCCTTCCAGCCCGGCCCGCATGGTGTTCACCGACAGGTGGGTTGCGCCGATCTCCTCCCAGGCTGCCGCGGCTTTGCTCCAGGAGTCGGCGTCGCCGCTGTTGATGCTTATGCGGCCCTCGATACCGATGGACATCGGGTCCCGGCCCGCAGCCTCGGCGTACTGGCGCATCAGGGCGATCTTCTCCTGGCCCTCGCTGTCGGGCTGGAACTGGGGAAACCAGCCGTCGCCCATGCGCCCGATGCGGCGGATGACCCGCTCGTGGCCGCCTCCGAACCAGATGGGAATGGGCCGCTGCACCGGCAGGGGGTTGATGCCCGCGTGGGTGACCCGGTGGTAACGTCCCTCGAAGTTGACCACCTCGTTGGTCCATAGCTCGCGGAGCAGCCGTATCTGCTCAACGCTGCGCGCGCCCCGGTTGGAAAAGTCTTCTCCCAGGGCCTCATACTCCACGTGGTTCCAGCCGATGCCGATGCCCAGGCGCAGACGTCCCCCGGTGAGCAGGTCCGCCTCCGCCGCCTGCTTGGCCACCAGGGCGGTCTGCCGCTGCCCAAGAATCAGGACTTCGGTGGTCATCTGGATCTTCTCCGTGACTGCGGCCAGGTAGCCGAACAGCACGAACGGCTCATGGAACATATCCGTGGAGCGGTAGGGCCGCTCCCAGTTGGGGTGCTTGCTGGCGTCGGCCCCAAGAACGTGGTCGAACACCGGCATGTCCTCGTAGCCCATAGCTTCGGCGGCCTGGGCAAAGTCACGGACCCCGCCGGGGTCAGCACCGATTTCCGTCTGCGGGAAAATAGCGCCTAGCTGCATGTTAGTATCCTCCTCCTGAAGGTGTCACAACATCGCCAGTATCCCGGCTGGCGTTGCACCCGTCAACTCCTGCCTCCCAAGCTTCATTTGTGGACAATTCTGTTCCTGCCCCGTAGTATCTGAACCTGAGTTTAGCATCGACTGGAACACTCATTGCGGTGACAATGTGCAGAGGAGACAACCATGAAGGTCAAACGATTTGACTGCAACCCCATCATCCACCTTGGACTGAGCGAGACGCTGGACGGCAACATCAACGGGCCGTCGCTGATTGAGGCTCCGGACTGGCTGCCGGACCGGCTGGGCAAGTATTACCTTTACTTCGCCCACCACATCGGCTCCTTCATAAGGCTGGCCTATTCCGATCGGCTGGAAGGACCCTGGAAAGTCTACGAACCCGGAACGCTCCAGATCGAGCAGTCCCATTGCTACAACCACGTAGCGTCTCCCGACGTTCACGTGGACGATGAGCGGCGGGAAATCCGCATGTACTACCACGGCTGGGTTGCCGACCGGGTCCAGAAGACCAAGGTGGCGGTATCGCGTGACGGGCTTAGCTTCGAGGCGTCACCGGAAGACCTGGGCCAGCCCTATTTTCGGGTGTTCCAGTGGCAGGGCTACCACTATGCCGTCGGGATGCCGGGCGTGTTCTACCGCTCGAAGGACGGCCTGACCGGCTTCGAGCAGGGGCCGACCCTGTTCAGGGACAACATGCGCCACACGGCCCTGGCCATGGATAGCTCAGGGACCCGTGGCAATATCCTGAAGGTCTTCTACACCAATGCGGCTGACTCACCGGAGCGGATATTCCTCTCCACCATCGACATCGGCGGCGACTGGTCGCAGTGGAAAGCCTCAGACCCAGTCCCGGTGCTGGAGCCGGAGACCGAGTACGAGGGCGCAGACCTGCAACCAGCGCCTTCAGCACGCGGCGCGATCCTGGAAAGGGTGCGCCAGCTCAGGGACCCCGGCATCTACCAGGAGAACGGCAACACCTACCTGCTGTACTCCGTGGCCGGAGAGCAGGGCATCGCGATCGCAACGGTAGAGGAGGACTAGCCCCCGTCGGCATTAGTCAGCATGACACCTGAAACCCGCGCCCGAAAAATTGAGTCCTACGGCAAGGCTTACGAGACTCTCATCGCCGGCCTTGCCAACTTCCCACGGGAAATGTGGGACTTCCGCGACGAACACGGCTGCTGGAGCATCCGGGAGCACGTCGTCCACATCACCGACAGCGAGATCAACAGCTACATCCGGTGCCGCCGCTTCATAGCGGAACCGGGCGAACCGCTAATGGCCTACGACGAAAACGTCTGGGCAACTGCGCTGGGCTACGCCGACCGGAGTCCCGACGACGCCCTGGAACTGTTCCGGTTGCTGCGCCAACAGAGCTACATCCTGATCAAGTCATTGCCGGATGCAGCCTGGGCCAACACCTGCTACCACCCCGAAAACGGGGACATGACGCTGGACGACTGGCTCGATGTATACGAGGCCCACATCCCCGAGCATCTGAACTATATGCAGGAGAACTACGACGCCTGGCGCAACGTGCAGTGACCCGATTTTGGGGCGGAAGTACAAGACTCTGCCTAGCCACATCAAGTGAGGAAGTCGAAGGTTCGCCGTGAGAATGGGATTACCGTTTGCATTGCTCCCGGGGTTTAGCTACCATTGCACTACGTTGCTTGGAGGAAGTCATAGGATCAACGTGTTATTCCTCAACATCGTGGCACATAGCCAGCATTTGACACATAGAGCCCCTCCGGTGTGTCATGATGCATGAAACAGAATACCCAAGAGCCAGCCCTGATAGTTTAATTGGCTAGGGTGGACCCTTAAGCTCCGAGCACGATCTCTAGAGAAATAGAAGGGTCCCAAGGCACTCGGGTCAAGACCCGTCGTATTATATCCGGCGGGTCTTTTTGTGTCCTGTGGGATGAGGACGATCGTACTGGAAGGTTTTGTGAGTTCATCAGATCATCGGCCGATGAGATTGCCGCAAGTCTGGCCATCCGTTACGCAGACACAACTATTCACTCAAAGAAGGAGGAGTAATGACAAGGAATCAGGTATTCGCTGATGCAGTTCTGCACGTTTTGGCTAGCAACGGAGAATTATCCACGAATGCGATATTGCCCTTGGTACAGACTCACATCCCCGACTGGTGCCAAGGGGATTGGGAGCATGATGTTCATAATGCCCAACAGTCTCTAAAGAAGCAGGAAGCCGTCTCTACAAGATGCATCCCCGGATACCAGCGCATGTATTACTGGAGGGTGGCATAATGCACCATTCTCATTGTGGAAAATCCACTAGCACAGGCTCCCGGTTCGAGTGTATAATGTAAGGGACAATACTCTTGTGCGAGCGGAAGTGGCTCAGTGGTAGAGCATCTCCTTGCCAAGGAGAGGGTCGTGGGTTCGAATCCCATCTTCCGCTCCAATCCCCTCCGGTCCCCTTCCCCCTCTCAAGGTCCAGCCACGTCCATTCACAATACTGTGTTGGTATATTCCCGGTGTGAGCGTTAGCGTATGCGACCCCTGTTTCATCTCCTCACCTCAGTCGCGGTCATAATGCTCCTGGCAGCCTGCGGCGGAGTTGCCGCAACTACGCCCGCTGAGGAGTCTCCCACGCCAACCCCTACGTCGGACAACCCGACGGGAGCGGGGCAGACTGCGTTCGGCATCGGGAGGGAGTTGGAAGGGGTGGACATCGCCATCGACGAGTGCGCGTGGACCCAGCCCGACGGCGGGGGAGACCCGGAGTTGAACGTGACGTTCACGCTGGACAACGCATCCGGCGAGCTTCTTTTCGTCACCTACAGGCTCCAGAACAGTTCCGGGACCATCTACAAGCAGGCCGGGGCCGCCGGTGACCTGACCGTAACCGACAAGGAGTCCGGCAGCCGCACCATGTCCACGGACAAGTTCGACGTGGGCTCGACGGACATCGACCTGATAGTGTCCATCGAGCGGTTCCAGGACCGCACCCACGAGACCATTCCCCTGGGGGAGTGCTCCGGGCCGTAACCGCAGGTCTCAGTTCCTGACCAGCATCCCCGGCTGGCAGTGACGGCAATAGCTGGTTATGCGCTGGTTGGCGTTCAACTGGGTGATATTGGCCCCGCAGTCCGGGCACGGCTCCCCGCCCTTGCGGTGGACCTTCAGGAAGTCACGAATCTTGACGTGGATTTCGTCTCCCATCCGTTCCCGCAGCACGTCGCGGGCTTCCTCCACCACCAACCGGCACTGCTCGTAGAGGCGGTTCTTCTCTTCCCCGTCCAGGGAGCTTGCCTTGCGGAAGGGGGAAATGCCGGCGGCGAACAGTATCTCGTCGGAGTAGGCGTTCCCGATTCCCGACAGGAAGGCCCCTCGCGTGAGCACTCCCTTTATCTCGCCCCGGAACCGCTTCAACCTGTCCTGGAACTCCTCGAAAGGAATGCCGTCCAGAACGTCCGGCCCCTGGTCGCCCAGGCGCGGCACCTCGGCCATCTGCTCCTCTGCCACGTAGTAGACCAGCCCCATCTGGCGGTCGTCCAGGTATCGTAACTCCGCGTCCTCGCCCAGGTTGATGGTGAAGCAGGTCTTCTTCAGCACCCGCGTCGACGGCGGGCAGTGCTGGATCGCGCCGGTGAGCATTGGGTTGACCACGAGCCAGCGGCCTCCTTCCAGCTCGCCCAGCAGGAACTTGCCCCGGCGGTGGAACTCGCCGAAGCTCCGCCCCGCCAGGTCCGTGGAGAAGTCTCCGGCCAGTAAGCGAAGCACCGTGGGCCGCAGAACGGTGGCCGACTCAACCGTCCGGCCCCGAACGCGGTCGTTCAGGAACTCCTTGATGACTTCAAGGTCGGGCGCTTCCGGCATGGCGGTCTCCCCACTTTGCCGAGGTTGGCAGCTTTATGGATAAGTAGCTTGCGCGAAGCCAGGCTACTCCTGTGATTCCCCGTCTCGTTGAGCGGACTCGGAATGTCGGAGCGAAAACCCCACCAGGGACGTGTCACCCAGCCGTAAATCGGCGTTTCCGGTAACTTCCACCAGCCGCCTACGCTGGCTATTGGACGTGATGGTTGATGGTTGAGGATCCCGGAAGTCGAGAGATTCCAGCAACGGCATCATTTCTTCTACCGCTTCAACGGCCTCTCCAATTTCTCTCATGCTTCTCTGATTCTCATAGAAGTTCTGATGCCCCTTGTAGGCATCCGAGAGAGCGTTACCGAGTTCCGGCTCGTTGTATTCGGCTACGATTAGACGGCCGATACATTCAAGCTGCCAGTGCGATACATGGTGCCAGCCTCGTTGTTCCCCGATGATTTTCAAATGCTGGGCAACCGCCGCCCAGGCCTTCTCCCCAGCCTGGAGACGGCGTCCACGTTCCAATTCCTCGCGGGCATGGTGGATGAACATGCGGCTCATGGCCCTGCGGTCCCCGGTAGTTTGCAGCCCGGGTTCGGGTAGGACCGGCTCGGTTGCCATACGGTATTCCAGTCACATCCTGCTATCCGGCATTATACACTCCCAACATCTGCTCCCCGCCCTATGTCATAGCACGGGTTTGGTCTGTACCACTTACGCTGCAGGGGATATAATCCCTGCGTCGGCATCGGTTCATAAGATCCGGGGCCGCAGCACTGGGACAATATCCCCGGACGGATCGGCACTGAGCGCCCGGAAGTCCGGTCGAGAGGGAGTAGATGGCATGGGAGAGTACACTTCCTGGGTACACGGCACAACGATGCAGGTCGAATACCCCAACCGCATCACCTCGGTAAGGCACACCGGCCCCTTCGTCCGCATCGAGGGCACAGACGGCCAGAACACCTGGGTCCACTTCCCGGTGCCCACCCCAGCCGTGGTTGACGGGAACAGGACCAAGGCCAACGCCGCCCTGGTCAGCTTCAGGACCCGCTCCCACGCAATAGTCCATGAGGTCATCGTCTACGACGGCGAGAAGCGCATCGCCGAACACATGGACCTGGGACTTGAGGGGGACCACCTTGACGGCAGGTTCGAGATTCCGGGCACTCCCGAGGTGGACAAGGGCTTGAACATTACAGTGGGCGTCCAGTTCAAGCACAAGGCCCCGGACACCAGGTCATTGCAGATCGAGATAGTCGGGGCCGGTATCGAGTTCTCCGGCCAGTAGAACGGGACATCAGGGACGGAGCCTATACGTCCGGGTCAGCCCCGCGCCGGTCATGGGGCAACGTCCTCGATAGTGCCGTGCTTGTCTACATTCTGACCAGGTGGAACAGCCAGGCCAGCGCCCCGGAACCGATGATGGCCAGGGGCGCGGGCACCCGGAAGAACATCACCGCTCCGAAGGCAAGCAGGGCGATTGCGGCCTGTGCCGGGGAGTCGACTGCCCTGTCCCAAAGCAGGAACACCGCGGCCACCACCAGTCCGATGGCCGTGGCGTTCACACCCACCAGCGATGCGCTCACCAGCGGGCGGGTGCGCACCCTTTCCCAGAAGGGCAGCACGGCGTAGATGACCAGCACCCCCGGCAGGAACAGCCCAACGAAAGCTATCAGCGCGCCGGGCACGCCCCAGTAGGCCGCGCCCAGGTAGGCGCTGAAGCTGAACATCGGTCCCGGCAGGGCCAGCATCAACGCGAACCCGTCCAGGAACTCCTCCTCGGTAACCCAACCGGGCGTCACCACCTCGGTCAGCATCATGGGCAGCACCACCTGCCCGCCGCCGAACACCAGCGAACCCATGCGGTAGAAGGACTCGGCAAGGGCCAGGGGCGTCCAGTCGAAGTAGGCCCGCGCCGCAATGAGACCGGCCAACAGGCCAAGGAACACCACCAGCAGGACCGCGCCCACCGGAGGCGAGATTCCCAGGTTGGAGAGGGGACGGTCGGCAGCAGCATCATCGGAATCGGGCCGTTGACCCCGCAGCGCGATTGCCGTGACCAGCCCGCCTACTGCCAGCACCGCAGGAAAGACCCAGGGTTGGCGCAGCACCACGGCAACCGCCGCGCCGAAGAGCATCAGCCCCATGGTCAGCCGCGTCGTGACCACCACCCGGCCCAGCCGCCACGCCGCCGACGCGACTAACGCCACCGCTCCAGCTCCGACCCCATCCAACCACGGCGGGCGGTTGTCGGGCGTCAGGAACTGGGCTACCCCCAGTCCGGCCAAGGCCATGATGACTACCGCCGGATAGAGGAAACAGAAGAAAGCCAGCAACCCGCCCAAAGGACCGGCGCGGGCGGTGCCCACGGCCACGACCATCTGGGTGGAGGTTGGCCCCGGAAGTCCCTGGCCCAGCCCCAGCAACTCGACGAAGCGGCGCTCGTCCAGCCAGCGTTTCCGCTCCACGAACCGCTCCTGCATCAGGGCGATGTGCGCCTGCGGCCCGCCAAAGGCAATCCACCCCAGGGGCAGAAATGCCCAGACCACTTCCCACAGCCGCCGCCCGTAGGACGGCAGCGGTGGATCAGGCAGGGAGTCTTCCACAGCCTCGTTGTGTTGGTCTTCCAGGTCGGCGCTCATATGGTCCAAGTCTCCGGCTGGTCCTACCCTGGCAAATGCTGCTTGCTGTAGCTGAACGGGGATGATAACTTACGGGCAAATCATGGTTTTCCAAACAGTCTTTCCCAACGGAATGTTAAGGGTTGAGGAGTCAGTATGACAACTACAGGGGTGACCACGCACAAGAATTTCATCGGCGGCAAATGGGTGGAATCGGTCTCCGGGCGGACCTACCAGGTCTACAACCCGGCCCACAAGACCGAATCGGTTGGGGGATTCCAGACCTCCAACGCCGACGACGCCCTTACCGCAGTAGCCGCGGCCAAGGATGCCCTGAATGATTGGGCCAACACTCCCGCCCCGGCGCGCGCCGGATTCCTCTTCCGCGCCCTGGAAATCATGGGCCGCCGGGCCGACGAGATCGCCCAAACCATCACCATCGAGGAGGGCAAGCCCATCGGCGACGCCCGGGGCGAGGTCAGGCGGGCCATGAACATCATCGAGTACGCGGCGGGCGAGGGCCGCAGGATGTTCGGCTACACCACCCCCTCGGAGCTGCCCAACACCGTGGCCTACACCATCAAGCGACCCCTGGGCGTGGTGGGCATAATCACTCCCTGGAACTTCCCCATCGCCATTCCGACGTGGAAGATCGCTCCGGCCCTGATATGCGGTAACGCATTGGTCTTCAAACCTGCGTCATCCACGCCCCTGAGCGCCATCAAGCTGATGGAGGTTTTCGAGGAGGCGGGTCTGCCCCCGGGAGTCCTGAACCTGGTCACCGGCCCCGGCGGGCAGGTGGGCAACGCCCTGGTGGAGAGTCCCGACGTCAAGGGCATCTCCTTCACCGGCTCCACGGAAATCGGCACCGAGCTGTACGGCAACGGGGCGAAGCTGCTGAAGAAGGTGCAGGCGGAGATGGGCGGCAAGAACGCGGTCATCCTGCTGGCCGACGCCGACATGGACAAGGCCCTCGGCGGCATAGTCCAGGGCGCTTTCGGCTCCACCGGCCAGCGCTGCACCGCCACCAGCCGGGTGATCGTCGAGGAGTCGGTCTACGACGAGTTCGTCAACGACCTCATCGACCGCACCAGCAAGCTGAAGGTCGGCGACGGCATCGACCCCTCGGTGGACGTGTCCCCCCTGTGCGGCCAGGGCCAGTACGACAAGGTGCTGGAATACATCGGCGTCGGCGCTGAGGAAGGCGCGAACCTGGCCTACGGCGGCCACGGTCTCATTGAGGGCGACTATGGCGAGGGGTTCTATATCGAGCCCACTGTCTTCACCGACGTTTCCCCCGACATGCGCATCGCGCGCGAGGAAATCTTCGGCCCGGTGCTGACCGTCTTCAAGGCCAGGGACCTGGAGGACGCGATACGGATTTCCAACAGCGTCGACTTCGGCCTGTCCTCGTCGGTGTACACCCGGGACCTGACCCGCGCCTTCGAGTACATCAACACGGTGGAGACCGGCATGGTCCACGTGAACGCCCCCACCCTGGGCGGCGAAGTGCATCTGCCCTTCGGCGGCCTGAAGGCGTCGGGCGTGGGCCAGCGGGAGCAGGGCACCGAAGCCTTCGACTTCTTCACCGAGACCATCACCGTCTACATAGACCACGCCGCCGCAGCAAGGCAGCAGGCCCGGTTCATCTAGGGGACGGAGTTTGGTCTTGTTTGACGCTTCCGGGACGAATTATCTCGTTCCACCCGGTATTCCGCTTGCGACCAAACAGGGCCGCGACATTCCCAACGAACAGCGAACGCAGCGGACCCGGCAGGAAATGGAAGCCGCACTGGAGATGCACCGAGCAAGCCATCTATCAATCGCCGTGAGGTCGCTGCGGAGCGTGTACAACTGTATGGGAATGGTCTTTGCATCCCGGCGGACGCGCATTGGACTGGAACACTTGGAGATGATTCTGCACGATGACGGATACGCTCAGGTCGGCGAGTCCGAGATAGACAGGGGCGATTTGGTGGTTTATCGTGGGAACGATGGCGAATTTTCCCATGTCGGCATAATCTGGCAAATCGGACCATACTGGGTGAACAATTCCAGGGATGTTATCGTGCTGAGCCAATGGGGGGCTGACGGCGAGTTTATCCACAATATGCACGACGTTAATCCTCATCTGGGGGTTCCAGCCGAGTTTTGGACGGACAGATATGGAGTGGAGCGACGCCATTGACGAGATAGAAAGCATCGATTTCGACGTGCGGCTCAACGTGGTCAGCAGCTTCTCGCTGTTTATGAGATCGGTGCGGGAGGAACCGGCGGTCGCGGCCATGAGCCAGGCCATGCAGTCGTCGGAAAAGGCGCTGGAGACCGTATTGGAGCATGTCTGCGAGCTTTCGCGGCGAGAGATAGACACCCAATACGAAAATCCCGGGGACACCGCTCTTGCAGTCTGCCTGTGGCTGCTGTCTCTAGTACGGCCAAGCTATGCGAACATTGGAGCGCTCTGTGTGGTTGGCGCTCCCAATTGCTTTTACGCATGGAAAGTGGCGCGCCTAGTCTTGCTCCCGCCGTCGGCGTCCGCTTCAGCCGGAGACATGATGACGGGTCAAAATGGTGCTACTGAACCGGCAGTGGCAAGCGGCACCGGCGGGTGGGTTTTCAACCCATGCCCCCTTGCCAGCGGCGCGGGAAAGGTTCTCGCCGAGCCCGCCATGCCGACGATGGCTGCTGGCGGTCGAGGAGGTGCATGAAAGTAGTATGGGCACTCTTGTGCGAAGGTTTCGTACAGGACAAAACCACGAACATGCTATCCGTGTTCAATGTCATAGACGAGATGCGCTTCCTAGCCGCTCCGCCAGAGTCAGAACCCGGAGAGGTGGCCGGAATGATCCCTTACCAGTTCCGGCTACTGGCCTCGATAGCCCGCTCTGCCCCGTCGTTACAGGAACGTGGCAATGCAAGGGTCACCATAATCAGCCCCGACGGTCTCGAGCACCGGCGGGCGGATGTTGAGGTCAACTTGGAGGATTTCGGTGCCTACCGGGTATGGTTCAACTTCTCGGGACTCCCCGTATCGTCGGCGGGAACTTACAGGTTCCTGCTCGATTGCAAGACTGCCGACGGGGAATGGGGAAAGCCGTTTGAGGTTCCCGTGCTAGTGATTCTGGGACCCGCTCCCGGAATTTGATTCAGAGAAACGCAGACGGCCTGCCGTAGCAGGCCGTCTGCAACGCCTGGGGACTGGGCCGGAAAACCCGCGTCCGAGCCCTAGTTAGGCATCACCGCCACGCTGCGGATCTCCCCGAACTCCTTCTTCAGCTTCTGCCAGGAATCGCCGCCGTCGGTGCTCAGGTACACGTACCCGTAGAGGCTGGCCGCGGCGATAACGTTGGGTACCGCGGCGTGGGTGCCGAACCAGTAGACCACCGAGTTCGGCTCCTGGGGCAGCGCGGCCGATTCCCAAGTCTGGCCGCCGTCGCTGGTGCGCTGGATGGCCCCGGTAAAGCCGGGAATTGAGTCTCCGTTGCCCACAAACATCACGTTGGGGTCGTCCGCCTTGATCACCATTCCCCGGCAGTAGGAGCGGGTATCGTTCTCGTTGAACTTGGGGAAGTAGTGATAGTCCCAGCTCTCGCCCTCGTCAGTGCTGGTGGCGATGCCGAATGGGCTGGTGCAGTAGATGGAAGTGGTCGGCCCTGCCTTCAGGGTCATCCCGTGAATGTCCCCGTGGAACGGGTCCGGCCCCAGGTCCGGCAGATGCACCCATGAATCTCCGCCGTCCAGGCTCTTGTACACCCCGTCGACCTCAATGCCCGCCCAGACCGTGCGGTTATCGCGGGGGTCAACAATCATGTTGGTCGTCCGGGGAATCCCCACGGGACATGGAATGGTCAGGCCCATCTCCAGGTGGTCCCACGTCTTGCCCCCGTCCCGGGAGCGGTAGGCGTTGGGCCTGGTGCCGGCGAAAATCGTCTCCGAGTCCGAGGGGTCCACGGCCACCGACCAGATTTGCAGGTCGTCCATGGGCGAGTCCAGCTTGTCCCAGGTCGTCGCCCCGTCGTCGCTGCGGTATATGCCTACGTCAGTGCCTGCGATGACGCGGTGCGGGTCGTCCGGGTACACCGCCAGCGCCCGCACGTTGCACTCAGAGGGCAGGGGGTCCCGGATACGGTCCCAGGTGGCCCCGCCGTCTGTGGTCCGCGACAGACCGCCGCCGACGGTCCCGATGCAAACAGTATAGCCTGCTGCCATGACCTTCTCCTCCTCAGGTTGAATTGCGCTCAGTCATTAGTCGACATAATCATAGCCCGGCCTGACCGGAAATGCCACCTTCCCGCCGCACCCGCGGCGAAAATGGCCGGAACCGGCCCCTACAACGGCTGGCGGGAACTGTACCCGGCGTCTGTCTCGTGCCAGAACCCGATGGTCTCCTCCCCGCGAATCCAGCAGAGGTAAATCTCCCGGCCCTCGCGCTCCGAAGGAAAGTCCACCAGCCAACTCGTCAGGTCCCTGACTATGATCCCCCTCTCCCCAATCTCCCTCAGCTTCCCCTGGAGCTCCTGGGTCAGCCGGTCAACCGTGCGCTGGAGATCGCGCCGCTCCGTCTCCCGGCTGGTCGCGCCGTTGCCCCGGCGTTCCCGCAGCAACGTCAGAAGCTCCTGCTGCCGCACGGCCAACTCGTCCCGCACCGGCATCAGACCGGCGAAGGTCTCAGTCAGCCAGGGCAGCTCCGCGTTGGCCTCTTCCAGGGTAAACAGCCGTCGTCTCATCTGCCTCCACTTTAGCGCAACAGCCCCGTACGCGCAAAGCCCGGCAGGTCGCGGGAAAATGACGTACAATAGCCGGTGATCCGCGCTACGGAACAACCCCGCTACAGCTGCGGAAAAGGAACGGCACGTGGCCCCGGACAAGGACCTGTTCGACAAAAACCTGTTCAATGAAGGCGACCTGGCGCTGCTGCAAGACCGCAAGGGCCGTCGCCACCTTTTGACCCTGTCCGAAGGCCAGACGTTCCACAGCCACCAGGGGCGTCTGCCCCACACCGACCTGATCGGCCACACCGTCGGCGGCTGGTACCGCACCGACAGGGGCCACACCCTGCTGGCCGTGCGCCCCACACTGGGCGACTACGTCCGGGAGATGCCACGCGGCCCCCAGATTGTCTACCCCAAGGACCTGGGCAACATCGTCACCCTGGCCGACATCTTCCCCGGCGCGACGGTCATCGAAGGCGGCCTCGGCTCCGGATCGTTGACTGCCGCCCTGCTGCGGGCCGTCGGCCACGAAGGGAAGGTCATCACCTACGAAATCGAAGAATCGGTGCTTCCCCGCGCCACGGCCAACATCGAGAAGGTCGTTGGCGACACCTCCCGGCTCACCATCAAGGTGGGCAACATTTACGAGGGCATATCCGAGCGCGGCGTGGACCGGGTGGTGCTGGACGTGCCGGAGCCGTGGGAGACGGTCGGTACCGTGGGAGACGCCCTGGTGATGGGAGGCATCGTCCTGAGCTTCCTGCCCACCATTCTCCAGGTGCACCGGCTGACCCTGGCGCTGGAGGAAGACGCCCGCTTCCAGATGATCGAAACAGTGGAAACCCTGCTCCGGCCCTGGCACGTCACCGACCGTAGCGTCCGGCCGGCCCACCGCATGGTAGCCCACAGCGGTTTCCTGACCACGGCTGTCCGCTGCGAACCACGCCGGACACGGCCCGCTGCCGACGGCCCTGCTGCCGATCCCATGCCTGATGGCGTAGAGGAGGAGAATACCAGTGGACGTGATGGATAGAGACCAGACCATAGAATTTCTGCACAACCACGTCAAGACGGAGATGCTGATGAAGCACCTCTACAGCGTCGAAGCGTCCATGCGCGGCTACGCCCGGAAGTTCGGCGAGGACGAGGACCGTTGGGCTATCGCGGGTCTGCTACACGATTTCGACTGGGAAATCTGCCCGACGCCGGAGGACCACCCCAACTATGGCGCGCAAATCCTCCGCGACCACGGCTACCCCGACGACATCATCCGCGCCGTTCTGACCCACGGCGATCACACCGGCATCCCCAGGGAATCGCTGATGGAGCACACCCTGTTCGCGGTGGACGAGCTTTCAGGGTTCGTCCGCGCCGTTGCCTTGGTGCGCCCCTCCAAGAGCCTTGACGATGTGACCCCACGGTCGGTGCGCCGCAAGATGCGCGACAAGGGCTTCGCCAAGGACGTGAACCGGGACGACCTGCTGAAGGGCGCGGAAGAGCTGGGCATAGACCTGGACGAGCACATAGCATTCGTGGTCGAAAGCATGAAGCCCGTAGCCACCCGGATAGACCTGGCGGGTTAGAATAAGACGTATTGGTCAGCGGCCCGAGGCTGGCGATGCAACCTGCCCGTCAGCCTCAATCATTCCTGCCCCACGCCCACAGGTCTAACCCTGCCAGCCGGGGTTGAGTCCCTGCCGCAAGTTCAGGTGCCGCTCCGTCAGTACTGGTGTCGGCAGGCCAGCAACCAACTTCCTGGCCTCATCCGACGGCTCGAACCCCCACAGGCTTGCGCCGCCCACGTTCTTGCCCTGGGCCAGCACCTTGAAGTCTCCCAGGCCGTCGGGACTGACAAGTTCCTGCATCCCCCGGCGGTTGTCTGCAAACTCCATCCGGTCCGTGACCGCAGAGCGGAGGCGTTCCAGCATGTGTCCCATGCCCAGGTTGCCAAGGAATGAACGCTGGTCCGTGATGTCCAGGAAATCCAGCCCCGCGCGTTTTCCCAACCGGACCACCGACGTGAAGTCCACCTGTGAGGTCATGTCCTGGCGTCCGATGCGTTCCAGGGGGCTGTCGGTCTGCACGTGCCGGTAGAATGTGGTCAGCGTTCCCCGGAAACGTTCCTCCACCGAATATAGCTCCCTCGCGCTCCGTCCGTAATCGACGGTCAGCACAAACCCCCGCTCCAGCGCCCGTGACACCCCGAATGTCCACGACGCCAGGTCCACGTTGATTTCCAGGGTCTGCCCTTCCGCTGGCACGAAGTCGAGGTCCGTCAACCTGGAGACCGGCCCAACATCGAATGTGTAGTCGGTACACGCGATCAGCAGGCCGCCCACCTGGTCGACGTACACCTCCCGGAGCCCTTCCGGCTGCATGACCACCTGTCGCACCGGGAAGGCGTCGAGCAGTTCATTGGACAGTATGCAGCCCACCACACCCCGAAGAGGTAGGGTGTCGGCCACAATCCTGTGGGCCCCGGCCAGCCCTCGCTCGTGTCCCGCTCCAGACCTCCTGTCGATGCAGAAGTAGCGCAAGCTGTCCCTGAAATCGCGGGAAACCTCCCCGGCGTATTCCAGCACGTCCCGGCACAGCAGGCCGTCACCGGCTCCCGGTTCCAGCACGGTGAACACGCCGGGACAGTCCAAAATCCGCCACATCTGGTAAAGCTGCACCGCAATCAGCGCCCCGAACGCCGGATGCGCCAACGGGCTGGTGAAATAGTCCCCCGACGCCCCGATCCGTTCCTCTGAAACCTGGATCCCTTGCGGCTGCTCCGGCCCTCCGCCACGTAGAGGATCCGCGTTCCCGGAGGAAGTGTAGTACCCGCCCCCGGGCCAATAGAGCGCCACCTCCATGAACTCGCCGAAGGTAATGGGACCCTTCTCGGCAATCCGGCGGCGTATTTCCTCTTCTGCAGACATTAGTTGCATTGTATTGCACGTGGTGCGACAATGTCGCCCGAAAAGCTTGATAAAACGTTCTATAATCGCTTGACATGGACTGATATTTATGTTAAGTCGCCGCTTTTGCCATCAGGCAATGGCAGTACGACTCCCTACACGGAACCCGCAGAGGAGGTAATCCATGGCTGTCACCGTAGTCGTCGGAGGACAGTTCGGGTCGGAGGGGAAGGGGAAAATCTGCGCCCATTTGGCCGTCACCGACAACGTGGACTACATGGTTCGTTGCGGTGGTCCGAATTCGGGCCATACTGTCTACGCTGAAGGCCAGCGATATCAGTTGCGCCAGGTACCTGCCGGATTCGTCAACCCAAACACGCGCCTCCTGATCGCGGCGGGGGCATTGGTAAACCCAGATGTTTTCCTCCGGGAAATCGATGCCTGTGGTTTAACACCGGAACGCATTGGTATCGATGGAAATGCCGGAGTCATTGAACAGGTGGACTTGGATTACGAGAGGTCCATGGAGCTCAATGGGCGCTTGGGTTCTACTGCAACTGGCGTTGGTTCGGCAGTTAGCCGCAGGGCGCTCAGAGAGCCCAACTTCCGGCCTGCCAAGGATCATCCAGCCCTTGTTCCTTTCGTTACATCAGTGCGGGATGAATTGGCATCAGCCATCTGCCAGGACAAGTCAATCGTAGTCGAAGGAACCCAGGGCTTCGGGCTGTCCCTCTACCACGCAGAGGAGTGGCCCTACCGAACCGCTCGGGACACTACCGCGCACAGTTTCTTGGGTGAAGTAGGCCTTGGCGTCCGGGACTACGAAGTAATAATGGCGATTCGGACGTATCCGATTCGAGTAGCCGGGAATTCCGGACCATTGCCGGGTGAAACCACTTGGGAGGACGTCCAACGGGAGAGCGGCTATCCTCACCCAATTGCGGAATTTACGACCACAACCAAGCGATTGCGGCGCGTAGCGAGTTTTGACTGGGACGTGGTGGAACAAGCGGTATTCGCGAACGCGCCGACGCAGATTGCGTTGCACGGTGTCGACTACATTAACTATGACAATTATGGCGTATCAGACTGGTCAGATCTGACAGACTGCGCCCGTCGGTTCGTCAACGAACTGGAGTCCCAGACTAGCGTACCGGTAGTTTTGGTCGGAACAGGGCCAACCAACGAGCATATCGTAGACCGGAGAGATTCGAGAGAGCATTGGGCTCCGAGTGGACTTGCACTCTCTGCGGTTGACTGAGTTTCTTGACGGTCATGGCGACTCAATGGGAATCATTAGATCAAGACCCGCGCCACGACGTTTGGGAGTCTTGGCCCGGTGCAGTATTGCTCGATGATGAAATCAAGTACTACTCAACGCGGGCCGATTATCCTCTAATTTCCCCATTCAATGAAAACAATCTCAAGCCGGCACGTTATCAGCTAACCCTAGGGCCTGAAGCCAGGCTAGGCGGCCAACGAGTTCGCATTGACCACAAGAACCCTCTGGTAATTCCACCCCATCAAGTAGCAATCGTTCGAACTCAGGAAGAACTCAACATACCAAGGTTCCTAGTCGGTAGATGGAACCTTAAGGTAGACATGGTGTACCGAGGTCTGCTATGGGTAGGAGCATTGCAAGTAGACCCCGGTTGGGTGGGGTATCTTCCGTGTCCACTCTATAATCTGTCGAACGATATAGTTGAAATCAAGGCGGGTGAGACATTATTCACAATTGATTTTGTTAGAACCACTCGTTTCGCCAGAGTGAAGAATCGCAGATATCCTGATAGGACCCCTGAGCCCACGATAAACCCACCGATCAACTCTTTCGACCAGTACAACCTCCGTAGTGGCCCCTACGAAGCGCTGAGGGATCTTGAAGGACTTACAGACTTCCGCAATTTTGCTATAACTCTCTTCGCGGTAATGTTTACAGCTATAGCTGCGGTAGTCACTGCACTAGCTGTTTTGATAGTTCGTCCAGTGGCTCCGGATAATGGACAATTACTCGGTGGATGGCCACTGACTGCATTAGGAATCGCCACATTTGCATTAGTGCTATCCATATTTTCCATCGGTTTTCAGGTATTTTCCAGATTTTCCATACGCTACAGACGGCGATAATCCATAGGGCAATTGAAATCGATGCAAAACCGCTACGTCGGCGACATAGGAGACTTCGGCAAGTACGGCTTGCTCAGAGAGATATTCGGTCGTCCTGGAATTCCAGGGACTGGTTGTGGGTTAAGCTTGGGCATTGTCTGGTATCTCAATCAGGGCGAGTCCAATAACGACGGTAAATTCACGGATTATGCAAACCTAAAGGACTATGATTCTGGGCTCTATAACACGCTTCAGCGTCTGATAGCAACTAATCAGCGTAATGTCAGCGCGGTCCGCCAGAGCAAGATCCTTCCAAAAAACACTCTGTACTACGAACCATTCTTGCCACACGCACCGAATACGTCGCAAGATTCAAGGCTCAAAGCCCGTCAAGTATGGCTTGATGGTGCCCTTAAAGAGACCGAGAAAGCCGATGTGGTTTTCATTGACCCTGACAATGGCATTACATCCGAAACCACCAATAGCCCCAAGCACGTACTTGTGAGCGAACTCCGCCGCTTCTATCAGAGGGGCCAAAGTCTGGTAGTCTACCACCATGTGACGCGACAGAGCTCAGCGGTCCAACAACTCAAACGCGTTTCAAGATATTTGCAAAAGAACCTATGTTTGGCCAATCCCTTTTGGGCATTGTGGTATCACCGAGGAACAGCACGCTTCTACTTCATAGTAACGCAAGAAAGGCACGAGTCCATTTTAGAGGAGAATCTGGGAAATCTCCTCAATGGAAAGTGGGGTGCCCACTTCGACGGATTCAAGTGTTCTAGTCCCAATATAAAAGGGGGCCACACTGGCCCCCTCCAGATCACTCTGATGTAGCGGTGTAATGCCCGCCCGGCTACCGCTGCTCGATCGGCACGTACTCCAGGTCCATTTCGCCGGAGTACTCCAGCAATGGACGGATAAGTATATTGTCGTCGTACTGCTCCGCGCACTGGAGAGTCCAGCCGGGGATGCGGCCCAGGGCAAAGATGGAGATGAACAGGTCGTCGGGAATATCCAGCAGGTAGTAGATCGAACCCGCGAAGAAGTCCACGTTGACGAAGATGCCCCGCGAACGGTAGCGCACCATCACCTCTTCTTCCACGTAGTTGAGGATCTGGAACCAGCGGGGCTCCCCCAGCTTCTCGCCCAGTGCCCGTGACCGGTCGCGCAGGTGCCGCGCCCGCGGGTCCTCGGCCTTGTATACCCGGTGTCCGAAGCCCATGATGCGGCCGCCGTTGTCCAGGATGTTGCGGCAATACTCTTCCGCATTCTCCGGCTGGCCGATCTCCAGGGCCATCTTCATAACTTCCTCGGCCGCTCCGCCGTGGGCCGGGCCCTTCAGGACGCCGACGCCCGTGACCACCGCCGAGTGAAGGTCGGAAATTGTCGATGCGGCGACCCGCGCCCCGAAGGCCGAAGCGTTCGCGCCGTGCTCGGCGTGGAGAATGAAGTCCACGTCGAGGAGGTTGGTGGTCTCCTGGTCCGGGACCTCGCCGAACAGCATGTAGAGGAAGTTCCCGGCATGGTTCAGGTCAGGGTTCGGGGCCACAGGCTCCAGCCCCTGCCTCAGGCGGTGGTGCGCTGCCACGATGGTCGGACCCATCGCCGTCAGCCGGATGCCCTTCCGGATGGTTGCATCCACCGAGTTGTCCGTCACCTCGGGGTCGAAGGCCGACATGGCCGAGATGCCCGTGCGCAGCGCGTCCATCGGGTGGCTGTTCTTCACCAGCTCCAGCACCTGGATAACCTCGTCGGGTATCCGCCGGTTGGCCTTCAGGTGGACATCGAACTCCGCAAGCTGTTCCTTGCTCGGGAGGTTGCCATAGAGAAGAAGGTAAATCACTTCCTCAAAAGTGGACTTTTCCGCCAGGTCGTGGATATTATATCCACGGTACAGCAGCTTTCCTTCTTGGCCGTCGATGAAGCTGGACTCTGTGGTGTCCAGGTATACATCCTTCAGCCCCTTCATGATTTCAGGAGCCATGAACCTTCCTCCTTAAGACCTGGATCCTCTGCGAATGTGCCGGCCCTCAGTGACGTAGAGGATCAGTGTTCTCAGATGGGGTGCTCGGCCGGCGGTTCCCGGTACTTGGCGACGCGAAACCCGGGATCGGATTTCAAAACAGTCGTCGAAATATGGCCATGCGCACAACACAAATTAAGGCTGGGAACGTCGGCGATTCTAGCATTCGCCCATAATAGTGTCAAGCAAACTCGAGGCCGGAGACATGTCAGGAGCGTCCCGGCCGGAAGATAGGGAGCCCATGAAATTCGGAGTAATATTGCCCAATCTCGGGGGTCTGGCCAACCCGCCAACCCTCACCCGGCTGACCGTCCGCGCCGAGGAACTCGGGTTCGACGGGGCATTTGTCAGCGACCACCTGGTATTGCCCACAACCCCCGGTTCCCGCTATCCCTACCGCTCCGACGGCGCATTCCCCCTGCGCCCCGACGAGAAAATCCTGGAGCCGGTGACCACCCTGGCCTACCTCTCCGCGGTCACCTCCCGCATCAGCCTCGGCTTCAGCGTCCTGGTGCTGCCCTACCGCCACGCCGTGCTCAACGCCAAGATGCTCTCCACCCTCGACGTATACTCCGGCGGCAGGCTTATCGTCGGGGTTGGCGTGGGCTGGATGAAGGAGGAGTTCGACGTGCTGGACTCGGACTACGAGAACCGGGGGCAGGTCACCGACGAGCACATCCGGCTGCTTCAGTCCCTCTGGCGGCGTGACGAGCCGGACTTTGCCGGGAACTACTACCGCTTCTCCGGCATGACCATGTACCCCAAGCCGGCCCAGAGACCATACCCGCCCATCTGGACCGGGGGCATCACCCGCCGCGCCATGCGCCGGGCCGCCCACCTGAGCGACGGCTGGCACGGCGTGAGGCTGGCGCCCGGTGAGATAAAGGAAATCGGAAAGCAGCTTGAGGAACTGCTGGCCGAGACGGGACGGGAAGAGGTCAATTTCGACGTCTCCCTGCGCACCGGCATGGACCTCACCAACTCCCCCCTGCCCCAGAACCGCCTCCCCATGCGCGGCTCCCCGGAGCAGGTGGCCGAAGACGCCCGCGCCTACCGGGACGCGGGCCTCACCTACCTCGTCATCGAACCCCGCGCCCGCGACGAGTCCGAGTTCATATCCCAGATGGAACGCTTCGCAGGAGAGGTAAAGCCGGGGGTTTAGCCGACGGCGGCAAGAATTACCTCCGGGGTCAGGTCGGCGATGCTGTCTACAGGGATGTCATGGGCGTAACGTCGCTCCCGGGTCACCGCCGCTCCGGTACTACCGTCCCGCTCAATCTCAACGTACAACCGCACATCGTTTGGGAAAACCGTAGCAATGGAAAGCATACCGTCGTTGGACACAGTGGCGGAAACAGTATCCGACTGCTGGCATAGCCAGGCAACCATCGTATTCACAGATTCAATCGTGGATGCATCCACAAGTTCCCGGCCAGGGTGGGCGCTCCCAAATTGGGAAAGCCGTTGCTGCAATTTAGGATTGACGCTGGTTACCACCTGTTCTCCACAAAATCAGTGACATTCGCTATTGGATTTCCCGCGGCGAGACGGGTAATATCCGGTCCGGTTGGTGGAGCGATTATATATCATCACAGATCAAAGGCTGGCTATATGAACATAGTGACCACCGAACAAATCGAATCTTTCGTAAACGGTTTCTATGCCGAACTGCCGGACATGCTGGACCCGGTAGGCCTGTCGGACTTGCTGCAAGGCGAGAATCCCTACCAGCTAATGCAAAAAGGGTCCAGTCGTGTAGACGATCTTGTACGGTCACTATTGGACAAGCATCTCGACCATTACGAATCGCATTGGTTCGGTCAGCTAATGGAACAACTGGTGGTATATGTCTGCGGAATGACCTACGGCGGTTGGAAGTCTGAGCTGAGGGGAATCGACCTGGAATTTGCCAGGGACGGCGATTGGTATGTCGTAACCTTCACTCCATACCCGGATTACGATGAGGGTAACGAGTCCCTTGCACTGGAGGATAACTTCCGAGACGCTACCATGAGTATCGAAAGGGCTAGCCCGTCAGCGGATGTAATCGCCATCAACGGCTGTTTCTACGGATGGAACCCAGTTACGGACGAGGGCGAATACGTGAAATACTGCGGCCCTGCGTTTTGGGAGTTAATCTCGGGAGACGCCGAATTGTACAAGCGAATAGTGGAGCCTCTGCGAAAGGCATCCGTCGGTAACAATATCCGGACGTCTGAAATGTACGGGCGAACGGTCAATCGCCTGTCGGCAGAGTTTTACCGCCTTATGTGCAACCCGCACGGCGAGATTGATTGGGAGGCTGTTGCCGAGTTCGCCTCATCTCAGGTGGCCGCCACATCTTTGAGCTAAGCTGGCAGATTTGCCATCGGGTCACCAAAACTCGACGCCAAGCTGAGTGCACTCTGTACATTCGATTCAATTGCCCGATATTTGGATGGCGTTCGGAAAAACTCTCGGTTTCCTGAGAACTCTCCCTGTTGCTTAGAGTATGCTAAGGAATTCCTGATGGCCGAAACAGCGACTTGGTACACTGGACCGAACCAATCATCAATTTGGGCTATAATCTTCGTCGCTCGAGAAGCGGCGAACAATTTATCCTGAGACTCGTAATGAGAACGTAGAATATTCCCGACTAGCCAGACAATGTGAAATCTAGCATATTCCAGCCAATCTTCCGTGGGTTTGTCCTCAACTACCCGCCTCCAAACCTTGCGCTGTATAAGGGCGGGTAAAAGCAACTGAACCGCCCTGACACCAGGAGCAAATACACTGCCGTAACTAATTTCTCCCTCCAGCGAAAGAGACGACACAACTCCATCTGGCTTCATAAAGCTGCGGATGTTGTCCTTGGCCTCGCCTGGAAATCCAGCAAAGGCTACGATCGCTTGACAGACTTCTTTGTTGTAAAGCAGCCGGAAGCCGCCGACAGGGTCTCCTTCTGGGACCCTAAACTTCTCTCTTTCCTGTGAACTAGTCATCCTTTGCCACTGACCCCGTTTGGTCTGATAGAACCACGGTGGGGACATGCTAGCAAATTCTTGCTTGATCCTATCCTGATTCTGATCGTTAGATATTGAGTCCTCGGCCCTCAGTCCGGTTTGTCGGTTTGTTGTCGTAGCAATTCTCGGCGCGAAATCCTCGGGGCAGTCGATCAATTTGACAGTTACCAGCACTGACGGATCATCTTGCACTAAGGCACGCACGTTCCACAGGGTGTAGGTGGTTTGACATCCGTTAATGATCTGGAAGTCCTCAACGTGTAACTTATTTTCGGACATTGCCCATCCGGATGAAATCGCCGTGATCCCATTGTTCAACAAGTGAAACCGTTTCCTATCGGTCTCATCGAGAAGTGTGTTCTTGATATCGGAGTTCACTTTGTTGCCCAATGGTCCGCGTGGATTCAAACGGAAGATATCAAAACTGTGCCGAACGAAAACGTCGATGATCTGTTTAACTGGGAGTGTCATCGACAACGTCCTATATTTCGCGTCGACGTTGGTTTCGTGAAAGGAGCCCTCCTCTAGGTCAAAAGTGTAGTCACACTTGATGGTAGAATCGCTGCCTCGTAGTTGATCGTCATAACGCCGACAGAGATCAGTCAAATCCAAGCATTCCAAGGTGACCGGTATTTCGGTCGGGCTTCCATTTACCTCAGTAGTAATGATCCAAGATCGATTCTCTTCTGCATGTTTCCGTGCCATCGGGGTCAGGCGACCGCTAGTTGCCCACACCAAGTTGATCGAGCAACCTCCGTTGCTTGTTTTGAGCATAGCGATTAAGCGGTCGTGTAAAGCCTTTGTTTCCTCGTTATGGGAAGACACGACTTCCTGCGCATTCAATATGCGTTTAGGAGCCAACAAGAATGCCGCTAGTTCTTTTGACCCCATCCCTCTCCCAGGCTCTCGACGCTTGGATTGAAATAGATGAACTACAGATTCGTCGTCGGTCTCCGGAATGAAGTATCCATCGATCTCAAAGTCATCGGACCCGTCAATGGCAGTGTGGTCAACAATGTCGTTTCCTTCAATGTCATATCCCACAAAATAGGTGTCGAAAGCCCAATGCCGGAATCCTCGGTCGAGGTTCCCGCCGTAGTATTCTTCTGCAGCTTCTCTAATGCGGGGCAGTACATGGTCGTAAAGATCCTGGGCCTTCTGTTTGCTAGTCATAAAGCACCGTCCAATACTCAGCAACCATTACGTCATCAAATTATACAACAACCCCATTTACTGACATTTGCCCCTTGCCAGGCCCGGACGCGTTTCCATATCATGTATCGTGTTGGTCAGGGGCGGGCTACTGCCGGTGCGGACGGCATATCCCGGACCCAAGACCGCGCGGGTACCCCCACGGCGGGTCGGCCGGTTGGCCGGAGTGGGGAAATGTCCGGGAATGGCGGGCAACAAATCCCCGGGAACGGGACGGACTCCTGGGGTTGGCCGGTGGGCTGCAATGAGTGAAAATGTCCGGATTTGTCCGGAAATGGCCGGAAAAACAGAAAAATCCCGCTGGACTGGCGCAGCGACCTACGGGACCGCTGCCCGGCCCAGCCCGGATTGGGACACGGTTGAGGGACCCTCCTCACACACCACCCCTGCCCGGTGAAAATGTCCGGATTTGTCCGGAAATGTCCGCAAAAATGGAATTTTTCCGGCTTGATCGGGCCCAGGACCCACCGGGCCGCCACGCGGCCCAGCCCCATCCCGGACACGGTTGAGGGTTACGGCACACCCGCCATCTCTGCCAGCGCGGCGAGGTCGGGCACAACCAGGTCGGGAACGGCGTCGGTGTGGCGGGTCCCGCCTCCCCGGTCCGCGCGGTTCACCCAGACCGACGCGATGCCAAGCTGGTTGGCTGGCCCAATGTCATGGTACAGGCTCTCCCCGACGTGCAGCCACCTCTCCTTCCCGACCCCCATCCGCTCCAGCGCCAGGTTGAAGTTGCGCGGGTCTGGCTTGTAGCTCCGGGCCTGCTGTGACGTGACAACCGCATCAAAGTCGACGCCAAGCCCCTTGGCCGTCCTGGCGAACAGGTCATCGTCGACGTTGGAGATAATCGCCAGCTTGTAGCGAGCCTTCAACACCCTCAGCGCGTCCAGCACATCCGGGAACACCGGCCAGTCGGGCAGCGTGTCCGACAGGCGGCCCAACTCGGACTCGCTGAGACCAACCCCCGTCTCCGCCCCGATCATCTCCATCACCCCCCGCAGCACTCCCTGGTATTCTCTGAAAACGTCGCCCCCCGAGGTCTGCACCCTCGGCTCCACGTCCGCAAAGAGCGCCAGGATTTCGCCCCTGGACTTGTCCACCCCGTGTGACGCCAGCACCCCGGCAACCGCATCGGAGATCCCCGTCTCCCAGTCAACCAGCGTCCCGTAGCAGTCAAAGCTCACCCATTCGAATCGTCCGAAATCAAGCATCATCTTCCTCAAGTCTTGTATGGCGGGTTATCCCACGCAGCGTCGGCGAAGCCCGCCTGATCACCACCCGACCTGTCTGGTCCGGGAAGTCGGATACATCAGCGGCCACCGCCCCGCTCTCAATCGTTCCAGGCCACAGTGTAGAATAGCACCATACTTGCCGGTCAGGTCCACGAGGCGAGAGGGAAGCTGCACTGCCCCCGCTCAAGCCGGCAACACGCCCGGCGCATACGGGTGATGATCGCATCGTGAAGAAGTCCGCGTACAGGGAGATTGTTCAGGCATGGGCAAACTGGTTGCTATAGGCGGCGGCAACATGGCCGGAGGGGAAACGCTTGCCATCGACAGGGAGATCGTCTCCCTGTCGGGAGCAGACCGTCCCAGGGCCCTGTTCATCCCGACCGCAAGCAGCGACTCGCGGGAGAACTGGCAAGCATTTCAGGGCGTGTACGGGCAAGAGCTTGGCTGTGCCACTGACGTGCTCTATCTGCTCGGCGTCAACCCGGCCAGGGGGGAGCTTGAGCAGAAGATTCTCTCTGCCGATCTGATATACGTCGGCGGCGGCAACACGCTGAAGATGATGAGACGCTGGCGCAGGCTCGGCGTGGATGGCATCCTGCGAGAGGCATACGATAGAGGAATCGTCCTGTCCGGATTGAGCGCGGGGTGTATCTGCTGGTTCAGCTGGGGCCATAGCGACTCCATGGCGTTCTATCAGCCTGAAAGCTGGAGCTACATCAGGGTGAAGGGCATGGGTCTTGTGGACGCTCTTTGCTGTCCCCACTTCGACAGCGACACGGCTGGCGTCAAGCGGGAGGGGGACTTTCGTCAGATGGTGCAGAAGCACTCCGATGTGGCAATTGCCATCGACAATGACTGCGCACTAGAAGTCGTCGACGATGCCTACAGGGTAATCACATCACGGCCGGACGCGGGCGCTTACAAGCTTCTCAACCGGAGAGGGGAGCTTTCAGTCAGTCGTATCGAGCAAAAGGAGCAGTACGAGCCCATCTCCAAGTTGTTGCAGAAGGAGTGATCCAGGGATCTCCGCCTTCGCGGGAGTGAATGATGGATGGCATGGCAGATTAGCCACTACCATCCAAAGCTTGTTCGACCGGAATTTTGATCAGGAGGTAGGACCATGCCGCACTATGTCTACGTCGCCGCCCAGGATGACAACAAGATAGGCTGCTACACCATGGATGCTGATACCGGCGCGCTGACCCACCAGGCCGACGCGCAGTTCCCAGGGGGACCGTCGCTGCTGGCCATCAGCCCGGACCGGCGCACGCTCTACGCCGGACACCGGGAGGTGCCGGAAATCTCCAGCCACCGCATCGATCCGGCCTCCGGCGGCCTGACCCGCACCGGTTCGGTGACGCCGGAGGATGCGCCTTCATACCTGGCTACCGACCGCACCGGAAGGCACCTGCTGGCCTCCTACTACGCCGGCGGGCGCGCCGCCGTACACCCCATCGGCGCAGACGGGGAGTTGGGAGGTCCGCCCACCGAGTCGCTGGCCACCGCCGAAGGGGCCCACTCAATCCTTACCGACCGCTCCAACCGTTTCGCCTACGTTCCCCACATCGCCCGCATACAGGACAACGTGCTGGAGCCGCCCAAGAACATTCCTGGCCCCAACGTGATCTTCCAGTTCCGCTTCGATGCTGACACCGGACGGCTGGCGCCCAACGACCCGCTGCAAATAAAGATGATCGGACTGCTCGGCCCCCGCCATTACTGCTTCCACCCTTCCCTTGACATGGTCTATTTTTCGGACGAGCAGGGCAGCAGTGTCACCGCCTACAACATTGACTCCGAGGGCAGGCTTTCTCCCTTCCAGACCATCTCCACCCTTCCCGATGGCTACACCGGGCGCAACACCTGCTCGCAGATCCAGGTGACATCCGACGGCCGGTTCCTGTTCGTCCCCAACCGGGGCCACAACAGCATCGCCAGTTTCTCTGTGGGCGCCCGGACCGGCGTCCTGACAGCGGCCGATCGCGTCTCAACCGAGGCCGTGCCCAGCGCCTTCAGCCTCGACCCGCAGGGAAAGTTCGTCTTCGGGGCAGGCTCGGCCACCGGGCGGCTCGCCTCGTACAGGATCGACGGCGACACCGGAAAGATGACGCCCCTCGCCACCTACGACGTGGGCCAGCGCCCCATGTGGGTGTTGACGGCGGCGCTGGGCGAGTAAGCTCGCACTCCAATACCTTAAAACGCGCTCCGATTGTAGTCGGAGCGCGTGCTGTTGGCAGGCACCGAGCTTTGTGGGGTTAGACCTGGCTTGAGCCCGACAGCGAAGCGGAGGCATCCGCCGCAACGCGGTCGCGCAAAGCCGCTGGTCTGCTACGAGTAGTTGGGAGGGCCCTGGTTCAGCCCCGCGGTCCGCTCGCACCACTGGGCCACGCCGAGCACCTTGCCCTCCTCGGCCCAAGGGCCGCCGAACTGCACTGCCATCGGCATACCCATCTCGCTCAGACCCGTGGGCACCACTACTGATGGCAACCCCGCTGCGGTCCAGGGCACCTGGAATGCGGCGTCGCCCGTCGTGTTCAGGTCCCTGGGCGCGGGGGCTGGAGTCGCCGGAGTCATCACCACGTCGACATTGGATGCCATACGGTCCATGTCGGCGCGGAATTGACGCCGCAGGCGCTGGGCCTTCAGGTAGGTCGCGGTCGGAATGATCATGCCCATCTCGATGCCCGCGCGGATTCGCGGCCCGTAATCGGCAGCCCGGATGCGGTGGTTCGCCTCGTGGAATCCCGCACAGTCCACGTTCATCACGATGCGCTGGAGGCTGTGGACCTGGGCGAAGCTGTCCGGCAGCGGTATCTCCTCCACCTCCGCGCCAGCCTCCGCAAGCTGGTTGGCTACCTCCTCGGTGTGCGCCCAGGTCTCCGCCGTAGCGTAGTCCTGGTAATACTGCCGCACCAGCCCGATGCGCGGCGGGCGGTCATACTCGGCCATCCGTGCGCCGAAGTCCGGGACCGGATGACGCAACGACCCCGGGTCATTTTCGTCCTCGCCGCTCAACACCGTCAGCATCAGTGCAGCGTCGGCCACGGTGCGTGTCAGGATCCCGACGTGGTCCAGCGACCAGCTCACCGGCACCACCCCGTAGCGGCTGATCCGGCCGTAGGTAGGTTTCAGTCCGACGATGCCGTTGTACGCCGCCGGACGGCAGGTGGAGCCGCCAGTCTGAGAGCCCAGTGCCGCCGGAGCCATCCGTGACGCCACCGCAGCCGATGACCCGCTGCTGGACCCGCCGGGAGTGTGCTCCAGGTTCCATGGGTTATGCGTCGGTGACGGGTCGGACGTTGCGAATTCAGTGGTGACCGCCTTGCCGAGGATGATCCCACCCGCCGCCTTGATCTTCGACACCGATGTGGCATCGAAGTCCGGCACGAAGTCGGCGTACACCCTGGAGCCACAGGCCGTGAGCATCCCGGCGGTGTAGAAGATGTCCTTCAGTCCCACCGGAACCCCGTGGATGGGACCCAGCGGCCCGCCTCGTTCCACTTCCGCTTCCCGTTCCCGCGCTACCGCAAGCACTCCATCGCGGTCGATGGTCACCCAGGCTCGCAGGTCGCCATCAAGCGCGTCAATTCGTGCCAGCAGGGACTCCGCCAGCGCCACCGGAGACAGGTTCCCGTCCCGGATCTGCGAAGCCGCTTCGACAACGGAAAGCTCATAGGGTTCAGGCATCATCAAACCTCATCCAGTCGGAATGGGGAGGGAGGACTCTCCCCCGATATCCCGTTGGTAGCCCGTTATGTGTCGGTCCTACTCTTGGTTAAGCGGCTCCGTGTCCTGATGGACATCAGCCGACTCAACGTCCGCGACCTGGCCCGCGGTGGTCCTCAGAAAGTCCTCAAGCTCCGCCGCACGCGGCTCTCCGTACTCCGCGACAGCCCGTCGGCGCAACTCGGCGTATATCTGTTCAGTATCGGTGCTCCGGCTCATTGCATCCGCCTATGACTCAAATGGCCCAACATGGTTTCAGGCTGGCTTCCGGCATTCTAAGACCGGTCTGCCAGGTGGTCAAACCCAAGGCCCCTTCTCCGGCGTATCACAATCCGGACCCGAGACCCCGATGCTCTCAATTCCGGGGGCGGCCACGTTCCCGGACGGGCAGGGTTCTCAAACCTTGGCGATGGTTCTCATACACTCAGTCCATGCCCGGACTTCATACCTGGTTCGTTGCCCGCCAGATGACTGGCACCCGCCCTCCCGAGAGTACCGGTGCTGGCAGACACAAACCCTATGCATAGGGCCACTTGGTTGTGGAGGTCAGCAGGCGCTCAACGAGAGCCTCATCCCGTCAATCGCAGCTTAGCAGGTACCGGCGGCCCAATTTGCGCCTGGCGGGGCGTGGCGGGATAATTGGCCCATCATTTGGCAGGAACAACCAGGAGGTGATGCGTTGTCCAGGATAAACATGATCCACCACATCAACATCCAGATTACCGACCGGGAACGGACACGGGAGTGGTACGAGCGGGTGCTGGGAGCCGAGTTCCTAGACCGTGGACCTGCATTAAACCGCCGTCAGCTCCAGTTGCGGTTAGGGACGGGAGAGATCCACACCTCCGACACCAACGACCCCATCAAGGCGCCGCGTGTCCACTTCGCCATCGAAGTCGAGGACTTCGACGCCATGCTGGCCCACCTGGAGACCCAGGGTGTGCCCTACACCAGGACCGCCGGAGGAGCCTTCACCGGCACGGGCGGCGAGGACCCGCAGCAGGGAGTAAGGGAGGACACCGGGGAGCGTTATACCTACATCAGTGATCCCGACGATAACCTCATCGAGCTGGTGTTCCATCCCAGGGGCCTGGAAAGCTCTTCGGGAGAAACCATAGAGCTAACCAGGGACGCAGGAAACGTCCGCTGGACCCAGATAGAGGGGTTCGTTGAAGCCGCCTATGCCGAGGAACAGGTATCCGTTGGTTAGCCTGGCGGCCAAGCACGTCCAGGTGCACCGAAGGCCCCCACAAGTCTCGTTCCTCGGGGCGACCGGCAGACCCTACCAACAATCTAAGGAGCACGTGTCATGGCAGATAAAATCCGCCTGGGGTTCGTGGGTGCGAACGTAAACTCGACCTGGGCTTCCCAGTCACACTTCCCAGCTTTGCTTGCCAGTCCGGATGTTGAGTTCACGGCAGTCTGCACTACCCGGCCTGAGAGCGCAGAAGAGGCCCGCCAGGCCTTCGGAGCGAAGCTCGCATTCCATGATTTCCGGGCAATGGCAGAGTCGCCGGAGATCGACGCGGTGGCAGTGGTTGTGCGGGTGCCATCGCACTATGAACCAACGAAGGCCGCCATCGAGGCTGGCAAGCACGTCCTCACCGAGTGGCCCCTGGGACGGAACACCGCCGAAGCCGAGGAACTTGCAGCCCTGGCCCGTGACAAGGGCGTGCAAACCGCAGTGGGCCTGCAATCGCGGGTCAGTCCCGCATTGCTGTATGTCAAGGAGCAGATCGAGTCCGGCTATGTGGGCGAGGTGCTCTCTTGTCATGTGACCACCATGCGCGATGGCAGGCTGGAGCGCCATTCGAGCGGCACCTGGCAGCGCGACGCCAGCCTGGGGGCGAATACTTTGACCATCGCCAACGGACACGTCATTGACGCCCTGCGATTTGTGGCCGGCAACTTCACCCGCGTGGCGTGCATGGTCAGCACCCAGGCAAAGCAATGGTACGAGACCGATACCCAGCAGTTCGTGGAAGTCACATCCCCGGACAATGTGCGGGTCAGCGGACAGTTGGAGGGCGGTGCGGCAGCATCGGTCCATGTTGGGGCTGTCCCCTGGGCTGGCAGCGGCTTTCGGATGGAGATCTACGGGCGGGAAGGCACACTGGTCACCACTGGGAGCGTCTCATCGCAGCGCGGCGAGATGCTACGGGTACGGGGCGCGCGGGGAAGCCATGAGCTGCAGGACCTGGACATACCCGAGCGTTTCGTCTATGTACCTTCCGACTTTCCGGGAGGAGACCCCTTCAACGTCGGACAGCTATATGCCCTGTTTGCCGAGGCGGTCCGGACCGGACAGAGCCGCCTGCCGACGTTCGATGTTGCGGTTGACCTGCACCGTTTCCTCGACACTATCAAACAGGCGTCGGACACGGGCCGGGAGCTGCCGGTGGCCTGAGCCAGCATTTTCTCCAGAGCCGGAGGCACACCGGCAACCGAAACTTGAAGGCCCCGCCGTCTCCATCCCTCACCCGGTGATGGCAGGAAGCCTGCGGGGCCTTAATGGACCTGGCAGTACGAGGATGTCAGGCTTTCGCGGGCGCCGGTGCGTGGGTCTTGAGGAAGCGCCGGGTGTGGTCTACGACCTCGTCGATGTGCTCCTGCGTGTCTTTCCAGGGGAAAATAGTCACCTCGGAGTTGGGGGCGAGGCTGGCAACCTCCATCGCGCACTCGTACGGGTGCGCCGGCACGTCGTCGGGGGCTATGAGGATTGGCGTCTGCAGCGAACGCACGAAGTCGCGGGACACGGTGAAAACGAAGTCAGCCCGGTTGGTGTACATATTGGTCAGGAAGTCATGGACCATATCCATCGTGATATCGGGACGCTTCTCGCAGAGGGGCGGCCCCCACCCCGTGATATTGTTCTGGTAGAAGATATCCGGCATCTCCGGCCTGAACCCGCTGGGCTGCATAAACGCCGCAGCCACAATGCGGTCCTGGGCCCGCCTGAGCAGGTTGTGGATCATCGGTCCGCCGATGCAGAAGCCCATGACCAGGAACTTGTCGACGCGGAGATGGTCCATCAGCCCGAGATGGTCGTCAGTATAGGCATCCCAGGGACGGTCAATCTCCAGCGGGCCGCTGGACTGGCCCGGAGGGGCATTGCGCAAGTCGGCGGCGATACAGCGGAAGTCGTTCTTGTAGGTCTCCATGGGGTTGAAGGGAGACCGCAAGGACGACAAGCAGGAATTAAGCCCGCCGCCCGGAATGATCAGCAAGGGGAATCCCGAACCGGCCTCTTCGTAGTAGATACGGGTGGAGCCTCTTTCGTAGAACGGCATGGCAATTCTCCTCCATCAGCGAGTTACAAGGCTAACTTGAGGTCCAACAGTCAGGCAGGCCGGAATCTGGGGCACAACCACCGGAAGCAGTGTGTTGTACGGGACTATATCGCACCAGCCCATTCCAGTGTTGACTCTAACCCAAGATAGCTCAAGCGGTCAACAAACCGTCCCGAGCCCGTGAGTTGGCAGGCGCAACCGGTTTGGTCCGACACGAATCGGGACGGAATAGTCCAGCCGAATCTTCATCGGCCAACCCGGCCCGCAACCAATTTGCCTGATGCCCTCCGGGGTTCCACCTTCCTGATGTGGCTAAACTGCATATGACGTAATATCCTTGCCGGAACGGTCTCCCATGCGAGAGTGTAGGGTGTTCGGCCGCTGTGATTGGCAAGCCAACCTCTCTATTTTCAAGCCCGGCAGGCGCCGGGAGGAGTAGTCGATGACGAGCCTTGAGACAGCCCAGCAGGAAATCAGCCGGTACGTGGAACAGCGGATGACAGAGGTCAATATGCCCGGGCTGGCGCTCGGGATCACCGACCGGGAAGAGCTGCTGCAGGTGGCCACTTTCGGACGCGCCGACCTGGCTTCGGGCAAGCCGGTCGAGCCGGACACAATGTTCGAGATAGGGTCCATCGGCAAGTCCTTCACCAACGTGGCGTTGATGCAACTCCGGGATGAGGGACGGTTGGACCCGAATGCTCCGGTGTCCCGTTACCTGCCGTGGTTTGAAGTGCAGTCCGACCATGCGCCCATCACTGTTCATCACCTGATGACCCATACTTCCGGCCTGGTGACCGGCACCGATATCGGGCCACATGGACTCTTTGAAGCATGGGCCTTGCGGGACAGACGCACCGGCACTGCCCCGGGGGAGTACTTCCGTTACTCGAACGTCGGCTACAAGACCCTGGGTTTCCTGCTGGAGGAAGTGGACGGGCGATCGTACCAGGAAGCCATCCAGGCGCGGGTGCTTGACCCTCTTGGTATGCGCCATTCCCATCCGGTCATCGGGTTCGAGACCAGAAAACGGGCGGCGGTGGGTTACCGGAGCTTCTATGACGACCGGCCGGAGCACAGGGAGCATGGCCTGGTAACGGCCCTCTGGACCGAATACGGCGTGGGAGACGGCTGTCAGGCATCTACCGCCGGGGACATGACCACCTATCTGAGGATGCTCATGAACGGGGGAGTTGGCCCATCGGGCAGGGTCATGTCCGAGGACAGTTTCCACCTGATGACCCAGCGGGCGATAGCCACTGGGCAGTGGGGCGGCGCCCACTACGGGTACGGCCTCATCCTGGCCGACATCGATGGCCACGCTTACCTGGGCCACGGAGGCAGTTCGACGGGCTTTGTGGCCAGTATGGTTGCCGATCTGGATGACGGCATCGGGGTGGTGGTCCTGATCAACGGCTACGTGCAGTCCTACGGGGCGGTCGACATGGCAATGCACATCGTCAGGCTGTTGCGGGCAGGGTTGCACCAACAGGTAATGCCTCCGCATCCTTCGAGCGCCGACCCGGAACGAGTAGGCAACGCGGGCGATTACGCAGGTTCCTACGACTCCGCGAAGGAGCGCATCGTGCTGACCGTTCACGGCGAACGCCTGAATCTGGAGTGGCGCGGGGTGAACGTAGCCCTGCATCAGCGGGGCAAGGACACCTTCTATGTGCCCCACGCTGACCTGGAGCACTTCCTGCTGGAGTTCGGGCGCGAGGGCGACCGGGTCGTGGAGGCATTCCACGGTCCAGACTGGTATGCCGGTGAAGGGTATTCCGGTCCCCGGAGCTTCGACTACCCTCCGGAGTGGGACGGGTTTACCGGACACTACCGGACCTACAATTTCGGGCTGACCAATTTCCGGGTCGTGCTGCGCAAGGGCTCGTTGCTGCTGGTGTACCCGGCGGGCAGCCACGAGCGGTTGGTTCCCCTGGGGGACGGGCAATTTCGCATTGGTGAAGACCCACGCTCCCCGGAGACCATTCGCTTTGATGCGGTGGCGTCGGGCAGGGCGCTGCGCGCGGTCTATTCCGGCTGCCCTTACTACCGCACCTACACGCCGTAAGGGAACTTCCGGTGAGCGGCGGCAAGGGTATCTCGTCCGGCAACTGCTGGGGGTCCGGGAGGCACTGACCAGCGGGTCTGGCACGTCCATCAACACGGCGTCGATGTTGGCGCTACATTCGTCGATGCCGATCCTCAAGAAATGCCCAATTTATCGTGGTCGGTAGCCAGCGGGCTACGGTCCACCGAGCCCATGACCACTTTTTTGTCTTTGCGGACAATTCCGGACATTGCCGGGCCTGGGGCCGGGGAAAATTTTAATTTCCCCACCATTTCCGCTCATTTCCGCTCACTTTTACGAATTCCGTCGGGCCTGCCCTTCTTTCCAGGGGGCCAAATTGGACGCCTCTCCATAATGCCTGAACATCGACATTGAGCTTTTCGAGGTAGACGATCCGAGGGGCAAAGGGGAAGGCATAGTTAGTGGCATGGAGGCGGATGGCCAAGCTGGGATCGTTCATTGCCTCGCATAGGATGCTTACGCTGCATCGCGGGAGTCCTTGGAGTCCCCGGCGGGCGAGGTCGGTCTGAACGACGTTGGGGCGGCGGCGATGATGGAGATTGCGGACTGCTGGCGAGAGGTGAGGGAGGCTTTTTGGGTCCCTTCTCATCGCCGGTCGGGGAAGAGGGCAAACTCCCGATCGGTTCCGGGGTCAGGCATTGGCTATCTTGGGCCTGTTTCTTGGAGATGGTTCACCACGGCGCCTCAGTGGCGTGTTGGATTTGGCCCCGGCCATGGCCCGGCCCAATTGGTACATGGGATATGATACGGGGGTGCGTCGGGGGTTGGAAAGGGGGAAATGTCAGTGGGGGAGTTGGCTTCTACGGGGTAGCGCATGGATTCCCGCGAAAGCGAGAGCAACAGGTTGGTACCGTAGGGATAACTGGGTTGGGGGAAGGTCTGGAAGGCCGGTTCTTTAAGGCGGCACCGCTTCCGGCGACGTGCCGACTAGCCGGTAAATGTCATCGACCGCGTCGACTTTGAACGCTCCAAGGTCGGGGTATTGTTTATCGGCGTTCCTGGTAAGGTAACTTTTCTCCCTAGCACCTAGTTCCTCCATGTCCTCATGGACTACGAGGCTGATGAATGACAGAGGGGCTTTCTTGAACTCCAAAAGGGAGATGGCGACGCTCTTGGCCTTATCGTTCCCTCCAACTCCGTAGAGGTAGAGGTTCCGGTGATTGTGCGTTAGGTTCCAGTCCACACTGACCACGGGATAGTCTTCGATGGGCGCCAAGTTTGCAACCGGTCTGAACTGCGTTAAGTCGGTTGAAACAAAGGTATTCAGGTCCTCGTAGAACGCGCTTCGCACAGCTTCCCTGCCCCAATAACGCATATTGCACACCTTCTGAACGCAACCTGCGAACTGCAAAATGCTCTCGTTGAGCTGGGCGACCGGTGTATCCAAGTAGAGATTGCCTTCGTCGTTGCGAACCCGATTATTGGTCAGGATGCTCTCGAATATGTTCTCCCGGGTAGGCGTGTTTATGTCAAAGGTGTATGAGAGGCGCATTAACGCCATACCAAAGTCGCAGACCCGGACATGGCCTTCCCCCAAGGGACTATCCTGGAGGAAGATATCTACCATGTCATTGTCTTCGTGCAGGATTGGAACTACCAACTGGCAGTCCCCGGTTTCCCGCTCGTAGACATCAAAGCCTGCGGCGGATACCGCATCCAATAGTTGACGAGCGCGACTAATGTCCATTGAAAAGCCTTCCCTGCTGCAGTTCGGGGAAGTATTCCGTGTAATTGGAAACTGCCGTATCCATGAAGAACACCCGTAGGGCATCTTCGAAGGTGTGATATCGGTCCGTTAACTCCCGCAGAGTCTCCTGCGGTTGGGTATGGCCAGCTGCCATCTCATCTTCAGTGATGAAGTGAATATGCGGGATGGCAAAGTGGCCGTCTCTGGAGCCGCTGGTTTCTCCGTGCGCGCCATTGTAGCGAAGTAACGTGATAGTTGTTAAATTCCCCTGGTTCACTGCACAGCGGAGTCCGATGCTGAAGTTGTTCGTAAATCTAAGGTGCTGCCGAACGAACACCGAGAACTCCAAGTTCGCATCTGACGCTCCTACCAGCGTCAGGTCACAACGTCTGTGACCGTTTTCCTCTCGATAGTCCCTAGCGGGTGTCTTGGTCGTTATGACCTTAGGAAGTTGGAAAAGGTCTCTGATATTTTGCTCGGTCAGCATTCTTGATGGAGTGTCTCTAGTCCCCGACCGCCAGCGGGGCGTAGTCTTCGTCGTAGCCGAAGGCTCGGGGGCCTGCCACGGCCAGGCCCTCGGGAGTAGTCCAGTGATGGGGTGACGGGAAGCCCAGGACTGTGACGCGGAGGCCGTAGCGGAGGAGCTCGGTGGTCACGGGGTTGCCGGTCTCGGTGTCCACGACGCAGATGAGGTCGGGGACGATGCAGACGGTCTGACCCTCGCGGCGGGCGATTAGGTTCTCGTTCTGGAACTCGATGAGCATCCGTTCGCCGTTGAAGACTCCCAGTCCGTCGAGGCTGACGCTGCCCCTGGCGAACCCGGCGGTGGTGCGGCGGTCGAGGTCGACCACCTTGCCGCTGAAAAGGACCTTGCCAGGGCATGTGGAGAGGATGGCAGCCAGGGGGTCTTCGTTGCAGGCCTGGGCGTTCTTCACAGCGTCTCCCAGGTCACGGGCCAGGGAGAGGGAGTTGAGGACGGCGGTGCGTCGAACCTGCTCGGTGGTCATGGGGGCGACGGCGTAGCAGGCGACGCAGCCCATCTGGACGGTCATGGCGCGAGCCAGCCGCTCGGCCCATTTGGCGCTGATGGCCTCGGGAATGACGACCTTGTTGCCTTTTTCATCGGCGATGGCCATGGGGCAGCAGGGGACTCCGTAGACGAAGAAGGTCTTCATCTGGAACTCGGGGAAGGCGCGGCCCATGCCGTCGGCGTCGACGACGGGCAGACCGGCGATGGCGGCGGGAATGAGGGGTTCGACGGAGTTGCTGCCGCCGATTTCGTTGGAGATGAGAGCCGTGGCCGTGGTGCCGGTGAAGTCCTCGATGGCCCGCAGGGCGTAGTAGGACTGGAGGTCGCGGACCTTCTCGATGCCCACGGTGGGCGCGCCGATGCCGCCGACACAGATTATGCGGGCGTCCTCGGGGACTTCGTCGGGGGACAGAACGGTTACGGGGCCGTGCTCGCGGATGGCCTGGCGGGCGCGCAACTGCCCGATATAGGGGTTGCCGCCGCCGCCAGTGCCGAGGATGCCCGCGCCGATGGCGATGGAGTCGAGGTTGGACTCGTTAGCTTCCCACACGTGTTGACTGCCTTTCTAGCTGGCTGGAGAGCGGTTTCGGCGGTCTGGCATTCCCGTATAACCGGGAATCCATCCGTGCGGGACAGTATACTCTCGTCTACATTTGGACGTAATGTTATATGGAGTTGGCGAGGCGGGCGCTTACCAGCCGATTGAGACTTACGCCTTGCTCGGCGGCCTGGATGGCCAGGGCACGGTGCATTTCAGGGGGCACACGGACGATGAATCTTCCACTGTAGGTGCGGTCGGCCAGCGGTTCGGGGAGCGGTTCATTGGCGTCCAGCATGTCGGCAAGGCAGTCGGTCACCAGTTGCCGGATGCCTGAGAATGCTTCGTCGGGTTTGGGCGCCAACCAACTTAACAATGGAAATTCGGCGCACAGCCCCACATATTCACCGTCTTCAGCGGACCATGTGATTCTGTATGTGTAGTGGTCAGTTACCATATTCTTCTAGCAATTTCTCAAGAGCCCTAACAACCTGTCGGACTTGATAGGGTTTTGCCATGCCTCTGTCGTTCTGGATGTTTACCCTGGGGTCGCCCGGCCACGGGGTGCGGTAGACACGGTGGCTTGTGCCTTGTTGACGAGGCTCCCCGAAGTATTGATCACAGATTCTGGCTAGGTATGCGAAGCGAACGCTCCTGGGATTACGGCGAAGTTCCTCCATGGCCCTTCCGATGTGTTGCATTTCCAAATTCCTTCTTGGTCATTCGACCGTTCCTCCACCAGTGTTCAGATTTCTCGCTACCAGAAGATTTGGTAACGGATGCAGTAATGATATCATTATAGATACTATCCCGTCAAATGGAATGGGTTCACTGTGGAGGCAACCGGGGACTTGCGGTCAGGACGGTGAGGCCGACAGAGTCTGCCAACTGGGCCGGGGTTTTGTGGTAATATACCGGGCAGTGGGAATTTGACCCTATACGATGGAGGAGGAGATTCCATGGCCACTATGCTTGATGGCGAGTCGTACCTGGGCAGAGTGATGGTGCGCCCGATTTCGCAATCCAAGGAAGTTACCCTGTACCTGTGGCCCGTGCGCTGCCTGAGGACCAAGATCGGCGGCCCCACTTTCGGCGTCGATGTTCGCGGGACGGAGATCATCCGCTTCGACCCCCACGGCCCCCGCGGCCACTGGCACAAGGGCGGGTATGACAAGCTGGGCGCCGGCGGGTCCCACGTGGACTTTCCGGAAGGCATGACTGAGTCCGAGGCCCAGATTGCCTGGGCGCTGGACCAGTTGCGCGAGGAGACTCAGACCCTACTGACCGATGCTGGCTACGCCGATGAGGCCGCATCTGTTGACCCGCAGATGGTTGCCGACACCATCGAGGCCATCAAGGCCCACCTGGAACAGGAAGGCGACCTGATTAACAAGGCTATTGAAGAGGGCCTGATCGCCGCCTAACCGGGAATCTTCCCGGAGTTTCGCGGAAACAAGAGAGGCGCGGCCTTGTGGCCGCGCCTCTTTACTTTGCCTCATTCCTCGCAGGGTGCGGCGGCTAGATTTCTACCGGATGGTCGCTGTCCATCCATTCTCCGTAGGAAGCGTCGTAGAGGCGGACGTTGTAACCCGCCTGCTTCATGGACATGTAGGCGACGGAAGCACGGACTCCGCTGCGGCAGTAGGCTACGACCGGGTCCTGGGGGGTGATGCCCACGGGCGCCAAGCGCTGTTGCAGCAGGTCAGGGTCGATGAGCAGTTTCCCGCCTGGGCCGGCCAACTCGGAGTGGGGGAGGTTGACTGCGCCGGGGATATGACCGGGGCGATGGTCCATTTCAACCTGGCCCAGGAACTCCTCAGGGGTGCGGGTGTCGAGGAGTTTCGTTTCTCCGGGGTTGGCTGCGTCCTGCAGCGTGGCGCGCACCGACGGATTGATTCGTGCGGTAAAGGGTTTCGGTTCTGTTAGCACGGGGCGGTAAAGGACCTCGCGGCCCTGGTCCTTCCAGTCTTCGTAACGAGACTCCATGATGTGAACGTCGTTGCGTCCCAGGTATTCCAGCACCCAGGATGCCATTGCGACATTGCGGCCGTCCTGATGGTCGTAAAGCACCGGGGTCACGTCGTCGCCCAAGCCGGCTTCCCCGAAGGCGGCGGCGAGCTGTTCCGATGGGCCAAGGCGACCGTCCGGGCCTTGCAACTTCTTGAAGGGCACGCTGACGGCCCCTCGCAGGTGGCCCATCAGGTAGCGCATGGCCGAACGGGGATCGATTACCAAGTACCCCGGCCGGCCGATATGTTCAGAAACCCAGTCCGCGGAAACGAAGGTGGCCATTAACCGACCGTCTCGATGTCGGTCTCCACGGCCGTCTGGTTAGCCACAGACTGAGTGACCGGAGAGCCTTCCACCGCCAGCCGCCAGATCTCACGCAGAGTCGCATCGTCGGCGTCGGCGCGCACGAAGCACTTGGCGGAGATACGTCCGTAACCGGGGTTGCCCTGGTCCTCGACACCAGCCCACTTGCGGATGTTGTCGAAGTACCCCTCGACGGCCACCTCAAGGTCGTGGATGCGGACGCCCTGCTTGGTGGCGTTGACCACGAATCCCACGGTCATGCAGCTACCGATAGCGGACAGCAATTGCTCGTGGGCGCTGGCGGCGACGTCGGTGGCGGTAAGGTCACCGGGTTCGTCCATGTCGACCTGGTGGTTGCGCATATAGGCACGGGCGCGCATCCCGTCCTGCCAGACCACACGCGACTTCCAGGGGCCGGTTACCGCGTTGAAGACGTCGGGGTCGCGGAACGAGTCCAGGACTTCGGTGAGTTTTTCGCGGGGCAGCCCGTTGAGGTTTCCTTCTTGAGTCATTTTCAACTCCTTAGATGTCAAGTCTATTGCTCCGCGGCCTCAATATCCCGCCTGAGCCGGCGTCGGCTTTTCAATGCTTGGTTTCCCTAGTTCACGTAGAAGTTCAACGAACCGATCAGGACCACCGCTATGCCGACCACTATCAACACCAGACGAGCCGCATCTTTGGCAACCCCCAAGATGAATATCTCCACCTTAAGGCTGCGCAAGACCGCTGCCCATGCTTATTTGCTGGTTTTGACTTATCAAGCGACGGGCACGGCAGTATATGCGCAAGCAAGCTGTCAAGAGGTTTACACCAAATTCTCAGCGCCCTCAATGTATTCCGAGGTCGAGCGTATAAGAATCTCTGTATCCTCCAGAGGGTCACACTGCCCATCATAGAAGCAATCACCATGAAGGAATCTAATCCTCTCGGCGTACCCTCTCGACAGTGCACTGTCAATGTCCTCATGTTGCCTTCTGAGCAACCGGAATGCCTTGCTGGTTGCTGAAGACGTTGGAGGCAAACCGCCTGTCCTGGCCAGAATCAAGGCATCGGTGGCCCGCTTGGCAGCACACCACGCCTTTTCAGCAGCATCACGTATGTCGCCAGCCTCCAGCCGCTCCAACGAACTGGCATGAAGCGCGCGGGCATCAGCAAAAGTCTCCCACACCCGGTCAGTGGCTACCATCCTGGCACTTCCTGGGACTGGCACCGTCGTGAATGTGAGTTGATACGCATCTGGATACGCTTTGCAATCGTCCTAGTTTATTTTGCGATGTAATGCCCTTAGAAAGGGCCATGTCTACTGGTACTCGGCCCTGAGTCGCTCGGCGGCTTCAACGATTGTGCGCATCTTTTTGGTTGCAATCTCGTGGGTGTTGACGTTTCTCTCGGCGAAGGTGCCGAAGCCGCAGTCGGGGTTGAGATAGATTTTGTCCGGGTCGAAGTACTGGAGCAGTTCCTTGACCCTGGCGACAATCTGCTCTGGAGGCTCAATCTCGTCGGTGCGGGGGTTCACGACTCCCAAGCCGATTTCCTTCTCGTTGCTGTACTCCTTGAACACTTCCATTTCCCCGGCCCTGGGGGTGGCGCATTCCAGCACCAACTGGTCGATGTTCATCTGGGTGAGGTATGGAAGCATCGGCCCGTAGTTGCCGGTGAGCAGCACCTCTTCCTTGCGGCTCCAGTTGCCGCGACAGATGTGCACGCCGGTCCTGATGCCGGTGATCCCTTCCAGGGTCTCGTTCATCAGCCGGACCGCAAGCTCAAGCTCATCGGTGGGGTCGCGGCGGTTGGGGAGGGCGGCGCACATGAAGGTCTCGGTGCTTTCCTCGCCGAACACCACCTGGCTGAGGATGGGTTCGTCCAACTGGACGAAGTCGCAGCCCAGGTCGCGCAGGGCGATTATCTCCTCCCGGAGGATGGCCACCACGTCGGCAGCGAGGTCTTCCGGTTGGGCGTATACGTGGTCGGAGAGACCCTCGAACCAACTGGAGCGGGTGAGCATGTAGGGACCGGGCAGGGGAATCTTGATTTGCCGGTCGGTGTGTTCCCGCATGAAGGACATTTCGTCCAGGGAGAGTCCCTGACGCTTGCCGATGCGGTCAACGACGATGGGACTCTTGATGGCGAAGGAAGGCACGTCGAGGGCACGGAGCATCTCTTCCATGCGGGCACGGTCGCGGGAGTAGTCGAGCAGCTCTGAGACCTTCATCAACTGCATTCCGGTGAGCTTGTCCACAGCGAAGGAGTAGAAGTTGTCGCGGCGCTGCTCCCCGTCGCTGATGATATCCACTCCGGCCTCTTCCTGGGAGCGGATGCAGGCCAACACTTCACCGTCGGCCAAGGAGTTGAACTCGTCCAGGGTGATTTCCCCGGCTTCCTTGCGGCGCAGGGCCCGCACGAGATCGATGGAGCGCGGCCAGCTTCCGACTACGGTTACGGGGAATAAGGGGGCGTCCGCCATTGGGTTTCCTCCCGTAATTGGGCGTTATGGAGTTTTGCGGCCCACAATAATTTATCCCAAATTGCGGGTTAGCACAAACTGAGGGGCCCCGCCGTGTGCCGGGGTGGAGATAGAGTATCAGTTGGTATAGGATGAAGCGGAGTTGGAACGTGGGGCGGTGACCCCACTGACCTGCCCCAAAACGGGGAGGTCCCGCGGCAAGCTCAGACTGATGACGGGCATATAACCGGACACCCACATGAATGTAACACAGTACTGGTCGCGCGCCATGCCGGGCCTGGCCAATTACGGATGGGCCAGCCTGCGTGGCGATGTAATGGGCGGCGTGATTGCCGGTTTCGTGCTGATTCCCGCAGCCCTGAGCTTCGGCGTGCTGTCCGGACTAGGGCCACTGGCCGGTCTTTACGGGGCGCTAGCGATCGGAGTGTTTGGAGCACTTGTGGGCGGGACCCGGGGGATCATTTCCGGTCCCAATGCTAACGTGACAATCATCATGGCGGTGGTGGCCACCGAGTACGCCCATAGCATAACGGAGGCTTTGGCCACCGCCATACTGGCGGGGATTATCCAGGTGATCTTCGGGCTGATGCGTTTCGGCCGGTACATTTCCTACGTGCCGGTCTCCCTGCTTGACGGCTTTTTCGTCGGAGTAGGACTGCTGATAATAGCGACCGAGATACTGCCGGCGCTGGGGCTTCACCCGGTGAGCGGGGGTCTCGTCGGGGCGGCGATGGCAGCACCGTCGGCGGTGGCAAAGGTAAACACGGATGCGCTGCTAGTAACCGCAGTATGTTTCATGATGGTTTTGGTATGGCGGGGGCGCCTCCGTCGAATTGCGCCCGACCAATTCATGATGCTGGTGGCGGGAACGCTGGCCGGAATATTCTGGCTTAACGGCGCGCCGGTTATCGGTGAAATACACGTCGGAGTGCCGGTACCGCAACTGCCGGAATTTTCGGTGGGGTTTTTCCTCCGGGTGGTAGAACCGGCCTTCATGATCGCGCTAATCAGTTCCTTTGGGCTTCTGATAGGGGCCATGCTGGTTGACGCGCTCACAGGACTGGAGGAGCAACCCAACCGCCTGCTCATAGGCCACGGCATCGGCAACATGGCCGCAGGGCTGATGGGAGGGATCCCAGGGGGCGCTGCGAACGGCACCCTGGCGAATGTGCGCGCCGGCGGGCGGACCCTGGTATCGAACCTGACGGTAACGATGATGGTGGCGCTGACGCTCTTCAGCGGCTTGAGCGGGGTGGTCGAACTGATTCCCAAAGCCGTACTGGCTTCAATCCTGATGGTGACGGGATGGAGGATAATCGACTGGCGGCTGGTTTTGAGGATTCCCCGCCTGCCGTTCGGGTTCTCGATAGTAATGCTGCTCACAGCCTTCATCGTCCTGTTCGTGGATATCACGGCGGGAATTGTCATTGGCTTTATAGTGTCCACGTTCGTGACGTCGCGCGACCTCGAGGCTGTCGAGACGCGCAGGTTGCTCTCGGTCCCCCTACTGGACCGGGAGGTGCTGGGAGACAACGCGGACCTGGACGACCCCTTCGATGCGCGGTGCGGCCTGGTGAGATTCCCGGACCGGGTATCGGTAGCTTCGGCGCGGGAAATCGTTCGCGTTGTCGGGCGAGACGTGGGCGGGCACCAGATTGTGCTGTTTGACCTGTCGAGGACCGAGTACATCGACTACACTGCTGCGGTGATGCTGGGCCGGTTGATCAACTCCTCGATCGCCAGCGGGACACGCGATTTCGTGGTTGCCGGGTTGCATGATGACGTGGCGGACAAGCTGAATGCGCTGCGCCTGCTGGAGCGCATCCCGGAGGGAAATTTCGCATCCGACGTGGACGAAGCGAAGCTGATCATCAGGCCGCTGCTGGAAGCGGATATAGCACGGGAACGAGCTGTTTCGGGCGGGGACGACCAGGCGGACAAGCAGCCGTGATCCTGTGAAGGGATAAAGGATATCGGGACTCAAACGGCACGAGCGGACAGCGGAGAGGTAAACAAAGCCTGGTTCCTGACGGTGTTGCTGTTCGCCGTCGTCGCGACGATGAACGCGGTGCTGATGCTTCCCCCCCTGCTGGTGGACATTGCGGCGGAATTCGGGAGATCGGTATCGGTCACGGGGCAACTGGCCACCGTGACCTTCGGGTTCTGGGCAGTTTCTGTATTGCTGGCAAGCCCGTTGTCTGACTCCTTTGGCCGACGCCCAGTAGCTATCGTCGGGTTGCTGGTGCTGTCGATCTCCGTCATGGCATCGGCCTTCGCTCCCAATATCTATGTGCTGCTGGCGCTGAGGGTGTTGACGGGGCTGGGAGGCGGGACGATTCCACCCAATGCGATAGCCGCAGTTTCCGACATCATTTCCCCGGAGAGGCGCGGGCAAGCAGTGGGCGGGCTGATGGCGGTCAACGTGCTCGCCGCGGCTACGACGGTTCCGGTAATGGCCCTGCTGGCGGACTGGGCGAACTGGCGGTTGCCCTTCATGGTCTCGGGGCTGATGCTGGCGGCGAGCCTGGTGACGGTCTGGCTCTGGCTCCCTGGGGACAGGAGGGTGAGGGCGCGGAGCTTCGTGTTCCTGTCGAGGTACTGGTCGCTGCTGTCACTGCGCTTCTTCCGGGTGGGGTTCGTGGCGGGCATCACCCAACGGATGATGTTCTGGGGGACCGTCAGCTTTTTCGCCGCGCACCTGATCGCCACCCACGAGGTGAGCGTAGGTTTCGTGGCTTTGCCCCTGGCCGTTACGGCGGTTGGACAGGCAGCCGCCAGTCTCTGCGTGGGGTACGTGGTGAAGAACCGGCACCGCGCGGCGATCATCACTGCGGCGTCCCTGGTAGCGGGGATCTGCGGGTTGCTGACCTTCTCGGCGGACCTGGACCTGTGGCCCGCAGTGGCGGCGGCGACTGTCGGGACGGGTATGGTCAGCTTGAACATCGCGGCCCTGATGGCGATGAGCACCGAGTTTTCGGGAGACTCGAAGGCCACGGGAGCAGCAATCGTGGGACTGAGCAACCAGTCGGGAGGAATGTTCGGGGCTGCCCTGGCGGGCCTGCTGCTGGCGAACGTCGGGTTTCAAGGCATCGGGTACATGTGCCTGGGCCTAACTGTGCTGAGCGCGCTGATGACGGGTGTTGTTGGCAGGCGGTTTGCGGAGAGCGCAGGGTAGGGTGCAGTGGCGTAGGGAGAGGAAGATGAACCAGTGGGCCTGGTTGGTGGTGGCCATCTCCCTAGCATCCCTGTGGATCGGAGCCTGCGCTCGTAACGGCGACGCGCCGCCCACGACATGGCCCGACGGTTGGCCAGTCCCTCCGCTACCCGTAATGGCGCTTAAACATCCTGGCGGTACGGTCTGGGGTTCGCCCAGCACCTACTGCTGGCATTTCGAGCCGGGGTCTGAACGCACCTGCAAGGAACACACTTTCTGGTCAGGGATCGACGCCTATCCCGAGGCCGTCCCAGACAGGCAGATTCACATCAGAATCGACGCCGAGGCCAGACCCCATAACGTATTCGGACAGATATACACTCGGCACGGCAATATCATGGTTAACTTCATAGAGACGAACACAGAGTACCCCATACTCGATCTTGATCTGGACCCAGGAGACTATCACATTCGCATAATTGGTCAGTGGCAGCACGGGGACTCCGCCGACTCCGAGAGGTCATACAACGAGGTGGCCTACGAGTTCGGCCTGAATGTTCCCGGCGAGGTCGCACTGCGGTCCGAATGCTCGAACACGCTGATCGGCGGAGACCTGGCTATAAATCTCGACTCCGCCGATGACCCGTTGCGCACAGCAATGGATAGCGCCAACGGCATGGGTTGCAAATTCAACAAGCCTATCACCCGAGTCGTGTTGACACTGCACGGTGATGACGGCGGTACCTATGCGGAGACCTTCTCCATCGACCCACCGGCGCTCAGCGTCGAGTTCCCCTTGCCGGATGACACGGCCTCCGAGCGGAGCAGGGAGAGCTTGCCGCCTGGTGAATACTCTCGTCGGATTGTCGCCATAGCGGAGGCCGGGGACGAGTGGGAAGTCACATCACACGGCAACTTCCACAGGACCATAACCATAGGCACACCCTAGCCCATACCGCCCCCAGACTTCCGGGCAAGCAAACTGAACCTGTGGCCCGCAGTGGTGGCGGCAACGGTCGGGACGGGGATGGTGAGCTTGAACATTGCGGCCCTGATGGCGATGAGCACGGAGTTTTCAGGGGAGTCTAAGGCCACGGGAGCAGCAATCGTGGGACTGTGCAACCAGTCGGGAGGGATGTTCGGGGCTGCCCTGGCGGGCCTGTTGCTGGCGAACGTCGGGGTTCAGGGCACCGGGTACATGTGCCTCGGCCTAACTGTGGTGAGCGCGCTGATGACGGGGTTGTTGGCAGGCGGTTTGCGGAGGGGGGGTGGGTAGGCTGGGTGGGGCGAGAGTCGACACTGCAGTTTCCGATGCTGACGGCACCTGCTTACTTCGCCCATTCCCTGCTAATTCCTTTCATCGCCTCTTGGGACAAACTCCGGGTGATACAGTCGTGTTGTACGACAGTGGGTTTGCAATTCCCTGCTGGATTACGGGGCCTGTGTGACACTCAAACAGGGGTCAGTGGAGAATGATGGGTTATAATTGCTCAAGAGAGCAGTAGTGAATGCACTGCTTACCGGGTGAGCGCGGATAGAGCAGGAAGGGGGCCCACAAATGACGCAGCAGACTACCAGTGAACAGATGCACGAATCGTCGCAGAGACGGAGTCGCGGCCCTGGGAAGCCATTTCCCTCAATAACTTTCGAAGAGGCCATACTCCTGCCCAAGAGCATTCTTGAACACGGATTCAACGGTGAAATTCAGAGGCTTACTCTTCTGCGCCAACTCGAAGTATCACCTTCGAGCAGCAGGACTCGCGGATTAATTTCCGGCTCCTTCAAGTATGGTTTGACTGAAGGTAGCTACAATGCACCGTCGTTATCAGTCACAGACGCAGGTCGTGTCATTTCGGGTTCAGACCAATCATCGAATGCGGTCAAGGAGAAGGGTTTTGAACTTGCGATAAATCAGTTCGGTCCTTTCAAGGGCCTTTATGAGCAACTCAAGGAAAGCCGTCTTCGAGAATCCCCAGTAATCTATGATGAATTACGGCGTTTCGGAGTTTCTGAGGGCGACTGCCAACAAGCAGCCGAAATTTTCACTGCAAACCTCCGGTTCTTGGGCCTCATAGAGGATGTCTCGGGGAGTGAACATGTCAGAAGTATCGAGTATGTGCTTCGGGAAACTCCAACCGGTGCCACAGACAGCCTGTCAGACTTGCCCATCGACCATTCTCCCGCAGAGGAAACGACGGCCCCTGTGAAGGAGAATGGCACGGTTTCTGTGGCAAGTAACCGGCCTGCATTGCACATAGACATCCAGGTTCACATAGACCCAACGTCCAGTGCGGAACTTATCGACCAGATATTTGCCAGCATGGCGAGACACCTTTACGGGCTTGAGTCGTAGTGGACGAGTCTTCCAGTGGACAGGATATAGCGTCTGCAATGGGCAACATGTTGCGCTCCCTAAGCGACGCCGGATATGAGATTCGACGGATGGCAAGTCCAGGCGAGGCCTCCGAACTGCCTAACTTCGTCGAAATGTTGGTCACAGATAGCCAACTCCAGCGAGCCAGTGGGCCACTATTCCGTGATCGTCATTACGCCCGGGCGGTCGAAGAAGCGTTCAAGTTCCTCAATAATGCTGTAAAGGATAAATCCGGAATCGTCCACCAAGACGGTGCTGGGTTAATGCGGACGGCCTTCAGCGCGAATTCTCCCATATTGAAGCTCAACGCATGGGAGTCTCAATCGGAAAAAGATGAACAGCAGGGTTACATGAACATATTCGCTGGCTCGATGACCGGGATAAGAAACCCCCGTGCTCACGACCACCAGCTAGTAGACGCGCCTGAAGTGGCCCTCGAACTGCTCGTCTTGGCGAATCACCTTGTACGGAAGCTAAACGCCGCTACCCAGAACCAAACTTGAGCATCGGCCGGACTTTGGCAGCAGCGCGTTGACAATTCTTGGAGGGTTGATTATCATCGGGGCCGGTTAGTCCCATTAACAAGTGAATTGCACTCCCGAGGCACCAGCACGGTTTAATAGGGAAGGCGGTGTGAGTCCGCCGCGGTTGCGCCACTGTGAACGGGGAGCCGGCCGGCAAGGATACCACTGTCCCGATACGTCGGGATGGGAAGGTGTCGGCAAGGTGACGATCCGTAAGCCAGGAGACCTGCCCGGGTCAGTGGAACTCTACTCTGCGCTTAACAGAGGAAGGTCCGTCGCGACTGGTCTTTATGTACCGTGACCAGGCTCGAGGCAATCCCCGACCTGATTCAACCCCGGCAGAGTAAGAGCCGGGGTTTTTTGTTGCCCGCCTTCTCCGCCAGCCATGCCGTGGCGTGTTGTGGGCAAGGGTCGGCTGGCTCTACGGGGCGCGGGCTTCACTGCGGCTCGGGGCGGCCTGCGGGCGGGGCGTTCCGACAGCTAAATCTACCGAAAGGAGGAGCCGCGTGATGATTGAGGAGCCGGTAAGCAGGGGTGAAATAGTTGACGAGTGCGGGGCGAGGTTCGAGGTATTCCGTTTGCCCAATGACGAGGACACGCTGCTCAACGTCCTCAAGGACTGCTTTGCAGAGTGGAGGCATATACGTATCGGTCCACTGATTCCCGGCGCACTGTGGGAGATACGTCCTCCCGGAGAACCATCAATCACGGCGGACAACGGGTACGCAACGGTGGACTTCCATGACTGGCACGTTCACCTCTGCATTGGGGAGCGGGAGGGCGTGAGGCCCGAACTGGTGCAACTCAGGCGGACTAGCCGGGTTGAGCTATTCCGACGGCTGGACCGATGGGAACAGGCATTCCGGTGGGGACTTCGCTTGCTGAACGGGGCAGGACAGGAGCAGATAACCTTCGCGCTTCCCAGCCCGTTCCTGACCGATGATGAGCAAGCCATGGGCGAGCCGGACTGGGGCCGCCTTGCACTGTGGAACCGGCTACGGCGGAAATACCTTGGAATAGGGCCCGACCCGGTGGACTCGGCTTACTGGAAGTGCGGTTTCTGACGCCAGAAAACATCTAATGGCCACGAGGTTACTCAACGTAGTTTCGGGCCATTTCCCCGGCAGGGTGGCCGGTCAGTGCAGTCCCGGCGGCGCAGGTCTCCTCCCGTGTCCCGCCGGGCTGCGCAAGCTGTTGGGCTGTGCCTGGCAGGATGGCTGGCTGCCCCGCCGTCCTTTTTCAACATTGCCAACCGGAGGAGTTCAGTCCCCCGGTTGGTTCGCGGGCCTGGCTGCCTGACGGCAACCGCGAGTGTACCCGTGACGGCAGGATTCCGGCACTCTTGATCAACGTCTTATCCCCGACCCGGCCCTGACTAACCGCCCGGGCCACCGGGTCCCAATGCGAGCTGGCAATTCTCGGCTGCTGCGAAGAAGGCCATGGGCGGACCTCCGTCGGCGGGCTGCAACGCTGCGGCCACACCTTCCGGGCCTCCCAGTTCGTTCATCACGCATTCCAGGCCCTCGCGGTCGCCGGGGTTCATGCCGACGGACGGAGCGGCAGACTGCCACTCCTCTTCGTTCAAGCAGGAGAGGGTCAGGAAAAAGGCTGCCATGCTGCCCATCATGGCAGCTTCTTCGCCAGCGCCGCTGGCCGTAGCGGTCATAGTAGAGCGGAGATCCAAGCCCGCGAACCCGGTGCGGATACATGCGGAGGTACCGTCGCTCAACGGGCCAACCCCGCCGATGAGTCCGGTGAGGAACATCCGCGTCAGGGTTTCGTCCTCCAGGCACTGGACCGTTGCCGCGCCCTCCTCAGGAGTCACAAGGTCTGGGGAGACCAGGAGAGCCTGCAACCGGTCCGGGGCGACGTTTTCCGAGACGCAGGCCTGCTCGTCGCTCGACAGCTCGGAGAGGAACGCCTGCGGGTCGTCCATGCTCAAAGGAGCGATGCCACCGGAGGACTGTTTCCCCTGTGGGGCCATAGCTGCAGGCTCGGATGTGGGAGCAGGCTCCGAGGTAGGAGTGGGTTCAGGTGTGGCAGTCGGGGCCGGTATCGGCGTTGCCGTGGGTTCCGGAGTGGGGGTGGGCGTAGGCTCGGGCACAGGTGTGGATGTGGGAACCGGGGTCGGCTCCGGACCGGCACATGCCATAAGGGCTACCACAGTCAATAGAAGGATACCGTAGAGGAATTTCGACATTTTCAACCTTTTCACCAAGGATACCGCGGCGACCGGGCTTGCAATTTCAAGCGGCGTTCTGGAGCGAGTCCAAGTCAACCGAAACGCGGGGCATGATAAGCGTCCTTGCAATGCGGGTCAAGCTTCGGAACTGACAAGGGTGGCCGCTGCAAGGTGGGGCCGCTGATATCCGTACGATCCCCCATACGCCCATGGATTCCCGTCACCGGTCGGGGCGACAGCAGTCTTTCGCGGGAATTGCGGTTTGACCGGTGATGAAACACCTGAATTTCCACACTGCCGTCATAAGTCCGTTGGTATTTTATGAGGTATCTTTATACCAGTTCTGGTGTACTTCCTCACATATGACGATTTGATAAACCCCACAGGGTTGCGGTAAGCTTCTACCCGGTAACGACAATCGCACATACCACTGCGACAGGCGGTGGAAAGCCGCGACGTTGATAACTTAAACCGGAAGATACGACATGCGCCTGCTCATCACAGCGATCCCGATTATCGCCCTTATCCTGTCAATGGCTGCCTGCCAGGGAAGTTCCGGCCCTACGGGTGAGCAGGGGCCTCCCGGGTCACAAGGTCCAGCCGGAATTGCGGGACCGGCGGGGCCGGAAGGAGCTGCGGGACCAGCCGGGCCTCCCGGCCTTGCGGGTGAAGCTGCTTCCCCGGATGTGGATGACTTTGCGCCACTGATCGAACAATTGCAGAGCGAGTTCGAGGCCGGGCTGGTACACGCCAGGGCGGCAGACTCAGAACGGCTTGACAACACCATTCACGGAATCATCAACGCCACCCGGAATCCGGCGTTCAAGGAACGTTTGGGCAGCCTGGACCGGGAAATACACCGGGTTTTCGAGGCGATTGGATCGGCCTCGGGTGACCCGGAAACGGCCCAGACCTTGGAATTGCTGGAGGGCATCGTGGTGCTCTCCAGCATCATGGACACCATCGCAGATGCGAGGATCGACGCCAGTCAATCTGCCTCCGGACAGCCAACCACAGGTATGGCCATGGCGTCGGCTCCCCTCAAGTCCAGTCCCGCAGAATATACTCAGTTCCTGGTGAGGGACGCCATCAGCCGGTACGAATCGAACGGGTTGGATGCGACCGTGGCCTACTACAACACCAAAGAGAGCGTGGACGGCCAGTGGTACGTCTTCATTTACGATGAGGACAGGACCATGATAGCCCACGCCGGCAACCCCGACCTGGTGGGCAAACACGCCTCCGAAATCCTGGGGCCCAACGGCTACCCCGCCGGGTCCGCAGTGGCTGCGGCTGCCGAAGAGGACGGCGCATGGTTCGACTACACATTCCCCAATCCCGCCTCCGGGGGCGTGGAGACAAAACATTCCTGGATGGTCATCCACGACGGTCTGACCTTCGGGTCCGGCTGGTATGAGCGCGGGCCCGGCAAGTCCGACGCCCCTGCTTACACCATTACCTTCGTGCAACAGGCCATCAACCTCTACAACACTGTGGGGTTGGATGAGACCATCGCGTACTACAACACCGAAGAGAGCGTGGACGGGCAGTGGTACATGTTCATCATGGATGAGGACAGGACCATGATAGCCCACGCCGGAAACCCGGACCTGGTGGGCAAACACGCCTCCGAAATCCTGGGGCCCAACGGCTACCCCGCCGGGTCCGCAGTGGCTGCGGCTGCCGAAGAGGACGGCGCATGGTTCGACTACACATTCCCCAATCCCGCCTCCGGGGGCGTGGAGACAAAACATTCCTGGATGGTCATCCACGACGGTCTGACCTTCGGGTCCGGCTGGTATGAGCGCGGGCCCGGCAAGTCCGACGCCCCTGCTTACACCATTACCTTCGTGCAACAGGCCATCAACCTCTACAACACTGTGGGGTTGGATGAGACCATCGCGTACTACAACACCGAAGAGAGCGTGGACGGGCAGTGGTACATGTTCATCATGGATGAGGACAGGACCATGATAGCCCACGCCGGAAACCCGGACCTGGTGGGCAAACACGCCTCCGAAATCCTGGGGCCCAACGGCTACCCCGCCGGGTCCGCAGTGGCTGCGGCTGCCGAAGAGGACGGCGCATGGTTCGACTACACATTCCCCAATCCCGCCTCCGGGGGCGTGGAGACAAAACATTCCTGGATGGTCATCCACGACGGTCTGACCTTCGGGTCCGGCTGGTACGAGCGTGGGCCCGGCAAGTCCGACGCCCCTGCCTACACCATGGCCTTCGTGCAGCAGGCCATCAACCTCTATAACACTGTGGGGATGGAGGATACCATTGCCTACTACAGCACCAAAGAAAGCGTGGACGGGCAATGGTACGTGTTCATCCTGGATGAAGATGGTTCCGTGATAGCCCACCATGACCCGGAGGCCCTGGGGCAAGACAAGGGGTCTGATTACGGCGACGTGGACGACATTACTGAATCGGGACTATGGGTCGATTACACGTATCTCAATCCCGAATCGGGAGAAGATGAGCAAAAGCACGCATGGGCCGTACGGCATGACGGACTGATATTCGGGTCGGGCTGGTACGAGAAGTAGCGACCTGGCGTGTATATGGCCTTGGCAAATGTGCCGCGGGGACTGAGGAATCGTGTCCTGCCTGCACGGTTGCACCATCTCCGCACCCGTTCATTCGTCGTATCCGTTCTTGCAACCGCTCCACCGTCCGTATTTTCACTTCCCGAGGGACATGCTCTGTTCCAAGCCCACAAATGTACAGTTATCGCAATGGGTTGGAGTCAACAACCCGGGGATAGCCCCGCAGGTCCAGATGGGAAGGTTGCGCACGTCGGGATGCCGCCGTACACTGTCGACGTTCTGAATCCGGCCCACACTATGGAGGCACGCCATGAGTGAACTGGACGACCGTTACGAACGCGGACAGGAAACGCGGAGGATGTTTGGCGGCGGGCAAATCACCGGCGGGTCGTCGCCGGGGGCGTGGGATATTGCACCGGACCTGGAAAGGATACTCGGGGAGGCGCTGTTCGGCACGATTTGGAAGCGTCCCGCGCTGACGCCGGTGCAGCGTGAGATGATCACGCTGTCGTGCCTCATCGTTATGAACCGCGAGGTGCAGTTGAAGCGGCACCTGGGCAACGCGCTGAACATCGGACTGACGCCGGAACAGGTCGTGGAGCTGATCATTCACGACACCTGGTACGGTGGCGCCCCTGCGGGAATCCAGGCGCTGACCCTGTGCAAAGAGGTCTTCGAGGAGCGCGGGATAAACTTCACGCCAGCCCGGATCCACGATTCCAGCGAAGACCCCGACAGCCTGTTCCAGCGGGGCGACGAGTTCCGGCGCAGCTACATGGGGACAACATCCTCAGCGCGGCCGGCTCCGCCGACGGAAGCCGAGAGGGAGTTGGGGCGTACTACCGGAGAATACTACTGGGGCGCGACCTGGACCCGGCCGGGGCTTGACCTCCCCAGCCGTTGCCTGTGCACAATGACGTGCCTAGCGGCGCTGGGACGCGAGGGTCCCCTGCGGAGCCACATCCGTGGCGCGCTGAACATCGGGTTTACGAAGGACCAGGTCATCGAGGTGTTCGGTCACATGACGCTGTACGCCGGGATACCGTTCGCCCGGGGTGCTATGGACATCGCAAACGAGATTTTCACCAGCGCGTGAGGGGACTGCCGAGTGCAGGGGATTTCAGGGGCCGGTCTGGAGACCGGCCCCTCCTTGTTCCAGGCTTAGTTCCAAGCTCAAGGCCAGGAGCGTAGCGGCGGCGGCTAGCGAAGGGGAATCTGTCCAGGCGGGAGGACACCATGGCAGCAACCATAGGAGCAGGCGATTTCAGGTACGAATACCAACCGGGATGGGCCCAGATGCCGAGCGGTATATCCCTGCAGGGGCCAAGCGGCGTGGCCGTTGACTCCATGGACCGGGTGTACGTGTACCAGCGGCAGGGACCACCCGTCCTGGTGTTCGACCGGAACGGGCATTTCCTGGAACCCTGGGAACGCCGGAACGGAGTCCCCATGGACGCACATCACATCCACGTCGGCCCCGACGACACCGTCTATCTCACCGACCGCGACGCCCACCAGGTGCTGCTCTACGACACTGGCGGCAATTTGCAACGGTCCCTGGGAACTCGGGACCGGGCGGCGATGCAGGCGCCGTTCAACCACCCGGCAGACGTTTGCGTGGCCCCATCGGGGGAGCTGTACGTTGCCGACGGTTACGGAAACTCCAGCGTTCACCGTTTCAGCGCCGCAGGAGATTACATCAGCAGTTTCGGCAGCCCAGGCAGCGGCCCCGGCCAGTTCCGGGTGCCCCACAGCGTCCGCGCATCCCAGGACGGCCGGGTCTACGTGGCTGACCGTGAGAACCACCGGGTGCAGGTGTTCACGGCAGATGGCGAATTCCAGGCCGAGTGGACCGATTTCAAATGCCCCATGGGCGTCCACATTGACGCCAACCAGGTGGTCTACGTTACCGACCAGATCCCCCGCATCAGCATATTCACCCTTGACGGCGAACTGCTGGCACGAGGCCGGACGTTCGAGGGAGCGCACCAGGTCTACACTGACTCCGAGGGCAGCATCTACGGCATTGACACCGCCAACCAGCGAGTCCAGAAACTGGCGAAGCTCTGAAGGGTCTCTTCAGAGGGGATTTGAGATTCCCCGGGCCAATGAAACCAGGATAGACCATACTGAGCGTTCCGTGTGCCGGGTGTTGTATGCTATCCGATGCATCTGCATCAGCCGGGGTGACGACGATGATGAACAGATTGGGAGTGGGAGCCGTTGCCTGCGCCGTGATCATATTGTTGGCGGCGCAGGCAACGGGCATTGCGTGTGGGGGCGTCCAGCAACCCGCCCCTGATAATTCCGCTGGAAATCAACAATCCCCGGCGGACCAATCGACGTCCACTGGCGGGAACGCCCAGGGAGTGTTCGACGACCGCATCCTGTTCGGGCAGTCGGCTGCATTGAGCGGGCCGACGCAACGGCTGGGCAACGATATGCGGCTCGGGATACTTGCGGCATTTCACGAAGTGAACCAGACCGGCGGCGTGCATGGTCGCCGTCTGGAGCTTGAATCCCTGGACGACGGGTATGAATCGGACGCCGCAATGGCCAATACGCAACTGCTGATCTACGAGCACAAGGTATTCGCGTTGATTGGGGCGGTCGGGACGCCGACTTCCCGCGCCGCGTTTCTTTCGGCAAACTCAGCGGGTATACCGTTTCTCGCTCCGTTCACCGGCGCGGAGTTTCTGCGCGGTCCAGAACTGGACAATGTCCTGAACCTGCGGGCATCGTACTTCCAGGAAACCGAGGAGATGGTTGCGCGCCTCACCGAAGACCTGGGGGTAACGCGGGTTGCCGTGTTCTTCCAGAACGATCTCTTCGGCCAGGCGGGACTGGAGGGGACGACCCGGGCGCTGGAACGGCGCGGACTGAAACCGGTGTCTACCGGGTTCTACACGCGCAACACCGGCGCGGTTACCGCAGCCGTCTTCCACATCGTAGAGGCCGATCCAGAGGCGGTCATCATGATCGGGGCCTATGCGCCGGTAGCCAAAACGATCGTTGCAGTGCGCCAGGAAGCAGACCCGGAATTCATGGCGATCTCATTTGTGGGCGGCGAAGCGCTCGCACGGGAACTCGGGGCAGACGGCGAAGGCGTGTACGTTACCCAGGTAGTCCCCGTCCCCGAGGATGAGGCCGTACCCGTGGTGGCCAGGTACCAGGCCGCCCTGGGAACGTTCGACCCCGAAGCGGAGCCGAGTTTCGTATCCCTGGAAGGATATCTTGCCGGACGGTTGGCCATTGCGGGGCTGGAAGATTGCGGACGCCAGGCCGACCAGGACTGTTTTCTCGACGCAATCCGCGACGCGGAGAGCATCGACATAGACGGATTTCCTCTCCAGTACGGACCCGGCGACAACCAGGGGTCCGATGCCGTGTTTGTCACCGTCCTGGGCAACGATGGAAAGTACCGCCAGGTGGACAAACTGGAGCCCGCTCCCTGACCTGTCACCCCCCCGGATGGCTAGGGATCGCCAGGAATTCTCTTGCCATCAGGCCGGCCTGAGTGGCTACTCACGCTGCCCTTCACATCACCGTTATCAACGCGGTGGACGCCGCATTGTTCGCTACCAACATGGCCGTGACGGAAGCCTTGGAGAAGAAGACCGGCAGGTGAATGGGCAATATTCGGCGCTATCCCAGGCTACGAGGGGAGTCCCGAAGACTGCCAATATCTGCCGAGAATCTCGGCTGGGGCTTTAGCCAGCTTGAAACCTGGGCATTACCTTCTCTGCAAGCAGCCTGAGCGAAGCCTCGGTCTTTTCCGGAGGCATAAGGCCGCGGTTGGTAAGCATGAGGTTGCGGATGCCCGCATCCCGCATCTGGGTGAGTTGCTCAGCTACCCGCCTGGGGCTGCCGACAAGGCTTTCCGGGGCGTCCGGGTCAGGGACTGAGGCATAGCCTTCGGGTCCCATGGGCGGCGCCTGACGGGACATGGGAAACTCGGCGGGATTCCAACGGTCCCGGTACGCCTGTATCCTGGTGAATGCCTCATACTGGGCGGGCAAGAATTCGTTGAGCGCCTCTTCGTCTGTTTCGGCCAGGTGCATCTCGCGCCAGACCCATACCTGGTCCAGGTTTCGCTCAATGGCGGCCTCACCGAACCCTGCTTCGGACATGGTGTCCCGGTAGAGCCTGATGTCCGCCGCGGTGGAGTTGGTGGAGCGGCCTCGAATCAAGATGGGCCGGCCGATACGGGCCATTTCGATGATCGACTCCCGGTTGATGCAGGCCCGGGCCAACCTGGGGTGCGGCTTCTGGAAGGGCCGGGGCCGGACCGAGGGAAACGCTGCCCGGTAGTGCTTTCCTTCGAATACCACGTTGTCGGTGGTCCAGGCCTTCACCAAGAGTTCCTCGGCCTCCTCCATCTGTTCCGCCCCCAACTGGGGATCGGTGCCGAACCCGATGTATTCGAAGGCGTTGTAGTTGGAGCCCTTGGCCGTGCCTACGATCAGCCTTCCCCGGCAGAGGTTGTCCAACAGGGCGGTCTGCATTGCGACCCGGACGGGTTGGTGGAGCGGAAGCTCCAGGATTCCGAACCCGATCTCTATCCTGCTGGTCTTGACAGCCACGGCGCTGGCAAAGACGAGAGGATCGCCGTAGACGCACTCCCCGGTGAAGTAATGCTCGGCAATCCAGATAGCATCGAACCCCAGGGCTTCGACCAACTCGGCCTCTCGGAGGCACTCCTGGACCTCCTCCGCGTCGCGGGAGTCGTCGAACTTCATCGGGTAGAAGAAATGACCAAACCGCATGGTGTAAAACTCCGGGGAGCCAGAATCGGGGCGCGCCGCCCAAGCAAGCGCCATCCGGATGATAGCATAGCAGCGCATGGCGGCCTCGATGGCGACTACCCGTGGCTGTCTCGTTGGCACTCTGGCGAGCCGGGAGCGCTCAGATTTCCCACGCATCGCTTCCTGTGGCACAATCCATGTGGATCCAGACATACTTTCCGGGAGGTCGATTGATGGCTACTGCGAGAGTAAATGGGGCCGAGATTCATTACGAGGAGTCCGGCAGCGGGCCGCCGATTATCCTTTCACCGGGGGGGCTCCAGGGGGCTGCCAGCAGCTACCAGCCGGTGGTCGAGGCACTGTCACAGGAGCACCGGGTGGTGGTGTATGACCGCCGCTTTGGAGGCAAGTCCCGCAGCCCGCTGGCGGTACAGACATGGGACATGGTCTGCGATGACGTGTTCGGGCTGATGGACACACTTGGGATAGAGCAGGCATACCTCGGCGGCGGTTCGTTCGGGGCGGCGATTTCCCTGACCTGCGCCTCCCGGCGGCCGGAACGGGTGCGCGCCATCTTTCCCTCCAACATCGCCGGAGGGACCATCTGCGACGGGTACCTGGTCGGGAAGCTGTTCAAGAGCATGGACATGGCGGAGAACCATGGCATAGCCGCGGTGGTGGACGCCTTCGACCCTGACGACCGCTTCTCACCTTTCAGCCCGGAGATCGCCCAGACAGACCCCGAGTACAGGAAAACTCTGCAGGCCATGCCAACGGAGGACTTCGTACAGGTGATGCGGGACACGATCAACGCCCTGTTCGACGGGCCATACCTGACCCTGGGTATGACCGAGAAGGCGCTGAAGGGCATCCAGGTACCGGCCATGGTGATGCCCGGCAACAACGATGTTCACCCACGGCGGCTGGCGGAGACGGTCCACCGACTGGTGCCCAATTGCCGGTGGGCGGAGGTGCGCCCTCACTCGGAAGAGCCGGAGAAGTACGCAGAGCGTGTCCTGAACTTCCTGGCCGGGGTGGAAGCAGGCGGTTAGCCCTTCACGACCTCACCGAACTGCTGAATGGCGTCGATATGCTGTTGCGGGCCGCTCAACCCGGCCCGCATGGTGTTGACCGAGATGTGAGTCGCGCCCATGCCTGCCCATTCCCTGGCGCGGTCAGCCCAGAACTCGGCGTTGCCGTCCCCCAGGTTGATCCGGGGTTCCATGCCGATGGTGTCGGGATCACGACCGGCGTCCTGAGCGAATTGACGCACTTTGGCGATGGCCTCCCGGCCGTCTTCACCGGGAGAGAACTGGGGAAACCATCCATCGGCCAACCGGCCCACCCGGCGCAGCACCCGGTCCGGGGGAACCGGGTTCGCCCTGGCCCCGGCGCCCAGCCAGATGGGTATGGGCCGCTGCACCGGAAGGGGGTTGATGCCGGCATGGGTTACCCTGTTCCACCGGCCTTCAAAGTTGATCACGTCCTGGGTCCACAGGGCGCGCAGCAACTCGATCTGCTCCGGGCTGCGGCGGCCCCTGGTATGGAAGTCCTCTCCCAACGCCTCGTATTCCACGTGGTTCCAGCCGACGCCAACTCCCAGGCGCAGCCGCCCTCCACTCAGCACGTCGACCTCCGCCGCCTGCTTGGCAACCAACGCGGTCTGACGCTGCCCCAGGATGAGGATTGCGGTTACGAGTTCCAGGGTGGTGGAGACGGCGGCCATGTAACCGAAGACCACGAAGGGCTCATGGAACATGTCATTGGAAGTGTAGCCACCGCTCCAGCCGGGATGATGCCGGGTGTCCGCGCCGAGCACGTGGTCGTAGACAATCAGGTGACTGTAGCCAAGGTCTTCAGCGGCCTGCACGTAGTCACGCACCGCTCCCGGGTCGGAGCCTATTTCGGTCTGGGGGAACACCACTCCTACCTTCATGGGTAACTCCTATCTGATTGCCCCGGCCTCGCTACCTACCCGGCCACCGACCGGGAGACCTGGGCCAGAAGCCTCATAGTGCGCTCCAGCGATTCCCCCCGGTCCGGACCGGCGGGCACGGGAGATGCCATGAGTTCGGCTGCGCCAATGGCTAGCAGTTCCAAGAGTCCCTCCGTTGCCTGCTCCTCGTTTCCCGTGACCGCCACGGCGTCGACCATGCCAGGGCTCCAGACACCCTCGGCAACCTCGGGAAACCCGGCGTTGTGGAACATGTTGCGGTAGAAGGGCGCCACGGCAAAGCCCCTGAATTGCTGGGCGACGGCTTCCCGCGCTTCGTCGGGGTTGTCGTGGACGCACACGGGAACGTGGGCGATCAGCGGAGGCGTGGGGCGACCTGACTGCTCGGCTCCACGCTGCATGGCCGGAAGGGCCACATCACGCAGGTAGACACCGGGGCATACCCAACTGATCGCGCCGTCGGCTTCTGCGCCGCACATCTCGAATGCGCCCTCGCCAAGGGCAGCAGCCATCACCGGCACGTCCACAGGTGCGGGGATGCTGGTGTGGGCCTGGTAATGACGACCGGAGTAGTCGACCGACCCTTCCTGCAGCAACGCTTTCAGGATGCGCACATACTCCCGCAGGTGGGCCAGGGGCGCGCGGAAGCGGACGCCAAGGGTCTGCTCGACGCCTCCCTGGCCGCTGGTGCCCAACCCCAGCCGGAACCGGTTGGGAGCCAGCTGGGCCAGGGTCAGGACCTGCTGGGCCACGGCGATGGGATGGCGGGGGAAGGTCTGGGTTATAGCCGTGCCGAACATGATGCTCTCGGTACGGGGCGCGGCGGCGGCGAAAACGCTGAGGCTGTCTCCCCCGCCGGTGCTGCCGCTGGTCATCCAGGCGGCGCCAATCCCGCGATTTTCCAGGTCGTCTACCGCTGCCAGGGCGGCGTTACTGTCGGAGGCGGTTATCGCCATGCCGATTCTCTGCTGGGCCATATCTACCCCATCAAGTGGAATCTGAATTGGGAATACCCTCGGTGATTGGGAGTTTAGGAGTGCCGGGCACCTCCGTCAACAAGCGCCAGGGTACGTGAGTCAACCCATGATCCGCCGGAAAAATGCCATGGCATTGCCACCAGCGATTTTCCTTACGTCCTCATCGGAGTAGCCGCGCGCTATGAGGCCGCGGATGATGTTCTTGCCGTCAGCGGGAGACTCCAGACCGTTGAGATAGGGCGCAGGAGCGGGGCCGGTGCGCCCCATCACTACCTGTCCCACGCCCACCATGTCTCCGATGCTGGTATCGGTGCCGATGGCCACGTGGTCGGCTCCAACCAGCTTGACCATGTAATCGTAGTGGTCCAGCACACATTCTATGCTCTGCTCCGGGTCGTTGCTGAGACGGTTGGGTACGGCGGTGATCCCGATGATGCCGCCCTTCCGGGCGCAGGCCAGCAACTCCTCGTCCTTTCTCAACCGGCGGGCCTGGAAGCTGTCGCTGGCGAGGGTGTAGGAACCGTCATGACTGAAGGTCACGGGAGTTTCCGACGCCTCGATGGCGTCCATCGCGGTGCGGAAGGATGCGTGAGACACATCGACGACCATGCCCAGGTCGTTCATGCGCTGAACGACCTCCAGACCGAAGTCACTGAGGCCCCCGTCGTTGCGTTCAAAGATGCCGTCGCCGATGTAGGCCTTGCGACTGTAGGTCAGGCCGGCCAGGCGTATCCCCGCGTTGTAGAGCACATCCACCAGGTTTAGCTCGTTGCCGATGGCGAGGTGCTCCACCGTGGGCAGGAACCCCACCTTTCCCTGCTGCTTTGCCGACTCTATTTCGGCTGCGTTGCTGACACGGAGGACATTGTCATGCCTCGAAATATCCGAAATCATCATGGTGATCTCATCCAGCAGGTCGGAAAACCGGATGAAGGACATCTCGCTGGTGTGCAGCATTCCGCGAAAGACGTTGGCCGTTCCCACGGCGGTGAAGCCGCCTTCCTTAACAGCGTCATAGCCCCAGACGTAGCTGTCGCCGCGCAGGTACTCCCAGTACTGGCTGAAGTCCTCGGGCAGGACCATCGGATGCTGGTGGAGGTCGATCATTATCGACTCTTCCATGAGACGTTGAAACCTGATTTCCTGCTGCCGGTCGAGGGGTACAGTCATGGAAGGGACACGGCCCAGTTGACTGACGAAGTGAAATCGGCCAGGCGTCATAATGCAACTCCGTTCAAGGCAAGCACATGCGTCCGCCCTGGAATCCTATCGACTTGAGGGCTCGACGCCCGGCCCCCAGGTAGCGCCGAAGTCGGCGCGGGCGGCCAGTTGCCCGGTGAAGGTGCTGGCATCCTGCAAGGCCAGGTACACGGCGCAGGGACCAACGGCGCTGGGGTCTACCCTATCGTGCCAATCGCGCTGCGTCCACGGGATTGCCGCGGAGCCCTCACTGCGCAGTGCGCCTGGACTGAGGATATTGACCGCGATGTTGTAGTCCCGCACTTCGTCGGCCAGGCAGAGGCTGAACATGTGCACCGCCGCCTTGCTGGCGCTGTAGAGGACACCGCCGCCCTGCGCTGGGTCGGTGGCCATCCTGGAACCGATGTTGATGATGCTGCCGCGTTGCTGCTCCATCATTACCGGAAGCACGGCCCGGCTGCACAGGTAGGGGCCAGTCACGTTGACGCGCATGAGCTGCTCCCAACGGGTGGGGTCAATCTCCAGGATCGACTCCCCCAGCACCATTGCACCGGCGTTGTTGAAAAGCACGTCTATCCTGCCGTAACGTTCCACCGCCTGGCGGACCATTTCATTGACCTGGGACTCATCGATCACGTCGCAGTTAATGGCAAAGACCTCTCCCCCGGCATTACCGATGTCTGTGGCCGTCTCTTCCAGGGTCCCGGTCAAGCCGGTTGGGGAGTGGCTGCGGGCGCAGATGACCACGCTAGCGCCTTCCCTTGCGTACTCTTTAGCGATGGCCCGCCCCAATCCCCGGCTTGCGCCAGTAACGATTGCGACCATTCCGTCCATCTGTCCCATAACCAGCCTGCCTACACGAACTGTGCCTTGACCCACCCCTGGTCGAAGGGAGTCCAGAAGTGGGACGTCAGCTTCAGGTGTTTGAACATCCAGACGCCGTCTACCCTGACGTACTCCTCGTCGTACCTTGCCGAGCCCCATACGGGCCGGTCGCCGTCGGCGTAGGTGCAGGCCTGGAACAGGTACCAGATGCCGGTGGCAGTGTCCCCATTCACCTCGATGATGGGGTTCATCACCATGTGGACGGCAAAGGGGAGCCTGTTTGAAGCGTTGACGAAGAATTCGCGGATTCCATCCCGCCCTTCAGCTTTGCCCCGGATGCCGCCGTCCCAAACCGCGTCTTCGATGAACAGGCTGGCGATCTTGTCGGCATCATAGTTGTCGTCGCAGTAGGTGCAGTAACGGCCCTTGAGGCACTTGATCTCCTCTACGTCTTCCAAGGCTCGAAGCCTGCGTTCGATGTCCTCCAAACTCATTGCCTGATTTCCTCCAGGGAAAGGATCCTCAGCGGTCATGCCGACCGGCACAGGGTATGGGGCAACGATCTCAGTCAAAAGGATGCGGCCGGTCAGTCAGACGCCCGCGCCCCCTCAAAGTACCGCCTGGGGTTCTCGATCATCATCCGGTCAATCACGGTTTCCGGGACCCCTGACTCCACCAACCTGGGGATGATGGCGCGGCTGAGCCAGAGGTATCCGTCAGGGTTCTGGTTCCGGTTGGGGAACCCAGACGAGCCGATCCGGGACAGGACAACGTTCCAGTCATGGGACAGCATCATGTTGGAGGCCAGCCCTTCGTCCAACCGCTCTTTCAGATAATCGGTCTTATGCTGCCACGGAGGCTGGTTGGGGCGGCCGTATGGATTGTTGATGTCCCAGCCCAGCCACACGCCGAGCCGGGCCAACTCCCTGTGGTAGTCCGGGTCAAGGGTGTTGTTGAGGTGGCCCACGTATATGTGGTGAGGCTCAACCCCTTCCTCTTTCAGGATTCGCACCTGCTCTTCGCCTATCCGCGACTCGGCCGGCGTGTGGGTGGTAACGGGGACGCCGGTGCGCCGGTGCGTCCGGGCTGAGGCCCGCAGCATCAACTCTTCCTGCTCGGTAATCGGGTCACTGGTCGCCACCTTTATGATGCCGGCCCTGATTCCCGTACCCTCGATCCCATGCTCGATCTCGCGCACCCAGAGGTCGGCGATGAAATCCTTGTCCCTGCCCCAGAAGCTGCGGGGAACATCCAGCCAGCAGCCGGTGCAGCAAATAAACTGCACCCCCGTTCGCTCCGAGACCTCCTTCATCAGCACAACATCTCGCCCCAGGTCCAGGGGCGATACTTCAACCACGGTATCGACCCCGCCATTCTTGGCGTTGGTGAAGGACTCGAGGGCCATGTCCAGGGCCTCGTCGCGGAATTCCAGCTCGGGATATGTAGCCCTGATGCCGGCAGACGAATCGATCAGGTGCTCATGGGGCAAGGTAAACCCGAGGTTTGCCGTATCCAGTGGGCCCAGCACCGAGTTTATGGTTGCCATACGACACCTCCGCTTGGTCACTGAATCCCGCCGCCCCGCTTCCGCCTCCTTGCGGCCTTGATTCCGGGGATGCGTCTCAGCGGATTATACAGGCGTTGGCTTCATTTGCATCCCGCCTCCACTCCGCTTCCACCTCCTGCTGCGGTGATAGAATCAATCGACTGCCCCACCATAGTCGGAAACGGTCCCTACAGCAGGCGCCAGGAGCAACGAAATGCCACTGCATTTTACCGAGCAAGAGTTGGCCGCGCGCCGGGAGAGGGTTGTCGCGGAATTGCAGGACAAAGGGTTGGCGGCCCTGCTGATTTTCCGGCAGGAAAGCATGTACTACCTGACCGGGTATGACACCACGGGATACTCGCAGTTCCAATGCCTTTATCTCGGTGCGGACGGCAAGCTGGTCCTGCTGACGAGGTCTGCCGACCTGCGACAGGCCCGGTTGACCTCGGTGATCGAGGACGTCCACATCTGGGTTGACAGCGCGGGCAGCAACCCTGCCCAGGACCTCTGGCAGATACTGGAAGAGCAGGGCTGTCGGGGCCAGCGGCTGGGGGTCGAGATGGATGCGTGGTGCCTGACGGGACAGCGGTGGGAATACGTCAAAGCCGCCATTAAGGGCCGCTGCGAATACGAGGACAGCTCCGAGCTTGTGAGCCGCTTGAGATTGGTCAAGAGCGACGCTGAACTGGAATACGTTCGCAAGGCTGCGGCCCTTGCCGATGACGCACTGGCGGCAGCGCAACAACTGGCCAGGCCCGGCACGCCGGAGCAGGAGGTGTTGGCCGGGATGCAGTCTGCGGTCTTTAACGGCGGAGGCGACTACGCGGCCTCCCGGTTCATCATAGGGTCGGGGGAGAACGCCCTGATGGTCAGGAATTTCACGGGCTACCGAGCGCTGGACGCGAACGACCAATTGCAACTGGAGTTCGGCGGAGCTTACCGCCATTACCATTCCTGCCTGATGCGGACGATCCTCACCGGCGAACCAGGCCAACAGCAACGGGCCATGCACGCCGCCTGCTGCGACGCGCTTCAAGCCTGCAAGGACGCTGCCCGTCCCGGTTCCACCTTCGGCGATGTATTCGACGCCCACGCCGAGTCGCTGGACCAGTCCGGTTTCGGGGATCACCGGCTGAACGCCTGCGGATACAGCCTGGGGGCACTGTACCCGCCAACCTGGATGGACTGGCCCATGATATTCAGGGACAACCCGGTGGCGCTGGAGCCCAACATGGTTATCTTCATGCACATGGTCCTGCTGGACTGGGACCAGAGGCTGGCAATGTCGGTGGGGGACACCGTGCTGGTCACTACCAATGGGTGCGAGACGCTGACGAAGATGGGGACGGGCCTGACCGCAAATTGACCGTCCAGGACGCTACTCTTGGGCTACAGGTGGGGTTGGTTGATTGCGCGTGGTGGCGCTGGCAGCCGTCTATCTGTTGCAGGACACCCTCGGGGTGCGGTGGGAGTGGACGTAGCATCTCCAGTCGATAGACGGGCACAAGTACGCCACCGGGAACGTACTGCTCCTGTTCGTCGGCTGGCAGTGGTAAATCTTCCTGGCCGGACCCGGCGGCAGATGGTTGAGGCATCTGACCACGTTCCATCAACGGAGCGGCATCTTCGCCCCGGCCCTCCTCTAAATCCACAGCATAGAAATCGCTACGGCTACCTGGCGGCGCAGGTTATCAGAGGCCAAACGCGGTAGCCCTACGAAAACCCGCCTCTTAACTTATCCCGACTCCCCTGCTGGGTTGATCCGCAACGGTCACATGCACAATGTCTACTCCGTGATACTTCTGGTGCCGGACCGACTGGGCGTAGTGGGTGAGCAAGCGGAAGGCTGCCTCGTTTTCCTGGGGGGCGTCATCGCTCATATAGGCCAGCCGGTCCTGCAGGTTGTCCCCCGGCAACGAAGAGAAGAATTCAAGCTCGACCAGGTTGTTGCCGGGTCGCGCCACAACTGACAGCCGCCTCGGAGTGTCCGGCTTATCCTCGCTCCCGGTTTCCATCAGGCTCCACAACACTTCTTCTCCTGCAGCGCACAATCTCTGGGTGGCGCGTTCTTCCCACTTGAGCCTGTCGGCCACCTGACGCAGGAAGCCGTCAATTTCCGGCAGGGCGTCCGCGCTCAGTCGTGCCTGCAGACGTCTTGCCCTTGGGCTGGTGAGTTCCGCGAACCAGGTCATCAGCACGACCGCAACGGTGCCTGCAGTAAGCCCGTTATCCAGGAACTGAAGCCAGACATTGCCGGGCAAACTGGCGATGATGTCGGAGGTCTCGAGAGCAAGGCCGAAGGAGAACGCCAGCCCCACTATCAGCGCCTTTTTCTGGTCCAGCCCTTCCTGTCCGACAGTCCGAATTCCCTCCACTATGTAGGTCCCCATAACCACCAGCAGGTAGGCACCCATGACCGGGCCGGGGATGATCAGCAGGCAGGCCGTCAGCTTGGGAGAGAAAGCCAGCGCTATGAGCATCGCCCCGGCTATGTACCCCACGTTCCGGCTGGCGACCCCGGTGAGGCTTACGAGGGAGCCACTGGTCGCGGAGTTGATGGTCGTCGGCGGTGACCCGGCAAGGCCGCTGAGCAGGACCCCCAACCCGTTGGCGTTCAGCGATCCCTGGACCAGACGGTAATCGGTCGCCGGTGGAGAACGGCGGGAGAGGCGCTGCACCACCACGCTGTCTCCCATGTTCTTGATGCCGTTGATCATCACCACGATGATGGCCATAGGGAGCAAAGCAACGACAGCCGAGACTTCCGGCACCTCAAAGTCGGGGAACCAGACGCCGGGTATGCCCACCCACGGGGATTGGGCAACCAGCTGGAAGTTATACAGCCCGAAGGGGATAGAAGCGATGCAGCCCGCGCCGATGGCGATGACGGGGACCCAGAGCCGCCATCCTCCCGAAACCCGCAGTCCCAGCAAGGCAAGTACGACGAGGGTGGTGAGGCCGACGGCCGGCCCGGAGAATGGCGTTGCCCCTTCCGGCAGGACGATTACGCGGTTTGCAGCGATGGGTATGACCGTGGCGGCGAGCAGCATGAGCGCGGTGCCGGTGACAACGGGAGTTATGATCCGGCGCAACAGCGGCAACCACAGCGACAGGGCAAATTGGGAAAGGGCACCGGCGACGATAACTGTGGCAAGCAGGCCAGGGCCTCCCGCCGACAGTGCGGGAACGCTCACTACGATGAGGGAGACGCTGGCTGCGGTGAGCAGTACGTGCCCCGTGCCGAACCTCCAGACCCGTCCGGCCTGGAGGGCCGTGATCACGCCGCAGACCAGGAAGGAGGCAAAGGCGGCCCAGATAAGATAGGCTTCCGACTGCCCTGCCACGAGGGCGGTGGTTGTCACCGCCGTCACCATCGGCGTCAGGACCAGCAGCACTCCCTGAAAGCTGGCTATGGTGGATACGATGAGCGGACAACTCTCATCCGGCTCGTATCGAATGTGGTCGTTCGACTGTTGTGTTGCCAAGGCATTTCTCGCGGAGTTCAGTGTGTATCGGGCACCGGCAGGATATTGCTGGTAAACATTCCAGACTAACGTTCAGGCTGATTCGCACACAGGTGCAGGACGTGCGAACAACGGTCCGGTCTCCTTACCTCATCTACAATTGACCAGCCCAACCAGTGGCCAGCCCAACCACAATTCGCCAGAACGCCGTCAAACTCGTCCGCCACCCTGGTTGCTCCGTCATCTATTGCAAGTGTGTGCTAGTAGAACGTTCTCATATTATCCGGAAGTTGTAACAAACTCGTGGTAATGCCAGAGGATTGCATAAAGGAATTGTGAGAATGGCAATTGCCCTGGCGATGACTGATTGGGCGGGACCGGCCCGCCCGAATTGCGGCGTTGCCCCGCTGCATCGAATGGTGTTTGAACTAGAGGTATTCGGCTTTGCCTCTCACCTCTGTATTTCGGATAGAATACGGCCAAGCTACGGTTGTCTATAGATTCGGTAGAGGAGCGGGATATGAGAAACGGATTCAAGGTGTACGACTCGGATACGCACGTAACCGCCTCAGCAGAGGAGCTTGAACCGTACCTGGCTTCGTCCGTCAAAGGGCTGGTCCCGGAACTTGAGAAGTACAAGACTCCAATCAGGCGGACCTCCGCGGGGTCTACCCTGGAGCCTCCCTACTCTCACCGCTACAGCCTGGGCGGCTTCGGAGGCGGCTGGGGGTCGGATGCGCCCCGCACCCTGGGCGAAGCTGCTCCCGAACCCAACGCGGAACGCCGGACCCAGAAGTTCATGGGGTCCAAGCTGCCCACAGCCGACGGTGAGTGGGTGGCGGAGAGCCGGCTGCGGGACATGGACGAAGAGGGTGTGGATGTGCAACTCATGGTGCCCGGGGTGCCCCGAGGCCACGACGACCCCAAGGTGGACGCCGAGTTCATCCGGGCGAACCACCGGTTCCTGAACGACTTCTGCGGGACATCGCCCCACCGCCTCAAGGCCCTGCTCACCTTGGACGCAAGGTTCATCGAGGACTCGGTGCAGGAGATCAAGACGTGGGGCAAGTCATCCTGGGCCGTGGGAATCTGGCTGAACCTGCCCCTGGACTTCCCGATGGACCACCCGTCGCTGCATCCCATCTGGGCCGCGGTGGAGGAAGAGGGATTGTGCGTAGTCCATCACTCGTTCTCGGGCGGGTATCCGGGATACAGGGACCTCTGGCAGAACCCGTTCCTGGGCCGCACCGCGTCGCACCCGTGGGGGGCCATGAGAGCGGTTGCTTCGTTCATGGGGGCCGGGAACATGGACCGATATCCCTCCATCCGGTTCTCGATCCTGGAGTCCGGGTTCGGGTGGCTGCCCTTCTGGACCGCGCGGATGCAGGACCAGGTGGAATACATGGGCTACGTTCCGGAGTTGAAGCACTCCATAGCCGAGTACATGACCGGCGGAAGGTTCTTCGCCTCCATCGTGCTTCACGAGGGGCAGGAAATGGTCAAGATGGTGTCGGACATGATGGGAAGCCATCTGCTGATGTACAGCTCCGACTATCCCCACCCGGAGACCCGTTTCCCCGGCTCTGTTGACCTGGTGTTGAACTGGCAAGCCCTGGACGAGGAACTGCTACCGAAGATCCTGTGGGACAACGCGGTCAAGTGTTTCGGGGAGCCGTAGACGCAACGAACCTAGACCAGCCCTGCGTTGTCGCAGAAGGCCATCAGCATCTCCCTGGACTGGGCCTCGTATATCGGGGAATAGGCGGCGAACTCCCGAAGGTGGGCCTCAGCCTCGAATGATGGATCGAAAATGGGGCCCATCAGCTTGTAGTCGTCGGCCAATTCCCGGTTCCAGACTCGCAGCTCGTTGAGGGTAAGCTGAGGCTCGAACTGGAAAGCGTAGGAGACGCCGTACCGGAAGGCGAGGCTCTGCCTCCGGAACGTACCGTCACGGCACAGCATGTATCCGAATGCCAGTTCGACAGCGCCGGGCGGAACGGTGAAGCACTCGCCGTGGAGGGTCGGGACGAGGGGCACTCGCAGCTTGCTGAATACCGGGTCACGGCCCCCTTCTTCGGTTACCCATATCTTGCGAAGGCCAAACTCGTAGCCGCCCGTGGGACTTACCTCTCCGCCCAAGGTCCGGGCCAATAGTTGCGCGCCCAGGCATACTCCGAAGACCGGCACGCCCGCGGACATGGCGTCGGAGAGATACCGCCGCTCTGAACGCAGCGCAGGGTAGCAGTCGTTGGCCGACTGGGGACCACCAAGGGAGATGACCAGGTCAACTTCATCAAGACCCGGCGGATCAAACTTGTCGAAACCGGGAGCGCTTTCGTAGACGTTGAGAGGGCAGAATTCGAAGCCGCGTTCAACCAGGGCCGAGGTATAGTTTTCGGCCAGGGTCTCGGGTCCAGCATGGCGGATTATCAGCGCGAGTTTTGGCATCTAGGCTATTTCCCAAGGTCTGGAGTGGGGACGACCACCATCCAGGGCAAACCAATGCGATGGGCCGCGTTACCCAGCCTGTCCGGTCCCGGTGACCCTCCCTTGCCCCACGGCGCGGGCGAGGAGGTAGAGCACTCCCAGGACCGGTACCACCGCAAAGGCGATGGCCAGCTCGGCGTCGCCCTTGATGGCTCCACTGCTCATGGCCATGTATATGGCGACGTCTCCCAGGATGCTGACCAGCAATAGCAAGACGACCACCCAGACAGACCACTTCCTGGCAGACAGCGGGGCTATGAGGACCAGCAGCAGGGCGGCGGCCGCAAGGGGGTGGACCCCGGAAACCAGGATGCGCTCCCACGGGGTGCCCCCGTCGGCAAACAGGCCTACCATGCCGGTAAGCCCGGTAAACACCAGGTGCAGGGCCGCGAGCACAATCGCGATGATGTGAACGATCCTCATCCCCGTTTTCCTCCCATACCCTTCAGGTCCGGCGCACCCACCAACCCTGATAGATTCCCTACTCCAGCAGGCCCATACTTGCCAGGATGAAGGTGTACTCCTCGGCCACTTCGTAGAGGCGATCGAATCTTCCCGACCTGCCGCCGTGACCCGCGCCCATGTTGGTCTTCAGCAGCAGTGGGTTGGCGTCGGTCTTTAGGGACCGAAGCTTGGCCACGTACTTGGCTGGTTCCCAGTAGGTGACCCGGGGGTCATTCAGACCGGCGGTCACCAGCATGGAAGGGTAGCCACGGGGCTTGAGCTGGTCGTAAGGGGAATAGGAGCGCATGTACTCGAACACATCCCTGTCCTCCAACGGGTTGCCCCACTCGGGCCACTCGATGGGCGTGAGGGGCAAGGTATCGTCCAGGATCGTGTTGAGCACGTCCACGAAGGGGACATGGGCGGCAACAGCGCCCCACAGTTCCGGTGCCTGGTTCACTACTGCGCCCATAAGCTGGCCTCCGGCGCTGCCCCCGGCGATGGCGATTCGGCCCTCGGCGCCATATCCCTGCTCCACCAGGTAACGTGCCACGTCCACGAAATCGTTGAAGGTGTTGGTGCGCCTGTCCAGCTTGCCTGCCTCGTACCAGTGGTAACCGAGGTCGTCGCCCCCGCGAATGTGAGCGAGGGCGTAGATGAACCCCCGGTCCAGCAATGACAGGCGAGAGGTGGAGAAGGACGGCGGGATGGCGTAACCGTATGCGCCGTAGCCGTAGAGGTACAGCGGCGCAGTCCCGTCCACCGGCGTGTCCCTGCGCCGGACGATGGAGACGGGGACCTGCACGCCGTCGCGGGCCGTGGCCAGCGCCCGCTCCGTGACGTATTCAGAGGCGTCGTACCCGCTTGGTATCTCCTGCACCTTGCGCACCTCGAGTTCACCAGTGTCAACGTGGTAGTCGAACACTGTGCTCGGCGTCACCATCGACGTGTACTCCAGGCGCAGTGTGTCCGCCTGGAATTCCGGGTTCATGTCCATGCCAGCGGCGTAGGCTGGCTCGGGGAAGGATATGTAGACCGACTCGCCCGCGCGGTGGATGAGGCGCACCTGGTCCAGTCCGTCGATGCGTTCCTCCACGGCGATGAAGTCCTGGAACGCCTTGCAATCCCGGATGTAGTGGGAGTCGGAGGCGTCCACCAGGGGCTCCCATGCATTCTCGGTGGGGTCGCTGGCGGGGGCGGTGACCAGGCGGGCGTTTTTGTGGGTGTCGTTGGTGCGGATGACGAAGCGGTCGCCCTGGTGGTCCAAAGAGTATTCGTGGCCGGTCCGGCGGGGAGAAACTACAAGTGGCGATGCGCCGGGGTCGGACGCGGGAATGAGCCGGACCTCGGAAGTGACGTGGTCGCCTGCGCCGATGAGGATGTACTCCCTGGACGTGGTGAGGGCGAGGCCAACGAAGAAACCGGGGTCGGACTCCTCATAGACTATGGAATCTTGCTCTACGGGTTGGCCAAGCACGTGACGGCGCACCTGCCACGGACGCCAGTTCTCGTCCACCAGTGTGTAGAGGAAGGATGCGTCGTCAGCCGACCACACCACGTTCCCGGTGGTCTCCTCGATTTCCTCCTCCAGCAAATCTCCGGTTTCGAGGTCTTTGACCACCATTTTGAACCGCTCGGAGCCGTTGGTGTCGGTGCTGTAGGCGAGAAGGGAGCCGCCGTTGCCCACCGACATGGAACCGAGGCGGAAGTACTCATGGTCTTTCGACAGCTCCGGTTCATCCAGAATCGTCCGTGCGTCGTCGGTTGGCGCTTCCCTGGCGTTCTGAGCATCGGCCGTCCAACGTTTCCACACGCGGTACTGGCTTCCCTCCTGGTAGCTCCACTGGTAGTACCAGTTGCCGCGCTTCCACGGCACGCTCGACAGGTCCGGCTGCTGCCGCGCCTTGATCTCCTCGAATACCGTGTCTGTCAGCTCCTGGTGTGGGGACATCCAATCTTCGAAGTATTTGTTCTCCGCTTCCAGGTAAGCCAGCACGTCGGCGTCTTCCACGGTCGGGTAGCCGGGGTCCCGGAGCCAATGCCACGGGTCCTCAATGGTGATGCCGTGATGGGTGAAACTGTGGGGCCGCTCCCCGGCCACAGGTGGCGCAACGACTGGCTTCACAGAGCTGCCTGCAGCTTCGTTGTCGCCAGGGGATGGTGTGGAAGTATCGGCCATGTAATAGCACCTCGTTGTCGCGTCGGGCGGGTATGGCGCGGCGTGAATCGCGGCGGCAGAGACGAGACAACTCGTCATCGCCAAGTCAGCCATTAACGGTGACCGCTCATGCCGGGGGTTGGGAATGCCACCGTGAAAAATATTAGCCGTCTGGCGCCGGTACGACAACCTGGGAGTTCCAGAATGGCAGCGTTCCATTTCAGGTGGCATAGCTGACCGGCGGCGAAAATACCATTTTTCCGGTCATTTCCGGACATTTCCGGACACTCTCACCCATTTTGGGACTGGACCGGGCGCGGGTGAGGGACACATTTCCCCTGAGTTGCCGTAACTTCGGCCCTGTCATCAAGGATATGATAGAGCAGTATGCCTGGGCCCGGAAGGGGGCGCGCGTCAGTAAACCAGGCCACCCAGAACGGAACGCCGCCTGCCCAGAGTAACGGTGTTCCGTTCTGGGTGGCCTGTCTCAGGCTGGGGCAGCGAGCAAAGTGAAGCGGGGTTTGGCGATTGGGCTATGACGAACTGGAAGCGGCGCCTGCTCGCGCAAGCGCCGCCTGTTGCTCCTGGGGTAAACGCCCCGGCTAAGGTCTAGTTGGGGACCCAGGCCATTGCGCCAACTTCGGTGAACTCGCGGTCCACCTTCTGCCAGGAGTCTCCGGCATCACTACTGGAATAAAGCTCGCCCATGAGGCTGGAGGCCAGGACAAAATCGGGGTCCGCCGGGTGGGTGGCGAAGTCCCAGATGTTGGAATTCGGCTCCACCGGCAGGGGCCGCCTCTCCCAGGTCTGGCCGCCGTCAGTGGAACGGTGGATGGCCCCAGCGCCGCCGATGGCCGTGTCGCCGACGGCAGAGAAGATTACGTTGGGGTCTCCGGGCTTGACCGCAACGCCCCGGCTGTATGGCAGGACAAACTGGTCGGTCTTCACCACCGACTGCCAGCTCTCGCCCATGTCGGTGGTGGAGTAGATTTCGCGGGGCGTACTGACCAGGACCCGGTTGGGCTGCCCCGGGCTGATGGTCATCCCGTGGATGTCGGGATTCACGCCGCCGTCGATTTGCGTCCAGGTGTCTCCACCGTCCAGGCTGCGGTACACGCCATCGACCTCGACCCCGGCCCAAACGGTACGGTGGTCACTCGGGTCGACCATCAGGCCGGTCACCATCGGGGGGCCGATATGGCATTCCTGCGCCATCTGCACAGACAGCTTGCTCCAGCTATGGCCACCGTCCCTGGAGCGGAAAAGGGCCGCAGGCTTGATGCCGACAAATATCGTCTCGGTATCCTGGGGGTCGATGGCTATCGACCAGATGGGGACTCCTTCCATGGGCGACCACAGCTTTTCCCATGTAGCCCCCTTATCCTCGCTCCGGCATATGCCGTAGTCTGACCCGGCCAGGATGCGGTCCGGGTTATCGGGGTAGACGGCCAGCGCCCTGACCTGGCAGCCAAGGGGGAATGGGTCCCTGATCCGGTTCCAGCTTTCTCCCCCGTCCGGGCTGTGCCAGACACCACCTCCGAAACCCGTTGCTCCTACGCAGATGCTATAGTCCTTTCCCATAACAATAACCCCTCCTCAATATGCTTTTCCTGCTCCTGTCACATCGACACTCGCCTTAAACGGAAGTATACCTGTTTTCCTGTGCGATTTTGAGTCCCATCGAGGATGCCAGTCACTTCTTGCGGGAACCGCCAATCCCTCGGGGGTTGGGATGGGTGATATTCTGAGCATGTTTGGCGGTGGGGTAAGTTGGGACTTCAGAGCATCGGCTAAGGAGGCAACTGATGGCTGACGAACAAATCCGCGTGGGACTCATCGGGGCGGGCGGAAACGTGAGGGCCCGCCATATTCCCGGATTTCAGGGTGTGGAGGACTGCGAGATCGTGGCGGTGGCCAACCGGACCGTCGAGTCGGGGAGGGCCATAGCGGACCAATTCAACATCCCGACGGTATACGGCAATTGGCGGGAGTTGCTGGAAGACGACGGCATAAACGCCGTGTGTATCGGCACCTGGCCTTACATGCACCGCACCATGACCCTGGCAGCGCTGGAAGCGGGCAAGCACGTGCTTACTGAGGCCCGAATGGCCAACGACGCGGCGGAAGCCCGCGATATGCTCAACGCATCCAGGGCCCATCCCGAGCTGGTCTGCCAGCTGACACCGACATCCACCAGCTACACCATCGACAACGTGCTGAAGAGTTTGATCGACGATGGATACCTGGGTGAGTTGCTGTCGGTGGACTTCACCTCACTGCAGAACAACTTTGCCGACCGGGACAGCCCCCTGCACTGGCGGCAGGACCGGGCGTTGAGTGGCCACAATACCTTGAACATCGGGGCATCCTACGAGTCGATGATGCGCTGGCTGGGCCGGGGCAACCGTGTGATAGCCATGTCGAAGGTGCACGTTCCCTACAGAGCGGATGAGAAGGGGCACCTTACCTCTGTCACCATTCCAGACCATGTCGACATTCTGTATGAACTGGCCAACGGGGCACAGGTGCACATGCAGATGAGCGCCACCTCGGGACTGAACGGCGGCAACCACATCTGGATGTTCGGTACCGAGGGAACAATCCATGTTGACCCCCAGCGCAGGGTCTGGGCCGGGAAGCGTGGGGACCCGGAACTTGCCGAAGTCCCCAATCCACCGGAGACCCAGGCCAAGTACAGGGTGGAGGAACAGTTCACCAACGCCATAAGGGGCAGGGAACAGGTCGACATGGTGGCCTTCGAGACCGGCGTCCACTACATGGAGTGGACCGAGGCGGTGTACCGAAGCGCCATGACAGGACAGGCAGTGTACCTGCCCCTCTGAGCCGCCGAGGCAAGTGCCTGTGCAAACGGATGGAGGACGTCTCAGGGCCGGGCAGATCCGGCCATAGCCGTCCTCCTTATCCGTACGCGGCCCATCTTGGCTGTGCTATGAATCTGCGGTAGTCCCTGGACAGTTCAGCTATGCATACGATAAAATCGACGCTTGGCGCCTTGTTGAGCGCGGGAATTAGTACTCTGAGCTACCCGCTTCAGTAACCATGAATCCGCGAAGGTGCCGGAAAACGTAGAATTAGAACAGACCCAACAAACAGAGGTTGTGGTGCGGCAGTGTGATGACTCAGTCCAGGGTTTACCGGGTGGGGATGCGGTGCCTTCTATGCGGCCTTAGCCGCCGTCCTTCAGTCTACTTCTAGTCGGACTATCCGGATCCTCCCATAGATGTAGACAATTGCGCGAGGGCATTTCTTCCAGTTTATATTACAATCAACCTTGCATGTATAATGAAATCTGTCGGAACTGATTCCGATAGCCTCACCGTGGAGGAGACATGAATCCGGTTGGCGACCCCAAAGGGGAGGCAGCAACGCTCCGGGACCGCTTGTCCCGATTGAGCGAGGCCAGCCTTCAGATAAGCGAGAACCTGGAATTCGACGCAGTATTGCAGGGTATCCTGGACAGCGTCTGCTCGCTGACTGATGCCCGGTACGGAATGGTTGTCATCCTCGACGACTCGGGGGGCATAGAGGACATTCTCTCTTACGGCATGACGGCTGAAGAATACCGGCAATTCCGGAAATTGTCGGACGGGACGAGGTTCTTCGAGTTCCTGAACGGCCTTTCAGCCCCCCTGCGGCTTGACGACTTTCACGGCCACATCAGGACGCTGGGGTTGCCCGATCTCCGCGCTCCCGCACCGGTCGGCTCCGTCTCGTCCTTTCTGGCCTCCCCGGTCCGCCACCGAGGCCAGAGGACCGGCAGCATCTATGCTGGCGGGAAGGAGGGCGACGGGGAGTTTACCCCGGAAGATCTGGACACCCTGGTCATGTTCGCCTCCCAGGCAGCCCTCGTCATCGCCGACGCCCACCGGCACCGGGAGGAGCATCGGGCCCGTGTCGACCTGGAAGCCCTGGTAGACACCTCGCCGGTGGGGGTGATGGTCTTTGATGCGAAGACCGGTAGCGTGGTGTCCGTCAACCGTGAGGCGATAAGAATCGTGGGTGGCCCACGGGAAGCAGGCCGCCCGGTGGAAGAACTGCTGGCGGGACTGACTTTCCGGCAAGCCGATAGTCGTGAAGTCTCCCTGAAGGATCTCCCCCTGCTCCAAACACTCAAGACCGGCGAGACAGTGCGCGCGGAGGAGGTTGTCATCCAGGCCCCCGACGGGAATCCGGTTGCAACTCTCGTCAACGCTACACCCACCCCTTCCGAAGAGGGCCAGCTTGAGTCCGTGGTGGTGACCCTGCAGGACCTTACTCCCATGCACAACCTGGAGCGGATGCGGACCGAGTTTCTATCCCTGGTGATGGACGAGCTTCGGACTCCTTTAATCTCGATAAAGGGATCCGCCACCACTTTGCTGGAGTCCGCATCGGTCCTGGACCCAACCGAGATGCTTCAGTTCCACCGCATCATCAACGATCAGGCCGACCACATGCGTGACCAGATCAACGATCTTCTCGATGTGGCGCGCATCGAGACCGGCACCCTGTCCGTTGATCCCGAAGCTGTGAACCCGGCCGGACTGATGGAGGAGGCCAGGAGCGCTTTCCTGAGCCGGTGGGGCAGGAACAACATCAGTTTCGATTGGCCAGCCAACCTGCCACGGGTTATGGCTGACCGCCGCCGGATCGTCCGTGTTCTGGGCAACCTGCTCTACAACGCGGCCAGATACTCCCACAAGTCGACCACCATCCGGGTGAGCGCCGTACGGGAAGAGTTCCACGTTGCAGTCTCGGTAACTGACGAGGGCCAGGGGATCACCGCCACGGCCCTCCCCCACCTGTTCCAGAGGCCACAGAGCATAAACGGTGAAGACTGGGGGCGGGACGTCGGAGAGTCTGGCCTGAGTCTTGCCGTCTGCAGGGGGATCGTCGAAGCTCATGGGGGCCGCATCTGGGCCGAAAGCGCAGGGCCTGAGATGGGGACCCGGTTCACCTTCACCCTTCCGGTTGCGGATGAGCGGGTTGCCCCGGCGCCAACGGGCAGCCCCGGACTCGCTCTTGCACCACAGGACGCCCAACAGGAACCGGCTCACGTACTCGTGGTCGGAGATGACCCGCAAATGCTGAGGTATGTCCGGGACTCCCTCACCAGGGCGGGCTGCACCCTGGTGGTGGCAAGCAGCCCGCAGGAAGTCCCCCACCTAATTGAATCGGACAATCCTCACCTGGTCCTGCTGGACCTGACGCTCCCCGATGATGATGGAATTGAGGTGATGCGGGACATTCTGCGGGAAGTTGATGTGCCGGTCATCTTACTGACCAACTATGGCCAGGACCACGCTATTGCCAGGGCCTTCGAGATGGGGGCGGCGGATTACGTGGTCAAGCCGTTCTCTCCCACGGAACTGGCCGCGAGGGTGAATGCGGCCCTGCGCCGACGGACGGGGCCGCAGCCGGGAACTCTATCCGGAGTGTATGTACTGGGGGATTTGACCGTCAACTATACCGAACGAAGGGTGACCGTCGCTGGTCGTCAGGTCCGGTTGACCGCCACCGAGTACAATGTGCTGGAAGAGCTTTCACGCAACGCCGGAATGGTACTGAGCCACACCCAGTTGCTGCAAAGGGTCTGGGGGAAGAGGAACGTCGGCGACGCGGCGAGACTGCGCACCGTGGTCAAAAACATCCGCAACAAGCTGGGCGACGACGCTACCAACCCGGTCTACATCTTCACTGAGTCTCGCGTCGGCTACCGCATGGAGCGGCCAGTCCCTACGGTTCAGGCCACGCCCTGACCCTCGGAAGAAGCTGCATTAGTCTCTGGGGTGACAGGCACGCCAAGCCTGCTCACCCGCGTTATTACTCGTGGAGAAAATATCCACCTGCTGTGCCATGACGTGGCAGCATTGAACCGGAACCTGCCCCCTGTCGCTCGCCATAGCCTGTACCGGGCGTCCCCCAGGTACATAAGTACCAGTTAACATGTGCTCACAAGTAAACTTGGTGCACAGGCTGCCATGCTATAATCGTCTCTTATAGGGGGTGGCAGCATGACTTCGGATGAGCATCGGGAACCGGACCGCGCGGGCTCCGGGCATGACCATGAAGGCCACGGCCATGATGACCACGCCGGGCATGACCACCCCGAGACGGAACACCACGATCACGCAGGCCACGCTCACGCCGAGGAAGAGCACGACGACCACGCTGGTCATGATCATGAAGGCCACGGCCATGATGACCACGCCGGGCATGACCACCCCGAGGCGGAACACCACGACCACGCAGGCCACGACGACCACTCCGACCACTCCGACCACGACCATGGCGCGCATGACGAACATGCCGGGCACGACCATGATGCCCACGCCCATCACGACGACCACTCCGGACACGACCACGGCGCGCATGACGAACATGCCGGGCACGATCATAGCGGACACGGACACCACGACCATTCCCATGACTTGCGGGGGGCCAGCAAGCGCAGCCTGGTCATCGCGCTGATACTGATTTCGACCTACATGGTGGCCGAGGTAATCGGAGGGATCCTGTCGGGCAGCCTGGCGCTACTGGCGGACGCCGGGCACATGCTCACCGACGCGGCCGCCATCGTCATGGCCCTCGTGGCTATATGGATTGGCCAGAAAGAGGCGTCCGTCGACCGCACTTTCGGGTATCACCGGACCGAGATACTGGCCGCGTTGGCCAATACCTTCGCGCTGTGGGCCATCGCCGGTTGGATCGTCTTCGAAGCCTATCACCGGGTCTTCAGGGAGTCGGTCGATGTAGTCGGTCTACCGGTGTTGATTGTCGGCATCGGCGGATTCCTGATCAACCTGGCCGCCGCCTGGGTGCTTCACCGGTCCTCGGGCGAAAGCCTGAACGTGGAAGGGGCATTCCAGCACGTGATAGCCGACCTGCTGGGGTCCGTGGGCGTCATTGTCTCGGCCATACTGATCATGGCCTTTGAGTGGTACATCGCCGACCCGATCCTCAGCGTGGTCATCGCGCTGCTGATCGTGTACAACACCCGCAGGCTCATACTCAGCATAGTGAACGTTCTCCTGGAAGGAGCCCCGGAGCACGTCGACGTGTACAGACTGTGCAGCGAGCTCGAGGAAATGGAGGGCGTGACCCTGATTCACGATGTCCACGTCTGGACAATAACCTCGGGAAATGAAGCCTTCACGGCCCACATACTGTTGGACCCTGGTTACAAAGGGGACATTGACGAGTTGGGCTTGAAGATGAAGGGACTGCTGCACAACGAATATAAGATTGGTCATGTCACGATACAGTTGGAGAAAACCCTGGAGGGTTGCACAGAGGACCATCACGTTGGCCACCTGCTGGCCCTGTCCCGGTAGGCGGACTGCGGGGTGCCGCGTAGTATCGCAGCGCCAGAGGAGAAAACGGGCTGCGATCGGGTCAGGCGCTTTTGATGGGATGCGGTAGTTCAGCCAGGCGGGTAGGCTACCGGAGGGCGCAATTAAGATCGGGGGGGCTCGGAAATATCCGAGCCCCCCCGATCTTGTATCAGACTCGAATGCTTGACCCTAATGGGTGTGCGCGTGTGTGTGGTGCTCGTGGGTATCGCACTCGTGGGGGTCGTGAACATGGCCGGGCTCGTCCCCGTGGTGCTCGTGGGTGTCGCACTCGTGCATGGTGTGGGCGTGCTCTTCTGCATGGTGCTCATGTCCGTCGCACTCATGGGGATCATGCACGTGGCCGGGCTCGTCCCCGTGGTGCTCGTGGCCGTCACACTCATGAGCTTCGTGGTGCTGCAATGCCATTGACTCTTCCTCCCCTGTCTCGAATTTCGGTCCGAGCAGCCCCGGTTGATACCATGGAACGCGTCTCCAGACCTTGTATCGATTATACCAGTATTGAGACACCCGCACCAGTATCCTTGGACCTATATGTCGAAAGCGTGTGCAGCCCACCAGGCGACGGACCCGTCCAGGATGCACAAGCGTTGGTTGTTGCGTCTGCCCGGTCTTCGTCGCCTCGCTCAGTGGATGCCGTCCAGGGCGCGGTCCAGGTTGAAGGCCGAGCTGATCAGGGCCAGGTGGGTGAATGCTTGGGGAAAATTCCCGAGCCCCTCTCCGCTGTGGCCCGTTTCCTCGGCGTAGAGGCCGAGATGGTTGGCGTAGCTCAGCATCTTCTCGAACACCAACTGGGCCTGGTCCAGCCGTGACCGGTCTGACCAACCGGCCCGGGTCAGCGCCTCCACCAGCCAGAAAGTGCAGATGTTGAAGGTGCCTTCCTCTCCACGGAGCCCATCAGGAGACGCCTGTACATCGTAACGGTAGACCAGGCTGTTGGACACCAGTCCCCCCTCTTCCGGGGAACGGTTGATGGCGTCCAGGGTCTGGAGCATCCTGGGGTCGGAGGGAGCCAGGAAAAACACCAGGGGCATAATCAGGTTGGCAGCATCCAGGTTATCGCTGCCGTAAGCCTGGACGAAAGCTCGGCGCTTGTCGCTCCACCCCCGTTTCATGATGTCCTCGTAGATGCGGTCCCTGGTCGTGTACCACTTCTGCCGGTCTGCGGGGAAAGCGCGGGCGTCGGCCACCCGGATCGCACGGTCTATGGCAACCCAGCACATCAGCTTGGAATAGACAAAGTGGGCTCGGCCGCTGCGAACTTCCCACACCCCGTCATCAGGCCGGTTCCAGTTATCGCAGACCCAATCGATGAGCCCCCGCAGGTGTGTCCAGAAGTCGTAGGAAATGGGACGGCCGTACCTGTTGTAGAGGTACACTGCATCCATCAACTCGCCATAGATATCCAACTGTAGCTGGTTATATGCCCCGTTGCCGATACGCACCGGGCGGGAGCCGCGGTAACCGTCCAGGTGTTCCAGCGTCACCTCGGTCAGATCGTGGCGGCCGTCGATGCCGTACATGATTTGGAGCGGCGGAGAAGCGGAGCCTCCCCGGCCGAGCCGGCCGGGGAGTGGCAGATGGAATCCGTCCCCAGCGGCGGGATTAATCTCGCTGGCGCGGGCCTCGATGAAGTCCATGAAATGGGCCGCTTCCTCGGTGAAGCCGATGCGCAACAGGGCGTAGAGGGTGAAAGCAGCATCGCGTATCCAGGTGTAGCGGTAATCCCAGTTGCGCTCGCCGCCCAGCTCCTCGGGGAGGCTGCACGTCGGCGCGGCGACGATAGCGCCGGTAGGCTGGTAGGTGAGCAGCTTGAGCACCAGCGCGGAACGTTCCACGATCTCCCGCCACCGGCCCCGGTAGGTGGAGGTTGCAAGCCAACGCCGCCAGTAGTTAACCGTGTCCTCGAAAATCTGCTGGCTTACCACATGGGAGTAGGGCGGAAGATAGTCGCCGCACTGCTCGCAGACCTCGCCGATGGCGAATGCGACGGTCTGCCCCTCGAGCAGGGTAAACTCTGCCGCCATGCCTTCCCTGCGCGCGCCCTCCGGGCCCGTGAACTCACGGTGCAGGGTTACTTCGGTAGAGAGTTGCAGCCAGATTGTTGGGGAGGTGAAATATGCCCCCGACTCTGGTATTACCACGACTTGATGTGAGTCCCGGCCGTAGTTGAAGGCCGGGAAACACTCCATCCGGAAGCGCATCGTTCCCCGTACCACGTTGACCCGGCGCACTAACTCGTTGTGTTCGTGGTTGTCCAGCGGCTTTTCGGTCTCCATGGGCATGAAGTCCGTGACCTCGCCAACGCCGTCAGGCGAGAGGAAACGGGTTACCAGCACGTTGGTCTGGGGCCAGTAGATCTGCTTGTGGGTGACGCCGTCGGCGGTGGGGGCAATCTTGAAATGCCCGCCCTTGGCCTCATCAAGAATTGCTCCGAACACGCTGGGCGAGTCGAAACTCGGCATACAGAACCAGTCGATAGAGCCGTTGATGCCCACAAGCGCCACCGTGTGCATGTTGCCGATGATCCCGTAGTTCTCAATGGGCTGGTAGGTCATGTCGCGCCCCCATTCACCCGGTTCGTGGCCCGTTCCCGCAACGCCCCGGCAAACCGTACATCACGCGAGGCATTGCCTCTGGATACAGGTTTTAGGCCCTTCATATTACCAGTTTGCCGTCCGGGATGATTAGCAGAAGGACAAGCGCATCCGGGAGGTTTGAGCGGTCATCTCCCCAAAGCATTCCGGCCCGCAGAGCGATACTTGCTCTCCGGGCCGGGTGTGTACCTGACTGTTTCCCCCGTGTCGCCAGACTTGGCGACGCATCGGTTGATTCCCGCCAATGGGAAGGAACAGAGGCGGGGTGTTACCAGGAAATTCGATGTCCGCTATGAGTTGAAGTAGGCTACGATGACCTCGATCACCTCTTCCCTCGTTATCAGGCCATCGAAGTAGTCCACTATCGCCGCGATGACCTCTTCCCGTTCAATTACCCCGTTGCCGTTTTCATCATAATCCGGCGTCACTCTGCCGGTTGCAGTATCAGACCAGGGGCCGGGACCGGCGGCGTTGACTGCCCGCACCTGGACGTCGTAATGCGTGCCAGCCGCCAGCCCCGTGATCTGGGCCGTCAGCGCGCCGCCGCCGGTGCGCCAGACGCCCTCCATGACGGTCCAGTTGGAGTCGTTGGTCTCGTCGGCATCGGTGGTGATGTAGCGCAGGTCATAGGAAGTGATGCTGCCGCCCCGCATGAAGCCAGGAGCGGACCAGGCAACGGTCAGGAAGTCGGCTCCGGGCGTTACCGTGTTCACGCTTGGCGCGGCCGGAACGAGCCGGTGTCCATAGACCTTGATGCTCCATGACTCTAGGGTCCCGGTCAGGCCCGGGATGTGGTCGGAGACGTGGAGAGTCCACCCTCCGTTGGGGTCTTCACCCAGGTGTTTCGCCGAGCCGAATCGGAACTCGCCGAAGAGCGGCACAGGGTCCTCGGACTCATAGGGCCCGACCAATGTAGAGACCTTCCCGGAAGGGGATACCAGCTCAATCTCCAGGTCGCGGAAGGAGGGGTGGCTGAAGTCGACGTTGATTTCGACGAACTCGGTGAATCCTATATCAGTGTCTAATGTGATTGAGTCTGGGAAAGTCGCCCGCAATGGGGGCGTAAGGTCGGGCACCGGTGTATTCAGGTACCGTGACCGAACTTCCACGCTCTCCAGCGGCGGAACGGTGGCCCAGCCCTCGGCCAGGTCTACGGCAACCCCGGCGTCGACCATGCCGAAACCGTATTCATGGTTGAAGTGATACCGTTCCGTGGTTGATCCATACTTGAACGCCCCGTCTTCCCAACCCGTGTTTTCATCGTCGTTCTTCCGGGCGGAGGCGGCCAGGATCAGTTTCAGGTCCCGCCAGGTCAACTCCGGGTTGGCTTCACGAAGCAGTGCAACCACACCGGCCACGATGGGGGTTGCCGCAGAGGTGCCGCCAAAGTCGTTGCTGTAACGGTCGGAGTTATCGGTGGTGACTATGCCACGGGAACCACGCGATCGATCGCTGGATGGGGCGCAGACCCAGAGGCTCGCGCCCATCTCCGAGTAGGTGCTTCTGATGTCCCTGTCGTTCACCGCACACACCGCAGTAGTCGCAAAGTAATTGGTGAACCCGCTCAGGTTGGCGTTGTCTCCTTCATCACCGCTATTGCCTGCGGCCCACAGGTAGAAGGTCCCCTTGCCTCCATAGCCCTTCTGGACACCTGCCTCCACAGCGGCTTCCCATAACGCTTCAGCAGACGATAGCCCAGGACCACCGATGGGGCCCCAACTATTGGTGTTTATGGCGGTTACTTCCCGGTTGCGGACCGCGGCATTCACTTCATCCAGTAACATCTGTGAAGCCAGGTAGTTGTACCCGTAGATGGTGGCCCTTGGGGCAACACCGCGCACTCCCACGCTGTTGTCCCTCGCCGCAATGAGTCCGGCCACGTTGGTGCCGTGGTGTTCGAGGGGCGCGTGCACGTCACCGCCCCCCGTATAGTCGTAATTGAGGGATGTGTCGACGTTGGGGGCCAGGTCTTCGTGGTAATGGTCCAGACCGTCGTCTACGACCGCCACATTGATGCCCGTGCCGTTGATGCCGTCGGCCCAGACAGGTTCGACATTGATGTCTGCATCATCGTCTGCATGGTTCTGCAAGTGCCACTGGCACACGGACAGAGGGTCTCCGGTTGTTCCCTGGCAAGCTTCTACGAAGGCATTGTACGAGGAGTCCTCGCGGGCGTGGAGCGTATAATCCACGGATGAGTCCGCGGTTATTTTGATGAAATAAGTGCCGGTGTCGAAGTCGTCCAGAATCAGGAATCCATCTTCCAGTGGGTATTCCAGGTATATTGGGCGCACATTTACGTCTACTCTTTCGCCATCGTTGTCCAGCACTTCACCAGCCACCGTGTCCAAGGCCGAGGTCCTGGCATAGAGGAACAGGTTGGTCTCTTCGGTAAAGTCCAGGCGGAAGTAGTCCGCGTCCCCGGCGGAGATGATTCTTCCGGGGGCCAAAGAGTCAAGGGTCAGGGTAGTTGCAGTGTCCCTGCTGCTGCCATGATCGGGGATCGCCTCCGCGCTCAAGGCGAAAGGCCCTATGCCCGTGCCGAAGCTGCGCACGTTAACGTAATATGTTCCGGCTGCGAGACTTTCCCGGAGATGAAAGGCCAGGTACCTGTCCCTGAGGAGGCTGTCGTCATTGGACGCTATCTCGTTGAAGTTGCTGTCATACAGCGTTCCGACACTATCAAGGGGAGACCCGTAGGCATAAATCCAGACGTCGGCCGCACTGTCCAGCACCAGCTTGAAGTATTCCTCGTCGTAGCCTTCGAATATGCCCCCAATTACCGATCCTCCCAAAAGGAGCTGGCCAACCGGTTCGGCGAACAGGGCATATGGGCCCATCTCAGATTCATAGCTCCCGACACGGACGTAGTAGGTCCCTGGTTCGAGGTGTTGCAGGATGGAAAAATTCAATTCCGTGCCGCTATCGTCATCTGTAGCCAGCGAGGTCAGGGTCGTGCCGTCAACGGCAAGGATTTCTCCGGTGGTGTCCAGGACTCCGGTCGTATAAACATGGACCTCGGTGGCCTCCACGATTGAAATCTCGTAGAGGTCAGTGTTGGTGGATGGGTCTATCAGTCCAATCTCGGGGATGCCCAGCTCCAATTTATCCGCTGTAGCAACGGTGCTGCCGGTCTCGGGTTCGCTCGCAGCGAACACCCGGTACGGGCCGGACGATGCCGGGAAACCGCTTACCTTGAGGTAGTAGGTGCCTGCCCGCAGGCTCTTCGCCATGAAGAAACTGCGGCGGCCTGACGACAGTTCGCTGTCGTCGTTGTACGCGACCCGGGTGTTACGGCTGTCCAGCAGTTCCCCGACGGTATCTGTGGGGCCGACCGCATAAATCCGAACGTCGGCCGTGTCGTACAGGGTTAGCCTGAAATAGTCTTCGTCGTTGCGATGGTTGATGAAGCCAAGCTCGGAAGAGTCGAGGTCCAGGCTCTGTGCCGCCGTGCGGTTGTTGCTCTGGTCGGTCACCGTTTCCACGTGCAGCCGGTACGGTCCAACGTCGGTAGCATAACCGAGTACCGCAACGTAGTAGACCCCCGGCTGAAGAGTCTGACCGATGAAGAAGTCGGTCTGGCCCTCTGACATGGAACTATCGTCGCTGTCCGCGAGTTGGACGCCGCGATAGTCGAAAAGCGCCCCGATGGTGTCGACATTGCCGGATGTGTACATGGCAACGTCGGACTGCGTGAACAGCTCCATCTTGAACAGGTCCAGGTCACCGGCAGGGCCGATGATCCCGTCAACCGCAGTCCCCACAACCAGCGGGGCGGAACCGGCCCGGGTTGCGCCCTGGTCAGTCCCGGTCCTCGTGTGCAGGCTGTACGGCCCGGTAGCATCTCCAAAACCTGCAACGATCACGTAGTAGGTCCCCGGAGTCAGGCTTGCTCCCATGTAGAAGTGGGATTCATTCGCCGAGAGTACGCTGTCGTTGCTGCCTGCGATCTGGGATCCGGTGCCGTCAAAAAGACCCCCCGCAGTGTCACTGATGCTGCCCTGGGTGTAGATCCAAACGTCGATGATTTCGACCGTATCGGGAATCTCAAAAGTGAACATGTCCCGGTCGCCATCGGGACCGATGACGCCCGTCACGGTTGTTCCCAGGGTAATAGAAGTAGCGGTTTCAGGACCGTCACCGTGGTCGTCGGTCTGTTGCGCGCGGGCATCTCCGGTCGTCAGAAGGAGGCATAAAAAAAGCAGGAGTGCCATTGGCATCAACCTGCTCAGTGATCGGATTGGTAGGGACTTGCTCAAGGCTATCGGCACCTCACGTCCTCACGGTGATGGGGATATGCGGGGTATCGGGACGGTTACTTGGTCTCCAACTGCCGCCACCAGTTGGGGCTGGAAACCGTCACCCCGTCCTTGCTGGCCAGCGAGTTGGCCAGTTCCAGGGACGGGAAACCCGCGTCGGTCTCGACGTAGAAGGCATTGTCCAGGAAGCCCAGTTCCGACACCTGGTCAGGATTGATGCCGTTCCCTTCAAAGAACTTGTCCACCGTTGTCTGGTCCCACTCCGGGTCCAGAGCCAGCATCAAACCGCCGGGCAGGGTCATAAGTCCCCCGCCCGACTGGGACTTGAACACCGGCTGGTCGCCGGAGCCGGGCGTGTACTGCTTGCTCACGATGCTGTAGCCGCCGCCCTCGGCGACGATAACATCCTGGGGGGTGTTGTCGGACTTGCTCTGTGCCACCAGGTCATCCTGGAGCACGATGTTCATCGTGCGGTCGCCATCCTCCCAGGTGTACATATTTCCGTCACCGGCATCTTTGCCCGAGGAGTCTCCGGCCTTCGAGACCGATTGGTATGACGACTCTGCGACCGGGCCGGGCGGAACGCGGTTGCCCTTGACCCCACGGTCGAGGGCAGGTTTGGGTGTGGGCTTGGCCTCATACTCTTCCGCAACCGGCTTGGGCTCGGGCAGGGTCGCAAGGTCCAACGAGGTTTTGGGTGGGACCTCAAAGTTTATGACCACCGTTGGGACCGGAGTTGGGGTATCCGGGGTCCCGGCCTGCGCTGGGGGGATAGGCTCTGGCGGCAGCGTTACCGGCTGCTGGCCCCTGGCCGCAACCAGCGCGGTGGTCGTCGCCGCGCCAACAGCTACGATAGTCAGGACGGCTATAAATGGTATGGCGAGTCTTCGCAGTCTCATGGCATCACCGATTCTTATACATTGACGACACAAGGAGATACCAGGGTCGACATCACCTACACATTATGTTTGATAACAAGGGATTTGTCCAAGGCATGATTGGTTTTCGTTGTGACGACGATGTTCGGACACTTGTAGCGACAGTTTCTGTAGTGTACAAATGTACCGGGTGGCTAGGCACCAATTCTCAGAGGAGGGGAAGGTTTCATGAGAATGCCATTGAAGATGTTGATAGTGTCGTTGGGACTGCTGACGGTCCTGGCGTTGGTGGCCATCGCCTGTGGCGGTGGGGCACAGGAAGGGGGCACCCCCCCCCAAGCGCAGCCGACGGCGGAGCCGACCCAGAAGATGGAGCCAACCGCCGAACCAACCAAGGCCGAGATGATGGCCGAGGAAAAGGATCCGTTCCGGATCGGCGTGATGGAATCGCTCACAGGCCCGGGCGAGACCTACGGCAACGTGTCCAACCAGTCCAAGCAGATGGCGGTGGACGAAATCAACGCCGCCGGGGGCGTCAACGGGCGAATGATCGAGCTTGTCGTAGAAGACTCCAAGTGCAACGCACAGGACTCAATTACCGCCTACAAAAAACTGACCGATGTCGACGGCGTGAAGATCATCCTCGGCACCTCGTGCAGCGGCGCCATGCTGGGCGCAGCGCCCCTGGCAGAGGAGGACGGGGTGATCCTCTTCTCCGGTCTTGCAACCAACCCGGATATCGCCACCGCGGGAGACTACATCTTCAGGACGGCGATGAGCGATGCCCAATTGGGAATCGACACCGGCAACGTGATGTGGGCTGACGGGGTACGCAACCTGGCGACTATCACCGAGTCCACGGATTACGCCGAGGGGGTGCGCCGCACGACCGTTGCCCAGTTCGAGAAACTGGGAGGCACGGTCGTGGGAGAAGAACGCTACGCCTCGGATGTTACTGACTTCAGGACCCAGCTGACCAAGCTCATCGAATCGAACCCCGACGGCCTCCACGTCGCGGCCCAGTCGGAATTCACCGGCGGCACGGTCGTCAAGCAGGTCCGCGAGCTTGGCTACCAGGGTCCCATATACTCGGAAATCGTGCCCATCGGGACCACGGCCCTGGAGATCGCCGGGGAGGCTGCCACTGGCATGAAGGCTATTACGGCAGAGCTTGATCCCGGCAACAACAAGGCCCAGGAAGTGCTGGCCAATTTCAGGGAGCGCTACGAATACGTAACCCTGCCGTGGTATCTGGGCTCGGCCTACGACGATGTTTACATAACTTCCGAATGCCTGAAACAGACCAACGACGACCAGGACGCCGACGGGTTCCGGGACTGCATGTACGGGATAACCTGGAGCGGCACCATCGGGGACAATTACAGCTTCGACACCAACGGCGAGGTCGTCGGCCTGTCCAACGCAGTCGTCGAGGTACTGCCCCTAGCCGAGAGGACGGAAGAAAACCAGGGTTACAAGGTGCTCGGCGGCGCTCCGGCACAGTAGCTCGCAGTGACTGGTTGACAGTGGCCACTGACCACTTGAGGGGCGGGTCCCGGACGTGCGTACCGGCCCCGCACACTGGAAACGCGGGGCCCCAGCGACCGCTCCGGCCCTCCGCCGGGGCATGGGGCAGAGTTCCCAGCGTATGTGGCGACGCCCTCAGATGATGCTTGCCGGAGGACATACCAGGCTTCTTGCCATCGTTCTGGCTGCCCTTGTATTGGGCTACGTTGGGTGGAAGATCAGCCAGTCTCCCAACCAGGCGTTGCAATTCGCCTTCAACGGCCTGTCCGTAGGCGCGGTGTACGCCCTGCTGGCGATGGGGTTCACCATCGTCTACAGCACGGTCTGGTTCTTTGACCTGTACTACGGCGCGGCAGCGGCGCTTGGGGCCTACGGCGTATTCTACCTGAGGTCCCAGGAAGTCCTGGGCGGGCAGTACGAAGTCAACACCCCCTTCGTCAACGGCGTGTTCGCCGCCGTAACCGCCGGTGTGGTCGGCTGGGTATTCTACGTTACCGTCTACAGCCGGTTCCGCTCCCGCGTCAACCCGGTTGCTTTGCGGACTGCCGGAGGTGTTTTGGCCGCAGGGGTGGGCGTCTACACAGGCGTAGCCCTCACCTACCCGGCGCACCTGCACCTCATCCTCAGCCCCGCCGTGGGCGCGGTCGTTGCCCTTGGCGCCTGGTGGGGGCTTCGCACGGGGTACCGCCGAGTAGCAGGAAATGCTGGTCAGCGTGTCGTTTCGGCCCTGGCGGGTGTCGGGGCAGTGGTCTTGGGAGTGTACTGCGGCTTTCTGATCGCTGGCGCCCCCGGCGCCAAGCTCTACCTGAGCTGGGCCGTGTCCTGCCTGCTGGCGGGGGCGGTAGGGCTGGCCCTCTACCGGGGCCTGTACGTCTACATGAGGCAGCGAGCCAGGTCGCCCCTGATAATGCTGGTGGCGTCCCTGGGGATACTGCTGGCTTTGACCGCTTTCATCACCATCGTGTTCCAGAGTGCGCCAAGGCCGCTGCCGGAACCATTCGGCAACGCCCCCTGGACCATCTGGGGAGCCAACATCAAGGGATTCAACATATTCACCGTCGGCGTGGCCCTGGCCGGATTCGTCGGGCTGTTGCTGCTGCTCAAGAAGACCTCCTTTGGCCGGGCGGTGCGGGCCATCGGCGATGACGAAGAGGTCTCGAAGGTGGTGGGCATCAATACCACCGTCATCATCGCCGCTGTGTTCTTCATTGGAGCGGTCTTCGCCGCATTGGCCGGGCTGCTCAGCGGGCATGACACGGCGATTCAACCCAGAATGGGTCTGCTGCTATTGTTGAAGGGCTGGATCGCGTCGGTGGTCGGCGGCATCGGCAACCTCTACGGCGCGATTGTCGGCGGCTTTATCCTCGGTATGCTGGAGCAGTTCGGAATCTGGGACCTCGCCGGGGAATGGAAGGACGTTATATCCTTTGTGGTGCTGATACTGTTCCTGTCCTTCTGGCCCCTGGGCCTGCTGCCCCGTAGGTGAGACTGGGAAGTGGGGATTCGCGCATGAGACCACCGAGCCTCGGACATATAGTAAGCCTGCTGCGCAACCCGCGTGAGGTCCTGCATCTCAGCCGGGGCAACATAGAGCTTTGGGCAAACCTGTTCGTCCTGTCCTCGGCGGTGGCGTTCGTTCTATGGAAGGGCCTGGACTTTTCCGTCTCGATCGGGACAGTGTTCGCCATCTGGGCCATATTGTCTGTCAGCCTCAACCTGGTTGTGGGGTATGCTGGCCTGCTCTCCGTGGGGCATATCGGGTTCTTCGGCATCGGGGCCTACACGGTGGCCATCCTCACCTCGACCACGGACTACCAGCTATTGCGCACTGAACCGCTTCCGACCTTCGGCTGGCCCTTCTTCGCCGCGCTGCCGTTGGGCGTGGTCCTGGCCGGACTGGCGGCCATCCTTGTGGGCGTGGTGTTCAACCGGTTCCGGGATGACATCTACGTACTTGTCTCCTTCGGGTTCGCCATCATCGCCTTCAACGTCTTCCTCAGTTGGCGCGGCCTTACCAGGGGCGCGTACGGCATCCACGACATAGCGAAACCGGAGATCGGCGGCTGGGTGTTCTCCGGCGAACTGGAGTTCCTCGGACTTGCCCTTGTGTTCCTGGGGCTGGTGGTCCTGATTTCCTGGTTCCTGGTGACATCGTCATTCGGTCGGGTCCTGACCGCCATCCGGGAGGACGAGCAGGCCGCAGAGGTCTTCGGCTACCGGGCAACCCATTACAAGCTGTCCGTATGGGTCATCTCGGCCATGATGGCCGGGTTGGCCGGGGGCCTGTTCGCCAGTTGGACCACCTTCGTAGACCCCAACTCTTTCATCCTGCTGGAGTCGATTCTGCTGGTGGCCATCGTCATACTGGGCGGGCTGGCCACCATCTGGGGTTCCCTGCTCGGGGCGATCACTTTCGTGCTGCTGGAGGAGGGGATGCGCTTCCTGCCCTTCCTGCCCACCGAATTCGTCGGACAGGCCCGTCAGGTCGTCCTTGGCCTCCTTCTCGTGGCCCTCATGCTCTTCAGGCCCCAGGGACTGGTGGGGAGATACCGGCTATGACTTCTGAAAACGCTCCGGCGCACGACGACTACGCCCTGGAGACGGTGGAAATATCCAAGCTCTTCGGCGGCGTCAAGGCGGTGGACGAGCTTTCCGTCGCCTTTCCCAGGAAGGGCATGACCAGTGTCGTCGGCCCCAACGGCTCGGGGAAGTCCACCCTGGTCAACCTGTTGAGCGGGGTGCTGCCCCTGGACGGCGGGACCGTGATCATCGATGGTGTCGGACTCAAGGTGGTGCGGGCCCATGAGACCCCGGACCACGGGATTACCAGGACCTTCCAGGAGGTCAGGCTCTTCGACCAGATTTCGGTGTGGGACAACATCATGGTCGTCCTGACCAACCGCAGCGTCTTCCCGGCAATGGTCGAACGGACCAAGTCGCGTCACCGGGAGAAGGCGAGGGAAGTCTTGGAGAACGTGGGGATGTGGGAGAAGCGGGACTCCCTGGCCCAAGACCTTTCCTACGGCCAGCGGAAGCTGCTGGAGATAGGCCGCGCCCTGGCGCTGGAGGTCCAGACCTACCTGTTCGACGAGCCATTCGCCGGCCTGTTCCCCCAAATGTTGGAGCGGGTCAAGGACATAATGAAGCGGATGCGGGATGAGGACCGTACCATAATCTTCATCTCACACAACATGGACATAGTGCGCGAGATGTCCGACTACATCATAGTCCTGGAGGGAGGCCGTCTGCTGACTGAGGGCGAGGTTGAAGACGCCCTGAACCGGGAAGAGGTCATCGAGGCGTACCTGGGAGCATAGCCGGTGGGTCGACGTGCCGTTTTAGGTTGTCTGACCCTGTGACATTTGCCCCTTTCCAACCCTGGACACAGTGCCCTATCATGTCTCCACGGGAGACCATCGAGGCGACGGGAACTACGGGGGAATGGACCTTTCACGCGCAACCCGGCCAACGTGCCGGAATGACCGGAACGGGTGAAGATGACCGGAAATGTCCGGTCAGTCGGCCACGGATTACCATACTTGACCGGAAAATTGAAATTTTCCCCGTATTTCTGGGCGGCGGTTGCTCGGACGAGACTTCTGGGGGATGTGGCTCTCACGCGCAACCCGGCCCACGCGACGGAATTCGTAAAAGTGAGCGGATTTGAGCGGAAATGAGCGGAAAAATTAAAATTTCTCCGCCTCCGGCCTCACTCAGCAGCGAGCGAAAATGTCCGGAAATGACCAGCTTTGACCGGAAAATTGAAATTTTCTCCGGCCTCAACTCAGCACCCAGGGGGGCAGAAATGACCGGAAATGTCCGCAAATGTCCGCAAATGTCCGGGAAAATGAATTTTTCTCCGGCAGTATGCCGCCGGTCAGTCATACCACCTGAACTGCAACGCTGCCAACCAGTGGTCGGTTGTTGACAGGGACTCCACCTTGAGTACAGAAAACAGACAGGCAGACTCAACGCTGGACCAGGTGAATGCTCCCAACGGCAACACGTCGGGGCACGACCCGATGCTGCTGGAACTGGTGGACGTTTCCGTGAGGTTCGGGGCGGTGACGGCCCTGGACCATGCCTCCCTCGGAGTGAGCCGGGGCCAGTTGGCAGCGGTCATGGGTCCCAACGGCGCGGGGAAGTCCACCGTGCTCAAGGCCATCATGGGGCTCGCGCCGGTGGTTAGCGGAACAGTCTACTGGCGCGAGAAACCATTGGCTGTTGCCACCCACGAAATCGTCAAAGAGGGAATATCCTTCGTTCCTCAGGGGCGTCGGGTGTTCACCCACCTCACCATAGCAGAGAACCTGGAGATGGGTTGCCTGTACCTGAACGACCGGGAGGAACAGGAGCGCCGGTTGGACTCGGTAATGGAACTGTTCCCCATTCTGTACGAGAAGCGCCGCGACCTCGCCAGCCAGATGTCCGGCGGGCAACAGCAGATGTTGGCCCTGGGCCGGGGCCTGATGGCCGGACCGGAGGTGCTGCTGCTCGACGAGCCCACCCTTGGCCTCGCGCCGATTGTGGTGAAGGAGGTCTTCCAGAAGGTCGCGGAGATCAATGACCGCCTCAAGACCACCATATTCGTGGTTGAGCACAACATCAAGGGCGTGCTGGACATCGCTGGCAGGGCCTACGTTCTGGACAAGGGCCGCGTGGTGCACGCAGGAACGCCGCAGTCGGTCCAGGAGACCAACATCCTCACCGAGGTCTTCTTGGGCAGGGTAAACGCAGGAGAGCCGGAAGAAGAGTAGCGCTTCTGGAAGTGCCGCTCCATTCGGGTGATCAACGCCTCAGTTCCCGTGGGTAGCGCCCTTACCCCGTCGTTGATAGAATGCCCTCTGATGCGCCGGTGCGTCTGCCGGTCCCCATCTAGTGACAGTGCAAATCCCCGGATTCCGTGCATGTAACCCCGTAGGAAGCGTCGGGACTTGCCCCCAACCTACAGTCGGACCGCCGTATTGGCCATCGCGGCCCTGGCCGCTCTGGCAGGCGCCCTTGTATTGTCTGCTGCGTTTCTGCTGGTGCGGAACAGTGACGACAACGCGCCCATCCAGATAGTCCTTCCAACCACGGTCCCGTCCCAGGAACAGCCTCCCTCAACTGGCAACCCTGACGCATCGCCAGGCGTCGCCGGGCAAGCGATCAAGGTATACGTCAGCGGCGCAGTACAGAACCCCGGAGTCTACGAACTGCGGCAGGGAGACCGCGTCTTCGATGCTGTCACCGCCGCAGGCGGGGTTGACCAGGGAGCAGACCCGGAGACCATTAACCTGGCGGCGCTGGTCAGGGACGAAGGCTATTATTTCGTGCCGAGGCTGGGTGAGACGCCCCGCCCAGGGGTAGCGGCAGCAGTGGCCGCGGCGAACGCTCCCGCAGGGGATGCTGCGAAGTCTCACCAGGGGTTGGTCAACCTGAACACCGCCGGAGCCGGGGTTCTCGGCTCCCTTCCCGGCATCGGCACGACACGGGCCAACGCGATCATCGACCACCGCGAGCACAACGGCCCCTTCAAGTCCACGGTTGACGTCCTAAATGTTCCGGGCATCGGCGAAGGGACCTTCGAGAAGATACGCGACCTGGTGACGGTTGGCCCGCCTGGTTAACGCCAGTACAGGCGTCCCGAATGAGGAAGGCGGCTGTCAATGAGGCTGCTCCTGCTCACGGCGGCCTGGCTGGCCGGGACCGGGCTTGGGCTGTGGTCCGACGCTCCGACGCTTCCCCTGCTTCTTCTCGTATGCGCCTGCGCCTTGGTATCTATCCTGCTCAGGATTCTCGGGCGGTCCCTGCTGCCCGGGTTGCTTGCAGCAGCACTGCTGCTGGGTCTTCTACGGGTGGAGGTCTTCCACTCCCCAACCGTTCCGCTCAGTGAAGGTTCAAGCCGGACCGTGACGCTCACGGGCAAGATCATCGACGACCCGACGCGGCTGGACCGGCACACACGCTTCACCCTGGAAGTCCATACCGTTGAATCCGGCAATCTACCGGCGTCCCCCACATGGAAACTCCTGGCGTACGTCGACCCCTTGCAAACAGGGGCAAGCGCAGGGGAAGAGATCTTCCGCTACGGCGACACCGCCAGACTTCAGGGGATACTCGAACCACCGGAACCATTCGCCGGCTTCGACTACCCCGCCTACCTCGCCAACCGGGGAATCTCCGGTGTCCTGTGGGCGCGCAGTATCGAACGGCTGTCAACCGTGAACGTATCCCCACGCGACAGGGTAATGGGACAGGTATACGCCCTTCGTGGCAGGCTGTCGCAGAGTCTCGACCGTGGGTTGACGCACCCCCACTCCGCGTTGGCCAATGCCCTGCTGCTCGGGCGGCGCGAAGGTATCCCCACGGACGTAACCCAGGGCTTCAGGGACACCGGAGCGGCCCACCTCCTCGCCATATCCGGGCTGCACGTGGGCATCCTGCTCGTGCTGACCCTGGCGGCAGGGGCATGGACTCTGGGACGCCGCCGGGGATTGTACCTGCTGGTCCCGTTGCTGGCCGTCTGGATGTACGTGCTTCTCAGCGGTATGCCCACATCAGTGGTCAGGGCCGCCATCATGGGCACGGTGTACCTGGCGGCCCTGGCACTGGGACGGCCTCGCAGCGCTCTTCCAGCCCTGGCCCTCGCCGCCGCCGTCATGGTCGGAGTCAATCCGGCGGTGCTGGGGCAAATATCCTTCCAACTCAGTTTCACAGCCATCACCGGAATCGTGCTGGCCCTCCCATTCCAGGCCAGGGTCTCCGAGAGACTGGACGTCCTCGCCCGGGCCGCAGCCCACTGGTGGGAAACGTTGGTCTGGCAGGCGGCCCGGTGGGTGCTGCCGGGAATCATCGTTTCGGCTGCGGCCACCACGGCGACATGGCCTCTGGTAACCTACAACTTCGACCACCTGCCCATGTTCGGAATCGTAACGACACTGCTGGCGCTGCCCTCACTTCCCTTCATCCTGATCGGGTCGCTGGCAACGGCTTTCGGGAGCCTGGTGCACCCGGTCCTGGGCGAGTTCATCGGATGGATTGCCTGGCTTCCGATTTCCTACCTGCTGGCCCTGGTAGACAACATGCCCTCGGTCACAGTGCCGGGATCGTGGGTCGGCGCACCTCTGGTCTGGATTTGGTACGGCACGCTCGGCGTTCTGGCGCTCCTGTACGGGAGTAGGCTGGTCTCAATGGGGCGCGGGAGGGCCTCTCCCACACCCCCCACCGGACACAGTTCAACCGGGACCACAGGAATGCTGGTTGTCCTGGCCGCTCTACTCGCGGGCGGGCTGTTCCTCTGGGCGCAAGCCCTGGCCCGCAGCGACGGCCACTTGCACGTCTACTTCCTCGACGTGGGACAGGGCGACAGCGCGTTGATCGTCACTCCCGGCGGCCGGCAAGTACTGATTGACGGCGGGCCAGGGCATGGGACCGCGACCCGTGCCCTGGCCGGACTGCTGCCCTGGGGAGACCGGAGTATTGACCTCGTGGTGCTGACCCACCTGGACGATGACCATAGCCGGGGACTGCTGCGCGTCCTGGAACATTACAGTGTTGGCGGGCTCATGGTCGGCAAGGGAGTGTCGGATAGCCCGGACTTTGCCCCATGGCACACTGCGCTGGAACAGCGCGGCGTCACCAGGATCGACGTGACGAGCGGCCTGCGGATGGAACTTGAGCAGGGCGTCACCGTAGATACGCTGAACCCTCCGGCGGCGGGACGAGCCTGGCCAGAGCAAGACCGCAACAACCCGTCCGTTGCGCTGCGGTTGGTCTATGGACAATCCGCTTTTCTGTTCACCGCTGACATCGAGGAGGAGGCTGAAGACCTGCTGGCCAGGAGCCCGGCCACTCTCGCAAGCGCAGTGCTGAAGGTATCACATCACGGGAGCGGGACTTCGACCATTCAGCCGTTCCTGGACCGGGTAAGACCGGCGGTGGCGGTAATCTCCGCCGGTGAGGACAACAGGTTCGGTCACCCGGACCCGGATGTGGTCTCCCGTCTGGAGGCGGTGGTTGGCCCGGAGTTCGTTTACCGCACCGACAGGCACGGGACAGTGGAGGTCGTAAGCGATGGGAAGAGTCTGTGGGTGAGGACGGAGCGGTCTCCGCCGCTGGGGGACTCGGAGGAGACATTGAATAAGTAGGAAAGACCCGGCCTCTTTCGCCGGGTCCCTCCTGTGTCGTCCTGTGAACGCTGCTAGTTGCTCTCGAAGTACACGTAACGCCACTTGGGGATGGTCATGGGAACCAGGAAGTAGTCCTTCACTCCTGGCTTGATCAGGACCTTGCGCTCCCGGCTATGCCACAGCGGGACCCAGGGCGCGTCGTCAACGATCTTCTGCTCGACCGTGTTGTATAGCTCGATACGCTTGACCGGGTCCGGCTCAACCCGGGCCTGCTCCAGCAGGGAATTGACCTCCGGGTTGTTGTAGACCGTGTGGTTGTTCTCGCTTTCACCGTGGAACAGGATGTCCAGGAAGTTCTCCGGGTCCGGATAGTCCGCTCCCCAGCCCACCTGGAACATCTGGTACCGCTGCTGGTTCAGGTCCTGGAGGAAGGTTGCCCATTCCGTGTGCTCAATCTCCACCTCTACCCCCAGGTTCACCTCCCACGCCTTGATAATCGCCTGGGTGGATGGACCGACCGTAGCTCCGAAGCTGCCCGGTATGGACAGGATGATGGGCGGGCGGCTGTCCTCGTCAGCGTACTTCGATTCGGAGAGTAGTTGCTTCGCCTTTTCGGGGTCGAACTCGTACCCCTTCAGGTCAGGGTTGTACCCCGGGAAGCGCGGCGGCAGGATGCCATTCGCTGGCTGTATCAACCCCTGCGCCACCACCTCGGCGATTTCCTCCTTGTTGATCGCGTAGTTCATCGCCTGGCGGAACTTCAAGTCGTCGAAGGGCGGCTGGGTCACATTCATACCGTAGTAGGACGTGCTGAAACTGGAAGGGGCGGTCACCAGCTCCGCATTGAGGGGTTCCGTCGGGTCCGCCAGTCGTTCCAGGGTGGCCAGCCCAACGCCGGTAACATGAATCTCGTCGTTCTCGTACATGATCAGCGCGTCGCCGCCGGCAAGTATCAGTTCTACGGCGTCCACGAAGGGCGGCCCCAGGTGGTAATTTTCATTACGCCCCAGGATCATCAACTCGCCCACGTCGTACTGGTCCAGCCTGAACGGGCCTGCCCCGTTGGGTTCAAACACCCACTCCTTGGGGTCGGACTCGACGTTGGACCGATCGATCACGAACGCGGTGGGATAAGTGAGCTTGGCCAGGAAGTAGGCCTTGGGTGCATCAATGGTCAACGAAAGGGTCGAGTCGTCAATGACGCTGACGCCCGATATCGATTGGGCGCCGCCGTCCAGGCGAGCGGACACCCCCACAATGTCGTTCAGGTACGTCTCCGCCACCGGCGACTCCAGGGCCGGGTCGGTGGCCCGCTCCAGGGACCACCGGAAGTCCTCGGCGGTGACCCGGCGACCATCGTGAAACTTGCCATCGGGGTGCAAGTTAAAGGTGTATTTCAAACCATCGGCGCTTACATCCCAACTCTCGGCGAGGTCGGTCTTGATTTGAATGTCCGGACTTATGGTCACGAGGCCATTGAACACTTCCTGGACATAGGCGCCGGAAATGTTGTCAGTCGCAAGATGTGGGTCCAGCGTCGGGGGGTCTTCGAACAGGAGTACCAGTCGTCCACCTGTGGGATGGTCAGTGGTGGTGACCGGACTCTGGACGGGCTCTGGGACCGCCGTGGCCGCGGCCATGGAGGAATCTGCTGGGGGAACGGTTGCCGCAGCGGTGGCGTCGGTCTCGGTGGCTGCAGCCATCTCCTTGGTTGGAGACGTTTCCTGGGAGGTGACTGCCGGTTCGGGCGGTTCCTCGGTGGAGGAGCAGGCCCCCAGCGACGCTGTCATCACCAGTGCCAGCGCCAGGAACAAGCCGTATAGTACCGGGGGACGCACCCTTGACCTGGCGCGGGGTCGAAACGGCCGCATAGGATCCGCATTGCAGTTCGCGGTTGATGTTTTCTCGATCATTCGTCCTACCCTTCATCCTACCCTTGAGATACGAGCGGAAATGATGCCGGGACAGCCCGCTTCCGGGCTCCCCAACTTATTCTAGTTATTCGTTCCCTGGAGTTGCAACGAAATGCGCTGCAGGTACCTGGGAATATCGCCGCTACTGACCTGAGGAGGGCCGCGGCTACGCTTTTTCATCCCTGTCCATTCCAATACTCTCTATCTTGCTGCCTAATACGGCGTCAGAGTACGGTCTGGATTCCCCATTATCCGGGCCAGTTTCAGATAATGGCCCGGCATTGATATCGTTAATTCAATCGGTATTGACGTGCTGTCAACCGATAGTATATATTTCGGCAAATTCACGGCCCGGCCAATCTGTGCAGGATCCAGCGGGAAATGCCAGGCTGGTCGGTCTGCAATATCAACCCGCATCGTTCTCGAAATTTCCCAGGGCATCCACGGGCGGCACATCAATACACAAGGACCGCGGGTCCCGGGAGGAGGTCTAGTTGGCAGAACTGCTTCAAGTAAGAGACCTTAGGACCTACTTCTATACTTTCGAAGGAGTGGTGAAGGCGGTTGACGGGGTCTCGTATGAATTGGAAGAAGGCGAGACTTTGGGCTTGGTGGGAGAAAGCGGTTGCGGCAAGAGCGTCAGCGCTCTGTCCGTGATGCGGCTGATCCCCGACCCGCCCGGGAAGATCGTCGACGGGGAGATACTCTTCGAGGATGACGATATCCTCAAGATCGACATGGACGACATGCGGCAGATCCGCGGTGGGAAGATTTCTATGGTCTTCCAGGAGCCGATGACGTCCCTGAACCCCGTGCTGACCGTCGAGAAACAGTTGACTGAAACGCTGCAACTGCACATGGGCATGAACCGGGAAGAGTCCCGCAGGGAGGGCGTTGACCTCCTGGCGCGGGTGGGCATTCCCGATCCGGAGCGGCGGATCAAGCAATATCCCCACCAGTTCAGCGGCGGGATGCGCCAGCGGGTTATGATCGCAATGGCCCTGAGCTGTAACCCGAAACTGATCATCGCCGACGAGCCGACCACAGCGCTAGACGTAACGATTCAAGCCCAGATTCTGGAGCTCATGAAGTCGTTGACCAGCGAGTTCGGGGTGGCGCTGATCGTAATCACCCACAACTTGGGGGTCGTGGCCCGCTACGCTGACCGCGTCAACATCATGTACGCAGGCAAGGTCATTGAGCGCGGCACCGCCCAGGAAATCTACGCCAACCCAAGGCATCCCTACACCGTAGGGCTTTTGAACTCCGTACCTCGGCTGGACCTCCCCCGGCGGGCCAAGCTGGACCCCATCGAGGGTCAGCCTCCCGATCTCGTTAATCTGGCGCCGGGCTGCTCCTTCCGTGACCGGTGCCGTTGGGCCGTCGACAAATGCGCGACCGAGTCACCTCCCCTCATGTCCACCGGTGAGGGCCACTGGTCTGCCTGCTGGCGGATCGAGGAAATGGAGGGCCTGGTGGAAGAATACCGCAACGACCGTATCAGGGACGCGGTGGCGGAGGCGGCAGAAGGGGCGACGGGAGACGGGTCCTGAACGCGAATGCCGGTCGGAATTGCGGCATGAAACGGCGTTCTCAGTAAGCTAGACAGGGGAGAACAGTTAGTAATGACCACTTCACCAGAAGTCCAGGCACAGGGGACAGGGACAGCCACAGACGACGATATACTCCTCGACGTCAGGGGCCTCAAGATGTATTTCCCCGTCAGCTCGGGATTGGTGTTCCAGAGAACGGTGGCCTACATCAAGGCCGTGGACGGCGTCAGCTTCACGGTGAAACGGGGCGAGACTCTGGGGCTGGTGGGCGAGAGCGGATGCGGCAAGACCACCACCGGACGGTGCATCCTCCAGCTTTACAAGCCCACCGAAGGACAGGTGATTTTCGAAGGCCAGGACCTGACCAGCCTCTCCACCCGGATGATGCGGGAGAAGCGGCGGGAGATGCAGGTCATCTTCCAGGACCCGTACAGTTCCCTGAACCCCCGCATGACCGCCGGTAACATCATCGGTGAGCCGCTGATCGTCCACGGCCTGGTGCACGGCAAGGCGGAGTACCGCGAGCGGGTGGCCGACCTGCTGCAAAACGTGGGGTTGAATCCCTACATGGCAGACCGGTTCCCCCATGAGTTCAGTGGTGGACAGCGCCAGAGAATCGGCGTGGCGCGCGCCCTGTCGGTCGGTCCCAAGTTTATCGTCGCCGACGAGCCTGTGTCGGCGCTCGACGTTTCGATTCAGGCCCAGATCATCAACCTGCTCGAAGACCTGCAAGAACAGTTCGGGTTGACGTACCTCTTCATCGCCCACGACCTGTCGGTGGTGCGGCACATCAGCGACCGGGTAGGCGTGATGTACCTCGGCCACATGATGGAGTTGGCGGAACGGAATGAAATCTACGTGAACCCAATCCATCCCTATACCAGGGCGCTGCTGTCGGCAGTCCCGATTCCCGACCCGATAATCGACGCCCAACGGGAGCGGATACTGCTCACGGGCGAGGTGCCGAGTCCGCTCAACCCGCCGTCGGGATGCGTGTTCCACCCTCGCTGCCCGATAGCCAACGACGAATGTACGCAACACCTGCCGGAGTTGCGAGAGGTGGAACCCAATCACTGGGCCGCCTGCATCCGCGCCGACGGCTACGGCGCGTTCTAAAGCACCCACACCACTGGGCCAGTTTCTGCGTGAGACGCCCCGGAACACGGGGCGTCTCTATTTTGGGACAGCTCCGTGCAGGTAGAGGAAATCGGGACGGAACGTCCAACCTCTGACAGCATGAATCATGAATAATCTTCGGCCAATACCTTCGGGAATTGATGGGTGTGCGTGGACGCAACTCATGCTATAATTTGTATCTGCGCCAACAGGCCGAGGTGGTGGAATTGGTAGACACGCGGTCTTGAGGGGGCCGTGGGCGATCGCCTGTGTGGGTTCAAATCCCGCCCTCGGCACCAACCTCTGGATTCGGCGTTGTCAACACCGGGGCGACGTAGCCAAGTGGTTAAGGCGGAGGTCTGCAAAACCTCTATTCGGCGGTTCGAATCCGCCCGTCGCCTCCAAACCAACGTCCAAGTCATCTTCAATAGTAACCCCACCCGTATCCCAGCCATTGAGTAATGCGCCCGGTGGGGATACCCCGGAGCAAACACCTCAACGCTATCGGCGTCTCCGGTATCGCCCAGACCGGCCGGGCAATCGGACAGGGGCGCCAGGGTTGAGCGAAAGAGGCGGAGAAAAGAATCAGCCGGGGTGGCGGAACGGTAGACGCGGCGGACTTAAAATCCGCTACCTTCGCGGGTGTGTGGGTTCGAGTCCCTCCCCCGGCACCAGCATCCTCCCTCTTCCCCGAATCTCACTTGCGGACTGATCCTTGTGTCCCCTATGCCCCGGTATCGATGGGCTCTGTGGGAATCTCTCCCACGACCAGGCGCGGCAGCAGGTCGGCAATGCGTCTGGGGGCGAAGGTTTCCGAGCTATCCGCCAGTTCTCCAGCCGTCCACCACCGGTGAAGGTATGCCTCCTCCAGTTCCGAAGGGTCCATATTCTCCGTGGACACCTGGAACTTGGGAGCGCGCAGCAGGAAGAACCGTTCTCTCGCGTCGAAAAGCCTCCCGTTCCATCGGAACACGTGCTCCCTCGACCAGACCCAGGGTCCCAGCGCGGGCGCAACCAGCCCGGTCTCTTCCCGGAGTTCCCGAAGCGCCCCCTCTTCGTAGGTCTCGCCGGGATGCAGGCCACCACCCGGCGTAATCCAGATCTTCAAGGCATCCCACCAGAACAAGAGCACCCGGTCAAGGTCGTCAATCAGCACCACCCGCCCTGCAGGGCGAGGAGTCGGTACCTCTGATGGGTCGTAATCAGGGTCGTTGGATGAGGACATTGCTGCTCTTCCCGTCGCGGTGTCGATGCGGACAGAGTGTGATTAGTCGCACACCTAAAACAAGGGACTGGGTTGGGTGAACAGTGGAAAGTGCAGGTCGGCAGACGGGTCACGCAGGCAAAACGGGCGGGGTAGTACACCCGCTATCGCGCACGTAACCGTAACAATGACCAGTATGAGTACTTTGAAAAGGCCACCCGGGCCTATTCATCAGAGGCTCAAGCATTCACCGCGAGCTTGGGCCCGTCTCCGTGGCTGGCGTACACCGGCGGCAACACTACAGCCAGGGAAACCAGCACAACAAAGAGCAGCGGAACGATCACTCTGCGCATGACTCACCTCTCAAGAGGTTTGACCACGACGGGGACCGTAGAAATGCCGCCCTGCCCTATTCCTCCAGGGCGCAAGCCTTCTCTACAGTCTTGACCCCGTCTCCGGGACTGGCGTACACGGGGGGCAGTGCCGCAGCCAGGGAAACCAGCACGACAAAGAGCAGCGGAACGATCACTCTGCGCATGACTTAACCTCTCCTGTGTCCCTATAGTATCCTCGAAGACCCGGAATGGCAACCGGAAATACGCTTTTGGGCCGGATACCCGTCCGGTACCATCCAGGCCTTATCTGGACGCGCCGGTCTTCTTTCACCATCGCTCCTGATTCCATCCGGCGACGAAAACGAACTCGTGCCCATCCAGGGTTATCGACTGGTCTGCTTTGACCACGAAAGTGTAAAACCGGCGAGACTCGAACTCCGTGATGGTGTTGAATGCCGCCAGACCCGGTCGCGGGTCGTAAAAGGACCAGAACTGGGTTGGAGGGTTGAAACTCCACACACGGACCAGGTTGTCACCCAGCGGCTCCAGGGTGCTGGCGGCTTGCTCCGAGATTGATATGCCCTCTTCCGGTGCAGCCATGATTTCCGACGAGGCCCCCGGGACTGCTTCACCGTCGACCCATGCAGTAATCATCGTTCCTTCTGGAACTCCCGAACCATTGACCACCGCTGTGCCTACAATGATATGCGGCGGCGCAGGCTGGGCCAGCGGCCTGGCCAGCAACCCCGCCGGGCGTGAGGCTAGACCCGGCAGGTCATCGGCCTGGGCCAGTGGGGTTACCGGAAGCAACCCCAGCGTACCCGATGCCGTCAGGTCCAGCAATGTCACCGCGCCCACCCCCCATTCCACCGACTCCACAGCCGCCAGGTCACCGATACGAAATTCCACCTTCTTCCCGGAAAAGGACTTGCCAGGAGGTTGGGCGACGGTCATCACGAATACTCCGTCGAAGCTGGGAGCCGGGGTAGGCGTCGGCTCCGGGGTATTCGTTGGCATGGAAGTCGGCGTCAGTGCCGGTGTCGGTGTAGCGGTTGGTGAAGGCGTGTCGGTAGGCGCCGGAGTGTCAGTAGGGACCGGCGTATCAGTCGGGGTGGGAGTATTGGTAGGCACAGGAGTATCCGCAGGAGGCGGAGGGTCCGTCGGTGCAGGCGTGTCAGCGGGGGCTGGCGGATCGGTTGGAGGAGGCGCCTCCGTAGGTGCAGGTATGTCAGTGGCTTGGGGCACTTCTGTGGCAGGCGACGCTTCCATAGACACTGGCGCTTCTTGGCAAGCCGATATGGTGATGCTGATTATCGCCAGCAGGGTCACAAGTCCGAGAACCTTATGTCTCACGCTTCCCCATCTCCTTCCATGGTGATGAACGATGCAAGGGTACGGAGCGCCGCCGTTTGTGCCACTAACAGTCGCCTCTATGGTGTATGGTGGCGACTTGCGGGTCGCGACCCGCAAGGTCACGGTGTCGGATCTTCCGTCCGTGACCTTCCCGATTACAATCCTAATCCACACGATTCACCCGCGCAAGTTATGGCAACTGGCCCTCCGCAACCCCGACTGTGGTAAGATTGTTCGCGTTCTGTGCGCCTGTGTTCAGAAGGTGGGCGCCCAGGATACAAGCAGAGACTTGTCAGACATCGCGGTGTTCTTTCCGACGATGTTGGACCAAAGCCCGATGGACCATCCGCGACCACAGAAGCAGGACGAGGAGCCAGGAGAATGAAGGCGCTTGAAGGTATTCGCGTGCTGGACCTCACCCGCGCATTGGCGGGGCCGTTTTGCACACTGATGCTGGGAGACAATGGGGCCGACGTCATCAAGATCGAGATTCCCGGAACCGGCGATGATACCCGTGGTTGGGGACCGCCGTTCATCCAGGAGGAGAGCGCCTACTTCCTCTCAATCAACCGCAACAAGCGGAGCCTCACTCTCAACCTGCGCGACCCGAAGGCCAAGGAGATTTTCCTCAAGCTGGCCAAGGACGCAGACGTGGTGGTGGAGAACTTTACTCCCGGAGTCATGGACCGCTTCGGCCTGGGGTATGAGGACGTCAAGGCGACCAATCCGGGAATCATCTACTGCTCTATCTCCGGGTTCGGGCAGGGCGGCCCGTACCGCACCCGGTCGGCCTACGACCAGATCATGCAGGGCATGGGCGGCCTGATGAGCATCACGGGTGAGCCCGACGGGGAGCCACAGAAGATCGGCGTGGCGGTCACCGACATCGGCGCGGGAATGTGGGCTGCCTTCGGAATCATGTCCGCGATTCACCACCGGCACGTCCACGGCGAGGGCCAATACATCGACGTATCCATGCTCGACGCCCAGGTCGCATGGCTCACCTATCAGGCGGCATACTACTTTGCCAATGGTGAGGCTCCAAGCCGCTTGGGTGCGGCCCACCCGACCCTGGTGCCCTACCAGGCCTTCCGATGCCAGGACGGCAAGCTCCTCAACCTGGCCGTCGGCTCAGAGCGTATCTGGGATCGTTTCTGTGAGGCGATTGGGCGGCCAGACCTGAAGGACAACCCGGACTATGCCACCAACCCGGACCGTGTGAAGAACCGTAACAAACTGGTTTCCCTGCTGGGGGAGGTCTTCAGCCAGCGTCCCGTGCTGGAGTGGGTGGACGCCCTAAACGGGGCCAGCGTTCCGGCAGGACCAATCAACGACCTGGCGGATGTCTTCTCCGACCCCCAGGTCCTGGCCAGGGACATGTACCAGGAAATGTCGCACCCGACCCTGGGGTCCATCAAGCAGACGGGATTGCCCATCAAGTTCTCCAGCACGCCCGGCGGGCTGGACCGGCATCCTCCCCTTCTCGGAGAGCACAACAGCCAAATCCTGGAAGAGTTGGGCTACTCGGATCAGGACATCAAGGAGATGCAGGACGGGTCGGTGATCTAGGCCAGTTGCCAGCCTCCCCGTGATACAGGCGGGGCTGATCACCAAACACCGGCACTGGCACTAAATATCGACGGCTATCGACTAAGGGAGAGTGTGGGGAAATGGATTTGGGTCTGAGGGACCGCGTCGCCATCGTAGGTGGTGGCACCAGGGGTGTGGGCCGCGCCATCGCCACGGCCCTGGTGCGAGAGGGCGCCAACGTTGCCATCTGCGGCAGAAATGAACAAGACCTCCGCCATACCGAGTTGGACCTCGCTCGCATCGCGTCTCAGACCCACGTGCTGGCGATCCCGGTGGATTTGTCCGGGGCCCGGTCAGCCCGCCGTGTAGTTCGGGAGACCGTCAACCGGTTCGGCCAGATTGGAATTCTGGTGAGCCATGTCTGGTACGAGTCCTGGGAGCATCCCTCCGAGATGACCGATGATTCCATGCTGGCCGCCTTCGAGCACAACTACCTGAGCTCCGTTCGTCTCAGCCGTGAAGTCGTACCTTACATGAGACAGCTTCGATGGGGGAGGATCATACACTGTATGCCCATCGACGTGCGACAGCCCACCGAGGAGGCCGTCGTGTCCACGTCCACCCAGGTGGCATTTATGGCCTACCTTAAGGGACTGTCCTCCGAGCTGGCAAGGTTCAACATCACGGTCAACAACGTGATTTCCGGCCCTGTCGAGACTGACTGGCTGAAGTCGTCGCTGGAGGCCGAAGCGGGGAGGCAGGGTTTAAGCGCAGACGAGGTGCTGGACCAGAGAGTTAACCGGATTCCCATGCGCCGATTGGGGCGGGCCGAGGAGATAGGCGACCTGGTAACATTCCTTGCCTCAGACCGGGCGGGATATATGACCGGTTCCGACCTGTACATCGATGGAGGGATGCAGCGCAGCATCAACTGAGGTAGACCTGATTGCATTCGGAAACAGGTACAGATTGGTTCCTCGTCCCTTCCGCCCTGTCGCGTTTCTTGGCACGCCCGATGTGATATCAGGGGCCCATCGTCACGGCTCCGGCGAGGACCTTCATAAAAAGCTCATAAGGCCAGTTGAATCAGGAGATACTCTCCGAGAATACCGGTACAAAGGCCCAGATTTAGGTTAAGATTAAGGCCGGGACTTTACAATAACAGGAGGGACCCATGGGATCTATCAGGCTTTATACCGGAGACGACGGTAAGTCCCACATCGAAGAAATCGACCCATCATCCCATCCGAACTGGACCACCTTGCATAACGCTAAGGCAATCGTCTTCCGGGCCTCACCCCCGGGGACATTCAGTGACTTCCATGTAGCGCCCCGGAAGCAGTACATAATCACTCTTTCGGGGGAAGCGGAAATCGGCCTTGCCGACGGAACTGTCCATCGGCTTGGAGCTGGAGACGTCAACCTTGCCGAAGACGTGACCGGGCATGGGCACACGACCCGCGTGGTAGGAAATGTCCCCAGGGTAACCGCTACCGTACAGTTGGAGGAGTAGCCGGAGCCTTTGGGCCGCGACAGTCTTCCAGCAACAGGATCCCAGGGATACCGGTCACCCATCTCCGCCCGCTCATCACGTGGCTTGTCCACAGGAGCGGCGGACTGCGGTATAGTCGGCCCTGATTTCCGGTCCGGCTGACCCCGGCTGCCCCGGTTCGTGGTAGCATAGATGCACAGGAAGCCCGGTTTAGCCGGGATCACCCTCCCACAGGTCTAGACATCAATGCCCGGAGGCGCGGGGCGCCCCGGCCCAATGCGAACCCTTATGTAACGCTTTAGACGAGGCATATCAAGATGCAGATCGATACAGTGAATGAAGGCGGAACCCTAATCGCAAAGACCGAAGGCCGCGTTGATGGCACCAACGCCCGGGAATTTCAGGAAGCCCTCGAAGGTGTCATCAAAGACGCCGACCACTCCGTCATTCTGGACATGGAGCAGCTTACGTACATCAGCAGCGCCGGGCTTCGGGTAATTCTCCTGATCGCCAAGGCGCTCGAGAGACAGGACGTGAAATTCGGAGTCTGCTCCCTCTCCGACCCGATCCGCGAGATATTCGACATCAGCGGCTTCGACAAGGTCGTGAATGTCAGCGGGTCTCAAAGCGAGGCCCTCAGCGCCGTGCAAGGCTAGGAGTTAATCAGCCCTTCCTGGGGCATGGTCCAAGGCAAGTTATAGAGAGGCGCAAACTGAGGGGCGCGCGGAATCTCCATCTCTCCGAATGGCACGTCGATAACCACCGGCGCCCGGCGTTCCAGTGCGAGCGGGATCAGAGTTTCAAGTTCTAATGGGTCATTTGCCCTCATGCCCACCGCGCCGAAGGACTCGGCGAACCTGACGAAGTCCGGGTTGTGCAGGTCAGTTTCATAAGTTCCACCAAACGACTCGTCCAGGTCTCGCGCCACGTTACCGTAGGAGTCGTTCCTGAAGACAACGGTCACTACGTTTATCCCATACCTGATTGCGGTGGAAAGTTCACCCGAGTTGAACATGAATCCGCCGTCTCCGGCCATGCAGATCACGGGACGGTCGGGTCTTGCGACCTTCACTCCCAGTGCTGTCGGGAATGCGTAACCAAGGTTGAATGAATAGCCTGAGTCTATGTATGTCTTTGGATGACTCACCTGGTAGTGAGTACGGGCGTAATAGCTGAACTGGGTTACGTCCCAGACTATGAAAGCGTCCCCCGGGACACCCCTCTGTACGGCCTCCAGCACCGGGTACTGCGGCTCCCTGAGCCTGATATCGTAGTATGCGATGAGGCGACGGGCCGCCTGGACCGCCTCAGCAGGTGACGAGCGGCGCCCAGCCCCGGCCTCGATGAGGTAGGGAAGCAACGCCTCTATGGTGGCCCTGGCATCCCCATGCAGGGGAATCGTATTGGACTGGACCCTGGTGAGTTCCGTGTCATCTATGTTGATATTCACCAGCGTAGACGCCTCACCTGCCGGATTCCCCAGTGAAAAACGCGCTCCGATGCCTATCACCACGTCGGCAGACTGCATCACCTCGAAGAGCTGGTTCATTTCCTGTCTGTCGCCCCTGGGACTGAAGCAAGAGCCGTAAGACAGTGGATGGCTGTCCGCAATGGTCCCCTTGCCCCCGCTTGACGTGACCACAGGTATGTTCGTTGCCTCAACCAGCCTGACGAGCGCGGATTCCGCGTCCGACCTCGCCACTCCGCCACCAGCGAATATCAGCGGTGTTCGGGAACCTGCGATCACCTCGGCGGCTTCCCGGAGGTCTTCGGGGCTCGGCACAATCCGTGAGATACGGGCGGAGTTTCTCAGCATAACCTCCTCCCGCTCTACACCGGCATCGGGTGGAATTTCAATCAGGACGGGACGGGGACGACCGGTCCGCATCTGCCTGAACCCCTCGAACACGGCGTCAGGGACTTCCCGGGGCCTGAGCGCCTGCCGCTGCCATTTGGTCACGAAGCGCACCGCGCCCCCCTGGTCCATAACTTCGTGGACGGCCCCGAGGTTCTTGCCCATCGCACCCCGGGGGATTTGGCCTGCTATGAGAAGTACCGGCGAGGAGCGAGAGTAAGCGTTGGTCAGCCCGGAGGCGGCGTTATAAAGGCCCACGCCGGGGACCACCAGGGCTACTCCCGGTTTCCCTGATGCTCGGGCATAGCCGTCGGCCATGTACGTTGTGGCCTGTTCATGCCGGGTGGAGATCATGCTGATACCCGGCTCGTCCCGCAACGCGGCGATGATTCCGTAGATCTGGATCCCGGGGACGCCGAATACGACCTCGACGCCTTCCCTTGCCAGTGATTTGGCCAGGGCCTCGCCTCCACTCATCGTGACCATGTTTCATCTTCCCCGTTCTATTGGCTCGGCCTGCCCGGCCAGCATAAACCGCCCGCCAATTGTACTACGCCAGGCCCGTTTCATATCTTCCTTTCCCCGTTGCGAGGGTCTGAAGGGGAGCAACCTCTCCACCAGCACAACCAACGCGTTTATCCAACCCTGACCTGAGCGTGAACCCTCAAGTAGCCAAATGCCGTAACTCGTAACGTGGCTGTCCGCCTGTTTCCTGTAGTATGGTTGCGCCTACGCACCGGGGTGATGCTCTAGGGAATGAGAATTGGAGCTCCCCGGCGAGCCCAATGGCCAGCCAACTCCGCGCGATGGGAGGAAGGGAATGAAGTGGGTTCTCATAGGCATCACGGCGCTGGTGTTGGTTGTCGCCGCCGGCGCAGCCGCCTACTTTCTGCTCCCCGGTATCAGGGCCTCGGAACCGGAGAGCACTGCCACGTACTTCCCCGGTGACACCCTTGCCTATAGCTGGGCTACCCTCAGTCCCGGCGTGGGTCAGGGCCGCCACATGCTGGCCATCTGGGAGCGTTTCAACGAAATCCCGGAGTTCCAGGACGCGATAGACGAACTCCTGGAGGAGTTTGAAGACGACACCGGGATCGATTTCAAGGAAGAAGTCCTCCCCTGGATCGGCCCGGACATTTCCTTCGCGGTGCTGGACGCGAGGGACTTCGAGTCAGTGGATGCCGTGGCAATGTTCGGTGTGCAGGACCACGATGCCGCATCAGCCTTCCTGGAGACCTGGCTGGAATACATGGAGGACGAGGAAGGGGCGCGGTTCGAAGAAGACTCCTCCGGTGACTTCGACACCTGGTCCGACGAAGGCGAGGGACAATTCTATGCCCTATCCGGGGACTGGCTAGTATTCGCAACCACCGAAGATGCCCTCGAAGAGGTCCTGGGCCGCATTTCCGGGGAAGGCGGAGAGTCCCTGGCGGAGAGCCCGGACTTCGAGCAAGCCCGTACCCTCATGTCTGATCCCCGTGTCATGTCATTATACGTGGACCTGGCGGCTGTGATGGACCTGCTCTCTGACGTATCCGGCGTTGACCTGATGCCAAGGACGCAAATGACCGGGATTCTGGGGGCTCCGGATTGGATCGCCGTCTCAACGCGGTTCGTTGACCGTGGGCTGGCGGTGGATATGGTGGCCGCCAACGGGTCTGAGTTCGCCGCCGGGTTCCCCGGCATAGGCGACCCTGCGTCGCTTCTCCCCAGTGACACGCTGGGTCTGATCGCGGCATCGTTTGACCCGAACCTGGACAACTGGCGGGCGGAACTGGAGGGATACACCCTGGCAGACCTTGGATTTCCCCCTGAGTTCGAATATGTGCTCGAGGAGTTGCAATACAACATGCCCGGCGATGGCACAGGGCGTGAACTGACCCTGGACACATCCCTCGACGAGACACTGGATTACGGCATCGAGATGGTCGAGGAACTCACCGACATCAACCTGGAAGAGGACCTCTTCGACTACCTGGCGGGGCAGGGCATGATCAGCGTGCGGGACTTCGAGTTTGAGCGGGTGGAGAATGTCGAGGAATACGCCGTGGACGCGGCCGTCATGCTGTCTTACGTTTCCGGCAGCGAGGATGACCTGACGAACACCATGGACAACGTGGCGGACTTGATAGAATCGGCTGCCCCGGTAGGGCGCGATTCAGTGGACGTTGGCGCGGCCGAAGACGCTACGGTCTTTGACCTCGGGGACATGATGGGGGAGACCGCCTACTCTCCGGGCTATGTGTTACATGACGGCTACCTTACCATCGGCACCACCGAGCGTGTACTGGAGACCACCGTCGGTGTGCAGAACGGCGACGGCGATGCACTGGCCGACGAGGCGGAGTACCAGCGGATTCGGGAACATCTGCCCGATGAGCTACAGTCGCTGCTGTTCGTCGACCTGCAACGCATCATCGCCCAGGTGGACCCGGACGATGTTGGCATGGACTCCGACGAGTACGAGGCACTTGAAGAGGCTTTGGGCGCCGTTGCAATCGGTTCCAAGGCCGACACCGAGTATTCCCGGTCGGTATTGGTGCTAACCCTGTTCCCGGAATAGGGGCCCTACTCCGAAACGCGGCCCCCCTGCGGCCGCTCCGACCCCGCGTCAGGCTAAGGGGCCGTCCCCCGATGGTAGTGGTAGTCTCCCGGCGGACGGTTCCACACCTCCACCAGCATCCCCAGGCAGGTGCGGGGATGGAACCAGGCCACGACGCGGCTGCGCTCCTCACGGGGCGGGATGGTCCCAATCTGCTGGATGCCCGCGGCCAATGCCTCCTCGGTGAAGGTATGCACATCCGGGGCGTGGGGGCAGGTGTGATGGTAGACAGCCCCAAGGGTCGCCCGCTGCGCCACCAGCCTCGCGGTGCCACTGTCGTCGGTGGTGGGGATACTGACCTCGACAACCGACCCGCCCAGCGGGAACTCCACCAGGTGTACCGGGTCACCGGCGGGTCGGGGCGCGCGCTCGGCGTCACGGACAAGTCCGCGCTCCATTGACTTGTCCTCGGCCAGCCCGAAGATGCCGCCCCAGAACTCCCGCACCTCCCCAGCGTCGCGGGCGGCCAGCCCGACATGGGCCATGCCCGTGACCAGACCCTTGCCCCGGTAGAAGGGGTGGACGTAGTAATGGTCGTCGGGCCTGATCTCTATCTCCAGGCCCTGGGTTGTGGCCGGGTCAAGGAACACCGGCCCGGAGCCGTCCCAGTCGGACTTGAGCCGAAGCCCACGGCCCAACAACGCTGCCACGTCGGCCTGAACGTCGTCGCTGGCGATGGAGATGTAGTGGATGCCGCCGCGCCCGTTGGTCTCGTTCAGGAATTGGGCCTCGCTGCTGCCGGAGTCGTTGGGCCGGCTGACCTTGTAGTACATCTCGCCGATCGGAAACTCCACAGACGTTACCGACCCGCTGCCACCCGCACCGTCTTCAGGCCAGGGTGTCCGATGCTCGTCCACCGAGAGGCCGAAGCCGTTGCAGAACAGGTTCCGGGCTACGTCCAGGTCGCCGGTCACCATCCCGACGTGGTGTATTCTCGTGAGGGCCATCACTCCTCCATTCCAAGCGGCAAGTCACTTCCCAGTCATTTTGGCCATAGTAGCCGTGGCCGCGCCCGATTGTCCACCACAACCCGCGTCCAGCAGGGCTTCCGCCAAAGCCCTCTTGCCTTCCACCACAAGGGGAAAATCCTGTTTTTCCGGTCATTTCCGGACAAATCCGGTCATTCCCCCCAATTCCGGACCGTTGGCCGGGGCTGAGGGCGAGTCCAGCCCATCTCGATCGTCCATCACGGTCTGCATCCGGGCGGGGCTTCCGCCAGCGTCAACGATCGAGAAACCAAAACCCCCTCTGCTCTCCGCCGCAAAGGGGAAAAATTTTGATTTTCCCTCCGTTTCCGCTCATTTCCGCTCACTTTTACGAATTTCGGACCGCTGGCCGGGTTTCAGGAAGAGTCATGCCGCGCAGGATTGTCCGCCACAACCTGCGCCCAGCAGGGCTTCCGCCAGCGTCAGCCATCGGGACACCAAAACCCCCTTTGCCTTCCGCCGCCAAAGGGGAAAGCTTTGCAGAGAAAGTGTTTTTTCGATGTGTTGTGCGGAATGTTCATAAATTCAGGAAGTCCGGGTTCCATTGACCGGAGGGTCTTGCCGACCTGGTGGGTTGTACCGTTCTATGCTGGCCCAGGTTTGCCCTGTCGCCTGACGTGTTCTTGCAGCGTCTTCTCCGCCAGAGTCATCCACTTTGTGCCGCCGGTTTCTCCGTCCTCGCCGGTCTGGACCTTGAACCAGTTGATGGTGTCACGGTCGAGGAGTAAGGTGATGTACTCCGTACGTCCGGCGTCCAGGTCGGCTTGGCGTTTACGGGCCGCCATTGCGGCCTCGGGGAAGAGTTCTTCCGTGGACTTGGCGTTGGCCCAGTCCTCGTCGGTCCACTCGCGCTCGTCGGGGTTCTCCGCGACCTGCCTGTTAATCTCCTCGTCCTCTTCCGGGGTTGGGTGGACTATTCTAACTTTTCTCTTGCTCATAGCGGGCTGATTCCCTCCGGTTCGCTTTCCTGAGGCTGATTATGCGGGTGTGAGAGCCCCTGAGCGTCCAGACCACGTGATGCACCCGGTCGCCAATCAGGCCGAGGGAAGCATACCGTATTTCTCCCTGCCTCTCTTCTCTTCTGTAGCTGGCGGTCTCCCAATCCATCTGGCTCACCAGTGCGAAGTCGAGTCCTCGCAGACTGAGCGTTTCCTGGCGCTTGTTTTCGTCCCATTCGTATGGAGGGCCGGGAGTTGGGGGCATGTCCCTCCAAGGTCATTACGTTTCAAACGCATCGCTTGCTCGATGCGAAGGGCACATTGCTGTTTCCTTCCGCGTGAAGGAGTCGGCCACCGCTCCCTGACGACTCTTGTTAGTCGATAGCCAAAAGGGAAAACCTTGCTTTTCCGGTCATTTCCGGACAAATCCGGACATTCTCCCCATCCTAGACCGTTGGCCGGGGCTGAGGGCGAGTCCAGCGCGGTCTGCGAATTGGGGACCCCAACCCCCCCCGCAGCGGGCTGGATGCTGCCCCGTCCCAGAACAGCTGGCCAAGACTGCCGGGTATTATGATAGGAAAGCGCACCCGGACCTCGCAAGGGCCAAATGTCAGTAGACCGGGCCTCCTGACATGGAACACTAACCTGGAATCCCACAGGATGGAACTTTTGCCCGCCGCGTTCCGTCATATAGACCACAACACACTGCGTCAAAGTCCGGAGAGATAACGCCATGAAGTACGGAGCGCTGCTGCTTTTCCTCGGAGTCCTGTTCCTCGCCACCGCTTTTGCATTGGGATGTTCCGAGCAGCAACCGACCAACACACCACCGGTCCCGACCATCACACCACCAGTCCCGACCATCACGCCGCCGGTCTCAACCATCGCAACAACCCCGCCCACACCGGATGCCGACACCGGGCAGGGGACACCCGTCGCAACCGACACTCCCGGTACGCCCGAGGCCGTGCCGGAGACACCGCCTACCGTGATCGTCCTGGGAGGGCCAACAACCACCCCGGACGGGTCTACGGGTACCACCACAGGGACGGTGCCGAAAGCGACGCCGTTCCAGCTACCGCCGCCTACCGCCCAACCCTCTGATACCCCTCTATCCAAGGAGGTCGATGGCTACGTGGCCATCGCTCCGAGGGAACTCAGGTCGGGACGGACGGGAAGCATCTCGGTCTCCCTGTTCGACGGCGGAGTACCCGCGCAGGGCATCGTCCGCGTTTCCCTGGACACCGGAGGGCGCGAGGCCGCGACCGCTTCGGGGCTGATCATGGGTAACGGCTCAATCTCGCTGCCGGTCCCGGACCTGCCCCCGGACAACTACCGGCTCACGGTGGAAGGACCGGGCTTCAACGATGCCGCGTCCCTGCGGGTGGAGTCCGGGGCCACCCTGTTCCTGGAGACGGACAAACCCATCTACAAGCCGGGGCAGAGGGTGATGATGCGCGCCCTCACCGTCGGCCCGGAACTCCGGCCCCTGACCGGCGAGGTGACCATCGAGGTCCAGGACGCCAAGGGTTCCAAGGTGTTCAAGCAGACGGTTGCCACCGGCGAATACGGCATGACAACGCTGGACATGCCCCTGTCCAGCGAGCCGAACCTGGGAGTCTGGAAGATAACCGCACATCTCATCCCGCCCACCGCCCTGCGCGGCAGCCGCTCCGGCGAGTCCACCACCGAACTGGACATCCGGGTCGAGGAGTATGTGCTGCCCAAGTACGAGGTGACCGTTGACCTCCCGAGGGAGTGGGTGCTGGCCAACGAGGAAATCACGGGACGGATCGACGCCGAGTATACATTCGGCAGGCCGGTCAAGGGGGAGGTGGAGATCGTGGCCACCCGCTACGTCGGAGTGTGGGAGGAGTTCGCCACCCTGACCCGGCAGATAGACGGCAGCGAGTCGTTCGAGTTGCCGCCAGTCTACTACGTGGCGGGAGTCCCGGCGGGGCGCGGCATGGGCAACGTGAACCTGGACGTTACGGTGCGGGAGAAGAGCACCGGCTACGAGGAGACCACCACCCGGCTGCTCACCGTGGCCGAGTCCCCGGTCAACCTGCACCTGGTTTCCGAGAGCAGCGTCTTCAAGCCGTCCCTTCCGTTCTCGTTCCTCGTGGTCACCGAGACGCCGGACAACAAGCCGGTGGACAAGCGGGTGACCGTGTCCCTGGAATACCTGGACGAAGACCTGGAACTCATCGAGACCCGGGAGCAGCGGGTAAGCACCCGCAACGGCACGGCCATCCTCACGGTGGAACCGCCCGAGGATGCCGTGGGCTTGAGTGTAGGGGCCCACACCGGCGACGCCTGGTCCTTCCTGGAGATGCGGGCCAGCTATTCCCCGTCGGGCAGCTTCATCCACGTAGTGCAGGAAGGACCCACAGCCCTGAACGTGGGAGATACCGCCCGGTTCAAGGTCCACACCACCAGGGAGACGGCCAACCTCTACTACGAGGTCGTGGCGCGGGGGAAGGTGGTATTCTCCCAGATTTCGGACTCGCCCGATATTTCCTTCACCGTGACCCCGGTCATGGCTCCCGGGGCGCGGCTGCTGGTGTACCAGGTGCTTCCCGACGGGGAGGTTGCGGCCGATTACATCCCGTTCAGCGTCACGGCGGTCTACCCGCACCAGGTACAGGCCGGTTTCGGGAAGGAAGAAGTCATGCCCGGTGAGCCGGTGGACATCAACGTGGAGACCCAGGGACCGGCACAGGTGGGGTTGGTGGCGGTGGACCGGTCGGTGTTCATCCTTGCAGAGAACCGGCTCAACCTGCAGCAGGTGTTCAACGAGCTGGAACGGCTGTACATGCAGCCGCAGGTTGAGCTTCACGACGTGCGCATCCGCGAACGCATCCCCACGCGCGGAGCGATGGAGGCGTTCCAGGACGCGGGCGTGGTGGTGATGACCAACAAGGATGTGCCGGAAGGACAGGAGTACCGGTCCAAGCGCAAATTCGGCGATGTAGTGATGCAGGCCATGGGAGGCGTCATGGTCCAGAAGGAAGCGGCGGTGATGGACGCCCCAAGGGCGGCGATGGCAACTCCTTTGCCTATGGCAACCGCAGTCCCCGCCGCAGCCGGAGGAGCGGCTGACGAGCTTGCCGAGGTCAGCCGCGTCCGGCAGTTCTTCCCGGAAACCTGGCTCTGGACCGACGTGACCACCAACGAGGAAGGGCTGGCGACGGTGCCCGTGGAAGCGCCGGACAGCATCACCACCTGGGTGTTGCGCGCCGTGGGACTGTCCAGGGAGCACGGGCTGGGCATTGCCGAGAGCGAACTGAAGGTCTTCCAGCCCTTCTTCCTCAGCGTTGATCTGCCCTTCGCCGGCATCCGGGGCGAGGTGCTGCCGGCCAAGGTTGCCCTGTACAACTACCTGGACTCACCGCAGACAATCCAGGTGGACCTGTCCCCCTCTGACGGGTACGAACTGCTGGACAGCGCCCAGCGGAGCGTTACCGTCGGCCCCAACGACATCGGCGGGGCGGAGTTCCGCATCCGGCTGACCGACGTGGGGAAGATAGAGCTGGAAGTCTCGGCCCGCAGCACGGAGGCCGCCGACGCGGTAATCAAGGAGATGCTGGTCGAGCCGGAGGGGGTTCCCGAGGAACTGGTCGAGAACCTGGTATTGACACCGGGCACCCGCCACAGCTTCGACGGCTCGGTCCCGCGCAACGCCGTGGAGGACTCAGCGCGGACGCTGGTGTCCGTCTCCGGCAGCTACCTGGCCCAGACCATAGACGGGCTGGAGGGGCTGCTGCAGATGCCCTTCGGATGCGGCGAGCAGAACATGATCCTGTTCGCGCCCAACGTCTTCGTGGCCGACTACCTGCGGGATACCGGGCAGATCAAGCCGGAGGTCATGGCCAAGGCAGAGCGGTTGATGATCACCGGCTACCAGCGGGAACTTACCTACCGCCGGGGCGACGGCAGCTTCTCTGCCTTTGGCGACAGCGACGAGGAGGGCAGTCTGTGGCTCACCGCCTTTGTGTTGAAGACCTTCTCACAGGCACAGGGAATGATCCACATCGACCCGGACGTTCTGAACGCTTCCCAGGCCTGGATACTGCGGCACCAGCGCAGGGACGGCTCATTTGAGCCGGTGGGTTTCCTGCACCACCAGGAACTGCTGGGCGGGCTTAAGGGCAACACCGCTCTCACGGCCTACGTGGCCATAGCCCTGCTGGAGTCGGGAGAGCGGGCCGCGTCCTCCAAAGCCATCGACTACCTAGAGAGGGAACTGGACGGCATGGACGACCCCTACACCGTGGCCATTGCCTCCTACGCCCTGGAGCTTGCCGGGAGCGACGAGGCGGACGCGGCCTATGACAAGCTGATGTCGATGGCGGAAGCAGGCGACGGCGGACTTAGCTGGGGTTCCTCGCCGGTAGCAGGAGGTCCGGGTACGCTCCCACGGGACCGGGGGATGGTCCACCCGCCCCGCCCGGACAGGAGCGCGGCGGTGGAGACCACGGGGTACGCGACACTGGCGTTGCTGGAGCACGGGGACATTATCAGCGCGTCCAACGCCGGGAAGTGGCTGGTGAACCAGCGCAACGCCTACGGGGGCTACGGTTCGACACAGGATACGGTGGTGGGGTTGCAGGCCCTGACCAGGTTCGCGGTACATGCCCGCTCGGACGTGGAGATGAGCGTAAGCCTGTCCGCCGGGGACTGGGAAGAGCAGTTGAGCATCACCCCGGAGAACGCCGACGTGGTACACATACTTGAGGTCCCGGCAGGGTCGGAGATCAAGGTTTCCGGCAGCGGCAGGGGGCAGGTGGTGGTGCAGGCGGTGCGCCGGTTCAACACGCCGGAGGTGGAGACCGTGGGCAGGCCGGTCTTCGACATCGACGTGGACTACGGCACCGACCGGGTGGACGTGGACGACCTCATCACCGTGTCCGCTGACGTGACCTTCAATCCTCCGAGATTCGTGGAGGCGGGCATGGTGGTGCTGGACGTATCCATACCCACCGGCTTCGGCCCGGTCATGGAGTCCATCCAGCGCATGGCCGAGTCGGAACCAAGGATCAAGCGGCACGACATGGCCGGGCGCAAGGTAATCATCTACATTGAGGACATGGAGCCGGGCGAGACGCTGTCCCTGGAGTTCCAGGCCCGTGCCCTCTTCCCGGTGCGCGCCGAGCCGGTCACATCCTCGGTCTACTCCTACTACCGGCCGGAGTGGCGGGGCCAGAGCTTTGGCGGTGGGATGAACGTGGGGGGTTAGGGGCTATCGCGCTTGTGCGTACTCTCCACGATAGTATTCCGACGCTGGAGCTAGAGGCCAAGCCACTTCAAAATCGGGAAAGACTGGTGAATGTCGATCGAGCAAAGGACCTATTAGGATTCACGCTAGCGGTGTTGGCAGTCCTGTTACTGGCTGGCTGTAACGCTGGTACGCCAACACCGACGGGCGCTCCTTTCCCATTCCCCGATGCGCAGCCGGGTCCGGACTGGACTCAGGCAGTTGCTCCGGGCTGGAGCGACCAGGCAGGATTTTCGCTGATGCTGCCGCCGGGATGGAAGCTTGAGGAACTGCAGGGCATAGATTCCTATGTCGGGGAAGTTACCGGCGACGGGGTGAGGCTGATGTTCGACTACGGCAGGTATTCCTGGAACCTGAACCCGGAGGATGAGCCGGAGCACGAATACATCGTGTCATACGAGGAAATTGGAGGTCGTGAGGCAAAGTTGCTGTTGGCGGTTGATTCATCCAACAACAGCGCAGCTTCTTACGAGGCAGCCACGGGCGTGTATTTCGGAGGTCTGGATGATCACCAAGCGCTTAACATGGTCGGGCGAGGGCTGACACCGGAGCAGCAGCGTGTTGCCGTCGCTATTTTCCGTGGCATCCGCGTGCTGGAGAAATAAGGCGCAGACGCCAGCCTTGAACCAATACTGCTGGCTGAACTAAAGTCTGGTTCATTCGGCACTTCGAGCGATTCGCTCCTTGACAAACCGCTCTATCCTATCCTGATTGCCAGCCAAGCTAGAGAACTGTCTTCCACAGACATCGCTAAATCGTGCCAGCACGTTGCGACTTATATCCTCTTGGTTCTCAAAGATACCTATCGGGTGGAAATCTATATTCCATTCGCTAAACTGATGCAAAGCGATAGTAGCATCTCGTGTCTGGGAGTCATTTAGCAGGGCGTAAGCGTAAATTGGTCGCGGCATGCCGTTGATACGGCAATCGACTGTATACTTTCCTGAAGGGTCAAGGTGATGGTCAAACCAGTCAAATTCCCGGCGCTCTTCGGAGACAATATCAGAAAGGAACTTCCTGAAATCTTCTTTGAATGTACGGCGTACTACTTCCCGGGAAAGGTATGAAACATCGGCGATCTTCAACAACGCCTGAACAAATGAAAAAAGGGCATCCCCATACTGGTCATCAGGAATGTTAAGAACCAACTCTCCACCCCGGTCTTCAAGTCGAAATACGGACAGGGCGTCAGATATAATCTGCTGCCGAGTTCCGCTGAGCAGATCAGCCTCGTCCATGTCATAGGTTAGGCGCATAAATGTATGCCCTTCATCGGACAAAGTCCAACTCAGCATATCCCGCTTTAGAACAATAGAGAGGTGGTCACCGTCCTCGAATCGGAAAGGAGTAAACACTCTGTAGCGGTCTATGCCTTCAGCGGCTATGCGCACCTGCTCCGCTACCTTCTCCTGGAAATCCCTACCAATGTCGTCGACTATCATAGTTAAACCTCTGGAACCAATGGAAACATTGGGCGTTCCGGCCCGGCCAACTCAAAGCCAGCATCGGCAAGAAGATACTCCAAAGCTCCCTGAGAGTCGCTGTAGCGGTTGGTTACTTCCGCGTAGGAATCCTCCCTAGGTTCACGGTTTCCTTCCCTTTGATAGCGCTCTGTGGCAAAGTGAATGTGAAAGTCATAAAAGGTTTGCCCTGACTGCCCAGCGTGTTTTTCTATAGTGTTGGTATGCTCGTGGCTCTTCCCATTATGACGACGCAATCGGAAAATTCGGTTTGATTGAGGTACGCGTACGCACAATATGACGGAGAAGTCCAGAGGATTGAGGTGATTCTTTCTGAGGATAAGGTGGAACTCATTGCCATTCTCGCCGAAAACTACTATCTCTCTTTCGTCGTGGCCCCGCTTGGGACGCCGCCGAAACTGAGTAGCCCAGTTGGCAGGTAGAGGCTTGCGCTCATCGATGAGCATAGCAATTTGAGCATCCGTGTATGTTACGGGCACGGTCAGGAATATCTACAGAAATATTTGGGGATTATACGTTACCGCTGAACCCTCTACCATCCTTTCGCACTCTACTCGCTGTCGGCTCCTCTATCTTCATTATTATAGCATAAACGTTCTAAATGCCGCTCAACCACCATCACCTGTCACTCCCCGCAACTTCCCAGAACCTCCTCCTCGCTAACAAAATCCCCGGACCACCGAAAGTCTCACGTGAACCACAAGTCATGGTTGAATCAGAAGTCTGATTCAACCGCTACTTTTGGTGCAAAGCTCAGCCGCCGCCAGGCCTCGTTCCCCTATCCGATCCACGGGTGATTGCACAGTTCTTCATCGTACAGGTCCGCGCCCTCTTCCCGGTGCACGCCGAGCCGGTCATGTCCTCAGTTACTCTTATTACCGACCGGAGTGGAGGGGCCAGAGCCTTGGCGGGGGGATGAGAGTAGACGGGTGGGCAACGCGATACCCTATAATGCCTTCACACAAACCCATGAGGTCCGCCATGACCACCAGACCCTCTCCCATGACGGAACACCCTCCCGGCTCCGTCCGGCTCCCTGACCCTCCTACGCCCGAGGACATGAACAATTACATCTATTTCAACTCCCTCGGCAACGGCCTCCACCTGTCCGAACACCTAGGCAACCCGGACACCACCATCATCACCAGCGAGGTCTACATCAGCCGGGAACCCACGACCAGCCGGCGGGGGCTGATGGCGCCGGACCTGCTCATCGCGTTCAACGCCAATCCGGAAGCGTACCAGGCCGAGAATGGCTACATAATCTCTCACCAGGGCAAGCCCCCCGACTTCGTGCTGGAAATCGGGTCGCCCAGCACGGGGCAGCGCGACGTCCGAGAAAAGCGTGCAGGCTATGCCAACCTGGGGATTCCCGAGTACTGGCGCTTCGACCCATCCGGAGGCCGGCACCACGGCACACCCCTGGCCGGAGACCGGTTAGTGGACGAAGCCTACAAGTCCATCCCCATCGAGCAGCTCGGCGAGGAGACCTGGCAGGGCTGCAGCACAGTCCTCAACCTGCATCTGCGCTGGGAACAGGGCCAACTGGGTTGGTATGACCCGGCTACCGGACGCCACATTCCCAGGTTCGGCGACGAGCGGGAAGCCCGCATAGCCGCTGAGGAGCGCGTCCGGGAACTGGAAGCAGAACTGGAACGCTACAGGCGCCCCTGATCAAAGCCGTGGAGACCATCCACGTGCAAACAGGGAAGTCATGCTACCCCGTCCAGGGGTGCTTGCGCAGTTGTTCCTCGTCCAGGCCCGCGCCCGAGCCTAACCCCTGCGGGCTGTCAATATACCGTGCATCTACGGAGTCGCCGCCAACCGTTCGGCATCTTCTATGTAACGGCCTGTCTCCTGGATGATTTCAACGATCAGGTCTTCCGGCTCGCAGTGAGCATGGTAGAAGCAGTCGGTGTGCAAGTCTGTGACACACGCGTTGTAGTGATTCCGCAGGGGCCGAAATCTGTCATCCGCATGGGCCAGGGAGCGCAACCCCCCTGAAGTCTGTGCTGGCATTGAAGGCTCACGTCCGGTCCGGGCCAGAATAAGGGCATCGGTGGCCCGTTTGGTGGCGCACCAAGCCTTCTCTGCGGCATCCCGAATATCACCCGCCTCCAACCTCAGCAACGCGCTCTGGTAGACATACCGGACATCGGCGAATATCTCTGCCACACGGTCAGCCGTGACCATAATATACTCTCATCCCTTCCAGGCTAACCTGCCCGTTCTGTCTACGCCTCGAATCGAGGGTATATACCATGCCTATCGAGGTCAAGCCGACCGTACAACCTGAGATCGTGACGTTGTCTACCCAAAGCCGGGGCCCCCCCAACCTACCCCGTCCAGGGGTGCTTGCGCAGTTGTTCCTCGTCCAAGTCTGCGCCCCAGCCGGGCCTGTTGGGAATGGTCATGTAGCCGTCGGTGATCTCCGGGAGTTCGGTTACTATGTCGTCCTTCCACGGCACATCGTCTATGTCTATTTCCATGATGCGGACGTTGGGCAGCACGGCGCACAGGCTGGCGCTGATGAAGGTGGACATGTGGCTGTAGTAGTTGTGCGGGGCCACGTTTAGCTGAAACACCTCGGCCAAGTCTCCCACCTTCTTGGACTGGGTGTAGCCGTTCCAGGGAACGTCCACCATGAACACGTCCGCCGCCTGCATCTGGAAGTAGGGCAGGTACTCCCGCATGTAAAACAGGTTCTCGCCGGTGCATATCTTGGTGCTGGTGGACTCGCGGATGCGGCGGATGGCCTCCGGGGAGTACATATCTATCTCCAGCCACAGCAGGTCGAACTGCTCCAGCGTTTTGGCGATCCGGGCCGCACTCTCCGGCTTGAAGTTGAAGTTCAGGTCCAGGTTGATGTCCACGTCCGGCCCCACAGAGTCGCGGAACGTCCCGATCAGTTCCTCGATGTGGCGCAGCACCGGCGCGGTGATGGTGCCGTCGGTGCTGCCGGGGCCACGGGCGAAGCCACCGCCGTAGACCGTGGCCGGGTCGCCGGGCATCACCACGTTGGTCTTCAGGGCGGTGAACCCCCGCTGCACCACCTCCCTGCCCAGGTCGGAGATGTCTTCCATGGTGCGTATGGGCGGCGTCCCAAGAAGCTCCGGGTAGCGCGCCCGGCTGGTGCCGCAGTGGGACCAGTAGACCCGCACCGTGTCCCGCGTCGGCCCTCCGAAAAGCTCGGTCACCGAGATTCCCAACGCCTTGGCCTTCACGTCCAGCAAGGCGCAGTCGATGCCAGCGATGGCCTTGGCCACGATGCCGCCGGGACTCTGGCGCGACGCCCGGAACATGTCCCACGCCCGCATCTCGTAGGCCCCCGGGTCCTGGCCAATGAGCGTCGGCGTCAGGTCCTTGATTGTGCCGATGACGCCGTTGGGAGAGCGGGGGTCGGTGCATTCGCCCCAGCCGGTGATTCCCTCGTCAGTCTCCACCTTGACGAATATCCACGGACGCCACCCGCCGTCAACCAGGAAGGTTTCCACGTTGCTTATTTTCATCTACGCATCTCCCGCAAATAGAGACGCCCAATCCCACGATGATGCCAATGGGATTGGGCGCGTTTTCCGGTCGCGGCGTAACCCGCAGCGGAGTCGTCGGTGTTACTTGACCGGCTGCTTGGTTAGCAGAAGCTCCCTGGCGTCCGCCAGCAGTTCTTCGTCCGACCGCTCCAGGTCGATGGGGTCGCCGTGGGGCTGTGGGACGGGGTAGCCGGTGCGGTAGTACAGCTCCACCCGGTTCCCCTCGGGGTCCAGGAAGTACATACCGAAGGCGTTGCCGTGGCTGACGATCCGCTCGATGGTTACGTCCGGCTCATCCTCCAGCTTGTGCTTGTACTCCCGCATGTCGCCGATGGTAGGCACCTTGAAGGAAATCTGCTGGATGACATTGGTGTCGTCATCCTTGACCCTTCCCTTCATCAGGACGAACTCGTGATGCTCGGACACCGGGTCGGAACTCATGAACACCATTCCCCGGCCTTCCAGGTCCTCATCGGCGATCTTCAGCCCGATGACCCGGCTGTAGAAGTCCCGCTGCCGCATCAGGTCTGTCGCGTAGATTCCAACGTGTCCCAGTCCTGTCGTTTCAGCCATAACTCTTGACCTCGCGCTTTATGATGTTGCCCATTGGTAGTAAGGGCATTATAGCATCCTGTGGAATGTGCAGAGCAGGCTACAGGCATGGAGAGGATACCAGGGCTTGTGCATCCCCGACCCGTAGGCGGTTGGCTATCCTTCGGGAGGATAAGTACGGTCGAAAACTTGCGATACGCTATTGCTTTCGTAGATGCTCCTCGAAAGCCCAACCGCGAAGTACTTAGTCCAGAGCCGCCATAGCATTTTCCATTGAGGCGAATCTGGAGCAACTATCTGGACGGGCAAACCTGACTTCCTTGCGTCCTCCGCCCCAAACAGCGCAGTATGGGACTGTGGGCCTTCGATTAGCGGGCCACGCAGTGACTGCGTGAGTCGGTCCACCTCATCACCAAACCTGTCTGGATTGCTTTGCAATGCTTGGATAAGAAGGCTTTCTGTACTGCCCAAAGCAGATCGGGCCTGCTGAACCATGGTCGCAGTCACACCAGAGAGCAGCGAGACATGGATTGGGTAGGTTTCGGGTGACTCTTGGACCCGCAGAATCGCGTCCTCCACTGCAGCAATGATATCTTTGGCCGCCACCCACCCTTGGCCATCGAAGAATTGAGGGTCGATCGGTCCTAGGTCGCTGGCCGGTGCCATTACAATGCGATGTCCGCCCAACGCCAATAGAGTGGCTGCACTCTTAGCCTGGTCTGGGATTATGACCGTTAGCTCACTGCAGCGTGATTGGGCAGAGCGGGCTAACCTCACAGCCACCTCCCCAAGGCCACCGGGCGAGTTGATCATCAAATGAAGGGCGACACTCGGGTCACAATCGTATATAAGCTCCCCCAACATAGTGACGCTGTCATGGAAGATGGCATCAATCATCACAATCAAGCGACAATTGAAGAAACCTTCGTAATCTCGGATTAGCTGCTGTCGTTCGTATCGCTCTGCATTCTGCGCATGAAACAGCGGACTCTGCGGAGGTTCTTGGTATTGTGGGGACATTTCGACGTATAGCTCTAGCCCATCAGATGAGTCTTGAACGTCGTAGGTTTCCCTCGTCGTGCTTCCCGAGCTTCCTTCATCACTTTCTTGGCAATAGCAACCTTGGTTTCCCAGTCAGAGTCGATTCCTTCCGGCGGTGGTCCTATGACCGGCATGGCCTTCTTGGTCGATTCCCTGGAGGTACTATTCCTGCCTGCCATGCAGTCACCTCCCTAACGGCTATATCTAGTATCGACATGTGTAATTTTGTCTACTAGAATGATAAGGTGTTACATTAAAATGGTCAACCGTCCGCTTACAGTCCCGGCAAGTCCCAGCCTATCCACTGGCACAGCGCCTTGCCCATGATCAGGTCCCTGTCCGCGTCGGTCAGCCAGGAAAGCTCCTCGGTGAACATGGTCACGCACTCCCGCCAGGAGCAGGGCATCCGGGTTATGTCGGTGCCCCAGAACATGCGCTCCGGGCCGAAGGCGTCGTATATCCGGTGGATGTGGTCGTGGATGTCGCGGTAGGGATATGCCTCCGCAGAATAGCTAGGTGCGCCCGATGCCTTCACCGCCACGTTGGGATGCCGGGCCAGGTCCAGCAACTGGGGCAGTGATTCCCAGGCCGCCGGTCCGCTCAGTCCGGTGGGCCGCCCCATGTGGTCAACGATCAGCTTCAGCCCCGGGTGGCGTTCCGCAATCTGTCCTACCACGGGAAGGAAGCCACCGCAGGCCAGGCCCACCGGCAGCCCCGCGGCTTCGACCGCGGGCCACAGCCAGTCAATCGTCCCGTCGGTGGGCCACGTCTGCTGGTGGGGCTGGAGGAAAGTGAACCGCAGCCCCAGCATACCCGGCTGGTTTTTCCAGCCTTCCACCAGTCCGGCGCTGGCCGGGTCGTCAAGGGGGAACTTGCCCAGGATAGACAGCCGGTTGGGGTGCTGCCGCGCGGCCCCAACGGCAATGGCGTCGGAGTCTGGGTCCCACCCCGGCGGATGAATCACCGCTGCGTCCACTCCCGCATCGTCCATGTCCCGCAGCGCCTCTTCGGCGGTGTAGGAAGTTACCTGCCGGTGCGCCGGGTTGGTCGGGAGATTGGCCCCCCAAAGGTGTATCTGCGAGTCAACGACAAGCATCGCGTTCCTCCTTGAGTCTCATAAGAAAGTAGGGTATTCCAACTGAGAAGTTGGGCCGGATTATACAAGAGTCCATGCGGCATAGCCCCAGATACTGCAACTCCTGGAGAGTGGCAGAGACTCACCGGGGTCGGTGAGTCTCCTTGATTCGCCGGGCGCGGGGCCGCTCAAAAAGGTGTAAAATTCAGCCAATCACAACAGGATTCCCACCGGACTGGGACGCCACGCCGGAGGTTGCACCTTGAAAATAATGATGAACGCCAACCTGGACGAACTGACCGAAGAGCAGATGCAGCGAGTCCAGACGGTCTCCGAGAACAACGAAATCATCGTCGCCCGTACCCGGGAGGAACAGTTGGCCCTGGTTGGGGATGTGGACATAATCTTCGGGTCTTTCAGCCGCCCCCTGTTCGAGGCGGCGAGACAACTGAAGTGGGTGCAGACCGAAGGCGCGGGCATCGACAACCTGCTCTTTTCGGAGTTCGTGGAAAGCCCCATCATCCTGACCAGCGCCAAGGGCACCGTGGGGCCCCACCTGGCCGACCATACATGGGCGCTGTTGCTGGGACTGCTCCGGGGCGTCGGGCGGGCCGTCCGCGAGCGCACCTGGGACAACCGCATGTCCATCCGGCGCGAGTCCTGGGAATTGGGCGGCGCGACCCTGGGCATAGTCGGCCTGGGCGGGGTTGGCATAGAGGTTGCCCGCCGCGCCGGGGGGTTCGGCATGGAGGTGATTGCCGTCGACCCGGAGCCGTTGGAGAAGCCCGATTTCGTGCGTGAGATTTGGGGAACCGACCGCTTCTATGACCTGCTGGAGCAGTCAGACGTGGTCTCGGTCTGCTGCCCACTGACGCAGCGCACCCGGGGCCTGTTCGACCGGGAGGCCTTCCGGCACATGAAGCCCGGCGCGCTCCTGGTTAACGTTACGCGCGGCCCCATCATCGACGGCGATGCGCTGCTGGAGGCGCTGGAGCAGGGCCTCATCTCCGGGGCCGGCTTGGACGTGACCTCGCCGGAGCCGTTGCCCGCCGACAGCCCCCTGTGGGACCATCCCCACGTGATCATCACACCCCATGCTTCGGGCGGCTCCCCGCTGCGGCTGGACCGGACCATAGACCTGTTCTGCGAGAACCTCCAGCGCTTCTCCGACGGCCGCGAGTTACTCAGCGTGATCGATAAGCAGAAGGGTTATTAGCCCACGATGCCATCCCGTTGCCATTCCCCCGGCGTCTCGGAGCGTTGTGTCACGAGCCGACCTTGAACGAGCCCTTCGGAGCATAACCCCTAGGGCGGACCAGCAACAACATGACCACGATCCCGCCCATTCCCCCGCATGGGGAACATCAGACCCCTGATGAACGCAGGCAGTTGGCCCGGCGTTTCATCATTGACGCACGCCAGGAATTGGCAACGGGCAACCGGCTCCAGGCGGGCGAGAAAGCATGGGGCGCGGTCGCGCAGATGTTCAAGCTCGCGGCAGAACGGCGGGGGTGGCAGCATATGTCCCACCCGCACATAGTCAATATAGGACGGCACCTGCGGGCAGAATACGAGGAGGATTACGCCTCCCAAACGTTGGCAGATGCCATATATGACGCATATGACAAGGGTCATCGCAATTTCTACGAGAACTGGACGTCCCTTGACGAAGTGGAGAGAGTTGTAGAAGGAATCGAGGAATTTTTGCCGACCCTGGACGCTATGGCTTCAGCAGAGCCTCGTCCATTCACCATAACAAGCAACACGCAACGGGATGCGCTCCGGATGCTTACCGGCAACTACCAGCTACAAGTGGGCGACAGGTCCGATGCCGGGTTTTCCCTGCGGCACCAGCCGGACGGGAATGGAAGCGGAGACAGGGCGGACAGTGGCGGAGGGCTGGAAGGGCCATGACCACGATCCCGCCCATCCGACCGCATGGGGACCATCAGACCCCTGATGAACGCAGGCAGTTGGCCCGGCGCTTCATAATCGACGCACGCCAGGAACTGGAGACGGGCAACCGACTTCAGGCGGGCGAAAAGGCTTGGGGCGCAGTCGTCCAGATGTTCAAAATCGCAGCAGAACGGCGGGGCTGGAACCACAATTCCCACTCGTTAGTGGAATTTATGGGACGGCACCTATTGGTGGCATATCCTGAGTACGACACCGGGCCGTTAAACCGCGCCTTGCACGACGCTTTCGACAGAGGCCATCGCAACTTCTATGAGAACTGGTCGTCGCTTGATGAAGTTGAAGAGGTTGTGGAGGAGGTGGAGGAGGTCCTGCCAGACCTGGACGCTATGGCTTCAGCAGAGCCTCGTCCATTCACCATAACAAGCAACACGCAACGGGATGCGCTCCGGATGCTTACCGGCAACTACCAGTTACAGGTGGGCGACAGGTCTGATGCCGGGTTTTCCCTGCGGCACCAGCCGGGCAGGAATGGGAGCGGAGACAGGGCGGACAGTGACGGAGGGCCGGAAAAGCCATGACCACAATGCCGACAATTCCTCCGCATGGGGACCATCAGACCCCTGAAGAACGCAGGCAGTTGGCCCAGCGCTTCATCATCGAAGCACGCCAGGAACTGGAGACGGGCAACCGACTTCAGGCGGGCGAAAAGGCTTGGGGCGCAGTAGTCCAGATGTTCAAAATCGCAGCAGAACGGCGGAGTTGGCGTCACGATTCCCACTCACTGGTGCGGGACATGGGGTTCCATTTGCTGGCCGCATATCCTGAGTACGACTCTGGTGAGTTGAACCGTGCCTTATTTGCCGCTTTTGACAGGGGCCATCGCAACTTCTATGAGAACTGGGCATCTCCAGACGAAGTGACTGCTGTTGTAGAGGGCGTCGAGGAATTCCTGCCAGTGCTGGATACGCTCGCGGCGGCGGATATGCGGACCTTCGTTATTACAAGCCGCAACCAACTGAACAACCTTCGCAACCTTACCGGCAACGACAGCCTGCAGGTGGGCGACAGGTCCGATGCCGGGTTTTCCCTGCAGCACCAGCAGGGCGGAAATGGAAGCGGAGACAGGGCGGACAGTAGCGGAGGACCGGAAGGGTCATGACCACGATCCCGCCAATTCCTCCGCATGGGGAACATCAGACCCCTGAAGAACGCAGGCAGTTCGCCCAGCGCTTCATCATCGACGCACGCCAGGAACTGGAAACGGGCAACCGGCTTCAGGCGGGCGAAAAGGCTTGGGGCGCGGTCGCGCAGATGTTCAAAATCGCAGCAGAACGGCGGGGCTGGCAGAACCATTCCCATCGACTTGTACGAGACATAGGATTCCATTTGCTGGCTGCATATCCTGAGTACAGCTCTGCTGAGTTGAACCTTGCCTTATTTGACGCTTTCGACAAGGGCCATCGCAACTTCTACGAGAACTGGTCGTCACCTGACGAAGTAACTGCCGTTGTAGAAGATATCGAGATGTTTCTGCCGGTGCTGGATACACTCGCGTCGGCGGATATGCGGCCTTTCGTCATAACGAGCCGCAGCCAACTGAACAACCTTCGCAACCTTACCGACAACGACGGCCTGCAGATGGGCGACAGGTCTGATGTCGGGTTTTCCCTGCGGCACCAGCCGGGCGGGAATGGAAGCGGCGGTCCCGCGATGCAACCTGATTCGCAGTGAAGATACCCGGAGGGCGGTCAGCGGGGCGGACATGCTGGAGAAACCAGGACTGACTCTCGGAACAACTATACAGAAACCAAGGTGAAATCAGATGAAATTCGGAATCTTCATGCTCATGCAGTCCCCGGACATGCTCTCATCCTCCCAGGTCTACGCCAACGCCATTGAGCAGGCGAAGCTGGCCGACGAGCTGGGTTTCGATTACGTCGTGGCGGCGGAGCACCACTTTTCCAGCTACGGCTTTCTGCCCAACCCGCTGCTGCTGATCTCGACCCTGGCCCAGCATACCGAGAAGGTGCGCTTCAGCACCGCAGTGGTGGTGCTGCCCCTGCGCAACCCCATCCACACCGCCGAAGAGATAGCCATGCTCGACCACCTGACCAATGGACGGCTGGAGGTGGGGTTCGGCACCGGCTACCAGGAGTACGAGTTCCAGCGTTTCCAGAGGCCCCTGGGAGAGAACCGGGAAATGTTCGAGGAGTCGCTGGATGTCATAACCAATGCCCTGGCTTATGCTCCCTTCTCCCACGAGGGCCGCTACTACCAGATCCCCGAGACGACCATCCTGCCCCGCCCGTTGCAGGAACCTCACCCTCCATTCTGGCGGGCTACCTCCAGCGTCGAGAGCATGGCCTCGGCCCTGAAACGGGGCATGAACGTTATTACCGGCGGCACTGCGGGTTCAACCGAGCGGGTAATCGAGTCGTGGCGCATGTTCCAGCAGGCGGTGGACCTGTCGGGCAAGACCTGGCCCCAGGAGTTCATCGTGCAGCGCGGCGTATACGTCACTGACTCCGAGGAGGACGCCAAGGCGCAACTGCCCCATGCCGTCTGGCACACCCGCAGCGCCCGGGGGCTGCGCACCAATACCCTCCGCGTGGACGCGGGGAAGGCGCGCACCGACCTGACCGCCGCCCTGCCCGGGGAAGACGACCCCGACATGCTCTACCAGGACTGGCTCTTCGGCACCCCTGACGTGGTGGCCGAGAAAGTCCAGCGCCTGACCGAGATCACGGGCATGACCTACCTCAATTGCAGCTTCTCACTGGGACAGATTCCCCAGGAAAAGGTGCTCCGCTCCATGGAAATGTTCGCCACCCACGTCATGCCCAAATTCCGCGACTACCAGCCCGAACAGGCCAAATATCCTGCTCCAGGCACGGCGTGACGGCAGCGGGGACCCATCCGGGGAACACAAGAGACGCAGCCGAAGCTCCCGGCCTCCACTGGCGGAAGGACTCGATATGACCGACAACGATTTGCTCAATGCGACCATCACAGAGGTCAGCCGCTTAATCGGGAAACGCGAGCTGTCCCCGGTGGAGTTGACCGAGGCCAGCATCCGCCGCAGCGAGAGGCTAGACCCTGCCCTGAGGGCGTTCACGACTCTCTCCGTCGACTATGCGATGGAGAGGGCACGGCAGGCCGAGGCGGAGATCGCCAACGGCCGCTACCGTGGGCCGCTTCACGGCATCCCGTACACGCTCAAGGATGTGATAGCGACTCACGAAGTGCCCACGACCTTCGGCAACCCCAGGGAGATCGACTTCAAGCCGCCCGAGTCCGCCACCGTTCATACCCTGCTGGAGAATGCCGGGGCCGTCCTGCTGGGCAAGGTGTATTCGCACATCGGGCGCGGCGAGACGCCGGTGATGTGCTACAGTCCCTGGGACACAAACACCAGTCCGGGCACCACCAGCAGCGGTTCCGGGTCTGCCGTCTCCGCTGGGATGGGCCTGCTGTCCATCGGCACCGACACCGGCGGGTCGGTGCGCCATCCCGCCAGCAACTGCGGCCTTGTCGGTTTCAAGGCGACCTTTGGCCGCATCAGCAGGGCTGGGGTCTGGGCAACGTCCTGGACCACGGACCAGGCGGGGCCGATAACCAGGACGGTCGAGGACAACGCCATAGCAATGGAAGCCCTGACGGGCTACGATCCATCCGACCTGGTAAGCCTGAACGTCCCGCCCGGGGACTACCTGTCGACCATGCGCGAAGGCATCCGGGGGCTGAGAATCGGACTCCCTTCCAACTCCTGGGTCTGGCAGGACTGGATCGGACAGGACGAGGAAGACGCGGTACGCAGGGCCGTGGCAGTCCTCGAAGAGCTGGGTGCAGAGGTCCAGGAAGTGAGCATACCCCTGAGCTATGAAGCCCGGAACAACTCCCTGGCGGCAGAAGCGCCGGTGTGGCTCAGGGACAACTTCCCGGAACAAGTCCTGAATGACTGGGTTGAGGTGCACCCGCAACTGGAGCGGGGCGACTCCCAGACCTTTGCCGAGTACCTCCACGGCCAGCACAAGCGCATGGCCATCCGCCAGGAGGTTGTCGCCGTTCTCCAGGGGGTCGACGCCATCGCCATGCCCACCGGCAGCACCATCGGAGACAGGTGGGACGCAGACACGGCAACCATCAGGGGCAGGACCGTTCCCGCCCGCTCCCGCGCCGTGTACCTCAACGGCATGGGCAGCCAGACCGGACTGCCCGCCATATCCATCCCCTGCGGGTTCGCCAAGGAGGGACGCTTCCCCGTCGGGTTGCAGTTGGTAGGACGCGACCTGGACGAGGCGCTCCTGCTTCGGTTGGCCCACGCCTATGAGCAGGCAACGGACTGGCACAAGGCCCGCCCGCCGTTGCCGGAATAAGTAAGGTATCCATCCCGGACGCCATCCTGTTAGCGAGGAAATGAACGATATGCCCGGAGACACCAACCGCAAGATTACCCTCGGCGCCAGGCCGGTCAACTATCCCAGGGAGTCCGACTTCGTCCTGGTCGAATCTCCCGTCCCGGAGCCGGGAGAGGGAGAGGTGCTGGTACAGGTGCTGTGGCTGTCGCTGGACCCCTATATGCGGGGACGGATGCGAGCTGCCCATGCCTACGCCACTCCGATGGAGCTTGGCCAGGTTATCGTCGGCGGGGTGGTGGGCCGAATCGTCCGCTCGCGGACTCCGGCCTTTTCAGTGGGTGAAATCGTCGAGGGATCGCTCGGCTGGCAGGAATACGCCGTATCCGACGGGAGCAACCTGCGCCGGGTTGACCTGGACCTGGGGCCGCTGCCGACGGCGCTGGGGGTGCTGGGTATGCCCGGCATGACCGCCTACTTCGGCTTCCTCGAGGTAGGGCAGCCCCGAACCGGCGATACCGTCGTGGTGTCCGCCGCCTCCGGAGCGGTGGGCCAGGTGGTGGGCCAGATATCGAAGATCATGGGTTGCCGCACCATCGGCGTCGCCGGTTCCCCGGCCAAGATCGACTACATCGTCAATGAGCTTGGCTTCGACGCCGGCATCAATTACAAGACCGAGAACGTCAGCGACGCCCTGGGCGCGGCCTGCCCATTGGGCATCGACGTTTACTTCGACAACGTGGGCGGCGACGTAACCGACGCCGTCTTCGACCACCTGAACCTGGGCGCGCGCATTTCTTTGTGCGGTTCCATATCCCAGTACAACCAGGACGAGCCGGAGCCGGGGCCCCGGAAGATGGGGCTGCTGGTGGGACGGCAAGCGCGGGCCGAGGGCTTCCTGGTAAGCCAGTTCCGCGACCGTCACGATGAGGGCCGCCGTCGCATAGCTGGCTGGATACGGGAGGGCAAGGTCAAGTACCGGGAGGACGTAGTGGAGGGCCTGGAAAACGCTCCCCGCGCCTTCATTGGCCTGATGCAGGGGGAAAACTTCGGCAAGCTGCTGATCAAGGTGGCGGACGGGTAGGCCCGGTCAGGAACCGGACTCTTCCACCATCCCGGCTATCCGGCGGACGAAGTTGTGCACTATTGGACGCCCGTCCTCTACCACATCGTCCTCCATTGTGTCGTGGTAGAAGTTGGCATGGAATTGGCCGGCCGCAAAAAAACCCGAAACCAATGAATCGTCCTGATACGCCTCTGCCAGCCTGCGCACGGCGTTCCTGCGGTGGTTGTACTTGCTGAACGCCCAGCCCCGCTGCTTGGCTATCGCGGTAACCGCGTGGGACGCCGCGCCCCAGAGCTTTTCCGAACCCTGCATAATGTCCCCGGCCTCGAACTCCCGGTCCGAGTGTTCCAGAAACTCCAGCGCGGCTTGCACGTGCTCCGATACGGTCATTCCGGGCCTGGTGGTCATTGCCTGCTCTTCTAGCCCATCCTCATTCCGGGTCAGGAACCGGATTCTTCCACCATGCCCACTATCCGGCGGACGAAGTCTTGCACTATCAGCCGGTCACGTTCAACTTCATCGTCTTCCATAGTGTTGTGATAGAAGTTGGCGTGGAACTTCTGTGCCACGGAAAACTCTGCAACCAACGCGCGGTCGCCGTGTTCCTCAGACAGCCTGCGCACGGCATTCCAACGGTGGTTGTACTTGCTGAACGCCCAGCCTCGCTGCCTGGCTATCGCGGTGACGGCGTGGGAGGCTGCGCCCCACAGCTTCTCCGAGCCTTGCATGATGTCCCCGGCCTCGAACTCCCGGTCCGAGTGTCCCAAGAACTCCAGCGCGGCTTGCACGTGCTCTTCTACAGTCATTCCCGGTCTGGTGGTCATTGCATTTCCTTCCGATGCTAATGCCAGGTCAGGGTGCAGATTCTTCCACCACGCCCACTATCCGGCGGACGAAGTTATGGACCACTGGCCGATCATCCTCAATCTCCGGGGCCTCCATGGTGTCGTGGTAGAAGTTGGCGTGAAACTTCAGGGCTACCGAGTAGCTGGCGACCAACAAATTGTCCTGATACTCCTCAGCCAGCCTGCGCACCGCATTCCTGCGGTAGTTGTACTTGCTGAATGCCCAACCTCGCTGCTTGGCTATCGCGGTGACCGCGTGGGAGGCTGCGCCCCAGAGCTTTTCAGACCCCTGCATGATGTCCCCGGCCTCGAACTCCCGGTCTGAGTGTTCCAGGAACTCCAGCGCGGCTTGCACGTGCTGTTCTACAGTCATCCCAGATCTGGTTGTCATTGCTCTTGTGTCCGACACTGACGCAGGTTGAGGACGTGGACCTCACGTTCACTCGTTCCAATTTTACACCTGTGCTCAATCCTTCTGACTACTGAAGTATATACGCTCCTTGCACAATTCACCTTGTCTTCGCCCTGGCTTCCGCATAAAATTATTCCATGACATTGCCAACTGCACCGGACTCCGCCGCTCCGGCCATTGAAGTCCGTGGTCTCCGAAAATCCTATGGCCGGGTGGAAGCCGTACGCGGCGTGGACCTGAGGGTTGCCGTTGGGGAGGTATTCGCCCTTCTCGGCCCCAACGGGGCGGGCAAGACCACCACGGTCGAGATATTGGAGGGATACCTGTCCCGCACCGGCGGCGAGGTTTCGGTGCTTGGTTTCGACCCCAGCCGCCCGGCCATCAAGGGACGGATCCTCAGCGGACTAGCTGGCCTGTTACCTGGTATGGGGCAGCGTTCTCAGGAACGCAGATTCAAGGAACGCATCGGCATTGTGCTCCAGTCCACCGGTGTCGATCCCTACCTGAACGTGCAGGAAACGATCAACCTCTTCCGGGGCTACTATCCCGACCCGTTGCCCCTGGAAGATGTGCTTACCGCGACCGGACTCGCCGAACAGCGGCGCGTCCGCGTGAGGAAGCTTTCTGGAGGACAGCAGCGGCGGCTCGACGTTGCCGTGGGCCTGGCCGGAAACCCCGACCTGCTTTTCCTGGACGAACCCACCACGGGGTTTGATCCCTCGGCCCGACGCGATGCCTGGGAGATGGTGCGGAACCTGAAGCAACTGGGCAAGACCGTTCTGCTCACCACCCACTACATGGACGAGGCGGAACACCTGGCAGACCGCCTGGCCATCATGGTCAGGGGGAAAATCGTGGCCGAGGGGACTCCCGCCGAGCTGGTCCGGCGCGGCGGCGCGACCACCATTAAGTTCAGCCTGGGGACGGAGCCGCCCCCGGTGCCCAGGGAATTGGCGGTGGAGCGCGACGGGACCGACGGACGGTACACCATGCTGACCGACACGCCCACCGAGAGCCTGCACCGCCTGACAGCCTGGGCCGTGGAGCAGGACATAGAACTGGAGCAACTGTCGGTCTCCTCGGCTTCCCTGGAGGACGTGTTCGTAGAGCTGGCCCGCGCAGCCGGGGAGGACGAGTCCTGATTATTCAGACGCCTGTCGCAGGCATATCCCCAATGAGAGTATGTCGAATGAGTGCATCCAAGTGAGCGCGTTCACCCTCGCCCTGCGGCAGGTCAGGTACGAGAACACGACCTTCTGGCGCAATCCCGTCGCCGCCATTTTCACATTCGTGTTTCCCCTAATGTTCCTGGTGATCTTCAACCTGATCTTCGGGAACACTGAAATGGCCCTGCCCGGCGGCACCGTCACGACTTCCACGTTTTACGTGCCCGCCATCACCGCCCTGTCGGTGATCGGGGCCTGCTATACCAACGTGGCAATGGGCGTGTGCTTTTCCAGGGAGCGGGGGGTGTTCAAGCGCGTCCGGGGTACCCCTCTGCCGACCTGGGCGCTGCTGTTCGGCAGGCTCGCGATTGCCATTGTGGTAGCCGCGATCCTGGTGGTGATAATGCTGGGGGCCGGTGCGCTGTTCTACGGCGTGACCCTGCCCACCAACACGCTGCCGGCGTTCCTTGTGACCCTCGTGCTGGGCGCGGCGACCTTCTGCGCCCTAGGGCTGGCCGTGGCGTCCATCGTCCCCAACGCCGACGCCGCACCGGCCATCGTGAACGTCTCGATACTGCCCCTGATGTTCATCTCCGACATTTTCATACGGATGGAGGACAGCCCGGCGTGGGTCACCATCGTGGCCGACATATTCCCGGTGCGCCACTTCGCCCAGGCGATGCACACGTCCTTCAACCCCTTCGAGACGGGGGCCGGGTTCGAGCCGCTGCATCTGCTGGTAATGGCGGCGTGGCTTGTAGTTGGAGTGGTGGTGGCGGTCCGCTTCTTCCGCTGGGAGCCCCGGCGGTAGAGGAATTTGCAAAATGGCAGCTCGGAGTTATGGTCGACGGAGTGTAGGAGAATCGGCAATGGCAGTTGCTTGCGTGGCACGAATAGTTCTCTTGTTTGTCCGTCTCAGCTAATATCCCCGGCCCATCCGCGCCGTGCCGTCTCTACCTTGACCAAACGTTCGTTAGGTGCGTCTACTGCCAACATCAGAACTTGCAACGTCGTTGCTCCGATGCACTGCCAGCTTTCGTCTGGCCAGAACGCCACAGGGCAAATACCACTGACCGAGTTCCCGTCGTCAATGGCAACCGTTAACATTGCTTGACCACGCTCGCATATCACCCTCGATCCATCCGCAGTGACGTAAGAGATAGGCTGTCCCCCGTTAGGTTGAATATGCAGCCGTTCCAACAACGCGGCCGGGAATGCTGAATCCGTAGCCCCCGTATCCACCAATGCTGTTGTCTCGTGTGTGCCGCCGCCGTGCAGGTTACCGACACTGATTTTCGCGTAAAAGGTCCCCATACCCGTATTCTTCTTCCTTCTCAGTGCCACGGGGAGTATCACAACCATACAAACGGCGGCAATTCAGGCAATTCTGCTATTGACAAACTATCCGTTCTATCCTATCTCTGTATTGTCCCCCCGTCGAGTATGGGGTGACGTTACTGTAATGAGAAGTTACCGGCCTCGCCCTTGAGCAGGAATCCGATGTCATAGCCATCGGAGCGTCAACATCTCCCGGAAAATGCAACATGGCGAGGCTGGTTTGGCTTTCGAATAAGGTCCTGCACATCCCGAGCCTTGGCTTCGAGCGGGAGAGCTCTCTTACCTCTGCATAGTGTCCAGGGTGGTCATCACCCTCTGTTGCAGCGTCTCGAACACCTCCCGGATGCTGCGGCGAGCGTCCACCGTCTCAAACCCGTACTGGCCGCCAAGGGAGTGAAACTCCTCTAGCAACGAGTCCTGATAGCGGACGAAACTGGCATGGCGGTCCGACTCCCACAGAAAGTCCTCGCCCGATTCCCAGTGGTCCAGCTCCCGGCTGGCCAGGACCCGTGGCAGCAGGTGGTCCACGTCGATGTCCAGGTAAAACACCTGGTCCGGCACCAGGGCAAACTCCAGCACGTCGTCGAGCCATTGGGCTGGGACTCCCCGGACCCGCGCCCGGGCGATGATGGAATAGATGTAGCGGTCTGCCAGGGCGATCTTCCCCGCCTTCAGCGCCGGTATGATGCTCTTCTCCATGCGGTCCCAGAAGTCGGTGGCGTAGAAGAGGCTCATGGTCATGTGGTCCAGGGTATGGCCCCGCATGGCCCGGTCGATACCGTCGCCTGTCAGTTCAGACCGGCGGAACCCGGTCTCTTCCACGGCATATCCCTCGGTCTCCAGCCATTCCCGGAGCAGGGCAATCTGGGTCGAGCGTCCCACGCCGTCGGTCCCTTCGATGACCACCAGCCGCCCCGGCATGGTGTTTTCCCCCAGGTCCAGTGGCGTATGGCCATAGAACTTCGGCGTAACCATTGGCTGTCCTTTCCGGGTTAGTCGTAGGTGGACGGTGGCTTGCCGGTGACTTTTCTAGCTGTCGGCGGCTTCAACCGGCTCCAGGGGCCTGCTCCTGGGCGCGGAGCGTATATACCGCCCGGTGAGGCCGGAGGCTGTCAGCGCCTCGTTTACGTTCTGGCCGTGGGCCTTCATTGCGCCGGGCAACAGCGGCTCGACGTGTTGGCGGACAATCTGCTGCTGGGTCGAGATTGGCTGGGTGGCGTCTATGGCTACCAGCCCGAACTCCTCGGTCATGCTGTCGTATTCGTCCAGCAACCTTCCCTGGAAAGAGCGGAAAGAGCCCGCGCGGCTGGAACCGAAACCCATGTCCTGCCCTGATTCGTAAAACCCGATCTCCTCCCGGCCGGAAATAATCCGGCTGATGGACTCTTCCAGCGGCACCTTGAAGTAGAGGGCCAGCGACGGGGTGACGGCGAATGAATAGACCCGGCGCAGCCAGTCCCGGTTGACTCCACGGGAGGCATCCCTGGCGAACGCGGTGTAGGCGTACCGGTCGGACAGCACGATTATGCCCGCCTTCAGCGCCGGAAGTACCTGGGTATAGACCCGGTTGGCGAAGTCCGCAGCGTGAATCAGGCTGAAGGACATGGGAGTAAGCATCCTGTCGTCCTTCCCGCGCTTGGTGGTGCCCCGAACGATGGGAGAGGAGTTCCACTCGGTGAACACCGTGACGAACCCCAGGCTGTTGAGCCACTTCCCCAACAGGTCCAACTGGGTGCTCTTCCCGGAGCCGTCGATGCCTTCCACGATAATCAGCTTGCCGGGATACTCCCCGTCAAAGGGATGCTCGCCGAAGCGGTGTCCCATTGCAAAACTGGCGCCATTCTGCCCGTCCTGATGGCTGTTCATCTCTACCCTCTGCGGATGTGAATGGGCTGGTTGAACTCCGCTTCCCAACGCTCCCCGGCACCTGACCCGGACGCCCTGGACCATGCGGGCGTAACCACGGTAACTGTACCGCATTCCCGGGAGATGGACACGCTGTCGACGGGGCAGCCGGGAGGCAGCCTCCGCTCCAACTCATCGGCCACCAGCAGCGCGGCCGCCGCCTGGCCTATGCGATGCTTGTCGCCGGGGGTCAAGAGGCGAGTCTTTTGGAAGCGCCGGGGTATTCTCTCCCGTTCGGCCCGGAGCAGGATGGCGGCAATCTGGGCCGATTCCCGGTGGCTGAAGCCGGGCAAGTCGGAGCGGGAGATTACCGTTGCCGTGCGGTTGAAGCGGTTATAGAAGTCGATGGCGCTGCCTATGTCCAGCACCAGGGCGGCGCATTGCAATGAGGACGTCAGTCGGGCGTGACGCCACCGCCACGCCGCGCCGGCGATGCGCCGGGCCAGGTCCGCCCGGCGGGGACCGCGCTCCGAGAAGCGCAGCGCGAACCGCTGCACCAGTCCGGCCAGACCGTCTATGCGCACGGTGGAACGCGATGGCAGCGTGATCCCCTGGTCTTCGGGTAAAGGCTGCGGATGCCGGGCCAACCCCTCCCGGAGGCCCTGCCCCGACACCATGATGTGACCGGCCCCGGCGTGGTCCAGCAGGGCCTGGGCCACCACCGCCCCGCCGACGACGGAATGGGTGCGTTCCGGGTTCATGCCGGGGATGCTCCGCCGTTCCTCCCGGGTCGCGCCGGCCAGCCAGGTTGTGAGCCTGGCCAGCGCGTTGCCGCTGATGCAATATCCGTGCATCTTCAGTATGGGATAGGACATGCTCCTCCGGTCGAGCCTGGACAGCAGCCGCAGCGACCCGCCGGAGCCCACCAGGGCGCCGGAGCCTTCCAACTGCCGGACCTGCGCCGAGGCCAGGACCTCCCTGACGTAGCGGTACGCCGCGTCCACATCTTCCGCCGCCGGACGGTCGGTGAGGTTGAAGCGGTTGGCGATGCGCAGGCTCCCAAGGGGCAGGGAATTGACGCTTTCCAGCGAGCGCCTGCTGAACTCGACGGTCTCCAGGCTGCCCCCGCCCAGGTCCGCCATCAGCCCGCTGCTGACTGGAAGCCCATGCACCGCCCCGGCAAAGCAGTAGGCCGCCTCCTCCGCACCTGAGATAACGCGGAAATCCACCCCGAACCGGCGCGTCGCGGCCCCGGTTATCTCGGCGGCGTTCTTCGACAGGCGCAGGGCCTCGGTGCCCACCGCGTAGACCTTGGCAGCCCCGTATCCAAGGCAGACCTGAACGAAGTCCTCGATGGCGTCCAGCGTCCGCTCGACGATATCCTCGTCCAAGACTGCCTGCTCGTTGAGGTGGTCCATCAGGTACAGGTTCGCCCGGTGCTGGGCAACGACCTCGATGCCCCCGCCCTCGTTGACCCGCATCACCACGGCCCGGGCTGACCCGGACCCAATGTCGATAACCGCGGTGACCGGGCAGGCGGGCGGGACTGACCAGCCCATTGGGTAGGCGTGCTCCAGACTGGAAAAGCCCTTGTGCTCTTCCCGCATTTCAGAGAACGCCGCCCCATACCTGGCCGGGGGCCGGTACACTCGCTGAGGATCCGCATTGCAGTGTGTCCGGGGTTGCAGCACCCCTGTTCACGCCCGATTTTAGCTGCATGTTCAGACAGGGCCGGCCCGCTCTGTTTGCGGGCAACAACCCCTTCCTCCCTGTAGAAGCATTAACCCCTGAACCCGTCAACCGCGCTCAGCCTTCCGGGTCTGGGCCAAGCGTTCCCGTTGGCGATGATAATACAGGTTCAACACTACGGCAACGACAGACGCCAAACGCCGCCAAGAGACGATTGCAAAAGTCCCGGTAGGCTGATGCGTGCATCACCAGCAAAATAACGGCACTGCCGGAGTACCGCTCTCCATTTTGCACAGGGCCCGCCAAAGGCGGCCTACCTCCGTCGCCTTTGGCGTTGTCTGTTGTTGCAACCACGTCGTATCAGCAGAGCGCTGCTAAACCCTAAAGACGAATACACCACGCTTAGGCAGAGGCATAGAGTTTTGAGAGGTCGGTGTTGACACACCGACCTTTCGTTGCCACAGTACCACATGGTGGTGGATTTCCTAGAACTGCTTGCTAGTCTTGCGTATTTCGGTTCACCCTTGTTCTTCGGGGCAGTGGCAGGGCTTGGCTTGGGCGCGTTCTCGTCCAGAATATCGGCGCGTCGATCCCTCATATGGGGTCTGGGGATCGGACTGGTTGGGGTCGCCATCACCACGGTCATTCTCCAGTCCTATAGCTACTGGAATGATAACCTCCGGGGTTGGCCCCACGAGAAGGACAGTCTCGACTACTGGATGATCTCAATTCGACCACTGATAGGATATTCGCCCCTCTGTCTAGCAGCCCTGACCGTTGGAGCGACACTACTGGTCTTGCGTCTCAAGCTGCAGTGAGCATCACGTCGCGTTCACATACATCAACGGGAAGCGTCGCCGGGAAGCGTCGCCGGGAAGCGTCGCCGCAGTCGATGTCCCACCTTCGGCAGGAGACAACCCCAGTGCCTTGGGGCGCTGGGGTTGTCGTTTGACATCAGGACTCTTGAAATTGTCTCCCGTCAAGACACGCCCTATGATTATGGTATGTCTTCTGATATACTGCCTGTTTCCACAGACAATCAATCACAAACACGCTGGTTGCCGCCGGAAACCTCAATTCACAACACCCTGTACAGACGGATGCCGCAATAGTTGGCATATTCCGATACTCCGGCGGCGTCCCGGCGAAACGGGGAGGCTCCATTATGATGCGGACAAACCTCGCCACCGGCCTGAACAGACTCACCACCGACCTGCTGACCGTGGGCGGCATGGTGGACAAGGCCCTTGCCAAGGCGGTGGACGCCCTGAAACGCCGGGACCTGGAAGCCTCCTCCCAGGTAATACGGGAGGACGACCTGATCGACCGCCAGTGCGAACTGCTGGAGGAACGGGCCATCGACCTGATCGCCTCACACCAGCCCATGGCCCGCGACCTGCGGCGGCTGATAACCATCGTGCATGTCGCCGAGGAACTGGAGCGGATGGGCGACTATGCCGAGGGCATCGCCAAGATCAGCCTGAAGATGGGCGAAGAGCCGACCCTGAAACCGCTTATCGACATTCCCCGGATGCAGGAAAAATCATCCGATATGCTCCGCCGCAGCTTGGATGCGATGGTCACCCGCGATACAATCGAGGCCAAGGCCGTACGCGAGGCCGACGACGAGGTGGATGATCTATACGACCAGGTGTACCACGAGCTGTTGACCTACATGTTGCAGGACCCCTCCACCATCCAGCGGGCAACCTACCTGCTGTGGGCCGCCCACGACCTGGAGCGGGTCGCCGACCGCGCCACCAACATCGCCGAGAGGGTCATATACCAGGAGACAGGCTCGTTAAACGGGGCGGACCTCTCCCGCAACTGACGCCTGCTGTCCCTGGCGGCTGGCAGCATTCACCTGCGCCATAATCGCCGGTATCAAGCATTAAGAGAGTTTGGCGATGACCACCGCAGACACCCCGGACATCACGGACCGGGATTTAGGCAGACTTGAAGGGCGGGTTGAAGAACAGGGGGCAAGGCTGAACCAGCTTCACGCCGACTTGACCTCCGGATTTCAGCAGATCAACGCCAGCTTGACCCTGATCAACGCGCGGATTGACCAACTGAACAGCCGGATAGACCGGCTCCTGCTGGCGATACTGGGAATCGGCGGCGGGCTGCTGGCCGCCGCTATCGGCATCATCATCACCCTGCTTCTCCGGGGCGCTTCATAGCTCGTCAGGGGAACACTGGGCTGGCCTCAATGCCCAACATTCCCAACCTCCGCGCTACAATCTGCACAGCTAAAGCCACAGCAAAACAGTCCTAGGAGCGCCATGGTACGTCCCAACTGGCACGCCGAACATCCCGCAGCCTGCACCTGCGCCCAATGCCAGGACAACCGCACCGTCCACCGCCTCGAAGACCGCAAGATAGGCAGGAACGAAAAGTGCCCCTGCGGCAGCGGCAGGAAGTACAAACGCTGCCACGGCAGGTAAGCCAACTCCAACCTCAGAATTTCGCAACTACGCCTATCGCCGCACACTCTCATTTGTGTAGCGTCGATATTCGTCGTATTACCCGCCAACACCGCACAATAGCTGACTTCTTCCTTCTTCCGGTTTGAGAATAATTGACATCATCAATTCTGTGGTCTTAGAATTGAATTGATGCCCTTCAACGGGCCGGACCAATTCCCCTCGCAACCCCCATTCCGGCGCACTCAGATCGGAGGAATGTAATGGCGGACTACGACATCATCATTCGAGGCGGCACCATCATTGACGGCACCCGCACTCCGCGTTACGTCAGCGACATCGGCATCAAGGACGGCAGGGTTGCCAGGATAGGCGGCCTGAGAAACAGCACCGCCGACCGCGAGTTGGACGCCAACGGCCTGATCGTCGCTCCGGGCTTCGTCGACCTGCACACCCACTACGACGCCCAGATTTTCTGGGACCCCTACTGCACCCTCTCCGGCTGGCACGGCGTCACCTCCGTTGCCCTGGGCAACTGCGGCTTCGGTTTCGCCCCCTCCCGGGTCGAGGACCAGGACCGCGCCATGCTCAGCATGACCCGCAACGAGGCCATCCCCTACGACGCCATGAAGGAGGGTATGCCCTGGAACTGGGTCACATTCCCGGACTTCATCAACAGCCTGACCAGCACTCCCAAGGGCGTCAACTGCCTCACCTACGTTCCGCTGACCCCCCTCTACGCGTGGGTCATGGGCTGGGACGAGGCCAAGAAACGCCGTCCGACCGAGGAAGAGTTGCAGGAGATGGTGCGGCTCATCCACGAGGCGATGGACGCCGGGGCTTGCGGCTGGTCGGCCCAGGTGTTGGGCGTCAACTCGGTGCAGCGCGACTACGACGGCACCCCCATGATCACCGACATGCTGTCGGAGCATGAGGTCCTGACCTTCGCCAAGGTGCTGTCCGACCGGGACGAGGGATTCATCGAGCTGGCCTACCAGGAGACCGGCGAGGAAGGCCGTCCCCTGGGCGAGGAGACCCGACTCTTCTTCGAGAAGGTGGCCGAGGTATCAGGCCGTCCCGTCCTCTACCAGGCCGTCGCCCCCAACGCCGTCCACCCGGAGCAGCACCGGGAGCGCATCCGCTGGCTGGAAAGCTGCGCCGAGCGCGGCCTGCGGGTCTACGGCCAGGGCGCGACTCGGCGCGGCGGGTTCGAGCTGACCTTCGAGGACTGGAACCTGTTCGACGACACCCCCATGTGGCGCGAGGTCACCCTGGGCGACAAGCCCACCCGCAAGGCCAAGATGCAGGACCCGGAGATGCGCCGCAAGCTGAAGGAGGAATGGGACTCGGGCCGCCGCCCGACCCAGGTCACGCCCGGCTCCGTGGGCAGCCTCCAGGTGATGACCCGCAAGGTCAAGATCGATATCGGGGCCGAGTCAGACTTCCCCCACCTGCCCGCGAAGGTATCCGCCGGCGGCGGGGACTACTTCCTGATCAACACTCGCGACGGCTACCGGATGCTCTCCGTGGTCTGCCCCCACCAGGGCGGCTGTGTCGACAGTGACGGGGAGAAGTTCGTCTGCGACACCCACGGCTACGAGTACGAGCACGACGGCGGGCGCAGCATCACCAACCCCGACCTGCGCCTGAAGTCATTTGTGGTCAACGTGGTGGACGGTCGCATGATCGCCCTGGCCCCCGACGAGACCGAGGCGTCCAGTCCCCAGGCGGGTCAGACGGTGCAGCAGATAGCGGACGAGCAGGGCAAGCACGTCGTCGACGCGCTGCTGGACATGTGCGTTGAGGACGACCTGGCCACCGAGTTCTTCGCCGACACCCAGGGCCGCGACCAGGCCCAGTTCACCGCCGAGGTGCTGGACTCCAACCACATCGTGGCCGGAGTCTCCGACGGCGGCGCGCACGTGAAGTTCCTGACCGCGGGCATCTACCCCACGGACATGCTGACATGGCTGGTGCGCGACGAGAAGGTAATCACGCTGGAGGACGCCCACTACAAGCTGTCCTACCTGCCCGCCCACTTCGGCGGCTTCCGCGACCGGGGCGCAATCAAGGAGGGCGCGCCCGCGGACATAGTGGTCTACGACCTGGACAAGCTGGAAGTCCTGCCCAGCGAGGTGGCGGAAGACCTCCCCGGCGGCGAGTGGCGGCGCATCCAGAAGGCCAAGGGCTACCGCTGGACGCTGGTTAACGGCCAAATCACGTTCCAGGACGGCAACCCAACCGGCGCATTCCCCGGCCGCCTGCTCAAGAACGGCATAGGCTAGGGCCAAGCTCCACAGGCGCAACATCAGGGAACAGCACGAGGCCCCGGAGTTTTCCGGGGCCTCGTGCTGTTCGTGTTATGATGACAGTGTAATGGGAGAGTGGCGGGGACCGCGCTGGCTGACCATCCACGCGATAATTGCCCCCTTCGGGGTGTTCACGGTAACCGTAGGATTGGTATATCTGTCAGGACGATGGACCGGGTGGGGCAGTCTCAATGATGCAGCGGAAATGGTGGATCTCGCGGCGGTGCTCTATGCCATGTCCGCAGTGCTGTCAGAGAGGGGGATCAACATGATAGTTTGGGCGTTGGAACAGAGACGGAAACGCCGCGAGGCATTCAAGGCGCAAGTGGAAACCTCGACGTTAGCCGCTTTGCGTAGAGAAGCCCGCGCCGAGGAAAATCAAGAACTAGAGGAGCGACTGGAGCGCTTCGCCCGGGAGAAGGGCATTACCCTGGAGGAACTGCCTCCCCGGTAACTATCCATACTCGGCTCAGACTCCGCAATACCAACAGGCCCCGGAAAGCTCAATCCGGGGCCCGCTTTTTCGGACCGTGTCCACATCTTACGCGCGGAAGTCCAAGTCACGTATAAGTTGAAAGGTGTCGCACCAAGGTACTGTAAGGTCGTGGCACACATCCGGGATATGGCGATTAGCCCGTCTCCGGCTTGGCCTGGAACGCTCGGTCGTCACCACGCAACGCCGTTGTGGACCGGTTAGGGCGTAGGCAATTAGAAACGGGTCACGTCCGATTTTTTCGATTTCATCATCTGTCAGGTTGTTGGCGTAACCCTCATAGGTAACGCGGCCCACAAGCCCGACATCAACCAACTCATCGAGCACCAACGCATCCTCATGGCTGATTAGCCACCCTACCAAGACATCAGGTCTATCGGGACCGGGTCTGGGGATAGTAATTTCCTCGAAGATTTCCCGGGGTATTTTCACTCGCCCCAGTCCCGACATTTCCAGCAGCCAACTCCAGAATTGCGGCACCCTCTCGATTGGGTAGTAATCACGGTTTGCGTCTATGAGCACGTTGGCATCGAGGAGGTACAGCACTGGGTATATCTACTACTGGCTAGCAGACTCCAATAGCAATTGGACCTGCCTGGGCCTGACGCCCAGGATGCGGGCCGCCTTGGACGTGGACAAAGTTCCATCCGCCATCATCCGACGTGCTAGATTGGAGATTCGCCCACCCAACCGGTGCCGCCGCACCACGTAGTAGTTCGGCCCCCCATCCCGGTCCCTCGCCTGGTCACGGTTACGGTCCCGTTCCTCTCGCCATTGTTGGTGATAGGTGGAGCTGAGACGTCCGAACGTGGCTTGGTCAATCATATTGGACCGAAACGCTCGGTAAGCTACCATGGTGCGGCCCAGATTAGTCCTGCGGGCGAAGTCGCTAATGCGTTCCGACACCTCGCCGATGTCGTGGAGTCCATCAAGGTCCAGCCCTTGCAACTCCTCCTCCGGTAACAGGAACTCCCCTGCAACATGGTCGCAGAACCGTTCCACATCATCCTCCGCATCTTCTGCACCCACCCCGGTCTGACCCAACAGTAGGTGCACCGTTTCGTGCAACAAGGTGAATGACCATGCCGGCCTGGCGTCGTTGTCGTTAATGACAATGAAGGGAGCCACAGGGTCCGCTATGGAAAAACCACGGAAGGTGGCAGTATCTATCGTGGAGCGATAATTCCCCAGGTCACCCTTGATCAGCACGAATATCCCCGCACTCTCGGCACTCCCGCGCAGTAAGTTAAAGGCGTTAGAAGCATTAGCCTCGGCGCGAAAATCTGTCCAACGCGCCTCCAGTACGCGACTTAGCGACGTAAGAACCGCCCCCGGCCCATCTTCAATACGGTGAGAGTTGATGAAGGAGATGGGTTGCGCCTCATCCACATCCTCCAACACAGCCCTCACCATGCTCTGTCGTGCCCGGATGTCCCGGATTAGGGCATCGAGCAGGGCATCGCCCTCGACAGAGCTTTCGGACGGCGCGGTCCGAAAGTCTGCTCCCCTGTCTCCGGTGACCGGCGGTTGGGGCAAGTAGAAGGTAAGCAACGGACGGCGGTAGGCGTCGGCCATCCTGACGATCTGAGGACGGGTCGGCTCTCTGGCACCGCATTCCAGTGCGGCAAGCTTTTCGGCGGCTGAGGAAGCGCTGCTGTCCCGGAACCCCAGCCGCTTGGCCGCCGTCTCCTGGGACAGGCCAGCACTCTCCCTGGCCCAGAGCAGTATCTCCGGGTTTACCTCGGGCATGGGCGTGCCCGCTTCACGCCGCTACGCCCCGGCGGGCCTGGGGGGTGGCCTCGGGGAAGAAGGTTTCCCGGACCTGCTCGGCTATGCCCTCGGCGTCCAGGTGCAGGCGGTGGCGCTGGGCCGCCGCCGTGCCGTGCTCAATGAACGAGTCGGGCAGCCCGATGCGGTGGACCGACACGTCCTCCAGCCCGGCCTCGGCCAGGGCCTCCAGCACCGCCGAGCCGAACCCGCCCGACAGCACGTTCTCCTCCACCGTCACGATGCGGCCAACGCTGCGGGCAGCGTCCAGCAGCAGGTCAACGTCCAGCGGCTTCACGAACAACGGGTTCACCACGCCGCAGTCGATACCATAGTCGGCCAGCTTCTCCGCCGCTTCCAGGGCCGCGTAGGCCGGCTTGCCCAGGCCAAAAATCACCACATCGCGGCCCTCCCGTACCACCGAGCCCTTGCCCAGGGGCAGTTCCCTCAGGTCCTTGTCCAGGGGCGCTCCGGTGGCGTTCCCCCGGGCGATGCGGATAGCGAACGGGCCGGGGTGCGTGTAGGCCGTGTATATCAGGTGCTGCAGGTCGTTCTCGTCCATCGGCGCGGCCACTACCGCGTTGGGGAGACAGCGCAGGTAGGAAATGTCAAACGCCCCGTGGTGCGTCTTGCCGTCCTCGCCCACGATTCCCGCCCGGTCTGCGATCAGGGTCACGGGCAGGTTTTGCAGGCAGACGTCGTGGATCACCTGGTCGAAGGCCCTTTGCAAGAAGGTCGAGTATATGGACACGAAGGGCGTGAGTCCGCTGGATGCCATGCCCGCCGCCATACTCACGGCGTGCTGTTCTGCGATGCCAACGTCGAACACCCTGTTCGGGAACTCGCTGCGGACCTCCGCCAGACCCGTCCCTTCCAGCATCGCCGCCGAGATCCCCACCACCGACTCATCATCCTTCATCAGCCGCTTGACGGTCTCGGCAAACACCTTGGAGTAAGTGGGCGCGCCGGTCGAGTCTCCCAGGGGCGAGCTCGGCTGGTGGAACCGCACCGGGTCGTCCTCGGCGGGTTCGTAGCCGTGGCCCTTGTGGGTCACCACATGGACCAGGGGCACCATGCCGGTGGGGATTTTCGCCTGACCCAGGGTCTCCTCAAGCTGCTTGAAGTCGTGTCCGTCCACCGGGCCGAGGTACTGGAACCCTATCTCGGTCCAGAACGTGGTGGGGAGGATGAAACTGTCCAGCCCGTCCCGGAACCGCTTCACCAGCCGGTAGATGGCCTCGCCGGTGGGCACCCGCTTGGACAAAGACCTCATGCGCCCGATCATGGCGTGGTATTCGGGGTGGGTGATGACCCGCTTGCGCCAGTTGGTGAGGAAGCCGATGTTCTCGGAGATAGACATGCCGTTGTCGTTGAGCACGACGACTAGCTTTTCGGGATTCAGATGGACGATGTTGTTCAGGGCCTCGAAGCTGGAGCCGGAGGTCAATGCCCCGTCGCCGACGATGGCGATGGTCCACGAGTCCAGCCCCCGGCTCGCCGACGCCTGGGCCACGCCCAATGCGATGGAGAGTCCGGTGCCCGCGTGACCGGCGCAGAGGGTGTCGTGGGGACTTTCCCGGGGCTCCCCGAACCCGGACAGCCCGCCCTCCAGCCGGATGTCCTTGAACTCGTCGCGCCGCCCCGTGACCAGCTTGTGGGTGTACAGCTGGTTGGTAGTGTCCCAGACGATGCGGTCGGTGGGGCTGTCGAAGACCCGGTGGAGGGCCAGCGTCAGCTCGACGACGCCCAGGTTCGATGCCAGGTGCCCGCCCCGCTCGGTAATCACGGAAATGATGGCGTCCCTCGCCTCCTGGGCGACCTGGGTCAACTGTCTGCGGGTCAGGGGCTTCAGGTCGCTGGGAGCGTCGATAGTGTCCAGGAGACGTCCAGCCATCAGGGGACCTCCTCGCCAATCATCTTCCGCTGCGTCCGGGGCGTGGCGTCTGGGGATACCTCGGATACCGTTGCCATAATGTAGATTAAGCCTGACATACCGTCAAGGCCAGCGACGCACGCCGGGAGGTCTATTGCGGCGTGGGATCGCCTCTTCGAGGGACGATAAGGCTAATGCCAGGGGCAGGGGCACCGGCGCTATGGACTGGTGTCTCTAGCCCTTCCTCACCCAGAACGCGCAGTGGCGCATAGGCTTGGGGTCGTTGAAATAGAGCAGTCCCCCGAGGTTCTCGCCTCCGTCCGCCTCCACGAGGGAGCAGCCGCAGCGCTCCAGTATCCTCAACAGACGTTGCTCATCATAGAGCTGGAACGACCTGTCCATGCCCTCGTCACCGTAGGCACGGTCGTTGACGGTCGCCACCCCCGACCCCCTCTTGAACATCAACTGCAAGACCCCGCCGGGAGCCAACACCCTGGCCAACTCCGGGACCGTTACAGCTTCGGTAATCTCAGGGGGCAGGTGTTGTATCACTGCATTGCACAATGCGAAATCAAAGGACGCAGTATCAAAGGGCAGCGGTTCCCGCAGGTCGGCGACGCTGATCCTGTCCGCAATCTCCGGGTGCAGTTCCCTCCCCAGGCTGATGTTCTCCTCCACCGCGTCAATCCCGTAAACGTCATACCCCCGCGTGTGCAGCAGGTGAACGTCCCGCGCCCCGGCCCCGCACCCGGCGTCCAGCCCGCGCTTGCCGGGAGCAAGTTCGACCGCCCGGTTCAGCAGGTCCAAGTCGCCCTTCAGGGCGGGGTGAGAAGCATCGGTATACACCGAGTGGGTGAACTCGTGGGATAACTGGGAGTAGCGCTCCGCGTTCTCTCTATAAAAGTCCAGCGAGTCAAACTGCATGTGATTACCTTATCCCATTGGGCCACCGGGCAGGCACCTACCAATGCCTACGGCTGAGGTGGAGTTACGTCACCGAATTACTGAACCGGACAACTGTTGACTGTCTACAGGATTAGTCTCCGTCTGGAGCTTCTTCGTAGCCATATGACGTAGAAGACATGACTAACTTGCGAGGAACCTCCGCCTTGTATCGATTATTCTTGTCTGCCAAGCGACATCGGATCAAGTCAACTGATTCGCTCGGAGTTCTCTCAGTGTAGTGCACACTTACGACCGCCTCGTTCGGTACTTGAACCAGGTTTATGGGCAGCCCATGTTGGTCCGTTTTTCCTGTGCCGATGGTCCTGTTCAACTCGACTATCATCCGCCATTCATTTTCGTAGGCCCAATGATCGCTCTTATGTGATAAGAGCTTCGGTAGATTGGACTCAGGAGAGACCAAAACGATCGGCCCGGGGATCAAGGCGGGCTCGTTACCATATGTTACTTCCTTCAAACACCCCTTAGGGCCAGCAAGCTGGTTGAGTGCCGCAACATCGTAACCAATAACGAAGCCAGATCCGTCGGTCGTGTAATGAGACCACATTAGCGGGTGGAGAGGGTCCGTAGTAAATGAAACGATGCCGAACCTGGTCGAAACCTGCTTCGCAAACAACTGACGTGTAAATAAACTGCCGTGCTCTTCCCTAGCATGGTGTGCGTCTTCCGGGGTGACCGGCTTGCCCTCGTTGATTTCGGTGAGGACTTCCGCTAACTGGCGGTCCTCATCCGCTTCGTCTTGAAACACGTAAAGGGTCGTGACAGCACATTCGAACGGGTCGTTGAGGGCTGCAGGTTGGGTGGCACGAAGAGTTCCGTCCCCAACCTCGGGGATACAAGTGAGAGCCCTTTGAGGAGTAACGTATTTGTAGAGTATATCTGCCATGTGAAAATACTCTTCTGGAACATTGGCTGGGGATCCAGGATTCGAACCTGGGATACCTGATCCAGAGTCAGGCGTCTTACCGCTAGACTAATCCCCAGCGGAGAAGGAGGAAACCGGTGGGGGAAACTGCAAACGCCGGGCGGCGCTTGCCAAGACATACTCATTCAATGTTAGATTCCGGACTGCGCCTCTGTCAAGCTCAACACAGGACCACGCAACCACACAGGGCCGCCCTACCCCTGCCCGCCAGACCCTTCCTGACCCGCCCCGGAAGCCTCTTCCTCCCGCATCGCGGGGCGGAGCAGCAGATCGTAGCAGGCCGCGCCCACAGGCCCGCCGACCAGCGGCCCCACGATGTACGCCCAGAACCCCGACGACGGTCCGGGGATGGCGATCTCACCCCATCCGGCGAAGAAGGCCACGATGCGCGGGCCGAAGTCCCGCGCCGGGTTCCATCCCCCCATCGTCAGCGGGGCGAACACACTGATGATCGCCGCCACCGTCCCCCCGATCAACACCGGGGCCAGGAACTTCACCGGCAAGCTGCTGTTGCGCCGGTCCACCAGCGCGAAAATGACCAGCACCAGCACGGCAGTCCCCACTCCCTCTATCACCGCCGCTCCCGGCGCGGACACCAGGGCACGGGCCGCCTCATCGGTGCCGACCATCGCCGGGTTGGGGAAATACTCCCCGAACAGCATCCCCGATAGCTGGCTTCCCGGTTCACCCCGCACCAGCCCGTTCTGCGACTCGAAACGCTCAATGAACCGCCCGTAGACCGCCAGCACGGTCAGACCGGCAAGGACACCCCCGGCAAGCTGCGACACCCAGTAGGGCACAATCCGGGAAAGTGGAAACTCGTCGCGGCGGAAGATGGCAAAGGCCAGCGACACCGCCGGGTTCAGGTGCGCTCCCGACACAGCCGCCGTGACGTAGATGGCCAGGGTGACACCCAGCCACCAGACCACTGCCACCTGCCACAGGCCCGCCTGCGCGCCGGACAGCACCGCCGCCGCTACAACACCGGTGCCGATGGTCACCATCAGGTAGACGCCGAGCATTTCGGCAAGGCACGACTGGAACAGTCTCAGGAGGGGCCGGGTGGTTTGTGCGGACCGGTGTCCGTCAGGTGAGACGGTTAAATGCTTGTTTGGGGCGAGACTTGCCCCCGCCCTGGAAACGTGTGGCCTCCGCGCGGTGGGGGGCCGCTTCACCCGCTGAGGACCCGTATCTGAAGATGTCCTTCTGCTTCGTGCAACCCGTTCAGCCACAGTTGCAATTGCTGCCGCAAAGGGCCTGGGCAGGCAGTTCACGGCGTCCCGTTATATCGCTCAGAAGGGATTGCAGCAGGGCGAACACAGGAGGGTTGATGGAGTAGTACAGCCAGCGGGCGTCGTGGACCCCCCGGCGCACCTGTATCAGACCCGACTCCCGCAGCTTGCGCAGGTGGTGGGCCAGCAGGCTGGGGGAAACGCCCATCTGCTCTTCCAGGTCGCAGACGCACAGCTCGCTTTCCAGCAGCAGCCGGAATATCCGCAGCCGGTTGGGCTGTCCCAGCACGGACAGGTACCTGGCAATCACATTATCGTCCGCCCCGGTGTCAACAACCGGCGTCCGGGGAGGGTCAATGACGGCTAATGGTATGACAGTGCTCAATGCTCTTTCGCAAGTATAGGGCCAAATAATTCAACTAACGTTGAAATAATATCGCGCACCAGACCCAAATTCAACCGTTCTCCAAAGATATGGAAAATTACGAAATTCGCGTGCCTGAAAAAGCGGGGCGGAACCTGGCGCTCGTACCATCCAAATTCGTTGCTGCACGTCTCCCCCTATTGACGCTCGTTCCTTGACAAAACAAAAGGCCCCGGCGCAGCATCGCCGGGGCCCTGGAGCCCGAACCTTCTTACACCAGCGCTAGTCCGACTGGCGCACGATTTGGAGTACCTTCTCCACCACAGGATTGTCCTGGAGGTCACTGTCGTCCTTGATCATCTGATCAAGAGCTTTCTCGATGCGTTTTTGCTCCTTCTCACGAGCTTTTTTCTGTGTTGCTTCCCACGCTGCGAAAATCATTCTCGTCCCTCCAAAAATCACTAAAGCGGACGGGAACAGGAATATCCCTGCCAAAATAACCACTCCGTCCTGCCCTTGGACATCCCGAAATGGGAGTACATCATTGATGAGCGCGGCCAAGAGCATACTGGTGCTGACAGCCACCCCACCGTCGATAAAGAATCGAAAGGTGTTAATCCTAATGACGCTCCCAGCTACCAGTCGACCAAGCAGGCAATACTATTCTTCGTGAGCATAGGTGAGCGTCATACGCTTGTCAATTTACACCCCCTACTGACATTTGCCGCTTTCCAACGCTGGATGCACTCCCCTATCATGTCTTGTACAGTCAGTCTCCTCCCCCGACCGGGGCCGGACCCCCATGAGTACGGGCCGGTCCCGTGTCGGTTATGGGACAGCGTTTTCAATGCCCGGGGACACCCCATACCAGATGGCTGGTCCCGCACCCTCATCCAGACCCGTCCAGTGCGACGGTCAGTCGGCAACGGACTACCAAACTTTGCAAAAGTGAGCGGATTTGAGCGGAAATGAGAGGAAAACCAAAATTTTCCGGCTCCGGCCCCGCTCAGCGGTGAGCGGGAATGTCTGGAAATGACCGGTCAGTCGGCCACGGACTACCATACTTGACCGGAAAAGTGGAATTTTCCCAAGCCTTGACCCTCACTGGCGGAGCCCTGCTGGCGGCGACTCCCAAACTTGACAATAACGGCCATTCTGTACCAGAATCGCCTAGATATTGCGGCATTTCATAATGGTCTCACGGGCGGCGCGTTTTGGCCGCGATGAGACCATGGCACGGGGAACGAAAAGACTTATATGGGGTGGGTTGTATGACAACAGCCGGCAGAGAGTCTAGAGTCAATGTAAGCGGCGCGGAGGTCCAGATGTTTTCCGGTGGACAGAAACCCGTCCTCCTGTACCTCCATGGGGCGGGCGGCAATGCTGGTTGGCAGGACTTCCACGGGGCCCTCACCGAGAATTACACCGTGTATGCTCCCTCGCTACCGGGGTTCAACGGCACGCCGCGTCCCGAGTGGATTTCCAGCATCACCGACATGGCCCACTTCACCCTCCACATGATCGAGACCCTCGGTTTCTCCGACTACGTGCTGATGGGCTCCTCGATGGGTGGGTGGCTGGCCGCGGAAATCGCGGCGATGGACCACCACAATATCAAGGGCCTGGTGCTCATTGATGCGGCGGGCATCCGTCCCAAGCATGGGGAGATCGCCGAGATCTTCATGGTCTCGGGCCAGACCCGTGCGGGCCTGCGGTTCCACGATCCGTCCCAGGTGCCCAACTACGAGCAGTTGAGCCGGGACTTGACGCCGGAAGAGGCCGCGGTCGACCACGCCAACCGGGAGATGGCTTCCCGCCTGTGCTGGAAGCCATACCTGCACAACCCCAGCCTTCCCCACTACCTGGGCAAGGTCAAGACGCCGACTCTGGTCGTCTGGGGCAGGCAGGACGCGATCATCCCGGTGGAATGCGCCGACCTGTACGCCAAAGCGCTGCCCAACGCCACGGTGAAGATCATCGACAACTGCGGCCACTCGCCCCAGGTTGAGAAGCCCGCCGAGTTCTCCGCCGCCGTGGACGAGTTCCTCGGCGGCCTGGGCTAATCCCCGGTCGTCCCCGATTTCTGGGCCAAAAGGCTGGCCGCTCCTCTGTAGGAGCGGCCAATCGTTTCTCCAGGTCGGGGTAGGCGTCGAATGACGCTGGAGACTACACCAGTATCCCCGCCTCCTTCCAGCGCTTGATGTCCTCGCTGGGGAATCCCAGCCCCGCCAGTATCTCCGAGGAGTGCTGCCCCAGCGCCGGGGAGGGAGTGGATGCGTCCATCGGGGTCTCGCCGAACTTGGCCACCGCTCCGATCATCTTCACCGCACCGGCCTCCTTGTGCTGCACCTCGGTCACCAGCCCGTTGGCCTTGATCTGCGGGTCCTCGAACAGCTCCTCCACGAACCGCACCGGCCCTGCCGGGATGCCCCGCTCTTCCAGGATGGCCAGCCACTCGGCTGACGGCTTCTGCCGGAACAGCTTCTCGGCCTCAGCCTCCAGGTTGCGGGAGTACTCGATTGACTCGGGCTTGTTCGCGTCCCACCCCGGTTCCAGGGCCTGGTCCGTCAGGCCCAGCACGTCCAGCAGGCGGCGGCGGAGCGGGTCGCTCAGGCACCCCACGCTGATGGGCAGGTCGCTGGAGAGGTAGACGCGGTAGTAGATGTTGGCATGGTGCCGCTGCCTGCGGCTGGACGGCGATGCCGCCAGCATCTCGTCGTAGTCCGCCGACTGGGACCGCTTCTCCTGGATGTCATCCAGAGCCTTGATGCGGTTGTCCCGGTCCAGGTACTCCACCTGCAGGAACCGGGTGCCCAGCAATGCCAGCGACGACCCCAGCAGGCTGGTCTCCACCTTCTGCCCCTTCCCCGTGCGCTCCCGGGAGTACAGCGCGCCGCACACGCACCATGCCAGGCAGAACCCGGTGGTGGTGTCGATCAACGGGCTGGCCCAGATCTGTTGCGGGACGCCGTTCTCGATCTTGGTCTCGCACGCCATCAGGCCCGACATCGCCTGCAAGACCATGTCGTAACCGGGACGGTGGGAGTCCGGGCCTTCGCGGCCGTAGGCCGTGATCTCGCAGTATACGAGGCGGGGGTTAATCTCCTTGAGAGTGTCGTAGTCCACGCCGAGCTTGGCGGCAACGTCCGGCCGGAAGTTGACCAGTACAACATCCGTCTCCGGGACGAGGCGGCGGATAATCTCCTGCGCTTCGGGTTTGGTCAGGTCCAGGGGCAGGCTCCGCTTGCCCCGGTTGTACTCCATGAATCCCCTGCTCTCGGTGGGCGTGAACCGCTGCTGCGTCCTCCAGGGTTCACCCCAGGGAGGCTCGATCTTGATAACGTCGGCCCCCATGTCGGCCAGGAGTCTTCCCGCCAGGGGTCCGGCGATAATCTCGGTGAAGTCCACCACTTTTACGTCCTGCAACGGTCCACCCATGGGAGTCCTCCCTCCATTGGCTGTGTGCCGGCCGGGGCTGGGTCGATTGCGTCGTCTCTCCCCGGAGCGGCGATTGCTCGACATTATGCCCACGCCAACCAGCGTAGGCAAGCTGCAAGGGCCGTTCAACCACCTGGAACAGCGAGACACTGCTCATTGGCAAATCCCACCGGAGTATCTGTACGTAATGTATACTGGTTTGACATCTCCGCGAGCGAATGTTGCACTTTGACATGCTGGAAGACCCTAATCTGCCAGGGAGGTTGGATACGTTGGTCAGGAGGGATGGAAGGCGGCTGGACGAGGCGCGGCCAACCACAATTACCCCTGGGTTCCAGGAGTTCGCAGAAGGCTCGGCCCTGATCGAGGTGGGAAACACCCGCGTGTTGTGCGCAGCTTCCCTGGAAGAGCGGGTGCCGGGCTTCCTTCGCGGCCAAGGCAAGGGCTGGGTCACTGCGGAGTATTCCATGCTGCCCCGGTCCACCAACACCCGAACGCCCAGGGACCGGGACGCCGGACGAATCAGCGGACGCTCCCAGGAAATCCAGCGTCTCATCGGGCGCTCCCTTCGTGCCGTCACTGACCTGGAATCGCTGGGGGAGCGGACGGTCTACCTCGACTGCGACGTGCTCCAGGCCGATGGGGGCACCCGCACCGCCTCCATAACCGGCGCGTACGTAGCCCTGCACCAGGCGCTCAAGATGCTGGTGTCCCACCGGGTACTCCCACGCATTCCCCTGCGGGACACGGTGGCGGCGGTCAGCGTCGGCATCCTTGACGGCAAACTGCTGCTGGACCTGTGCTACGAAGAGGACTTTGGCGCCCAGGTGGACTTCAATCTGGTCCTGACAAGAGGCGGCGCACTGGTCGAGATGCAGGGAGCGACGGAGGGCGATCCGTTCTCCCGCGACCTGGTTTCGGACGTGGTAGAGCTGGCCTACCGGGGGATGCAGCCCATGTTCCAGGCCCAGCAGGAAGCACTCCGCCAGTTGTGACGGTCCCGGGCAGACACTCCGGGCCGGTGAGCCGGGCAGACCCTGGAAGAGGGATGCAGGGGTTCCTGGCCGCGCTGCGGCTGGCTCTGGTCGGGCTGGTGGTGTCCGCTGCCCTCGCCTGCAACTCGGTCAGCCCCGGCGAGGTCCATGCACCGACGCAAGCGGCGCCTACACCGACCCCCACACCCACACCGGTCCCGCCGACCGCTACCACCACACCCGTCCCACCTGCTCCCACAGTCCCGCCCAGCCCAACCGTTGCCCTGGTAGCCCACCCGACGGTTGCCCCGGAACTGCCCACGCCCACGCCGGAGAGCACCGCGACACCCACCCCATTACCCACCGCAATCCCGCCTCCAGACCTGCACATCCCCAACGTGGCGGATGTGGTGGAACGGGTCCGGCCCGCGGTGGTATCGCTGGTCGCCAAGACAGTGGTGCGGGACTTCTTTGGGAGTCTACGGACTTCCTTCGGCAGCGGAACTGGCGTCATTATCTCGCCGGAGGGTTACGTGATTACCAACAACCACGTGATTGAAGACGCGGTGGAGATCCTGGTAACCCTTGATGATGGGGAGCAGGTTGAGGCGGAGTTGGTCGGGGCAGACGTCCTGTCCGATCTGGCCGTATTGCGGATTCCCGGCTCAGACCATCCATCCCTGCCGCTGAGCGAGGACGTCCCGCTGCGGGTGGGAGAGTGGGTTGTGGCCATCGGCAACGCCCTCAACCTGCCGGGCGGCCCGACGGTGACGGTGGGGGTCGTGTCCGCCCTTGGCCGCACCATCAGCGGCGGAGGCGGCTACGAGCTGTACGACCTCATCCAGACCGATACGGTCATCAACTCCGGGAACAGCGGCGGGCCGTTGATCAACGTATACGGGGAACTGATCGGGATCAATACGGTGGTACTGCGCGGCGGGAGCACCAGCGGCGGGACTCCGGTCGAGGGGATTGGTTTCGCCATCAACATGGAGACCGCCCGGTGGGTGACCGACCAGCTAATCGAGGACGGGCGCGTGAAATGGGCGTGGATGGGCGTGTTCCTGGCCGACCTGACCCCGGAGATGGCCGCTGAATTCAGCCTCCCGGTCCGGGAGGGCGCAATCATTCAGAGCGTCGTTGAAGGTTCACCGGCCCACCGGGCGGGAATACTCCCCGGCGACATAGTCCTCTCAATGGCTGGAGAGAAGGTCTCCAACGTATCCGAACTGCTTCGCCTGCTCCGCACCGAAATCCGCGTCGGCCAGGAGGTCGAGGTGGAGATATTCAGCGACGGAGGCACGAGGACCGTCCGCATGGTCCTGGGGGACCGGCCTTCCCAGTAGGTTCGGCGGACCTACTGGATACGCTCTCCTGACGGGTCCAGCAATACCAGGGGCAGGTCCAGTTCCCGCAGGCCCGGTTCCACCACCTGCCGGTCTCCCACCACCAGCACCTGCAGCGCGGCGGGGTTGATCCACTCGGCGCTGATGCGGCGGGCGTCCTCCAGAGTCACCGCCTCCACCGAGGGTTTCACCCTCTGGAAGTAGTCGTCGGGCAGACCAAACACCAGCAGTTGCACCAGGTGACCCAACACCATGCCAGAACGCTCGAAGCCGCCCGGGTAACCTCTCAGCATTCCTTCCTTGGCGAACCGAAGCTCGTCCGCCGTGATGGGGCGGGCGCTGTGGATATCCGCAAACTCGGTCAGTGTCTCCTGCACCGATTCCCTGGTCACCGCCGTCTGGACGCTTCCGCCCGCCCATAGCATCGATGGACCCCGGTACCAGTGCACGGCGGAGTGGTAACCGTAGCTATAACCCTTATCCTGGCGCAGGTTCTGGTTCAGGCGCGCCGCGAACTGCCCGCCGAAGGCGTGGTTGACCAGGTTCATTCCGAAGTAGTCCGGGTGGCTACGCGACAGGGTGGGCTGCACGGCCCGGATGACCGACTGGGCTGCACCGGGTCTGTCCACCAGGCAGATGACCGCTTCATTGGAAAGGACCCGGGAGAGGGCCGCTCCATTGTCTTCCGCTGCGCCCGGCCTCGCCGCCCCCTGTGCCCATCCACCCAGCCGGGACTCGGCCTGCGACACCACTTCCTCCAGCGACACGTCTCCCACCACCACCAGGGTCGCGTTCTGTGGGCCGTAGTTGTCCCGGAAATGGCGCGCCACATCGTCGCGGGTCAGGGCCTCGGTGGCCGACTCCACTCCCATGATGTAGTGGCCGTAACCGGAGTCCTTTCTGAACACCAGGCCGGAGATCAGCTGCTCGGCGATAGCGCCCCCGTCGTCCTTGCTGCGGCGCAGGTCGGTCAGATGCTCACGGCGTACCCGCTCCAGTTCATGCTCCGGGAAGTCCGGCCGCGTCACCAGGTCGGCTATCAACTCCAGGGCAGCGGGCCAGTGGCGCGACATGACCTCGGTCGACACCATTGTGGACTCCCGCCGGGCGTCGGCGGAAACCCTGGCTCCCAGAAACTCGAAGGCTGCGGCGATCTCCTGGTTGGTACGCCCTCCAGCGCCCTCGGTCAGCATCTGCGCGGTGAAGCTGGCAAGTCCCGGCAGTCCCACCGGGTCACGGGTCGCGCCGCCGTCCAGCAGCAGGCCCATGGAGACCAGCGGCAGGTTCCGCCGTTCCACCACCATGATTCCCAGCCCATTGCTCAACGTGTGCCTCTGGGGGATCGGCGGCGCGAAGGCGGGTTCCGCCGCCGCCGGTGGCATCACGTTCCGGTCGACGGTTACAGTTGCGGGCTTCAGCGCCTGCTCCGGGAACACCCGGAGACGTACCTGCCGGTCGTCCAGGACGGTTTCGTTGGCTTCGATGATTTCATCTCTCTGGACTGACAGGTATCGTTCCAGGTCGGTGTTAATCAGGCCAGGATCGCCGCACATCACGTTGTAGTGGTTCAACTGGTCGGCGCGCCCTCCGAATCCCCCGATGCGGGTCAATTGGCGATAGTAACCGGACTCGATGCGATTCTTGACGCGGGTTATCTCCTCCTCGGTCGGCGGCTCGTTCCGCAGCCGCTCCAGTTCCTCGTCCACCGCGGCCTCCACCTCTTCGATGTCGTGGCCCGCGGCCGCGGTGACCATTACCATGAACTGCCCTGCGATTTCTCCGGAGTGGTAGCGGACTCCCGCGCTCTGGGCAATCTGCTTTTCGTACACCAGGCTGCGGTGCAAGCGGGAGGTCAGCCCCTCGCCCAGCACACCCTGGAGTATGTCCAGCGGGGCATCGTACCTGTCCAGGTCCGGGGGAGTGGGCCAGGAGATGTAGAGCCGGGGCAGGGAGACCTTATCCTGCATCTCCAGCGATACCCGGCCGGGAAGGGCGGAGTCCCAGCGGCCCATCCGGGGCAGGGGAGGGCCGGGGGGCAGGTCGGAGAAGTAGCGGTTGATCATCTCCAGAGCCTCGTCGCGCTGGAAGTCTCCCGCAACGGCCAGGCTGGCGTTGGACGGCCCGTAGAAGCGCCGGAAGAAGTTCTGCACGTCCTCCAGCGAGGCTGCGTCCAGGTCCTCCTGCGAGCCAATAGTCATCCAGTGGTAGGGGTGCGGTGTCGGGTACAACGCTTCCTGAATGTGCCACGACGCCATGCCGTATGGGCGGTTCTCGTAGGTTTGCCGCCGCTCGTTCTTCACCACGTCCCGCTGGATGTCGAAACGCTGCTGGTCCAGCGCGTCGAGCAGGAACCCCATCCGGTCGGCTTCCAGCCACAGGGCCAGTTCCAGGTAATTGGAGGGGATGTCCTCCCAGTAGTTGGTCCGGTCCGGAGTGGTGGAGCCGTTGAGGTTTGCGCCCGCCTTCTGGAGCGGATCGAAGTGGCTGTTGTTGTGGTGCCCCGACCCCTCGAACATCATGTGTTCAAACAGGTGGGCAAACCCGGTCCGCCCCACCTCCTCGTCCTTGGAACCCACGTGGTACCAGACGTTGACCGCCACCAGCGGTATGGAATGGTCCTCGTGGAGGATAACGTCCATGCCGTTGGACAGGGTAAGCTTTTCAAACGGTACGGTAACCATAAGTGAGTCCCTTCAGTTGGAATTGGGGCTTGGTGCAGTGTAACGCAGGAAATCAGGGAGATATGGGTCCAGTGAAGAACCTACAAGTGCAGTTCTTCTTCCGGAATTAGCCGTTCCTCCCAGGGGTCTACTACAAGAGACAATTCCTGGAGGGTCACAGCGCCCAGAAGGTACTGGCCATCAGGCCCGAAGATTATCCGGCTTGGCGCGGATATTCCCTCCACCAAAAAGTCGGCTGCTCCTGTCGGGTAGTTGACGGTATCGCCCGTTACGACGCGGAACCTCATTGTCCGGTCGGCGTCTATGCCCGGCCTGTGTAGCAAGGATGCGGGCGCCATGGAATATCTGGCCCCGGTGTCCACAAGCGCATCTACTGTCTCGGCTTGCTGAGTCACCCGGTTCCGAATTTCCATTGGCACTCGGAAAGTGCCCATATTGCCTCCGGCTGCTCGGACCGATATTCAGAACACTGCCCTCCCGTCGCCGGGGGAATCAAGGGCTGTGCCTAGAACAACAAAGCCCTGGATGGGATAAGTCGTTCGTTGACCGGGTCAGGCATCAAGCGCAGGTCTTCGAGCGTGGTAGCGCCCAGGAGTGAATCGCCTTCCGGGCCAAAAATTACTCGGGCCATCCCCCTCCGTCCTTCAGTGGAGAAGGTAGCCCATGCCGTTGGGTAATCAGTGGTCTCTCCATTGGCGAGTTCGAATGTCACTGTTTCCACGGGTTCGATACCGAGATTATGCAGCAGCGACGCCGGGACCATCGAATAAATGGCTCCAGTGTCTACCATCGCTTCCACTGTCTCTGTAAGCTGGTTGATTGAATTCCCGATTACCAGCGTTACTGTGAAGATTCCCAAGGCGCTCCCTATCAGACCCCGTTCAGATGAGGGGATTGTCTCCGGGGATAAGGCGGCGGCGCTTGGGGTCCACTCCGAGGGCCAGGTCCTCCAACGTAGTCGCCCCCAGAATATACTGGCCTTCAGGACCGAAGACTATCCTGGCAAATCCGCTGTAGCCTTCCGCAACAAACCCCGCCAACGCCGTCGGATACTCAACCGACTCACCGCTTGCGATGTCAAATGTCATCACGCGGCTGGGCTCGATACCGAGTCTGTGAAGTAAAGATGCGGGCACAACAGAGTAAGTGGCCCCGGTGTCCACCAGTGCATTCACCGTCTCAGACTGGTGGTTTTCTGGATTCCGGATTTCTAAAGGTACATGGAACGTTCCCATATCGTCCTTGTTAGGCCCCGCCCATGTGCTTGTAGTAGTTCTCGTCGGTGCGGTCCGGAAGCGGCGACGTTTCCTGGTTCTTGGCAATCTCGCCGGAGTCCCACAGCTTGGAGAACTTCAATGCCCTGGGGCAGTGCCCGTAGGCTTCCTCCACCTCGATCAGCATCCCCTGGAGGTGCTTGGAATTGTCGTCCAACTCGTACAGAGAAAGCTCCACGTTCTGCCGGTCAAGATCGTCCTTGGTGACGATGGTCGCCTTGCCGTTGACCCGCACCGTGTCGTTGATTCCGGGGATGAAGAAGATCAGGCCGACGTGCGGGTTGTCCAGCACGTTTCTGTAGGACTGGAAGAGACGGTTGCCCGCCACATCGGGGAACAGCAAGTGGGTATCGTCGATGACGCGGACGAAGCCCGGCTTGCCCCCCTTGGGGGATGCGTCGCAATGCCCGTCCGCGTCGGTGGTCGCCATTACCGCGAAGGGCGCGTTGCTGACGAATTCCTGGACCCACGGGGTCAGGTGCCCCTTCAACTTGGTGACTGCCCGTTCCGAAGGTTCTCCAAACTGGTCGTTGAACTTGGCCCTGTCAACCTCACTAATAGCCATCTCGCCTCCCTGGGGGTCGTTTTCAGCCCATTCTAAACCCCGCCCTGTGGTACAGCAAGCACGGACATCGGCAAGCATGCACCGTGGCTGCTACCCTCCGGCTGCTGACAGCTCTCCCATCGCATCGGCCAATCGCTGGCAATCGGGCAGGGGACGGATGCCTATGCGGATGCAGGTCGGCATCCCGAAGGAGGCGCAGTCGCGGACGAACAGACCCCGGCGCATCAGCCTCTCCCGCCACTGTGCGCCGTCCCCAACGTCCACCAGCAGGTAGTTGGCGCTGGATGGGTGGACCGTGAAACCCTGTTCTCCCAGCCGGTGGACCAGCAAGTCCCTGGCCTTCTCCACGGCGGCACGGGCACGGTCCAGGTATCCAGCGTCGGCCAGGGCCGCGAGTCCGGCGGCCTGGGCCAGCCCGTTGACGCTCCAGTCCGGTTGCAGGGCTGCCAGCGCGGCGACCACGTCCTCGGAAGCAACGGCATAACCCAGTCGCAGCGCGGTCAGGGCGTAGTCTTTGGTCATGGAACGCAGCAGCACAACGTTCCCGCCGTCAACCAGGCCAAGACTGTCCCACGGGTCAGCCACGAAGGACAGGTACGCTTCGTCCAGGACCAGCAGCCCGCCGTAACCGGCAACAGCCTCCGCCAATGTTTGTACATCCCCGGCGTCCAGGTAGACCCCGGTGGGGTTGTTGGGGTTGCAGAGGAAGACCAGGCTGGGACGGCCTTCCTTGATGCGGCGGACCGCTTCATCCAGGTCCCAGCGGAAGGGGGGCGATTTATCAGCGTCGAAGCTGATGACAGGCGCGCCCGCCAGCCGGCACGCGCCGGAGTATTCGCCGTAGGTGGGAGTGAACAGCAGGGCGGAGTTGGCCGCGCCGGGACGCGGCCCGGACTGGGGAGACCCCAGGAACGCGCGGGCCAGCAGGTGTATCAACTCTGTGGAGCCATTCCCCACCAGTATCCGTTCAATCGGGACTGCCCTGTTGGCATCGCCCGCCCCTGACAGGTGGCGGGAAAGGGCCTCCCGCAGTTCCAGGCACTCCGGGTCCGGGTAGGCGGTCAGGTCCACCTGCGCCATTGCTTCCCAGGTCGCGGCGGGCGGACCGATGGGGCTTATACTGGCGCTGAAGTCCAGCACGTCCTCCGGTCTCAGCCCCAGGGCGCGCAGGTCGGCGGGCCTCACCCCTCCATGAACGGGCCGCGAGGCCGCGCCGAACGTTTCTCCTGTCGCGGGGTCAGAATCATGGCCTTGGCCAGTCATGTCACTGCTCGACGGGTGATGTGGTGTGCGACATTCAAAGGACTAAGACCCGCACCGCCGCCAGCGCCATGGCCAGCAGCAGTCCCAGCACCGCGACCAGGTGCATCGACTGCACCGCCCGGGTGATGTCCGCCGGTTCCAGCGGTCTGTCTGGGTCGCCCAGCCGGTAGTGGCCCACCTTCTCCAGCTCCACGCCAAGGGATCCCGCCATGCTGCTCATGCTCCACCCTGCGTTGGGGCTTTCGGTGCGCCCGTGGTCTCGCACCATGATGCGCCACGCCCCCCCGGCGGTCTGCCCTGGAAGTACCAGCCCTCCTATAACCAACAGCAGGCCCGTTATCCGGGAGGGTACCAGGTTCACCAGGTCGTCCAGCCGGGCCGGGACTTTCCCCAGGTACTCGTAAACGCCATGATAGCCTATCATACTGTCCAGCGTGTTGATGGCCCGGTAGGCGAATGCCCCCGGCAGCCCAAACAGGGCGAAGGCCAGCCACGGGCCGATGAAGCTGTCGGACATGTTCTCCGATACCGACTCCACGGTGGCTGCGGTTGCCTGTCCCGCCGTGAGTTGGGAGGGGTCCCGGCTGACCAGCGAGCCCATCATCCCCCGAACCTGCGCCATGTCTCCCGACGCCAGCGCGTCCCGCACCTGCTCAGCAACCTGCCGCAGCATCTTCACCGAAAAGGTGGTCTTGAGCAGCGCCGCGCCTACGATGATGTACACGGCATCCTGCACCTGCCACAGCCCAAACCCGGCCCAGTAGTCCGCCAGCCCTCCGATGTTCCGGAGCCCCACGACGACAAGGTATGCTGCTGCGGCCCACAGCGCCGGTACGGCCAGGGCCGCGACCACTCCGGCGATGGTCCCCACCACCCGCGACCGGGGCGAGAGCCTGTCCACCAGCCCGACGGTGTGCCCGATCCATACCGTGGGATGCAGCCGGTAGTGCGGCTCCCCGAAGGCCAAGTCCAGGAGCAAAGCCACCGCCAATACGAGTATGTCCAAATGTGTATCTAACACTTGGCTCGGTCGTGGTCAGATTCTATGTCACTGTGACCACCGACGGGTTCCTAGCACTGTATCGAACCACTTCACACTAGCACTAGCTCTCTCGAACGTCTCTTCATCAATTCCCCACTCTCGTCCGTGTAGTGAACGAACTACGAGATCTTCCAGGGTTAGAAGATTAGGGTACTTTCCCAGAGCCTTCTCCAATGCCTCCACAGCACTGTCACTGGTGATGAGTTCAGTACATGCGCGTACCAGATCATTTCCCTTCTTTCCGCGCACCTTTTGACTGAATCTAGTCGGTGAGTACCCTAGCTCGACGTTCTGCTGGATCACCTCTGCAACGGCTGATTCTAAATCTACGGGTCCGGGAAGTTTCATCGTCATATTCTTCAACCTCTGACTTCGACTGGAGATACTCCCTTAACTAGTGGGGTGGGTCTATCGGTCCAGCAGTACCGCCAGGTCTTCATAGCCGGGCCACATATCAGACGCGCGCTGCTACCTGTGCAGGCAGCCTGTCCTCGCTGCCCGTCATATCAGGAACAGCGGTGGCCTCAGCCAGCCATATATGGCGAGAGCAGCGGCGGCTGCCAGCACCACTACTTCCGAGATTTCATTGATCGCGCCGTAGCTGTCCCCTGTCAGCCCCCCAAGCGCCCTGGTCATAGCCCACCCGAGACCCAACGCCAGCACCGTCACCCCTACCAGGAGCGCAACCCCGAAGGGGCCCCCCAGGAGGAAGCTCGCAGCAAGCGCCATCACCCCGGCGAAGACGGTGGCCAACCTTGCGCCCCCTTGATGAAACGGCGACCCAAGCCCGCTGCTCCTGGCATACGGGAATGCCCCGAGCGCGACCACCATTGCCCAACGGGAGAGCGCCGGAAAGAGGAGGAGCACCCACGCCGCCGATGGCAAGGCCAGATGGACGGCCTTCAGCAATGCGGTGGCTCCCATTGCGGTAGTTGGAGCCAGTCTCGGGTCCAGCAAGGACACCAGTGCGCCGTATTTCAGTAACAGAATAGTGACGCCGCCCGCCACGCCGAACGCGCCCACACGGGGGTCTTTCATGATTTCGAGCCGGCGTTCCGGTGAGCCGCCGCCGAAAACCCCATCGCAGACGTCCATCAGTCCGTCCAGGTGCAGGGCGCGGGTGACGACGGTGGTGACTGCCAGCAGGATGGCGGCGGTGAGCGGGACGGGAAATACCCTGGAACAGCCCAATTCCACGCCCGCCAACACCAGGCCAATGAGCAGGCCCACCACCGGATACCAGGCGCGGGAGTTGCTGATGGCCCTCTGACCCGGCGCGCCACCGTCGCCTTCATCGTCCCTTCTCAGTCTGGGCGCGGGACATACGGTCAGGAAGCTTAGGGCCAGCAGGAGGGAGGTCAGGGTTAGGTCCCGCCGCCGTCTTCGTCTTCGATGCGCTCCGACACACCGGCATCGGCGAAGGTGGCCATCTCGGACAGGCACCGTGCGGCGGCCTCGATTATCGGCATGGCCAGCACCGCGCCGGTGCCCTCGCCCAGCCGCATTCCCATGTCCAGCAGCGGCGACAGCCCCATGTGACCGAGGGCCAGCCGGTGCCCCGGCTCCACCGACTGGTGGGAAGCGATCATGTACTGCGCGGCGGCTGGGGACAGCGACCACGCGATCAGCGCGGCGGCCCCGGATATGAACCCGTCAACCACTGCGGGGCGGCGTCCGGCGGCTGTGGCCAGCATCGCTCCAGCCAGCACCCCGATCTCGAACCCGCCGACCTTGGTCAGCACGTCCATGCCGTCGGCGGGGTCAGGACGGTTCACGTCTATGGCAGTGCGGACCACCTGGGCCTTTCGCTCAAGCCCCGGATCGTCCAGACCGGTGCCTCGCCCGGTGGTTACCGACGGGTCTGCACCGGTAAACACGGACGTTATGGCGCTTGAAGGAGTGGTATTGCCGATGCCCATGTCTCCGAATGCAATCAGGTCCGCGCCCTCGGCTATCTGTTCCCCGGCGGCCTCGATACCCGTCTCCAGGCACTGGATGGCCTGCTCGCGGGTCATAGCCGGTCCCCTGGCCATGTTGGCCGTGCCGTATCCCACCTTGACGGAGCGCAGCGCCGGGTTAGGGGGCAGGTCTTCGGCGACTCCGGCGTCCAGGATAACGATCTCCGCCCCGACGTGACGGGCAAGCACGTTGATGGCCGCGCCTCCGTTGAGGAAGTTGAACACCATCTGAGGCGTCACGGCCTGCGGGTAGGCGCTGACGCCTTCCTCGACAACGCCGTGGTCTCCGGCGGCCAGGATGGTCGCCTTGCGCCCGATGCTGGGCGTGACCTCGCCGAACATTCCCGCCAGCAGGATGGAGATGTCCTCCAGCCGCCCCAGGCTGCCCAGGGGCTTGGTGAGGGTGTCCTGGCGGGCGCGCGCCGCCGCCATTGCCTCCCCGTTCAGGGGGGCGATGCGGGCCAGGGTCTCGTCAATCAGCGTCGAAATAGGCATGTCTCTCCTTCACTCCTCCAGCGGCAGGCCCAGGAATACCCGGATACTGTTGTTCCTCACGATAGTCTCCGAACCCGGCAGCGCCTCTTCGTAGACCTTCTCGAACAACGATTCAAGGGCAGCTATGGTCACGTCCAAGCTGTTAGGCGTAATTCTCAACCGTATCAACCCGTAGTGCCTACCAACCTCAAAGTCCCGGCCGTTGGCAAAGGTCTTATCGAAGGTAATTATCAGGCAGCCGCTGGCCTGCGCCCATGCAAATACCTCGGAGTCCGGTCGATGTTCAAGCCCGACATCATATACGTGGAACACGTTCCACAGGGGTTTGCGTTCTTGGAGCCAGTCCCGCAGACGTACTTGGACATTCTCATCTAGCAGAACTCTGATTGGCGCTGGTATCAAGATCGCCCCAGTCCCGGAAAATTATGGCATCCTCATCCAGCAGGTCCATAACGTATTCCAAGGATGCAACTATGTCCTCTTTGGTCAACTTCGGATAGTCCTTCAGAATGTCGTCCATTGTGGCTCCTCCGGCGAACTGGCCGAGGATATTCCACACCATGATGCGGGTGCCTCGTATGGTCGGTTTGCCGCCGCAGATTTCCCGGTCTGCGACGATACGGTGCGGTTCTCTCATGTCGGAATCTCCGCTTGCTAGAACTCTATACCCGGCTGGGCCTTGATGCCCTCCCGGTAGGGGTGCTTGACCACGTTCATCTCGGTCACCAGGTCCGCGTACTCAACCAGGGCTTCCGGAGCGTGCCGGCCCGTGATGATCACGTGCTGCATCTCCGGCCGGTTCTCCAGCACTTCAAGAACCTCCTCTACCGGTATCCAGCCGTAGTGCATCGGGTAGGTGAACTCGTCCAGTACGACCACGTCGTACTCCCCGGACGCGATGATGTCCTTGCAGTCCTCCCAGTGGGCGCGGGCCAGGTCGGCGGTCTGGTCCAGGTCACGGGAGCGCCAGGTGAACCCGTCTCCCATGGCCCGCATCTCCACGCCGATCTTCTTCGCAGCTCGCTGCTCGCCGAAGTTGGCGGTCGAGTGCTTGATGAACTGGAGCATGATCACCCGGAAATCCCGGCCCCAGGCCCGGAACAAGACCCCCCATTGCGGCGGTGGTCTTGCCCTTGCCGTTGCCAGTGTTGACGATGACCAGGCCCTTGTTGATGCGAGGGCCCTTTACCGACTGCGGCTCCTCTTTTGCGCTTGCGTTTGCGTCCGTGCTCATGGCCGGTAGACCTCCGGAGAGATTGACTGGGAACCTATTTCAGGACACGCCCTGTCATCAATGTATCACGTATAGGGAATGGACGAGACTAAGACCGGCTTTACCCCACCGTACCCGAATGTTCGGCGCAGGCGTCGACGAACCGCTGGGCCAGCGACGGGTCGCTGCCCAGGTGGATGTGGATGTACGATGCCCAGACGCTGCCCGACTGGAAACCGTCGGGCCGGTTGCCCTGGTCCACCACACGGTAGACCGACTGCTGCGGGTCCGGTTCCCGCTCCAGCGTTGACCAGTGGAACTCGTGCCCCCCGCACCCGCTGTCCCTCCCGGAGCAGCGGGCCGTCGGTCCGCGCCCTCGACCTCCCGGTAGCCCAGGGTCAGGCGTGCGTTGGACATCCCCGACGCCGCCGGGATGAGCCCGATCATGGGATGGTTAACCCCATCCTGGTCCGCCAGGCTGTCGCCCAGGTACATCAGCCCGCCGCACTCGGCGTACACCGGAACGCCCCGGTCCACAGCGTTTCGTATGGCGGTGTGCATCGGCCTGTTTTCGGAAAGCTCCCTGGCGAACAGCTCCGGGAACCCGCCCCCCAGGTAGAGACCTCCAACCCCCGGCGGCAGGCCCTCGTCCTCTATGGGGCTGAAGGGCACGATCTCCGCACCCCAGGCTTCGAGCAGGTCCAGCGAGTCCTGGTAGTAGAAGCTGAACGCCATGTCCTGGGCCACGCCGATGCGGGCGCGCTTCGGCACCTCCTCCGCCGGGTACACCACCGGCGGGGCAGGGGGAGAGTTGGACCCGGCGGCCAGGCGCAGGATGGCGTCCAGGTCAATGGTCTCCTCAACCTGTTCGATGAGGGTATCGTACCACTGCCGGGCCACCGTCCCCTCGACGGTGGGTATCAGGCCCAGGTGACGCTCCGGCTGCACCAGGTCGGGACGGCGGGGCATGTACCCCAGCACCGGCAGGCCGGTGGTGGCCTCGACCTGCGGCTGGCAGAACTCCAGGTGACGCGGGCCGCCCACCCCGTTCAGGACCACCCCGGCAATTCGCAGGTCGGGGTCGAACTGCTGGTATCCCAGCACCTCTGCCGCCACGCTGCGGGCGACCTTGGATGCGTCGGCAATCAGCACAACCGGAGCGTCAATCAGCTTGGCAAGCTCGGCGGTGGAACCATCCTCGGACAGGCTGGAATGGCCGTCGAACACCCCCATCACACCCTCTACGACGCAAACGTCGCTCCGGGACCCGGCCCGCTGGAAGAGCTCAAGCACCGTGGGGTGGGGCAGCAGCCAGGTGTCCAGGTTCCGGGAGGGGACGCCACAGGCCAGTTGATGGTACGACGGGTCGATATAGTCCGGCCCGGCCTTTGAAGGGTTGCACCCGGTTTCCCCGGCGTGCCAGCGCGCCCATTATCCCGGTGGCGATGGTGGTCTTGCCCACCCCGCTGCGCACACCGGCAATGACTACCGTCGGCGTCAAGACAACTTCTCCCGGAACGTGTGACAGTCCTTCATATTCAACCCGCAGTTGCTGTTGTTGATTCGCGTTGTTTGTCGGCCTGCTTCCTCTTGGTATACGCTGCTATACCCCGGCCAACCGCCTCGTGGGCCGTCGCCGCAACCAGCCAGCCCACCAGCGTCGGGGAGCCGGCGTAGTCGAAGTGGACTCCCTGGCCGGAGTGACCCACCACGGTAACGTCTGTTGAGGTGCCAGTGGCCTTGCTGCCGTTGCGGGTTACTACTCCGGCTTCAGCCAATGCCAGGGTCTTGGCCTCGGTAGCCATCGTCGAAGCCCGCACCAGCGCGCCGGGAGAGAGGTCGGCGTCAACCAATGTCACGAGGTTAATGGTGCCCGGTGTGGGTGAAGCTCCATTTGGCGGTTGTGGGTCACCGGCGGGGGTCAACGTCCCTCTGCTTCGGGCTGGAAGCGTTGGAGACGCCTGCGGTTGCCAGCGTCGCAACGGTCACGCCGCCCTCCGACCGGACGCATACCTGGAGGTCCCAGTGCGCACGGCGGTAAGCAGCCCGATGAACGGCTCATCGTGAGGAACGCCGAAGCCTTCGGCCGTTCCAACAGGTATTGCTGTGGACAGGAAATGTCGGCGTCGGGGGTTACCTCCAGGCTCAATACCCACCGGCTCTCCAGGACACCTTCGCCCAACGGGGCTGAGGAGAGGAACGAGCAGGGGGCATCCAGCCGCAGCACATAATGGTGTCCGCCGCGGCACAGGCTCGCGCCGCGAATGCCAAGAGGCTGGATCAGCCGGTTACGGACTACCATACTGTGCCTGGCCGTTCTTGATGCGGTCCGCCTTTCGGAGCGTCCTGGCGCCCCCGATAGATGGCGTCCCGCCTATGCCACCTTCATGCTCTCGCCGTACTTGTCGACCAGGCTCATGAACAGGTTGTGGCGCGGCGGGTTGGTCTCTTCAACATCTGACTTGCGCAGGTAGACGCGCAGCATTGGCTCATCGTTCTCGTCGATGAACCACACCGAATAGCTGGGAAGGCCCTGCGCGTTGGTGTTGTGGATGAACCTCATCTCCCGCACGTCGTCCATCTGCATGTGCAGGTGGGTCCCGTCGGCGGCCATGAAGGTCACAATCTTCCCGTCGTCGGTGAACTGGAGGTCCTCGAACATGGTATACACCTCGGCGGTTGCGCTGGCGTTGGCCAGCATCAGCACCACCTCGGCGAAGCCGGGTTGACAGTCATCGAGCACCTGGCGTACTACGTTACTCCCTTGGACCATGTTACCCTCCAAAACGGATGCAGTCGGCGAAACAAAAAAGGCCCGGCTTCACGGCCGGGCGGCTGCCCAGAGAAGACTCATACCCTTTGTCCGCGAAGTGTATCAAGTCGGGCCTGGAGGCAGGTTTCCTGGCTCCCGGTCCCGGGATTCCATCCGCTGCCAACCTCCCAGACAGGGTTTGCAGGGCAACGGACACTTCCCGCGCCGGTTACAGTGGCGGGACCGCGCCGGACTCCCACCGGCTTCCCTTTCAAGCCCCTTCACCGGGGCCACCACCAGGCTGAATTCACTGTTGTTAAAGACTCCACCGGGAAACGGCAACAGGTGGAGACAAGTCCTGCCAAGCTAGGGCGCTATTGTATGCCAGCCCATACCCTCAGTCAATGGCAGCCCGGCGCCAGTACGGTCATCCCTACTGCTGGCGGCGGACCTGCTCACGCAGGCGGCGCGCCTCAGCCTCAGCGGCATTGGCGCGGGCCTCTGCCTCGGCGGCGCGAAGTTCGGCCCCGGCGGCGCGAAGTTCGGCCTCGGCACGGGCAGCAGCTTCGGCCCGCCAGTTCTCCAGGTAAAGTCCGGTGGCCGGGTCGTAGAACCGGGGCCAGCCTTCGTCCCAGCACAGGCTCAAACCCAGGGCAGGGCTGTGTCCCTTGAGAATGCGGTCGGGTTCCGTGGTCAACTCCACGGCCCGGTACTCGCCACCGGCCAGGATGCCGCCGTACAGGGCTGTAACATGATTGCGTCCCCCGCTGGGGTCGAGCCGCCAGTATTCCGGGACACCGATACGGGCGTAGATTCCCGGCTTCCGATTCACGTCTTCCCGTGCCGTGGCTGGCGACGCGATCTCCAGGACCCAGTCCGGCGGCTTGCCCGCTTCCCAGGGCAGGTAAAGCCTGCGCTCGCGTATTGCCTGCGCATCTACGCCGAAAGCCATGTATATGTCAGGGGAGATGCGGACGTTAAGGTCGTTTGGGTCGTAGCAGATGTTGGTCTCACGATTGAGAAAGACATCCGGCCTGCTGCCGAATGATGTGAAACGGGCACGGAGGACGCCGATGATTTCGTCCATCTCATCGTTCTGGTCCATAGCGTCTTCCGGGTGGTCCGATACGAAGGGGTTGAAGTCAAGGCTGTCGTAGTCTATTTCGCCCCTTCGCCTGTAGGGCAGCATGGCAGTAGTGGGCGTGGTCATGGCAAGCCTCAGCAATCGGGGCGGAGGCATCGGAGCCCCCGGTTGAAGCGGATTATAGCCGAGTGGGTCAGCGGAGAGAAGGGAGTTGGCAGCCCGGCGCTTCCCTTACCGCCGCCACTCCTCAATGTTCCACAACTCGCTGTCCCACCCGTTGATCTCAACGCCCTTGAGCGTGTTCAGATGGGCGGACACCAGGCCACGGTTCACCAGCGGGATCTGGTAGTAGTTCTGGACCAGGATGTCGTTCAGCTCTTTGACCAGTCTCTCGCGCTCCGGGCCGGTTTCCGTCTGTGACAGTTCGGCATACAGAGCGTCGTACTCCGGGTTGCAGGCACGGGCTACGTTCCTCCCGGCCCAGTGGTTGTCCCTGGTCGGGACCTGGTCGCAGAGCTGGCCCGACAGGTATTCCTGGGGGTCAATACTGGTAAGGTCCGTATACATCTGCAGGTCGGTGAAGAACCTCCGGAGCGAGGCTTCCGCGTTGACCTCATGCTCGCTGCCGAAGAAGAGGCTGGCGTCGTGGTGTATCAGCTCCGTCTCGATGCCTATCTGGCGCCACCAGTCGCGTATCAGTTCCTGGGTCTGTTGCCGGATGGAGTTGGTCGAGGTCTGATAGGTAATCCGCAGCGGGATGCCGTTGTGTTCCCGGATGCCGTCCCCGTCGCTATCGATCACGAAGTGCTCGTCGAGCAGGATGTTTGCCCGCCTGATGTCCTGCTCCAGGCATCCATCGTTGGCGGTCGAGGTGTAATGCGCCGGCCCCGAGATCAGGTTGCAGGTGGGCTTCCCGGCAAACCCGTATAGCTCCCCGGCAATGTGGGCACGGTCGATGGCCATCGACATGGCCTGGAGAATGGCTGTGAATCTCAGGAAGGGGTGCGGGTTCTGCCCGTCCAGAAATTCGGACCGATCCTCGCCCAACGCTGGGTCGGGATTGGTCTGGTTAACGATGATCTGTTCCACCAAACCGGCGAAGCCTGAGACAACCTTCCCCTCTCCCTCGGCTTCCATCCTCGCCAGGACCTCCGGATCAACCTGCAGATTCCAGGCGTAGTCTGCTGTCCCGTCCTGCAACACCGCGCGGGCCGCCGAGATTGCGTCGCCGCCGCCTTTCATCACCACCCGGTCGAAGTAGGGTTCGGGCCCCCGGTAGAAGGGATTGCGCTCGAAGACCGCCTCCTCGTTGGTTGTGAAGCTGGTGATCCTGTATGGGCCGGTGCCCAGCGGCGCTATGTTCTGCTCGTGGCATGGCTCAGATTCCGAGACCTCGCCCACACAGTCGGCGAACTGCGCTTGACTGATGATGGGCGTTCCGTATCCCACGAAGGCGGTATAGGGATAGGGGGTGGGCGCGTCGAAACCGATCCAGACGGTTGTATCACTGAAGGCCCTCACCGTGGATATGCCGGTGAACGCGGCGCTGGCCGTGCATCCGGTGTCTTCCTCAGTGCAGTAGCGCCAGGTGAACACCACGTCATGGGCAGTCATGTTGGTGCCGTCCGACCACTTCAGGCCCTCCTTGAGCCTCCACGTGATCGAGGTCAGGTCCTTGTTCACGCTGCCGTTCTCGACAGTCGGTATCTCCGCGGCCAATGCCGGTACCAGGTTGCCGTCCGGGTCATACTTGGCCAGCGGCTCCAGCGTAATCGCCCCGGCGTCCTCGTCCTTGTTCCCCGGCGACAGGTACGGGCCGGGCAGAGTGGGCGCCTGCCAGTACAGGATGGTCAGGACTTTCTCATCGTCCGGGGTTCCCGCTTGCGGTGTTTCGGGAGGGGTTGTTGCTGTGGGTACAGGGGTAGAAGTGGGAACAGCCGTGGGCGCCTCGGTCGGTGCCGGAGGCGCGGCTGTGGGGGTCAGTGTGGCGGGGTCGCTGCAGCCGATGAACAGGAACAGGGCTGCCAGGAACAAGGCGCATTTCAAGAAAGCATGCATGGCATAGCGTCCAGGTATACTCAGGTTATTGGGGGGCCGGAGTGGCGTTTAAGCGCCGGCGTTCCGCCAGAGGCGGCACCCGGCGACGCCCATTACGATGGGCATCATGGTGTCTATCACGATCCACATTTGGCTGTCGGGAACGTTGTCCGGGTCCAGGTTGCTGAACCAGTTCCAGAAGAACACGATGAATATGGCGGCAGCGCCGTAGAAGACCACGTTCGTTTCCAGGTAGCGCTTCAGGTCGGCGTTGCTGTCCCCGTCCGTGCGCCGCTTCTCCATATAGGAGGCGATCACGGTGATGATCATGCCCGCCGCCATGAACCAGTTGAGGACATCCCAGACCGGAAACGGGGCGTCCCCTCCCGGGTGGTACAGCGGCGTGATGATGAAATGGACGGCCACCGCCACCGCCACCAGCACGAGGTAGGCTCCGATCAATCGCATGAGTATAGGCATATTGCCTCCTCTACCCGGACTGGAATGGAAACCCGGCCCCGCCTGTGGACATTCCCAATGTATCACCGCCGCTTCCCCTCAAACCATATCCGCCAGTACGGGAAATGGCACATTTATTGGGTCAAGAGGAGGGCGCTGGCAATGTCCGGGCAATCCCGTTTCCTGCGGCTCGCGCACACTCACGCGGCGCATTCGCCGGGGCTGTTTGACAGCCCTTGCCCTGCGCCTATAATGAGGCGAATCCCAGACCGATATCAGGCCGCTGCCGGGAGTCCGCTGTTCCCGGTCGAAGCAGCCGGAGGATGTGCGCCATGCCCCGCAAAGAGATCATCACCTGTGACAAGCTCGCTCCCGGACGCGGCCTGCTGTCCCATGCCACCCGCTTCGGCAACATGGTCTACGTCCAGGGATGCACCGGACGCCATCCCACCACCGGGGAGGTGGGGAAGGACATCCGGGAGCAGACCCGCTACACGCTGGAGCGCATCAAGCTGATCCTGGAGGCAGCGGGCACGTCGATTGACAACGTGCTCACCAACACCTGCTACGTCACCAAGGCGGAGGACCTTGAGGGCTTCAACGAGGTCTACGGGGAGTTCTTCACGGAAGACCGCCCGGCCAGGACGGCCATCATCGTCCAGTTCGGCGCTGCCGACAACCTGGTGGAAGTGACCTCCACCGCCTGCATCCCGGACTAACCCTCAGAGGCCGAGCCGCCACAGCGCCCGGACCTGACCGCGAGACCGGGAGGGCGTCACACTGAAAACGTCGCCCCATGCCGACATGTGGGCCGGTACGCCCGCTTAGAATCCGTCGCTAGAGGTGGACCGGCGCACCCAGGAGTAGCCCGTGGGCACAAACGCATACATCCTCGTAGAGGTACAGGTGGGCCGGGTCGTTGAGGTGGTCCGGATGCTGAGGCAGATGGACGGGGTGCGCTCCGCAGACGCCATCACCGGCCCCTTCGACGCCATAGCCCTGATCGAGGCCCCCAACATGGCTGCCGTAGCCGACCTTGTTACCGGGCAGGTGCAGAGCATCCGCGGCGTCCTCAAGACGATAACCTGCGTCACCGCCGGTTAGGCGTCAGGCCGTCACCCCCGTTATCGAGGGACGCCTGGGCCAAACGCCTGACCCGCGCCTGACGGCGTTCCATGCCGGGCAGTATGGCTGACTGGCGGGAAAAATCCCGTTTTTCCGGTCACATCTGGACATTTGCGGACATTCCCCCTCGCTACTGAGTGGGGCTGGGGCATTTTTTGTTTCCCTCTCAAATCCGCTCATTCCTGCTCACTGTTACGAAGCTTGGCAGTCCGTTGCCGACTGACCGTTGCATTGGCCGGGTTGCTCGTGAAAGGCACATTCCCCGCAGCGCCCATCACCCCGTCCGTTCCCCGCAAGGATATGATAGGGCAGCGTGGCCGGAATTTGAAAGGGGCAAGTGTCAGTAGTTTGTAACCCGGCGAGAAGCGAGGGGATGAGACCACCCCCGTCGGGCCGGGAGCAGTCTCCAAATTGCAGGGCTCCCGGCCCTGCTGCCTCCGCAGGTTGACCCGCGAGACGGCAGGGCGTAGAATTTGGCTCTCAGCGACCGGTTGCGGGCCGCTCCTTCAGCGACCCCCCTGACTTGTCAGGGCCGGCCGCTCCTTCTTTGCCCCGGACTTACGCCCCCGGAGCCGGGCCGGTCTGGTAGCTCAGGGCCGACTCGGTGCCCTCGGGCAGGTCCACCTCCAGGGCTTGCAGGGCGTGGGCCAGGGTGTGGTAGTAGCCGCTGACCACCAGCACGTCGACGACCCCGGCGTCCCCGATCCGGGAGCGCAGCGCCTCGAAGGTGTCGTCCGACACCCGGTGCTGGCGCAGCAGCTCCAGCACGAACTGGACCACGGCGGCGTCATCGGGGGCCAGCCCCACCGGGGCGCGGAACTCGTGGATGGCGGCGATCACGTCGTCGCCGATGCCGGCCTCATGCGCGGCCCGCTGGTTGACCGTCCAGACGTAATGACCGTGGGCCTCCCGCGCCGCGGCCAGCACCGCCAACGCCTTGACTCGCGGGTCCAGCGGAGTCTCGAACCGGGCGTACCCGCCCAGGGTTGCCAGGTTACTCGCGGCATTGGGGTTGTTCAGCAGCGCGGCGTAGTTGCGGGCAACGCCTCCCCGGCTGGTCTCGATTTCGTCCCAGACCTTCTGCCCCTCGGGCGTCATGCTCTCTCGCGTAGCAAACGGTACTCTGGCCATGGTGCTTTCTCCTAGTATGAAAGAAACATCAGGGTGCCCAACTATTGTCGGGCCCTATTGTCCATGATGCAACGCGAATCTACGTTTCCTTATCAAACTCATCAGCTACTCAACCAAGGGACCTTTCAGGGGACCTTTCATCGGAAACGCTCATGGCCGCGCTTGCCAGGAGGCATTGGCTGCAACTTTCTCACAGTCCTGGATGAAAGCGTCCTCTTCGTCCATACTTCCGGAAAGACTGACTTCGGCGTGCCAGGGATTATCACCGGTCGGGTCAGGCGTTACTTCCCAACCGACTGACCGGACAATTGCAGCAATAAAGACGTACCAACCGTGAAAGGTCCGAGGCGGGTTGCGGAGTATCGCCTCAGCATCATGAACACGACTCAACTGTTGGGTATCGGCCTGGAGAAGCAGGTCAACCGACATCAGTCCATCCAGAAACGAGGTCCTGATGAATCTTGTCCGAGGATTTCTGCGTCCGGCATCGCTTGATGCAAAGCAACACCTTCCCAATGGTTCAAGGTCGTTGACTCTGTTCGCTACCATTGTTGCGCCGCGTCAGAGGGGCCCGTTCAGGACGCAGCCCGGACTTCTTGCAGGCCCTCTTTAAGAAACCCGTCGGGCAAGGCGGCGGAACTCTCGTATCTGGCCCTGCGGGATACGCTATCAATTGTGACTATGCACAGTGCGCTGCCGCCTGGCTCACAAATCAGCAGGAACCCCCGGCCATGTTGGCCGAATATCTCAACGGCGATTTTCCCCTTTTCCAAGGTATACACGTCAGAATCGGGCGGCAGGTAAGGACGCAAGCCAAGCACTATGCGCTTGGCTTCATCGATAACGTCCTGGGCCGGCGTGGGGTTGCCGGCATCGGCGGCGTCGCTTTCGAGGTTCTTGAACCAGCTATCTACCGTACCGATTGTCGTCGATAGCATGAACTTGTACTCTGTCGGTGTACCGGGTATGGCTAGAAGGGCCGTCCATTGACCACGGCTGGTATCAGGGACTTGTTCACCGGGTCTGCCGCAAGCCCGAGGTTCTCCAAGGCGGTAGCGCCTAGCAAGAATACTCCGGGATTGCCGAACACGACAACGCAGGGAGCTTCCCTGTCCATCACTTGCAGGTAGGCGGGACCGATGCGCTGGGTAGTCTGCGAACCGTCGGCAAGGACCACATCCACAGTCCAATCGAACGGTTCTATCTGAACGTCGCGCAGGAAGCCCTCGGGGAATATGGAGTAGGTCGCGCCAGTATCCACGAGAGCGTCGGCATAGACGTGCTCGCGGCTGTCCATATTGCCTATGCCTATGTTGACGTTGAAGGTGCTCATGTCTGGTAATTCTGTGAGATGTGTTCTACAACGGTGGTGACGACCCTGAGCCTAGAGTTCCAGATGGATGTACAACAGAATGTATGCGTTTTGCTGTGGCATACACTATTCAGTAGCGTCAGGGCTTGTCATGGCTTTGATTTGGGTGTAGGCTAAGTGCATAGAATCCTTATACGAATCCGAAACTTGTGTGCTACATGCGATTCCAGACCGATAGCAATAACGAGGTGTACCATTCAGTAGCCGAATGCCAACGGCCTCGCCGTGCAAACGAGGCCGTTGCTTTTGGAAATCCCACCGGAACGGGACTCCCACGGTCCTAACGAGACCGCTGCCATTGTGCCAAGCGGTTGCCGTGGGGTCAAGCTGTAGGGTCGAACAGTATACCGTTCCGGGGAGTTCGTACAAGGAGAGTGTGACGGCCAACAAGTAGAACCCACCCAACTCGCACTTACCCGGCGGCCCGAGCGCCTTCGGGTGCAAATCGATATTTCGGAGTGAACACAATGGCGAATCTCAGAGTCACACATTCCAGAAAGGCCTTGGACGGCGACATCGTCGCTCTCTGCGGGAATTGGGTTCCCAACTCATCGGTTAGCAAAGCGCAAGCTATCTACGATATCGAGAACCGCATCCACCGCTATTATGTGTTGATGCAGAACGGGGCGGCAGTGGACGTCCACGTGGTTCAAGGTCTGCACGGAAAGCATTTGCGCACAGACCCGGATGGGAGCGGAGTAAACAATCTCGACTACCTACCGTCCTGCTGATCGTATTGGAACCCTAGTTGAGCGGCCCGAGCACATACAGTGTGCTTGGGCCGTTTCTTTATCACTCGAGAATTACGCCACTTGTATATATTGCCGCCTTACCGAAGCATGTTAGACTGGCCTTACAGCGCCGATTCGGAGGAAGCTATGACTTCGGCCTATACCCCACGGGAGATATTCAACGATGCGTGGGCTGTTCACGCCTCGGCTGTGGAACGGTTGGAGGCCGGGGATATTCGTGACGCCGCTGAGAAAGCGTGGTGCGCGACGAAGCGGGCCACGGACGCATTGATTCTGACCAGAATGGGCCATATGCCAAACAGGACCAGTCAGACTTCCCGTGACTTGCGGGTTCTGGCGCACAACGACGACAGGTTTCAGTCTCTCCGCTCCAGGTACAACACCTGCATCCAGGAGCTACACGGCGATTGCTTCTATGACGGCCATTGTGAACCGGAGGAACTGATCTCCGAAATCATAAGGACAACTTCGGAGTACATCCGTGACGCCCAGCAACTAGCCTGAACCCCAGAGGGGCCAGACCGGAAAATAATCCGCACACAAAAAGGCCAGGCCGCGAATGCAGCCTGGCCTTCTGATTCCCTGGTTTAACCGTCGGTCTAGCTGCCGTTCTTCTCCAGGACCGCGTCGAGGACTGCGCCGGGGCTCATGGGTAGCTGGTCCATGCGCACGCCGACCGCGTCGTGGATGGCGTTGGCGACTGCGGCCATCGGCGGGACTATGGGCACCTCGCCCACGCCCCTGACCCCGTAGGGATGGCCGGGGTTGGCCACCTCGACGATTACGGTGCCGATCATGGGCAGGTCGAGGCTGGTGGGCATCCGGTAGTCAAGGAAGCTGGAGTTGGCCATCCGGCCTTCCCTGTCCATGAAGTACTCTTCGTTGAGCGCCCAGCCGATGCCCTGTACCACGCCGCCCTGTATCTGCCCCTCAACGTAGCTGGGGTGGATAGCCTTGCCGGCATCCTGGACGGCGGTGTAGTTGAGGATATCGACCTTGCCCGTCTCCGGGTCCACTTCCACGTCGACGATGTGGGTGGCGAACGCTCCGCCAGCGCCCCTGGGGTCAACGCTGACCTGGCTGGAGATGGGGCCGCCGGACCCGGCGAGACGCCCGGACAGTTCCTTGAAGGTCATCTTCAGGTCGGGGTCGGACTGGTGCTGGAACACGCCGTCGACCAGGTCAACGTCGGCCTTGTCCACCTCCCAGATGGTGGCGGCGCGGTCGATCATCTTGTTCTTGATGTCCTGGGCGCACTCGTAGGCGGCCCAGCCGGTGGCGAAGGTGGTGCGGCTGCCGCCGGTGAGGAAGGTGTAGCCCACCGAGTCGGTGTCGCCGACGCTGGGATGAACGTCCTCGGCGGCGATGCCCAGGACTTCCGCAGCCTGCATGGCGATGGAGGCGCGGGTGCCGCCGATGTCGGTGGAACCCTCGACCAGGGTGATGGTGCCGTCGGCGTTGACGCCGATGGACGCGCTGGAGGCCAGCCCGATGTTGAACCAGAACCCGGAGGCGACGCCCCGGCCCCGGTTGGGCCCTTCGAGCCTGGACTTGTAGTGGTCGCTGTCCCTGGCGGCTTCCAGGCACTCTATGTTGCCGATGCGGGGGAACACCGGGCCGTCAACGCGGCGGGTGCCCTCCTTGGAGGCGTTGCGGGCCCGGAACTCGATGGGGTCGATGCCCAGCTTCCCGGCCAGTTCATCAACCACGGTCTCGCAGGCAAAGGCGGCGATGGGCGCGCCGGGGGCGCGGTAGGCCGCAACGGCGGGCTTGTTGACCACCACGTCGTAGCCGTCAACCCGTGCGTTCTCGATCTCGTAGCAGGCGAAGGCGCACTGCGCGCCCGCCGTCACCGGGGAGCCGGGGAACGCGCCCGCGTCGAAGGCCAGGTAGGCCTCGGCGGCGACGATCTTGCCGGAGTTGTCGGCGCCCATCTTCACCTTCATGTAGGAGCCGGAAGTGGGGCCGGTGGCCTCGAAGACCTCGGCCCGGGTCATGGCGCTCTTGACGCTCGCGCCGGTCTTCTTGGACAGCAGCGCGGTCAGAGGCTCCAGGTATATGGGAATCTTCCCGCCAAACCCGCCGCCGATCTCCATGGGGACAACCTTGATCCGGGACACGGGCATATCCAGCACGCCGGCCAGGGCGTCCCTGACAACGAATGCGCCCTGGGTGCTGGTCCAGATGGTCAGGTTGCCGTCGGCGTTCCACATGGCCGCGCCGTTCTGGGGCTCGATGTAGCCCTGGTGGACGGTGGCGGTGTTGAATTCCCGCTCCACTATCACGTCGGCGGCGGCGAAGCCCTGGTCCAGGTCGCCCTGCTCGTAGCGGAAGTGGGTGGCGATGTTGCTGTGCTTGTCGGTCGTCTCGCCCAGCTCATTGGTGGTCTGCTCCTCCTGGATCAGGGGAGCGTCCTCGCGCATGGCATCGCGGACTTCCGTGGCCGCGGTCAGCACTTCGTAGTCCACGTTGATGAGCGCCAGCGCGTTCTCCGCGATGTGGGCGCTGGTGGCGGCTACGGCGGCCACCGGGTGCCCCTTGTACAGGGCCTTGTCGCGGGCCAGGACCTTGCGGCTGGCGGCGTTGTCCACCGGCATGTCCTCGGCGGTGATCACCGCCCGCACGCCGGACAGGGCCAGCGCCCTGGAGGCGTCGATGGACTTGATGCGCGCGTGGGCGTGGGGGCTTCGCAGCACCTTGGCGTAGAGCATTCCGGATGATTCGAAGTCCGCGCCGTACTTGGCCCGGCCGGTCACTTTATCCGTGCCGTCGTGGCGGATCGGGCGGGTGCCCACGACCTTGTAATCAGTGTTTGACAGAACAACATTCTGGACCATTGCAGTTACCTCTTTATAGGGAAGTAGTGTCGGTTGCGGTACGGCTGGATTGTACCATATCGCGCCCCGGACGATGGGGCCTTCCTATTGTATGTGAACGTACATAAGTGAACGTAGGAGCGAACAACCGGGCCGGGATTGTGGGATAATCGGGCCGGAATGCGCTGCGCCACCGGAGGGCGAAGATGGTCAGCCCGAAACCCAAGGCCAAGTTGACCTACGAGGACTACGCCAAGACTCCTGACGACGAGCGGTGGGAGCTGATTGACGGGGAGTTGTTCAGGATGCCATCGCCCAATGTCGCCCACCAGAGGACTTTGGGGTGTCTGTTGCTGCGTGTAGCCCGATTCGTGGACAACAGAGACATGGGGAGCGTATTCCATCTGCCCACGGACGTTGTGCTGTCGGACACCGACGTTGTGGAGCCGGACCTGCTGTTCATCTCCAGTGAGCGCATGGGCATCATTGCGACTCTCAACGTCCAGGGCGCGCCTGACCTGGTGGCGGAAATCCACTCCCCGTCCACGGCCCAGCGCGACCTGACGGCCAAGCGGGAGCTGTACGCCAGGCACGGAGTGAAGGAGTATTGGCCCATTGACCCCGAGACCCGGACGGTGACTGTCCTGCTGCTGGGCGACGGCGATTTCACGGAGGCGGGCGTCTACAGGGAAGGCGACACCGTGACTTCACCCACCCTGGAAGGCTTGAGCTTCCGGGTAGAGGAGATATTCCCGGCCTGAGGGTCGGCCATTGCCCCGCCTATCTCCCAACCCACAGTAGGAAGATGACACCATGACAACTACCGACCGCGTGGGTGAACTTTTTACCGATGCGCGGGTCCTCTACGCAGATGCTCTGGAAATGCTGGACCAGAACAGAATCCGCAATGCGGCAGAGAAGGCTTGGGGCGCCACCAAACGGGCAACGGATGCCCTGGTCCTGGCATTGGAAGGGGCCGAACCTCAGTCGGCAGGGCAAGCACGACGCGCCCTCTTACGATTGAGCGCCACTTCACCCAAGTTTGAGACTTTGCAAGGCCAGTACCACACTCGGTCGGAGTTATTGCACGTCAATTGTTTCTATGACGGCAACTGTGAACCAGAGGTTGAAATGGCGAACCTCATCCGAACTACCATTGCCTATATCAGTGATGCCGAGACTCTGGTTGTCTGATGGCGTGTGCGTTGCTTTCTTAACAAGCTACTTTGAACCGCGCCAGGATGTCGCCTGATAGGTCGATGAGGGGAGGACTATTCCGGAAACTGATGGGAAGGGAAGAAGGAACGGACGGGACGGTTTGAGATGGTCTCTAATTCTACCGTAGGACAGCCATGATGGAGTTCGGGGAACTCAAGGACGTCCCTCTGCGTGAAGCCTGGCCCCACGAGGCCAACGACTTCACCCCCTGGCTGGCCGATAACCTGCACCGGCTGTCCCAGGCCATCGGCGTAGACCTGGAATTGGAGGAGACGGAAGTATCGGTTGAGGGATTCTCCGCGGACATACTGGCCCGCATTCCATCCGACAATAGCGTGGTGGTGATTGAGAACCAGTTGGAGAATACCGACCACACGCACCTGGGGCAGGTATTAACTTATCTGGCAGGACTGGAAGCGCAGACCGTTATATGGATTGCCCGTGAATTTCAAGGGCCTCACCTCTCCGCCATCCGCTGGCTCAACTCCCACACGATAGACCCCTTCGCGTTCTTTGCCGTCAAAGTCCGGGCCGTACGTATCGCCGATGCCCCAGCCCCCGTCGCCCCGCTGTTCGAGGTGCTGGAACGACCAAACGATTGGGACCGCCGAGTAAGAGATATGGCTGAGACCAGAGTTAACGGCAGACGGGCCGACCTACGACCGTTCCGTCGGGAGTTCTGGAGTTTCTATGCTGAGCGTCACCAAGGCGACGATACGCCGCCGAACTACTCTGACCATACGGTCAAACACCTGATCGGAGGCGTAATTGTCCACCAATCACTATCGCGGGACGGCACCGGCTTGTATATCGATAAGAGTAATAGTGATTACGACGTTCAGACTAAAGATTTGGCAATGAGATACGAAGCCACCGTAACCGCGGAGATCGGCAACCGCAACAGGTCTCTATGGATAGATTCCCAGGACCGCGACAACTGGCCTCAGATGGCCGATTGGCTTCACGAAAGGCTAGCCCAATTCCGCCGCATCATCACGGAGCACACGCCGGAGACAGACTAAACGGGGTTTACGCAACATGACTGACAGCAACACCGGCCACTTCATCCCCCTGCGGGGTTGTTTCAACTTCCGCGACCTTGGCGGCTACCGTACGCGGGAGGGGCGCACGGTCAGGAGCGGGGTGCTGTTCCGGTCGGACGCACTTCATTTTATGATGCCGGACGACATGGCCTTGGTGCAATCGTCGCTGGGGCTTTCCACCGTCATCGACCTGCGCAACCCCGACGAAGCCTCCGATGCCGGACGCTGGCCACGGGATGGTTCCGCCGTCCGATACCGCAACATCCCCTTCCTGGAAGACCGCGATATATCCCACCCCGTTGCGGGAGTGGACCCGGTGGTACGGCTCACCGAGATATACACCTGGATAATCGCCAACGCCGGGGAGCGGGTGGCCCAGGCCCTCAATCTGCTGGCCGGGGACCAAACCCTGCCCGCCGTGGTCCACTGCACTGCGGGCAAGGACCGGACGGGCGTACTGTCGGCCATCATCCTCGGACTGCTGGGCGTGGACGAGGAGCAGATCATGGCCGACTACTCCCTGACCAACCAGGTCATCGGCGTTCTCGGAGAACGGCTACGGCAGCGCCCCGGCAACGAGGACCGCCCTCTGCACATGTTCGAGGCCCAACCCAGGGCGATGGAACGCGCCCTGTCCGACCTGAACGACGGCTGGGGCGGGCCAGAGGGGTTCGTCCTGGCCCACGGCGTCACCCCGGATACACTCCAAACCCTCCGGGACGCGCTGCTGGAGTAGGGGCGCGGGAATGGCTGCTATTATGAGATTCTCATTTCCCTCAAGCACACCGGGAGAACGCGAATGACCACCGTAGACAATGCGGACAACCTGGAGCGGACCCTCGGCAAACTGGAAGGGCGCGTGGAAGAACAGGGCGCGTTGCTCCACCAGCTTCACGCCGACATGAACGCGGGCTTTCAGCAGGTCAACTCCCGGATTGACAAGCTGATGGTGGCAATGCTGGCCATCGGGGGCGGGATGATGGCTGCCATGCTGGGCATCATCGCTGCCCTGGTGGTACTGATAGTCCAGAACGGTTAGCGCGGGACAGACGGAAGAAATGCACGAAGGTTTGGGTTGTTGACCGGCCAGACATGACTGGGGGCGGATGCGCATGACATACAGCCTGTTGGAAGACGTCCGGGTACTGGAACTGGGAAACGGGATCTCCGCGGCCTACTGCGGCAAGCTCCTGGCCGGGATGGGGGCGCAGGTAGCCAAGATCGAGACCCCCGTTACCGGGGACACCCACCGTAGCTACGGCCCTTTCATCGACGATGACCCCCACCAGGAACGCAGCGGGATGTTCCTGTACCTGAACACCGGCAAGCGGGGCCTCACCCTCGACATCGCCACACCCACAGGCATGGGAATCCTAAGAGACCTGGCAGCAAACTCCCACGTGCTGGTCCACAACCTGCACCCACGGGAGATGGACAGGGTCAACCTCTCCTACGAGCCGCTGGCAGAGAGGAACCCCGCGCTGGTAATGGCATCCATCACCCCCTTCGGACTTACAGGTCCGTACAAGTATTACAAGGCGCACGACATCAACCTCTCTGCCGCCGGGGGCATTTCCCAGGGACTTGGAGAGGCGGAGCGTGAGCCGCTGACCTTCGGCACGGCGGAAGTCGGGTACTTCGCCGGAATGGCCGCTGCCTCATCCATCGTCATGGCCCTGCTGGCCGGGGAGTCAGTAGATGCCGGAGGCGCGCCCGTGGGCGGCCAGCACATCGACATTGCCGAGGTCGAGACCATGTCCGGGGTCTACAACGGCCCCGAGGCATTGATGGCCGTGTACGAGTGGCGCATGACCCGCCGCACCGGGCACCACTCCCTGGACTTCCCCTACCCCAACTGCATCCTCCGCTGCAAGGACGGCTACGTCTTCGCCGGCTCCCCCGAGGGCCGCCAGTGGCGCAGGCTCCTGGAGCTGATGGGCTCTCCCGAGTGGTCCCGTGACCCGCGCTTCACCAGCCGCACGGTGATGAACAACGAGTACGCCGACGAGTTAGACGGCTACATGGAAGAGTGGCTGTTACAGCACACCAAGGCCGAGCTCCTGGAAATGGCGATGGAGCACAGGATTCCCCTGGGGCCTGTCCGGGGCTTCGACGAGGTGCGCAACGACCCCGGCCTGTCCGACTGGTTCGAGGAAATCGAGCGCCCCGGAGCCCGCGCCCTCTCCTACCCCAACGCGCCCTACACCCTCCCCGATGCGCCGTCCACTGCCACGACTCCCGCCCCGTCCCTGGGCCAGCACAATGAAGAGGTCTACACCGGAGAGCTGGGCTTCACCCACGAGCAACTGGTGGCCCTGTCCCAGACCGGGATTATCTGAAGCCCGGCTTTCAACACCCCAAAGGGACTCCTGAGCGTCTCATCAGGCCATCCCGGAGTGGTTGACCGCTTCTGGGTGTGGGTTCGTAGCAGGACCTGCGAGGCAACTTCTGATGCATGATTCTGATGCCCCTACCCCCGAGCCGCAACCCTCCGTCCCGCGCTTCTGGGGCTGGAGGCTGGTGATAGCCGGGGCATTCATCCTGGCCATCGGCGGCGAAGGCGCGGGTCTGCCTACTCTCGCAAGGGTCCTGCTTGGCGATACCCGGGAGCTCATCGGACGCAGCTGGACTGCGGCGTTCTATCCGCTATTGACCAGTTTATTTCCGTTGCTGCTCCTGCCGTTCATCGGTTGTGCGGTTGACCGTTGGGGGCCCCGCCGGATGGTTGTGTGGGGAGCGACGCTGATGGGCATCGGTTTTGCCCTGCACGTGGCTGCGCATATGGCGCCCTTGTTCTATTTGTCCGTCATGTTACTGGTCCTTGGCTCTACGTCCGGCTCCCAGTTGCCGATGATGGCGGCGGTGAACAACTGGTTCCTGCGGCGGCGGGCTACCGCCATCGCGGTGATGATGCTGTCGTCCGTGGCGGCCTTTTTCGTGACCAACCTGCTTGGCGTGGGGGTTGCGGTATTGGCCAACGCCCCGGCGTTCCTGTTACCCGCAGCGGTAATGCTGGCCCTGGCCTGGGTCTATTCGAAACTGGTCCGAAACCGGCCCGAAGACCACGGACAGCATCCTGATGGCACTCCCCCACCGGCCCTGGCCGAAGATGCACCAGCCCCCGACTACGGCTGGCGGGAGGCGTTGCGGACCCGGGCCTTCTGGCTCATGATCGTGGGCGGCGCCAGCGCGACGATGACCATGAGCGCTATGGACTTCCTCCAAGCATTACGGATGTACGACCTGGGTTTTTCTCCGATCGAGTTGGCGCTGGCGGCCAGCGCGACGCCGGGCCTCGTGGCAATGCCTTTTGTGTTGGTCGGAGGCCTGGCTGGGGACCGGATCCCCATCCGCTGGGCGTTGTGCTTCTTCGCCCTGCTGCAATGTATCGCTGGAGGTGTCCTGGCATTTGCCGGGACTTTGCCGATGTTCTATGTTGTTGCGGTGTTGATGGGCGCAGGTTCCGGCGGCATGGCCCCGTTGGCATTCGCCGCCCGGGGAGCCTATTTCGGCCGCCGCAACTATGCCACGATAATTGGCGTATCGCTCACCCTGGCGAACCTTCTTGCCTTAGGCGAACCGGTTTTGGTCGGAATGGCATATGACGCTACGGGTGGTTTCATGATCCCCCTGGCCACCGTTGCAGCGCTGGGTACATTGGGGGCCTTGGTGCAACTGTGGATGGGCGACCCTCATCCCTCGCCGTCGCAGCTCCGGGCGACATAGACGCCGGAACTCCGCGGGAGAGTGTCCCACTCAGGCCGCCGGTCAAGCCCGGTTGCAATTTGCCGTGCCAGGTGTTACATGAGCTAGAAGGGGATGCTCCCTCGCGGCAAACGGACGTGCTCCTGGATCATTTGCCACAGGCGCAAGGAAGGCGAAAATATGCAGAAAGCGCTGCACATAAGGACAACTGTATTGCCGGGCGGCAAGGTGGAGATTGCCAGCCCGGAGTTGGAAGAGGGGCAGACGGTGGACGTGGTAATATCCCCGACGCCGACTCCATCGGCTCGTTCGGCTTGGCAAATTATCTCTGCGGGGCCAGGGCAACGTCTCTTCAAGACCGCAAAGGAAGTTGATGACTACATCGCGGAGGAGCGGGCGTCGTGGGACCGGTGACCCTTCCTCCGTCTGGCCTGATTTATCTCGATACCAGCGGTCTCATCTTATGGTGGAGAGGGTCTAAACATCTCCCCAACCCATTCCAGGGGGTGAAACACATTGCAGGAACAGCAGCAGGAAAATAAAGGCCCCCTGGCCGGGTACCGTGTCCTGGACTTCGGCTGGGTGCTAGCCGGGGCCATTCCGGGCATGGTCCTCGCCGACATGGGGGCCGAGGTCATCAAGGTCGAGACCCGGCAGCGGCTGGACTACATGCGCCAGGGCCGCCCCATCATCGGCACCGAGCGCGACCCGGAGCAGCACCCCATGTTCCACAACGTGAACCGGGGCAAGCTCAGCGTCACGCTCAACACCAACCACCCGGAGGCGGTGGACCTGGCCCGCAGTCTCGTTGCCCACTGCGACGTTGTGATTGAGAACTTCTCTCCGGGCGTCATGGACCGGCTGGGCCTGTCCTACAACGACCTCAGGGCAGTCCGGGACGACATTGTCATGGTGTCCATATCGTCAAACGGGCAGACCGGGCCGCTGCGGGACCTGCGGGCCTACGCTCCGTCAATCGGGGCGATGGCAGGCCTCGACAGCACCCTTGGATACGAGGGAGAGCGTCCCCTTGGCCTCAAACATGCCTACGCCGACATCGCGGGCGCGCTCCATGCCGTCTTCGCCATAGTCTCGGCCCTCTACCAAAGGCGCAGGACGGGCCAGGGCCAGTACATAGACCTGTCCATGCTCAAGGCTACCGTCGCAACCCTGGGCGCGGGCCTTATGGAATACGAGGCCACGGGCCGCGTGCTGGGTCCGATGGGCAACTACGACCCGACCATGGCCCCCTACGGCAACTACCCCTGCCAGGGCCAGACCCCGGAAGACCAGCGCTGGGTCTCCATAGCCGTGGCCAACGACGAGGAGTGGCGCGGACTGGTGGAGGCAATGGGTTCGCCCGCCTGGGCCGCGGAAGAGCGTTTCGCCAGCCGCTACCGGAGGCACCAGAACCGCCACGAGCTGGACACTCTGGTAACGGAGTGGACCTCCGCCCGCGACGCCTGGGAGATCACCGGGCTTCTCCAGTCCCAGGGCGTAGCCGCCATGCCCGTGATGGACGCCGAGGAGCGTCTGTACGACCGCCACAACCGGGAGCGGGGTCTGTACCAGGAAATCGAGCACCCTGCCCTGGGCGTCGAGCCGATCTTCAACCTCATGTGGAACCTCGACAAGACCCCGCCGTCCATCCGAGGCCATGCCCCAACCCTCGGTCAGCACAACCGGCAAATCCTGTGTGATATGCTGGGCTTGAGCGAACCCCAACTGTCCGACCTGGAAGAACGGCAGATCGTTTATTAGCTTCGATTATTGTGGGCTATTCATACGTGGTGGCTACTCCGTATAGAGGAGTCTAGGATGGGATCCAAAAGTCGGGACTACCGCATCGCGAACAGTATGGCCGCGACCGTGAGCTTGGTAGTCGGGTTAATCATGGTCCTAGCATCACTTCAGGCCATAACGGAGGTTTCGGGCGAGAAGCAGCCCTTATTGGTGCTGTTGTTTCTGAGTGTTGCGGTAACGCTTACCAGCTTGGTGTTTCTGATATTCGAGATACGACGCAGTCCGAAGGAAGAACCCACTCGTCCCGGAGACAGTGAGGCATGAATCCCCAATCCCGAGGACAGGAACAAGCCATAGCCATATTGGCTATCGCCACAGCGGTCGTTGGGTTCGGTCTCTTCGGGAGTGACTTTTTCGATAGCGAGGTCCCATCAACAACTCCATCTGGTCTTCTGGCAGAACCCAGGATTATGCTAATGGCCGCGAAGGCAATCTGCGGAGTGATGGTACTCGCGCAGTACGTGTTGGTGTTCGCGTCAGTCAGGGGGATCTTAAAGATGGGGGACAGCGCAGCCGGTGAGGATGTTGCGGATGGACCGCTCACCCAGTTGTTTTGGCAGGTATGGTTTTTGGCGATAATATTCTTCATTGATGTCTTTGAAAAAATGACTACGCCTTGACAGGACTGTGGAGGTAAGCGATGCCTACCGACGAACAAGAACAGGTAGTCGAAACCCTACCCGAGGTAGAGGACATCTCCCGCGAGGCCATCGAAAAGGCCAGGGACATGATCGGGATGCGCCTTCGGACCGAGCAGTTCACCCGCGACGCCTCCCTGGGGGCGCTCATTAACTTCGCCAACGGCATTGGCGACGCCAACCCCCTGTTCCGCGATCTGGAGTACGCTTCTTATTCCAAGTACGGCTCGGTCGTCGGGCACCCGTGCGCCCCCTACATGCGCCACTGGTCGGGACGCACCCGCTGGGGACTGCCCGGAGTCCACGGCTTCTTCGCCGGCAACGACTGGGAGTTCTTCCGCGTGCTGCGTCCCGGCGACGCCGTCAACTGCGTCGAGCGGGTGCTGGACGTACAGGAGAAGCAGAGCCGCTATTCGGCCACGCTGGTCATCCAGTACGTCGAGACCCTGTACACCAACCAGCGGGACGAGCTTCTGGCCCGCGTCGTCGGCTGGTGCACCCGCCACCAGCGGCGCGCCTCCAGGGAACGGGGCAAGTACGCCGACGTCCCACGCCGCCACCACTACGAGCCGGAGGAACTGGAGGCCATCGACCAGCAGGTCCTGAACGAAACCGCCAGGGGCGGCGTCCCCCGCTACTGGGAGGACACCCAGGTCGGCGAGGAGATGGAACCCATCGTGCGCGGCCCCCTGTCCCTGCAGGACGTGAGCGCCTTCCTCGTAGGCACCGGCAGGTCCAGCGCCCACGGGGTGCTGCTGCGGGAGGCCATGCGCCACCCGGACCACTTCTTCCGCAACCCGGAGGCGGGCGGCGGCCTGGAATACACTGGCATCGGCCACCTGCGCGACTCCGTTGCCGAGGCCGTGGGCGTGCCGGGAGCCTACGACTACGGCCCCCAGCGAGTGTCGTGGATGGGCACGCTACTCACCAACTGGATGGGGGACGACGCCTTCCTGAAGCGGCTCCGCGTCGAATGCCGCCGCTTCAACGTCTACGGCGACACCCAGTGGTGCAAGGGGAAAGTCGTCCGCAAGTACCTCAGCAACGAAGCCCCCCTGGTGGACCTGGAAATCTGGGCCGAGAACCAGCGCGGCGAGGTAACCGCCCCCGGTTACGCCACCGTCATGCTCCCTTCCCGCAACCCCAGGATCCCCTGGTTCACCGACGGCTCAAGCTGCTCCCTCCGCGACACCCCCAAGGACGAGAACACGCCGCCAATTCTGCCGGTGTGAAGTCATGGAAACCGGATTCTAATGTCGCCGCAGTTTGCGAGGTTGGCGGGACTGCCACGGGCCAGGATAACTCTTCGTAATGCTGCGGAGAGAATTTCGGGATGCTGTATACTCGGTAATACGTGTCATCATACCGTTCCTGCGGTCTTTGGTGCTGGCCGCAGTGCTGGTACTGTCCGGTATGGCGCTGGAATGGTTAGTCGGCCTCACTCTACCGAAGGAGTCCAAGTCTTACCAGATCGTCAAGGTTGTCCTTGACGTATCTCTGGTGTACGGCGCGGTGGTGATTGCCGCATGTGGGGCCTTCATTGTAGTCTGGGACACCATCGTATCCACCCGGGATTCGATGTCCGGCAGAAGGGAGTGAACCCATGAACCGCCGGAGCTTGAGTAATGTCAACAAAGCAAGTCCTGTTGACTTTCGCCTGCTGCTATACGGCTCCGTCATCGGTGTTCTGTACGGACTCTCAAAATTAGGCGACTCCGCTGATGAAGCCACTGCTCAGGGCATTGCAATGTCCATTGTGGTTACTATGGCAATCTGGCTCGGCCTGAAGATGTGCCGCGTCGTGCTGCTTCTCGTCGAGAAACGGCTGGACTCGTTGGAAGTACGATTGGACGCACTATTGGAATCACGGTTAGGGCAAAGCAATGACCAAGCGCAAGACCATCGGTCCGCCCGCCCGGCGTCAACGGTCTGGTTGACCATCGCAGGGTTCTGCATTGTCACTACTCCAGTTGGGATAGTGGCCTTCACTGGTGGAGTCATCATGGCGGTCATTGACTTGCAGGTTGACGTTTACACTGTGTCTCAGTATGTCCCGGTGTTGGTATTCGGGGCGTCGTATTCTTTGATATGCGCCGGTGTCCAGTGGGTGTACCTTTTGAGAATTGACAGGATAATATACCAACTTGAACAGCCTTTGAATTCGCATGACTTGATCAATGGGTTTACTTTGAACACTCGAAAACTGGGGCGCGCTTTCAGCAAGATGGACACGTTAGTGTACAAGATTACTGGGCAGAGGGTGGCGGCATAAGGGAAAGTCGCCACGGAGAGGATCTACAGCGTCCCTCAGCTTGGATGTTACGGCATAATTCTTGGTCAAAGTTGCATGTTATGGAGGTATGGCAATGCACCTGTTGGAAGTTTTGAACCCGGTGGCGGAGCAGCGGGGAGTGGTCACGGCGCGGCCCATTAACCCCAGGCCGGAGAGCCTGAACAACCTCAAGGTGGGGCTGCTCTGGAGCGGCACCCACGGCGGCGACCTGGCCCTGAAAAGGGTGGGGGAGATGCTGGAGGAGCGGTTCGAGAACTGCGAGACCCGTTTCTACGCCGGTTCCGGCTATCCCATCTCGCCGCCCCTGGTCAGGGCGGCCGCCGAGGAGTGCGACGTGGTCATCGGGGCCACGGCGGATTGAGGGACCTGCTGTTCGTGGATGGTCCACGACATGATTGAAGTCGAAAAGATGGGCAAGCCCGCAGTCCCCATCGTGTCGGGCAGGTTCGAGGGAGACGCCATCTCCAGCTCCCGCGCCTTTGCCATGCCCGACCTGCGCTTCGTGCTGGTGCCCCGCATCTACCGCAACCTGCCCAACGACGAGTGCGTCCGGCAGACGGAATTGGCCTTCGACGACCTGGTCCAGGCGTTGACGGACGAGACGGACGGGACCGTCGGGCAGCATGGCATCGACACCGAGGGCGCGTTCCGCTTCGAGGGCGACGACCGCTTCGATGCGGTGCTGCGGATGAACGAGGATTTCATCGGCAGGGACTGGGGCGACAGCTTCCCGCTGCTGCCCGCGACGCGGGAGGACGTGGACGCGCTGATCGCGGGGACGTGCCTGCCCGCCGACCACCTGGTCTGCGATATGCCGCCAGGCTTCGGGCTGGCCACGGTGGAGAAGATCGCCATCAACGCGGCGATGGCCGGAGCCAAACCGGAGCACATGCCGGTGATAATCGCGGCGGTCAAGGCGCTTTCCCAGGTCGGAGGGTACGGCGGCAAGTCGCTGCTGATGTCCACCAGCGCCCACGCACCGATGCTGGTGGTGAACGGCCCCATTGCCAAAGAGGTGGGGCTGAATCCCCGTGCCGCCCTGGGTCCGGGCCGGGACAACCGGGTGAACATCACCATAGGCCGGGCGTTCTCCCTGTGCCTGCGGAATATCGGCTACTGGTACCCGAACCAGATGGACATGGACACGGTGGGGACTCCTCGCAAGTTCGTCCACTGCATCGCGGAGAACGAGGAGATGAGTCCCTGGGAGCCGTTCCACGTGAACCAGGGGTTCAATGACCGGGACAGCGCGGTCAGCGTGTTCACCACAGACGGTGAACTGGACGTGCAGGACCAGGGGAACACCACCGCCGATGGGCTGCTGAAGACCATCGCCTACGGCGCGACTTTCGGCACCCGCAGCCTGGGTGAGAGCCACGGGGCGGAGCGTCTGATCCTGATGCCCCCGGACGTGGCGCGCATCGTGGGGGCCGAGGGCTTCTCGAAACGGGCGGCCAAGGAGTTCCTCCACTTCCACGCCAACACCAGCCTGGGCAAGATGATCCAGTACATGCCGCTGGCTGGCGAGGCGCGGGTAGCCGCCAACTGGAAATGGCTGGAAGGTCTCACTGAGGAGCAGCGGCTGAACATCAATGTGCCGGTGCTGGACAACGCCAACCGCTACTACATCGTGGTGGTCGGCGCGGACCGGGCCAAGTCGCTGGTGCATCCCAGCGGTCCCACCCCGGCAACGGTGGGCATAGACCAGTTCCGGGCCTAGTTGCCGCGTCGATGATTGCTGCTGGCGGGGGCGGTGGAGGCACTGCTCCCGCCAGCGGTCTTTTGTGTTGCCGTTGGTGCGGGCCGTGGAGTCTGCGCGGGTATAGAATTGGACACTATATCCAATGCCACACATAAGGAAGGGCCATGACAACGACGAGGTCACCAGCGGACATCTTTGCCGACGCCAGGGCTGTCCATGCCGAGGCGCTGGCACGCCTGGAAGCCGGGGACATCCGGGATGCGGCAGAGAAGGCGTGGTGTGCGGTAAGGCGGGCTACAGAGGCCCTGATCCTCGCTTCCACCAACGAGGCTCTGACCACCACCACACAGGTCTCCGGCAGACTTCGTGCTTTGGGTCGAGGCAGCGAGGCGTCGAGGTCGCTGCAGGACCGGTTCGGGGCTACCGCCCGCTTCCTGCATAATGATTGCTTCTACAACGGCAACTGCGAGCCGTTGGATGATACTGAGAGGCGCATCAGGGAAGCTGCCCAGTACATCGAGGACGCCGAGAGGCTGGCGTCGGTATAGAATTGGGTCAGCCGCCTCAGTGGCATTTGCCGCTTTCCAACCCCGGACACACTCCCCTATCATAGTCCTGTGCCCGTCAGGACTGGTTCGCCAACCTGACGAGGGCCAGGTCCCATCCACCGGTCGGGTGACGGACCCCTATGCGCGCGGTACTATCCCGCAGCCTCACCAGGAATTCTGCCAATGCGCCGGAGCGCCGGAATTCGTAAAAGTGAGCGGAAATGAGCGGATTTGAGAGGAAACTCCAAATTTTCCGGCTCCAGCCCCGCTCAGCGGCAAGCGGGAATGTCCGGTCAGTCGGCCACGGACTACCATACTTGACCGGAAAAATGAATTTTTCCCCGACTCCTCATTGGGTTCAGGCGGCGGAGTTGACGTTGGTATAGAATTGGGTTAGCCGCCTCACTTGGGAGGGACTGGAATGGCCGATGAAGTGCGCAGCCCGGAGTCTGAGGCTTTGGCCCAGTATAAGCTGGAAGCCCAATTGCCCCTGCTGCCATGCGATCAGGAACATCCGGGATGCAGGGAAAGGCTGCTGGTCAAGAAGTTCGTCATCCCGGCGCGCTATTCCTGGGAGGATGGATGGGAGGAGTCCTGGGAATTGTTGGATGATCTGCACGTCGAAGTGCGTGAATGCTTTGAGTGCCAGCAGGTCCTGGTTGGTTTCCCCCTGGCATTTGAGGAATACGGGGGCGGCTCCACGTGGCACACTGCCGTATTTGACCTTCTCACAAGTCTGAGCGATTACCTGGAATCGTTGGGGAAGCACGAGGGAAGGCTGGACCCATCGGCGAAGGAAGACCTGGCGATGCTGCGAAAGCTGGTCTAACGAGGATCAGCTTGTTAGAGTTAACTCTAACGAGTTCAAGTGTTGGTAGCCGTAAGGACAAGCCATGCCAGTAGATATCGAAACTGAAATCGTACAACTATGGGCAGGTTCACAAACCATTGGCAGCATACTAGGGAAGTTGTTGGCTACACACCAGAATAACCTCACTACCTCAGTAACTGGGTTACGCTCCGGCCTTGAGCATCGGATAGTAGGACTGTCGCAGATAATGGAGCTTTCTCAATCATTCACATTGGAGATTGCGATAAAAGCTCTGTATAGAAGCCTGAATCCCAATAGTAACCCTGAGAACACTCATGATTTGTTGAGGCTCTTCGAATCTCTGGGAAAAGATGTCAAGAGTCGAATACGTTCCAGATGGCAAAATGCAAGCGGCCGTAGCGCAGCCGCTCAGAGTCTATCGTACGAGGAGTTTTTGGGGGAATACAGGCTGATGTTCGAAGAGTCACGGTACTTGTATGAGCGGAACAGAAGATACTCACTTAACTTCAAAGACTTCGACATAGCCATACTCGTGATAATCCAAGAATTGCTCAAACGACAGCCAGATAGTACGTTGCTGCTGAACCTATGGAGTGTATTCAGAGAAAAACTAGACGGTTCATTGAGCTTAGTGCAGTCGCAAGAATATCAAAAGTACGGGCTTTAAGGAGGCACTTCCCATAGTCCGGTTCGTGATGGATGCCCGGTGGGGGTAGTTGGGTAAGCTGCTCAAGGGAAGGTGATCCGGCAACCGGCGGCTGACTTTCAGGTTAGAGGACGGGGAAACTACAAGTTACGCCGTAGACATAGACCTGGAAGATTACCACTAGGGGGATCGCCCATGTCTGTCCGTGTCCGCACACATCCCGGGGCCAACCTCAAGGACAGCCTCGAAGCCGCAGGCTGGAGCGTCAATGAATTCGCGGAGCGGCTGGGAATCAGCCGCACGACCGCTTCGCGGCTGCTGAACGGGCACTGCGGCATATCGCCTTCCGTTGCCTTGGCCCTGGAGCGCATCGGCTGGTCCACCGCCGAATTCTGGATGCGCCGGCAGGCCAGCTATGAACTGTCTGTAGCCCGCCGCCAGGCCGAGGAAAACGCCAGGGAGTACGTTAATTAAGTAGCGCATATATAAGGAGGGAACTATGGCGAACAAGAAAGGCACCGCGCTGATGATGGTCTGGGCCGACATTCCGGCCGACAAGGAGGACGACTTCAACCGCTGGTACAACGAGGAGCACCTGAAGGAACTGCTGTCAGTCCCCGGAATCCTGAACGCGGCCCGGTACGAGGCGGTCAGGAGCGGCCCGAAGCACCTGGCCTGCTACGAGCTTGAAAGCCCCGCGGTCATCGAGACCGACGCCTTCAAGAACCGGCCCCGCACCGAGTGGGGCTCGCGGGTCAGCCCCAGCATCATCGGCACCAACTTCATCAACAACGTCTACGAGATGGTCCACCCCGCAGAGCTGAACGATAGCATCGCCAACAGCGACATGGCCCCCGCACTGCAGATCGGCAGGATGGACATTTCCCCGGAGAACGAGGACGAGTGGAACCGCTGGTACAGCGGCGTCTACGTGCCCAACTACGAGAAGGTGCCCGGCTGCATCCGGGGCCGCCGCTGGCGGGCGGTCCGGGGCCAGCCCAAGTACGCCGTGGTCTACGAGTTCGAGCACGAGGGCGTGTCCGACACGGACCCGTGGCAGGCGCAGCGGGACATCAACCCCGACAATCCCAGGATGCGCGACCTGATGACCCACGCCGAAGGTTCGCCCGGCATCTGGAAGAAGACCTTCCAGCTCTAGGGGCGTCTGTAGGCGCGAGTTGGCGAGACCAGCCGAAACAGAACACTACATTAACAAATGGGGTCGGCTGCAGCGCCGGCCCCGTTCCCTAATAGCACAACACCTCTTGTGGTGTTATTCATGGCCCCAACCCATCATTACCATGAAGATAGGTGATCTTCATGGTCTCGCCCGGCTACACAGGGGTTGTCTACGATTCTCGCGGGAGCAGGAATCCACCGCCACTGTCAGTTGACTAGACTGTCTAAAACAGGATCTGCCATGAATTACATGGGCATAGACGTTGGCCATTCTGAATCCAAACCCACGACAGGACTGTGTCTAATCACCTTAGACCAGACCAAGCTCCAATGGCAGTGTTGCAACACTGTCACCCAGGACGACAAGCGATTAGTAGACATCCGGCGACTTGTCCCTGCCGGCACAGCCTTGGCCGCCGTCGGCATAGATGGCCCTCTCGCCTCGGACTTGCAGATTGTTAACTGTTATCGGGCCACCGAAGCGCTGCTTTCAAGGGGGAGTTTCCAATCTCGTTGTAAACCTGGCCCAACCAACTCTAACAACGGGCAGGCCCTCCACCAACACGCCACAGAATTGGCGAATTTGGTCCTAAGACTCCAGAGTAGTAAACACCTCAATCTGGGTATCGCCAGCCATCCGGATCGGATTCACCCGTCACGAATTGTAGAAGTCTTCCCCAATGCCTTCCTGGGCGTTCTCCTTTCTGATGACGATTTTCAAAACATCAAAAAACCCATTAAACGTGGCAAGAAATCTGATGTGTTTTGGGAAATTGCGGTCAAGAATGGTTACTTGCTAAAGCTAATCGAGCATCTGGCCCCCGGAACGCTGTTGGCCAGGCCCCTCGATTCCATTACTGACCACGACCACCGAGCCGCTTTCATCTGCGCCCTCGCTGCTCTGTGCGTGGCCGAGAACAAGTACGTTGGCGTCGGTGACCCCCAGTACGGTGACATCTTTCTGCCGCCGTGCCAAGTATGGGGGCTGGATGGTACCTTCCAGTCGCGCTGGGCAGAGACCACGCTAAAGAGAAACGTAGTTTCGGTACGCCGCAACCTTGGCCTACGCCCAAATCATGGCAAAGCTCGGGTCGTCCGCAATGGAAATCTTTGGCTCTAAGGTTTGCCACAATGTAAATTCCACCTCAGCATTAAAATAGTCATCACTCGTGAGGTAAATGGCCATGACCAGCCCCATTGCGCCTGACGTTATCTACAAGCTGAAGAATGTGGGAGACCCGGCCCTGTCTCCCGACGGGTCCCGGTTGGCCTACGCCCTGTCGTGGGTGGACGCTGAGAAGATGGAAGGCCGCTCCCGGATCATGCTCATGGACCTGGAGTCCGGTCAGACCGTGGAGTTCACGCAGGGGACGAGGGACGGTGCGCCCAAGTTCTCGCCCGACGGCCAGACCCTGGGGTTCCTGCGGCCCGACGACAGGGACAAGCGGCAGGTCTGGCTCATGGGGGCGGGCGGCGGCGAGGCTCGGCAGCTCACGTCGCTTGCGGGCGGCGCGTCGGACTTCTCATGGTCTCCAGACGGCGCGCGGCTGCTGGTGTGCGCCGACGTTCCGGAGGACTCCCCTGAGGGCGATGGCCTTCCCGAGTCGGTCCCGAGAGTTACGGAAATCCACCGCATCAGGTACCGCTACGACACCCTGGGCTGGCGCGGGGATGCCCACTTCCACCTGTTCACCGTGAACGCGGCTGATGGAAAGACCAGCCAGCTTACCGACGGGGACTGGGACGACTACGCCGGGGCATGGTCTCCCGACGGCTCACGGGTTGCCTTCATCTCCGGGCGTCGGGACGACCGCGACATCTACGCCTTGACCGAGGCTTACGTGGTGTCCGCTAGTGGCCCGTCCATTCAGTCCGGGGGTGGCGCTGGAGGCGGAACACCGGAGCTATGGTCGGAGGGGCTGCGCGGGGTCGGAGCCCTGGCATGGTCGCCCGACGGGGACAGGCTCCTGGCCGCCGCCACCGATGTCCCCACAGGCATGGTGTCATGGCAGTCCTGGCTATATGTCATCCAACCCGGCCATGAACCGCAACGGATCACCGACGACTCCATCAAGCCCTTCGTCAGCTTCCCTCCGATGAATCCCGGCCCGTCGATACGCTGGCAGGAAGACGGCCGCATCCTGTTCTTGGGGGAGCGCCGGGGCGAGTCATACCTCTTCGAGGCCAATGTCGATGATGGAGGCGTCCACGAGCTTTACGGCGGCTCTCGGCAGACCTCGGGCCTGGCCCTGGACCGGGACGCCCGCCGCGCCGTCGAACTGTCGGCGTCGCCGTCCTCTCCCGGAGACCTGTTGCTGCTGGACCTGGACACCGGTGCCAGCAAGCAGCTTACCGAGGTCAACGCCGAGTACCTTGCTGAGTGCCCACCGGCAACCATGGAGAAGTTCACCTTCGAGCGGGGCGGGTTCCCCATTGAGTCTAGGTTGTGGTTCCCGCCGGACTTCGACCCGTCGCGGCAGTACCCGCTGGTGATCGACATTCACGGCGGCCCCAACGGGGCGTTCTACGACGCCTTCGCCACGGTGCAGCAGGTGCTGGCCACTGCGGGCTGCCTGGTGCTGGCGGTCAACCCCCGTGGTTCCTCGACCTACGGCGACGGGTTCATGACGGCGGTGCTGGAGGACTGGGGCGGCGAGGACTACCTGGACCTGATGGCCGCAGTTGACCTGGTGGCGGAGCGTCCCTATGTGGACCCGGCGCGGCTGGGAGTACACGGCTATAGCTACGGCGGGTTCATGACCAGCTGGACCCTGGGCCACACCGACCGGTTCGTGGCCGGCGTGGTGGGCGCGCCCTGCACCGACCTCTACAGCATGTACGGCACCTCCGACATAGGCGCCAGCTTCGGCGAGGTCCAGTGGGGCGGGACGGTGGCCGATGCCGCCCAGGAGTTGCTCTTCCGCTCGCCCATCACCTACGCGGGCAACGTCACCGCGCCGGTGCTGTTGCTGCACGGGGAGTCGGACTACCGCTGCCCCATCTCCCAGAGCGAGGAGTATTACACCCTGCTGAAGCGGCTGGGCAAGGAGGTGGAGTTCGTGCGGTTCCCCGGGTCTTCCCACTCCTTCACCCGGCTGGGACACCCGAAGATGCGGGAAGAGTACCTGGCCCGCACGCTGGGGTGGTTCCAGAAGCACCTGTTCAATTCGGACGCATAGGGCACTGCAAAACTATGACTACATCGAAGGCAAGACCGAAACTGCTGACGGCTGACGACCTGCTCCGTCTCTACAGCGAGGGCACCGGCGGCGAGTTGATAAGAGGGGTGCTGGTAGAGAAAGTGTCGGCAGGAATAAGGCACGGCGAGATCGTAACGACTCTGATTTTCTTGTTGTTATCATTTATCCGGCCTCTGCGTCTAGGCCGGCTTGTTGCTTCCGACGCCGGGATGATGCTGGAACGCGGCCCGGACACGGTGCGGGAGCCGGACATTGCATATATCTGCGCGGAGAAGCTGCCGCTGGACGTGGATGCTCCCGGATTCTACGAGGGTGCGCCCGACCTGGTGGTTGAGATCGCTTCTCCTTCCGACAGTTTGGCCGCGGTGAACGACAAGGCGCAGATGTGGCTGCGCTTCGGCGTTGCGCTGGTGTGGGTCGTGTTCCCTGAGTCCCGCACCGTGGAAGTCCATCCCGCATCCGGCCCTCCCGTTCTGCTGGGTGAGCAGGACAACCTGGACGGCGGGGACGTTCTCCCCGGCTTTACCTGCGCCGTGAGGGACATATTCCCCCGCTAGCTCCGGTTGCCCGGTACAGTCGGACGGGGTCGCCACAGTACAACCAGTACAAAGAGACCCCTTGCAAGGGGAACGATACCGGTGAATTGGGGAGGTCCTGGCATGATACGAGGGGTTGGAGGGCGGTTCCGCGCGCTGGATGCGACGTTGAGCGCGACGTGGTTTCTGCTGGCATCCCCCATCATGATTCACTACGTGAATGCGGGTCCCAACATGGCCATGGGGTGGCTGGAGCACCTGCCGTTGCTGGTGGCGTTGGTCTGCATGGCGATTTCGGCCATCTTCCTGATCGAGTTCCTGCTGCCGTCGCCGCTGCGGAGGTTGATCACGTCCTTCAGGAACTCGCGGGGGCACCGGGTGTCGCTGCTCATCGGGCTGGTGGTCACCTTCTCGGTGGCGTGGAGGACGTGGGTCAATGACATCTTCGGCTTCCTGGGAGAGTCGGGGTGGCTCTTCGACCTGGTGCTGTACCTGGGAGCGTTCATCTGGCTGGTGCTGGCGGTGCAACTGTTCGTGGCCTTCGTGTCCCGCCGGTCGACTATACGCTAGGGGTGGCTGGCTTCTGTGTAGGGGAAGTCGGGCTTGAGGAGGTCGCCTTCACGGAAGCGGCTGGCCCGGAAGGCGTGGACTGGATGGCCGCTGCTTTCACCGCGCAGCACCAGCTCCGCCACCATCCGGCCCACCACCGGGGACAGCTTGAAGCCGTGGCCGCTGAACCCGGTCGCCCAGTATAACCCGTCGACGACTTCCGACCTGTCCAGTATCGGGTTCCCGTCCGGCGTCATGTCGTACAGCGACCCGTAGCCGCCCAACGGCGTGGTCGCGGCGAATCCGGGGATGCGCATCCGCGCCCGTTCCCAGAACCGGGTGATGGTGTCGTGGTCGGCATTGAGGCCGTAGGCGTCGGGGTTCACCACCTCGGTCAGGTCTTCCGGAGCTTCACCGCCCAGCAGGGTGTTGACTCCCGCATTGGCCCGGAAGTAGGCACCGTTTGTGCGGTCAATCACGGTGGTGGTCAGCGACTCCAGGGCCGGGGGACGCCGGAGGTGGACCATCTGCACCCGTATGGGCTTGATGGGAAGGGCTTCCCCCAAGGGCGCGGCCAGCCGGGTGGACCAGGCGCCGGTTGCAGCCACCACTGCGCCAGCCTCGATTGTCCCGTGCTCAGTGTCCACGCCGACAACCCGCCCGCCGGAGACGTTGATGCCGGTGACCTCGCAACCGGTCACAATCTCGGCTCCCAGGTTCGCGGCCTGCCCGGCGAAGGCATAGGCCGTGGCCAGCGGGTCGGCATAGCCAGAGGTTGGCTCGTACACCCCTATAGCAACGCCTTCGGTGGACAGTTGCGGGACCAAGTTGGCAATATCGGATGGAGCCAGGGTCTCGATGTTGACTCCCAACTCCCGGTTCATTGCCACGTTGGCCTGTGCAGCCTCCATATCGTGCTGCCCGAACAGTAGCAGCCTACCGGTCTGGATGAACCAAGCGTCACCGCCCACCGCCTCTCTGAAGTTGTGGAAAATACCGCTGCTCTCCATAGCCATTCTGACCAGGACGGGGTGGAGGTAGTGCTCCCGGACCATTGCTCCCGACCTGCCGCTGGTGCCCGAAGCCAGGTATCCTTTTTCGACGAGCAGCACCCTGCCAGCCCCCATGCGGGCCAGGTGCATGGCGATGCTGGTGCCGATGACCCCGCCTCCGATAACCACCACGTCACTGGTCTTGTATGGCATTGTTTGATCCCTCGCTTCAACCTGTCGAGGATCGCAGTGTAGTTGTATCCGGGCTTGAGTTGGATTCTACCGATCTATCAGGGACAAGAGAGCTTGGCCGACTGATACCAGGCTGGCTTCATCTGCCACTCCGGTCTTGCTCACGGTTCTGGCCTCTACGTCGATTGACCTTACCCGGTGAACGAGGGCGGACGCGGGTTGAGTCCCGCCGATCATGTTGATGGGTATTAGGACCGGTGAATCCGGCGACCCGCGGTGTTCGACCTCGACTGCAATGGCCATCTTGTTTCCATCGTTGTAGTCCAGCACCAACATTTGGGCGGGCAAGACAGAGCCATCAGGAGCGTGAAACTCGACCTCCCAGATTGTGCCAGGGCCGATCTGTTCGTCGCCTGATGGGGTCTGAATAGTGCCGGGACGGTTTCTCCTGCTGTCCAGGCGAGCTACGAGGATTTCCCAAATCCTTTCCAACTCGTGCGGTGTTGCATCGGCGATTTTGGCCCCCAGTCTCCGCTGGTCTACCGCCTTGATCTGTCGAACAGATGCCCATGAGTCTGCTGCTTCTACGGGCGCATGGTTCTGGAGGCGCCTGCCTGAAGGGATGGTAGAGGACATTGGGATGGTTATGGCGGTAGAAAGTTGGAGGTTCAATTCCGTGTTGCTGATTATCAGCGCGGGCCGTCTGCCGGAGAGTTCGTTGCCTATGACGGGGCCGTAGTCATACCAATAGACGCTACCCCTGACGGCGGGCGGCACCGGGTCCGTCTCCTATTCGGCGTTGACGAAGCGCAGGTCACCTGCGATTTCTTCCGGGGTCTGCTCAATGTTGGAGAAGTCTGCCTGGCGGTGTGCACGATTCTCGTGGATGCGGAATGCGGCGTAAGCCGTGTCGTGGGCTGCGCACATCGCATAGCACATAGCGAGGGTCGGGTCCGGAATTGAGGTTTCCAGGAGCAAGTCGACCAGCCTTTGGACCTCCTCGGGCGTGGTCCACTCGATCAGCATATTCTTTGGGTAGGACTGGCTATCATGGCAGCGGCGGACGATGGCTCTCATTCGGTCCCTCGCCGGGTGATCCAGCCATCGGTCTGTTGTCAGGGCGATCTGGTCCAGGTGGTCTTCGGTCAGGTTGGGGTTCAACGTCTGCAAGTAGTCGAGCCTTTCGTCAGAGTCCGTCATGAGGACAGACATTGCAATGCGGCCCACGGTTTTGCTGATTTCCCGGCTGTCGGGGTGGTCATGACTTTGTTCGGGTTCTGGGGGTGTTTCAGGCGTGGACGGGTGGACCGTGACGGTTGGTTCCGGCAGATGGAACCTCCACGCCACGTCACCAGCATCCACCTCATGGGTGAAAAGCTGCTGCCAATCGCTAACGCTTATGGCTTCTGGCGGTATGGTCTGCGTGGTCATTCGCGTTCCTTGCCAACTGGTGGCTTGGTCGCAATCGAAGCTAGGACTCAACAGTCTCTACTTACGAGAGGGACTTAGGATACAGCTTTCACGGCAGAGGATGCAAAAGTCCATGATTGTGGGTGCAGATAAATCTCAAACCGGGCAACCATATGATTATCCGCGACAAGTTTATTCTCCCTCGCCTTCACCGCGGTCCGACATGGAACGGGTTACGGTAGATCTAATGTGAAGGTGCCGGCTGCTCCGTCGTAGGTGAAGCGGCCGCGGTTTAGGATGTCACAGCCTACCAGGGCTATCAGCCTCTCTGTTGGAGGCTGTCCCGGCCTTGGCGCAGGACCGGTAAATCCTCTGACCCGAAGTTGCTCCCTATGCCCAGGCAGGTCCAGGATTTCGACCACCATGGCGTATGTTGGCACTTCTGCACCCCTCTGACTCGCGGTGTTCACTGTTACCGTGTCGAGTCGTCTGAACCGATGGATTTCAGCGGTTTCCTGGTCGACGTGGGTATAGGTCGCACCGGTGTCTATGAGACCCATCCCTGTCATTGGGATGCTGCCAACGCGGGTTGTTGTGAATCTAACCCTGACCCTCGCTCCGTTCTCGATCTGGCCTGTGAATTCAGGCACGATCTACCTCTAGCGAGAATGGGCTGAACTCGGGCTTACCATCGTTGACGTAGCGGACGAGGGCCGGGTTTTCCGCCAGTTCCTGTTCTTCCGCGATCATCAGGTCGCCGATTGTGTCCAGGACTCCTTGTATTTCTTCGCCGCGGATTATGAGGTACTTGCCCAGATATTGCTTGCGCAGTTCCTCTTTGTTGGCTTCCCAGAAGGCGACCTCGGTGGGGAAGTCTTCGTCGCGGATTTTCCTGGTCTTGTCCATTGTTTGTTCTCCTGTTGCGATGCTTATTCCATTTTATCACTGGCGGTTTCGGGGGTCGGGGAGTCCGTGCGGGTTGCGCCGGCCCAGTGGTGGCCCCAGGGGACTTCGGGGAGGTTGCGGGAGCGGCGGACTTCGTTGATGGTGAGGACGCCACGGTCGAGGAGCTGGGTCTCGCGGGTTACGCGGCTGTTTTCGTCCTCGCGCAGGGCCTCGATGTTGCTGAGGTCGAATTTGATGGCGAGGTTGGGGTAGCCGAGACGGGGGAGGAGCATCCGGTTGATCTGCTCTTCCAGGAAGCCGACCTGGGGGAGCATGGTGTTGCGCCAGAAGATGCGCTCGGCGGCGTTGATGTTGGCGAAGGTGGCGCGCTCCAGGTCTGAGAGCAGGGGCTTGGGGACGCCGAAGACGCGGCTGACGTCCTCGAGGCTCCAGCGGAGACCCTGGATGAAGTCCATGTCGCGGTGGCTGAAGCCCAGGGTCTTGACGTCGCGGATGAAGCTGGCGATGGCGGGGCGGTTGGGGTTGGCGACGCCCCGGTGACGGGCCTCCCAGCGGTTGTAGAACTCCTCGACCTCCACGTCGTTCATGCTCTCGTTGGTGAGGAAGAGGAAGTCGGGGCGGGCGGAGTTGCGGAGGAAGTTGCGGTTGAATCGCAGCCCGTCGCGGCCCATGTCCACGGACATGCGGGCGGGAGCGATGGGGGAGAGCCCGGCGTACTCGTCCAGGGGGTTGAAGTAGCGGAGCCAGACCATCTCGTCGGGGGTGTAGGCCACCGGGCCGGTGCGTCCCTGGTAGACGAAGCCACGGATGTAGCGTTGCCGGTCGGGGACGACGCTGACGCGGTCGGGGCGCAATGCCCAGATTTCCCACTCGCCGTCCTGGCCGCGCTCCAGGGCCCAGAAGGCCGCGCCCCAGAGGTCGAGGTAGATTTCGGTGGCGCGCCAGAGGTCGCCGCGGGTGTACCAGGGGTTGACCCGGTCGAGGAGGCGCTGGACGGGGTGGGACGGACCGACGGAGAGGCCCGGTCCCTCGCCGGTCATGCGGTGGACGACCACCGGGGCGCGGGTGAGGGCGTCGGCGCGGAGCCTGATGGCGGAGTAGACGGGGGCGGAACCGGCGTAGTAGCTGCCGTAGCCGGTGGGCGCCCAGCCGGAACCGGCGCCGGTGTAGCCGTCGAGCCAGTCCACGTCGCGGGAGGCGGCGCGGTTGGCCTTGCGGCGTGCCGCCGGGACGGGCAGGGAGCGGAACACGGAGCCGAAGGTTGCCCGGAGGCTGCGGGTGACGCCGTGGCGGAGGCGGCGGAGGTATGAGGGAACCTGCAAGTTACCGGGGGTAGGTCCGACTGTAGAGGTTGTCATGGTATTTCCTCACTGATATATGGGGTATATGTGTAGGGGTATCTCTGGATGGTCGATATGGGCGGTATATATGTATCGTTTGTGTGGTATATATGAACGGTATATGTGGATGGTGGGTATGTACTGCCCGCTGCCGGTTGCCGCTTGGACAGGCTGTACAAAACTACCCCGGGTCTTCGTTGACCTGCCGGTATGAAGATACATCCCCGCTTGGTCTTCCCCTTGAGAAAAGGGGGGATTTTTTGGTTTTTGCGGACATTTCCGGTCATGTATGGTAGTCCGTGGCCGACTGACCGGACATTTCGTTTGCTTGTAGAGTATGGTGGCGATTGGATTTCCGGTCCAGACAGGTCTCCTACCCAAGGCAGCCCCTTCCAAGAAGCGGGGCGCGGTTGTGCCCCTGAATGCTTCACTGGCGAAAGAGCCTGTTTGGCAATGCCCATCCTGTCCAATGAGGGCCAGCACCATTCAAGAGTCCAGTGCATCAGACGTAACCCCTGACAATTCTGCGCCCCTGGACCGACGCAGGAGGCTCCTTGCGCGCCTTCTAGACAACCTCCCGTGGCTGGTCCTTGGCGGTATGCCACCGTTTGCGCTCCCCTCAATGCCTCTCCCTTTTCTCTCGGGAGAAGTGCTGGCATTGGTCTATTTTTCGTACCACGTCTTGAGTTACCGAGCCTGGGGAGGTCACCTCGGTCACCTGGTATTTGGCGGGCGGGTCCGAGATTTACGTACAGGAGGCAGGGTCACTCTCCGGCAGGCAGCAGTCCGCTCGTTGTATGACATTGCACCGTGGGGCCTCTTTGTCCTGATGAGCATCTTGTGGATTATCCTGTCGATGGGAGCCGGGGACCTACTGGACCCATTCATCTCAGGGATATTGGACCCACTCGTGTCCCTGGTGGCGCTCACGTTCAGGTTGGAGCCGTTGGACTCATTCGAGCTGGTGATGCTGACAGCCACACTAACCTTCTGGATGATCCATTGGCTTGCCATGTGCTGTGTTGTGATACCGATGGGAATTATGGTCATAATCCGTGAGGATAGACGCCACGCATTTGACATCCTGGCCCGTGTGATCGTGGTCAGAAACCTAACGACAACCTGATTCCGCCCTGTGGCCTTACGTCCACGGTTTGACCTTGTTGGGCGGGTGCTGCTCCTTTGACGTTTCTTCCCTGGGGTAGACGAAAATGCCCCTGATCCCTCTCTTGCGAAAGGGGGAGATTTTTCGGTTTTTGCGGACATATGCGGACAAGTATGGTAGTCCGTGGCCGACTGACCGGACATTCCGCTCATCCGGTATTCGGGCCTCACGTCCACAGTTTGACCCGGTTGGGCGGGTCGAGGAAGGCTAGCATCAGGGCGTCGGCACTGTCGGGGGACGGGAGGTTGCGGGCGCGCATGGACTCCTTGCTTTCCATTTTCAACCGGCCCTGGCTGTCATAGTCGAAGCGGAGGCCGGACAGCTCTCCCATGAGCCGGTTGTCCGGGGGAATCAGGATGCTCCGGGACTCGAACAACCTGCGGAGACGCCAGTAGCCCTCGGCGCGGCGATTGACGAACCGGTCGTCCCGGTGCGCCCTGCGCCCGACGTTGATGCCGCGGACCGTGTAGCCCTGCTCGCGGAGGCGGTCGACGACGCCCGCGCCGATACCGACCTCGTCGATCACCACACTGTCGGGGGAGGACTCCCGGATGGCTTCGATCACCCGTCCGGCGACCTGCATGGTGTCCATGCCGGAGAGGGTCTGAATGTCCTCGACCCGGTCTCCCCGGCGGCGGAGTATGACGCTGCGGTCGAAGCCGAAGCGGGCCACGTCCACGGCCAGCACCACGTCGCCGGGGAGTTTGCCGGTGGCAGGATCGGGGAGGTCAATGGTGTTCTCGGTCTCGACGGCTGCGGCCTCGATGTCGGACAGCCTTATGAGGGTATCGTCGCCCTGCTCGGGGAACTGGGCCAGGACCCTGGAGCGGTAGATGGAGCTGTCCTCGCCCCAGATTTCCCGCCGTTCCTCGACCCATTCCCCGGTGGTCAGGCCGGGGATGACTATCCTGTCCTCAATCGGGGGACGGGTCCTATCCGCCGCTCCCGTGCCGGGCCGCAGGTATGCAGCAGTGTCCTCAGAGATGTTGGGGCTTTCCAGGGCGGAGATGGTGACGGTGTGGTAGAGGCGGCGTTCCCGCTCGAAGGCGCGGCGGAATGCGCCAGTCATGGTGGTGGGGTTGCCGATGAGGAGGAGGCGGGGTGAGGCGGAGGTCATGACGGACTCGATGGCCTCGTATATCTCCTCGCTGACTCCCTCGGCCTCGTCGACGACGATGAGCATGTTCTCGCTGTGGAAGCCCTGGAACTGGTCGGCGCTGCCGGCGGAGAGGCCGATGGCGTAGCGGTCGCCGGAAAGCTCCCAGCGGGCGATGAACATGTCGCCGCCGAGCAGGTCGGGGAGCCGGGCCTGGCTGTGAAGCTGGCGGATCTGCCGCCAGAGGATGTGGCGGACCTGGCGGAAGGTGGGTGCGGTGGTGAGGACGATGGCCTGTTCGTGGTAGTAGAGGAACCATAGGACGGCCACGGCGGCGCAGAAGCCCTTGCCCATGCCGTTGGCGGACTTGACGGCGACGCGGCGGTTGTGGGGCAGGGCGTTGAGCACCTCTTCCTGCTTGCTCCAGAGTGTCACTCCCAGCACCTCCCTGGCGAAGTCGACGGGCAACAGCTTTTGGCTGGCCGGGGTCCGACCGGTCGGGGTCCCGTTGGCCGGGGTTTTGTTGGCCGGAGTTTTATTGGCCGGGGTTTTATTGCTCTGGGTTTTATTGCTCTGGGTTTTATTGCTCTGGGTTTTGTTGTTCCGGGTTTTGTTGTTCCGGGTTTTGTTGTTCGGGTTGCCGTTGGTCGATACATGGGCCAACCGGGCCTATGCCTGTCCGGGCGTGGCCGCGCCGGAGCCGGGGTTTTCGGGGTGGCTGTCCGGCACCGGGGGACTGAAGAGGAAACCGCAGTCGCGGCAGCGGACGACGTGGTTGTCCCCGGGGTGCTTCCGGTTGAGGACGAGCAAGCTTGAGGAGTAGCAGCGTCTACAGCGCACTGGCGATCACCTCGGCAAAAAATAAAGGGACGGGCCGACTTATCAGCCGGGTCCGTCCCTGCAATACCATGCTAGAGGTTGGTTGCGGTGGCCGTCAATGGGCGCGTGTCAGTGGGGGGTGGGTTTGTACCTGGTGGTTTGGTACCTGGGTGGGGGATGTGGGGGTAGGGTAGAGTGCTGACAGACGGGCCGAGAATAATGTGCCCTGAAACGCTAATATCTAACCATAAGACTCGGAGAGGCGGTAGACCTTATGCTGCAGGGCATCTCGACGAACATTGTGGTCATCTCAATAGCGCTGTTGGCCATCACTTTTATCTTGATACAACCAGCGTGGAGAGGGGTTCTACGCTACAATCAAATATTATCACCGGATGATCGACGGGATATGCGAACGCCGCTGTGCGTGGTGTTCGCGCTATCCGTGCTTGCTATTTTGCCCACAATTTCCATGGGTTTAGTCGACCCGATCCTAGTACAGAATATTGAGGTCATCATAACATTGGGGCTCGGCGCGTCCGCCGGCGTCTATTACACTGTGGTCTTATTGCGGGATGTTAGCCGACGACCGACTAAAGATGCGGAATCTAAATCCAGATATTGGAGGAAAACGGGGACAATATCCTACTTTCTTTCAGCGTTCCACTTGGGGTTCTGCGCCACACTCTTGACAGCATGTATCGTGGGATCGATTGATGTCGCTCTCGGGATACGCTTGAGCTCGGATATACAAGGAGATTTCGACCTATCTCGTTGGACTCTTAGCGCTGCAACGATGGCTTTCCTTTTCGGGTTCGTTTTCCTTGCCTTGGGTTGTTTCGCCGATATTTGTAAACCGACTGACCCGGCAAGTGAGGAATAGGATTCAGGGGAATCTTCAAAGAAAAGAAAGAACCAGATGTGATTCCCGCAGGGAACCCCGCCCGGTTCTTACTGTTCAAGGGTATAATGACGTAAGTACACTGTCAACGGTCAGGACGAATTCCGATGACGTATACATTCAAGGTTTCGCTGCAAGAAGAGGCCGATGGGCGCTGGAGCGCGTGGATTGACTCGCTGCCCGGTTGCGCCGCCTGGGGGTATACGAAGGACGAGGCATTGGAAGCGTTGCGTGAGGGAACGGCCTTGTTCGTCGAGTGTATGCTGGAGTATGGCGAGCCTGTTCCCAATGATGAAGTAGAGGCGTTTGAGGACACAGTAGCGATTCACCCATGAACCTGGTCCATCTTCTGCGAAACGTCTCCGCAAGGGACTTGGTGCAGGCATTGGAACGAGATGGATTCAGACTTTATCAGCGGCCTAGAGGTTCTAGCCGGATGTACCGACATCCTGACGGCAGAAAGGCCCTGATCCATTACCACCGGGGCAGCGACACCCTGCCACGCGGGACATTGGGCAACGTATTGAACGGCACTCAGTGGACTGAAGAGGACGCCAGACGGCTGGGTCTAATCCGGTAATTCAGCAGTGCTGCAAGGGGCCTCGGTAGTCCTACCGGGGCTTTTCCGTTTCTGGGTTAGTCTCCGCATGAAAGAACCCGCTGGAGGGGGTGTTGGCTTCGGTGCGTCCTCAGGCGGGGTGTTGCTGGTTGAAGGGGTTGATTACCCTTAGTCCGCCGTAGTCTTGCTGGTCGTTCATGTCTTCGGAGTAGACCGCCTCGCACCCGATGAGCTGTGCTGCCGCCAGGATGGCGGCGTCCCAGTAAGATATGCCGAAGCGGTCGCTGATTTCCGCCGCCCTCCGGAAGACCCGGGTTGTCACCGGTTGCACGGGCACTTCCGCCAGCCGGTCTATGAAGCGCAGGGCGGCGGCGTGGCTGAGCCTGCCTGGCCGGGACTGGCGGGTTGCCTGGTAGTAGAATTCCTGGAGGACCTGGACCGACAAGGCCAGGGAGTCCTCTCCCAGGACCTCTATGGCCCTGGCGCGCTTGCCGGCCTCCGCCGGATCAGAGCTGACGGCGTAGAGGAGGATGTTGGAATCAGCGAGGCGCACGCTCCTGGTACATCTCCTCCCTGGCAAGGTTGTCGGACATGGAGAGCCCGATGCCCTTGTCGAGGAATTCCCCGGTCAACTCGGCCAGCCTGCGGCGGCGTCTTTCGGGCTCTGTTTCCCCCGCGTCACCCTGGGCCGGGCCGTTTATGACGCTGAGCATGTGGTCCCTGATCATTGCCGAGACTGAAGTCCCCCGCTCGGCCGCCATGATCCTGAGCCTCCGGTGGGTGTCGTCATCCACGGTGACGCTGACGGTCTTCATCTCTTCGACTGCCACTCTTTTAGTGAATCACTAATACTCTTGCCCGAGTCTACCTGCTCTCCATTCCTTCCGGCAAGCTGGGCAGGGACGCTCTCCACATGAAAGAACCCGCTGGAGGGGGCGTTGGGCCATCCTCCAGCGGGTCTTTTTGTCGGCGCTTGACACACTCCAGCTACCCACATAACATATATTTGCAGACTGGTTACTGCGTAGCGGGGGCCAGCCTCACGGCAACTCTACAGGTTGGCCACTGCGTAGCGGGAGCCAGCCTTTTTATTTTGGCAGTATTACGAGGCCATAGCCTTCCGACTGTCCCGTCACGGGGCTGATGCAAAATTTCTGATTGACGATTTCCCAATCCTCGTGGTCTCTCTTGCCCATGATGTGGCGTCCGATAGGAGAAACCACCAGGTCGGCCAACTGTAATCCGGCGATATTGTCCCTCTTGGAACGCAAGTCCAATCCCAATATCCGCTCTTCTATATCCCTTGCTGAAACGCAGTATGTGCCTTCGCTTTTCAGCTTCGACCATGCAAACTCCAACTCCTGGTCCAACGCCGGGCCCCTCTTTTCCGCAACTATAACCCCACCTCTACTGATGAAGCCGCCTTTATTGGCGTCTCCGATGTCAAAGCAAAAGCGTTCTACCAGGGTCTCGAGGCTGAGCATATAAGGGTCCGGGGCAGTCGCTCCATATCGGCCAAGGTGTTCTTTCTTTTGTATCGCGCAGGCCACAACTGAGTATGACAGAGTCCGCATCAGTTCATTCAAGCGGTCACGAAACTGGTCCCGAAAGCGCGAGTCCTGGAGAGCCTCGAACCCGTTCCGATTGCGGGTTATATCGGCAGTGTGCAGTATGATGTCGGTGGCGCGGAACATATCACGCTTGAATTCGCTGAGTCGTTCCGTCAATTGGTGTTCGTCATAGTCTTCTACAATGACCCCGCCAAGGACAAATATGGGATATTCAGGACCAATTTCGGATAAGTTATGGTCGCCCGACTCATCGAGAAATAATGTTTTCATAAAATGCCGATTCCCTGTCGAGGGTACAGCACGAAAACCCGCTTGAGGATGGCCCATAGCCTCTCAAGCGGGTCTTTTGGTTGCCGTTTGGCGGTTCGCGGACGGCGGGAGTGTTCTTCCCTGGTCCGCGATGCGCCCTGGGGGGCCGGCGTTTTTGCCGGCCCAGGAGTCCGGGGGACCTAGTCGGGATTGTGCTTTTCGATCAGGGCGACCACGCGGGCGTCAATACCTTCCAGGTCCACCCCCGCGTCGGAGCGGGCTACTCCCAGGTGGGCGTCCCGCTGGATGTCTTCCCATTCCGGCTCAAGCTCGAATTCGTCCCGTAGCTCTTCATGTAGCGCTTCCAAGGATTCTCTATCGAACATAGCTGGTGACTCCATACCTCCGTATGTGGGACCGGCCCTCCTCCGCTTTTAGACCGGTCTTGGCATTCATCAGCCCTGCTGCCCGAGTAAAAGGCTGCGCTTCCGGCCCAGGGGCAGTGGGCACGCCTGCTGCGCTGGAATAGTCTACTCCCTTCCTGTTCTATGGGCAAGGGTATGGGGGTGAATCCACAGGGGAATCTTGATGTGAGCCGGTGGAATCCCGCCCCGGCCAGGTCGAGGGTAAGCTTTCGCGGGAATTGTGGGGGGTGTACGCGGGGTTAACGGTCGGTGGAGATTGGGGGTTGGGGGGTGTGGGTCTCCCGGCGGCGCTGGGACAGGTAGAAGGCGATGAGGCCCAGGGGCATGGCCAGGATTATCACGGCCAGCACCGCGACGAAAGCCCAGGGTCCGACGCCGAACCAGTGGTCGAGCACTTCCTTGATCCAGGCCAGCAGCGTTGGGTCTGCCGAGTCGGCGTGGTGGCTGGCGACGGAGTGGAGGATGGCCCACATAGAAACTATCTCAAGTCCACGCGAATCTGCTGGCGTGCGGAGGAATCCCCCTCAATCCCACTTTTGCGAAAGGGGGAGGTGGCGGACCGGGTGCGGTTTTGGGCTGGTTTCATGGGAGTTCCCCCGGTCAGCCGGAGGCCGCGCCAGCGGGGACGGGCGGCTGGTAGCGGATGGAGTATTTCTTCTCCTTGATGGTGAACGCCGCCAGCGCAGCCGGGAACAGCAGCGACCCGGCGATGGCGAAGGGAAGCTGGTAGGAGCCGGTGAGGTCGTAGAGGACACCGGCCATGAGGATGCTGGCCGCGCCGCCTATCTGGTGGAACAGGAAGGAGATTCCGCCGATGGTGCCGAGGGCGCGGACGCCGTAGATGTCGGCGGTGAGGGAGGTTGTGGGCGGGTTGGTGGCAATCCAGGACGTTCCGGCAACGACGGCGAATATCCACATGCCCATCTCGCCGGGAACGGTGAGGAGGATGACGTAGGCCAGGCCACGGGTGAAGTAGGTGAGGGCCAGGAGGTTCTTGGCGCTGAACCTGTCGGCCAGGAAGCCGACGCTGATGCTGCCGGTGGCGTTCATGAACATCATCAGGCCGAAGATCACCGCAGCGGTGGAGCCGGGGACTCCCTTGTCGGAGGCGAAGGCGATGAAGTGGAAGGAGATGATAGCGGTGGTGGTGCCGCAGACGGTGAGCGCGCCGCTGAGCTGCCAGAAGGGGAGGGAGCGGAAGGACTCGGACCACTTTTCCACTTCCAGCGGCCCCCGCTGCCGGGGCTGGGCGTTGCGTCCGCCTTGCTCCTTGGGATCGGGGTCGCCGTCGGGCTGGAGGCCCATGGGGGCCGGGTCGTCGCGCAGGGCGAACCAGGCCAGGGGGGCGGCCAGCACCAGGATTATCAGTCCCAGCGCGCCCCAGGCGACACGCCAGTCTGCGGCCTGGATGAGGTAGACGGCGAAAGGGACCATTATGAGTCCGCCCAGGGAGACGCCGCCGGTGTTGAGGCCCATGACCGTGGCGCGGCGGCGGCGGAACCACCGGGCCAGCACCGCGCCGGTGTTGGTGGTGGACGCGCCGCTGAGGGCGATGGAGGACACCAGCCCGAACACGAAGACCAGGAAGAGCAGGTGGAAGGTGAAGCTGAGCAGGGCGGTGGAGATTCCCAGGATGACCAGGCTGATGCTGATCACCTTTCTGCCGCCAAGCAGGTCGAGGACCTGTCCCATGAAGGGCTGGGAGAGTCCGCCAATGACGAAGCCGACGGCGCCAGCCATGGAGATGGTGCCACGGCTCCATTCGAAGTCGGTCTCCATGGGGATGACGAACGCGCCAAAGGCGGTGCGCGCGCCGTTGCTGACCACGGAGATGAAGAAGATGGCGGCCAGGATGTACCAGCCGTGGAAGATGGCTTTCGGTTTTGCTTCGGTGGTGTTCATGTTTTTTTGGCCGTTGCGGGTTGGTTGGGGGACTGTTGGACATTCAGGGCGGGCAGCGGCAGACCAGCGTGGTCAGAGAACGGCAGGATAGATGTCGGCGGGGGTGATCAACCGCAAGAAAGCAGCGGCTACCGTCAACTCATCCTTACGGGTTGGAGGCAAGTCAACAATGGACGAGTGTGAGGGACGAAGGAGTTCGGGTGTGTATATGATGCTCACGTCAAACCCATTTTGCTTTGCGGCAGACTGAACACCTCCCACATTGAGTACCACGAACCGTCCATTTCGTCTGAGTTGATAATGGTCCCCGACTTCGGTCCTCACACAGTCAACCGCAGATGACCTGTCAGCGCCTTGAAAGAATTGCAGGCGATTGACCGATAGGTCGGGTTCGTCCTGCCTTCTGAGAAACGCTCCGACCAGTGGCATGTTTTCGTCCAGGTCGTACTCGGAGGGTTTGCAGTATCGAGCCACTTCATCGCTGCCAGGAAGTTTATCCCCGCTGGAAAGGTCATTGGCGGCGGGGTACAAGACACTCATATTCCTTGATAACGTCCTGCAGTCTTCCCTCCTCACTGACATCTACTGGGGACCCGTCCCTGTCAGCCTGGGCGACCAGCAGAGTCTCGCCGTTCCCCAGGAAACTCAGGACCAGGACCCCATCGCCCATGATTCGCCACTGGGCATATACCATACTGTATCTGTCGGAGCCGATTGAGGGGTCTGCGAAATCACCATGCTCCACCAGGCAACGGGCCATATCCCGCAGAGAGACGATGTTGACCTCGGGTTCGTCCGGGTCCTCGTCTATGTTTTGCAACAAAGTGACCAGTTTATCGGCAAGGATGGGCCGACCGTTGGCCCGCAGATATTCAACGGCATCCTGATGGTCAACAGGGAAATCGACAATGGGTGCGGGCTGGCTCATGTGCGAAGGCTCTCCATGCCCTAAAGCGATTTTGTCCGTTGGAGGGAAGGTGAGGTGCGGCTACCCGGCGTCAGTTAAGTGTACCGGGCATTGGCCATCGCTACGATTATCGTAATTCACTTAGTGGCTTGCGTTGAATTTATGGACAGTTAGTGGACAGGATGGTAGTGTCCACCCGATGTCATGTCAAGCGAGCCTTGCGCCGGACTCCAGTGAGCCACATAAGCGGCGACTATCTAGCATGGTGCTATATTTGCGGCTGGCGGGTAGGTATGTCGTGCGATTTTGTGTGCCAGGGCATCCACGCCAGAGCAATTTTCTTCTTGCCATTCAAGATCCGGGACGCTTCGTCACGTAGCACCCGCGTTCCCCCGGAGCTGCGGCGGTGGTTACCACTCCACAGTTCCATGCTGCTCCGTCCGTCACCCGCGAGTCCCAGGTCCAGGGATTCCCGGAAGCGCCCGGCCACGACGTCACTCAATAGCTCCGTGAACCTCTCGAATTCGTCGTCCGGCATTTCGTCGCACGCATCGCAACCGCAGGACGGGAACCATTCGATGACGCAGTGGCCTACCCGGACGCCAAGGCCGGGGAAGTCGGTAAAAGCGATCGTGATGGGCGCACACGAATCCTGGAGGGGCATCAGCTTCAATGTTGGCCTGGCAAGCGGGACCCGTTCCAACCCGGCGTCGATTCCCTCGCCTTCATCCAGGCTGACTTCATACTCCGATTGCAGTCGCGCCACGGACTCGAGCGCCCACTCGTGCAACGGCCTGAACCGTTCCGGCTCCGTTACCCGCGAATAAGCCTCGTCGGGCGCCCCCTCGATGCCCCAGTTGAACCGTCCCACCGTTGTTTTCCCCGATTGAACTTGCTTCGTATATCCGAATTCTACAACAGGGTTCCGAGGACTGATGCAGTATGCAAGCAGCGGAAGCAGCGAGCGAATGGTGACCCCGCCGCATTGGTCGCCGTTGACAACTATAGCACACCTACCTACGATGACCGTGCAGGAGTAGGCAACATGGCTAATTTGAAGCGTAACCAAATCCTCGAGCTTGACCTTCGCGTGGGGGTCCAGGACACAGGACCGCACTGGATGGCCTTCGAGAAGGGCCTCGGCATCATGGTATTTGCCGACAATAAAGAGGACGCCGTGAAGAGGCTGAGAGTGGCCGTGGACTTCACGATGGACAACATTACCGACCGGAACGAAGATGGCCTGACCTACCTCCAGTCCTACTTGGACAAGCACGGAGTAGAGTACACCACGAGGGACGACGAGCGGCGCTGGGTTGTGCATCTCACCGTGGACACGGAGGAGACTCTCGTTGCAACCAGTTAGGCTGGTGAGAGAGGTTGAAATAGATCACGCGCTCATGGGGCAGGGATATACAATCGAGAGTCAACGGGATGGGCTAACCTTCTACGCACATCCCGAGTTGCCCGATGCCCCAGTGGTTGTGGACCACAGCAAGGAGCCATACCCTTTGAGTTATTGCAAGCGTCCCTGGGTTGCAGGGAGTGAACATGGATGCGTTTTGCGCCTTTCTTGAAGAATAAACAGGGGCATCCAAGAATCAAGAATAGTGGCCGCCCTGAACAGGGCGGCCACGTTTGTTAAGAAGCCTGCAGGGTATAAAGGTCAGGTGCCTGTGGCGGGTGCGGTTGGCGGTTAGTCGTAGCGGTCGCCGCGGGGGCAGGTTCCGGGGACGAAGGCAGAGAGCAGCATCGGTCCCTTGTACACGGTCCGGCCGGCTTTCAGGTTGTAGATTTCGTAGCTCCCCAGGAAGTTTACCCGGCCGGCCCTCGGCCCATCGTCCAGGTCCCGTTCTATGAATTGCGGTGGAGGGGTGGGCCATAGCCTGACGGCTTCCATGCCCTCGAGGGAGACGGAGAGCCGCAGGAAACGCACGTTGCTGATGGGCCGGTGGAAGCGGGAGCGGACGTTGATGCAATTGCGGCCCAGCCATTCGGGCGCGCCGCTCGTCAGCCACGGCCCATTGCTTTCAACGGGCTCGTCCCACTCGGCGTATACATTGACAATCCGACCCCGGGTGTCATCCCGCACATCCGTGACTTTCCAAGCCTGGCCGCCGTTGATTTGCTCCACGATTCCCGATGCCCTCACGAATTCGACGGCAAATTGCTGTTGCACCTCGGTGATGGGCGGCGGCATCGGACCGGAACGCCACGACTCCACGGGATAGAATTCATCCCACAGGCGCACGGCCACCAACTCCGCAGCCAACAGGAGAAAGGCGGCGAGCACCAGCGACCGCCATCTCCTGCGGAGGAAAGTCTTCCAGGAATCTGCCGTCCGGGATTTCGTGTTGGCTGACCTGCGACTGGAGCGTTAAGCGGCTACAAGCCCTCGACGATGATGGTCGTGGAAACGCTGCTCCTGTCCCGAATTTCGCCCAGTCGCCTGGATTCGGGGTCGTTGGCATAGGCCTGCGCGCGCTCGAGGTTTTCGAACTCTATCACCACCACCCGGTGAGGCGTCCGGCTGCCCGACACTATTTCCGTGGGGCCGCCGCGCACCAGGTACTTGCCCCCGTTCCTCTCTACGACCGCGGGAATGTCCCTGATGTACTCATCGAACACTGCCTGGTCGGTAATCTCGTTATCAACGATCACGTATGCTGCCATGTCAACAACCTCTCCTCACCTATCGGTTTCCGAATTGGTCCTCCCGGAGCGTCCACAGCAAGATGGCAGCGCTCCGGTCAGTCCCAGATACATTTAAGCATCGACCTGTAAGCATCGACCTGCACCGGCGCACGGTCTGTCGTTCCGTGGCGGTGGGCCTGCGGCTGCAGGGGCGGGCGCTACACGCCATCGACGATGATGGTCGTCGAAACGCTGCTCCTGTCCCGAATTTCGCCCAGTCGCCTGGATTCGGGGTCGTTGGCATAGGCCTGCGCGCGCTCGAGGTTTTCGAACTCTATCACTACTACCCGGTGAGGCGTCCGGTTGCCCGACACTATTTCCGTGGGGCCGCCGCGCACCAGGTACTTGCCTCCGCACCTCTCCACGACCCCGACAATTGCACTGGCGAATTCATCGAACTGGGCCTGGTCGGTAATCTCGCTGTCAACGATCGCGTATGCTGCCATGTCAACAACCTCTCCTCACCTATCGGTTTCCGAATTGGTCCTCCCGGAGCGTCCACAGCAAGATGGCAGCGCTCCGGTCAGTCCCAGATACATTTAAGCATCGACCTGCACCGTTACTATGTCAATACCGTGATATTTTCTGTGGCGCACGGAAGATGCGTAGTGGCGCAGCAAGCGGAATGATATTTCGCTCACGTCGGGCGCCTCGGCCTGCTCGCTCATGTAGGCGATGCGGTCTTCGATGTTCTCCTCGGGGGATACCGCCAGAAATTCCATCTCCACCGACCCGGCGCGGTGACGGGCAATGATTACGAGGCGCGGCGGCTGGTCTTCCTCGTAGTCGTCGCGCAATTGCAACATGCTGGACAGGGTCTCCTCACCCGCAGCGCACAGCCGGTCTGTCGCGGCCTGGTCCCATCCCACCCTGCCGGCGAGTTCACGCAGGAAGCTGTCGATTGCGGGCAGGGCCTCTATGTCCAACTCGGCCTCCATGCGCCTGCGTCGGGAAACGGTCATGTCCATGACCACGGACATCAGGACCGCGGCCAGCACGCCGACAACGATGCTGTTCCCGAAGGCCACACCCCAGGGGCTGCCCAAAGCATCGGTCAGGATGTTCTCGGCCCGTAAACCGATACCTATGGAGAGCGAAACCGCGACGATGACGGCTTTCTGCTGATTGAAACCGTCCTGGAGGACGGTGCGGACTCCCTCCACGAAGAGCAGCCCCATCACGACCATCAGGATTGCCCCGGTCACCGGTCGCGGTATTGTCAGGAGGAGGGCCACCACCTTGGGCAGCAGGGCCAGGCCGATCAGCATGGCCCCGATGACGTACCCCGTACGGCGCGCGGCGACGCCTGTAAAGCCGATCAACGCCATGGATGACGGCAGGTAAATGAGCACGGGAAGCATCCCCGCGATTCCGGACAGCAGGACTCCCACGCCGCCCGCGTTCAGCGTGCCCTGCACGCCGCGGAAGTCGATGGCCCGGGGTCTGCGCCAGGAGACCTGTTGAATCGCTGCGCCCTCGTTGCCGGCCTTGATGGCCACCACGACGCTGACGATGAGGAACGCGGGCAGGAGGGCCAGGAAATGCGTATCCAGATGGCCCAGGCCGGGCCACGCCGAGAACTCCGGGAGGGCAAACCACGGGGCGTCGAGGGCTCCCCGGAAGTCGTACGCGCCAAGGGGAACGGCGACAACGCAGCCCACAAGTATGGTTATGGGGATTGCCAGCAGCCGCCAGATACCCGAGCCGCGCAGCATCAGGACCGCGGCGGCGAACAGTGTGGCCGCTCCCACCGCCGGTCCCGCCAGCGGGGACAGGCCAGCGGGCACATCGTCCAGCCTGGCAACGCCTATAGGCATGGCGGAAGCGGCTATCACCATGAAGGCGACGCCGGACACGACGGGCGTGATGATGCGGCGAAGCTGGGCCAGCCAGAACGCCAGGGCGAACTGGACCAGGGAGGCGGCGACTATGAGGCTCGACATCAGCGGGAGTCCGCCTGCCGACACGGCCAGGACGCAGACCGCCATGAAGGGGGCGGCGGGTCCCATCAGGAGGATGTAACCAGATCCCAGGCGGCCAAGGGTGGTTGCCTGCAGGGCCGTGACAGCCCCGCCGATGACGAGGGATGCGAATACCACCCAGGACAGGTAGCTCTCGCTGCCGTGGGAGGCCACCGCGAAGATGGTCACGAGGGAGATGGAGTTTGACAGGGCAAGCAGCCCGCCCTGCAGCGCAACGCCCAGCGTTGCAAAGGGAGGCGACGCCTCGTCAGGCTCGTAGCGTATGTGTTCGTTGACCCGCAGGTGTTTTACTCAGGGGTGGGGGTTGCGTTGTGGGGGTTGGGGGCGTTTTGGAAGGTGGGCCCGCAAAATCGCAGCGCAGATTGTTATGGTAGAGTTGTTAGTCTTGATATAAAGTCCCAGGGGGACAATATTTCTCGTGTTTGGGCAGGCCGCTCAGGCTGCCGTCATATATGACCTCGTTGGTCTCAACGTCATATACTGCGGCTGTCTTGCCCTCCGATGCCGGCCCTACAACGGGGGATTCCTCCTCTGGCCTACTGAAAGGTACGTAGCCAACCACAGACCGTCTGTCCATATCGACCCACAACATCAGGCGAATCACGCCGCTCCATTGTCTAGTCGACATTATCTTCCGTGTCCCCTGGCATTGGACCAACCACCACGGGCCCGAACTGTCAATGGGCTTCTCCCATACGGCTTCGAGGCGGATTCCGTTAGTCCCTGCAATCGTGGCCCGGAAGATGTATTCGTGCTTCCATTCCTGGTCTCCGTTGATGCCCTTGACCACGCCCGCCGCGGATACGATATCTACGGCGTCCTGCTTCTCCTGCTCGGTTAAAGGCGTCTGGGGCGGGGCCTGTGGCGTGTCGACTTTCCGCATAGGCGGCCAACCTCCCGGGTCGGCCAATAACGCGGTGGTTGCGGTGACCGCCCCGATTACCACCAGGAGCGCCGCCAGAACGTAAACATAACGCACCTTGAGTTTCATTGGCATTGAGTCGCTCGATGACGGCCTGGCTAGGCATTCGGGGGATGTATAGCGAATGGGCCGAAAGAAATGTCAGGTTGCGAAGCCTCCCGGTCCTGCAACCATGCATAAACTAGACGAGTGTGGTCCATGAAGGTGAGTTCATCATCGACTAATTTGACAGCCTCGCACAACTCGGGAAGGTCCTGACGGAACTCTTGATACTCGCTCCACATTGCGTTGCCGCCCACGAGTCCGGGATTGTAAGTAGCCAGCCAGTTCCTAATTTCAATGACCAATTTCCTGGTACACCCATCGTGGGATTTAATGTCTTGCCCAGCAATATCTGATATGAACTCCTGGTAACGGAATAGCTCCCGGTCGAATATGAGACACTTCTTGAGTTGGTTGGGTCCTGTGCCAAATTTCCTGGCACCTAGGAAAACACCCAATTCAAGAGGCATATTGAATCTGGGCAGATTGTTCTCATTAAGCTCGGTTCTTGAGATATCGTGAATCCCATACCCGCACTCCCCGACGATCTTCACTATCTTCTCGAAACGGTTCTCTCCGGCATCGTCCGTCTCCAAGGTGCATCGAGGACGAAAGTTGCATTTGTAAATCACAAACACCATCGCCCTAAACATATCCTTGTATTCTTCGTCGAACGGGCAATTGACGAAGACGAAACGCTCGGCGGAGGTCGTCATACGAAGGAATCACCGGCCTGCCTTGGCTCTGGCTTCTTTGGCCTTCCGGACGGCCTTGACTGCCCTGCGGGCATCCTTCAAGGTAATCTTTCCTTTCTTTCTTGACGGCATAGGTCTGACCGAAAATTTTGGTGGCATAACAATTAATCCTTTCATATCCAATTAAATAGCCGCCGGAGCGATACTTTTAGCTACGGCGACGGCACCATTATCGTACCACACGCTTAGAATAGGGCGGCAGATTGATGCCCTGACAACTATATGGACGTCATCCTCCCATTGACACTGATCGTCCCTCAACAACTCCTCGCACACACCGGCAGCACCGCCTAGGGAATGCGAATGGCTCGCTCGTATGACCAACCCATGAACGACCCACAGAGACCCCGGAGTATGCTAGGAAGCGATTGTTAGCAGCCTCCGTTGTTTATCAGATTGAAGTGGAATCCGCATTTGTGGGACCCCAAAAGCCGACTAAGCCGTCGCAGTGAAGCCTTTCCATCTGTAACTTTCCATCTGTAATTGGAGGGCGGTTCGGCCGTTCTTCTTGACCTCCTCCATATGTACATCCCATCTTGGCTTCGTTTATTCAGCCGCCTGCGGCGGCAGGGGCGGGCGCTGGGGTTGGGGGGAGGTAGCGCACGGAGTATTTGCGCTCGCGGATGGTTGCGGAAGCGAGGGCGGCGGGGAAGAGCATTGCCCCGGCGATGAAGAAGGGGACGGTGTAGGAGCCGGTGATGTCGTAGAGGACTCCGGCTAGCAGGACACTGGCCGCTCCGCCAAGCTGGTGGAACAGGAAGGACACCCCGGCGATGGTGCCGAGCACCCGCAGTCCGTAGATGTCGGCGGTGAGGGACGTGGTCAGCGTCGGGGTGGCGAACCAGGAGAACCCGGCAACCACGGCGAATATCCACAGGGACGCGTCGCCCGGAACGAACAGCAGGAGCATGTAGCCGCAGCCCCGGGTGAAGTAGACCAGCCCCAGCAGGTTCTTCCGGCCGAACTTGTCGGAGAGCATCCCCGAGCCAACGGAGCCGAAGACGTTCAGCCCCAGCATCACGCCGAAGACCGTGGCCGCCGTGTTGGGGGAGACGCCGCGCTCCAGGGCGTAGGGCACGAAGTGAAACGAGAGCAGGAAGGTGGTCGCGCCGCAGACGAAGTAGGCGGCGGACATCTGCCAGATGGGCATGGAGCGGAAGGAATCGCTCCACCGATGGGCTTCCAGCGGTCCGGTGGGACGCTCGGCAGGGGCATTGCCCGACGCGTCCAGTTGCGGGTCCGGGTCTCCGTCGGGCTGGAGTCCCATGTCGGAGGGGTTTTCCTTGAGGAAGAAGTAGGCCACCGGGAAGGCCAGCAGGAGGATGGCCAGTCCCAGGACGACCCAGGTGAGCCTCCAGTTGGTGGCGTTTAGCAGATACATGGCGAAGGGCACGAGGAGCAGTCCGCCCATGGACGCTCCGGCGGAGCTTATGCCCATGACGGTGGCCCTGCGCCGCCGGAACCAGCGGGCCAGCAGCGCCCCGGCGTTGTTCAGCCCCGATGCGCTGGAGGCGATGGACGCGACGATGCCGAACATGAAGATGAGGAACAGGATGTGGAAGGTGAGGCTGAGGAGCGCGGTGGTCAGTCCGATGACGATGATGCCCCAGAGGATGACCCGGCGCCCGCCGGTGCGGTCGAAGAGCTGGCCGAGGAAGGGCTGGGAGAGTCCGTTGACCAGCGCGCCCATGACCCCGGCGATGGAGATGGTGGTGCGGCTCCAGCCGAATTCGTCGCTCATGGGGACGATGAAGTTGCCCATGGCGCTGCGGGCTCCGGTGGACACGAGGGCGACGAAAAACACCGCGCCGACGATGTACCAGCCGTAGAAAACGGGGCTTTTATCCTGCGTGGACTGGGACATTGCGGCGATTATAGCTGGTTTCGGGTCCGCCTGTTGGCTGGGGCTCGTGGGGAGGGTTGCGATACTCCCGGAAAGAGACTCCTAGCAACGGTCAGCGCTTTGACCGGAACAATGCAGGAGGGCAGAATGGGGGAAATCCCCCCGCCCGGGATGCACGAGCCGGAGAAGAAGCGATGGACATTTACCAGTTGGACTACATCCTTCACGAACCAACGGAGGACCACGGCTGGATGTACCGGGCAGAAATCCCGGCCCTGCAGGGTTGCATGGCGTGGGGCGACACCCCGGCGGAAACCCTGGAGGAGCTGAGGGAAGTGGCCAAGACCATGCTCCAGCTCCGCAAGGAGAAAGGGGAACCTCTGCCGCCGGAGATCACCTGTCAACAGAGCCACGAGGGAAGCATGACGGTAGCCACGTGACTTACCGCGAGCTACGCCGGAAGCTGGAAAGGCTGGGCTGTATCTTCGAACGCCAGGGGGTCTGGTTCCCATGAGATCTGGCTCAACCCTGCAAACGGGAGGCAGACCACCATCCCCAGGCACGGCTCCTTCCCCCCTCACGCCCGACAGCACTTGCCCGCCACTCCAGTTCAGAAAAGCACACATCGTCATGGTCGCCTCACGGCGAGTTCCAGTCGTATCCTTGAACTCCAGCATTTCGGACTTGCCGGAGGCGGCGAGGGATGTGATGATTTCAAGAGTCATGACTTGTCTGAGCATCGAGTAACTCTGCAAGGGGACTGATTCGCTGCTTGAGCTTGCAGGCGAGACTCTCGTCGTCACGCAAGCGCGCTACGACCATACGCTCATAGTTCCTCTTGTTCCCGCACTCAAGAGCCGCCGCGATCGAGTCAAACACGCGGCTCTCCCTGAGAGGGTAACGCCTAATGAGATTGTCCAGATCTCCAGCTTCTTTGAGATCGTTGAAAAGCTTTAATTCATCCTGGAACGGGTTCTCTATTGATTTGTTGATTGTCAGTTGGCCAACAGTTGCACCGATTTCCTTCCAATCTGGTAGGCGTACCGCGAAGCGGTTGCATACGAGCCTTTCGCTCCGCCTTGCGGCCATTCTTTCGGAGAGGCCGTCTGTATCAGCAATAACTTTAAATGCACTTTGTATTGCCGTCGAAATCATTTCATCGGATTTGCGGCCCAAGGAATCTGCTTGCCTGCGAGCCACGGCATCGATGGCGTCCGAGCAGTAGTACAACGATTCTACTGAGTACACGTCCAAAGCAAATACACTGTCTTGGGCGAGATCACTGACCTTGTCCTCAGTACGGTCGTCTTTATCGATCAGCCCAATTGCCTCGACGTGGTGATGCTCGTAGGAACCGCGTAAGCCCTTAACCGCCCTGATGACCTCGTGACAACTCCCCTTCGAAATAACCGACAACTCTGGAAACAAGGCACCATACAACGGTAGGTCAAGGCTGTTGGGATTGCCTTCCACGAATAGGATTCTTCGCCTTGACCCCAGAATGTCTCGCTTGAGGTCTTCAGGCAAATGCTCGCCTGAATCCAGAAGCCCGGCGTCCCATGCTACAGGCTGGCTGCCTTGCCACCTGCATGAACGCAAAATCATAACCCGGGCCGTTGGATTTGCGATTGGCAGCGCAATCTCATGGGTTGAGATAACGAATGCGCAATCTTGACGTTGACTGAATAAAGCGGATAGAAACGGTTCAATGATGGAGCGATGAAGATGACGCTCCGGTTCATCAATCAAGAACGCAGTCCCAGGATCAGCCACAAGAACACTAGCTGCCATTATTGCAGCGGCTCTCTCTCCGTCTGACATTTGAGCCATGCTGTAACTCAAATCGTTATCATTACGCTGCGCCAGAATCTCTTCGTCATTAGAATTCTTGAGTGAAATCTTGAGTGTTCCCAAGTTGAGCAAGTCATTGAGTTGCTTGAAAGGGGACATAGACTTTCCAGCGAATTTAGTCGCTTCTGTCGGGTTCTTATCGTCGATGTATTGACCAATAACGCGATAGCGGGTGTTGTCTTTGGCCACCAAATCAAAAAGGACGGCCGACTGACGCTCAGCAGGGCTTTGCTCCATCCATCGGGCATTCTGTTGGCTGTCCCAGTGCATCCTGTTTTGTTCGAACTGTTTACGGCTTTGCGCTGTGAAGTCCAGGTTCCCAGATGGAAGCCAAGTCTGTCTGTGTGCGGCGATACGTTTGACAGCGGAGACATCCATCGACGAAACCCAATGCTGGAATAACGCAGATTTCCCAGTACCGTTCGCGCCAATCACATACAGTTGCTCGCCCACTTCAACGGGTATGATCAACGGCTCTCCTGAGATCTTGGGTATGGTCAGATCCATTCAATCCTCCATAGGGTCAAGAAGATTCAGCTCCCCAAGCGCACCTCTCCCGCCATCAGATTGTGCAGCAGCGCCCTAAGCAACTCCTCTAGGTCGGTGTGCTTGCTACGATGAAGGTCTATCTTGCGGTCGATGGAGTCCAGGGTGGAAGCTATCTCGCGCTGTTCAGCAATATCGGGAAGAACGGCAGGTGTATTCCCAAGTACCACGTTGTTGAGGTTGGGCACTATGCCACCTGCAGCGTGCGCAGACAGCCAGTAACCCAATGGTCCTGTTGAAAGGAGGTGAACAAGGAACTGGTTGTCTACGAAAGGGCCTCTCACTCGCACAAGAAAACACTTGCCTCACAGCAGCCCCAACCGGCGCAGGTCATCTGCGGTCCATCCTGCTTGCACCTGCAACATGTACCTTAGCCTGGCGACTCGATACGTATCGCCTGGGCGATGGTATGCGACGGTGACAAATCTTCCATCCTGATGATGATAGTGCTGGTGGCTGCCCCTCTGCCTGACCAATTCGAACCCGTCTCTGCGGAGCGCCCGGATAATCTGACGAGCGGTCAAGGACCGTAGACGCGAGAAATCAATCTCGCTCATACGGCTACAACAAGCCGTTCCTCCGGCGCTGCGGCTCCATCATGGGCATCTTCAGGGATTGGGATGCCCAGATCAATCAGACTCTCGATAACCATGATCAAGGCTTCCTGGATGTTCTCGAAAGCCTGCTCGCGCGTTTCACCGCCCGTCACCGCGCCCTGTTTCACCAATGCAGGGCAATACGCGATCCACTGGTCCTCATCAGGTTCCACCACTACCCGGAACTCGTATGTTTTTGCCATGCCGTTACCTCTGGCTGGAGGCGCTCTTGCCTAGGTGTCCTTGAGGGCCATTGCGTCCTGGGCTGCGCTGGTGCCGGCGAGGCGGCCGAAGACCATGCCGGAAGAGAGGCCGGAGCCGCCGGGGTAGTTGTAGTAGAAGAGGCCGCCGACCATTTCGCCCGCGGCGTAGAGGCCGGGGATGGGGTCCTGGCCGTTGGTGACCACCTGCCCCCGGGTGTCGATCTTGACGCCGCCGAAGGTGAAGGTGATGCCGCAGGTGACGGCGTATCCCAGGTAGGGCGGGGTGTCTATGGGCTGCGCCCAGTTGGTCTTGGGAGGGGTGATGCCCACGGTGCCGCGCCCGTCCTTGACGGTGGGGTTGTAGGGAACGTCCTGCTGCACGGCGGCGTTGTACTCCCGGACCGTTTGGGCCAGACCCTCGGGGTCGATGTCGAGCCGTTGGGCTAGTTCCTCGATGGTGTTGGCCTCGGCCATGGTTACCTGGGGGATGTGGTACTCGTCGCGGAGCAGGTGCTTCACCTTGTCGTCGAAGATCTGGAAGGCGAGGCCCTGGGGCTGGGTGAGCAGGGCGCGCCCGTAGGTGACGTAGGTGTAGTTGCGGAAGTCGGCGCCCTCGTCGAGGAAGCGGTTGCCCTCCAGGTTGACGATGATGCCGAAGGGGTAGGAGTGCTTCTGGAAGAGCTCGGTGATGACCCGGTCGCCGAATGGGGGCGCGTTCATGTCCCAGGCCACGGCGTGGCAACTGCTCCAGTGGCCGTGGGCCTGCGCGCCGACGTCCAGGGCCATCTTGATGCCGTCGCCGGTGTTGTAGGGGATGCCCCGCACCTTGACCAGTTCCCAGCCCTGTCCGAGGTAGCGGCAGCGCATCTCGGCGTTGGCCTCAAAGCCGCCCGCCGCCAGCACCACGGTACGGCCGGGGATGTCCTCGAAGCCGTCGGGGCCCAGCACGCGCAGGCCCGAGACCCTTCCGGCATCGTCCTGGAGCAAGCTCATTCCCTGGGTGGCGTAGCGGATGTCGATGCCCGCGGCCTCGGCAACGTCGAACTGCTGGTCGGACAGTCCCTTGCCCGCGCCTACGGCCTCGACCAGCAAGCCGCCCCAGAAGCGGAACTTGTCGCCGTCCTTGAACGCCTGCCGCCCGTAGGACAGGACGAATCGGACGCCCTTGCTCTGGAGCCACTGCATGGTGGGCAGCGACTGGCTGACGAGGATCTGGGCCAGGTCGGGGTCGGTGAGGCCCTGGGTGACGCGCATCATGTCGTCGTAGAACTGGTCCTGGGTGTAGCTGCCGACCTCGACGGACGCCACCTCGGTGGGGGACATGTCGGGGATTACAGTCTGGATGTCCTCGATGCCGTCGAAGGCGAAGCGGATGATTCCGCCGGTGAAGTAGGTGTTGCCGCCCCGGAAATACTCGGGGGCTTTCTCCACCACAAGCACGGACTCGCAGCGTTCCCTGGCGGCGATGGCCGCGCAGAGCGCCGCGTTGCCTGCGCCGACTACTATGACATCATAAGGGTCTGGCATGATGAACCTCCGCTGGCTATTGCCTGTTTAGAATGTGGGGGATGTGCCTCAGGTTATGGGGACTGCTTCTATGCCTTCAAAGCGTCGCATGTCCCGGTCGTCTGACACTATTGCCCGGAAACCATGCTCCAGGCAGACCGCTACGATTTGAGCGTCGAATACCCGGTTGCCTGACACATTGGACTGGAGGCGACGCGATTGAAAATTGACCAGTATCCGTCGCCTGGGACCAATAGCTGGACGCTGGGACTCTTCAGCGGGACGCTGATAGTGTCCAAAGCAACACTCAATGGTGTGGGCGGACGGAAAAATCTGCGGTTTGTAACTACCCGCAGGAACTCGCCTATGCAAAATACCGGTATGCCCCAGGGAGTATCCCCGTCGGAAAGCCGACGAAGCAGCGCCTGTGCTGCATCATGCTTTTCCAGTTCCTCGCGCTGGGCGTGTACCAGCACATTGGTATCAATTGCTATCGGGGTTTCTGTCCGAAAAACCATAGAGGGAGTCCCGGCTGTTGATGTCTATGCCCGGCATAAGTTCGCCGCGCGTGGTTACCCACTTCAGGTCGAAGGGCAAGGAATCGCGCAGGTACACCCGCAGGGCAGATTCAACCATGTCGGAGAAGGACCTGTCACCATCCTCCGCCATCTTCATGGCTGCCTGGTAGAGCCGGTCGTCTATGTCTATTGTGGTTTTCATGGTTTGTTCCTCTTGTTGGCACTGCGCTTCACCAGCACGTTGGTGTCAATCGCTATTGGGGGAGTTGTCTGGGAAGCCATATAGGGAGTCCCTGCTGGTGAAGTCTATGCCCGGTGCAGGCTTGCCGGGCGTGGTTATCCACCAAAGTTCGAAGGGCAAGGAATCGCGCAGGTACACCCGCAGGGCAACGTCAACCATGTCGGAGAAGGACCTGTCACCATCCTCCGCCCTCTTCATGGCCGCCTGGTAGAGCCGTTCGTCTATGTCTATGGTCGTCTCCATAATTCAGAAGGATATAGGCTTGTCAAATGGATAGCAACCAAACCTGGCGGCGGCAACTTGGGGGTGCCGCTGACCGCATCACGACCTCTTCGACGTCCCCACATCCTTCACACCTCACAGCGATTTTGGTGCGTGCTGTTGTGAGGTTCGCCGAAGTTCTGACCAGCGAACTCGGTGCACAGAGAAGACGATGAACTTACATATCGTTGGCTTTGTTGTCACAAATCATTACAATATGCGCCAATACTGAACATATTTCACCCTACTTCGTGGGATCATTATGGATGGTCGTAGTCTATTGGTTTACCTGGTTGATGCACTCGCTTGGCCAATTGTGGCTTTATTGATTGTGGCTGCCTTGATGTTCTTCTTCAGGAAACAAATAGCCGAGTTGATTTCTCGTATTACGAGGATCAGTCACAACGGAACCAGCATAGATTTGAGGCCATTGCGAGACCTTCAAGATGAAACAGTGGAAACGATGGCTATAGATGCTCGTACCAATGATGCAATTGAGCGCGATCCTCGAGCTGCTGTCATTGAGGCGTGGCTCCGGGTCGAATTGGCAGCAACAGATATTCTGAAGCAGAGTGACGTTCCCGTACAACCAAGGTCTCCCATGCAAGCCATTCGAGCACTAAATGACCGAGGATTGCTCTTCGGAAATCTGTATGAAATGCTGACGGAGTTGAGGAACGTCCGAAACGCAGCGGCGCACGAACTGGATGCTCCTATAGATTCTGACGTTGCACGGAACTACGTAGAGCTATCAGAATACGTGATGGCTGTTCTTCGAGCGAACGCCGAAGGTTGATTATCCCAACATCTTTAATTCCGCCACAACGCTGTATTATTTGGCTGGCGTGTTACCAGTATAGGGCCGCACACATCACCTACTGCCACTCCCCTTCCCGCCCCCCAACGGGTATCATGTGCCCACGCAACTTGATACATGCAGACGGGGAGGTATGTCATGCGCGGGGTTACGTTCAAGGGCAACCGGGAGGCTGAAATCCAGGAGTTTCCAGACCCCCACGCCGGGCCGGGAGACGCCGTGCTGCGGGTGCGGGCGTCGGGGCTTTGCGGCTCGGACCTGCACCGCTACCGGGCCGGGGACCCGACGGTGATGATCACCGGGCACGAGCCCTGCGGGGTCATCGAGGAGCTGGGGCCGGGAGCGCCTCCGGGCTTGAATCTGGGCGACCGGGTGATGTGCCACCACTACGCCGGGTGCGGCGTGTGCCGTAACTGCGCGATGGGCTACGAGCAGCTCTGCCCGCAGGGGCGCGTCACCTACGGCGGCGGCACGGGACACGGGGCCAACGCCGACTTCATCCTGGTGCCGTCACGCTCACTGGTGCATCTGCCCGACGAGCTTTCCTTTGAAGAGGGGGCAGCCATCTCCTGCGGCACCGGCACGGCCTGGAACGGGCTGAGCAAGATGGACATCTCGGGCAAGGACACCGTGGCCGTGTTCGGCCAGGGTCCGGTCGGTCTGAGCGGGACACTATCGGCCAAGGCGATGGGGGCGAGGGTCATTGCCGTGGACGTGGTCCCGGAGCGGCTGGAACTGGCCCGCGACCTGGGGGCGGAGTACGTGATCAACCCGCTGGAGACGGACCCGGTGGAGGCGATCCGCGACCTGACCGGCGGCGCGGGCGCTACTGCGTCGCTGGAGACCTCGGGCAACCCGACGGCGCGCCAGCAGGTGTTGACCTGCCTGGCCCCCTTCGGGCGCTGCTGCTACGTGGGGGTGGGCGCGCCCGCGGAGATTGATTTCAGCCGCGACGTGATTTTCAAGGTGATTACCATCTACGGTTCGTGGACGTTCAGCAAGTCGGAGCTTATCGAGATAGCCGACTTCTTCGTGCAGACCGGCGCGCCCCTGTCACGTCACATCACCCACCGCTACACGCTGGACCAGGCGGTTGAGGCGTTCCAGACCTTTGACGGGGCAACGACGGGGAAGTGCGTGTTCTTGTTTGACTGACGCCTGCTCACCATGCGCCTCTGCTTCCATTATACTGGACTGAGGCGCAGGAACGGTTATGACCACCATCAACGACATTTCAGACTTGGCCCGCATTCTCCGGGAAAGACCCGAGTGGGCCGATACCATCCGGGGCATCCTGCTGGGCCAGGAACTGCTGGAGCTGCCGGAGCGGTTTGCCCGTTTCGTGGAGCTGACCAGCGAGAACTTCCGGCTTGTCCACGAACGTCTGGACCACCTTGAGACTGACGTGGCCGAAGTCAAGACCGACATGGCCGAAGTCAAGACCGACGTGGCCCGGAACACGGCTGACATCGCCGAAATTAAGACCGATGTGGCCGAAATCAAGACCAGAATGAACCGGATAGACGGCAGAATGGACAGGGGGTTCGGTACGAACTACGCGATCAAAGTCGAAAAGAACATCAGGAGCATAGCAGGCCAATACCTTGGCCTGCGCCGGATCAGGGTTCTGAGAGGCGTTTATTCCCCGGCAGACCGCGAGATCGAGGACCGCATCGAACAGGCCGAAGAGGGCGGCAACTTCACCTCTGAGGAAATCGACGGCCTCTGGCGGTCGGACCTCATCCTCTCCGGAAGGGACAAGTCCACCGGGGCTGATACATATATCGTGGTCGAGACCTCCATCACCGTCGGGGATTCGGACATTGCCCGGGCCAGGGCGCGCGCCGGGACGCTGTCCTCAATCCTCGGCCAACCGGTAATGCCCGCTGTGGTCGGGGCAAATGTGGATGCAGACCGGACGGCTACGGCGGCCCTGGAAGGGGTTTCCTTGGCCATCGAACCGGAAAGCTGGGACGGCTGACGCGGGGAGTTGCCGTTTGGGTGGTTCTGGTCCTGGCCTCAACCGTAACTGGTTACGGAAATCCCCACTCCTTTTTTCAGAGGAGAGCAGGCTATGCAGCAGTCCCAGACGTACAGGGGACGGAGCCGGGAATATCTTACCAAGGCGTTCAAGGAACTTGAGGATGGAGAGCTGACGCAAGCCTCTGAGAAGGGATGGGGTGCAGCGGCGCAGATGGTCAAAGCGGTGGCCAACGAGCGAGGCATGGACCATTCCAGCCATCGGGACTTGATTCTCCGGGCGAATGAGTTGACAAGGGAGACCGGGGACCGCGAAATAGAAATCCAGTTCGACATTGCCAGCGCATTGCACCGAAATTTTTACGAGGACACTTTGGACCCGGAGGCGGTGGAATGGCGACTCGAGCACGTGGCCCGGTTCGTGGATAGAATGGAGGGGCTGCTGCGGAGTGAATGATGGGGTTAGGGTTTGAAACGTGGCAAGTGATGTGGTTTTCCAGTCATGCCCTAACCTTCATTATTGACCACCGCTCAGGTTACCGTCGACGGCAATAGCGAATACAGTACGCAGTGTCTGTAGAGTAAGCAGGATGGGAAGAATCGAGGCATTTTCGATAAATGGCAAACCATTCACCGAGGAAGGTATGCCGTCATCACCTCCTAGACCTCCACAGTCTGCTGTGCTGTGGAGATACATGAGCATGAAAAATTCATCCACATGTTGCATTATCGTGGTCTGTTCTGTCCCTATCCCAGCAAATTGGATAACCCTTTAGAGGGGAGCTTGCCAGCCCGCAGCCTCCGTTGTCATTGGGTCCAATGTGGACGCGGACCGGACGGCGACGGCAGACCTGGAAGGGGTCGCCGTCGCTATCGAACCCGCAAGCTGGAACGGCTGACGCGGGGGTATACGTGAGCATCGTAGTGCCTGTTGTCTTTTGGGCCATATTCGTCTTGGCCGTGTGCTTCGCAGAATGGGCTTAGCCGAAAGACCCGGACAGAGCAGGGAGCATTTGCGGGGACTGTGGAGTTATCGCAGCGTACTTAGTAACGTGGTACGTGGGGGTTGAAGTGTGAGCCATATCGGTTGAATCTCTACCGAGCGGGCTGCATGAGACTGGGTCTCCAACTATTCCCGGCAACGTTCCGTCTTAAGTGGCCTGACCCACTGACACTTGCTCCTTTCCAACCCCGGACGCAGTGCCTTATCATATCTTCATGGGAGACCGTCGGGACGACGGGAACTATGGGGCTGGACCTCTCACGCGCAACCCGGCCACGATCTGGCGAGAGCGGGCTCGCAGGTCAGGCCACCCGGTGGAGCCGCCAACGTGGCGGTCGGTAGGCCATGGACTGCCATACTTCGCAAAAATGTCCGGGAATGTCCGGTTTTGACCGGAAAATTCCATTTTTCCTGCCCAGGAATGCTCCGCGTACTCCCGGCACAAGGTGCGAGGGCATCATGCCGGGAACACCCTCGCGGTCACTGCGCGGGTCAGGGGGAACAACATCCAACGATGCAGACAACCCGGAGCGCCGATATGAACACCAGAATGGAGAGGGTGGCGCAAGACGTCGCCCAGGTAGTTCTCCGGATGATCGTCTCTGCCGCAAAGCCGCCCTTGCAACCGGAGGCACTCAAAGCGGCCTTCCAGGCAAAGTGGCCAACCCCTGACAGCAGGACGCCCATGACCGACGCCATGAGCGCGGCCGCCCAGGCCGCAGACGCCTGCACCGGCCAGGGCCCGGACAGTTGGAAAACCGCCGTGTCCCAAGCCTGGCAGCCGGCGGTGGATGAAGCTGTCGAGGAATACTTCAAGGCCGCCCGCCGGAGTTTCCAGCAAGGAGAACCCCTTGAAGGAGTGGAAACCCTCACCGACGCCGTGAGAGCGACGCTGGGTCACATCGCCGCCGTCCGCGACTGGCCTCACAGCGCCCATGACGACCTGTACTGCATCGCCGCAGCCCTGGGCAGCGGGAGCGGGTGGCCCGGGACGATGGAGGAATTCGAGCGGGCTTTGGACAACGCCTCCGAAGAGGGGAAGCACTTGGGCTCCACCCTGGGAGCCAGCATGGGACGCCCAAGAATGCTTAAGTTCGGCGTCTACGCTGAACGTCCAGAGGGGGCAGAGGAGGACGGTTTCCTCTTTGCCACGACGGCCATAGAGCTGGCAAACCGGCTGGCCGGACAGACCCCCGCGAGGGCATGAACCAGGAAGAACATGTCAGAATGACCCGGGAACTCTTGGGACGGGCCGACCAGGAATCGAGGGACGGCGGCAATGGAGGGGTTGCTGCAAAGTGAGTGATGGGGTTGGGCTTGGGGTTTGAAACGTGGCAAGAGATGTGGTTTTCCAGTCACGCCCTAACCATATGCCCTCTTGGTCTTAAGGCCATAGCCGGAGGCTGGAAATGAACATATCGCCCGGCGAGTCTCGCATGACCTCCGCAGAGTTTGTCTCAAAGTGGTATGGCAGCAACTTTGGAGAGAAGCAAGCGTCCCAGGAGATGTTCCTGGACATATGCGCCGTCCTTGGCCATCCAACCCCTGTCGATTATGGCGACAAGGACGCATTCACTTTCGAAAGGCCGGTGCCCGGCGGATTTGCCGACGCATACCTGGAAGGTCGTTTCGGCTGGGAGTTCAAAGGCGCCGATTCCGACCTAGACGCTGCGATGAACCAATTGCTCCGGTACCAGGTCTACCTGAAGACCCCTCCCCTGCTCATCGTCTCTTCCTTCAACACCATCCGAATCCGCACCAACTTCCCAAGTAGGGAAACGGTGCTCTACGAAATCCCGGTGGCGGAACTGGCCCAGCAGGAAAATCTGGCAAAGCTCCGTCATGCCTTCTATGACCCGGACCAACTCCGGCCAGGCCGCACCGTGGACCAGGTTACCAAGGAGACCGCCGACCTGTTCCAAGCCATCGTCGAAGACATGGAGCAGCGCACCGACGACTCGGAAAGACTGGCCCGCTACCTGAACCAGATCGTGTTCTGTCTTTACGCAGAGGATGCCGGGCTGCTGGCGGGCAACCCGTTCTCGGAAATAGTGCGCCTGCACAACCACAATCCCCAATTGTTCGACCAGGCCATCCGAGACCTGTTTGGGAAGATGGCTACTGGAGGTCTTTTCGGCGCTGTCGAGATTGCACACTTCAATGGCGACCTGTTCAGCAATGCCGACACGGTGGAGTTGAGCGGCACTGCCCTCCTGCGGCTGGAAGAGGCCACCAGGAAGAACTGGCGCAACATCGAACCTTCGATATTCGGGACCCTGTTCGAGCGGGCGTTGGACGCATCCAAGCGCTCACAGCTTGGTGCGCACTACACCAGCGCCGAGGACATCATGCTGGTGGTCGAGCCAGTGGTGATGGTCCCACTGCGCCAGGAGTGGGAGTCCGTGCAGCAGGAGGTTGCCAACCTTCTGAACGACGGGCACGAAGATACGGCGCGGGTCAGATTGAATGAGTTTCAACAACGGTTGTTCGATTTGGAAGTGCTGGACCCGGCCTGCGGGAGCGGCAACTTTCTGTACCTGACCCTGCGCTCCCTGCTGGACCTGGAGAGAGAGGTGATCGACTTCGCGGCCATGCACGGCTGGACGGGCCTGACGCCCACAGTCAAGCCGGACCAGATGCTTGGACTGGAGATCGACCCCTACGCCACCGAGTTGGCCCGTACCGCTCTGTGGATTGGCTACATCCAGTGGCACCAGAACAACGGTTTTCCTTACGATCACAGCCCCATCCTCACTCCCCTCGTGTCCATCCGCCGGATCGACTCCATTCTAGACTTGTCCGACCTCGACGGCCCAAGGGAACCGGAGTGGCCCGAGGCAGAGTTTATCATCGGCAACCCGCCTTTCCTGGGTCGTGGTGGCTTACGTAGTGCCTTAGGTGATCATTATGCCAATTCCTTATACGAAGTATACAGTGGCCGTTTGCCCAGGACGTCCGACATCTGTTGTTACTGGCTTGAAAAGGCGAGAGATTCGATTGAACGAGGCAACTCACGGCGGGCCGGGTTGCTTGCTACGCAAGGCGTCCGCGGCAAAGATAATCGTACAGTATTAGATCGCATCAAAGAGACCGGCGAGATATTTTTGGCATATCCGGATAGAGAATGGATGCTGGACGGTGCGACAGTACATATTTCCATCGTTGGCTTTGACAATGGGGAAGAACGCGATCGGATGTTCGATGGCAAGACGGTTGATTGCGAAATTAACTCCAACTTGACCACAGGGGTCGATTGCAGCTCAGCCCAAAGGTTGATGGAAAATGTGGGAATAGCGTTTGAGGGACCGTCTCCGAAAGCTCGGTTTGACATATCACCCGAACTCGCTGCTCTTATGTTATCAGAACCTCTTAACGTCAATCATCGGCCGAATTCGGATGTAGTACGCCCCGTATTAAATGCCAGGGACATTACCCAACGTTCACGAGGTATGTACACCATCGACTTTGGCATTATGGGCATAGAGGATGCATGTCAGTACGAAATGCCGTTTGAGCATGTCAAGCAGCACGTATACCCGAAGAGGCTCGAAAAGTCGCAGGCAACTCACCGTAATAGATGGTGGCAGTATGCTAGACCGCGGCCCAATATGCGTGAAGCGGTTCGGACTCTCCGGCAATACATTGTAAAGCCGCGCGTGTCCAAGCATATGATCTTCGTTTGGGTGGATGTCAACACACTATGTAACGATAGCAATGACGTATTCGCACGCGACGACGATTATGCTTTCGGGGTCTTGCATTCTCAGATCCATGAGCTTTGGGCACGGGCAATGGGAACCCAGCTTCGGGAGGCAGAGTCCGGTTCTCGCTACACTCCCACCACCTGCTTTGAGACTTTCCCATTCCCGGAACCCATTGAAGAACAGCGCGAGGCCATTGCGGGGGCGGCGCGGAAGCTGGACGAGCTGCGGCAAGGCTGGCTCAACCCCACCGGTGTAACGCAATCGGAGTTGAAGAAGCGGACTCTAACCAACCTCTACAACACCCGCCCTATGTGGCTGCAAAACATCCATCAACAGTTAGACAATGCTGTCGCCGACGCTTACGGCTGGCCCCACGATCTATCCGAACCTGAGATTCTTGAGCGGCTGCTGGCACTGAACCAGGAGCGGGCAGCATAATCCGCCACCGGCCAGGGCCTTAGCTTGCCGAAGTTTGGGTCTCATATTAAGATATGGCGGGCTTGGGGAGCACCCAAGTCCTTCCACCAGTTTTTGTCTGAAGGAGTTGCCTTTATATGAGAGCAGCCAGACTTACCAGCCCGAAGAACTTCGAGATCATAGAAATTGATACCCCCAGCGCCGCCGACGGCCAGTGCCTTATCAAGATTGAAAGGGCGTCGGTCTGCGGCAGCGACATCCGCGGCAGCTATGGTCCGGTGCTGCCCGAGGACCGCTACCCGATGGCCCCGGGCCGACCCTGCCACGAGGTCGCCGGGGTGATCATCGACAGCAAGACCGACCAGTTCCAGGAAGGGCAGCGTTGCATCGTCATCCCCGCCGGTGAGACGGGCGGGCTTGCCGAGTACATCGTCTCCGACCCCGGACGCATCGCCGCCCTGCCCGACTACGGCACGCTGGACGAGTGGGTCATGTGCCAGCCCTCGGGCACCGTGCTGTTCTCCTGCCAGCAGATGCCCAACCTGCTGGGCAAGACCGTGCTGGTCCTGGGCCAGGGCAGCATCGGGTTGAGTTTCACCATGCTCACGTCCCGGATGGGCGCGCGGGCCGTCATCGGGGCCGACCTGCTGGACTACCGGCTGGAGAAATCCAAGGAGTTCGGCGCGACCCATACCGTGAACCCCAGCCGGGAAGAGATCGGCGAGGCTGTGCTGGAGATCACCGGCGGAGACGGCCCGGACGTTGTGGTCGAGGCCGCCGGGTATCCCGACACCTTCAACATGTGCTTCCGGCTGGTGCGCCAGTTCGGCACGATCATCGTGTTCGGCATCTCCAGCGAGGACTGGGTGCCGGTGGAGTACCACTGGCTGATGGACAAGCAGCCCCGGATGATCCCCACCACCGGCGCGCGCAGCGGCGACCCCATCTCCCATATCCGGGAGATCGTCGGCCTCCGCGACCGGGGCTGGTGCGACCCGGCAGGGCTCATCACCCACCGGATGGGGCTCTCGGATGTGCAGGCCGCCTACGATATGTATGAGCAGCGCACCGACGAGATCATCAAGGTGGTGATGGACGTCACCAAGTAGGCTCCGCGCAATGTGCCCGCCCCCGTGGTCCGCGACCGCCGGGCCGGGGGCGGCTTTTTGAATCCAATACCGTGAGTTCCCGCGTAAGGGGGGATAACGGAAGGTCCAGCAGCGGGTCTGGCGTGCCCTTAAGTACACCGGAGGGGGTTGTGAGGGGAGGCTTCGGGCCGGAGTGGGAGATCCGGATGGTGAGGGAGAACCTTGCCCTCTCCATCGCTTGCTGGACCGCCGTGCAAAAGGGACAGATCACCTCGGAGCATCTCCCCACCGGGCGGGAGGTGCTGGTCACCAGTGACGGCCAGATGGTGGAGGTGTTCAGCCCTCTGCCTCCCATGAACCGGGCCGAGCTGGTCCGCTGCTCCACCAACCAGGTCCGGGGCGCGTTCGCCTTCTCAGCCATGCAGAGTCACCGCACCCTGGAGTCGGTCTGCTCAGGCAAACCCCTGGGCGATACGGAACCCGCCCTCCGCGCCGCCCGCGCCTGCCTCTACCTGATTGACCGCTCCTTCAGGCTCGGGATGCTGGCCCCGGTATGGTCGTGCCCTCCCGAGTACCGACAGCCCCTTGCGGTTGACTCGGTTTCCTTTGTCCTGGATGCCACCGGACTGGACGGCAAGCCCGTTTCCTGGGACGACTTCGGCGGGCTGGAAAAGTACCTGGAAACTGCTGGACTTCTGCGCCGCCGCGGTCAGTGCGCAGGCCCTGACCGGAGCCGATCAGGAGACCCCTGCGGCGGACACGCAGGATGACGCCGGGGACGGGGATGCCGGTGAAGTGCAGCCCGGCGGGACTGGAGACGACGGCGTGGACCCGGCAGCGGAGATGGTGCGCCGGTTCGCCGACGACCGCTGCGTTGTCGGGCCGGGGACACGCATTATCGCCCGGAGGCTGTACGACGAGTTCCTGGACTGGTGCCTGGAGGCTGAGCGGGAGCCGTTGTCGCAGCGGGCCTTCGGGATGCGGTTGACCCGCATGGGATTCAGGCGCAGGCGCAGAGGACGCGGCCGCCACTGGTGGGAGGGGCTGGGGCTGAGGGGCAACGGGGGCTAGTCCGCGCCGCCCGTCCCGTGACCGTGTCCGTGGGGGTGTTCGTGTCCGTGCTCCCCACCGGGAGCATCAGGCGGGGTCTTTCAACAGCCCGGTTCTCCGAGGTTTCCGCAGCAGTTGCTGCGGGTCTTTATCTTGGTCCAGGTATTCCCCAACACCGACCGCAGCTTTCCTCCCAGGGCCATCGGCCCTCGAAGGTTGCTCAGGAACGCGGAGGGGCTGGGTCGAGTTTCCATAATGCGGCTATTATGTCACAATCCCAGGCCAACTGCGCGGGAGGACATTGGGGCGAGACCGGCGCAACCCCCTGATGCGATTGCTGGTTGACGACGTGGTCTTCAGGCACCGCCGCGGCGTTCGAGTTCCGCTTCCAACTCGCGGATGCGGGCTTCGGCGGAATTTGCACGGGCTTCCGCATTGGCACGGGCCTCAGATTCCGCGATACGGGCTTCAGATTCCGCGATACGGGCTTCGTCTATTTCGTCGAAGGTCATCAGGTAACGCTGGGCCGTTGGGTTCCACCACCTCAGGTTACCGTTCTCCCAGCACAGGTCGAGGTTGAGAACGTCGCTGTGTCCGTGGAGGTGGTCCGGACTGGTCTCGATGATCTCGATGGGCTGGTACGCCCCCTCAACCAACCGGTCGCCGCCCAGGGGCGCTCCGTGATAGCGGCCGCCCGAGGGGTCGAACCGCCAGTATTCGGGAATCCCGAAGTTGGCGTAGTCGCTCCGCTTCCCGGTATAGTCTTCCAGCCCCGTGGTTGGGGAGGCTATTTCCAGCACGAAGTCGGGGGGCTTTCCCTGGTCGCGGATGGAGTATCCCCTCTGCTCGACCCCCAGCGGGAAGTCCACGTCGAAGGCTATGAGCAGGTCGGGGATGCGATGGCCTTCCCGCTGCCCCGGGGACTGCCGCACCGGGATTTCGCTGAGGATGATCGTGGCGTCGCCACCCCCGAAGTGCCGTTGGAGGGCCGCCTGGTGGGCCGGTCTGTCGAGGTGAAGGGAGTTCTGCATATCATCCCTGGGAGGGAAGACCGGGAACTTTTCGAGCTTCTCATCGTAAGACTCAGCCCCATCACTGTCTTCCGGACGGCTCGTAGTGGGGGGATCCGCCTCTCGGGCGTCCTTCGCCTGTTGGGTCAGCCTGCTGGTCATGGCGGTCCTCGTGAGATGGCTGGGACGAGTTTCCATAGCAAGGCCATTATGTCACAATCCACTGGAACCCCGCACGGGGCTGTCGCGCCCGACTACGGTCACATCCGGGACAGGCACATCCAGGACAGGCACGTCCGGGCGCATGTAGGGGCAAGAAAGGCTGAGGTGCAGTTTTGAGGTTTGCAGCGTTTACCACGGTGGCGGCGTCAGCGGGGGAAGCCACCAATGCCGCCGATATGCTCGACAACCTCAGGCAGCAGACCGTCCTGGCCGAGGAACTGGGATTTGAGGCCATGTGGCTGGGGGAGCACCATTTCGGTCCCTACGGTGTGGGCGACCTCCCAAACCCGATTCTGCTGGGCGCGGACCTGGCGGCGAGGACTTCCAGGATTCGCATCGGCCAGATGGCCAACATCGCTCCCTGGTGGCATCCAATACGCCTGGCCGAGGACCTGTCGATCCTCGACAACATGACGAGGGGCCGCCTCGATGTGGGGTTCGGACGGGGGATCTGGCCCTACGAGGGGCCGCAGTTCCACCCCAACGCGGACCCGCGCAAGGACCGGGAGAACCGGGAACTGTTCCGGGAGACGGTTGAGATCGTCCGCAAGATATGGTCTGACCCCTACTTCTCTCACACGGGGGCCAATTACAGTTTCCCCGCCGAGGATACCGTGTTCTCCCATCCCTCGTACCCTCCCGACCCAGCCTGGCAGGACGGGGAGCGGGTGACCAGGCTAAGGGTCACACCCCGGCCTTTCCAGAAGCCGCACCCTCCGCTGTGGATGACCGTGTCCACAGATAACTCAGTCACAACCGCCGCTGAGATGGGACTGAAGGCTTGCTACTGGCAGCCGCCGCCCGCCAGGGTCCGGCAGCGCATGGAACTCTACGCCGAAGTCCGGTCTGGACTGGAGGGCCGTCTGTTCACGCTGGGAGAGGACCAGGCCGTGATGCGGTCCACATACGTTGCCTCTTCGATGGAGGAAGCCCGGAGGGATGCCGAGGCCGCAATCATGTCGTCGTTCGTGTTCAACGACCCGTTTCGGGGCAGACAGGTGTTCACCAACCCCGGCGAAGAACTGGGCAATGACGTGAAGCTGGACTGGGACTTCCTTGAACCTCGAACCCTGTTGGTCGGGTCGCCGGACAACGTGGCTGAGAAGGTCCAGGAGCTACAGGAGGTGTGCAGCCTGGAGTACCTGCTGGTGGAGTTCACCCACACCGGCCTGCCCCTCCGCAAGACGCTCAAGAACCTCGAAGAATTCGCCACCAAGGTGATGCCGCGATTCAGCGGCGGGAATCTGGACAGCCCAATTGGATGAGGGTATTCCTGAGGCTCTTCCTTTGGGTCTGGGTATTGCTGAACACCGACCGCGGATTTGCCCGCAGAGGCGTGGGCCGCTGGAAGTTGCTCAGGAAGGCGGAGGGGCTGGGGCGAGAGAAGTGCGACGCTCAAATGCGGTTGCCGGTTGGCGACGGGGCCTTCAGGTCCCGCCGCGGCGTTCCAGTTCAGCCTCCAACTCCCGGACGCGGGCTTCGGCGGAATCTGCACGGGCTTCGGCCTCGGCGCGGGCTTCAGCTTCCTCGGCGCGGGCTTGGTCTGTTTCGTCGAAAGTCAGCAGGTAACGCTGGGCTGCTGGGTCCCACCATCTCAGGAGCCCGTTCTCCCAGCACAGGTCCAGGTTGAGAACGTCGCTGTGTCCGTGGAGGTGGTCCGGACTGGTCTCGATAATCTCGATGGGCTGGTACGCCCCCTCAACCAGCCGGTCGCCGCCCAGGGGCGCTCCGTGATAGCGTCCGCCCGAGGGGTCGAACCGCCAGTATTCGGGAATGCCGAAGTTGGCATAGTCGATGCGCTTCCCGGTATAGTCCTCAAGTCCCGTGGTGGGGGAGGCTACTTCCAGGACAAAGTCGGGGGGCTTGCCCTGGTCGCGGATGGAGTATCCATTCTGCTCTACCGCCAATGGCCGGTCCACGCCGAAGGCTATGAGCAGGTCAGGAATCCGGTGGCCTTCCCGTTGCCCCGGCGACTGCCGCACCGGGATTTCGCTCAGGACGATGGCGTCGTCGCCACCCCGGAAGTGCCGCTGGAGGGCTGCCTGGTGGGCTGGTTGGTCCAGGTGAAGGGAGTTCTGCATATCATCCCTGGGAGGGAAGACCGGGAACTTTTCGAGCTTCTCATCGTAAAACTCAGCCCCATCACTGTCTTCCGGCCGGCTCGTAGTGGGGAGAGCCGTCTCTCGGGCATCCTTCGCCTGTTGGGGCAGCTTGCTGGTCATGGCGGTCCTCGTGAGATGGCTGCGGCGGGTGGACTTTGAGGCCATTATAGGGTATTGGCGTGCCCCAAGGGGGCTTCCGTACCGTATATTGGGCTCGTTCGGAGGATGGGGCAACCATGCTGTCTGGTATCGGGCAATCCTCCGACGGTTAGCGTAGTTGAGCTTGCAAGACCCCTCTTGACACCCTCCCGTTGTTCTCATCGCTCCTGGGGGATTCACTAAAGACACGGAAATATACCCTCAGCGAATATGGGCATGACAAGCCCGGATTTTCATGTAATATGTGACTGCCGGAATCCCAACGCTGCCCGTACAGGAGAACCGCCATGTCTGCTGAATACCTGGACCGCCTTTCTGCATTCGCCTCCGGGCTTACCCTTGACCATTTGGATGAATCGACCGTTGACGCCGCGCGCAACGTGGTGCTGGACACCATTGGCGCGATACTGGCAGGGAGCAGGCAGCCGGAAAACGCCAGCTTCGCCGGGCTGGCCCGCACCCTGGGGCCGGGAGGCGCGTCCACAGTCATGGGCCACGGCGGGCAGGTGCAGGCCGGCTACGCCGCGATGGTCAACGCCACCGCCGGGGTCTGCCTGGAGATGGACGAGGGCACGCGGCTGGGCGGAGGACATCCGTCAATCCACGTCACGCCGGGGGCCATTGCCGTGGCCGAGGAGCGGAGTGCCAGCGGCAGGGCGCTGCTGGAGAGCGTCATCGCCGGATACGAGATCACGTCGCGGATAGGCGCGGCCACTGCCGGGAAGGCTGACGTCCACTCCCACGGCACCTGGGGCACAATCGGCACGGCGGTGGCCACGGCGCGGCTGCTGGGCTACAACGCCGGGGACATGCGCACGGCCATGAACCTGGCCACGTCCATGAGTCCCGCCAACACATGGGCACCCTGCACCGAGGGGGCCACGGTGCGCAACCTCTACCCGGGGCGCTCCGGGTTCCAGGGGATATTGGCCGCGCAACTGGTAGGGTGCGGGTTCACCGCCCTGGACGATGCGCCGTCGGACGTCTACGGCAGCATCCTCGGCACGGGCCTCGACACGGAGACGGCGGTGGCGGGCCTGGGCAAGGCGGGTTCCTACCGCATCCAGCAGAACTACTTCAAGTTCCACGCCTGCTGCCTCTACAACCACCCGGTGCTGGACGCCGTGCTGGAGATCGTGCAACGGGAAGAGTTCAAATCGCCGGAGGTCAGCCGCGTCCGGGTGGAAGCGCCGCCGATGGCCCTGATCATGGCCGACCCGGAGCCGGAGACCATGCTGGCAGCGAAGTTCTCCATACCCTACGCCGTGGCTGCGTCCATCGAGACCGGCTGCACCGACGTAACGGCGTTCTATCCCGACGCCATTTCCAACGACGCTGTCCTTTCCCTGGCCCAGCGGGTGGAGGTGGCGGCGGACCCGGAGATGAACTTCAAACGCTACGATTATCCCTCGGCCCGGGTGTCGGTGGAGCTGCGCGACGGGCGCACTTTCCAGAACCAAGTGACGGCCCAGCACGGCGACGCCCAGAACCCCGCGTCCCACGAAGAGCTGCTGGGCAAGTTCCGGTTCCTGTCAGTCCCAACGCTGGGAGAGGAGAAGGCCGAGGCGGTAATAGAGATGGTGTCGCGGCTGGATGAGGTGGGGGACGTGAACGAGCTTACGGGGTTGTTGGGGTAGTTGCAGTCCAGTCTCCCCATCGATAACACAGATAGTCTTTGGGATGGACTATTTTTGACTCGGGCTGTTCTATATGGGCGCAGGGAGCTAAGCTCGCGCGAGCAACCGTGTTATGATAGAACATATATGCGCATTGGGTAGGGTCCGCCTTATCCCAGCTACCCATTGCGTCGGTGAGGCCACATGAGCATGACCACATCGGCTGATGCCAGAGAGGAAGCGCCTTGGTATGGCAGGTTGTACGAGCCTGCGTACCAGGTAAGTGATGCTGCCCGGTATGCTGGCACCAGTCCTCGGGCGGTTGCCTATTGGCATTACGGCAGGGACCCTGTATTGTCGGACAGGGTCAAGAGGCAACCTCTCTCGTATCTGGAGCTCGTTGAGGTAGCTTTTGTGGCCTATTTCCGTAGGATGGGCATTCTCCTACGGCGAATTCGTAGAGCTAGAGAGTATATTTCGAGCCAATTCGGTGCTCAGTATCCCTTCACTGAGTACAAGTTCAAGACGGAAGGCCACCATATCCTGATGGACTACCATCAGGTTGAGGCTAACTCCGATTTCAGCAAAGTGATAGTTACCGATGCTGCGGGCCAATTGGCTTGGAGTGACCTCGTTGGGCAGAGATTCGCGGAGTTCGATTACGATTTTGACCTGGCCCTGACCTGGCATCCGGGAGGACGGGACTCACTGGTGAAAATCGACCCAAGGGCCTCCTTCGGGAACCCGATTGTTCACGGGATTCCCACTTGGGCGATCAGCGGCCGTTGGAAGGCTGGTGAGTCACTGAAGGACCTTGAAGATGATTTCGGGCTTTGCAAGAAAGAGATAGAGGATGCCCTCCGTTTCGAGGGGCTGAATCCCGACGGCAATGGCCAGTGCGTCTAGCCCTACGTTATTTTTTGACCGGAGTGTTGGGAAAAGGATCCCCGAGGTCCTGAGAAGATTGCAAGTCCCCGTCGGGATTGAATTTCACCAGCAGCATTTCCCGGCAGATGCAACTGACGATGTGTGGCTTCCCGTCGTTGGACAGAGAGGCTGGACGGTTATTGGTCAGGACTGGTCGTACCACAAAAAGCTGGCTGAGATATCCGCTATCAGGCAGTACGGTATCGGTGTCTTTTATCTCTGGGGGTCGCAGGCTCGGACGTGGGAGCAATTTTTCTGCCTTGTGAAGGCCTATGATCGCATCCTGCAGGTAATGGTGCAGGCTCCCCGGCCCTTCATATATCGAATAGGCAAGTCTGGCCGTCTGCAACAGGAACCGCTGCCTTCGCCGTAGAGTCACTTCCTGACTCCAACCTTATATGGAGGCGCGCTCCGTCACCGGCCGCGCCTCGTCGGCCCAGAGGAGGATGTGGAGGCGGGTGGAGAAGCGGAAGCCTTCTTTTACGCAGGCGTCGGAGATCCACTGGCTGCGGTTGCGGAGGGTTTCGTATGACCTGCCTTCGGGCATCAGGATGATGCGCTCGGGGGGGATGTTGAACCGGTCCCGCAGTTCGCAGACCTCGGCCAGGTCTTCGGGGTCAACGACTACAAACTTGAAGAAGGCGTTGGGCAGGCGGGCGAACCCCTCCAGGACGGCAGGGATGGTGCGGCGGGCCAAGGGGTTGCCGGAGTTGGCCAGCTTCGGGGAGACGTTCCACTGGTCGATGTGCGCCGCCAGCTCCGGGACGGGGAGGATGGAGCCGTTGGTCTCCACCTCGCAGAAGAAGCCCGACTGCTTCAGCGCCGCTGCCAGTGGCGCAAGCTCCCGCTGCTGCAACAGCGGCTCGCCGCCGGTGATGACAAGGTGGGGGCAGCCGTAGGCCAGCACCGCGTCCCGCACCTCCTCCATTGCCAGGGTCGTCACCTCGTCCTCGTAGCGGTAGTTGTCCCAGTCCCAGGTATACTTGGTGTCGCACCAGGAGCAGGCAAGGTTGCACTGGGCCAGCCGGAGGAACACTGTGGCCGCGCCGATGTTCGCTCCCTCTCCCTGGAGGGAGTGGAATATCTCGCCTGCCGCACTGATTGACGGCTCACCCGCAGAACCATTATTCCCCTTCCAACCGGGCCAGAGCCGGGTCGGGGACGCCGGCTTCCTGGAAGCCCTTGGCCCGCAGCAGGCAGCTATCGCAGATTCCGCAGGGCCCGTTTCCCGCCTTCATAGCAGCTCCACGTGTACTCAAGGGGAACGCCGAGCTCAATTCCCAATTTCACAATTTCCCGTTTTGACATACTAATTATCGGGGTTTCGACTGAGAAGTGTACGTGATACTCGGCCAGAGCTTGCTCCCG